>NZ_JACRYT010000071.1 GCF_014333425.1 Zhenpiania hominis | reverse complement strand
TCCACTCTTAACTTCAACCGAAGCGTCCGTTAAAAGCTTCTCGCTCGACTTGCATGTGTTAGGCACGCCGCCAGCGTTCATCCTGAGCCAGGATCAAACTCTTTTTGAATGGTATCAAAGCTTTCCCTTTCGGAAAAGGTTCAATCTCGTTTGTCTCGCTCATTTCACGCTTCTCGCGCTTTGCGATTTGTTCCGAAATCTCTTCGTTTTCTTTTTTGGAATTTCCGGAAACGTTCAAGTTGTTTTTCTTCTTGTCCGTCTTCCTTCCATCTCCCGGAAGTCTCTCGACTCCCGTTCGCTGGATTTCTATGCTATGAAATTTTCATGGTTCTTGCCCTTTTCGGGCACTGTCCGCTTTTTCAGCGAACATCTGTTATTTTACCATCTTCTGAGCTGTTTGTCAGCCACTTTTTTATTTTTTTCCGTCTTTCTTTCTAGCTCTTCGTGGCCGCTCTCATCTGACAGCTTGTCTATATTACCAAATCATTCCCTCTCTGTCAACACCTTTTTCGAAACTTTTTTATCTTTTTTTCCCTCCCCCTGTTTACACATATAGACCAGCCATCCATGTGCCTCTCAAAAATAAAACACCTGACTAAAATCAGGTGTTCCAATGGTGACCCTACCGGGAATCGAACCCGGGTTACCGCCGT
>NZ_JACRYT010000070.1 GCF_014333425.1 Zhenpiania hominis | reverse complement strand
ACCCTCAGATGAAACCATCAATCTGATTCTTGCGGTATTAAACGAACGCACGGTAGACTGTGGACACTGCATCCGATTTCAGAACCAGCATTACCGGATGCTGGATAACCGTGGTCTGCAGGTACACTACCGCAATGGCACGAAAACGATGGTGATCCAGGCGTTTGACGGCTCCCTGTACTGCTGCGTCAATGACAAGGAGATCTATGCTTTGGAAAAAGTACCGGAACGCTATCCTTCCTCTAAGAATCTGGATGCGGAGCAGCCTGCTCAGAAGCCAAAAAAGAAATATATCCCACCTATGAACCATCCGTGGCGGCGCTCCGCGTTTCGAAAGTTTGTTCAAAATCAACCGCATCACTTTGAGGATCACACTGTGGCATAGAAGGTGCTGAGACGCCAGATTATGCGATCGATATTTCATGTATTTACAGCAGGGACAGCCATGGTAGGCTAGCACGTTAGTGCCGGCAGGCTTTGTAGGGATACGTCACGCCGTATCCCTGCGGAGCCTGCCCGCAAGCCTGCTCAACCATGAGCTGTGGGTTCCTGCTGTCAATATTTTAATTATCACGGAGCATAATCTCTCATAAAAGATAAGCCCCGAATCCATCGGGGCCTATCTTAAAGATTTTTTGGGACATTTTCAAAAATGCTTGACA
>NZ_JACRYT010000069.1 GCF_014333425.1 Zhenpiania hominis | reverse complement strand
AAATGTTTTACGAAATGGGTAACCAGCCTGCTTCCGGAAGACTGGAGCGGACAGACGCTGTCGATCGATGGAAAAAGGATTCGTTCCACCGAGCGAATGAGCCGCTGCGAGAGCCCGCTGCATATTGTCAGCGCCCAGCTCAGTGAGTGGGGAATGACCTTTGCGCAGAGAAGTGTGGATGAGAAAAGGAATGAAATTCCGGCGGTGCAGGAGCTGTTAAAGGAGTTGGAACTGAAGGGATGTATGGTGGTAGCGGATGCGCTGAACTGCCAGAAGGAAACGGCGGAACGAATTCTGGAGAAAAAGGAGATTACTTATTGTGCGCGAAAGATAACCAGGCGAGCTTGAAAAAGGAAATAGAAGAATATGTACAGGACCAGGAGCTAAGGAAGCGGATGGAGACGGTGCGGAAGGTGGAGAACAACCGGGGCCGAATCGAAAGGCGAACCGCATATGTAACCGAAGAGATCGGCTGGATGTCAGTGCGGGAAGAGTGGAAGCAGCTTGCGTGCATTGGGGCAATCCATACGGAATTGGAAAGAAAGAATCCGAAAACGGAAGAATGGCATTACTATATTTGCAGCAGAAAGCTAAGCGCAGAGGAGTTGTTGCATCATGCGCGAATGGGATGGTCGGTGGAAACAATGCACTGGCTTCTGGATGTTCACTTTGCAGAAGATTCCTGTAGAGTAGAAACCAGAGAGGTTCAGGAACAGCTCAATGTCTTTCGGAAGATGGCTTTGAATCTCATCAAACGGTACAAAGAAAAGGAGAAATCCAAACGTCCCATTTCCAA
>NZ_JACRYT010000068.1 GCF_014333425.1 Zhenpiania hominis | reverse complement strand
AGTTCTACCTTTCTGATAATGATTTCCTCCTGTTCATAAGTCTCATAGGAGGATAATTATACCACATTCGGGACATTTTCTTTTGTGGTATACTAAGACATTATCATATGTGAACCATAATTTTTTTGCAAAATCATAAATATTTCTTGACTTGCTCGGAAAATCATGACATAATATTTTGGAAATGCGAAGACCGGAAACCAGTAAGTCTGAGGAGTACCCACAGAGAGCAGCCGGATGGTGAGAGGCGCGGGAAGGAGCCAGACCGAATACATTCCGAGAGCAGTCCGCTGAACAGGAATCTCTTTTCAGATTTCAAAAGTAGGTTGGAACGGGTTCACCCGTTATAGTGAGCGAGTTTAGTAAGAACTCAGTGAGGCTGCGTACCGTGAGGACGCAGTGAACAGAGGTGGTAACGCGGTATAATCTGCCCTCTGAACATAGTTCGGAGGGCAGTTTTTTTTATGCCCTGCCTGTTTTGTGAAACAAAACAGCGCGCAGGACAAATACAGAAATTGCGCGGCTTTAGCCGCAGTGCAATTTTTCAGTTTATGCCCTGCCTGTTTTGTGAAACAAAACAGCGCGCAGGACAAATACAGAAATTGCGCGGCTTTAGCCGCAGTGCAATTTTTCAGTTTATGCCCTGCCTGTTTTGTGAAACAAAACAGCGCGCAGGGAACACTGTCCTTCCAAATAAAAAGAAAGCTAACTATATAAAAGTCAAGTGAAATATATAGATTTAGCTCAAAAAGTTACAACTTGTTACTTGATGTAATTTGAACATTGAAAAGTGAATAGTGGATAAAAAACGGCATGGC
>NZ_JACRYT010000067.1 GCF_014333425.1 Zhenpiania hominis | reverse complement strand
AAAGAGAAATGAAAAGAGGATGCCGCAATGATCACCAAACTCAATACCGAAGACAAGAAAAAACAGATACAGATGATCTCGATAGAGGAACTCGTCCCTCAGGATCATCTGCTCAGGAAAATAGATCAATATATCGATTTCAATTTCATATATGATCTCGTGGAAGACAGGTATTCCAAAGAGACCGGAAGACCATCGATCGATCCGGTAACACTGATAAAGATACCGATCATTCAATATATGTACGGGATAAAAAGCATGCGGCAGACGATAAAAGAGATCGAAGTAAATATGGCATACAGATGGTTTTTAGGTCTCGATTTTTACGATAAGGTGCCGCATTTTTCAACATTCGGCAAGAACTACAAAAGAAGATTTGAAGGGACCGATCTGTTCGAACAGATCTTCCAGCAGATACTGCTGCAGTGTATGAAATGCGATCTGATAAACACGGATACGATATTTGTAGACGCAACACATGTAAAAGCAGCAGCGAACCGGAAGAAAACAAAGAACATACTGGTAGCAAAGAAAAGCGCCAGATTCTATGATGAGAAGTTGAAGGCGGAGATCAATGCTGACAGGATCGCCCATGGCAAGAAGCCGTTAAAGGAAAAGGACGATAAAGACGACAGAGATGATAATGATAGAAATTCCGGGAGCGGGCAGATGGATAGGAGTGAACTGAAAGAGCAGAAGCAAAGCATTACCGATCCGGAAAGCGGCTGGTTTCACAAAGGAGAACACAAAGAAGTATTCGCATATTCGATCGAGACCGCATGTGATGAAAATGGGTGGATCCTTGATTACAGTGTGCACCCCGGAAACGA
>NZ_JACRYT010000066.1 GCF_014333425.1 Zhenpiania hominis | reverse complement strand
CATAGATTTGAGGCCATGCGACATGGACCCGGAGATTAATTGTCCAGACGGGACTAATGGATGTACAGAATGCAAAAAAAGATACTGGCTTACGGAGGTAGAATGATGAGATACGAACAGCTGAAGACCGGCGACATATTTGCAGATTTATTCGGAACATATATAAAGACAGACTTCGGACCTGCCGTCAATCTCAAGAGCGGAAAGCCTGCGATGTTCGAGGTCAGAGAGGAAGTAGAAAAGCGGTGCTGCGAGACATGCCGTCATTGTAGAAAAGGGCGATGTGCAAACGGGGACAGCGGAAATGTAGGTGAAACTGTAGATCGATTATGGAAATGCAAGGAATGGGAGGGATTACTTTGAAGAATAGAGAGAAATATAAAAATGAATTAGTTAAAGTGTGTAAAAGTGGAGAATTAATGAAATTCTTTAATAACTATGTGGTTCCTACATACGATTGTGGCAATTATGAAGTTATAAATGCAGAAAAAGTTGCATTATTAACCGCACTCTGGCTCGATGAAGAATACCAGAAGCCGGAAGTGGATTGGAGCAAGGTTGAGAATGACGATCTGATACTAGTAAGAGATGGCGATGATGAAGAATGGAATCGAGCACATTTCGCATATTATAAAAACGGAAAAGTGTACGCTTGGTCTGGAGGTAAAACGAGCTGGACTGCAAGCAGTTATATGCACTGGGAATATGCCAAGCTGGCAGAGCCGCAGGAATAAAAAAACAGGAGGGAAAACGTGAGGGACTATTACTTGAAAAACAGCGATATGCCAGAGGATTTGTACAGACACACTCTTTGGATGATCAAAGGATACGACCGGATGAAAGAAGAATACGATAACGCGATATGGGATAGTCCCGAACCGCCAGACGG
>NZ_JACRYT010000065.1 GCF_014333425.1 Zhenpiania hominis | reverse complement strand
CATAGATTTGAGGCCATGCGACATGGACCCGGAGATTAATTGTCCAGACGGGACTAATGGATGTACAGAATGCAAAAAAAGATACTGGCTTACGGAGGTAGAATGATGAGATACGAACAACTGAAGAGCGGCGATATCTTCGCTGATTTATTCGGAACATACATAAAGACAAACTTCGGAGCCGCCGTCAATCTGAGAAGCGGAAAGCCTGCGATGTTCGAGGTCAGAGAGGAAGTAGAAAAGCGATGCTGCGGGACATGCTGCCACCGCAGAAAAGAGGAATGTATGAACATGAAAAGCTGGAGCTATGCTGAATACGTAGACAGGCTAAGTAAATGCAAAGAATGGGAGGGATTACTTTGAAAAATAGAGAGAAATATAAAAATGAATTAGTTAAAGTGTGTAAAAGTGGAGAATTAATGAAATTCTTTAATGACTATGTGGTTCCTACATACGATTGTGGCAATTATGAAGTTATAAATGCAGAAAAAGTTGCATTATTAACCGCACTCTGGCTCGATGAAGAATACAAAGAAGAGCCAGAAGTGGACTGGAGTAAAGTTGAGGTAGATACGCCAATCCTGGTGAGCATGAACGAAGAAGACTGGGGTTACTGGAGTCGCAGACATTTTGCAGAATACCGAGATGGAGTGGTATATGCCTTTAAGGATGGTGCAACTTCATGGACAACAAACTTAAAAACTGAATGGCCATATGCCAAGCTGGCAGAGCCGCAGGAATAAAAAACAGGAGGGAAAACGTGAGGGACTATTACTTAAAAAACAGCGATATGCCAGAGGATTTGTACAGACACACTCTTTGGATGATCAAAGGATACGACCGGATGAAAGAAGAATACGATAACGCGATATGGGATAGTCCCGAACCGCCAGACGG
>NZ_JACRYT010000064.1 GCF_014333425.1 Zhenpiania hominis | reverse complement strand
TACTTAAATTGTACCATAATACTATGAACAAAAAAAGCTTTTTGTAAAAAAGCACCTGTTCTTCATTGAAATTCCAATGTTTACAGCATGCTTTCAGGCGGTGTTATCTTCTTGATACCGGGCTCGATAGTGAACCCTTGCAGCAGTCTCGAAAACTGTTCATATGTCAGATTCTTCAGGTCATCTTCTTTTCTTGGCCATTTGAATGTACCTGCTTCCAGGCGTTTGTACAGCAGCAGGAAGCCATCTCCTTCCCAGACAAGAGCTTTGATTCGGTCGCTTCGTCTGCCACAGAAAAGGAAGATGGTGTTTGGCGAAAACGGGTTTAATCCAAATTTCTCTTTCACGGTAGTGGCAAGCCCATCGATGCCGTAGCGAAGATCGGTATATCCGCAGGCGATGTATATTTCTTCAAATTTTGATTCACTGAGCATGAGCGATAACCTCCAGTACCATTTTCACATGCTCAGCAGGAGCATCCGGAGCGATGCTGATCAGAGTATCTTGAAATTTTATGTTTATGCCAGAAGCAGTGTGATGTTCTTGTGACAGATCTACTTTTGCAAAGAACAGTTTATGATCCGGCTCTTTCACTGGTTTAACAGCGCTATCAGCACAAACGATAGCTGCATTATCGGAGTTGTTTTCCTGCAGTTTTTCTTCCATTGCCAGACGTACTTTCCTGCATCGATATTGGAAGGTGGTTGCTGGCATTCCTTTCATTTTACACCATTGAGCTTGTGATAAACCGCTGTTTTGCTGTTCGGCCATGTCCTGAGCCCATTTGTGTAACTTCATTTCTTCATTGATGTTCATATATTTTCCCCTCAAAAACCTAAAAAGTACTAAAAATCCTTTAAAGGCATTTTAATACTTTTTGTGTGCTCAATCTATGCATGGGCTATTTACCGTTTACG
>NZ_JACRYT010000063.1 GCF_014333425.1 Zhenpiania hominis | reverse complement strand
CCTTCTTTGCTTCATATTGGCTGTCCGCCAGAGCAATCTTATCCTGCAGCTTACGATCCAGACCTCCCAGCTTTTCATCCGCTGCCCGGATTTCCGCTTTCAGCCTCTCTATCGTGCTGATCAGCCCTTCCCGTTCCGCTGCTATAGTCTTTTCCTCTGCGGAGACCTGAATCTCCCGATCCGCTTCCAGTCCCCGGAGTTTGTTGTCATAGCTGTCTTTAAAGACCTTCGCGCGTTCAATCCGGCTGTTTTCTTCCCGGATACCCTCCAGCTTTCGGTACGCTTCTCCCAGGTCGTAGCGCTCCCACCGATCCGCATCATACTCTGCCGGAATATCGGAGGCAATCTCTTCAATAAAGGCCCGCTTGTTTTTCAAATCCCGGTTGATGTCCTGCCTTGTCTGAAAGTACACGCTGTTATCCGCCTGGATATCGTGCAGCACCTGCAGGATATTCTGGTCGTAATTTACACCCTCCGGTATCTCCCCGAACTGCTCCCGAATCCAATTCAGATCCCAGTCAAACTCAATGAGATCTAAGATGATCCGGTTCTGCTCCTGCTTGTTCATTCCGATAAAAGCCACCGGATCCAGCTGCAAAGGAGTAAAGAGCTGCTTCAGCATGGATTCCGGGCCGGATACTTCCTTTCCGCCTTCTTTCACCGACTTGTAATCCGCCTTATCGGTCCGTTTCTTCCGGTCAATATACAGCCCGGTATCCGTCTCAATCAGGATTTCCCCCTCAGACGCACCTTTCCGAATAATGTAGTCCCGCTCAGACTGATTGGTCAGTCCATAGCGAATGGCATCGATTACGGAAGTCTTTCCGGATCCGTTTGTTCCGGTAATCTCTACGCTGCTCCCGTCCAGTTCGGTTTCCGCGATTCCGAATAAATTCTTGATCTTAATCTTCGTCGTTTTCACTTATGGCCTCCTGTTCTTCTTTTTTCTGCGCCGCCTTTGTCGCGCAGGCTGCACAAAGTTCTTTCCCATATTTTTCTTTTGTGTACGCAGCAAGCTGCCGCGGACT
>NZ_JACRYT010000062.1 GCF_014333425.1 Zhenpiania hominis | reverse complement strand
CCTTCTTTGCTTCATATTGGCTGTCCGCCAGAGCAATCTTATCCTGCAGCTTACGATCCAGACCTCCCAGCTTTTCATCCGCTGCCCGGATTTCCGCTTTCAGCCTCTCTATCGTGCTGGTCAGTCCTTCCCGTTCCGCTGCGATAGCCTTTTCCTCTGCAGAAACCTGAATTTCCCGATCTGCTTCCAGTCCCCGGAGTTTGTTGTCATAGCTGTCTTTAAAGACCTTCGCGCGTTCAATCCGACTGTTTTCTTCCCGGATGCTCTCCAGCTTTCGGTACGCTTCTCCCAGATCGTAGCGCTCCCACCGGTCCGCATCATACTCTGCCGGAATGTCGGAGGCAATCTCTTCAATAAAGGCCCGCTTGTTTTTCAAATCCCGGTTGATGTCCTGCCTGGTCTGAAAGTACACGCTGTTATCCGCCTGGATATCGTGCAGCACCTGCAGGATATTCTGGTCGTAATTTACACCCTCCGGGATCTCCCCGAACTGCTCCCGAATCCAATTCAGATCCCAGTCAAACTCAATGAGATCTAAAATGATCCGGTTCTGCTCCTGCTTGTTCATTCCGATAAAAGCCACCGGATCCAGCTGCAAAGGAGTAAAGAGCTGCTTCAGCATGGACTCCGGACCGGATACTTCCTTCCCGCCTTCTTTCACCGACTTGTAATCCGCCTTATCGGTCCGTTTCTTCCGATCAATATATAGTCCGGTATCCGTCTCAATCAGGATTTCCCCCTCAGACGCACCTTTCCGAATAATATAGTCCCGCTCTGACTGATTGGTCAGTCCATAGCGAATGGCATCGATTACGGAAGTCTTACCGGATCCGTTTGTTCCGGTAATCTCTACGCTGCTCCCGTCCAGTTCGGTTTCCGCGATTCCGAATAAATTCTTGATCTTAATCCTCGTCGTTTTCACTTATGGCCTCCTGTTCTTCTTTTTTCTGCGCCGCCTTTGTCGCGCAGGCTGCACAAAGTTCTTTCCCATATTTTTCTTTTGTGTACGCAGCAAGCTGCCGCGGACT
>NZ_JACRYT010000061.1 GCF_014333425.1 Zhenpiania hominis | reverse complement strand
ATGGTTTCATCTGAGGGTTGTTCAACGAACACAGATTTGGTATGATGGATAGGAAGAGAGAACTTTGCATTGAATTTCTTTATGTAGGAGTGGAGAAATTCATTTGCGCCCTCTATCGTTGTGATTCCTGCCAGACGTAATTCGACTGGCAGGCGCGACTGGAGGGTCTGGTTTAAACGTTCCACACGCCCCTTTGCCTGTGGCACACTGCTGGATTCCAGAAGGACGCCAAGTTGTTTACATGCATAGGCGAATTGGGTATAGGTATCCTCATCGAGAGAAGGGGAGTTTTTTTGTTTGTAGGTAAAGATGGTACGCCGATCCGTGAAGAACTGATAAGGGATGCCATAGTTTGTGAGGATTTGATGGAACACATGGTAATAGCCACTCAGGGTTTCCTGTGTGTCAAACCATGCGCCAGTGACAGTTCCTGTAGCGTCGTCGATCGCCAGATGGAGGTGCCAGGTTTGGCCGGGGACCCATTCGTAGGGGGAAGCGTCCATCTGCTGCATTTCGCCGAAATAAGCGCATCTGGGGCGCCGGGAGTGGGCATCTTCGACTGCCACAAGATTGGCCTGGATGGCATCGGCTTCCTTTTTGGAAGAAGCATTTTCTTTTTTGATAAGGAGTTCTTTTTTGATCCGTTTTTTCCTGGCTTTCGTAACCCTGGGAGAAAGGATCGATTCTGCTTCCAGTATTTTGGCTACGGAAGAAGGAGAAATACGGATGTTCTCGCGCTCTTCAAGGAGCTCCGTATAATGCCGAAAGTTCGCCTGGTAATATTTGTTACGGTAAAGATCTACAACCGTATTGCGGGTTTCTTCCGGTATCGTAGTGGCAGGCTTGCGGCCCCGGTTGCCATGGACAAAGAAGGCCTTGCCCTCTCTGCGGTATCCGGCAAGCATACGGTTAATATGGCGTTTGGTACAGCCCAGAGTCAGGGCAGCGCGGTCCTTGTTTCCATTGGGATGGTCCGCCAGTGCTTTAATTACTTCATATTTCTTTTGTTCGTCCATTGAGAGTTCTACCTTTCTGATAATGATTTCCTCCTGTTCATAAGTCTCATAGGAGGATAATTATACCACATTCGGGACATTTTCTTTTGTGGTATACTAAGACATTATCATATGTGAACCATA
>NZ_JACRYT010000060.1 GCF_014333425.1 Zhenpiania hominis | reverse complement strand
TGAAGTGCTATAATAAAGTTGTAACGGAAGTGGCTAATAAGATATACTAAAAACAATGAGAAAAGAGGTTCTTATCATGCCACAAAATTACACACCAGAGTTTAAAAAGAAGATTGTCCGTCTCCATTTGGAGGAGGGACGTACCTACAAAAGTATCACTGCAGAGTATGGCGTATCAAAAGCCAGCATCTCCAAGTGGTGCCGTGAATTCAGCGAAGAATGCCAGACAAGCCCGGAAACAAAAGAAGAATACGATTCTATGAAAGAAATGCTCAAGCTCCGTAAAGAGAATGAAGAACTCCGCAAGGAGAATCTTTTCTTAAAAAAAGCGGCGGCATTCTTTGCAAAAGAAATCGATTAGAGGCTTATCGGTTTATCGAAAAATATCAGAAAGATTTTGGGCTTCGCTGGCTGCTGCGTCGGTTGGATATTTGCCCGAATGCTTACTATAACTACCGGAAACACCGGAAGGCGGATTACTATACGCAAAAATCCAAGGTACAAGCGCAGATCCGAGAGATTTATCACGAGCACAATGGAGTGGACGGATACCGAAGCATGACGGTTTATCTGGCACGTAAAGGCTTCCATTACAGTCCGATAACCATCCATAAGTATATGAATCAAGAGATGGGGCTGTATGCGATTGTACGTCCTAAAAAACCAGAATATATACACGGGAAGCCACACAAGGTATTTGAGAATAAGCTGGCTCAAAATTTCACTGCTGAGCGGGCAAATCAAAAATGGTGCACAGATTTTACCTACCTGTTCCTGAAAAATGGGGAGGTGCGTTATAACTGCAGTATTCTTGATCTCTATGACCGCAGCATCATTGCGAGTATAACGGATCGCCATATCACATCCGAACTTGCTATCCGTACTTTACAGAAGGCCTTGGATTCACAGCCGATGCGGAAAGGAGAATTACTCCTTCATAGCGATCAGGGGGCACAGTATACATCGAAAGCATTCGTTGAGTATTGTGAATCCGTTCATGTAACACAAAGTATGAGTAAAGCTGGATGCCCGTATGACAACGCACCAATGGAACGGTATTTCAATACCTTGAAGAATGAATGCACAAATCTATATGAATTTCGTACGGAGGAGGCACTCTATCAGACGGTGGAGGAATTTGCATATATCACATATAATCATGTGCGCCCTCATAGTTTCAATGGGTATCAAACACCATATCAAGCTCGAATTGCATAAATCGATATTTTTTAGCCATAAGTGTTACAAAAACGCTTGACCACAACA
>NZ_JACRYT010000059.1 GCF_014333425.1 Zhenpiania hominis | reverse complement strand
TCCTCTATGATCCGTTCTGCATATTCACCATAGCTGCCTTTTCCTCTGTCTTTGTCCTTGAAATCCCTCGCTTCTATCTTTCCTCGGTTCTTTATGTATATCCTCTGCTTCGTCAGTTTCCCCAGCCCTTCTTCGCTCCATCCAAGCGGGTCCCTGCTGAATCTCTCCGAAAGTATATGGCTTACCTGCCCCTCTGTGCAGCTTCCAACTTCTCCATATATCATCCTGTTCCTTATTGCTTCATAATTTCCAAACAGGTATTTCCCCAGTTCCGATACGAACTCCTTATCCTTCCCATCTTCGCTCGCTTCGCAGAGACTCTGTATGATCCTGTCCAGCTTCTTCCTGTCATCCTCTTCTATCGCTTCTTTGATCCGCCTCCTCAGCTTCCTGTTTGGAAAGCGGCTGGCTGCTTCTTTCAGCCTCTTCTCCAGATGGAATCCATCCATCAGCCTTTTCACATTCGAGAAATTCTCAAGTCCATTCTTTATCCATTGTCCTCCATCTCCGTGCACATATATATTCTCCACTATATCCAGCTCATAGCTTGCCCCTATGTAGCCCTCTACGCTTTTCCACAGTTCCTTTGTGCTAAATTTCTCATCTACAAAATGCACCGCTTCCTTCGTCCGATTTCTTCCCTTGCTCTCTTCCTCTACTCCCTCTGTTACCGTAATTAGCGGCACCATCTTGCTTTTCTTACCTTTTTCCTTCCCTTCTTTCTGCATGTGTACATGGTCTTCATCGGCGAATATGTGCAGTTCCTTTACTCTACGTTTCGGCTTTCCGACCTCCGCCTCCTTTTCTATCCCTCCCAGACGTAGGATG
Organism: Zhenpiania hominis; assembly: GCF_014333425.1. Classification (GTDB taxonomy): domain Bacteria; phylum Bacillota; class Clostridia; order Peptostreptococcales; family Anaerovoracaceae; genus Hominibacterium; species Hominibacterium hominis. Next base: position 498 of record NZ_JACRYT010000059.1, on the reverse strand, counting down.
CTGTTTCTCACGCTCTGTCTACTCACTTCTCCTCCTGCTACGATTTGAGCGCTTTTTGCGTACGACACTTCTGTTGCAAGGCTTACAAGCTTTGCACTCACCCCGTCTGATACTCGCTCATATTCTCGCAAACCTATTACATGGTCCAGCAAGTAGACATACTCATCATTCTTTTTGTCATAATAGTAATCCCTTGAGATAGCAAGTCGCCCGAGTTCTGTCAGCAGACTTCGACCTCGTTCCTTTTCCTTGAGGACAAGGCCTTCCTCTTTTCTCCGTCTCTTGTCATTACGGATCTGCCTGTTCAACTGAACCGTGATCTCCTCGATCATCTCCACGGCAGCTTCTTTGCAGTCACCCAGGACTGCGCTTGACAGGGCATCGATATCAGAAATCCCTCCGGAATATGCTTTCTCCAATATTTTGTTGATGAGTTTTTTTGCGATTTGTTGTATAATTGTTTCCATAAGAGACCAGTTCCTTTCGTGAGTTTTTGTG
>NZ_JACRYT010000058.1 GCF_014333425.1 Zhenpiania hominis | reverse complement strand
CAGCACGATAGAGAGGCTGAAAGCGGAAATCCGGGCAGCGGATGAAAAGCTGGGAGGTCTGGATCGTAAGCTGCAGGATAAGATTGCTCTGGCGGACAGCCAATATGAAGCAAAGAAGGCAAAACTGGCGAAAGACATGCAGATTGCGGATGGATATATCGCAAAGGAGCCGGTGGATTGTAGCCACCTTCAGGAGGAAGTCGACACCGCGGAACGCATGAAGAAGTATCTGAATGAGTATCGAAGGATGCAGGGTCTGGAAGCGGATGTGAAACGTCTGAAAACGGAATCGGACGAGCTGACGAGAAAGATTGAACTGGCCAGAACCCTGCCGGGACAGATCCTAGAGACTGCCACGCTGCCGGTGGAGGGACTGACCGTAGAGAACGGAATCCCGCTGATTCACGGGCTGCCGGTCTCCAACCTGTCGGAAGGAGAAAAACTGAATCTGTGTGTGGATGTGGCGCTTTCCAAACCCAACAACCTGCAGATCATTTTGATTGACGGGGCGGAAAAGCTGTCCGACGAAAACAGGAACAAGTTATATCAGAAATGCAAAGACAAAGGGCTGCAGTTTGTGGCAACCAGAACGACAAACGACAGCGAACTGGAAGTGAGGTATCTGTAATGCTGACAGCGGAAACCTATTTTGACAGAGAAAATCAGATGAAATATTTCAGCGCCAGCCAATTCAAAACCTTTGGGCAGTGTGAAGCGGCGGCAATGGCGGAAATCCGGGGTGAGTATGAGCGGGAGAAAACCGTTTCCCTACTCGTTGGCTCCTATGTGGACGCGCACTTTGAAGGGACGTTGGATCTGTTCCGCGCGCAGAACCCGGAAATCTTCACAAAGCAGGGGGAACTTCGAGCGAATTTCAAGCAGGCGGAAGAAATTATCCAGCGTCTGGAGAGGGACCCGCTCTTTATGGAGTATATGTCCGGGCATCCTCAGGTCATTCTGGAAGGAGAACTGTTCGGATACCAGTGGAAGATTAAAATGGACAGCTACCATCCGGGAGAAAAGATTGTCGATTTGAAAGTGATGAAAGACTTTGCGCCAATCTGGGTGGAAGGCGAGGGAAAAATTCCCTTTGTGGAAGCCTGGGGATATGATCTGCAGGCTGCGGTTTATCAGGCGATTGAAGGAAACGGACTGCCCTTTTATATCGCGGGGGCAACAAAGGAAAAGGTGCCGGATCTGGGAATTTTTGAAATCCCTCAATACAGTATGGATACGGCGCTGAAACTGATTGAGGCAAAGATTGACCGGTACGCGGATATCAAAGCCGGACTGGAACCGGCGCGACGCTGTGAGCATTGCGATTACTGTAAACAGACCAAAGTTCTCACGGGACCGGTATCCTATTTGGAGGGTTACGATGCATAAAATATTTATTCACGGGAGACTGGCAAGAGATCCGGAG
>NZ_JACRYT010000057.1 GCF_014333425.1 Zhenpiania hominis | reverse complement strand
TGTTCGTATCTCATCATTCTACCTCCGTAAGCCAGTATCTTTTTTTGCATTCTGTACATCCATTAGTCCCGTCTGGACAATTAATCTCCGGGTCCATGTCGCATGGCCTCAAATCTATGAAACCCCCTATCATTTCGATATTCGGAAACTCCTTTATGATCATATCCTGTCTCGTCTTGATCGGGTGTTCAGCTGACCATCTTTCTATAATCCCAACCAGTTTTTCGGGGTCTTTTGCGCTCATTGAATCTTCAGAAATATTAAATGCACATGTAAACATCATTTTTTCATTTAATAATTCACAAGTATCACAGCTTGGCTGTTTTTTACAAAAGTTTAAAGCTTCTTTCAAAAATTTTACTGCGTCCATTTTATTCCTCCTCGCATTCTACAACGCCAAAACGAAAATCACATTCTCTGCACCACGCTGTTCCGTCGCTGTAAAAATCGGTTATTTCTGCTCCACATTTTGGACAGAATGTGATGTTATTGGCATCTGTAAATCCACTAATATATCCGTACATCATTCTCCCTCCCACGGCTCTATTGGACAAGTTGGATATCTTTCACCAATTTTAGAACAACAGTCTATATATTTATTAATCCATTGGCAATATCCATATTCATTGACTTGGCCACAACTGAAGCAGTCTTTAGGGATTTCTTCAATTTCTATTACGATTCGTCCCTTCACTTGTACTCTCCCTCCCACGGATCAGATGGTTCTTTCCAAGCTTTTACTTGAATATAATCGCCAGTTATAGAATCGTACCAACAACCACCTGCATAATGCCCTATAAATCTCTCTCCGTTGTTTGTGGTTACTTCTACATCAACTCCAAAGTTTGGCAACTTTTCGTTACATGAAATCCATTTATTTTTCTCTATTTCTTTTTTCATTTCTCGACACTTATCTATTGTTCCAATTTGATAATATTCATATAGTACTTCTGCAATTTCTTCTATTGTTGCATCTTTAATAAAATCATAAGGTGTCATTTTAAATCTCCCTTCCACGGTTCTGGTAATGGCATCCATGCGGTTACGCAAGCTTTCCACTCTGGCGGTGATGCTTCAAAGTGTGCAGCATACCACGGCCTAAACCCGTGTTCATTATGCCAAATTGCAATATCGTATATTTTAGAATCAAGAAATACCATGACCGTATCATAGTCGTTTTCCGGCAGCTTTTCACTGCACGGAATCCACGCTCCAGCTTTAGGTTGTTCACTCAGCACATCTTTAACTTCCTTTAATAATTCAACTGTGCCTTCAATTTCTCTGCCGTATGGCGGTTCTAAATAACGCTTGATATAATGCTCTGTTTTTTCTATCAGTTTTTTTTCATCTATCATCTCAATTCTCCTTATGCCGTCCTAATAATTCATCAATAATAAATCCCATCATTCGTTGGCAGAATCAAGCTCTTCCAATCCAATAATCGCGGCATCAATGGCCTTGTCCCATCCTTCCGCCTCTTTATCCGATGCATCACAGCCGCCAAGCGCGGTAAGCATTTGCTCTACGTCTGAGCGCTTGATTAAATCGTTCATAGTCCCTCCTTTCTCCCCGCAGAC
>NZ_JACRYT010000056.1 GCF_014333425.1 Zhenpiania hominis | reverse complement strand
GATAGTGTAAAATAGTTGTGGAGTTTTCAGAGAAATAAAAGAAGAGACCGACTCCAAAGTGATAAAATAGTTTTACCCAAAAACAAAATAATCACGAAAGGATAAGGTCTCTATGGAAAACATTATACAACAGATTGCAGAAAAACTCATTCACAAAATACTGGAGAGAGCATATTCCGGAGGCATATCGGATATCGATGCCCTGTCAAGTGATGTCCTCGGAGACTGCAGAGAAGCGGCGATAGGGATCGTGGAGGCAATCACCGCCGGGCTCAATCAGCAGATACGGGATGACAAAGAGCGAAGAAAGGCGGAAGGTCTCGTCCTCAAAGAGAAGGAACGAGACCGTAGCCTGCTGACGGAACTCGGCAGACTTGATATTCCAAGAGACTATTACTACGACAGGGAAAATGATCAGTATGTATATCTGCTGGATCATGTTATTGGGGTACAAAGTTATGAGAGGATCTCAGACGGAGTGAGTGCAAAGCTGGTGAGCCTTGCAACGGAAGTGTCATATGAGAACAGTGCACAGATCGTAACGGACGGAGAAGTAAGCAGACAGAGCGTAAGGAACAGCATCCTGAGGCTTGGAGGTATAGAGAAGAGGGCGGAAGAAGGAGCGGCAAAACGTAAAGTCAGGGAACTACATGTATTCGCCGATGAAGATCACGTGCACATGCAAAAGGAGTGTAAGGAAAAAGGGAAGAAAATCAGGGCAGTGCCACTTGTAACGGTGACAGAAGGAGTGGAAAAAGAAAGTAAAGGAAGAAACCGTACAAAGGAAGCGATGCATTTCGTTGATGAGAAATTCAATACAAAAGAACTGTGGAAAAGCGTGGAAGGATACATAGGGTCTACTTACGATACGGATGTGCTTGAGAAGATTTATCTGCACGCAGACGGAGGCAGATGGATAAATAACGGGCTCGAGAAATTTTCCAATGTTAGAAGGGTAATGGACGGATTCCATCTTGAGAAGAAACTGAAAGAAGCGGGCAGGCGCTTTCCAAACAGGAACCTGAAAAACAGGATCAAAGAAGCGATGGAAGCCGATGACAGAAAGAAGCTGGACAGGATACTGCAAAGTCTTTATGATGCATGCAAAAGTGAGAAGGACAACGAGTTTGTATCTGAATTCGGAAAATACCTATTTGGAAATTACAAGGCGATAAGGAACAGGCTGATATACGGAGAAGTTGGAAGCTGTACTGAGGGACAGGTAAGCCATGTGCTGTCAAAGAGATTCAGCAGAAACCCGATGGGATGGAGTGAGGAAGGACTCGGGAAGCTCACGAAACAGAGAGTATACGTAAAGAACCGAGGAAAGATAGAAGCGAGGGATTTCAAGGACAAAGACAGAGGAAAAGGCAGCTATGGTGAATATGCAGAACGGATCATAGAGGACGCCTGCGAGGGAGCGATTGATTTCAGCATATTTGAGAGGAGAGAGCCTGTTTTCGATGGAAGCAGCGGGACCCAGACACTGATCAGAAGCCTTAGCATGAACAGAGGCATACCGCTAAGCTAGATGATAATCATTTTGGATCTGTCAACCAAAAACTCCACAACAACTTGACACCGCCC
>NZ_JACRYT010000055.1 GCF_014333425.1 Zhenpiania hominis | reverse complement strand
GAGCAGATCGCTCTTATGAATACCAGAACTTTCGGTAAAAAGAGTGAGAAACTCCAGATAGACGAAGACCAGCTTAGCTTCTTTTCTGAGATATGAAACGAGGCAGAAAGTCTGATTGATGGACAGTTATCCATAGAACCTTCTATGGACGAAGTGGTAGTTCCTGCACACAAAAGACGCAAGCGTAAAGGAAAACTCGATGAAGACCTGATGGATTTCGATACCAAAATCATCGAACACACACTTTCGGAAGACGCACTGGCGGAACACTTCCCGCAAGGATACAAAAGACTTCCTGACGAGGTGTACAAAAATCTGGAACGGATTCCTGCGGTATTCGAAGTACACGAACACCATATCGCAGTCTACAAAGGCAAGAATGGAAAAATCGTAAAGGCTGAGCATCCAAAAGAAATGCTGAACGGAAGTATCGCTACACCATCTATTGTATCGGCAGTAATCCATGGCAAATACACTAACGCAGTTCCTTTGTACAGACAGGAACAGGAATTCGCCAGAAATGATGTGAATATTTCAAGGCAGACAATGGCGAACTGGGTGATCACAAGTGCTGAACGGTATATTTCACTGGTGTATGACCGCATGAAAGAAGAACTCTTAAAAAGTCCGGTTATCCATGCAGATGAAACACCGGTTATGGTCACTAAAGATGGACGTGAAGGTATGCACAAGAATTACATGTGGGTGTACAGAAGCGGGTCTATGTGCAAAACAAATCAGTTAGTCCTCTATGATTATCAGAAGAGCCGGAAAGCTGATGCACCACAAGAATTTCTTTCCGATTTTGACGGCAAGCTGGTATGTGATGGATATCAGGTCTATCATACTCTCGAAAACCGTGAAGATACTAATTTCAAAGTTGCCGGCTGCTGGGCACATGCAAGAAGACCATTTGCACAAGTTTACAGGAGTCTTGGCGAAGAAAAAGCTGCCGGGACAGTTGCTGCGGAAGCATTCGTCCAGATTCAGAATATCTATCATACAGATAACCGGCTTTTGAAACTGCCGCCATCCGAGCGGAAGAAACGAAGAAAGACTTTGGTGAAGCCTTTAGTCGATACTTTCTTTGAATGGTGCAGAAACAGTATCGATCGAGTGCCACCTTCATCTGAAACAGCAGATGGTATCAAATACTGCATCAATCAGGAAAAATACCTGAGGGTATTCCTTGATGATCCGCAGATACCGCTTGATAACAACCTGGCCGAACAGTCAATCAGGCCGTTTTGTGTTGGAAAGAAAAACTGGAAGCTGATCGATACAGTTCATGGAGCCAAGGCCAGTGCTATCCTGTACAGCATAGTAGAAACTGCTAAAGCAAACGACCTGAATATCTACAATTACTTCAAACACCTGCTTACAGAGATTCCAAAGCACATGGATGATACAGATCTCAATTTCCTCAACTCACTACTGCCGTGGTCAAAGCAGCTGCCTGCAGAATGCAGAAAAAAGAAGAAAACTAAATCCAAGTAATATCAACGCTGCCAAGTCATGAACCTGGCGGCGATTGTCATCTTTAGATGGCTCACATTCAAGTGAGCATTTTTTATGTTTTCATGGCACGGGCTATTTACCGTTTAC
>NZ_JACRYT010000054.1 GCF_014333425.1 Zhenpiania hominis | reverse complement strand
CCTGGTATATTGTAATTGACTCATTTAGCAAGTCATCTACAAGATACACTGGTATATTGTAATTGACTCATTTAGCAAGTCATCTACAAGATACACTTTCCTTTCTATCAACCTTCTTCAATCCGTGGTTGATTACGGTAAATGTAATTTGTAAAATTGATTATGTGAATGTGGATTTGTACTTCTCCTTGTGGCTCTGACTACTTTAGAAAGGTTCTCACCACACCTTACACCAAAATAATGATGAGTTAGATGAGTCTTTGAATTCGTATATTGCACCAGGATTTATGGTTTAAGGATCGTGGATAACACATCACAGTTTTTACAGAAAGGACGTATTATCATGATTTTAATCGGAATTGACATCGGCAAAGGAAACCACACCTTCTCCATCGTCTCCAAAGACACCAGTGAGGTTCTCCTGGAACCGACTGCTTTCCCCAATAACAAACAGGGCTTTGACTTTTTCTACGACAAATGTAAGTCTTTCAGCAAAAAGGATATCCTCATCGGCATGGAAGACACCGGTCACTATCATTTTGCTTTGCTCAAAAGTCTTCTGGACAAACATTACTCCGTGGCTCTTATCAATCCCGTCGTTACGGATCTGACACGCAAAATGCAGGGCGGTATTTCCAAGAATGATGACCTGGATTCGCTGACCATCTGCGACGTCATCTCCTCTTCCTCCCGTAAGAAGCCTTATCGGCTCTCAATGGTAAACCGTTTTGACCTTTATGAACAGAGGCAGCTTACCCGCCATCATCACAATTTGAAAGAAGAGTTGAATGTCTATACCAACCGACTTCAGAAGTGTATCGACATTGTTTTTCCAGAGTACAACAGCCTTTTCAAGTCCAAATACGGCATTGTGTACATGGAAATCCTCAGAAATTTTCCCAGCGCTGAAAAAATCGCTTCTACGGATATCCGCACGCTTCGTAATTGCTTTGAAGCCTCCGGCAGGGGCAATCGTATTTCTCTGACTGCCCAAGAACTTAAGCTCGCTGCAAAGAATTCCATTGGCATCGCCTCCGTTTCTGAAGAGATCCAGATAAAACATCTCGTACGCCAGATCGAGCTGTTCAAAGAGCAGATCGCGGAAATTGATAAAAAAATAGAAGAGTTCAGCGTCCAAACCAACTCTCCTATCCTTTCGATACCGGGAATCTCTCATTTCTCCGGTACATCCATTTTATCGGAATTAGGAGATATACGCAACTACTCAAATGCTGCAAAGATCATAAAATTTGCTGGCGTGGCTCCCTATGAGCATCAGTCGAGCCAGTACAGGGCCGAGCATACCGCTATTTCCAAGAAGGGTTCCAAATATCTTCGAAAAACTTTGTATCAGGTCATCCTTCCTGTCGTCAAAAACAACGAAGTCTTCCGGGAGTATTACCTCTTGAAACGGTCGCAGGGCAAAGGACACCGCTGTGCCCAGGGACATTGCATTAGAAAGCTGTTGCGGGTCATCTACCATCTACTGACTACCGGGCAGCAGTTTGATCCGGCTTTGCTTCGATAATACCATTTGCTTTCTATACGTTACAGCTTCATGTTAAGGATGAGGTCTATTTGCCATGCCGTTTTTTATCCACTATTCACTTTTCAATGTTCAAATTACATCAAGTAACAAGTTGTAACTTTTTGAGCTAAATCTATATATTTCACTTGACTTTTATATAGTTAGCTTTCT
>NZ_JACRYT010000053.1 GCF_014333425.1 Zhenpiania hominis | reverse complement strand
GCAAGCTTTTGTGTTTTGCATCGATATGTGCTATTTTTTCTTAATTGTGCTGTCTAACTGTTTGGTCGATCTGATAATGCTTCGCATCGTTGATTTTGATATGAATTCGAAGTCTGTCCTGAATCCAAATACACTATGCAGTTTATCCGTCAGTTTCGTCCTTTTGTATGAAGGGATGTAGCCGCTTTCTTTGCTCAGAAGTGTCATCTGCATACCCCTCAATGTCTCGAGGATCGGACTGCAGGTATACTCTTCGTCGAGCTTTTTCTCAAGCAGTCGGTATACCAGCAGGCTGATGTAACATGTGAGGAAGTGGGCTTTTATCCTGTCATCGCGCTGTACATAGACAGGTCTTGCTTCGAACTCGGACTTCATGATACGGAAGTTCTCCTCGATCTCCCAGCGACGGCGGTTTATCTTTATGACCTCTGCCGGATCCTCTTCGAGGTTTGTTATGACAGCATAGAATCCATCATACATCTCTTCTTCCCTGATGCGTTTCGGATCTAGTTCATATATGGTTTTTTCGGCGATCTCGCCATCACCGGTTACCGAAGTCTTACGGATGAAACGGGCGGGGTCGTTAGGATTTTTACTGCGCCTCTTTTTACCGCTTTCGATCATTTTTTCAGCATGTTCTATCTGTCGTGTACGGACCTTTCGCTGATAGTTCCTGTATTTCGGAGAGTATGTGACGATCAGGGTCTCATCCATGTCTCCTGTTACTATGGGGAGTTCTTTGTAGTAGACACTGTCAAACACATTTTCGTCAGTTTCATCCAGTGTCCTTAGGTCGATCATTTTATCTGAACCGGGCAGTCTGAACTGTGTGGGTTTCAACGCTATCTCACGTTCTTCTTTTTTTAATTTCTTCAATGAATGTGTGATCACATATGAGCGATTGCCGAAGCTGTTTAAAAATCTGTTCTTAGCACTGCCAAGTCCCGCGTCGGAACAGAAGATGAACTCACTGCAGTCAAAATCGCGAATCACCTTGTTTTCAAGAGGCTTGAGGGTGAGCTGTTCGTTCTGGTTTCCAGGATAGATATCAAAAGCGAGAGGCAGACCGTCTGCATCCATGAAAAGTCCCATGGTCACGATCGGGTTGGGTCTGTGTTCTTTACTTTTGCCATATTTCCTGCCTCCGCTTTCCTCTTCGGTCTCGAAGTAGTAGTTGGTGCAATCGTAGTACAGGATCTTCGTGTTCCTGTCATGTAGGAAGTTTGAATCACGGTAGAGTTCCCCCTGTATATAGTCAGCTTCTTCAGCCATGATCGAAAGTGCACGGTAAATATTCTGTAAGGAGTATTTGGGTGGCTCCAAAAGAGACTGGCAGTATGAAAAACTGCTCATCTTGCTTGAAGGCGAAAGGATCCTGGCATAGATCAGGTCTGTGAGGATGGCATGCAGATCATATTTGAATTTATGGCGGTTGCGTATGTTTCTGCAGATGTTATCTATCCTGAGTTCGCTGCATAATTTCTGTAAACAGAGATATCCGGAATTGAAGTTGCGTTCTTCATCAAGAGGGATGCGTGCCGTAGGGGAGAATTCAACGGAGACCTTTTCTTTTTGCTCGTTGTAAGCGGCGGTATCCTTAGCAGCTTCTTCCTTAGCCCAGGCTATCATTTTGTCCTTGTCGCCATCGAATCGGGCGAGAAGGTCATTGAACTTGCCGAGTTTTCTGTAGATGCGGGAAGAAGTCTTTCCGTTTTCCTTGCGATATGACTGATAGATATATACATCCTTGTTGTTGGCACTGCCGGTAATATTTACATACATGGTGAAAACCTCCTTCTTTATATTATATCACAACGAGCACCGACAAGCACTAACAAAATCATAA
>NZ_JACRYT010000052.1 GCF_014333425.1 Zhenpiania hominis | reverse complement strand
GGTGACTTGTAAAAATAACGTCCAGTTTGTAAGAGTAAAATCCATGTTGTAAGAGTTAAGTCTACAGGATGGATTTTACTTTTACAAAAATAGAGAATTATGGATGGATTTGTGCCGGTTTTAAGGATATAATGGACAAAAAGCCGGAAGGATGCGCATGATAACAAGAGGTCGAGTTCACAAGGTTGCCTTAGGAATTAGTGAATTCCACCTCTGGTAAGAGGGATCCGATTGTCATCCAACTGCGCAGGACTCCGGCCTTTTGATATGTTGTCCTTCCATCCGCATCCGCCTGTGATTCGTGGAGCTTGTTTGTGATACGGCTCTATGGGAAAGGAAGCGGATGTAAAGAAGGACACGCGCTTTGCGCGTGTGAAGCCGTTTAACGCGGCAGGCGATATGGTTCTAACAGCTTGGGTGTGAGTACAATTTCGTTGGGCGGGATCTTTTGAACCTGTAACCGATCCAGAGTTTGCCTTCCGAAATAGAAGGCAAACATTTCATAAGGAGATTTATCGCCAAGTTCCGGACGGCTGTAGGAATTGATGTGATCCATCATGACCCGTATACCTTCCTCAGAGAACAGGCCAATATCCCTGCCTTTTGGGATTATCCGTCTGATAAATTCGTGATTGACTTCGCAGGAGCCCTTCTCATTTGGGGAGGCGGGGTTACAGTAAAACAAACGAGAACGGCGGGTGCCGTTTTGTGCAAATTCCAGAGCGCGGGGGTCCGAGAACTCACTGCCGTTATCGGCTAAAAGCAAAGGGAACAGCTGTCGATACCGTTGCGGGCCGAGCCGATCGGAAAGTTCCTGGAAAATCTGCGTGACGGATGCTGCATCGTTCCTCGTTCGGAAGAAGGCGAGCTGGAACTTCTGCAAGACAAAATGAATGGTAAGCAGGACGGCTCCGCCTTTGATTCCTTCCACAGTATCCAGTTGGACGACAGGGAGAGCAGGGTGGGCTTCACGGAAGGTTCGAAAGTCGTCATAGGTTCTGCCAATCCTGCAGGTCTTGTCCACCTTGAAAGGAACGGATTTCTTTTTTCTGGGACGGAAGCGTACTTTTCTTGGCATATCGATGTTTCTGGCTTCAAACAGACCATGATCGGCATAGGTATACAGGGTTTTCTCACAGCACAGGATCCGGCCTGGATGATGAAGCAGGATATGGTGAAGGGAGTGGCCGTTCCTGAGCAGGGGGCTGATCACCTGGTCCATCTGAACTCGTTCCTGCTCGGTCAGGTTGAATCCGGAACGGGATTCAGAGCGGACTTGCTCATATTCCTGCTGGGCGCTTTTGGCATCATAGAGATGTTTTTCCAGGGTACATTCGTTTCGATTCGGACAGCCATTGCAGACATAAGGGGGGTTCCGAAGCAGGAGACAGTCCTCTTTCCGATAGTCCGGACAGTTTCTGCAACCCTTGCCGCAGAAACTGCATTTGGTTTTTCTTTTTCGACTGCATGGGGAACAAAGATCGCCGAAATGAGAACAGCGGCGTCTGTTTAAGCAGTCATTGAAAGGCCGGTAGGGAGCCCCCTTGGCTTCAAAAAGGATATGAGCCCGGATTTCTTTTGAAATCGTGGTGCAATCCTTTCCGATCAAGGAAGCGATGGCTCGAAAGCTGAGACCTTCTCCAAGGGAGCGCTGGATCTGGTAACGTTCATCCAGGGTCAAATGTTTGTGTTTGCTCATAGTTTCCTCCTGTTCCGGCCGGAGTAACGAAGTGGATGAATAGATAGATTCTATCATTCCGAGCTATTAAATTCCACCCACCTTGTTTAGAATTAATAACTTCCATGTGCACCGAAGAACGGGTGGATGTTACTTTTACAAGTTACT
>NZ_JACRYT010000051.1 GCF_014333425.1 Zhenpiania hominis | reverse complement strand
GGACAATCTTCTTTTTAAACTCTGGTGTGTAATTTTGTGGCATGATAAGAACCTCTTTTCTCATTGTTTTTAGTATATCTTATTAGCCACTTCCGTTACAACTTTATTATAGCACTTCAAAGGTACCTATAGAGTCCAAATTGATAATCTGCTGAAAAAGGATGGTTCAATTGTAAATCTGGTTTATGATGTACAGTTTTTCGATAAATATGAAAGTGTGCCATCGGAAATTGAATCGATTTCTTTTGAGGGAAATAAGACATCCACATTTGTGGAAGAAACAAACCAGAGATACGCTTTGAAAAAGGCAAAACTGCACCTTCCAGAGTATATGATCCTGGAGATGAAATCAGGAGCGCGCTTTAAAATTCCGATCAGCGGCTACAGGGAAGGAGACATGGAATACTCTTTTTTCCCGAACTATGAATACCGACAAATTTTGTGGCCGGAGTTTGATGCTGCCGATATTCCCGATGTTGTTTCCGATCCGGAAGGACTGCTGAAAAAACAAGACTTTCCAGTCTATATAAAAACTGAGAATTCAGACGCAGGCAGTCATTTTAAAATAGAAAAAACGTCATATAGACCAAAACCGGGAGAAAACGTTACCATAAAAATTTTGAGTGATTTTAATGAATCTTTGCGGACATATTATTGGTATAAAACGGATGGCGTCCATATTTATCCGATTACAAATAATGAAAAGTACAGTATTGACAGAAGCCAGCTGATAATTCGGAATGTAGATGAAAAGGACACGGCAAATTATTTTGTTGTGACCACACAGGAGCCGGACTGGGGAAGCGCGGACAATCAGATTTCAAAAGAGGTTGAAGTTCTGGTACAGGTGCCTCCAAAAGCAATACAGTTAAGTAAGTCGGTTTTGAACCTGATGTATAAAGAAAGATTAAAACTGACGGCAAATCTTTCTCCAAGGGGAGCCATATCTGCCATAACATGGAAAAGTAGCGCTCCGCAGATTGCGGCAGTGGATCAGAATGGAACTGTAACGGGAATGTCACCGGGAACGGCAACGATCCAAGCCAGTACGCAAAACGGACTGTCCGCTTCCTGTCAAGTGCAGGTGACCAAAAAAGCTACATCGATTACAGCAAAGAACTTCACCAAAACCTACGGTAACAAGCCATTCAGCCTGGGAGCAAAGGCGACCAGCGGCGGAAAGCTGTCCTATAAATCCAGCAACACCAAAGTAGCAACCGTCAGCAACACAGGCCGCGTTACCTTAAAAGGACCGGGCAAAGCGACCATTACCATCACCGCTGCAGCAACCGCAAACTACAATGCAGCAAGTAAAAACGTTACCATCACGGTGAAGCCGAAAAAGGTAGCGGGCCTGAAAGTGAAAAAAGGCAAAAAGCGTATGACTGTAAGTTGGAAACGGGATAAGAAAGTCACCGGCTATCAGATTACATACGCCCAGAACAAGAAATTCAAAAAAGGGAAGAAGACGATTACCATTAGCAAGAATAAGACCATCAAACGGACAGTGAAAAAGCTGAAAGCAAGGAAAACTTATTATGTAAAAGTTCGGGCGTATAAGAAGGTTGGTAAGACAAAAATTTATGGAGCTTACAGTGGGACGAAGAAAGTGAAAGTTAAATGACAAACCAGAAAAAAGAGCCAAAACAGGCTCTTTTTCAGACTGTAGACAAAAGCCCAACTTTGAACAGAAAGAGGTTGGGCTTTTTCCATGCATAAGATAAAGTAAAATGTTGAAATTCCAATAATTAAGACGGCAAATATGATATAATATAAAAAAGAGAAATGAAAAGAGGATGCCGCAATGATCACCAAACTCAATACCGAAGACAAGAAAAAACAGATACAGATGATCTCGATAGAGGAACTCGTCCCTCAGGATCATCTGCTCAGGAA
>NZ_JACRYT010000050.1 GCF_014333425.1 Zhenpiania hominis | reverse complement strand
TCAATCAGACTTTCTGCCTCGTTTCATATCTCAGAAAAGAAGCTAAGCTGGTCTTCGTCTATCTGGAGTTTCTCACTCTTTTTACCGAAAGTTCTGGTATTCATAAGAGCGATCTGCTCGGTCAGCTTTTCGATGGCAATGGTCTGCTGTAGGATCGGATCCTGCATATCTAACAGTAGTGTGATCCATATATCTTTATCTAAACTATTCAGTTGCTGCCTGGTGAGTTTATCCTTTTTCATACTTAAATTGTAGGTTGACTGAAAAAGTAAATGCCTCAAAGCGTGCAATAAAATATACAAGAATCGTGAAGTAAAAAAGTGCGTCTACAACTTCACGATTTTTTAATACAATAAACGTGTATCCTGCCTAGAAAGGAATCCATTATGAAACATCTTACCTATGATGAAAGATTGCAAATCCAGAAAGCATTGACGTTAAAGTGCTCCTTTATTGAAATTGCCTCTAAAGTCGGTAAAGATCGCACCACCATTAGTCGCGAAGTCAGGGCGTATGCGAAATATGTCGGCAAGCCCGCCAGAAGCAAATGTAAATTCAAATGTATCTTTGAAGATCAAACGAAATGTCCTGCTCCGGGATGCACAAAAAGAGTCTGCTCAATTGCCTGTTCTCGATGTGCGCAATACTGTGACAGGTATGAGCCGCAGACTTGCAAAAAGCTGACTCGTGCTCCATATGTCTGCAATGGATGCGATGATCGGGGCCATTGCGCTCTTATGAAGAAAATGTATGAGGCCGATTATGCACAGCTGCAATACAAAAACACTCTCCGTGATTCAAGAGTGGGGATTTCCCTCACAGATGAAGAAATGTCTTTTATTGAGAAAAATATCATCCCCCTCATTAAAAACGGTATTTCTATTCCTGTCTGCTATGATGCCTTTGCAGATTCGATGCCTGTTTCTATCAGAACCCTGTACAGCTACATCGATAGAGGTTTCTTTGATGTGAATAACATTGATTTAAGGCGAAAAGTTCAGAGGAAAGCACACAGAACAAAAGCGGCCCCATACTTCATGTAGACAAGAAATGTCATGTGGGCAGAACTTATGCGGATTTTCTGGATTTTACAGAGAAAAATCCCTATGTAAATGTCTGTGAAATGGATACGGTAGAAGGTAGAAAAGGTGGTAAAGTTCTCCTTACCATATTTTTCAGAAACTGCGATCTGCAGCTAATGTATATCAGAGATACCAATACATCTGCATCAGTGACAGAAGTTTTTAATAGCATCAGAACAGTTCTGGATGATGATTTTGCAAAAGTTTTTCCTCTGTTACTCTCAGACAGAGGTACAGAGTTTACCAACCCTTCCGCTGTTGAAATCAATACTGTAACCGGCGAAATCCAATGTAGATTGTTTTACTGCGATCCACAGCAGACCAATCAAAAGAGCAGATGTGAGCGCAACCATGAATACATTCGTTACATCTTACCTAAGGGGACTTCTTTCGACCAGCTGACACAGAAAGATGTTGATCTTGTGATGAATCATGTCAATTCAATGCCTCGTGGCAGCCTGAATGCAAAGGCCCCGGTACAATTGTTCATCGAATTGTATGGTGAGGAGACTGCCACAAGGCTTGGCCTGGAATACATACCTCTGGATCAGCTGTGTCTGAAACCGGAGTTGCTGAAAAAGTAAGTTAACGCTATTTTTTGCCAGGCAGGATGCGTAATTCCATACATAAAGCGGGGTGCATTTACAATCACAAAAGTTTTAACTAAATGCAGTCCGTTGGTTGGTATGTGCATCTTTAACCATATTGTATCAGATTTTCAGTGAAATGTAATATTAACCTCTGCACAAGTAACATTTACGATTTCTTAAACGCACTTTTGCAGGAGTTAATGCACGTAAATCCGGGGTGATTTTCCAGTGCTGCATTTAGAATTGCAAACGCACATTTACTTTTTCAAATAACCTACTTAAATTGTACCATAATACTATGAACAAAAAAAGCTTTTTGTAAAAAAGCACCTGTTCTTCATTGAAATTCCAATGTTTACAGCATGCTTTCAGGCGGTGTTATCTTCTTGATACC
>NZ_JACRYT010000049.1 GCF_014333425.1 Zhenpiania hominis | reverse complement strand
AAACTGACGAAGCAGAGGATATACATAAAGAACCGAGGAAAGATAGAAGCGAGGGATTTCAAGGACAAAGACAGAGGAAAAGGCAGCTATGGTGAATATGCAGAACGGATCATAGAGGAGGCCTGCGAGGGAGCGATTGATTTCAGCATATTTGAGAGGAGAGAGCCTGTTTTCGATGGAAGCAGCGGAACCCAGACACTGATCAGAAGCCTTAGCATGAACAGAGGCATACCGCTAAGCTAGATGATAATCATTTTGGATCTGTCAACCAAAAACTCCACAACAACTTGACACCGCCTGAAAACAGGACAACTTTGACTTTTGCAGAAAAGCGCTATATAATTGGATTAGTGAAGAAAGCGTATCCTGAGCTGAATTGGAAGAAAGGTGGATATAGGAGTGGGCGGAAATTCTGAAAATAAAAAATCAAAACTCAATATGCTTCATTCCGGTGAAAAAGTTTTGTGTGATAACTGCGAAGAGGGCTTTTATGAGGCTGTAGATGGTGGCGAAGTTATCTTGGGATATAAGTGTAATAAATGTGGAAACTTTATTCATATTACACCTGGAAACATACTTGTAGAATAAAAGTTGCAGGAAATGGAGGGAACCAATGGCCAAAGATGATTATTTCGTAATTGTATATCGAATTTTGTCGTATTTATACGATTGCTTTCGAGGTGGGGATGAACCGGATATTGACTTATTCGGTCCAGAGGCGCTTAAAATCAACAACGGGTACTGGACCAACATAATGGAAAGTCTTTCCAATGAAGGGTATGTTACGGGAGTTACAATCGTTCCTCGGATGGGTACTGCCCCTGGAATCAAACTCATGAATCTCAAAATTACGCAGAGAGGTATTGAGTATCTAGAGGACAATTCTAAAATGGCGAAGGCCAAAGATTTTTTGAAGACAATTAAAGAAACAATTCCTGGATTATAGAAGAACGTACTCCGGCAACCTTCGGGCCCGGGGTCTTTTTATGGGAAAAAGAGAGAGTAAGATATGAAGGTGGATATTTTAGGGACTGAATATACAATCGAGTATCGAAGTATCACAGAAGACCCAAAACTAGACGGGATCGACGGATACCATGACTCATCAGTAAACCTGATTGTAATTGCTGAGATGCAGCGGGAGAAAAATAGTAAAAAGGATTTAAAAGCATATCAGAAATCCGTATTGCGTCATGAGATTATACATGCTTTTTTGTACCAAAGCGGACTAGATAATTGCTCTTCGGTTTACGGTGGAGCATGGGCGGAATCAGAGGAAATGATTGACTGGTTTGCAATCCAATCCCCAAAGATATTGAAAGCGTTTCAGGAAGCAAACTGTATATAAGGTTATTCAAAGGCAGTCCGTTACGGGCTGTCTTTTGTTATACAAAAAATTACCCGTGCTCCGAGACAAAACAGAGCGGCTGCCAGACCGGGACAGGCCGGATAAAAAGGACGGCAGAGGAAGGAGAAACAGAATGTTAGAGTGGTTAAAAGATGTGTTAGGCGACAGCTATACGGAAGAGATGGACAAAAAAATCTCCGATCAGATTGGAAAGGACTTTGTGGCAAGGTCTGATTTTAATGCGACCAACGAGGCGAAAAAGCAATTGGAATCCCAGATAAAAGAGCGGGATAAACAGCTTTCTGAGTTAAAGAAGTTGGATGCGGAAAGCCTGCAGGCAAAGGTTACAGAGCTTGAGACGGCTAATGCGGAAGCAAAGAAGCAGGCTGATGCTGCTATCGCAAAACTAAAGATGGATTATGCGGTAGAAACAGCTCTGAGCAAGGCAAATGTCATGCAGAATAAAGCCGTCATTCCGTTCTTGGACCTGGACGCGGTAAAGCTTTCTGAGGACGGAACCCTGACCGGACTTTCCGAACAGCTTGAGAAGTTGAAGACAAGCGAGGATACAAAATTTTTGTTCCGACAGGAAGAAAAGCCACAGGTAAAGGGAGCACAGCCGGGACAGGCAAGAGACGGTCTTCCGGGAGGTGCGCCGGACTTTTCCAAAATGACCTATGAACAAGTAGAAGCCTATTATGCAGAAAACCCTCAAGGATAAGAGAAAGCTAACTATATAAAAGTCAAGTGAAATATATAGATTTAGCTCAAAAAGTTACAACTTGTTACTTGATGTAATTTGAACATTGAAAAGTGAATAGTGGATAAAAAACGGCATGGC
>NZ_JACRYT010000048.1 GCF_014333425.1 Zhenpiania hominis | reverse complement strand
GGACAATCTTCTTTTTAAACTCTGGTGTGTAATTTTGTGGCATGATAAGAACCTCTTTTCTCATTGTTTTTAGTATATCTTATTAGCCACTTCCGTTACAACTTTATTATAGCACTTCAGCCCGTAACGCCGCCTAAAACCACCGCTGCCACCGACAGTCCGCAAAGCATCGCAAACAGGGTCCGCTTTGTCGTAACCGCGATGACCAGGATGGTCAGTACCGGCAGGACGCTCAAAATACCATATGAATCCATATAGTCCTCCTTAAAATAGTAAATTGTTCTCCCAGCTTCCCAATTCCCCTCTATCTATTCAACCAGTCCTGCCGCAGCTTTAGCTGTTCTCGCCATTTCCGCCGCTTCCGCGGTCTGCTGCATAAGAACTGCGGTTGTCACCGCGCCGATTCCACCCGGAACCGGCGTAATATAACCGGCAGCGCCTGCGCGTTCAAAATCCACGTCTCCGCAGAGTCTGCCCTCTTCATCCACGTTGATTCCCACATCAAGAATCACCTGTCCCTCACGGACATATCCTTCATCCACCATCCCGGCCTGTCCTGCCGCGGCAATGAGAATATCACTCTCCCGGCAGATGTTCCTCATAGCTTCATCCCCGGTCCGGCTGTGGCAGATGGTAACCGTCGCGTTTTTTGCCAGGGCCATCATAGAAACCGGCTTTCCGATAACGAGGCTTCGTCCCAATACTGCCACCCGTTTTCCCCTCAGCTGGATCTTATAATGATCCAGGATTTCCATACATGCTCTTGCCGTACAAGGCGCGAAGCCGTTTCCGCTTCCGGTAAAAATTCCCGCAAGGGAACCTTCCGTAATGCCGTCCACATCTTTCCGAGGCAGCAGCGCCGCCCGGACAGCTCCATCGTCTATCTGCTGTGGAAGCGGCCGGAAGATCAGCGCGCCGTGAATGCCGTCATCCCGATTGATTTTGTCGATTTCCGCAAGAAGCGTCTCCTGGGAAACCGTTTCCTCAAAGAGGAAACGCTTTACCTCAATTCCGGCTTTTTCCGCCCTTTTCATCGCCCCCCGCTCGTACGACAAATCACTCGGGTTTTCTCCTGCCCGGACAATCGCCAGGGTCGGTACCACCCCCCGCTTTCTTAAAGCTTCCGACTTCTCCCGCACCCGCTGTGTGATTGCCTCGGCAACTTGTTTTCCTTCCAGTCTCTGTGCCATGGTTGTTCTCCTATTTGATTTCCTGAAAAACCTGCTCGATAATCCGGTCGGCTTTTGCCATATAAACGCTTCGCATTTCATCCGCCCTGCGGTTTGCCTGCCGCGCGTACTCCCGGTCTTTCATGGACTTTGTATTAATGTAAATGTTAAAGCTGGCGCTCTCCAGAGCGGCTCTGCAAAAGCTGGCGCCGGCTCCAGCATCGCTTATCGCCAATTTACTTCCTTTTTCCGCGAAATTCCCACAGAGTTCAATACCCTCACAACATTTTTCCATAATGGCAAAAGGTACCCGGCAAGCTTCTTTCAGCGCGTCTTCCATAATACGCGCCTTTTCTTCCCGCTGCGCCTCTGTTTCAGACGGCATTCGGTATGCCGCCGCCAACGGTTCGAAAGATCGCGCGTCTTCCTGAACCAGCTCCAAAAGCGCTTTTTGATTTTCCTTCGCCTGCTCCATCCAGCTCCGAATCTCGCCTTCTACTTCTTTATATTTTTTCTTTCCTTCTGTAAGCGAGCCGACCATATGACCCAGGGCTGTTCCCAGCGCGCCTGTCAGCGCAGAAGCGCCTCCCCCTCCGGGAGTCGGTCCTTTACCCGCGAGCAGATCGATAAAAGTTTCACAACTTTCCTCAACATATTTCATGTTGCTGCCTCCTGTCTTTCGGCAGAACGTATTTCCGCCTTTTACCAAAAAGAGCGTATGCCCGAGGATTCTCCTCCCTATGGCACACACTCACGTATTATAGCATTATTTCGTTCCCTTGTCATCTATTTCACGATTTTGCAATAATTTCTGGCAATTTCGGGAGTTTGACACATCATTTTCAATTGCAAAAACCAGACATATTGAAATAACACCGCTTGCGGTGAATTTTTTTGTCAAATTTTATGATTTTGTTAGTGCTTGTCGGTGCTCGTTGTGATATAATATAAAGAAGGAGGTTTTCACCATGTATGTAAATATTACCGGCAGTGCCAACAACAAGGATGTATATATCTATCAGT
>NZ_JACRYT010000047.1 GCF_014333425.1 Zhenpiania hominis | reverse complement strand
ATCTCCGCCTTTAGAGGTAAGACCCGTGGAAGACTACCACGTAGATAGGTCAGAGGTGGAAGCGCAGTAATGTGTGAAGCTGACTGATACTAATCGGTCGAACGCTTGACCAATGGTTTGGAAGGAAGAAGTTTCTTATTCAGTTTTGAGGGTATGAAGGGAAGAGGCCAGACTGTTTGTAAGAAAACAGGGCTAGGATTCGTAAATCCGGTGACAAAAGCGGGGAGGAGACACCTGTACCCATCTCGAACACAGAAGTTAAGCTCCCCAGCGCTGAGGATACTTGGCGGGAGACTGCCTGGGAAAGTAGGACGTTGCCGGTTTAGGCAGAAAGGAACGATACAATGGATATCGTTCCTTTTTTTCTTGCCTTGAAAAGTGCGGGAGATTTTTTTGTTACCTAGAGCAGATTTTCACATATATAAATGAAGGAGGGAAAGGACGTGAAAAGCTTTAAGAAAATTTGCCGCCAGAATTATATTCGAATCTATAATTATATATACGCAATGACTAGAGAAGCCTTTCTTGCGGAAGATCTTACTCAGGAAGTGTTCTTGATCGCCTGGCAAAAAGGGGAAGATTTCATGAAACATGAAAAGCCGGAAGCATTTCTTTATAAGACTGCAAAAATTAAAGTACTAGAGACGTTGAGAGAAGAAAAAAGGAATGAGTCTCTAGAGCTTCAGGAAAATATGGCAGTGGATCGGAGAGATCTTTTTGATGAACTGATATGGCAAGGGGAACAGGAAATTGACGAGCAGGAATATATGAAGCAAGTACTGAGCCAGCTTACAGACGAACAGAAAGAGTTGTACCAGAGCTACTATGTTGAGCACAAGCCGATGAGGGAGATTGCACGGGAAAAGCGAATTCGGGAAAGCGCTTTGAAGATGAAATATGTACGACTGCGAAAGGCAGTGAGAAATATTGTTATGGATCTGGGCTTGTCGGATCGGCTGTGAGAAAGGAGCGGTAGTATGGAACAGAGAAAGAATGATTTAAAAATTGCAAGGCTGAAAGAAGAACTGGGACGTGCGATTGAGGGCGACGATGTGGATACTGCTGATTTGATTACGGCACAGCTGTTAAAGCTACAGGGCCTCAGGAGTAGAAAAAAGATTCCAAAAGGATTTGCGGAAAGAATTGCTGTCGAAGGAACTGGTTTTAGAGGAAAGAGAGAAAAAAGGAAACTGCTGTTTGTACTGGCAGCTGTTTTGGTCTTGATGTTCTCTGTAGGAGTGATTTCTTACGCGGCGGGAATTTTTTTCCCTTATACGAAAAACCGGGACGGTTCTGTAACACCGGTTAATGCCTTGCAGGAGTCGGTCGAATTCAAAGCGGCACAGGAATACCATTCTTATCTGGATCATATGACGGAAGAGGAATGGGCGCGGCTTGCGGATACGAGTGAAAGCGCAATTTATGATGTCCCCTCGAAAGTAGAGGAGATCTGCAGGAAATATAATTTGAAGTTTGCCACCACCAGAACGGAGTTCTCATCCTATGGATCTGCAGAACAGCAGCTTGAAAAAATGGGGATGAAGAGCCTTCTGGGAACCAGATTAAGAGAATTGTTCAAAGAGACAGAGGGGGGCAAATTTTCAGGATATATGCTTGATGATGGAAATTTACATATGGAAGCGGAAGTCAATGGCAGAGACAGTCAAACACGTTCGATTATTTCCATTGACTTAACCCCAGAGGGAAGTTTCCCCTGGACAGGCTTTACCCCCAATATGGGAGGTTTCGATGAAGCAAGAAGTGTGGATTTGATTCAGAGCGAATCCGGACTTTGTTTTCCCTATATAGAGACTTCAGAAAAAGATAGCGCAGAGGCCTTTAACAAGGTTGGAAAGTATTATATAACACTGGGCGTTTCGAAGGTACTTACGGAGAGAGTGGAACAGGCCTTTGAAAAAGAGCGTACCGATTTGATGGAAGAACTGGATCAGACGGTTAGGAAGAAAACAGGGTGCGCAAATTATGAAAGTTTGTCTGAAAAATTCGGGGTTGGACTTGGAAAGGCAGTCGCAGCAGATGCTGCCGCAGTTCGAAATGCGGAGGAAGAGCAGAACTGGGATCGAAAGCGGAGTTTGTTGCTTAAGTACGGGGGATTGACAGAAACCGAACTGGATGTTTTTGATGAGTGTGAGAAAAAAATAGCGAATCTGCAAAAGAAAAGTGATCAACTCTGTATTTTGACAAGAAAAGATATGGAAGAGGCTTTAGCCCTATTTGATTTTGAAAGCTTGCAAAAGCGTTAAATTCCTGCTGTCAAGCATTTTTGAAAATGTCCCAAAAAATCTTTAAGATAGGCCCCGATGGATTCGGGGCTTATCTTTTATGAGAGATTATGCTCCGTGATAATTAAAATATTGACAGCAGGAACCC
>NZ_JACRYT010000046.1 GCF_014333425.1 Zhenpiania hominis | reverse complement strand
GGAAGCGAAGGACAGATTCCTGCAATGAACTTTCCGGAAAGAATTGACGGGCTTGCGGGGAAGATGCAGATCGTGGATGAAAGCGGTGAGCAATATTCCGTTGTAAATATTTCAGAAGAAACAAATATTCTTCCAAGTAATGTTTCTGAAATTTGGGAAGACACAAGTCTAATTTTAAGCGAATCTACTATAATGAAAGAGGATCAGCTAAAGGTTGGAGAAGATGGATATATTTACTTTTCCGGTTATGTAGTAAGCCCGGACGGGCAAACAAAAAAATATGTTGGTTCTTTTAGTGATCATTTTGCTGTGTTTTCAGATGGCAGTTTTTGCATTGAAGGTGATGCTTTATCAACTTATTATAGAGACGTTATAAAGAAAAACAAAAATGGAAAAGAAATTTGGAGTCTTTCAATAGGAAGATATTCAAGCAGTAGAGAATATGATGTAACTTATTTTTCTACAGATTTAGACGACAATGTTTGTGTCGAATATGGAACTGGAACATCTTGGCATTGTATGAAAATTTCTAGTAGCGGTAAAAAAATTTTTGATGTATACACAGGAGTAAGCAACAGTTCTGATAATCTTTCAATAAGAATGAGTCCAATCGGAAGAATATATGTAATTGGTTCATATGATAGCAATTTAAAACTTCTTGAAGAATTATCTTCATCAGGAAAAACCACAATTAAAACGTTTGAAAATAGTTTGAATCCGTTTTTGTTTTTTGACAAAGAAGGTAATATTTTTGTTTATCCAAGCTATACAGATGCGAAATTGTATTATTTAGACCCGGACGGCAATGAAATTGCGACGTTTATTCTAATAAGTCCTTTGGATTATATAGTAGAAGATAACGGCGCTATTTATTGTCGTTTATCTGAATGTTACTATACTAAGCCGGTTTGTATTATGAACAAAAATGGAGAAATGCAACCTTTTTTTCAGACAACAAATTATTGCGAAAATATAATAATAAAAAATGGAAATTTAATAACAATCGATGGAGAATTTAACCAAAGTACACAAGATGCACATTTAAAAAAATATGCAATTGATGTAAACAAAGAAAAAATTGCTTATTTGCAAAAAAATCAGGAGGCTTAAACAATGGGAAAGAAGTTTATAAAAACTGAAAATACAAAAGTTGTATTCACTCACTTTATGCCGTTTGATGAAACTTATGGCTTGAAAAAAACAGAGGAAGAATTACTACAGGAAGGCTATCTGATTGACGAAATTCCGGAACCGGATCGGCAGGAAGGAAAAATCGCCGAGGCACATTACACGCCGGAACAAGGTTACTATTATGAATACGTGGATGCGCCGGAACCAAAGCCTCAGGGAGATATAGCAGCTCTTCGGGCAGAAGTTGATGAATTAAAAAGACAGTTAGAGTTGACACAGTCCGCACTGGATGCGGTAATCATGGGGGTGTAAAAAAATGGCAGCATATTTAGCAATGAGAATCCAGGCAGGGAAGTTAGAGTATAAAGCGGTTACGGAAAAGTATCCACAGTATAAAAATGATATTGACAATATTTTAAAAGTAGAGATCGCTTAGGCGGTCTCTTTTTTACAGAAGGGAAAAAGAATGGAACTTTCAGATATTATTTACATTGTTTGTTCAGCAGTAATGACTTTTTTAGTTGCGCAAGTTGGAATTTTTTTAAAAGACCTAAAAGAAAAAGAGAGAAAACGGGATGAAGAAAACAGAAAAAAACATGCTGAGATTGACCGTATCCGGTCCGCGAACTCAGAAGGAATAATGCTTGTGCTTCGATATATGTTAAAGCGATACCATACCGAATACACAATCCAGGAGAAAATCACCTACACGCAATATCAGGACTGGATGGACATCTATGCAGCATATAAAGCGCTTGGAGGTAACTCCATCGCAGAAGAGTGGAATGAGGACGTAGAGCAGCTGGAAAAATGTAACTCAACGTCAGATATGTCGCCGTTTGAGAAAATGTTAAGAAAGGAATAAGAGATAACATGGAAAAGAAAACAATCGTATCCGCTATTGTACAACTTTTAGTCGCATTGAATGAGGCTCTAATGGCATTTGGAATTACACAATTTCAAAACGTCACGACAGATAGCATCTATACCGTTGTGTCTACGATTGCGATGGTAGTGGCGTGGGGATACGGACTTTGGAAAAATCACAACTTTACGGACGCAGCCTGTCAGGCGCAGGGATATTTGGATATCCTGAAAGGCAAAGCAGAAGACAACAAAGTAGCAGAAATAGGGGAAGGTGAAGATGAGTAAGACATTTCGGCAATATGACAGCCGGTGGGGAAAGAAAAAATACCCTCCCGGCTCATCCTGCACGATGAGCGGATCTGGATGCGGGCCGACGGCGTGCGCGGATATTATCGTGAATAATAAAAAACATAAACATCGTACACCGAACAGCACTCGGGCATTTATGATTAAAAATGATTATGCCATCGCCGGAAACGGAACGGCGTGGGACGGAATTGAT
>NZ_JACRYT010000045.1 GCF_014333425.1 Zhenpiania hominis | reverse complement strand
AATCCAAGTAATATCAACGCTGCCAAGTCATGAACCTGGCGGCGATTGTCATCTTTAGATGGCTCACATTCAAGTGAGCATTTTTTATGTTTTCATGGCACGGGCTATTTACCGTTTACTCTGATATCACGGAGGATGGCGAATGAATAGCGACACCTCTCTTGATATAAACAACCATTCCAATCCTGTACAGACAGTTGCCCAACCAAAGGAGGATAACGAAATGTTAAGGGCAACCGACAAAATCACAGCACTTTATTGCAGATTGTCCGTAGAGGACACCAAGGATGAGAAGAAAAACGGCAAAGAGGATTTGTCAAATTCCATCCAAAATCAAAAGGCTATGTTGCTTCAATACGCACGAGATCACCGCTTTCCCCACCCGACATTTTTCATTGATGACGGCTACAGCGGTGTGACCTATGATCGTCCTGGTTTTCAGAAAATGCTTGATGAAATTGAAGCCGGTCATGTGGGTACGGTCATTACGAAAGACCTGTCAAGGCTTGGGCGAAACTCCGCTTTGACGGGACTGTATATCAACTACACTTTTCCTCAGAACGATGTCCGCTACATCGCCATCAACGACCACTTTGACAGCATCAACCCCAACAGCACCGACAGTGACATTGCCGGTATCAAAAACTGGTTCAACGAATTTTTTGCCAAAGATACAAGCCGAAAGATTCGTGCGGTGCAAAAAGCAAAGGGTGAGCGTGGTGAAAGATTGACCGTCCATGTGCCATATGGCTACATGAAAAATCCCAAAAATCCAAAGGAATGGATTATTGACGAGGAAGCTGCACAGGTGGTCAAGAAGATTTTCA
Source organism: Zhenpiania hominis (assembly GCF_014333425.1). GTDB lineage: Bacteria > Bacillota > Clostridia > Peptostreptococcales > Anaerovoracaceae > Hominibacterium > Hominibacterium hominis. The sequence goes on along the minus strand of NZ_JACRYT010000045.1, from coordinate 1,718 downwards.
CGCTCTGCATGAATGGGCGTGGACCGAGCCAAATTGCAGACCAGCTTGAAAAGGACAAGATACTCACACCTACCGCATACAAAAACAAACAAGGCGTGAAAACACCGCACACCGAGCCGGAGAACCCTTACCGCTGGCACGAAAGCACCATTGTCAATATTCTTGAACGAAAAGAGTACATTGGCGCAACGGTCAATTTCAAGACCTACACCAATTCCATTTGGGACAAAAAGCAGCGGGAAAATCCCGAAGAAAATCGAGTGATTTTCTACAACACCCATCCTGCCATTATCGAGCAGGAAGTCTTTGACAAGGTGCAGGAGATTCGTCAGCAGCGACACAGGCGAACGGCAACAGGTAAGAGCAGTCCGTTTTCGGGATTGGTGTTCTGTGCTGATTGCAAGCAGAAGCTCTACTATTCCACCACCAAATACTTTGAAAAGCGACAGGACTTTTTCACCTGTTCTACTCATCGAGCCAACAAGGACAAGTGCAGCGGACACTACATTCGTGCCGTAGTTCTGGAGGATTTGGTCTGGAATCACATGAAAGAGGTTATCTCGTATGTGACCCGATATGAAGCACATTTCAGGGTGGAAATGGAGCAAAAACTCCGTCTGCAAAGCGAGGAAACCATAAGGGTATATAAAAAGCGTCTGGCACAGGCAGAAAAGCGTATAGGGGAGCTTGATCGCCTGTTTATCAAAATCTACGAGGACAACGCCAAGGGCAAGCTGAACGATGATCGCTTTGCCATGATGAGCAAGACCTACGAGGATGAGCAGGCGCAGCTCAAAGTTGAAATCGTAAATCTGCAAAAAGAGATTGAAGTACAGGAACGACAGATAGAAGACCTTGAACAGTTTATTCAGCGGGCACGCAGATACACCGACCTCACAGAACTTACGCCATATGCTCTCAGAGAGCTTGTAAAGGCGGTTTATGTGGAGGCACCGGACAAGTCCAGCGGTAAACGCAAACAGAGGGTACATATCGAATATGACCTTGTTGGCTATATTCCCGTGGATGAACTGATAAAAGCGGAACAGGCATGACCGAAATCATGCCTGTTCCAAGAAATTCACATATTACTGTTTTACGACCACCGAGCATTATTCGGCAGGTTTTTCTTTTTCAATTAACTCCTTGACTTTCGCTTTCGCTTCGTCAAGATCTTTACAGCCGTCTAATATCATAGCCACCATTTTTAATATTTTGTCGAATTGCTTGTCTGTCATTTCTTCCATTATGCCCTCCTTTCTCCCACTTGCCTGGGTAATTGCCAATCTGGAATTCCAATTGACAAGTAAAGTATAAATGATTTTAAGATAAATGTAAGTATTTTCCAATAAAAATTAGACGATTCTTTGTCTTTAGTTTAATGTGCGAATTGTTTAAAGTCAATAAAAAAGAGCGGGTTGGCGGTGTCAAGTTGTTGTGGAGTTTTTGGTTGACAGATCCAAAATGATTATCATCTAGCTTAGCGGTATGCCTCTGTTCATGCTAAGGCTTCTGATCAGTGTCTGGGTTCCGCTGCTTCCATCGAAAACAGGCTCTCTCCTCTCAAATATGCTGAAATCAATCGCTCCCTCGCAGGCGTCCTCTATGATCCGTTCTGCATATTCACCATAGCTGCCTTTTCCTCTGTCTTTGTCCTTGAAATCCCTCGCTTCTATCTTTCCTCGGTTCTTTATGTATATCCTCTGCTTCGTCAGTTT
>NZ_JACRYT010000044.1 GCF_014333425.1 Zhenpiania hominis | reverse complement strand
AGCGGGCTCTCGCAGCGGCTCATTCGCTCGGTGGAACGAATCCTTTTTCCATCGATCGACAGCGTCTGTCCGCTCCAGTCTTCCGGAAGCAGGCTGGTTACCCATTTCGTAAAACATTTTCGCAACGAGTCCGGTTCAATCAGTTTCAGCAGGCATAGAAGCCAGTAATAGCAAGGTACACGGCTGATCCCAAAGTATTCTTTCAGAAATCGGCTTAACCGGGGATTGGTAGCCCATTGATGGATCTGGCTGACATTTTTTAACCCACAAATACTCCCCAGCAGCACCAGCGTCATCACCTGTGCAACACTACAAAAATAACCATCATATTCTTTTGTTGTTTCTACTTCTTCAAAGTATTCTGTAATGAGATTCTGTTCCATTCTTGCATTATACATCTATTCTGCTATTTTTGCATTTTCAAAAATTGATTTCCCTGGGCGTTTGCAAAGAAAATACGTTGATACAAAATGAAAAGAGATTAAACAGACAATTTTCTTCGAGTTAAATCTTGAGATGTGAGCGTTTTGAGCAGCACTTAAAGGTATTTGATAAAAAGGAGTCTATCTGCCGATCAAGAAAATTGGCGAGAACAATCCAAAAGAGAACAGACTTAAAACCGTACAATCGTATAACCGTGACCTTGCCACATGAGAACGGCAGGTTAGGGAAAAGCAGAAAGCCGCCGTTATGATTTTATCCATGCGGCGGCATAATAGATTTTTCTAACTATCTTTATTTCTTCCCAGTTTTCGTGCTACCAAACTACACAGAAATCCAGCAACTATAGTAGCGCAAGCGCCGATTCCTCTAGCGAACCATACGTTCATTTCCGTGCGTTCTAATATCGCGCATATAAACGAGCCAATTCCGACGGATACAAACAGCACAATCAGTTTTGCTATTGTATTGTCTGAGGTTTTCTTTTCCATAGCTTATTCCTCGTCATCATCATAACGTATTTGTTTTTCGAGTTTCCGTTGCCCTCTTATATGGCATATATAAATGAATAAGAGAACAATAGAGATAAGTGCCGCCGAAGAAAGGAAAGTGACAGCTAAAACAGCAAGAAAATGAAAATCAAATATACCACTATATTGTTCCCCGTAGTTAGAGTAATTTTTCACACCATTACTGGCTGTAACAACAAGACTTAATCCCAAGATAGCAAATACGGTTAGAATTTTGTTTCGCTTAGAGGTATCCATAAGATTGTTACCTGTCAACATACTTCTGATTGCAATATAGATTGCAGATACAATAATAACGCCGATTTCCGTAATATAATGAGTGAAAGGCTCGCCCATCACATAAGTTTTAACCACAATAGAAACAATCAGCAAAAGCATTATTACAAAATAGGCTTCGCTCAAAATTTTATTTGTCGTTTGAACTACTCGTTCATCTTTGACTTTTTTCATCATGATTCCTCCCAAAATAAATCATTCAGTGTTTTGTTCAGAGCTTTACATATTGCAATGCAAAGCTTTAGCGTCGGATTATAGTTTCCTGCTTCGATAAGACCAATCGTCTGCCTCGTTACTCCAACAATATTTGCCAAATCTTCTTGACTCATATCGCACTCAACCCTTGCAAGTCTTAGCTTTTTATTTTTCATATCATGCACCTTTCGCCTTTCATAGCCGAATTATACATTATAAATTGCTTAATGTCAAATATATGTTGCAATAAGACGTTTTTAATTTGCATATGTTTCAAAAAGTAAAGGCGGCATTTCTGCTGCCTCTTTGTGTTTATGTAAAGAGAATTTCCTTTTCTGCCATTTCCTTGCATTTCATACCACAGACCAAATGTACTTGTCCATTGAAAAATCCTCCGTTATAATATATTCACACATATTATATTGGGGAAGCTGAAAATATAAAAGAAAGACTGGTACAGCATTTGCGTGATTATCAGTGCGAAAAAGAAAAGTATTACTGGGATATCTTTTCTCAAGCTCATCTGTTGTAGCGGATTTTGTACTTGGTTATAGTGTAAGTGGTTCTCAGACATGGAAAGCGAAAAACGGTTGCACATTGAAAGAAATTGAGAATAGCCAGACAGATTAATTGTGACTTATTTAATAACAGGAGAGGGAAGTCTATTTGAAAAAGAAAAAAGATGAAATAACCATCCGTTCCAGCGCAGCGGAATACCTGACCTATGTTGCCTCTGTCGGCGATCAGCAGGACAGCATTGAGATGCGCTATGAGGATGAGGATATATGGCTGACACAGAAGATGATGGCCACACTATATGACGTTGGTTTACCAACGATAAATGAACATATTAAAAAGATTTATACAGATAGTGAATTAGAAGAGTCTGCAACTATTCGGAATTTCCGAATAGTTCAAACCGAAGGTTCGCGTCAGGTTACTCGTGATACGAAACATTATAATCTTCAAATGATTTCAGATGTTCAGAGGATACTTGAATTGAAGCCGACAAGAAGCTCAGCGCTTTTGCGGGAGATGGTTGAACACGGAATTATTGAAGCGGTGGCTGGATACGGAAAAGGCAAGTATCGCTTTCGAAAGTGAACAAGGGCAGGACACTTCTTGCGCTTTAACCATACAGAAAGCTAACTATATAAAAGTCAAGTGAAATATATAGATTTAGCTCAAAAAGTTACAACTTGTTACTTGATGTAATTTGAACATTGAAAAGTGAATAGTGGATAAAAAACGGCATGGC
>NZ_JACRYT010000043.1 GCF_014333425.1 Zhenpiania hominis | reverse complement strand
ACGCTGTGAGCATTGCGATTACTGTAAACAGACCAAAGTTCTCACGGGACCGGTATCCTATTTGGAGGGTTACGATGCATAAAATATTTATTCACGGGAGACTGGCAAGAGATCCGGAGTTAAAGGAGATTGATACAAAAAATGGCTCTTCAAAAGTCTGCAACTTTACCGTTGCGTCGGATCGGCAGTATGGAGAAGAAGCGGACTTTTTTGACTGCGCCATGTTTGGAAAGCGGGCGGAAGTGATTGAGAAGTTCTTTCAAAAGGGCAGTGAGATTGTCGTATCTGGTGAAATGCAGAAGCAGAAATATAAAAACAAAGACGGAGAAAATCGATATAACTGGAAATGTATCGTCAATAATTTTGATTTCTGTGGAAGTAAAAAGGAACGGTCAGGCGATCCCAACGTACCGGAAGGATTTGAGGCAGTGAACGATGAAGAAATTCCATTCTAAAGGAGGCGACCGATGCAGATACAGATTGACAGCAGAGAAAAAAGCCGGGCGATCCAAAAAATCGTGGCGGAGTTTGAGCGGCAGAATGTGAAGTTCTTTGTCAGTAAACTCTATGTGGGGGATTACATCAATCTGGAACGTCCCCTGGTTATTATCGACCGAAAACAGAATATCGCGGAGATTGCCCAGAACGCTACAAGCGATCATAAGCGAATGAAGCGAGAACTGGAGCGTCTGGATGAAATGGGCGCCAAGATGTACTTCCTGATTGAGCAGGACCGCATTGACGGAAAGCCAATTTCCGGGCTGGAAGATATTATGCTGTGGGAACCTAGATTCGGAGCCATTATCGGAGAGCGGGTCTATCGAATCCTGCGGGCATGGCAGCACAAGCACAATGTGGAGTATGTGTTCTGCAGCAAGCGAAATACAGGAAAAGAAATTCTACGCCTGCTGGGGACGGAACAATGAAGAATGACCTGGCAAAGAAAATCACCGAAGCACTCAAACTCAGAGACGTGATGGAATTCTACGGCGTGAAATTCAACGGAAGGGGATTTGCTCTTTGCCCCTTCCATGACGAAAAGACCGCCAGCCTGAGCATTAAGAACGAGCACTATAAATGCTTCGGCTGCGGAGCTTATGGCGGGGTCATTGACTTTGTGATGAAATCATACGGAATTAGTTTTCGACAAGCGCTTGTAAAACTGGATAGCGATTTTCATCTTGGACTAATTGGAAAAGAGCCGGATTATCGAACCCGTCAGCAGATGGCTGAAAACAGGCGCATAGAGAAACGATATCAGGAGCATCAAGAAGAATTACATCAAAACTATTTAACCCTCTGTACGGTCCATGCAGTGCTGTTTCGTCGGTACTGTAACGGCGAAGAGTGGTTAAAAGACATGATAGAAAAGCTGGACATCCTTCTGGACGATTTCAGCGGAGAGGAGGCGAGGCTGTGGGAGATGGCAACGAACAAATCACATACACAAAAGACTACTTCCTGAACAGTACAGAGCCTTACGAAAAACTGTACGCGATCAAAAGTTCCTTTGAGCGAAACAGGGAACTGGAGAAGATGGCGGACATTGCGAAAAGTTGCAAAGTACTTAATTTCAAAGCGCTCTTTAAAAGCTACTGTGAATCAGTAGCCATGTCCACGGAGCGGGTTTATGCCGAAAACGTGACAAACTTTACCGGACAGGAGCTGGAGCTGGATACGGGGCAGTGGAAAGCGAACGACTTTGGGATTACGAGGTTTAACGCAAAAGGATATGAAGATGTGGCATGCGTACACCCGATCATGCCGGTAGAGCGCCTGGTCAATATTGATACAGGCCTGGAAAAGACAAGAATCGCTTTCGCGAAAGGAGGCGACTGGCGAAGCATCGTTTGTAACCGGAGCCAGCTTGCCAGCGCACGATCGATTATCGAACTGGCGGACTACGGTGTTGCTGTGACCTCCGAAAGCGCAAAACACCTGGTGCAATATATCTGCGATGTGGAGAATTTGAACTACAGTATTATCCCGGAACACAATTCAGTATCCCGCCTGGGCTGGATTGGCCGGAACGAATTTTCTCCATACGTAGAGAACCTGATCTTTGACGGGGATATCAACTTTAGAAGCGCTTATCGTGCGGTAACGGAAAAGGCAGGAACTGCGCAGGAGTGGATTGATTTTGTGAAAAAAATTCGAGCGCGCAATAATATTCCGTCCAAGATTGCCCTGGCTGCGTCTTTTGCATCGGTCCTGGTAGAGCCATGTAACTGTTCACTCTTCTTTGTTCATTTTTGGGGAGGGAGCGGAAATGGAAAAACAGTAGCGCTGATGCTGGCCGCTTCCGTATGGGCAAATCCAAAAGTAGGGGAATATATTCACACCTTTAACAGTACGGACGTAGGTCAGGAACTTTATGCCGGATTTGTGAATTCTCTGCCTCTGATTTTAGATGAATTTCAGATCCAGAGAAATGATAAAAAAAGTTTTGACAGTACAATCTATAAACTCACGGAAGGAGCAGGACGAACACGCGGGGCCAAGACAGGCGGGCTTCAGAGGGTGCAGACCTGGAGAAACTGCATTTTGAGCAGCGGAGAATCTCCTATCACATCGGCACATTCAGGGGGAGGAGCGATCAACCGGATCATTGAGATTAATACAGAAAATACGAAGTTCTTCCAAAGCGCGAAACAGACCGCAGATTTCCTCATTCACCACTATGGGCACGCAGGAGAAATGTTTATTGAGGAACTGATGAAACCAGAGATACGGGAAATGGCAATCAAGGCGCAGGGTGAATTCTTTGAACAGCTATCCAATAAGGATATCACCGAAAAACAAACGATGGCAGCATCACTGATTTTAACGGCAGATGCGTTAATTGACTTATTGATTTTTAAGGATGGAAATGGGCTGACTGCGGATGAGATGGCAAAATTTCTAGCTACACACAGTGATGTGTCCTCGGATATCCGGGCGTATGAATGGCTGATTGATTGGATTACGCAAAACAGCATCAAATTCAGTGAAGACAACGCGCAAGAGACCTGGGGCAAAAAGGATCACGATAAAATCTGCATTATCCGAAATATCTTTAATCGAGCCTGTGCAGAGAACAATTACAACGCGACATCCTTTCTTTCCTGGTTGAAACGGGAGGGACTGATTGAGACGGAAGGCAGGGGGTATACAAAGCGAGTTCGGATGAATGGAATTAAATGTCAATGTGTAGTGTTAAAGCTGGATTTGATACCGGAGGGGTTCGAGGAGGTGCCGGAAAATGAACAGGAAGAATTTTAGCAATAAATGAAATGAATTTACAAATTCTAGTAAATTGAAATGCTTTTTGTGCGGACGTATGGGCGCCTAAAAAACTCTATATGCATTGCAAATACTAGGTTTTACGATTTTGAGATGTGTCCGAACAATTTTCGATTTTAACCATATTTATATTTTACGAGATATACCCCTTACACGATAATAAAAGTATGTATGTATATGTTTCTATAGGGTCAAAAAGTGGTTCGGCTGTTCGGACAGACAGATAAAACATTGAAATATCAACAATTTTGCGTCCTAACAAGTAGAACGGACATGGTTCGGTCGCTTCGGACAATAAAAAAAGAGGTACTAATTATGAATATGAACGCTTTAAAAGAAATTATATCGGATTTAGTCGATAAAGAAAAGACATCCGCAATAAAAAATCACGGATATACACTTAGTGATTATGAGGGACTAGCATTGTTACGCGAGGAAATTTGTGAAGCACAATCGGAAATAAAACTGATTGCCATATGGGAAGTAGCTCTGAAACAAAGCGTATATCGAGATGAATGTCATCAATACTCAAAGCTTGTAAACGAAATCAAGCAGAAGGCAATCAATGGAGCATGCGAACTAATTCAGGTAGCGGCTATGTGTGACAAGTTCAAAGAGAGCCGGGAGGTGCGGGAGAGTGAATCAAAAGCGTAGACCAAAGAAAACCTACTCAGACAAAGAAATTGAGCGTATAAAACGCACGGCACGGGCAGGCGGTGTCAGTGATACAATTCTGCTTTGCATCGCGGTAATGGCAGATACATTAAAGCTAAATGAGGACCAGATCGTTGAGTCTGCGAAGGACTTAGAGAATTGGTCAAGGCATTTAGACGAACACGCGATACAGCTTAGAGATGTAGCGGAGACAATAGAGGCGCATACAGGGCTTAGATTTGCAGGATTGAGGTGGGAGAAATGAAATATTATATGGCCGTAACGGCAGACGAATATGAACTTCCAGTCTGCGTCTGCAAGAACGTGATTGAGCTATCAAAACGATATGAAATGACGGAAAAAACGATGCGCTCATACTTGTCACGCGGGACAGTACGAAAAAAAGAAGGCGTGAAGTTTGTTAGAGTAATAACGGAGGAATAATGAAAAACTGGGAATACAACAACGAATTTACAGAGGACGCGAAATCACTTGAACAGCAGGCGATTGAAAATTTTACAGAAACGATATTGCTTGCAATATCAAGTAAGCAACAAGCAAGTTATAAGCAGATAAAAGATTCCTTTGGTGAATTTGATTTTTATGAGCATTATAGAAAGACTTATGACTGGTTAAACAGCGAACACAATTAAGTTGCATCAAGTTGCAACCACTTCCCCGCAGACAGTTCAACGCAAAAAATAAAAAAGAAAGGAAAAGCGTTCCCCTTTTATTCGAATGTCTGCGGGGAGAAAGGAGGGACTATGAACGATTTAATCAAGCGCTCAGACGTAGAGCAAATGCTTACCGCGCTTGGCGGCTGTGATGCATCGGATAAAGAGGCGGAAGGATGGGACAA
>NZ_JACRYT010000042.1 GCF_014333425.1 Zhenpiania hominis | reverse complement strand
TTTGATACCATTCAAAAAGAGTTTGATCCTGGCTCAGGATGAACGCTGGCGGCGTGCCTAACACATGCAAGTCGAGCGAGAAGCTTTTAACGGACGCTTCGGTTGAAGTTAAGAGTGGAAAGCGGCGGACGGGTGAGTAACGCGTAGGCAACCTGCCCCTTGCAGAGGGATAGCCTCGGGAAACCGGGATTAAAACCACATAAATCCTTTTTATCGCATGATAGAGAGGACAAAGATTTATCGGCAAGGGATGGGCCTGCGTCTGATTAGTTAGTTGGTGGGGTAACGGCCTACCAAGGCGACGATCAGTAGCCGACCTGAGAGGGTGAACGGCCACATTGGAACTGAGACACGGTCCAAACTCCTACGGGAGGCAGCAGTGGGGAATCTTGCACAATGGGCGAAAGCCTGATGCAGCAACGCCGCGTGAGCGAAGAAGGCCTTTGGGTCGTAAAGCTCTGTCGGTAGGGAAGAAGGAAGTGACGGTACCTACCGAGGAAGCCCCGGCTAACTACGTGCCAGCAGCCGCGGTAATACGTAGGGGGCGAGCGTTATCCGGAATTATTGGGCGTAAAGAGTACGTAGGCGGTTTTTTAAGCGAGGGGTATAAGGCAGCGGCTTAACTGCTGTTGGCCCCTCGAACTGGAGGACTTGAGTGTCGGAGAGGAAAGCGGAATTCCTAGTGTAGCGGTGAAATGCGTAGAGATTAGGAGGAACACCAGTGGCGAAGGCGGCTTTCTGGACGACAACTGACGCTGAGGTACGAAAGCGTGGGGAGCAAACAGGATTAGATACCCTGGTAGTCCACGCCGTAAACGATGAGCACTAGGTGTCGGGTTCGCAAGAATTCGGTGCCGGAGTTAACGCAATAAGTGCTCCGCCTGGGGAGTACGCACGCAAGTGTGAAACTCAAAGGAATTGACGGGGACCCGCACAAGCAGCGGAGCATGTGGTTTAATTCGAAGCAACGCGAAGAACCTTACCAGGGCTTGACATCCCTCTGACAGGACCTTAATCGGTTTTTTCTACGGACAGAGGAGACAGGTGGTGCATGGTTGTCGTCAGCTCGTGTCGTGAGATGTTGGGTTAAGTCCCGCAACGAGCGCAACCCTTGTCATTAGTTGCCAGCAGTAAGATGGGGACTCTAATGAGACTGCCGTGGATAACACGGAGGAAGGTGGGGATGACGTCAAATCATCATGCCCCTTATGTCCTGGGCTACACACGTGCTACAATGGTCGGAACAGAGAGAGGCGAGACCGCGAGGTGGAGCAAAACTCAAAAACCGATCCCAGTTCGGATTGCAGGCTGCAACCCGCCTGCATGAAGTCGGAGTTGCTAGTAATCGCAGATCAGAATGCTGCGGTGAATGCGTTCCCGGGTCTTGTACACACCGCCCGTCACACCATGGAAGTTGGGGGCGCCCGAAGTTGGCCGGCAAATAGGCTGCCTAAGGTGAAACCAATGACTGGGGTGAAGTCGTAACAAGGTAGCCGTAGGAGAACCTGCGGCTGGATCACCTCCTTTCTAAGGAGCATGGAGGACTATGCTATGAATTTTTAAGGGCG
>NZ_JACRYT010000041.1 GCF_014333425.1 Zhenpiania hominis | reverse complement strand
GGACTTCGTACCCTGAAAACTGAATAAGAAACGAAGAAAATCGAAAGCGAAATCGACAGCGAAAACCAAGAAGAAGGTCCGGAAGGACTGCGGAAGGTGGGAGCTATGATTTTGCACCGAGAGAAACCAGAAAGAGAAAGGCGAATTCACAGAGTGAATTAACAAGAAAGGTCAAGCAAGAAAGGGCACAAGGCGGATGCCTTGGCACTGGGCGCCGAAGAAGGACGTGACAAGCTGCGAAAAGCTGCGGGGAGGAGCAAATATCCGTTAATCCGCAGATATCCGAATGGGGGAACCCACCGGTCGTAATGGGCCGGTATCCTGCGCTGAATCTATAGGCGTAGAGAAGGGAACGAGGGGAACTGAAACATCTAAGTACCCTTAGGAAGAGAAAGAAAAATCGATTTCCCAAGTAGCGGCGAGCGAACGGGAAAGAGCCCAAACCGAATTCTTAAGGATTCGGGGTTGCGGACCGTGCAAGAGACTCAAGACACCTAGCCGAACATACTGGAACGTATGGACAAAGAGGGTGAAATTCCCGTAGGCAAAAGGGGACGAGAGCGAGCGCGGCACCAGAGTAGTACCGGACACGTGAAACCCGGTATGAAGCAGGGAGGCCCACCTCCCAAGGCTAAATACGACCCAGTGACCGATAGAGAATAGTACCGTGAGGGAAAGGTGAAAAGGACCCCGGGAGGGGAGTGAAAGAGAACCTGAAACCTTGTGCTTACAAGCAGAGGGAGCGAAAGTGACCTCGTACTTTTTGTAGAACGGGCCAACGAGTTACGGTATGGAGCGAGGTTAAGATGCTGGAGCATCGGAGCCGAAGCGAAAGCGAGTCTGAAGAGGGCGGAAGTTGCATGCTGTAGACCCGAAACCGGGTGACCTATCCATGTGCAGGTTGAAGCGAGAGTAAAATCTCGTGGAGGACCGAACCCATATACGTTGAAAAGTGTTGGGATGACGTGTGGATAGCGGTGAAATTCCAATCGAACCCGGAGATAGCTGGTTCTCCTCGAAATAGCTTTAGGGCTAGCCTGGAAGAGAGATACACGGAGGTAGAGCACTGAATGTTCTAGGGGCCTTCACCGGTTACCGAAAACTATCAAACTCCGAATGCCGTGCAATCAGCTTCCGGAGTCAGACTATGGGAGATAAGTTTCATAGTCGAGAGGGAAAGAGCCCAGACCTACAGCTAAGGTCCCAAAATGTAAGTTAAGTGGAAAAGGATGTGGAGCTGCATAGACAGCTAGGATGTTGGCTTAGAAGCAGCCACTCATTCAAAGAGTGCGTAACAGCTCACTAGTCGAGTGGCTCTGCGCCGAAGATAAACGGGGCTAAAACTTACTACCGAAGCTTAGGATACTTTTAAGAGTATGGTAGAGGAGCATCGTATACGGGCCGAAGCCAAACTGTGAGGTTTGGTGGACTGTATAGGAGAGAGAATGTTGGCATGAGTAGCGAGAGACGGGTGAGAATCCCGTCCGCCGAAAATCTAAGGATTCCTGAGGAAGGTTCGTCCACTCAGGGTAAGTCGGGACCTAAGCCGAGGGCGAAAGCCGTAGGCGATGGACAACTGGTAGAGATTCCAGTACCACCGAGCGTTGTAAGAGTGAAGTGGGGACACAGGAGGATGAGCAGAGCGTGCCGTTGGTAGAGCACGTGCAAGCGTCGAGTGAGAATTGGGAGGCAAATCCCCCGATTCAATCGTGAGGCGTGATGCGGAGGGAAAAAAAGTACCGGAAGCTGTGACATTCAGACTGTCAAGAAAAGCCGCTAGCGAGACGTAAGGTGCCCGTACCGCAAACCGACACAGGTAGATGAGGAGAGAATCCTAAGGCGAGCGAGAGAACTATTGTTAAGGAACTCGGCAAAATGACCCCGTAACTTCGGGAGAAGGGGTGCCATCGAAAGATGGCCGCAGTGAAAAGGCCCAGGCGACTGTTTAGCAAAAACACAGGTCTCTGCGAAAGCGAAAGCTGAAGTATAGGGGCTGACGCCTGCCCGGTGCTGGAAGGTTAAGGGGAGAGCTTAGCGTGAGCGAAGGTTTGAACTTAAGCCCCAGTAAACGGCGGCCGTAACTATAACGGTCCTAAGGTAGCGAAATTCCTTGTCAGGTAAGTTCTGACCCGCACGAAAGGCGTAACGATCTGGGCACTGTCTCAACAATAGACTCGGTGAAATTGTAGTACCGGTAAAGATGCCGGTTACCCGCAGCAGGACGGAAAGACCCCATGGAGCTTTACTGCAGCTTGATATTGAGTTTCGGCATTGCACGTACAGGATAGGTGGGAGACTGAGAATTCAGTACGCCAGTATTGGAGGAGTCACCGTTGGGATACCACCCTTGTAATGTTGGAATTCTAACCTGGTACCGTAACCCGGTATGGGGACAGTGTCTGGCGGGCAGTTTGACTGGGGCGGTCGCCTCCTAAAGAGTAACGGAGGCGCCCAAAGGTTCCCTCAGTGCGGACGGAAATCGCACGGAGAGTGTAAAGGCAGAAGGGAGCCTGACTGCGAGACAAACAGGTCGAGCAGGGACGAAAGTCGGGCTTAGTGATCCGGTGGTACCGAGTGGAAGGGCCATCGCTCAACGGATAAAAGCTACCCTGGGGATAACAGGCTGATACCCCCCAAGAGTCCACATCGACGGGGGTGTTTGGCACCTCGATGTCGGCTCGTCTCATCCTGGGGCTGAAGTAGGTCCCAAGGGTTGGGCTGTTCGCCCATTAAAGAGGTACGCGAGCTGGGTTCAGAACGTCGTGAGACAGTTCGGTCCCTATCCGCTGTGGGCGCAGGAGATTTGAGTGGAGCTGTCCTTAGTACGAGAGGACCGGGATGGACATACCGCTGGTGCACCAGTTGTCTTGCCAAAGGCATAGCTGGGTAGCCAAGTATGGAAGGGATAAGCGCTGAAAGCATCTAAGTGCGAAGCCCCCCACAAGAAGAGATCTCCGCCTTTAGAGGTAAGACCCGTGGAAGACTACCACGTAGATAGGTCAGAGGTGGAAGCGCAGTAATGTGTGAAGCTGACTGATACTAATCGGTCGAACGCTTGACCAATGGTTT
>NZ_JACRYT010000040.1 GCF_014333425.1 Zhenpiania hominis | reverse complement strand
ACGCTGTGAGCATTGCGATTACTGTAAACAGACCAAAGTTCTCACGGGACCGGTATCCTATTTGGAGGGTTACGATGCATAAAATATTTATTCACGGGAGACTGGCAAGAGATCCGGAGCTAAAGGAGATTGATACAAAAAATGGATCTTCAAAGGTCTGCAACTTTACCGTTGCGTCAGATCGGCAGTATGGAGAAGAAGCGGACTTTTTTGACTGCGCCATGTTCGGAAAGCGGGCGGAAGTGATTGAGAAGTTCTTTCAAAAAGGCAGTGAGATTGTCGTATCTGGTGAAATGCAGAAGCAGAAATATAAAAACAAAGATGGAGAAAATCGATATAACTGGAAATGTATCGTCAATAATTTTGATTTCTGTGGAAGTAAAAAGGAACGGTCAGGTGACCCCGACGTACCGGAAGGATTTGAGGCAGTGAACGATGAAGAAATTCCATTCTAAAGGAGGCGACAGATGCAGATACAGATTGACAGCAGAGAAAAAAGCCGGGCGATCCAAAAAATCGTGGCGGAGTTTGAGCGGCAGAATGTAAAGTACTTTGTCAGTAAGCTCTATGTGGGGGATTACATCAATCTGGAACGTCCTCTGGTTATTATCGACCGGAAACAAAATATCGCGGAGATCGCCCAGAACGCTACAAGCGATCATAAGCGAATGAAGCGAGAACTGGAGCGTCTGGATGAAATGGGTGCCAAGATGTACTTCCTGATTGAGCAGGACCGCATTGACGGAAAGCCAATTTCCGGGCTGGAAGATATTATGCTGTGGGAGCCGAAATTCGGAGCCATTATCGGAGAGCGGGTCTATCGAATCCTGCGGGCATGGCAGCACAAGCACAATGTGGAGTATGTGTTCTGCAGCAAGCGAAACACAGGAAAAGAAATTCTCCGCCTGCTGGGGACGGAATCATGAAGAATGACCTGGCAAAGAAAATCACTGAAGCACTCAAACTCAGAAACGTGATGGAATTCTACGGCGTGAAATTCAACGGAAGGGGATTTGCTCTTTGCCCCTTCCATGACGAAAAGACCGCCAGCCTGAGCATTAAAAACGAGCACTATAAATGCTTCGGCTGTGGAGCGTATGGCGGGGTCATTGACTTTGTGATGGAATCGTACGGAATTAGCTTTCGACAAGCGCTTGTAAAACTGGATAGCGATTTTCATCTTGGACTAATCGGAAAAGAACCGGATTATCGAACCCGTCAGCAGATAGCTGAAAACAGGCGCATAGAGAAACGATATCAGGAGCATCAAGAAGAATTACATCAAAACTATTTAACCCTCTGTACGGTCCATGCAGTGCTGTTTCGTCGGTACTGTAACGGCGAAGAGTGGTTAAAAGACATGATAGAAAAGCTGGACATCCTTCTGGACGATTTCAGCGGAGAGGAGGCGAGGCTGTGGGAGATGGCAGTCAGGAAATGACCGTCTACACAAAAGAGGACTTTACAGACGGAACCGCCCCTTTCGAGGAGGTATATGCAAAGAGAGACAATCCATTTGAATATGAGCGGGCAAAAAACAAAATGGCTGAAGTGGCAAAGATGGCAGGGGTCAGCAATTTTAAGAAACTGTTTGACGGATACTGCAAGACCATGCGGAAGGTGAAAGACCCGGACTATGTGGATAATGCAAGTGATTTTGAAGGACAGGAAATTGAACTGAATACCGGCCCCTGGATGGCAGATGATTCAGGAATCACCAGGGAGGGTTATATGGGTGAAATTGTAGCCTGCGTACATCCGATTTTGCCGGTCAAGCGTCTGGTAAATATTGACACCGGGATTGAAAAACTGGAATTGGCTTATCGAAAAGGAAAACAGTGGCGAAAGATGATTTTTGACCGCCGGCAGATCGCCAGCGCAAGTTCGATTGTAGGGCTGTCTGATTATGGTGTGGCGGTAACGAGCGAAAACGCGAAATACCTGGTGCAGTATCTGCACGACGTGGAAAATCTAAACTATGACAAAATCCCGGAATCAAGTTCCGTGTCTCGTCTTGGGTGGATCGGCGAGGAGGGATTTGCTCCGTATGTCGAGAATCTTGTGTTCGATGGAGACATTGCTTTCAAACATTTCTTTGAAAGTGTCGGGACACGGGGGAACTTTGAGAAGTGGAAAGAGGCAGTCAAGACCATTCGGGCAGAAGGAAATGTCCCGGCGAAAATCTTAGTTGCAGCTTCCTTTGCATCGGTCTTAGTAGGCCCCTGCAACTGCCTGCCTTTTTTCGTCCATCTGTGGGGTGGTACAGAGTCCGGAAAGACAGTCGGTTTGATGCTGGCGGCGTCGGTCTGGGCGAATCCGGAGATGGGAAAGTATATTCATACGTTTAACAGTACTGCGGTGGCGCAGGAACTTTCCGCAAGTTTCGTGAACTCGCTGCCGCTGATTCTGGACGAACTACAGATTGTGAAAGATAAAAAAGATTTTGACCAGCTCATTTATCAACTCTCAGAGGGGGTGGGCCGAAACCGGGGACAAAAGTCAGGGGGATTACAGAGAACGGGAACCTGGAACAACTGCATTATCACAACGGGAGAGCAGCCAATTTCAAATAGCCATTCCGGCGGCGGAGCGATTAACCGAATTATCGAAATCAGCTGTGAAGATACCAAAATCTTTAAAGACCCTGCAGGGCTGGTGGAAGTGATTCGAAAAAACTATGGACATGCTGGAAAGCTCTTTGTGGATGCGCTTATGGAAGAGAGGCGGATGGATCTTGCAAAAGCCACCCAGAAAGGACTCTATAAAGAATTGACAGAGACGGAAATTACCGAAAAGCAAGCTCTGGCCGCCAGCCTTATCCTGACCGCGGACGCATTGATCGACGATTTGATTTTTAAAGACGGGAACGGACTTGCTGTAAAAGAGGTGGCACAGTTCCTGTCGACGCATGAAGAAGTCTCCGTGAACCTGAAAGCCTATGAATGGTTAATGGAGTGGCTGGCACAAAACAGTGCGCGATTCGACGAAGAACAGGAGAAAATGCCGGATATCTGGGGAAAGATTTCTTACGGATCCGCAGCAGTTATCCGCAGCGTCTTTAACAAGGCTTGCACAGAAAACGGATTTAATCCAACTGCATTTTTAGCATGGTTGAAACGAAACGACAAGCTGGAATTGCAAAAAAACGGGAAAGGATATACAAAGTCAGTCAAAATCAATAAAATCGCCTGTCACTGTGTCGTGATTAAGCAAATTGAGGGGCAGGTGGAAGGATTTGAAGAAATGGAAACAAGTGGTCGCACGTTTGAAAGTGAGGAATCGCATTGAAATTTCAACGGTTTGTAGAAAATGGAAATAAATACCGGTACGAACCAAAGTTGTACCGCGTACCCTTTGCAATTACTGGATTACAGCGATTAAAAGGTGTCGGTACGACCGGTACAACCACTTTTACTAAAGCTTATATAAGACTCTATATGTAGTGGAAACAATTACCAGTATAGATAGAGTGCCTATATAGGTTGTTAAAAATCGTCGTACAAGTCGTACCATCGCTATAACGGTTGAAAAATCAACACTTATATAGTACGACTGTATTTCGTACCGATTCGCACCATTCGTACCAAAGGAGATAAAAAATGAATATGAACGCTTTAAAAGAAATTATATCGGATTTAGTCGATAAAGAAAAGACATCCACAATAAAAAATCACGGATATGCACACAGCGATCACGAAGCGCTGGCATTGTTACGCGAGGAAATTTGTGAAGCACAATCGGAAATAAAACTGATTACAATATGGGAAGTGGCTCTGAAACAAAGCGTGTATCGAGATGAATGTCATCAATATTCAAAGCTTGTAAATGAAATCAAGCAGAAGGCAATCAATGGAGCATGCGAACTAATTCAGGTAGCGGCTATGTGTGACAAGTTCAAAGAGAGCCGGGAGGTGCGGGAGAGTGGCGAATCAGAATAAAACAGAGCAGGATAAACAAAAAGCGATCATCGATAAAATCCTTGCCTGTAAAGAAACGCTCGGACTGGATACGCTTCCGACTGCCCGGCAGCTTGCAGGGTTCGGGATTCATTCAAACCAGTTAATGAGCGTGGGAGGTCTGACAAAGATATCAAAGATAACAAAAATCCCAATGAAAGGGAGAGCCTACGCGAGAGGAAAAAAAGTGAAAAAGTTATCGGAAGAGGAGATTATACAAAAAATCCTGGACAGTAAAGAAGCACTTGGAATCGATCATATGCCGACGGTTCTGCAGCTTTATGAAATCGGACTAACGCAGAATGACCTGAAAAGAATTGGAGGACTGACAAGAGTCTCAAAGGAGTATGGGATTCCGTTTAAGCGAACTGGAAGAGAACCAAAGAAAGCGCTGGGAGCAGGACAGAGAATCCGTCCGAGCCGGGCGTTTGAAAAAGAACAGGAGGCGAGGAAACAGGGGCTGCACTATGCGGATTTACAGAAGGCAGAGACATTAAGGCTTTATGGGAGGGTTGAACGATGAAACGAATTTACATAGCGGGAAAAATCACAGGATTAGATCGTCAAGAGTATATCAGGCGATTTCTACATGCGGAAAATATGCTTATTGAGAAATTTGAGATTGTAAACCCGATTTTCCTGGAGAGATTGAACCTTGATGACAGTCTGCACCGAGACGCAATCATGGAAATCTGTAAAGTGCTAATCAGTACCTGCGACGCAATCTATATGCTGTCGAATTGGGAAAGCAGTCCGGGAGCACGAATGGAGAGAGATTATGCGAAATCGTTAGGGCTTGAGATCTTGTATGAGCAGGAAGACAAATACAAGTAAATCACATCCCCGCAGGCAACAGTTAATGATCAGAACCCTTTTATTGAATAACACGGTCTGCGGGGAGAAAGGAGGGACTATGAACGATTTAATCAAGCGCTCAGACGTAGAGCAAATGCTTACCGCGCTTGGCGGCTGTGATGCATCGGATAAAGAGGCGGAAGGATGGGACAA
>NZ_JACRYT010000039.1 GCF_014333425.1 Zhenpiania hominis | reverse complement strand
CATCGATATCAGAAATCCCTCCGGAATATGCTTTCTCCAATATTTTGTTGATGAGTTTTTTTGCGATTTGTTGTATAATTGTTTCCATAAGAGACCAGTTCCTTTCGTGAGTTTTTGTGATGAAAACTATTTTATCATTTTGGAACTGTCTCTTTTTAGTTCTCTCTCAAAAATTCCACAATTATTTTACACTATCCTGTTTTCAATATGCATCTTTTCCTTTGCAAAACAAACCGCTTCTGCCCATTGGCATTCCCCAATATTGTACCTATGATGTGTCATCTCATGGATTACTGTTTGTGCCGTCACTCTTGAATTTTTAGTGTTTGACAGATATATTGTTATTGCATCTCCCTGCTGCTCGCCCCTAGCAGAATGCCATTGCTTTTCGTATTCCAATCTTGGTAAAATGCCACTGCGTTTTATATATTCTATCGTTTCCATCCCTACAGATGAAGTTTCAAGCTCATTTAAAATGCTTTCTGGCGTAATATCTCCATAAACATCATCTTTATCAAATATAAAACAGTCAACTGATTTTGCATAGTTTTTCGGCTTCCCGCCTCCTGTAAACTGCTTCTTCCATTCCGGATACTTCATATCCGCCGGCACGTAGTACGTCTTTCCGTCCTCGCCTCTCGCCGCCCGCATTTCACCGACGGTAAACTCGTCGTTAAAGTAGGGACAGGTACAGGACCGGCAGAACACATGAAAGGGCGGAGCTGTTACACCCGCCTCATAGTCTTTCATGTTAAATACCTTGCCATCCATCTCCTGGCAGATAGCAGAAGTGCGATTGTCCAGTGTGGCGCAGATTTCATATTGCTCCACACCTAAATCGTCAAAGCAATCTCTCTGGGAGACAGACCCAAAATAAGCCGCCTCAGTCATAATGAGACGGCCTGCGTTGTAGCGGCTGGTATTCATTTTCTTTGCGATATTTTTGATTGACCGATCCGGCGCTTCCCCGGTAATGCACATGCGGGAAAGCTCGTTATGGACTTCATTCACAAGCTTTGTCCGGTTCTGCCATACCCGCTCAGAAAAGTTCTTTCCGTCTGGTGCCCAGGGTTTCCGAATCACTCGGTCAATCTTTGCCTGGTCGATCGCCGCAATGGGCCAGCCGATGGAAAAACCTTTCTGAACCTCAAAAGCCGTATGGTAATAGCCTTCCTGGTACTGCTGCCGCATCGTCTCGTCGAGCAGGTCAAGCTGATTGCCATACACGACCTCAATGGATTGCTGCAGGTGCAGCTTCAGCGCTTCCAGTTTGCTGATATGGAATTTCGCCGAAGCATTTTCAAGCTGTTTCATCCAGCGCTGGTCCAGGGCGTTTTCTTCTCCGTGCTTGATGTAATCCTCTACGGCCCATTTAAACTCTTCCAGCTCGTCCGTGGAAAGGAGTTTTCTTGCCTCTGCCATGCTGATTTCATTATTCTTCGTAAGCCGCTGATACCAGGCGCGGATCGTTTTATCGATGTCCGTCTGCGCCCGCTTATAAATCCGGCCAACCTCCCGAATATGCTTTGTGATGTCTTGATTCCGAGCATCTTCCAGAAGTTCAAAGCGTTCCCGCCAGTATTTACTGTTCTTCGTCATTTACCGGCTCACCTTCTTCCGGTAGGTTCTGCGGCGCTTGATTCGGTGGGAACCCAAAGTTGTCCATCATGTTCTCTTCCTTCTGTTGTTTTAACCGATTCAGTTCTTCTGCCGGGTCATCCACCCACGGATGATTGGCCACAATGGTCTCATCGGACAAAATTCCGACGCTGTTTTTGCAGTTGTTGATGATGTCGCCCTCGTTCATCAGAATGTCCCGATTAAAGATAATCTCCACATCCTCCGCAGAGAAATCTCCGGATCCAGACTGAGCGAGGCTGGCATCAATAAACCAAAGGAGCTGCTCCATACTTGCCTGAAATTCTGTTTCCATTTCATCTGCGTCCAGGTCGATATCGCTGTACATGGAAAGCAGATTCATCTGGTTCGGGTTCCCGGACAGCCGATCATCTTTCGCATCATATCCCATCGCGTTTTCAATCAGTGCCTTTTTAAAGACCTCCAGAATCGTCCGGTAGTTCTCTGAGTTTATTTCGACCTGCAGCGTCTTCACATCGCCCCCGGCTCCGGAGCTGTCGGAACGAACCTTTACAGCCCCATACTGCGCAAGCTTTTCCCGAAACTCTCCGAGGTTCTGTCCGTCGTAATTGACAAGCACCAGAATGGTATTTCTGGCATCTTCCTGCATGTTGTTCTGAAATGTCGACAGAATTTGATTGATGCCGTCTTGCAGGGATTTTACCTGTTTAATCAACGGGATTTCTTCTGCGTTGCATTTGAACGGAATCAATGGGATCCGAGTCCAGTTGTATGCGTCTTCTCCGATCAAAAAGTATGGTCTGTACGGAACCTCTTCCGCCTTCAGACCGCCGTCCAGAATAAAGTACCAAATTCCCTCTTGGTCATATACTTCCACTTTTTCAATCACTCGTTCCTGCTGCCCTTCATAGGTTACGACTTCATAGATTCGGATTGCCGCATCCAGACGCGTATGGTCTGCGTCCTGCCACAGCGGAATTAACTCCCAGGGTTTGATACGGGTAAACACCATCTCTCCTGCTTCGTTGTAGTTCGGATAAATCCACCCGATTCCACCATTTAGCGCATCTCTTCCCACTCGGTTCAGAAGCTGAAAAAATCTCGCGTTAAAGAAGGCGTCCAGATGTTCCGCGTAACCTTCATTTTTGGTCTTAATCGTAAAGGGTTTCCCCAGAAGATAGTTTGCCTTCTGTTTTACCATCTTCCGGTACTGGTTGTCCACGATCCGGTTATTCGGCAGATTCTCTATCGGCCTCAGTTTTCCATCCTCTCCGATGACCTGCCGGACAGCATGGAGGATATCGTGGGCCCCGGCAAAATACTTTTCCCCGTCAATCATTTCCCGCCTTGTCTGAGAGGTCTTGAATTGCGATATTTGGTTTTGTATAAATTGTGCATCGGTCATTCTGCTTGCTGCGGCCTGCGTCATATAATGATTCAGCCGCATCGTATCCGATGTCAAAAATGATTCAAACATATAGCCTCCTTAGTCAAAGCTGAAGGTATCCGGCTTCAGAGCCCTGCTCACTCCATAACGAATCGAATCCATCCCGTGGGAGAATTCATGATCTGGCTTATCCGTCGGTTTCCCGTCTCTATCCTTTGCCCAGCAGTAATTTTGTATTTCCCGATAAAATTCCACGCATTTCGGATGAATGATAAACGTATAATTCTGCATAAGCTGAATCCCGTGATTAACGCTGTCCCGCCCTTTGACAGACGGTTCCGCCCGTATGCCCTCATCGCGAAGCTCCTCGATACTTTTCGGCTCGGCACAGTCACAGATAATACGCTGCCCGCCATACCCCATCGCTTTAATCTGCTTTGCGATGATCCGATTTGTCACACCGGACTGATACCATTCGTCGAATACATAAATGCACTTCTTTTTGTTATCGACCAGGCAGGCTGTAAATGCGTTCGGATCAGTAAAACCAAAATCCAGGCCGAACGCCGCTTTTATCCCTTCAATCTTCCGAATCTGATTTACATCAAATTCTTTCAGACGATAATTTTCAAAAATCAGCCCTTCTGCAATTCCCCATTCGCCATCACCTTCAATGCGGTAACGGCGTGGGTTATGTTCTTTCATGGCAAGGAAGATGCTCCTGTCTGCTTCATCCAGCCATTCGTTACATTGCCAGGTCGTCGTTTTGATAAAAGTATGCTCGTCCGGATTGTCAAAAAATCGCTTTTTTAGCCAGGACGTTGCTGACCACGGGTTGAAGGTAAGAGTTAACTGTTTGAAATATCCTTCCGGGACTTCTCCACGAATGGACATATCCAGCTTATTAAAATCGTCCTCATTGGTGATTTCATAGGCTTCTTCTACCCATACCCAGCAAAGTACTCCAGTCGCTACGGAAATGGACGTAATTTTCATCCCGTCATCCAGGCCGCGAAACAAAATCTTCTGACCGGTCGGGACATAAATAATTTCCATCGGTGAGACGGTGCAATTAAAAAAGGCCTCCACCTTTAATCGGCTGATGGCCCATTTTAAATCACTATATACGCTGTCCCGAAGCGTTGTTTTATATCGGCGCACGCAAAGTACGTTTGCCTGTGGATACTGCATGATTGACTTAATCAGCCAGAGCGCCGTTGTTTTGGATTTCTTACTCCCCCTGCTTCCCTTACAGACCCGATACCTCTTCTGGGTCTTCCAGAAATCCTCATAGCCTTTTCCAATCACTTCATATAAACGGATTTTATTCTTCATCTGGCACATCATCCACCAACACAACCGGTATAGCTCCAGTTACATCCACTTTGTCTGTAAATAACTGATAACGCTTTCCGAGCAGCTCCGCCGCCTTCAAACGATCTCTTGCGGAGATCTGTTTATCCACAATCCTTGCATCACTGCACCCTTCTCCGGTCCCTTCTACAACAACAACTTCCTCGGTAATTTCTCCACGCATCGCCGCAGTTAAATGCCGCATGACTTCATCTTGCGCCGCAATCAGTTCCGCATCTTTTTCTGCCATTTTTGCGTCGATGTACGCTTTAATTACAGGTTTTGACAGGTTTTCGGGCCCTGTCCGATTCGCAGTTTTTTTTGAATATCCTGCCCGGATTGCGGCCTGTGTGGCATTCAAGTCAATTAGATATTCATCGCAGAAACGCTTCTGTTTTTCTGTTAATGCCATACAGGCTCACCCCTTTCGTTGCATAATAAAAGAGACAGGCCGAGGCGTGTCTCTAGTAGATATTCTTTCTGTGTCCTACGTTGACAACATAGATTGTAATCGTGTCATCTGATATTTCTGCCATGATCCGATAGTCCCCCACACGATATCTCCACCTCCCGGCATAGTTTCCTGTGAGCGGTTTGCCGTGCATTCTCGGGTTATCGCACCCTTCCAGATTCTTTTTTATCCATGCAAGAAGCATGCGGGAAACACTTTTGTCGAGTTTCTTTAATGTTTTCAACGCTTTATCTGTAAAAATCACCTGATACATTATCGAAACCCAAGCTCCTTTTCCACTTCTTCCAGCGTATATGTTTTTGGATTCTTTTTAAAATCCTCAAGCGCTTCCTCGAATAACTCAAGATCCAGTTCATCTTCTATTTTTTCCAGAACCGCCTGACGCATAAGCTCAGATACTGTTATCCCGTGCAAATCAGCATATCCACGAATCAATTTATCTTCCGATGGATTTAAGCGAATTGATATTGCCATATTTCTCACCTCTTTCGTAATACATTGTATTACAATCAAGTCATATTGTCAATATCATTTTAAACAAAAACTCCCCCACTCGGAGGAGCTTCTGCCGTTATGTTAAAGTATCAGGAGGACATCAAATGCCTTTTATCTTTTTTTACTCACTATCATAATATCACACTTTTTTTGCCCCAGGGTTACCATGTTTACCCCCATGTTACT
>NZ_JACRYT010000038.1 GCF_014333425.1 Zhenpiania hominis | reverse complement strand
CAGATTTGGAATAAGTTTACCTCCACCATCAAGGAGCCGCAAATGCAGGGGATTTTGCAGGGTTTTCGGGTGGTCGGCTCCGGCTCGAAGTTGGGGCGTGAGTACCCTGTGAGGGCGTTCCGGCTCGGCGGGCCGGTGGAGCTGGCGCGGCTGCTTGATTATATCCCGGACAGTAACGGGGAGCAGCAGCGGCTTGAGGGGCTTATGAGAAAGAGCCGCCTGTCGCTGGCCGAGGCGAAGGAGAAGTATCCGGATTGGTATGAGCGGCGGATTGTCAAGAAGGAGCGGCGGGGCCGCTGGACAGTCAAGCGTGACCTTTACGACTGGTGGCTGCACCGGATCGCCGATGAAATCCGGGTGGGACATCGTTTCTATGGCATTATGACGCTGGCGATTTATGCGAAAAAATGCGGGATAGACGAGGACGAGCTGCGTCGGGACGCTTTCGCACTGCTCCGGCCCTACGATGATATGAGTGTGGAGGATATAAACCGCTTTACAAAAGATGATGTGGTGTGCGCCCTGGAGATGTTCAACGAGGACTATGTGACATTCCCCAGGGACGATATAGCGAAGCTCTCCGGCCTGACTATGCCTGTCAATAAGCGTAATTTTCAAAAACAAGCAGATCATCTTGAAATTGCAAGAGCCATTCGGGATATTAAAGCGAAACAGCAAGGGAAAAAGGATTGGAGGGAAGGAAATGGGCGGCCTAAAGACAGCGGGACGGCCCAGGCGCGGGTTTATGAATGGCGGCAGCAGCACCCGGAGGGGCGCAAGGCTGACTGTCACCGGGAAACTGGCCTTGATCCGAAAACCGTCCGTAAGTGGTGGGATTGCCCGCCGCCAGCGGTACGCTTTGAAAATGGGCATGTAACGGTGCGGGTGTCCCCTTCCCAGGAGTTGAGCGATTGGCTCCTGGACGCGCTGCACGATGGGGGCCAGGAATAAGGCCCAGAAAGGCCCCTGTTACGCTTTAGAAGCCGTTTTCAGCCCTCCGAGGGTAAATATACCGGCCCCCTCGCTACCGCGCCCGAAAAGCCGCATAAATCAAGGCTTTTTGCCCCCTAAATGCGTACATACCAGGGTGGAAGTTTAAGGGCCAGTGCTTGGGTAAACGACCAGGAATGCATATTGACATTGTGAATAAAAAATGATACAATGTATATAATAAGAGCGAAAGGAGTTGCTATCTATGGCGAATACAAATATTAACATCCGTATGGACGCAGATTTGAAGCGGCAGTTTGAGGCGTTCTGTGCTGATATGGGAATGACGATGACAACGGCGTTCAATGTTTTTGCTCGTAAGGCGGTGAGAGAGTATAGAATACCCTTTGAAATCAGCGGCGATGTGCCGAACGCAGAAACCGTCGAAGCAATCCAGGAAGTAAAGAGAATGAAGGCCGATCCGAGCCTCGGCAAGACCTATTCCAATGTCGATCAGATGATGGAGGAGCTGCTTGCCGATGTATAACATAAGACCAACCACAAAGTTTCAGAAGGATTTGAAGCGTGTGAAAAAGCGCGGCTTTGATATTTCTTTGCTGACCGATATTATTAAAAAGCTGGCTGCGGGGGAGCCGTTGCCGGAGAAGAACAGGGATCACCAGCTTTCCGGGGACTATGCGGGGTGTCGTGAGTGCCACATTACGCCGGATTGGTTGCTGATCTACGAAGTGGACGGGGACGAGCTGATTTTATATCTTACCCGGACGGGATCGCATAGCGACTTATTTTAGGGGAAGGAGGAAAGGTCTATGAGCTGGGATAAAGAGAGGATCGCGCAGATACAGCTTCCCGATCCGGCAGACGATGATCCGCACCCTCGTCTGCTCCTGGAAGGGCGCGGCATACACGCAGGAGAGGGATTTACAGCTTTGTTTCCAGATGGCTGGCACGAGATTACCCTTGAAGTAGCCTGGGAGCCGACAGGCCCTGCTTGCTGGTACATATCTACGCCTGGGTTTAAGGGTGTGTGTCCTGTGGGCCTGTTCGTGAAAGTATGAAAACGATCCGGCAGATAGCCGACGAGATAGGGGTATCAAAGACAGCGGTAAGTAAACAAATCGAAAACCTGGGTTTGCGATCAAGTTTGCGAAAAAACGGAAACCAGTTTGCGATTGATGAACACCAGGAAGCTTTGATAAAACAGGCTTTTTTTGAAAAAACGCAAACTGAAATCGAAAACCAATCGCAAACTAAAACGCAAACCGAAAACCGTGAAGTTGGCGATTTGGTTTGCGTTTTACAGGCCACCATCGACACACTGCAAGGGCAGCTTGAAGTGAAAGACCGGCAGATCGAGCAGCAGGCTCAGACCATTACTCGGCTCACTGATGCGCTGGCCGCTGCCCAGCAGACGGCGGCAGCGGCCCAGGCTCTTCACGCGGGGACGATCCAGCAGCAGCTTCTTACCGGGGAGGCCGGAGCGGATCAGCAGGACCAGGCGCCGGAGCAAAAACGGGGCTGGTTTAGCAAGTTGTTTCGAGGTTAAGAGAACTTGACAAATCGGAATTTGATGAGGTGTAATTATGGTAAGAATTGCAACAGTAAATGATGCAGAGCAATTAAACATCTTAAATGATGAATTTAATGGTGAGAGCGAAACAAGCATAGACAATATTAGAAATTCCCTTATGAATAATAAACAGGAAGTTGTTATCGTTGCTGATGAAGATGATATGTTAGTTGGATTTGTTTGTGTTCAGCTTAAAAAATCGTTCTGCTATGATGAATATATGCCTGAAATTACAGAAGTGTATGTTAAACCAGCATACAGAAAAAGAGGCTTAGCGAGTGAGATGATTACTTTTGCAGAGGCTTATTGTAGTAAGAATTATCCACTTCACCAATATGAACTTCTAACAGGACAAGAAAATCTTGTTGCACAAACTGTATATAATAAACTTGGATATGTAGATGATAATGAACTTCATTTATCAAAACGAGTTAAAACGGAACGCGTTTACACGCGCAGCGCGACATACCAGAAATTTGAGGTGCTGAAGACCAACCGCAACAAGCGGTACAAGTACGGGGAATTCTTCGTCGAGGGCGTGCGAAACATCAACAACGCCGTCGAAAACGGCTGGGAGATCGTGTCGTTCCTCTACGACGGCGACCGGAAGCTCTCGGACTGGGCCAGGGACAAGCTCGCCGCGGTGCGCACGCAGGTCAACTACGCGCTGCGCGGCGATCTGCTCGCGGCGCTCAGCGGCAAGGCGGACACCTCGGAGCTGCTGGCGGTCGTCAAAATGCGGGACGACGATTTTTCGCGCATCCCGCTTTCGGAAAACCCGCTGATCGCGCTGTTCGACCGCCCCTCGAACCACGGCAATCTCGGCACGATCCTGCGCTCCTGCGACGCGCTCGGCGTGGAGGGGCTGATCCTGACCGGGCACGGCGTGGACCTGTACGACCCGGACGTCGTTTCCTCGACGATGGGCTCGTTCTTTTGCGTGCCGGCGGTCCGCATGTCGGACAACGACTCGGTTTTTGCGTTGATCGACGCGCTGAAGGCGCGCTACCCGGGCTTTCAGGTGGTGGGCACGACGGCGCACCACGAAAAGACGCTTTCGGAAGTGGACTTCACAAAGCCGACGATGCTGCTGATCGGCAACGAGACCGAGGGCCTGCGCCGCATTTACAAGGAGCGCAGCGACGTGCTCGCGACGATTCCGATGAATCCGCGCGGCTCGGCCAGTTCCTTCAACGTGGCCTGCGCCGCCACAGTCATGTTCTACGAAGCCGTGCGCCAACGCGCGGCGGCAACGTGCCGCGGCGAAGTCGCGGGGGGCGCGTGTTAAGAGATAGTCAAATCCTAATTTGAGGAGATGTTCTTATGTATGGATTACTTATATTGAATTTCGTAATACCGTTCGTGATGATTTTTGTGGGATATATATTAAAGAAGCACCCTGTAAAAGATATGAACTCTGGCAACGGGTACAACACACCTTCCTCACGAAAGTCACAAGAGCATTGGGATTATGCACAAAGCATAGCGCCTAATATTTTTATTGGTATTGGCAAAACATTAGGTTTGGTAGAAATCGTTTTGTGTATATCCTTACTTTTTCTTAATATTTCCGCACAGTCTACCGTATTTGCAGGAGTAGCCGTTGGAATTATATTTCTGTTTTTTGGGTTTTACAAAACTGAAACAGGAATAAAAAACAAATTTTTGGATGATAAATTCTAACTTAGTATAAAAGCAGCAGCGAGCTACCGACTCTTGTAGCCCCCGGCAGGGCGCAAAGGCACTTTCATACTGCCAGCCCCAAAGGGGCGGTGGTGTGAAAGTGCCTTTGCGTTACTTTCTCACAAGAAAGTAACAAAGAGGTTGTGGCCTGCGGCCAGTTATGGTAAAATAGGAATAGTAGGATATGGGCTTTTTGCAGGAAAGGGACGGGTGATTTTATAGGTACAACCATTTCGGGAATGACGGGCCGGGGAAGTATCCGGCACAACAACAGGAGCTTTTCAGCGGCGAATGTAGACCGGAGCAGGTCGGAGCAGAATGTCACCTTTTGCAACGAGGATTTGAAAAAGGTGTACCACGAACTTTTCGATGAAGCCCTGGCTGCCTACAATGCCAAAAAGAAAAAGACCAGGGACAAGATACCAGACTACTATGAGCATATCCGGCAGAGCAAGCAGGAAAAGCTATTTCACGAGGCTATCTTCCAGATCGGCAACTTGACAGACTGCGGGTGCGGCTCCCCTGGAGGGGAACGGGCGGCGGCAGCTCTCAAAGAGTTTGCAGAGTCCTTCCAGGAGCGCAACCCTCATCTGCGGGTGTTTAATATGGTGCTGCACATGGACGAGGCCACGCCCCACCTCCATGTGGACTTCGTGCCGGTGGCAACGGAGCAGAGCCGGGGCCTTTCGACGCGGGTATCAATGAAACAAGCGTTAAAGCAGCAGGGATTTGAAGGGCTGGGCCGGAAGCAGACGGAATGGAAAGCCTGGATGGAACGGGAGAAAGAATCCCTAACGGAAATCGCCCAGGCGCACGAGTTTGAGATTATCAGCTTGGGCGGTGGTCGGCCTCATATGGAGCTGCCAGAGTACAGAGCAGCGGCCCAGCGGCTTGAAGCTATCCAGGAACAGGTGACAGCGGCAGAGCAGGAGATCGCGGCCCTGGAAAAGCAGAGAAAGGCCCTGCAAGGGAATGTGAAGCTGCTGAAAGCGGTGGAGAAGGTCAAGCCCGATTTGGACGCAATACAGCCGGAAAAGACGCTGACAGGGGCCGTCAAGGGCGTGACGGTGGAGCAGGTGAAGGAGCTGAAGGCGGCGGTGATCCGGGGCGCGGCGGCAGAGCAGAAGGTGCGGGAGCTGAAGGTAGAAAACCAACAGCTTCAGCAGAAAATCCCCTCGACGAAAGAAAAGCTGAAGGAGGCCCAGGAGCGGCAGCGGCTTGAAAATGAAAACCGGCAGCTCAAAGTGCAGGTGGAATACCTGGAAGAAGATTTGAGCCGGGCGCGCGGGTTTTCGGCGCGGCTCCAGGAAGGGATCGGGGCGGTGCTGGATTTCCTGGATCGGCACTTGCCAGAGCAGTTCCGGCCCCTGGTCGAAAAGGCGCGTGAGCTGCTACCTGTGCCAGAAGTGCAGCAGCCGGAAAGAGAGCAGGAACGGAGCCACACCTGGGGTGGTATGGAGCTGTAAAAGAAGCCTGTCAGGGGGCCTGGCAAGAGCCGCCCGGACAGGCTATAATAACAGTAAAAATAGGGAATAAAATATATTGATAATATATGCCCCCCTATGGGGGTACAGGGGATAGCAGGAAGTTAGCGTGTCGTAAAATAGGGAATAAAATATATTGATAATATATGCCCCCCTATGGCCTTTAGGCCAGGGAAAAAATAATAAAATATTCTCTCTCGGACAGGGAGAAAGTCGGAGGGGGTTATGGGGGTGAGCGGCGGGGTGTGGGAATGTGGTAAACCTGAAAGGTTTTCCATCATTTCCATGCCCCAGAGCGAGGGGGAAAAGGGGGAGGTGACTTTCTCTTTAAGGCCCCGAAGGGGCCGCTCTTTGGCTCCCCCTTTTCCCCCTGTGGGTTTGCAGAATGTACGAAAAGAGGTGTAAGGAATGGCGGATCAGCAAGCAGCACTGGAACGGCTGCGGGAACTTTATAGGGAAAAGAACGAGCATTTAGGGAAGTTTTTGGAGCCGGTGGAGCCGTATGAGTTTTATCGTGAGATCTTCCCGAAAGGATCTTTCGAGAGGAAGGGTCATTTTGAGGACAGGAAGGGAAACGGGATCGCGGTGACGGTGCCGAAAGGTGAGGTTGACAAGGCTACTGGTATTGCCCTGCAGATTGAGGGGGACGGTAAAGCGAAACGCTGTACCATTACTGACGAGCTGGACGAGCTGCGGGAGCTGCAAGACACCGATTTCACGATTATGTCCCCTATCTCCTATTTTGGACGGCGGCGGTGCGGCAAAAATGCCCGGTATCTCTATGCCCTGGTCTTTGACCTGGACGGGGTGGGTATGCCACAGCTTCGGGACACGCTGCACCAGATGAACAAGGATATTCTGCCCCAGGCAACCTTTGTTGTAAACAGCGGGACGGGGCTTCACCTGTATTATGTGCTGAAAGAGCCGGTGCCTATGTACCCGCACAACCAAAAATGCTTGAAAGAGCTGAAATATGCCCTTACCCGGCAGATTTGGAATAAGTTTACCTCCACCATCAAGGAGCCGCAAATGCAGGGGATTTTGCAGGGTTTTCGGGTGGTCGGCTCCGGCTCGAAGTTGGGGCGTGAGTACCCTGTGAGGGCGTT
>NZ_JACRYT010000037.1 GCF_014333425.1 Zhenpiania hominis | reverse complement strand
AGCAGCGGGACCCAGACACTGATCAGAAGCCTTAGCATGAACAGAGGCATACCGCTAAGCTAGATGATAATCATTTTGGATCTGTCAACCAAAAACTCCACAACAACTTGACACCGCCCCCCTATGTGGAGATTGCCATCGACAAGGTTCATGGTTTGGTAGACTGGTGGAATGGATTAGGCGATGCAGGGCAAAAAACGGCGGTTAAAATCGCAGGATTCGTCGCGGCAATCGGACCTGTTTTCATGGCAGTCGGAAAGCTTTCGGGCGGGTTCGGGAATCTGATTAAAGATTCCGGAAAGCTTGGCAGTGCGATTTTCAAACTAACAAATGGAACGAAAGGCTTTGGAGCCTTTAAGACGATCATGACAGGGCCTGTTGGGATAGCGCTTGCCGGAATTGCTACTGCGGCGCTATTGATTTACAAGAATTGGGACAAAATCGGGCCGATTGTAAAAAAGGCTGTTGACCGCTTCAAAGAATTTGGACACAACATTAAGGTTCTGCTTGGACCTGAGATTGAGACGATTAAAAGGATTGGCTCGGTCGTGATGGATGTGTTTGGCGGAGCGTTTCAGGCGGCCTTTTCGATTGCGGGGAACCTGATTACAAATTTCTTCAATTTTGCAGGTGGAATGTTCAATGCGTTTATGACTACCTTAGAGGGCGTTATTGAATTTATCAAAGGTGTATTCACTGGAAATTGGAAACAGGCATGGGAAGGTGTGAAAAGCATCTTCAGAGGTATATGGGAAGGATTTAGCAGTATTGTAAAGGCACCTTTAAATGCAGTAATTGGTGTCCTAAATGGGTTTATTGATGGCGTCAACGGATTTATTGACGGATTGCCCGGAGCAGTAAAATCTGGAATTGAGGGGTTATTTGGAAGCTATCACATTCCGACTATCCCGCAGCTTGCAAAAGGAACGGATAATTGGCGTGGCGGTATCGCGCAGGTACATGAGCGTGGTGGAGAAATTATTGATCTTCCGCGTGGAACAAGGGTGTATCCGCACGATGAATCTATTCAAATGGCAAGAGCAGAGGGTGAAAAAACAATTAATATCACAATTCCGAAACTGGCTGATTATTTTGTAGTCCGCGAAGAAGCGGACATGAAAAGGATTGTAGACTACCTGGCAGAACGATTGGAAAAGACAAGTCTGAATATGGCGTAAAGGAGGATGATTATGGAAATCTGGTTAAAAAACGGAACGGATGCGATCCAGCTCCCGATCCTTCCCTCTACCTTTACGGTGTCGGTAGAAAATTCTCACCAAACGGTTAATGTGCAGACGAAAGGCGATGTTACGATTCTGGGAAAGACCGGATTAAAAACGGTAGAATTGACGAGCTTTTTTCCAGGGCAGGATTATTCCTTTGCGGCTTACGCAAAGGATCGAGACCCGTATGATTATATTGACAAAATTCTTAGTTGGCAGGAAAAGGCGGTGCGCATCACGATTACGGATACAAATATCAATCTGCAAACGACCATTCAGTCGTTTTCGTATGGAGAGCCGGATATATCCGGAGACGTAGAGTTTACTCTGTCCATGCAGGAGTACCGAAAACCGACCTATACGAAACCTCCTAAAGATAAAAAAAATAATAACAACTCAGGCGGAGGAAAAAAGGATGATAAAAATAATAAGAAGCCAGGGAAGGACAATAAATCAAAATCAAAAAACTATACTGTGAAAAAGGGAGATACCTTGTGGGCAATTGCGAAAAAATACTATGGAGCAGGAAGTAAATATACAAAAATCTATAATGCGAATAAATCTGTCATTGAGAAAGCGGCAAAGAAGCACGGAAAGAAAAGCAGCACAAACAAAGGCGTAAAAGGCTGGTGGATCTTTCCGGGGACAAAGCTGGTGATCCCAAAATGAAATTAAAATGGAAAGATAACGATATTACCGGCTATGTAACACGCGTCACATGGTCTGGAAGCGCTAAGCAGGCGGCCCGAACTGTAGACTTTGAGATCGCATACAGCCCGAATGACAGTAGCGTAAAGCAGCTTAACATTTTAAACGGTGATAAGATTGTGTTTTACCCTGCCTATCCGGACAACAAAACTGTCAAGTTTGTCGGTACAGTGACAAGCAGAGAACGCCGGTCTGAGGCAGGGACACTTTCCTACACGGCACAAGATTATATGATGCACCTCTTGCGATCCTCTGGAACTTATAAATTTCGCAAGAAAACGCCGGAGAAAATTGCAAAACAGGTATGTAATGATATTGGGGTTTCGACAGGTACGCTTTCAAAAACAAAAGTAAATATCAAAAAAATCTTTTTTCAGGAACGGACTTACTACGAGATCATTATGGCCGCCTATACGCGGGCGAAGCGCAAAAACGGAAAGTTGTATATCGCGCAAATGGACGGATCTAAACTGGAAGTGGTTGAAAAGGGCAAGGTCATCTCAAACTTCTGGATCAAAGAGGGCGAACGAATCCTTGATTCTTCCTGGTCTGCCACAACCGATCAGATGGTGAATCGGGTATACATCTACAATGAAAAGAACAAGAGAATTGGAGTTGTGAAGAACGATTCAAATATCAAACGATACGGAGTATACCAAAACGCAATTTCTGTTGATTCCGGGACAGGAAAAGCAGAGGCAAAGAAAGAGCTGCATGGGATTGACAAGTCAGCTAGTTTGACCGCTATCGGAGATTATAAATGCGTATCCGGCCGTGGGGTGCTAATTAGCGACAGCCGAACAGGGTTAAGCGGAAAATACTGGATTGAATCCGATTCACATGAATGGAGCGACGGAAATTACACCATGACTTTAGATCTTGCGTTTAAGAATGTCATGGATACCTATTCCGGGGACACAGAAGAAAAATCTAAGACTTCTAGTTTGTCCGGGGGGACAACAAGCAGCAGCGATGCAATTAACGATGTGCTAAATCAAGCGCGGGAATGGATTGGAATATCTGGGAACACGAATGCGGCGACGCGCTACTATGGAATGAACGGCGTAGCATGGTGCTGCATTTTTGTATGGTCATGCTTTAACAAATCCGGTCATGGAAAGTGCTTGATGAATGGAGGAAAGACGGCGCGGGTTTATGATGTGCGGGACTGGTACAAGGCTCGTGGAAAGACAGGAAAAAAGCCACATAAGGGAGATTTGGTTGTTTTCAATTGGTCGCACATTGGAATTGTGGAAAAGGTTAGCAGCTCTTCTAAATTTACGACTATTGAGGGGAACACAACTGGAAGTGTATGCCGGAGGCGGCAGCGGAGCATTTCTCAGGTAAGCTGCTTCTGCTATCCGGATTGGCCGAAAGTGACAGCAACAAGCAGCAAAGCATCTATTAATTCGTACAAAGGTGGAAAGCTGGGCTGGCCGCTTCCGGGATATACAAGGATTACCGGACGCTATGGAACCGACCGGGGCGATCACATTCATGCAGGAATCGACATCGGGACACAGGGCGCAAGCGGAAAGCGCTGTGTGGCCGCATGGGACGGGAAGGTTGTCAAGCACGTCCCGCTCAGCCAGGGCGGCGCACGGGGACATTATATTGACATCGACCACGGTGGCGGAATTGTGACAAGATACCAGCATCTAAAGCCGGAAACAGGGCTGAAAAAAGGCTCTGTCGTGAAAAAGGGGCAGCGGGTTGGTACGGTTGGCGGTTCCGGATATGGGCGTTCGAACTACTACGCCATTCACCTTCATTTTGAGGTATTGAAGAATTATAAAAACGGACAGGGAACGGCGGTGAATCCGACGAATTATTTGTAAGGAGGCATCATGAACGCATATGAGCGACTTATTACACAAATGCGATCTCAGGGTAAATATTACAACGACCCGCCGATCCAGATCGGTACGGTTGAATCGGGAAAGAAGATCAAACTAGCAGACATAACGCTGGATTTTGACGATTACTTGATGGACTGCAATTTGACGTTTGACAAGGACGAAAGATACTACCACACCGATAAATCGGAAACTAGCAACCTGAAAGCATACAAGGCAAACATTTTAGAAGAAGGGGATCTTGTGGTAGCAGTTAAACTGGTACGAGACGATGCAGAACAATTCGTTGTACTAGCAAAGGTGGTGGAAGTATGATTTTTCCTTTTGTCGAAGAAGAACTGGAAGAGGAAGGGATTGAGCTTGAAGAGGACGAATCCGAATATATGCCCCGGGAATACGGGGTGGATTTTGAAACTGGAAAGCTGACAGGAAAGATTGTGGAAGGCGTGGATGCGGTGGTGGTTTGGGCGTGGCTTGCGCTACAGACTGCAAGAGAACGCTACTATGTCTATTCTCTCGACTATGGACAGGATTATGAAGATATGCTTGGAAGAGGATATACACAGGCGTATATTTCAACTGAACTGAAGCGAATGACAGAAGAATGTCTCTATGAAAATCCGTTCATATCTGGAATTGAAAATTTTATTTGTGAAATGAAGGGCGAAAAGGTAATACTTTCCTTTCGCCTGTTAACTGATTTCGGAGAAAGCGAGGTGGTGGAAGTCGATGTTTGAGGATCGGACCTTTGAGAATATTTTAGATGAAATGCTGACTGAAATGCCGGAAGGAGTTTCTACTGCAGAGGGAAGCTTGATTTATAATGCTTGCGCAAAACAAGCAGCAAGACTGGAAGAAGCCTATCTTGTTTTGGCCGGAATTGAAGCAAATCTTTTTGTTGATACGGCAGACATGGATCATTTGATTCGTGCCGGAAATGACCGCGGATGCGAATTAAAAGAAGCAACCTATGCAGAATTTCAAGCGCAGTTTAACTGCGCGGTACCGGACGGAAGCGAATTTAATCTGGATGAATATAACTACACCGTCTATCGATGCGTAGATGAAATCGAGCATATTTATGAAGTGGGATGTGACACCGCCGGATCCGCACCGAATCTTGTGCTAGGTGATTTAGAGCCCGTTGAATTTATTGAGGAATTTGAATGGGGAAAGCTCCTGAAGTGTATCAAAGAAGGCGAGGACGAAGAGGATATCGAGGAATACCGAACGAGACTATTGAACACCTTTGATTATAAAGGATTCGCCGGAAATCGTGAATATTACATGACGCAAATCAAGGAACTCAGCGGAGTAAACGCTTGTAAGTTGAGCAGGGTGAAAGCTCCGTCAGACCGGATAAAGGTTGTGATTGCAGGCGCGGACTTTCGTGCGCCAGAGCCGTCCATTGTAGACAACATACAGACAGCGCTTGATCCAATCGTCAACTCCGGTGAGGGTGACGGAATTGCTCCAATCGGTCACAGGGTGGAGGTCTTTGCGGTGGAAGAAATAGAGATCAATATCTCAACAACAATCACATACGATGAGGGATATTCTTATGAAGATTTGCAATCTTACATTGATGCAAAAGTCGATGAATATCTTCTGGAGCTACGTCAGGAATGGGAGGAAAGTGAAGCGTTGATTGTCCGAATCTTACAGATTGAAGCAAGGATTGTGGAAGTAGAAGGGATCTTGGATGTAAACGATACTACGATTAACGGAAATGCGGCAAACTTGCAGATAACAGACGGAAGTGTTCCGGTAAGGGGTGAATTGACATGCTCTTAGAGATTCGGTATCCGGATGCGGTTCTGCATATCGAAGATGTACGACTTTCCATTGAGGCAGGGGACAAGGCAGGTGAATCCTTTGAACGTGCGATGGATGAAGTTGACAACAATATTGCCGTTTGCACGTCAGAAGAATCCGGTATCGCACGGCGCGAAAAAATATTAGGAATTCAGCCGCTTGATACAGCAACACTGGAAGAACGGCGACTAGAGGTGCTGTTGAAATGGTTTAGCGTTCCTCCTTATACGGAGCGTGCGCTCCGGCGAAAGCTGGACACTGTTCTGGGAGAAGGAAATTACATCCTGACGATTGACCTTGATGCAAAAACGATCTCCTGCCGCATCCATTGGAGACAGGTTCCGTATGGGATTCGCATGCAAAAAAGCATTACAGATATGTTTGAGGAAATGATCCCATTGGATTATCTAATAGGTGTTGCGCTATACGATTATTTTGAATCGAATCATATACTTTACACCGCCGGAGCCGTCAGCATGAAACGGAATTATCAGATACCGATGTCCGTCATTTCAAAGGATTATGATATGCAAGAAACAACCTATCATGGCAGCTCTTTGTGCAGCCGCATAAAACAGCCGATTAAGGAGGGATAACTTTGGACTTTTACATGATTAAAACAACAGCCGGTCTTGCGCTAGATCAGAAGCTGCCAAACAGCGAGTTGACGCTAAAGCTGACAAAGGCCATGTCCGGCGCGGGAAAAGTGGAGCAGGCGCAGCTTGCAGCTTTAACGAGTGTCAGCGAGCCAGTGCAAACGCTGGAACTGAAAGACTTGATTCATCCAGTTTCCGGATCGGAAAACACCACTCTAACGATTCCGGTGTTCTTGAGCAATGCTGGACTGGAAACGGGCTATGAACTCTTTCAAGTGGGCGTATACGCGCAGGACCCAGATGTAGGGGAAATCCTCTACCTGGTCGCACAGCTTACACGGGACACCGGTGAGCCGGTTCCATCTGAGGGGGATGCTCCGGGCTTTTCGATTGACTTTAATCTTGCTGTGAACGTAGCCAATGCGGATAATGTTGAGGTGGTGCTAAATGAGGCGGGGAAGCTGACGGTGGAGCAGGCCGATCAGCGTTATGCAAAAAAGACCGATCTGGAAGATCTGCGGGAGGAATTTGACAGCATTGATATATCGGCCCAGCTGGAACCGTATGCAAAAAAAGCTGACGTTTATACGAAGACGGAATCGGATGCAGCCTATCCAAAAAAAGTTGATGTTTACACAAAAACGGAGACGTATACAAAGACAGAGGTTTATACAAAAACTGAAACCGATCAGAAAATCACAGACGCAATTAATACCAACATCACAGCGGCGCTGAATGCGTCCTATTAAGGAGGTGAGAATATGAGTCAATTAACAACGCTATTTACCGACATAGCAGATTCCCTGCGGGCAAAAGAGGGAAGCGAAGGACAGATTCCTGCAATGAACTTTCCGGAAAGAATTGACGGGCTTGCGGGGAAGATGCAGATCGTGGATGAAAGCGGTGAGCAATATTCCGTTGTAAATATTTCAGAAGA
>NZ_JACRYT010000036.1 GCF_014333425.1 Zhenpiania hominis | reverse complement strand
ACGATAGAGGGCGCAAATGAATTTCTCCACTCCTACATAAAGAAATTCAATGCAAAGTTCTCTCTTCCTATCCATCATACCAAATCTGTGTTCGTTGAACAACCCTCAGATGAAACCATTGTTATTAACTTGTGATAATGTCTCCTTAGGATTCACTTGAGATTCTGTCTCTTTTTGATATTCTATAAAAGCTATGAAAGAAGGTAAAATTACATTGTCACAGGAACAACTGAAAACTCTTACTGTCATCAACCGTTTCATCGACAAGTCTATTTCCAGACAACAGGCCGCTGAACTCTTAGGTCTTTCTACCCGCCAGATTACACGTTTAAAGAAAGGAGTCCTTACCTCTGGC
This sequence comes from Zhenpiania hominis, assembly GCF_014333425.1. GTDB lineage: Bacteria > Bacillota > Clostridia > Peptostreptococcales > Anaerovoracaceae > Hominibacterium > Hominibacterium hominis. Next base: position 8,975 of record NZ_JACRYT010000036.1, on the reverse strand, counting down.
GCTGAATCCCTCATCCATAAAAATACCGGTAGAAAACCTGCTCACGCTGTTTCAGATGAAACGAAGGAAGCTGTCCTTAAGATTTTTTCCCGCCCGGAATTCTCTGGGGTCAACTTCCTCCATTTCAAAGATATTCTCTTAGCAGACTTTGGAATCTCTCTTTCCTACTCTGCTCTTTCCAGTATACTAAAAAATGCAGGTTTTGAAAGCCCTAAAAAGAAAAAAATTCGTCACCGTACCCACCGCCGGAAACGCAAACCTCATCCCGGACAGCTCATCCAGATCGATGCCACTCCTTATGAATGGTTCGGCGGCAGTGTTAAATACGCCCTCCACGGCGCCATCGATGATGCTACCGGGCAGGTCGTCGGCCTTTTCCTTACGCAGAATGAATGCCTCTATGGTTATCTGGAAACCATGCACCAATGCTGCATGGACTTCGGTATTCCCCAGACCGTTTATTCGGACAATCATACCATCTTCCGTTCTCCTAAGACGGGAAAGCTTACGGTAGATGAACTGATCGCCGGCAAAACCGTCCATCTGACCCAGTTTGGCCGTTCCATGCATGAACTGGGGATTGACCTCATCTTTGCAAAAACGCCTCAGGCAAAAGGACGCATCGAACGCTTATGGGCGACTCTGCAGAGCAGGCTTCCTGTTGAGTTCGCAAAGCGGGGCATCAAAACTCTGTCAGAAGCAAACCGTTTTCTGGAAACCGAATACCGGAAACTCTTCAATCAGAAGTTCTCTGTCACTCCGGAAGCAGAATCCATTTTTGTTCCTTTATCAAAAGGGATTGACCTGGATTCCATTCTTTGCGTGAAGCATACTCGGAAGACAGATGCTGCCGGAACCTTTTCTTTCAAGAACCGCTGTTTCCGGATTTTAGACCGGGGATTCCCGATCATCAATGCCCGCCGCGAAATCACTGTGTTGATAAACCCGCGTTTTGGTATCCGGGTGGCGTACAATGGTAAGATTTACGACACAATCCGTTACCTGAAACCCCAAAATAAAAACGCCAGTAAAAAGGTTCCCAAAAAAGTACGGACAGCCGTAGAACCGCATTTGCAGCTGCGCCATAGCAGTGATGAATGGAAAGCCATCTGGTGGATGGAGGATTATAATCTTTCACTTAAATTTTTGTATGAACTGTTTTTTGAGAAGCAGCAATCAGCTTCATAAAAGGGCAAAAGCCCTTTTATGAAAGTGACATTTTCTCGAGTGAAACTTAGGATTAAAAAGTGACATTTTCAAAAGTTATTGACATTTCACGGAGAAGATTATCACACAATTCTCAATTCTGTTTTCCATTGATTTTAAGCGCTCCCGCCGAAACGGGAAGCCCCATCCGAAAGGATTTTGATTTAACAAAAATCGTATAAAACTTATGGACTGGCAGAGTCGAAAAACATCCTTTTTCACGAAATTTCCCGTTTTGCCCATTCTTTTCCCTCGCGAGCCCGAAATATTTATACGATCTTCTCCTTGTTTTAGAAATTGCGGATCATTTCCCTCATTCGTGTGCTCTTACACCCTACATTAAAAAGAACCGGAACATTTTAATGTCCCAGTTCCCGGCGTCTATTTCTCAAAAATAATTTTCCCATCGAACATAGTCATGGCCGTTTGACAATCAAGAATTTCCCTCTTAGATATTTCGAATAGATTTTTATCTACTACAATAATATCTGCCAGTTTTCCCTCTTCCAACATTCCAATGTCCTCCCTGCCATATGCTTTTGCCGCTCCCGCAGTATACGCCCGCAAAGCCTCCGCCAGCGATATAGATTCCTGAGGATTGGCGCTGGTTGGCTCTCCATTATCATCCAGTCTTGTAACGGCTGCGTAAATTGTCGGATATGGATTAAAGTCCACAACCGGATAATCGGTGCCAAATGCAAGTACGGCCCCCGCCTTTAGCAATGACTTGTGCGGCCACTCCCATCTGCATCGTTCTTCCCCGATCCGCCCGACCTTTTCAAAAGCATCCAGTGTCAGATGATAAGGCTGCATGGAAGGGATTACCTGAAGTTCCTTAAATCTGTGAAAATCCTGTGGGTGAATATTTTCAATGTGTTCAATTGTGTTATAGATCCCCTCGCTTCCATTTGTCCGAATGGCAGCTTCATACATATCGAGAGCCATACGCACTGATCCGTCCGCAATCGCATGGAGTCTTACAGAAAGCCCCGCTTTATTCGCTGCAATAATGCAGGGCTCCATTTCTTCACGGGAAAGATTAGGCACATCAATACCTCTTGTGTCCATTCTATCGCTATATGGTTCAAGAAGTAACCCGGTAAAGGTCGACGTTACTCCATCAACAAATCCTTTTACCCCGCTAAGCCGAAGCTTCTCACTATTTAGAATCCCCTGCCACTTTTTTGCCGCGGTAAAATCCGTATGCCCTGCCAATTCGGTATAAATATGCATCCTGACTGTAAGTCTTCCCTGTTTTTCCATCTCCTTGAGAGAACAGTATTTGGCAAAGACTTCTGTTTTATATGGATCGGCGGACATTTCGCTTATACTCGTTACACCGCATCTTGCGATATGGCTCAGGAACGCCTCATTCATTTTGATCATTTCCGCTGTCTTAAATTCCTGTACCTTTAACATAGCGGGCGCCATGGCATCCGGTTCAAAAAGCAGACCGCTCAATTCTCCCTTTTCATCAATGCCGACGCTCCCACTTCTAGGCTTCATATCCACTTTGATGTCCGACTCCTCCAAAGCTTTTGTATTCATCCATAGAGTATGAACATCTGCCGCTATTAAATACACCGGTTTATCGGGAAAAGCCTCATCCAGTGATTTCTTTGAAGGCAGAGGTGCATCTCCCCAGTTTGAAGGAAACCATCCAATGCCCAGAAGCCGCTCCTCCTCAGGATGTTCGGAGGCATATTCTTTCATAATCGTTACGCAGTGTTCTTCAGAAACAGAATTTGCAATTTTCGTACATATATGATCACTGTACGCTATGGCCCCCATAAAATAATGTACATGCGCATCTACAAACCCCGGCATAATCATTTTATTGCCGTAATCAAGAATACTGTCCGCCTCATATCGATCCGCATCTTCTTTTTTCATAACTTTTATAATTTTATTTCCTTTAACAGCAACTGCTCCGGAAAAAGGCCTGTCTTCTTTTCCTGTAAACACAGCATTGCTTTTTAACAGATAATCCGCCTTGACCATTGCTTTAAACCTCCTTACGATTCATCCGGTGTATATTTCCTGTTTTTAGAAGTGCTGATTCCTCTGATAACCGCAACAAGAACCAGAACTCCCGCCATAATCATCCAAGGGATTTGATAGGAACCAAAGTATTCATAAAGGGCCGCAAGACCAGCGGCTCCGAAGGCTCCCCCTACAGCAATAAAAATATTAATATAGCCTATAAAGCGAGGCATATCTTTTTCTCCGTACATATAGTTCATTAAAAGAGGGGAAATAATATTAACCGTCGCAACGCCAAAGGTATATAAAACTGCATAGATTACTACCGCGTTCTTTGAGACGCTCAGCAGTGACAATCCTGCTGCCGATCCGGCAAAGCATAGAGCGGATCCTACTGCCGCTATGGATAAACGGAATTTATCACAGATATATCCGATAAACGGTCCTGTAACGATCATAACAAGAGATAAGGCGGAAATAATACCCGTTGCCTGAGTCGGAGAAAACCCGCTGACCACCATGGTCGGAATCGCATGCTGCAGGATGGAACTGGAGGCGATTACTGCCAGTGTACACGATAGAAGAACCAACCAGGTAATAGGTTTTCTTATAGCAACGCGAAAGTCAATTCCTTTTGATACCAGTGATTGCGCCTTTGCAAGCTCACCCTCATCCGCATCTCCAACTCTTGAAATTCCTTTTTTTTCAGGACTCCAAACAATTATTTTTGCCGCTACCAGAACAGAAAACGCCACACATGCCGCAAGTGTCAAATATCCGGCCCTCCACCCCATATTGCCGATTATCAGATTCAGCAAATTAAGCTCCCCGATATAAATGAGATTCATAATCGTAAGCATTGCGGCAATAGCTCTTCCTTTTGCCTTTTCTCCAAACCAGTTGGAGACCAGAAGCTGACAGGGCGTCATCGTCATAGCCGCAAAGCAAAATCCCTGAGGTATCGAAAAAATATAGAACATCCATACGTTTTGCGCCATAGCAAACCCGAGGAAAGAAATTACTCCGATCAGCCCCGCGATAATCATAATTTTTTTAATATGCCTTTCATTTAAATATTTTGATATGAGCGCCAGTGTAACAATTCCTGTTATACTGGAAATAGTTAGATAAAAGGAATACGCTGTCACAGATAACCCCAAATCCTGTGTAACCGGCAGCATAAAGGCACCGGTTACGGAGACGATCCCGCTGTATACAAAACCTGTTACAATTGATGCCGCTAAAACGATCCACCATCCATAGTAAAACTTTCCATTTTCATCTTTAAACGAGAACGATTTCATAATAAACTCCTTCCTTCTAAAATTCCTCACTTTTATATACGATTTCTCCGTCCATCATTGTCAGATCAATTTTGGCATTCAGCCATTCTTTTGGCTCCAGCTCAAAAAGATTTTGATTAAATACAACTATATCTGCCAGTTTCCCAGGTTCCAACGTGCCAAGCTTATCCTCAGCGTGAATGCAATAAGCACTTCCATAAGTGTACGCTTTCAGCGCTTGTTCCAAAGTAATATTTTGATTTATCTCATCTATCGGATTTCCCTGCTTATCGCATCGGGTAACCGCAAAGTAGATCGAAAGCAGCGGATCAAAAGGCGCTACCGGATAGTCCGAACTAAATGCCACATTTACATCATGGGAAAGCATTGTTTTCAAAGCATATTCGTATTGCGCGCGCTGTTCCCCCACTTTTCGTTTCAATCCGTTACCAACAGCCATAAGGTGCGACGGCTGCATAGTCGCTGTCACATTCAACCGTCTGAATCTCTCAAACTGCGGATAGCGGAGAGTTTCCGCGTGTTCTATAGAATTTCTCACATCTATATTTCCATTGGCTTTTCGGGACATCTCAAAAGCATCAAGCGCAAGTTCTGACGCTCCTTCGCCCGTACAATGGAGTTTAACGCCGAATCCCTCTTTATTAGCGGCAGCAACCTGTTTTTCGTAAATTTCATATGGAAAACAAGACTTTCCCTGTCGATTGGGATCGTCTGCGTAAGGTTCCAGCAATAACGCCGTATAATTTCCGTGTACACCATCAACGAAAGACTTCAGCCCTCCCACATAAAGTTTGTCAGAGCAGAATCGGTTTCTGTATTCCCTGGCGATGGAAAAATCATCTGTAATACCAAGGCTTGGATAGAGTGCTAATCTTACATGAAGACTTCCCTCATTTTCTAATTCTGATAGCGTCATCAATTCCCCGGGAATCGGAGTTGGTTCCAGTTGGATGGCCATATCAGTAACTGCCGTGATCCCTTTTTTAGAAAGTTCACAAACGAAATTCAAAATCATCTGTCTGGCTTCCTGCTGTGGGAGTTCCTGGGCTTTTGCAGCGCATATGGAACATGCATCCATTTCATGCAGCAACCCATTAACTTCTCCATCGCTATCAGTTTCAATTGTCCCGCACAAAAGTTGCTTATCAGGATCAACACCGCATTCTTCTAATGCTTTCGAGTTGAGCCAGAAAGAATGCCCATCCGCGCACATTAAATATACGGGCCTCTCTGGTTCGATTGCATCAAGCATCCTTTTGTGGGGATATGTTTTATCCTCCCAATCCGGAATATACCAGCCGATTGCGGAAATCCGTTTGTAATCGGGATGCTGTTTTGCAAATCTGTCAACGGTCTGAACGCATTCTTTTGCTGATTTACAATCAAATAGTTCTCTGCACATATATGGACTGTTTTGAAAAATCCCATTAAAAAAATGCATGTGCGCATCAATAAGTCCGGGGATGATCAGCCGATTTCCACAATCAATAATTTCTGTTTTTCTACCCGTTAGCCGGTTCATGACATTCTGATCGTTTCCTACCGCGGCGATCTTATTTCCTGCCACCGCGACAAACCCTTCACAGGGTTCTCGTCGTACAGCGTCAAAAACCGCCCTGCTTTTTAAAATTACATCTGCCTTCACAATCGTTTTCTCCTTTTTTATTTTTAACTCCCTGTTATAACAAAAATTATAAAGCAAATATATTTTTCCAAAACACCGATTAGTTGTATTTTTCTGATAATTCAATCATTTATTTTTGCTATTCTACTTCTTTTGTATAACAATACATACTTCTAATAAAGTATCCCTTCGTTCTTTCAAACAAAAAAGGCAGCCACCTGAGTATGTTGCCACACTCGCATGACTGCCTTTTTTCTGTACGTATTAATTTAATCTTTTGGGAATTTTTTTAATAGTTCCACACGACTATTAATATTTAACTTTCCAAATACATTACTGATATGTTTTTTCAAGGTATTTAGAGAAATGGAAATACGTTCGCATATCTCTTTATCTGTGAATCCCTCGCGCCATAACCCGATTACTTCCAACTCTCTGTCTGTAAGATGGTACTGTTTCTTCATTTCATATAACGTACCGGGTAATACGGTTTCTAGCTCGCTATGTTTCTGATCTCTCCACAGCCAAATATTAATGTGAGATTTCAGTAGATTCATGATTTTCAAATCTCTGTCAGAGAAATCTTTATCGCTACTTTCTTTGCGATAAAGGCTGATTGAACCCAATATCGTGGAATTATACCCCAACCCGGCAAAAATTGAATATTTTATGTCTTTTATTTGCCAGAGTTTATAGTATTCTTCTTCATCGGCCGCTTTTTTGAACACATATTCATTCGCCCGAATTGCCGGGTGGCTGTAATCGCAGAGCAATGTCCTCAAAGGTTTAAAAGGATCATAAGCTTCCCACCCGTTAATATAAGAAAGCAGTTCTTCTTGGCTGAAATTATAGCCTACCGGACATACGGCATTTCCGTTATTATACAAGTAAAAGGACGCATAATCAAAACTGATCAAATTTTGAAGAAAAGAAAAAACATTGTTTACCATTTCCTCCCGGTCTTCACTGGCATGGATCTTCAGAGAAATCTGGTTTATAAAGTCCCATTCCTTGTTCAAAAGTTCAATAGTCAACTCATACCTCCCAATATTATTAAATCATAGATCATTACGTTTCTTTGCAAGTGCTTTTTAGCAGACTTGACGGAAGGCTACGTTCATACATATCAAAGTCTGCAATACAAATTTTTTCAACATGAACGCAAATTTAAAATGTTGGTATTAAATTTTACATTATTTAAGAAACCGTGTCAAATTTCACAAAGAAGATTATGTTATTAACTTGTGATAATGTCTCCTTAGGATTCACTTGAGATTCTGTCTCTTTTTGATATTCTATAAAAGCTATGAAAGAAGGTAAAATTACATTGTCACAGGAACAACTGAAAACTCTTACTGTCATCAACCGTTTCATCGACAAGTCTATTTCCAGACAACAGGCCGCTGAACTCTTAGGTCTTTCTACCCGCCAGATTACACGTTTAAAGAAAGGAGTCCTTACCTCTGGCGCTGAATCCCTCATCCATAAAAATACCGGTAGAAAACCTGCTCACGCTGTTTCAGATGAAACGAAGGAAGCTGTCCTTAAGATTTTTTCCCGCCCGGAATTCTCTGGGGTCAACTTCCTCCATTTCAAAGATATTCTCTTAGCAGACTTTGGAATCTCTCTTTCCTACTCTGCTCTTTCCAGTATACTAAAAAATGCAGGTTTTGAAAGCCCTAAAAAGAAAAAAATTCGTCACCGTACCCACCGCCGGAAACGCAAACCTCATCCCGGACAGCTCATCCAGATCGATGCCACTCCTTATGAATGGTTCGGCGGCAGTGTTAAATACGCCCTCCACGGCGCCATCGATGATGCTACCGGGCAGGTCGTCGGCCTTTTCCTTACGCAGAATGAATGCCTCTATGGTTATCTGGAAACCATGCACCAATGCTGCATGGACTTCGGTATTCCCCAGACCGTTTATTCGGACAATCATACCATCTTCCGTTCTCCTAAGACGGGAAAGCTTACGGTAGATGAACTGATCGCCGGCAAAACCGTCCATCTGACCCAGTTTGGCCGTTCCATGCATGAACTGGGGATTGACCTCATCTTTGCAAAAACGCCTCAGGCAAAAGGACGCATCGAACGCTTATGGGCGACTCTGCAGAGCAGGCTTCCTGTTGAGTTCGCAAAGCGGGGCATCAAAACTCTGTCAGAAGCAAACCGTTTTCTGGAAACCGAATACCGGAAACTCTTCAATCAGAAGTTCTCTGTCACTCCGGAAGCAGAATCCATTTTTGTTCCTTTATCAAAAGGGATTGACCTGGATTCCATTCTTTGCGTGAAGCATACTCGGAAGACAGATGCTGCCGGAACCTTTTCTTTCAAGAACCGCTGTTTCCGGATTTTAGACCGGGGATTCCCGATCATCAATGCCCGCCGCGAAATCACTGTGTTGATAAACCCGCGTTTTGGTATCCGGGTGGCGTACAATGGTAAGATTTACGACACAATCCGTTACCTGAAACCCCAAAATAAAAACGCCAGTAAAAAGGTTCCCAAAAAAGTACGGACAGCCGTAGAACCGCATTTGCAGCTGCGCCATAGCAGTGATGAATGGAAAGCCATCTGGTGGATGGAGGATTATAATCTTTCACTTAAATTTTTGTATGAACTGTTTTTTGAGAAGCAGCAATCAGCTTCATAAAAGGGCAAAAGCCCTTTTATGAAAGTGACATTTTCTCGAGTGAAACTTAGGATTAAAAAGTGACATTTTCAAAAGTTATTGACACCCTCAGATGAAACCATCAATCTGATTCTTGCGGTATTAAACGAACGCACGGTAGACTGTGGACACTGCATCCGATTTCAGAACCAGCATTACCGGATGCTGGATAACCGTGGTCTGC
>NZ_JACRYT010000035.1 GCF_014333425.1 Zhenpiania hominis | reverse complement strand
AAACTGACGAAGCAGAGGATATACATAAAGAACCGAGGAAAGATAGAAGCGAGGGATTTCAAGGACAAAGACAGAGGAAAAGGCAGCTATGGTGAATATGCAGAACGGATCATAGAGGAGGCCTGCGAGGGAGCGATTGATTTCAGCATATTTGAGAGGAGAGAGCCTGTTTTCGATGGAAGCAGCGGAACCCAGACACTGATCAGAAGCCTTAGCATGAACAGAGGCATACCGCTAAGCTAGATGATAATCATTTTGGATCTGTCAACCAAAAACTCCACAACAACTTGACACCGCCGTTATATTTCCCCCTTGTTGCAAGGTTCCAGACTTTTGTCGGTCTGCTGGCACTATTCGGTTGGATTTGTGGTTCTTCCGATTCATCTGCTTCGTCCGGACAGATAGCAGATACCCCTATATTTTCCGGCTCCGTAGTTGCTTCCTGGGCATGTGCAGATAATGGTGATGTCGCGAATGCGCACAGGATTATTAGGAGCAATACAAGAAGTATCTGAATTGTTTTCTGTTTGATTAACATGTTGTTTCCTCCTTTTCTTTTCGGTTATAATCGGATATCCTATGGTTACCATGATGTGTGGAAAAACGCAATCGTTTTCCATGAAATTGAAGGGTCAGCGTTTGTGGCGTTGTTGATTTTTCAATATGTGCGAGATGCTGACTGGAACGGATGAAATTTTTATGATTCAATAAAAAGGAGGAAGGTTTATGGAAATTGGTGCGCAAATTAAAACTCGCCGTCAGGATCTGAATATGACCCAAGAGATGTTGGCAAAGGAGTTGCATGTTGGAAGAACGACGGTATCAAACTGGGAAATTGGAAGAAACTATCCGGACCTGCAGTTAATTGTGTCCATTTCCAACGTATTGAATATTTCATTGGATACGTTATTAGGAAAGGAAAGCGAAATTGTGAAAGAGATTACGAGAGACACCAATATTCGAAAGTCTCAGAGCCGGAAAATTAAGATTCTGAGTGCGTTGCTCATTCTGGTGATTCTGGCCGGTCTGTTTGGAATTTATAAAGTATTGGAGTACCAGGATATTTCTTCACCGGAGCAGATCGTTTCGCTTCAGGCCTATGAAGATCGCTTGGAAATTACCACAGATTTACCATTCTATCGGAGTGTAGTGGGTTATACGATTGGAAACAGTCCGGATGGGAACGATACGATCGAGCTTTCGTTGTCCAGTCAGATTGATTTATCTTTGGATCATCAGCAGAAAATTGTTGTAGAGACTGACAGCCTGGAAGAGGATATGGGAATCCGAAACCTGAAAACGGTGGATATTGTGGATCGAAACGGAATCATCAAGACCTTTGATATTTAATTTAGCGCTAAGAAAAGCTCCTGTGGTTATAATCGGAAACGGGGGCTTTTCTTAGCAGATAATGTTCAATAATTTGTTCAAAAATAGATTGACGATTCCTTTTATTTGATGTATAATTTGTTCAAAAATTAGTTCAATAATTAAAAGGAGTTGTTTGTTTGTGGCAAGAGAAACCATAAAGTCTTTAAAAGAGGAAATCGAAAAGCTGAAACTGCAGATGAATACCCTGTCGGAGCAGAACAGCCGGTTAATCAAACAGACGGATCAGGAATTTTTAAACTCGTATGTGTACCGGGAACTGTCTGAGAAGGTGCAGTTCCTCCAAAATTACAGCAAGACGCTTGAAAATGAGAATCAGAGACTGAAAGATAAGCTGGAAGAAAAAACAGCGGAAATCGGGCGTTTAAAGGCTTATACGACTACCGATTCCAGCATGGAACCGGTGCCGTTATCAATGATTAATGAACAAATTACGGAACAAAATCGAAAACACGCCGGCCGGAAACCGGTATTCTCTGCAGAACAGAAGGAAAAAATATGGTCTTTGCGGAAAGCAGGGCTGCCGATGCGGGCGATTGCGGAGCAGATGGAATGTAGTCTTGGAACGGTGCATCGTATTTTATCACAGTCAAAATAATAATTGAACGTATTTGTGAACATATAAGTTCAATCAGACCAACCGCAGCGGAGCGGAGGGCGGTAGCCCCAAGCGTTAGCGCGGGAGGAAATAATATAAAATGTTGAATTTTCAACTGTTGTGACGTATAATTTAACATGTTAATTATTATGTTAATAACTTTGTTTAATTTAGAGGTAGAAACGTTGAAAATACAAGATTTTATCAAGGGGCGAAATGTTACATACGCTGCGGTTTTCCAATATATAAAACGAAACCCAACTCTGTTTTCTGGACATATCGGAAAAACAAATAAGATTGAGTTGGATGAAACTGCAGTACAGCTCCTTGAGGAAAAATATCCTTTCCCAGAGCCGGTACAGATCATTCAGGACAATTCCGCTCGTGATGAGCTACTGGAACTGCATAAAAAATACACGGCTGCAATGGAAAAGATAACCGCCTTAACTGAACAAAACGCACAACTCCTTGTAGTCCAGTCAAAGCAACGTTTTCTGGAAGAGGAAAATCTGGAACAGGCTGCGGAAATTCAACGTTTGAATGAACAGTTGAACGAGAGTTATACACATTCAGAGGAAGCCGTAAAACAGTTGTTACTAAGTGAGTTACGAAAAGGCGTTAAGTATCGGCCCTTAATTGAAAAATATGAGGGAATGGCTCTTGAGGAACTGTTTGAGGTATTGTCAGATAAAAATACTCGAAATCTGGAACAGATTGAAAAGCTGGAACAAGAAGCGACAGAATGGAAACGTGATTATACCTCTATGAAAAAGGCTCTTGAAGAAGAAAAAAAGAAAAGCTGGTGGGATAAATTACGAGGGAGATGAGGAGGAAAATAAAGTGAAAAAATGGACACTGACAAATTTTTTGGATAACGATGAAGAAATCAAAAGGCATTTTGAATCATACGAAGATGCTCACATAGAGCAACAATGGACAGGCGGAAGATTGGAATTTTTAGAGGTAGAAGGAGAGGAAAAAGAGCTATTTAACGAAACACTGGGAATCACCTATACGGTTAGTAAAAAATGATCGTGAGTATATTTGACAGAAAGCTTGGATATGCTTTATAATGCCAGTAGGCAAAAAGATGTGAAGTTCCGCTAGGAGCAAACAAAAACCCCGGAGATGGCAGTCTCCGGGGTTTTCTATGCCGTTTTTTATGGTGGCTTATTCCCATAGGCTAGTTACCGATTATTTGTCGCCATCTAACCATTTGATGATGTAGTGGCAGGCTACACCAGCCGCAACAGCGACAATAAAAGATATGAAGATTTCCACTAGAAGCACCCCCTTTCTGTTGCCAGTATAGGGGCGGTAACAAGAACATTATACAGCCTTTGTTTATGAAAAACAGGATATTTTTTATAGATTATTTCTTATATTTATAAAGTTTGCTCAAAAATTAGAAGCTCTTTTGTCACTAGATTGTCACTAATTTCCATAAAATAGAAAAATATCGTCGCCGGATTGTCACTAATTTCTAAAAAATGTAAGTAAAATGACACCGGATTGTCACCAGATCTCAAAAAATTGACCCCGCCGAAACCCGTTGGCACTGCCAACGTCCCAAAGAATTTGGGGTCAGGCTTCCCTTATGCTCTTCTTCATTTTCGAATGGAACGCTTAACGAATGAAAGATTATGCAAGAATAGGGAGGGAAATCTCCAAGAGCTGTTATCTTCAAAAATGACCCATAAGTCTGAAAAAATATCTTAATCCTTTATATGTTCCAGGGAAGATAAAGTGGATAGCAGGGTATTTGTTTCATCCTTTAAGCGACTTTCTGTTTCTTGATCCGTTATTTCCCACGCTTCTAAGGCTGATTTTAAAATAAAAATATCCAGATAATTTAGCATCAGGACTTTATCTTTTTTCATATTCATGAGATTTCTCCAATCCTTTAATCAAAATTGTTGTCTATAACCAGAGATTCTGCCGTAATACGTGCCCCAAGTTTGAATCCATTAATAAACAGTTGGGCCATTTCCAAAGGAATTTCTTCCAGTTGTCGATCCAGTATCGCCTGAAACTGCTTTTCCAGGTGAGGATCGAGTTTATTGAGTTGTTCTGAAAATTGTTGATACTCTTCGTTTTGCTTGCGCACCAGATCTTTATACTGTTGTAATTCCGGGCGGTATTGTTCGGAAGGATTAATCTTGCCATCAAAAAGTTGCTGCAGAATTGTTTCCATTGTGCAGACCTCCTTAAAACTAAAATGTAAACATAAATATCAACTAAAATATTAACATATTTAAAAATAAAAAGAAACACTAAAATGTAAATGACAAGAAAAAAGGAGAACGAGCAGAATATGGGAAAAATACAGATAAAAAAACAAAAAGGGGAGGACGGATATACTTCGTTTTCACTAAGAATCCCGTTACAGTTAAGTGAACAGATTAATGAACTGGTAAGCCAGACGGAGCTATCCCGGAACGAATTTTTGACAATCCTGATTCGAGAAGCACTGAAAGAAGTGGAGCTGGTTGATCCGGACAGAAAGAAATAATTTGAAAGCTTCATAGAATTGGATGCTGCTGATAAAAAAGAGCGAACCGGGTTCGCTCTTTTGGCAGAAGGCTTTATCTTTCATCATAGTGATCTTTACAACTTAATATGACGATATTCTGCAACTCGTCAATATCATATACAAGCCGGTTCTTGTCATCGATTCGGCGGCTATAACCAGACCGGTATTTCAATGGCTCCGGCTTTCCGATGCCCTGCATGGCTCCGTTTCTCTGTATATCGGCCAGCAGAGCATTTATCTTTTTCAGCGTTTTTTTATCCTGTTTTTGCCAGTACAGATAGTCAGAAAAACCCTGCGCTGTGAAAGTAAAATCATTCATGCTTCATGTGCTCCATAAAATCTCTAACCTTCTGCGTAGGTTTCCAATCGTCTGATTCCATGGTCTGCAGTTCCTCCATCGAAAAAGATATCGTCTGGCTTTCTTTCCACTGTTCACGGCTGCGGTCTATGCGCTTCAGATACTCGGCGTTCTGTTTAGCCTTTGTCAGCTCGTTGTAATCTTTTTCCGATACCATAACCACGTTTTCGTTTTTTGGTCGTGCAATTACGACCGGCTCGCCTTTAAAAGCAACGTCCATATATTTCTTTAAATTACTTCTCAGATCAAGCGGTTTTGTTGCAATCATGTGTATCTCCCCCCTCTTTTTTAAGTACGTATATATGTACGGTTATATGTACTTTAATTGTATGCGATTCTCTTATTATGGTCAAGGAATTTTATGTATCCTTTCCAATCAATTTTTTTATCCGTGCAGGGAAAACTCTGTTTCAAGGGTTTGCATGCCTCTAAAGCCATTTTTTTGCTCCTGGACTATTCTCCTGAAGCAGGGATATTCGCATGAAGCATAGCTGCTAAATAACTCAGATTCTCTGCAGTCAGTTCGGTTCCTTCTTTTCGTTCTGCTAGAAGAAAGAGCCTTGTCAGTTCCAGCGCATGAGCCAGGCGATCTTCTTCCAGGCCTGGGAGATATTTTTCAACCAGGGCGCCCTTTTGGATTAATCGGCGTGTTCTTGCTTTTCGTTCTTTCTCTTTTTCTTTTGCGATAAGTGCCTTTTTCTGTTGCTTTAGCTGCGCCATTTTTTCATCAATATTTTGAATTTTTTCCTCGTATGATTTTGCCATGTATGATTCTCCATTCCCGGTTATTTTGTTTTATTATATCACGAAAGATTGATCAAGAAAAGTTAGCATGATATAATGGAGAAACCCGTAAGGGCGCACTTACGGACACACTACGTATGTCCGTTGCGCGCGTGAGAAACCATATTTCAAAAAAGGAGGATTTACGTTATGGCAATTTTTCATTGCTCGATTAAGATTATTGGACGATCCAAAGGACAATCTTCAGTTGCATCTTCTTCCTATCGCGCAGGTGAAAAAATGTTGGATCAGGAAACAGGAATCGTTCACGATTACACCCGGAAACAGGGAATTGTTTATTCCGAAGTCCTCCTGCCGAGTTTTGCTCCGAAGGAGTATAAGAACCGGGAAATATTATGGAACGCCGTACAAAAAATTGAAACCAACCGCAATGCGCAGCTGGCCAGAGAAATCGAAGTTGCACTTCCCAGGGAGTTGTCCAGGATGGAACAGATTGAAGCGGTGCAGAGTTATGTGAAGGGGAATTTTGTTTCGGTTGGTATGTGTGCGGACTGGTCGTTGCATGACAAGGGAGATGGAAATCCTCATGCGCATATTATGCTGACAACCCGTCCATTCAAAGAAAATGGGGAGTGGGGAGCTAAGGAGAAAAAAGTCTATGAGTTGGACTGGAACGGAGAACGAATCCCGGTTCTTGATCCACAAACGGGAGAACAGAAGATCGGCGCCAGAGGGAGAAAGTTATGGAAACGAACCATCGCGGAGAGAACAGGATGGAGCCATCCGGATATGGCGGAAATCTGGAGAAAGAACTGGGCAAAAACCTGTAATCGCTATCTAGCCGGCAAAGTGATCCCTTTGTCCATCGATCACAGAAGCTATGAGCGGCAGGGGAAAGAACAGATTCCAATGATCCATGAAGGGGCGGCAGCAAGAAGCATGGAACAGCAGGGAACGCCTTCCGAACGGTGCGAACAAAATAGGAAAATACGAACGATGAATCAGGAAATTCGAACCATCAATCAGGCGATTCGTACGTTGTTCCGGAGCAGCCAGCAAGCGATGGAACAGATCGGAACGATTCCCTATGATTTCGGATATGGGGAGCGTCAGCTCCTGGAACTGGATCAGAAACTAACGGTCTGCGAACAACGGATCTTGGAAAAAGAAACGGAAAAAGAGCAAGTACAAAAGGCGCATCCGGATGCCGATGATGAGGCGAAGGAAACTATTCCCATGCTGAACCTTGAACTGGAGTATCTCCGGAAGAAGCGTGAAAGCTTAGAGCAACAGTACTTTTTTGAATTGGATCGGAACGATGAATGGAAGGAACTCGAAGCGAAGATTTCTGCTAAGAAAGCTCCAGAGACGGGAAAGTATTCTCCAGCTTTTCATGACATCAGAAAAGAAAAGGAAAGGAACCCGTCAGAGAGGCTCCATACAAAAAAAGACCGTGGTCGGAGCCGCTGATCTTAGATTGAAACGAATTTATTTGAGGTGATATAATAGGCATACTGCGACTCTTTCCAGCAGGAGGGAGGTGAGCCAGTGAATATAATCATATGGAATAAAGCAGGTGATGACAAAGTGACAACCATGGAAAGCGTAAAATGCCGTTTTTAGCAAAGAAAAACTTGGGTGTGGTAGAAATATGACGGTGGAATCGGAAAAAACGCTGAAATCGAAAATTTAAGCCTTCAGAGGGGAAAACAGAGAACCAGTATATAGAAAAAGTGTCAGCGGCAGGGAAATTTGGCCGCCAGATAGGGCAGGTTTATAATCATCAAAAAAGGTAAAAAAACTGTATTGATAATATAAGCCCCCTTTTGTAGGGAGAGGGAAATAGACAGGCAAGAAAAAGTCTGTTATAATTTGGGGGTAAAAAGGTAAAATAACCTATTGATAATAATACGTCCCGTAGTATAGGGAGAGGAAACTAGATTATGCTTCTAAATATTTTAGTAAAATACGGTGCAAGAAAGAGCACGCCAGATGAGTTATATACTAGGCTTTTTCATATAGGTGCGCATTATATTCAAAGACAGGGAGAATATCGTGCAGAGGGAAGTGAGGATTTTAAGGGGAACCCTATTGTTTATATTAACGATAGAGAAAATTACAAGGGAAAAATGAAACGGTATATCCTGCTGGAAGACACGTTTCTGGAACAGCTTCGGGAAGCAAGAAAAGAACCTAGTAATTTATTGAATGCTGTGAGTTATTATGGACGAAAGAAGGACAAGGAACATGCGGATCGGTGTTTTGGTCTTATTTTTGATATTGATGACGTTGACGACGTTACGTTGAATCGCTTTTTATATGGTTGTCAGGACGAGCATCGTGTTTATCCTACACCGAATTTCCTTGTTGTTTCACGCAGCGGAAGAGGGGTCCATTTGTATTACATTTTTGATGAGCCGGTACGTCTTTATCCGAAAATAAAAGTACAGCTTAAAAGTTTGAAATATGGAATGACCAAGTGGCTATGGAACCAGTATACGAGTAATAACGAGAAAGTACAGTATCAGTCTTATGATCAGTCTTTTATGATTGCTGGTACAAAAGAGAATATGACCGTATGGTGTCTGCGGGACGAATGTTATAAGCTTGAAGAACTTTTTTCTATGGCGCAGATGGAATTTAACAAAGAAGAACTGTGGATAGAGAGCCAATATACTCTGGAAGAAGCAAAGAAGAAGTTTCCGCAGTGGTATGAGAAGGTGATTGTAAACGGAGAGCATGAAAAAGGGCACTGGAAATGTAAACGGGATTTATATGACTGGTGGATTCGAAAAATGTTGCATCCCGTTGATGGAGCTACGTATGGGCATCGATATTGGTGTATCATGATGCTGGTTATCTATGCGGTGAAGTGTGGGATTCCATATGAGGAAGTGAAAAAACAGGCGTATGAACTTGTATCCGAACTGAATAGCAGGAAGCCTGATCAGCCGTTTACAGTAGACGATGTAAACAGCGCTCTCGAATGTTATGATGTGCAATTTGCGACATTTCCAATCGATGATATATCAAGGCTTTCGGGGATTTCTATAGAAAAGAATAAGCGAAATGGGTTAAAACAAAAACAGCATTTATATTTAGCTAGGAGAAGAAAAGAAGATATGAAAGCTATAGATTTACCCATGAAAGCTCCAGAGGGCAGACCGACCCAGGAGCAGACTGTCCGGGAATGGCGGAGATTTCACCCGAACGGAAAGAAAGCAGACTGTATCAGAGAAACTGGTTTGAGTAAACCTACGGTTTATAAGTGGTGGATTTAAAATATCAAGTAGCCGAAAATGGTTGTTTTCAGCTACTTGATCCGAACAATTTACACACTTTATTTTTTCGATTAATAGAGTATTCTTCATGAAATCCAAAAGGAAGCAGTTATCATGCTGTTTCCAGATGATGCTACCGTGAGCAAACTTATTTTATAGTTCCCACTATTTCCCTTTTATATGTTCTATTTGTATTTTTTATATATTTTCCATACAAAAAATAATATTAAAAAAAGTGAACATACACAAGAAAGTGTAAGTAAAATAAAAAATATCATTAAAATATCTGGCATATTCTTTCTCCTTTTACAGAAAATAAATATCTAATTTCAAAATTATAACCACTAGGTATTAATAATATTGAAATTAAAGATATGTATATTGCTATGACTATACCTGTAGTCTTCAAATCTTTGCGAGAGATAGTCTTTTCAATAAAGAGTCTTTTTCTGCGGCCATATATCAAGAAAAATGTTAAAATTGTAAATAAAAAACAGAGAAGATATATTAAAGATCCATCAGCCCAGACTCCTGAGTTCATTGCTTTTGGAGATAACCTGTCTAACAATGTAACGATTTGAGTATTGTTACAAGGTATAATTGTCCAAAAAGTTAATATGAGAGATATTTGGAATAATCCTTTAATTGTTTCTTTTTTCTCTTGCATTACTATTCTCCTGTTTTGATATATTAAACACTACACACTTTTTATTTGATATATCCAGAAAACGAGCTCCCATCAAAAGCAAGGTAAAATTCCGTAGCCGCCTTTATATTAGAAAAATTTACGGTTCTGGTTTTTCCGGCCTTGATCGTTTCTGTGGAATAAGTATGGGCTTTCCTTTTTGCCTTTACGGTTAAGATTGAATTTCCAGTATTTTTAACGACAAAGGTATAGTTGGTTTTCCCTTTGAATTTATAATTCGTATAAAGGGTTTTTCCTGCATTTTTGATAGTACCCTTGAAGTTATATTTCGATAGTGTAAAATAATTGTGGAATTTTTGAGAGAGAACTAAAAAGAGACAGTTCCAAAATGATAAAATAGTTTTCATCACAAAAACTCACGAAAGGAACTGGTCTCTTATGGAAACAATTATACAACAAATCGCAAAAAAACTCATCAACAAAATATTGGAGAAAGCATATTCCGGAGGGATTTCTGATATCGATG
>NZ_JACRYT010000034.1 GCF_014333425.1 Zhenpiania hominis | reverse complement strand
TGGCCTCCTGTTCTTCTTTTTTCTGCGCCGCCTTTGTCGCGCAGGCTGCACAAAGTTCTTTCCCATATTTTTCTTTTGTGTACGCAGCAAGCTGCCGCGGACTTTTCCCGTGCGCTGCCCGAATTCCCCCTCCGCATTCCTCACAGAAAATCTCTTCTTTTGGCGCGTACGTCCTTACCCGGACCGCCATCGTTGTTTTTCCAAAGGCAGATACCTTTTCCCGGTACAAAATAATTTTTTTGCCCTGCCATTTTGCCACATCCTTTGTCCCTAAAGCTTCGGATACATTGGCTCCGTTGGTTGCATTCAGGATCAAAGGCTTGTATCCTCCTCTGAGATGCAGACACAGTTTCTCCTGTGTTCCTCGTTCGTTTTTGACCTCGTTCACTTCTGCGTGGTCAATTTCCACCGTCAAATCCTCGCTTTCCGGCAAGTCCCACTCACCGATATATGTTTTATCCATAAATTGACGATAATCGCCTTCAATTTTCGTTTTGCTCATTTTTCTTCTCCATTTGACAAACCGTCTTCTTTGGTTTATTCTGTAAGTGATAAGTTTCTCGTGCTCCCCGTATTGGTGTTGCCGCACCTGTGGGAGCATTTTCTTTTATCCGCAATCCGCAGATCGTACAGTAATGATGATCTGGCTCGATTTCCGTGTTTCCACAGCGCGGACACTGTAGCGGATTACCTGTAAATTTCACCTCTCGCACCTCCTTCATAAACCGCTCTTCCAATTTCCATGAAGTTCGCACCGTTGCTGTTTCCGGTTACGTTAATTCTGCGAAATCCTCCCAGTTTAAACAAAACCATTATGATTTCCAAACCCTGTTCGTTTCTCTGATACGTAATGTCTGCTATATTACTCCTTTCATCTGCGATTAACGCCAGCTTTACCCGTTTAACAAAGGCCTCTTTCTTCTGATAAATTTGTTCCATGTTTACTCCCTCCCCTAAATTTCTATTTCTGTTCTTAGCAATATGATGAGTAGTGCGATCGGCAGCACCACCTCCGCACCAACCGCCCAGTACCCGCGCTGGTAATGTGCCGCGGCCAGGACCAGGATGCCGAAGAGCAGGGATAAAATAAGTTCAGGTAATAACCGCCTCATTGCGTACCTCCTTTCGCGATTCGTTCTGCAAGCTTCTCCATATCCTCTTTATATAGTTCAACGAACGGCTTCCAGAATCGTTCCTCTGACATATCTGCTTCTCCTGTGTATCTCTCTGCCAGAAGCTCTCCGGTTTGTCGGTCGATAGATAAAACTTTCTTCAGTAACATGTGATTCACCTCCTCGCCTATGTATTGTGATATCCAACTGGCTCCTCGCCTCTGTTAATCAGCTCCGCCCTCAACGCTTCTACTGAAACGCATCCGGGTATCGGCTGACCGCAGCTTACAGCTGCCCAGATCCGATTTTTAATTTGATTCGTTGTCCAATCTTTTACTACTTCCAATTCCCATTCATGTGCCATTGTGTTAACTCCTTTCATAACGCTACCGCATAAATCGTCATATTGGTTATTGAAAACCACATGAATCCAAGGCTTAGCACGTCATAGATGTCACAGATGTGTTTTCCCCAGACCTTATATGCACTATATGCAAATCCTACTATTAGGATCAGTATTGAAATGGTTCTATGAATTACTAATACTGTCATCACTTTATTTCCCTCCTGCTCCAGCACTTTTCATTCCTTTTTTCTTAATTCTGTGCTATGATTTCATAAAATGAATTTGAAAGGACTTCACCTATGCCAGCTATTTTTGATGTACTAACAAAAGAAAATATCACCTTCCTTACAGCTCTTATCGGAGCACTTGGCGCAATCTATACCTATATTCGCCAAAGGAAACATTTGAAAATCTATATCTGTAAAATCGAAAATACTGACAACGGTTTTTTTCTTAAGTGCATATTGCGGAACCAATCTACGCTTCCACTCTCAATCACAAGCATCGCTATCTATGAAGGCGGGAATCCTCTCAAAATGACTGCTTCTAAAGATCCCTTGCCGCTTCCCCATCCAAACGGGAAAACGGAAACAGATGAAATTCCATTCGATATACCGTCTTTAAGCGCAAAGTCTATTTGGCTTGGTGTTCCCCTTCCAGATAAGTTTTCACTATCTTCCCCCACTCTTTTGAGTTTTCAATTTGAGACCACTCGTGGGCGGATAAAGATAAAAGGACTTCCACTCTCAGAGGTTCCCCATATGCGCAGTCGTACTTCATAACAGTCAGCTTTTTATTTTTTACCATTCTGGAAAATGCACCCAGCACAGTTTCTGCATTGGCAAGAGCTTCAAGAAGTGCATACCATTCCGATTTTGAAATCCACATCCTCTTTCACCTCCTTTCCAGTACTACTATCCCATCTTCCTATCCCGCTTTATTGGGTTCTGACTGTTTGCCTAAGTTATCATGTTCACTGCTCTCGCCACAATCTTTGTGATTTGCCATCGCCTCAGCATATCCAAGAAAGTACCCTTTATCTCTTTCGCTCATCTTCGGAAGCGCTTCGGCCATCGTTTCGATAATTTCTTTTTCTTTGTCACTCATGTACTCACCTCCCGTCTTTGTTATCTTTATGAACATTATAGTTCACTAAGAGGACAAAGTCAAGAAGAATATGTTTTCTATGTGGACTTTTTTATTGACTTATGATTCGTTTAATGTTATTATTTGTTCAGAAAGAGGTGAGAGCAATGACGCAAGGAGAACGCGTTAAAGAGATAAGAAAGCAGTTAAATATGACGCTTGAAAAGTTTGGAAAATCGTTAGGTGTTGGAAAAACTGCAATATCAAACATTGAAAACAATAACAGGAACTTAACAGAGCAAATGATTCTTTCTATATGCAGAGAGTTTAATGTAAATGAAGAATGGTTAAGAACAGGCGAAGGGGAGCCTTTTCGAAAGTTAAACAGAAACCAAACCATAACAGACTTTGCAGGAGATTTGATAAAGGAAGATGACTCTTTTAAAACTAGATTAATAGAATCTCTTGCTAAGCTATCAGAGGACGAATGGAAGGTGCTCGAAAAAATTGCAGTTGATTTAGCTAACAAAAAAGACCAGGGGTAACTGATTCCCCTAGCCTATCAGCTTGCGACAGAATCTATAGATGAGTTCTAAAACATCTTCATCTGTTGCTTTGTTTAGTAAGTCGATAATAGCTTTCTTGTAGTCCATGATGTAGCACCTCCCCAAAGGATGTCCGCCGAAGATAACTAAGAACATTATAGAACATATGTTCGCGTTTGACAATACTGATATTTTGTTTTTGCTGTATCTTTGATCGGATTGTATCACAAAAAATGGGGTCTGTGTTAAACCCAGGAACGGTTTCCCAATATCGGTACAAATGGATAAAAAATGCACCTTTTGCACAAGGAATTGAATCTATAAAAGATAGGTCATTTGTACTTTGACAGAAATAATGCGGTAATTTTGGTATTTAACGCTATTGCAATTAATTCTAACTGATCGAGAGTTGGTGACGTAATCTTATTTTCGATTCGGTTTAGTGTACTACTCCCAATACCGGTCAGATTAGACAATTCATGCAAGGAAATATCTTTTGACTTCCTTGCATCGTAAATCAATATTTCCATACTACCCTCCTATGAGAGTAGTATGTGCAATATTAATTCAACTATTGATTTATTGAACAAAATGGGGGATTGGGATAATTATATTTTATCTAGGAGGAAAGTTTTATGAAGTTCTGTCCCAAGTGTGGCGAAAAAGTGGAAGGCATGAAATTTTGTCCTGAATGTGGCTGCAAAATCGAAGATACTTCCAATAAAGACGAGAAAGAAGTTGTTGATTCTACCACAATAACCATTGATAATCAAAAAATTGAAACACCCCATTCTAAAAAGAAACCTAGAATCGGATGTATAATAGGGCTTATAATTATCGCACTATTTATTTTTGGCGTAGTCGTTGGGATTAATGAGATGAGTAAAAATCCTGAGAAGTATGAAACTACACAGGAAAATACTGCTGATACGGAAGGATATATGGATCTAGCAATCCAAACACTACAAACTTATAATCCAGATGCGAACATTCATATTATGGATTACAAAGAATGGGAGGTCGATGGAATTATCTATATTCAATCAACTTTCGATACGGGTTCCGACATCGACCATGAATTTTTAATCCGGTGCCCTAAAGATGGAACACAGGTATTTATTCTTCAGGTAGATGGCGACACCATCTTTTATAATCAAGATGATGAGATTGAATATATGGATAATGTGGGAAAATCTACAACGCAGAACAAAGCGGAAACAAAAGAAAGGGCTAAAACTGTCTCTTCCACAAAGGAGCAACACACGACCGCAAGCATTACCCCGCACAAACAAAACCTCATTATCGGCATGTGGGAAGGTGATTGGATCAGTGGCGGATATATCGAATTCCAATTTCTTGATAACGGAGAATTCTACTGCTCTACCTACTATGATGGTAGCTCTAATTCAACCAACGGGACTTATTGGGTAGAAGATAACAATATTAACCTGGATACCGGAGAAATTTACCCAGTGCAATCTGTCCAGAATGACCTGTTGAAATTGGAAACCTATGAAGGGGTTTATGAGCTTCATGCCGTCAGTGTTTAATTCACGCCCCCTGCAACGGGGACAAATAACTCAATATATTTAATAAGGCAGCCGACAAGGCGTGCTTATCCGCTCCGAGACTTCGGAAAGGATGATGCTTATGAGTACATATGAAGAGTTCATGGTTATACTGACCGTTGGTCTTTTAATCGTTGCAATTCTGAATCTGCACCAAAAATAAGTAAAGCCGCCTTGTTCTTGGCCGGACAGGCGGTTTTACTTTAAAACTACTGTTTGCCGGAGCGGGTAGCTCGCGCCTACTCGTCGGCTGTCTTGTTAAGTATATTATAGCAAATATCACTGAAAAGTCAATAAAGTAAAAGCCCCCGTTGCCGAAGGAAGGAGAAGTAATATGGCCTGCTTTTATTGTAAGGGCACAATCGAAAATGCTACCACTACGTATATGACTGATTATGAAAATTGCTATATTATTATTAAAAATGTGCCTTGTGAAAAGTGTTCACAATGCGGAGAGGAATATTTGAGCGGCACAACTCTGGAAAAAATCGAGCGAATTGTTGATCGGGTAAAAACCGCTTTAACCGAAATTGCTATTGTTGATTTTACCCAGGCCGCATAGTTTGTTCTAAAGCTTACTAAAACAAAAGCCCCCGTTTCCGAGGGCAGGCAAGAGGCGGAGCTAGGAGAGGCACTCAGGGATTCTGGGATTGAGATAGATGATTAGGTAAAAACAGGAGATTGGGATTAAATGGCTATATCGTATTTTGGATTATGAAATTTTATCCAGAGTGTAATATTAAAAGGAGGAAACGCGATGTCTACTGACCTTATTTTCTATTATAGAATAGACGAAAATCACCCCTCATTTCCTTTTAAGTTTGAAGACGATACTTTTTGGACAACTCAAAAGGTTATGGCGAATCTATTTGATGTTGAAAGCAACACAATAGCCTATCATCTTCAAGAAATCTTCAAAAGTGAGGAATTGCAAGAGGATTCAACTACTCGAAAATTTCGAGTAGTTCAAAATGAAAATGGTAGAAATGTTTCAAGGAATCTACAGTTTTACAATCTTGATGCAATTATTGCAGTGGGATACAGAGTTAATTCTAAAAGCGCTACAGCATTCAGAAAATGGGCTACAGCAACATTACATGACGTTATTATGACTACCCTCTCTGAAAGTAAAGCTTTCAAAAACATGTCAGAAGATGAAAAACGTCTTGCTATTCGAAATGAGCTTATAGAACATAATAAATCTCTTGCTGAAGCTGCAAAATTGGCTGGAGTAGAAAGTCCTACCGATTATGCGATTTTTCAAAATGAAGGTTATAAAGGGCTTTATGGAGGACTTGGCAATAAAGAAATTCACGCGCGAAAGGGGCTTAAAAAGAGCCATAAAATTCTTGATTTTATGGGAAGCACTGAACTTGCGGCAAACCTTTTTCGAGCCACCCAAACAGATGAAAAGCTACGCAGAGAAAACATTTCAGAAAAAATCCAAGCAAATAAAACACATTTTGAAGTCGGAAGAAAAGTCAGGCAGACAATTAGTGAACTCGGAGGCACTATGCCCGAAGATCTTCCCACACCAGAGAAAAGCATAAAGCAAATAGAACGGACTCAAAAGAAGTTAAAAAAAGAATAGTAAAACAAAAGCCCCCATCTCTGGGAGCCAATGTCTACGGCCGTACAATATGATACAACCGAATCTAGCACCTTCATTGTATCACGCGCGGCCGGGGCATGGCAATCCCTGGTTTTTTGTACCCAAAATTAAGAAAGGATGTGACAAAAAATGAAAACCGCATGGGCCTACGCCCGCTTCAGCTCGGATCATCAGCGGGAAGAATCTATTGACGCACAGCTGAGAGCCATACAGGACTACTGCCAGCGAAACGGATATGTACTGACAAATATATACCGCGACGAAGCAAAGTCTGCCACAACGGACGACAGGCCGCAATTTCAGCAAATGTTTAAAGACGTCAATTCTGCCCCGCCGGATGTGGTCATCGTCCACAAACTCGACCGTTTTTCCCGGGACAGATATGACAGCGCATTTTATAAACGGAAACTGAAAGAGCGCGGCGTGCAACTCGTTTCAGTTCTGGAAAACATCGACGGTAGCCCGGAAAGCGTTATTCTGGAATCGGTACTGGAGGGAATGAGTGAGTATTATTCAAAGAATCTTGCCCGCGAAGTAAAAAAAGGAAAAAACGAAACCGCCCATCAATGTAAACATAACGGCGGCAACCCGCCACTTGGGTATAACATCAACGAAAACGGAAATTACGTCATAAACCCCTCAGAAGCTGCAGTCGTGCGTCTAATCTTTGAGATGTATGCAGAAGACATAAGCTATACAAAAATGGCAGAGAAGCTAAATAAACAGGGACATCGGACAAAATGGGGACGCGCATTTACGCAGAATAGTTTCCATGATATTTTGAAAAATGAAAAGTACAAAGGACTTTTTTTGTACGGTAAGACTGCTGTTCCTCTTGGGACAAAACGAGTTCAAAAGGAACCTCATATTATTGTTGAGGACGGAGTTCCTGCTATCGTTGAACCGGACTTATGGGAAAGGGTGAATCAGAAAATGAAAGAAAACAGAAAACGAAACGCTGCGAAAGGTGCAAAACGAATTTATCTGCTCTCAGGGATTATTTTTTGCGGGGAGTGTGGCGCGCACATGACCGGGAATACCCGCAAAGCCGGCAGAACAAATAGTATCTATTCCGGCTATGAATGCTCTAACCGGAAAAAGTTCAAAACTTGCTCTATGAAAGGAATAAAGAAAGATGATATTGAATCGATGGTCATTGACTATCTTGAAAATGAATTTTTTAATGAAAAAAACGTCATGGAACTTGTTCAAAAATTAAAAGCACATTCAATTCAATACCGTTCTGATTCCGCGTTGGAATTACAGGCATTAAAAACAGAACTTGCGAAAGAGCAAAAAGGCCTCGATTATATTCTGAACCTCATAGAAACGGGAGAGGGAAAGCCTTGGATGATCGAAAAGGGGGATCAACATTATGAGCGGATTAATTACTGCAAAGATAAAATTGCTTATATTGAAAGCCTGTCCGAAACAACCGAATTGACCGAAAAGCAGATGTATGATTACATTATGAAAGATCGAGATGTCAAAAAGAAAAGCCCGGAAGCGCAAAAACGCATTATCCAGACCTATGTCGAAAAGGTTGTAATTTTCAACGATCGTGTTGATATTCATCTAATTGTGAATAAGAGTGGAGCGGATGAGGGGAATCGAACCCCCGTTGCCAGCTTGGGAAGATTGTAACGTTTGTGTATTTTTCAATGCTTCCGCAGGGTACTGCAACACCCCCTGCAACACATATAATTATTGGTAAAATTACATTAATTTTACTGGAAATAAAAATGCCTTGTCAATTGTCGCGCAATGATAAATAATATAGGTATCTACTTATATATAATGTAAGGGGACGGTGATTATTATGAATGAGTTAAGAATTTATGTGTATAAAAACCTAACGGTTCATCCGGCAAATTTTGCCGCTGCCGTTTTGGCTGGCGATCAATTTCCCGATCTGAATGTGCGCGTAATCAAAAACAACATATTCGTATGCCCCAAGTGTATTGAGGCTCCGGAAGTGCCCACTGCGGATTTTCTTCTAATTTATGAAGAAGAATAAAAAGAGCGGTAGTTCCGCTCTAAATCAGTTTATTCATCACTTTTTGGGTCTTACTTTTCATGATTTCAAACCGTTTGTAAGATTATACCATTCTTTAAAAAAAATTTATCTTTAGTAGATTGTATGGATGCCTATTTTTAATATTTGAGATTTCCCTACCTATACCCTTTTATTTTGTTGATATTTCACTCATAGAAAATTCTCAAAAAATATACAGCACTCTTGCTTTTAAGAATGTTGTCTTTACAATGATTTTTTTGTTATTTACAAAAAAAACTGGATATGTTATCCTTACGGTAGATAAGAAAAGTACGGAAGGGAGCATTCAAACCAAAGATAAAGCGAGACGAGAGAATGGCCGTTCTACTCGTCTCGTTTTGTTTACAAATTGATTTTTCTACAACTTCGTTTCAATTTGTACCTCCTATTTCTTGCCCTGCCGGACAAGCATCTATAAGTCTATCATATCTTTTTCATTCTGGCAAGGGCAGGCGTCTTTTCTTGCAAATTAACCGTTTTATATCTAATAGTTTGCAGAAAGGAGTCATTTCGCATTATGAAATTAACAAAATTTAGACTTAAAGTAATTTTTGGCATCACTATTACAATTTCAGTGACAATTTTCTCAGTTGTGATTGGCAACACGGTAAAAATAGACGGCGGGATTACTTTGTTTCAGTTTATAATCTCCATAGTTCATAATAATGATGATTCTAATAAACCGACCAATAGTGAACCGGACAATACTCCTGTTGCTATCAAGGGTAACTCTGCTGAAGGTTTCCTATCAAATGATAATCCTGAAGATTATTATTATTACAAGGCAAAAGAATCCGGCTTGTATTCATTTACGTTACAAGATATGGATGCAAATGCGGAAGCCACAGTACAAGTCCTGGATACGGACAAAAACAAAATTAATGATGATAGCAGTGGAACAAACTCTATTTATACAATATTAGAAGAAAATACCCGTTATCTGATCAAAGTTGACAGAATCGCTGATGACACATCTTATACTTTAAGTATCTCTCCACCATCACAAATGAAAGATATCAGCGGTGAACACAGTATCTCTGGTTCTACAAAAAACGAAGAACAAAGCATCGTCTATGCTTATCGGCCGACTGTTTCAGGAATTCATTACTTTGAGGTAGGGGATCGTACCTTAGATTATGATATTTACATAGAGATCTTTGGAAAAAATAACAGTCCAGTTGAAAATGGGAGTGGTTATAATTCACTCAATGTAGAATTACAGGCTGGGGTGTATTACCGTATCGAATTAACGGGTGGTTCTGAATTAACTGCTTATACTTTTAATATTGGTTCACCCAACCCAGTTGTAGACTTAAGTTCTATAACCTCTTATAGTGATAAAATTTCTTATATTGGACAAGAGAACTACTATACTTTTACTGCTCCGCGTTCTGGAACCTATCGGCTTGATTTGGATAATCGCACGGCTGACGAATCTCTTTATATAGAAATTTTCGGAAAGAATGATAGCCCTATTGATGATGGGAGCGGCTCAAATGGTGTTACTGTATCGTTAGATAGTGGAAGCAAATATAAAATCAAAATAACTTCTTCGTCCTCAGTCGATGAAATTCGTTATGACTTGAATATTGGAATTCCTGATTCGATAAAAACTGTAACTAGAAAGATTAGTGGCACAATCCGCTATACCGATCAAAAAAACACTTATGTATTTACTCCTTCCCAAACTGCCCGTTATTCAGTTACGGCAGAAAATCGAACGAGAGATGAATATGTATTTATAAAAATATTTACTAGCAATGAGAATATTTTAGGAAGTGGAAGCAATGTTGCTGAAACCGATGATGTTCTCAAAAAAGGGAAAGACTATTATGTAAATGTTGAATACTCTAGTGGGGATACATTCCCAATCCGTTACACCTTATTGGTGGACAAGGTTATTGATGAATAAGCATTACGCCCCGAAGCTACGGGGCGTATTTTTTCTTTTAGCTCTTAATCAATAACCGGAAAGTTTCTCTTCCTTTCGGTGTAATCAAAGTTTGCGTACCGCTCCACTGAGTCTTTTCATTGAATGTCTCCTCTGTTTTTTTCTATATATAAAAAGCCCCGGTCTCCCGGGGCGAAATGATATAGATCAACTTCGATGTAGTTATTTGACCCAAACCTTATATTTTGATTTTGCACAAATCCATCCAGACGGGATTTTGAGCCAGATATAACTGCCGTTCTTTTTGATCTTCTGTACGGTCACTTTCGTGCCTTTTTTCAGTACTGCGTTAGCCGTTCCTTTTTTCTTTGTAGCATTTTTCTTTCCGTCGGCTGTAAGGTCTTTGACTTTTTTGATTTTATATTTTATTCCGGCACCTTTCCGGACGTTTCGATTGCCCTGCAAGGTGTAGGTTTTTTCAACTTTATAATTCGGGGTTGTTACTTTTTTCTTTTTTGCGGTCTTTTGAGACGGCAAATAACACGTCCACAGGACTTTTATCAGGCCTCTCATGGTAGTCTCATAGCAGTGCCAACCATCATTTCTTCGAGAGCCCGGATCGCGCATATACAGATAATGTTTACCGTTTTTCTTTTTGTATGCGGATGCCGCTAAATAATGCCCGCCAGAAGTCCATGTGACGCCGCCTCGTGTGCCGCCGCGGAAAAGAATGATGGCATAGCGATTACCCTTTTCCATTTCTTTAAAAAATGAGGTCATGTTGTCGTGACGTGTTACTTTAAATCCGTAACGTTCCAGGCAGGCATCAATTCCGTCCCACGCCGTTCCGTTTCCGGCGATGGCATAATCATTTTTAATCATAAATGCCCGAGTGCTGTTCGGTGTACGATGTTTATGTTTTTTATTATTCACGATAATATCCG
>NZ_JACRYT010000033.1 GCF_014333425.1 Zhenpiania hominis | reverse complement strand
AGTAACATGGGGGTAAACATGGTAACCCTGGGGCAAAAAAAGTGTGATATTATGATAGTGAGTAAAAAAAGATAAAAGGCATTTGATGTCCTCCTGATACTTTAACATAACGGCAGAAGGCGCCCAGTTGGTGGGGTGTCTTTTGCTATGTGTAAAAAATGTGTATAAAACACTTGACAAATGTGTCATTAGTGTGTATAATAATAACATAAGGAGGGGCGGTATGAAACAAAGAGACTTAATTAAAAAACTTGAAAAAGCCGGATTCAAATTTGACAGGCATGGCGGAAACCACGATGTATATAAGCGTGGGGATGATGAAGAACAGATACCGCGCCATAGAGAAATCAATGAGAGGCTGGCAAAGGCCATACTGAAAAAATGGGGATTATAAAAAATCCCCAGCCTTATGTTGTTAGGAGGGAAATCAATGAAAGTAACCTATCCAGTTATCTTTACGGATGTTGGCACAAATATATTGATTGAGGTGCCGGACTTAAATATACTCACAGAGGCAAACGAAGAGGGAGAAGAGAAAGCCTCTTTTGCAGATGCAATTATGATGGCCAGAGACGCCATAGGGCTTTCGTGTATCTCGGCAGAAGACAGTCACAAACCGATTAAGACTGCATCGGATTTACATGATATTGATGTAAGCAAGGGAACCTTTGCAGAAGATGGAGAAGGAATTATATCCCTTGTGGATGTAGATCTAGACGTTTACCGCAGAAGAGTCGACAATAAGACTGTCAGAAGAAACGTAACGCTTCCAAACTGGCTGAATCAGGAAGCTGAAGCAGCAAACTTAAATGTATCAAGGGTATTACAAGATGCACTGATGCAGAAGTTAAACGTGTCCAGATAAAGTAAGACAGAACAGAATAAGGCGCTTCCAAAATGGGAGCGTCTTTTCTTATGCAACGAAAGGTAAGAACATGATATATAAACGCTGTGTCCGCTGTGGGAAGCGTATTCCGTCTGGAACAACCTGTGACTGCACCAAGAGAGAGTATAACAAGCCGCAGGGAATTAAGAAGCAGTATCATACACAGAGGTGGAGACGTATCAGAGATTATGTCATAAATCTATATGATGGAATAGATCTCTATGCACTGTACCACGAAGGAAAGGTACAGCCTGCGGACACCGTGCATCATATCATAGAAGCAGCGGACAGTCCCAGTATGTTCTATCATACAGACAACCTAATTCCGGTCAGCAGGGACAGCCATACAGAGATACATAGACGGTACAAAGAATGTGATACAAAAATAAAAGAAGAGCTTAAAGCATATCTTTTGCAATATCGGGAGTACGGGGGCGGTTAAAAAGTTTTTGTAAAAGTTGCCACGACCACGTATGCTCCTTTCTTTTTGCAAATTTCTAAAAAATGGTAGATGAAAGCGAGGTGATAGCATGGGGAGACCTAGAAAACCGCTTGCAGAGCAGCAGGGAAACCTAAAAGTTGTGGATATACAAAGAAAGGAGTTTGAGGAAGAGGCTGTAAGAGGGGATAGTGACCAGTTATCAACTCCGCCGACATGGCTAGTAGATGCTACGGCCAAAAAAGAGTGGAATCGCCTTATTAAAGAATTAGAGAAAATCAATATTGTTGGAAATTTGGATTTAAACAATCTTGCATGTTATTGCAACGCGTATGCAAGTTATCGAAAGGTCACAAAAGAGTTAAAGGGGCAGCCTGCGCTTGTAGATAAGGTTACACAATACGGAAAGAACAAGGTCCGAAATCCTTTGATTGATGTTCAGAAAAGCTATGCAGAGGAAATGCGAAAATTCGCAAGCCTTTGCGGGCTGACAATTGATTCTCGATTGAAAGCGGGGTCTGCAAAAGTGGATAAACAAGAGGAAATGATTGAAAGGAAATTCAGCGCAATATGATTTTTGAAGAAATTAAGCGGTATGCGCAAGACTGTATTTCCGATCA
This sequence comes from Zhenpiania hominis, assembly GCF_014333425.1. Taxonomy (GTDB): domain Bacteria; phylum Bacillota; class Clostridia; order Peptostreptococcales; family Anaerovoracaceae; genus Hominibacterium; species Hominibacterium hominis. The sequence continues at coordinate 9,947 of NZ_JACRYT010000033.1, read as the reverse complement.
CATTTTGAGTTGTCAAAAACATAAATGGGCCTGTATGCGATTTCTAAAAGATTCTAAGCGAATCGGGACAGATGGATTTCCGTATGTGTGGAATGAGGAACGTGCCCAGAACATTGTAGACTGGTTCTCTTTTTTAAGACACAGTAAAGGAATTCTCGCAGGAAAGCCGATTGAATTAACTGAATGGCAGAAATTCCGACTCTGTCAACTTTATGGATGGGTTCATAAAGATACGGAACGCAGAAGATTTAAAAAATCCTTTACAGAAGTGGCGCGAAAAAACGCAAAATCTCAGGAAGAGGCGGGCGTTGCTTTATATGAGTGTGCAGTTACCGCTACAAAAAATGGAGAAGTGGCAGAAATCTATACAGCAGGAACCAAGCGGGATCAGTCAAAAATTGTGTTTACAGAAGCTGGATTGATGCTCCGTGGGTCCCCGCTTCAAACAAAATTCCGTGTCACGCGTGATAGCATTCGTCATTATAAAACAGGGAGCACTATTAAGCCTTTATCAAAAGAAGACGGCAGGAGCGGAGACGGAACGAATCCGGCGCTTTTGGTCTTGGACGAATATCATCAACACAAAACTACAGAGTTTTACGATTTGGCATTAGGCTCAAACACAAAGGAGCCGCTTTTAATGATTATCACAACCGCAGGAATGGATTTAACCTACCCTTGTTTTGTGACGGAGTATGATTATTGTTCCAAAATTCTTGATCCGAATATTGACGTGGAAGATGATGAATATCTGATTGATATCTGTGAGATGGATACCGAGGATTATGAAGATGTATCACGCTTAGACAATGAAGAGTTATGGAAGAAAGCGAATCCGATTCGTATGAGCTATCCGGAAGGGCGAGAAAAAATCCGAGGCGATTATAAAGTCGCAAAGGAACAGCCGGAGCACATGACTGCGTTTCTGACTAAGTGCCTCAACGTCTGGGTTATGGCAAAAGAAAACGGCTATATGGATATGTCAAAATGGAAAGTTTGCGAGATTGAGGGGCTTCCTTTTGAAATTGAAGGGCGGCCGGTCTATGTAGGATTTGATATGTCGGCCAAAACAGACCTGACTTCTGTAGCGTTTGTGATTCCGTATCTGTCTGGAAAGTATGACGGGAACGGAAAAGAGATTGTGAAATATCTCGTATGGACTCACAGTTTTATTCCTACACGGGAGAAGTTGCGAGAACACATTTTAAAAGACAAAGCGCCATACGAAGCATGGGAGAGAGCTGGACATCTGACTGTAACAGATACTCCGATTGTGGATCAGGGCGCGGTTATGCGCTACGTTATGGAAGAATGCAGCCGGTACAATCTCGATGTGCAATGTCTCTGTTTTGACCCGGCGAATGCGTCGAAGCTAATGATGGACTTGTCCGATGAAGGATACACGGTAGAAGAGGTTTTTCAAAGCCATAAGCATTTGAATGAAGCGACACAGGGGTTTCGGGAGCAGGTATTCTGTGGAAATGTGCAGTATTTGAAGAATCCGCTTTTAAATTATGCCATGAGTAATGCCGTCATTCGACAGAGCAATGGCCTGATAAAAATTGATAAAGATGCAACCACAAAGCGCATTGACCCGGTGGATGCGGTGTTATGTGCATTTAAGCTGGCAATGTATCATATCTTTGGGGATGATTATGGCGCTTATTTGGACAATTTTATGGAGGAATTACTGAATGGGGATTAAAGACCGGATAAAGGCTGCGGCCAATGCCCTGACGCGCCCGGCCGTCTCGTTAGACGATACCGAATTTTTAAAGTGGATGGGGATTGATGCAAACCTGCCAAGAAAGGAACTGAATGAGGTTACATACTTCACCTGTCTCAAGATGCTCTCTGAGACAATGGGGAAATTGCCGCTTAAGTTTTATCAGGATACGGACCGCGGGAAATTGCGGGCAGATTTAACCGATGCGGCGGCCCGGCTAATTACAAGACCAAACAACATCATGACCCCGGCGACGTTCTGGGGGACAATTGAATTTAACTGTCAACACTACGGAAATGCGTTTGTGCTGATACAGAGCAGCCTGCAACGGCAACGTTATGGCGGTTCGGTTAAGATAAAAGGTTTTTGGCCGATGCAAAGTGAGTGTGTGCAGGTCCTCATGGACGATCAGGGCGTATTTGGTGACGTGGGAAAGCTTTATTACCGATATACTGATCCGCACATCGGGAAATCGGAAACTTATGCGCAGGAAAATGTTCTGCATTTTAAAACGTGGTTCAGCCGCGGCGGTGTGCTTGGAAAAAGTGTCCGGGAAATGCTGTCTGACACAGTAAACGGCGCCGGAGAATCGCAGAAATATCTGAACACGCTTTACAAAGACGGACTTACCGCATCAATGGCTCTGCAATATACGGGCGATTTGGACAAGCAAAGAAGATTGGCATTGCAAAAGGAGTATAACAGCCTGTTAACAGGTGCGAAAAATGCTGGTAAAGTTGTGGCGGTTCCGGTCGGAATGACCTTGCAGCCATTGAATGTGTCTTTGGCGGACGCGCAATTTTTTGAGTTAAAGAAGTATTCGGCGCTACAGATTGCGGCAGCCTTCGGTATCAAACCGAATCAATTAAATAATTATGAAAAATCCAGCTATGCAAATTCCGAAACACAGCAGCTTGCTTTCTTGGTAGACACAATGTCTTATCGGTTAACTCAATATGAGCAGGAACTGAATTATAAAGTACTCACAGAAAAAGAACGTTCTGAGGGGTACTTTTTTAAATTCAATGAAAAGGCACTCCTGCGGACGGATGCCAAGACACAGATGGCAAATGTCGTGTCAGCAGTAACAAATGGCCTTTACACAATTAATGAAGGGCGGGAGCTATTAGATCTTCCGTATGTAGAAGGCGGAGACGTAAACATGGTAAATGGCACCTACCAGCCGATTACACAGATTGGAAAAGCGTATCAGGAGAAGGAAAAACCTGAAGAACCAAGAGAGGAAATAGAGAATCCAGAAGAAACGAGAGGAGGTGAAGAGAGTGGAAATTGATGTACGAGGGGACATTATCAGTAATGACGATAAGTGGATTTATAACTACCTAGAGTGGGAATCCACTTGTCCGGCAGATGTCAAGAATGCTCTGTTGACAAAAGAATCTGATGAAAAACTAACTGTTATGATTAACTCCGGAGGCGGTTCCGTCATGGCTGGACAAGAAATTTATTCAATGCTACGGGAGCGAGACGATGTAGAGATTAAGGTACAGTCTCTAGCTGGGAGTGCTGCGAGTGTAATCGCAATGGCAAACACCTGCGAAATTAGTCCAGTGGCGATGATTATGATTCACAATGTCTCCATGTGGGGCGTGAATGGAGACTATCATGAGATGCAAAAAAACGCAGAGATTTTAAGGCAGATGAACGCGGCCCTTGCCTCCTCTTATGTGAATAAGACAGGGAAAAGCAAAGAGGAAATTTTAAGACTTATGGACCGCGAAACCTGGCTGACTGCAAATCAGGCATTAGAAATGGGATTTGTAGATAAAATTTCAGATACCGCTCCGCAGATGATTAACAACGTCGAAGGAATGCGGCTTACCGATGAAATTCGGAGCCGGGTTATAGCAGAAATAGAAGATAATACTAAAAATGAACTCCTGAGCGATTTGGATCGTTTCGGAGTTTAATTTTTTATGGAGGGAAACATGAACAAAGAATTACTTGAGCTGTTAAACAGCATTAATGAGCAGAAAGAGACCGTCCGCAACCTTGTAGAAGAAGGAAAACTGGATGAAGCAAAAGACGCAAAAGCAGAGTTGGAAAAAATGCAGAATAAGTTTGACTTGTTAAAAGACATTCTTGATCCAGAAGGAGATGGAAAGGTAAAAGAGCCGGTGAATGTTGAGCCAGTAAATGAACCGAAAGATGCGGTGGCAGACTTTGCTAACGCAGCAAGAAGAGGGTTTAAAAATGCCGCAGGAGATCCGATGGTGGAGGGAACTCCGGCAGACGGAGGGTATACCGTACCGGAGGACATTCAGACCCGGATTAATACCTATAGAGAGGCAAAAGCATCTCTAATTACCCTGGTAGATGTGGAGCGCGTAACCACGAACAAGGGGCAGCGTACCTTTAAGAAACGTGCGCAGCAGACCGGATTTTCGAAAGTAGCCGAAGGTGGCAAAATTGGAGCTGGCTCTACCCCGCAGTTTGAGCGAATCTCTTATGAGATCGAAAAATACGCCGGATATTTTCCGGTCACAAGTGAACTTTTAGCAGATTCCGATGCGAATATTACCAACGTACTGATTCAGTGGATTGGAGATGAATCCCGCGTTACAAGAAACAAGATGATTCTTGGAGTACTGGACACGAAAGACAAAACCGCAATTGCCAGCGTAGACGACATCAAAAAAGCGCTGAATGTAACGCTGGGACAGGCGTTTAAGCCGACCTCTTCTATTATCACAAATGACGATGGCCTGCAATGGTTAGATACCTTAAAAGATGCAGATGGAGACTATCTGCTTCAGCCGAATCCGGTTAAACCTTTAGAAATGCGCCTGTGTGCAGGGGCAACTTCAGTTCCGGTCTTTGTTGTGCCGAACGCAGATCTTCCGACTGCAACCAACAAAGTGCCGATGATCATTGGAGACCTGAAGGAAGCGGTCAAATTCTTTGATCGGAACCAGATGAGTATTCTCTCTTCCAATATCGCAAGCATTGGAGAGCTGAATGCTTACGAAATGGATCTGACACTCTTCCGGGCAATCGAAAGAGAAGATTGCGTAATGAAAGATGAGCAGGCATTTGTTTACGGTCAGGTAACGCTGGGGGAGTAACGCCCCCGGCTGACAATGCCGTAGTTGGTACGGGAAAAGTTGGAACGGCAAAAATTTAAAGGAGGTATAGCATGGCAGCAAAATCGAGCGGATATTCTCCGACATCATGGAATGACGGGGACATCATTACAAAAGACAAGCTGAATAATATAGAATCCGGGATTCAGGCAGCTTCAAAGGCTGGACTTTCCGGTAGTGCGTCTGCGGTATCGGCAATTGATACGCCGGAATCTGCGGATGCGGCAACGATTGCCGCGAAAGTGAACGAACTGATTACCCAGTTAAAAGCCAGGGGTGTGATTTCGTGACACTAGAAGAGGTGAAAGCGTATCTGCGCATTGATGAAGATGCGGATGACGCAATTCTTGAAATGATGATGCAGGCGACAGAGGGTTACATTAAATCCTCTGTCGGAGCATTCGATCCGGAGAATTACAGAGTTAGAATGCTTTATTTTTTGATTATGCAGGATTTTTATGAAAACCGTGTTTTGATCGTAAAAGAATCGGATAAACAGCGGCTTGCTCACGTGGTTGGTTCGATTGTTCTTCAGCTTCAAGCAGAAGAGCTGCAAAAGGAGGACCCGGAATGGACATCGGAAAACTCAATAAGCGAATCACATTCTTAAAGATTGAACATACAGAAGATGATATAGGGCAGAGTAAAAATGTCTGGACGGAATATAAAACCGTATGGGCAACGGTGAAGCCGTATAAATCTTCAGAATCGGCCTTTATGTCCAAGCTAAAGCCAGAAGTAACGCACCGAATCTATGTGAGATACCGGAGCGACATTACCGCGGATATGCGGATCTTATACCACGGACGTATCTTTGAGATTGCAGGTCCGCCGATCGATATGGACGAACGGCACGAAATGATAGAAATTCAGTGTGAAGAGGTGTTCACAGATGGGTATTGAATTTGAATTGGAAGGAACCGGAGAACTGGAAACCTCATTAAAGAAAGCGATGAAACAATATCCGGCATCGGCGGAAAGGGTTCTAAAAAAAGAAGCAAGAAGGGTTGCGAAAGATTTAAAGCAGCGGGTAAGAACGGAAGCAAAAGGACATCATTATGTATCAGAAGGTGAAACGCACAAGCCTTTGGCGAATAGCTTTCGCCCAGGGAAGGTAATTCGTTCAGGTTCAAAAATGACCGCAGCCGTTACATCAAATGCACCGCATTATCATTTATACGAAGAAGGCCATGGAATGTTTACACATTCGGGGCGCTATGTTGGTGATGTAAAGGGTAGAAAAACCGTTGCTCGATATATGTCTCAGCGTTCGGAAAAGGCCGATGAAATCGGTGAACAGGTTTTGAATGAAATCTTAAAGGAGGTAGGACTGGATTGAAAAAAATCAAAACCGCAGTTAACGCAGTCTTAAAAACTTTATATCCAGACTATCCGATTTACGGGGCGGATACGGTAGAAGGTTATGAAAAGCCTTCTTTTTTTGTGTATATCACACAAACCTTTTCGGAATTTAGTGCGAATTTGGTTCACAAAAATGTAGAAGTGGAGATTGATTTTATTCAGAAGGAGCCGGATGAATCTGCCGGAATGGATTTCTTCAACAAAATGCAGCAGGCATTTTTAAAAAAGCTCAAAGTTGAAAGCCGATATCTGAATCTCAGTAACCATAGCTTTGAATTTACCGGGAACCATGCAAATATTCCGGTTTTTACATTTGAAATTGAGTATTACGAAAGCATTGAAAAAGAAACAGAAACAGCGGTTCTCATGGAAAAACTCTACATGAGTAACAGCTTGAAGAAAGGAGAATGATCAATGGGATTACCAGCGATGAATATCATATTTACCGCCGCAGCGATTGATTCCGTTCGGCGGTCCGACAGAGGAGCGATCGGAATGATCGTTAAAGATGCGGTGCCAGAAACAAATCCGGTTACGATTCATAAAGTATCCGACATTCCAGGCACTCTTTCAGAATCGGTACAGGAGCAGGTGAGGCTAGCATTAAAAGGTTATGTATCTGCTCCGAGCAAGGTTGTTCTTTATGTGTTAGAAAGCGAAGCAGAGGATTATACCGATGCACTTGACTATTTTTCGATTTATAAGGTCAATTGGATTTGCTGTCCGACCGCAGAAACGGACGGTCAGGCTCAGGCGGTTGCTACATGGGTAAAAGAGCAAAGAGAAGCGAGAAATAAGGTGAAAGTGGTACTCCCGAATACAGCGGCGGATTGCGAGGGAGTTGTCAATTATACGACCGAAACAGCAAGTATCGGAGATGATATCTATACGACAGAGGAATTTTGCTCCCGAATTGCCGGGGTGCTGGCAGGTACGCCATTGACACAAGGGGCTACCTTTGCGGTGCTGGAAGATGTAACGGACTGTGAAAAGCTGTCCAGAAGCGAACTGGATACCGCGATTGATGCAGGCAAATTTGTCCTTTATTACGATGGAGAAAAAGTTAAGGTTGCGCGTGCGGTCAATTCTATGACAACCGTGCAGAAGGGAAAGTCGGAAAGCTGGAAGAAAATTAAAGTTGTGGAAACAATGGATATGATTTACGACGATCTGATTCTTTTGGCGGAGGACAATTATATCGGAAAATATCTGAACACGTTTGATAACAAGTGCTTGCTGTTATCGGCGATCCGTGCATACCTGACGGAAATGGAACGCGTGGGAGCTGTACAGGATTGCGTTGTTGATTTCGATGTAGAAACTATCCGAGAATACATCGTAACTAACAAAGGTGTATCTCGGGAAGTGGCGGAAGCGATGCCGGATCAGGAAGTAAAAAAGCAGTATACCGATGAAAAGGTGTTCCTTGCGGCAACTATGACGATTTCCGACGTTATGGAAGATATTACTTTACAGATTACGGTGTAAAGGAGGGAGATTATGGACAGCTATAAAGCAGAAAACGTTATCAGCGGAAGCTATGGTGAGGTCTGGGTTGATAATACCTACATGGCGGAAGCAAGTGGCCTAGAAGCGAAAATGTCTCTTGATACAACGGAAGTTATTATGTCAAGAACGCTAAAAAAAGGATACAAAGTAACAGGAATGAGCGGAGAAGGGACATTGACATTACATAAGGTTTCTTCCCATTTCCTGAACCTGATTGCGGACAATATCAAAGCTGGAAAGGCAACCAGGGCAACGATTATCACAAAGCTAGACGATCCGGAAGCTCTTGGTGCTGAACGGATTCAGTTAAATGATTGTGTGTTTACGGAATTAACACTTGCGGACTGGGAAGCGGGAAGTCTGGTGGAAGAATCTATTCCGTTTAATTTTACGGATTTTGATATTTTAGAATCGATCGAATAGGAGGCAACTATGAATCTTGCAGAAAAATTAATTCGGATTGACAAAGAAAAGGTAAAAGAAAAAGAAACAAAAAAGATTCACTCAAAAAAGCTCTCTAAATTGCTTGGCGAACCTACGGAAATTACCATTCAGGAGTTGAGCGGTAAAACCGTCAACGACATTACTCAGATGATCTTTGACAAAAAGGGGAATCGGGATATGTCAAGGCTTTACGAACAAAACCTTATGTGTTGCGTAGAAGGTGTGGTGGAGCCGAATCTAAAGGATTCACAACTCATGGAACATTTCGGGGCCGCTACGCCAAAAGATCTCGCGGCGATCTTGTTTGGTGTAGAATCTGGTGCAATTGCAAGTGAGATTTCCGCTCTGTCTGGTTTTTCGGGCAGCGAAGAGGATGAAATAAAAAACTAATTAAGCAAAACACAGATGTAAATGCGGCCTATATCTTGTTTTGCATGAAAAATTGGAAACCATCGGATTACTTTGACATGGGAGCAGGCGAACGAACCGTTACGCGTGCTTTTTTGTATGAAGAAATCCGAGAGCGGGAAGAAGAGCTGAAAAAACTAAAGCGAAGCATGAAAAGGGGGTGAGTGAATGGCAAAGACTGTGGCGGCGGTTGTTAAACTGATTGACAACTTTTCCAATCCGTCAAAACAAGTTGCGAAAGCAGCGCGGGACATGGAGAAACGGATTTCTCATACCGGTCAGGTGTTTAAAAATTTTGGTGCAATCTTTGAGAGTGCCGGCTCTTCCCTGACGCACGCGTTCACTCTACCGATTGCAACCGCGGCCGGTGCAGCAGGAAAGTTTGCAATGGATGCAGAGGACGCATATGTACAGCTTGCGGCCGCAACCGGCACCTCTGCCGCAGAGATGGAAAAATATCAGGATGTTATCAATGACATCTATAAAGAGAACTTTGGCGAATCTATCGGAGATGTATCCAATTCCCTTGCGCAGGTCAATCAGAATTTAAAAGGATTAGACACAAGCGCGTTACAGCAAAGCACGGAATATGCACTTGCGATGCGGGACGTATTCGGCGTAGATGTTGCAGAGAGTACCAGATCCGCAGATACTTTGATGAAAAATTTTGGAATTTCATCAAAGGAGGCGTTCAACTTAATGACGCAAGGTGCGCAAAGCGGTCTGAATTTTTCCGATGAATTGTATGACAATCTCAATGAATATTCCGTACAATTCAAAAAACTTGGCTTGAATGCGGAAGATATGTTCAGTATTTACAGCAGCGGAGCAGAGGCAGGAGCATGGAATTTAGACAAAATAGGAGATGCGATCAAAGAGTTTTCAATTCGCTCGATAGATGGTTCAAACACTACAGCGGAAGGGTTTAAACTGCTCGGTTTAAATTCGGATGATATGGCTGCGCGGATTGCCGCCGGAGGAGATAGTGCGAGCAAAGCATTTGACCAGACGATTCAGGCTCTTGCAGGTATGGAAGATCCGGTGAAACAGAGTGCTGCGGGAGTGGCTTTGTTCGGTACAATGTGGGAAGATCTTTCCCCCCAAGTTGTGACTTCGCTTACGACCTCAAGAAATGAGATCGATAAAACAAAAGATGCGGCAGATGCACTGGCGGAAACAAAGTTTGATACTTTTTCATCGGCTCTCGGTGGCCTATGGAGGACAATTCAAGTCGATGTGCTTCAGCCAATTGGAGATATGTTAATCCCCTATGTGGATAGTGTAAAATAGTTGTGGAGTTTTCAGAGAAATAAAAGAAGAGACCGACTCCAAAGTGATAAAATAGTTTTACCCAAAAACAAAATAATCACGAAAGGATAAGGTCTCTATGGAAA
>NZ_JACRYT010000032.1 GCF_014333425.1 Zhenpiania hominis | reverse complement strand
GAAGAAGGTTGATAGAAAGGAAAGTGTATCTTGTAGATGACTTGCTAAATGAGTCAATTACAATATACCAGTGTATCTTGTAGATGACTTGCTAAATGAGTCAATTACAATATACCAGGAGAAGTAAATGGCAAAGTTTGATTCAAAAACATTTAATCCGCAGGCATTTGCGAAGTACATGGAATCGATTCCGAACACAAAGTTAAATGAACTGCGGAAATCCCGCGCGGTTGCGGGAGATGCAAGACTGGCAGATGTCTTTAAAAACAACACGCAGACCGGGGCGGTGTATGCGACCATTCCGTACTACGGACTGATCAGCGGAGACGCACAGAACTATGATGGCGTGACCGACCTGGAGCCGGAAGCGACAACAACCTTTGAACAGGGCGTGTTTACTTACGGCAGAATGATGGGATGGACCGAGGCGGACTTTTCCTTTGATGTAACCGGTGGCGTAGACTTTATGGCGAATGTGCGCCAGCAGATTACAGAATATTGGAACGCAGTGGATCAGGGGATTATCCTTTCGATTCTGAAAGGTATTTTCAGTATGACCGGTTCTTCCGGACTGGCGAAAAAGAATAAGGAGTTTGTGGACAAACACACGCTGGACATCGGTTCCGCAGACGTAAAAACAACCGATGCGAACCTGGTAGGCCCGACCACACTTAACAACGCGATTCAGCAGGCTTCCGGGGATCACAAGTCAAAATTCAGTTTGGTGCTGATGCATTCGGTAATCGCCACCAATCTAGAGAACATGAATCTGCTGAACTACCTGAAGTATACCGATGCAAACGGCGTGCAGCGTGACCTGAGCATGGCAACCTGGAATGGTCGCCTGGTTCTGATTGACGATTCCATGCCGACCGAAACCAAGAGTGTGGGAACAACCGGAGGAGAGCAGACTCTTTACACAACCTATCTGTTAGGAGACGGCGCATTCGGCTGGGAAGAAGTCGGAGCAAAGGTTCCATATGAAATGATGCGTGACCCGAAGACCCGCGGCGGAGAAGATACCCTGATTACCAGACGCAGAAACGCAGTATCGGTTTCCGGTATTTCTTACCTGAAAACCTCGCAGGCCAACAATTCCCCAACCAATGCGGAGCTGGAAACGGCGGCAAACTGGGGCCTGGTTAACGACGGAACGAACACCATCGATGATAAGGTGATTCCGATTGCCAGAATCATTTCGAGGGGCTAATATGGATATCTTGCAGGAAGCTCAGGCTCGTCTGGAATCCTTTGGGGTAGCCGTTGACGGTCCGGCGATTGCCTTTATCGTGGAACTGGTGAAAGAAAAAATCCGGAACTTCTGCAACATTGACGAGGTTCCGGAGGACCTTTTTTATACCGCGGTAGATATGGTCTGCGGAGAATATCTGTATCAAATGCAGAATCTTGGTAAACTGGATGCGGAGATATTTCCGGTTGACGCGGCAATTAAGTCCATCAGCGAAGGCGATGTAAAAGTGTCCTTTATGGACAACGCGTCCGCGTCGGATCGGCTCACCACTCTGATCCAGACTTTGCGGGGGACCGATCAGGACCTGATGGCGTATCGGAGGTTGAAATGGTAGACATGAAACTGGCAGAGCAGGCCGTGAAGTCCCTGTGGCGGGACACCATGACGGTAATTGAGCATCGGAAGGTAAAGAAGGAAAACGGCATAACCGGGTTTGAGGATGTTGAGACCATAAAGGGTGAGCCGTGCAAAATTATTTTTAAGACGCTGCAGGCAACCGACCAGCAGGAGGCGGCAGGCCTTACACAGGGAATCAAGCTTCTTTGCGATAAGAATCGGACTATTCCGGAAGGCTCAAAAATTCTTGTTCTGCACGAAGGCATTGAGACAGCGTATCGGCAGTCCGGTAAACCGGCAGTCTATTCGGTTCATCAGGAAATTATGCTGGAGCTGTTTGAAAGGTGGGCGTGATGAGGAGCGGGAAATGTGACTTTAAGGAACTGCGAGAACTGCAAAAACAAGTTGAGCAGATGAACCAATCCTTTAAAGACGAATTCTTCGAACAATGCGCAAAAGAACTTGCGGCGCGACTGCTGCGGAAGGCGATTAAGCGGACGCCGGTCGGGCAATATCCAAGTGATTCCGGAAAGGTGGGTGGAACCTTACGGAGAGGTTGGACAACCAGTGACGAGAAAACTGCTATGTATACTGCCCTATTCGGTGGTGGTGAGGGCGGTATAGGAGGAACTGGAACGCAGAAACAAGTCTACGGAAAAGGAAGTATTTCGGAAAACGCAAATGGGTATGCAAATAGCCTGCGTGTAGAAAAGAAGGGCGACTCTTATGTTGTTGAACTGGTGAATCCAGTCGAATATGCTAGTTATGTGGAGTATGGACACCGAACCAGAGGTGGAAACGGCTGGGTGAAGGGACGTCTCATGATGACCATTTCTGCACAGGAAATCCAGTCCATCGCACCGGCCTTCTTACAGAAAAAGCTGGAAGCAAAGCTCCGGGAGGTGTTTGGATGATTAACAAACTGACAAACGGTATTGCTGCGGCAATTCACGCGGAGTTTGGCGATGCCTATGAAATCTATATTGAGAATGTCGAGCAGGGACTGACAGAGCCTTGCTTTTTGATTACTCTGGTACATGCAAGCATGGAGCAACAGCTAAATGAAACGTATGAATTTGACCATCTCTTTCTGGTGCAGTATTTCCCAAGTACACAGGAAGCACGAAACGAATGTATGGAGGTTCAGTTTCAGCTCTATCAGGCACTGGAATATATCGAGGCAGATGACAGACTACGGCGAGGGGAAGAAATGGAAGGCGAAATCGTAGACGATGTGCTACAGTTTCAGGTACGATACCGGCTTCTACTTCGGAAGCAGCAGGCAAAAGAATATATGGAGTTACTAAAAATGCAAATTGATGCAAGAGGGTGAAACGATGGAAGAAAAGAGAGAAGAAGCGGTCCAGACAATGAGCTTTACGAAACAGCAGATTTTAGAATCAAAGAAATATAAAAACAGGAGGGACCTGCTCCGTGCTCTGCTGAATGATGGGGAATCTTACACTCTAAAGCAGGTGGACGCAGTTCTTTTGGCATTTTTGAAAAGAGAGGTGAAGTAAATGGCTTTAGGCGGAGGAATGTTTTATTCGCAGACAAAAATCTTGCCAGGTGCGTATATCAACTTTATTTCCGCAGACACCGGAGGCTCTTATGCTGCAGAGCGTGGATATGCGGCAATGGGACTGGAATTGGACTGGGGAAAAGAAGGTGAACTGTTTAGCGTAACACTAGATCGTATCCGCGGTGATTGTCAGGAGTTGTTCGGATATCCGTATACCCACGAAAAGATGAAAGGGATCCGAGATGTGTTCCGGAATGCGACAACCTTGTATGTGTATCGACTAAATAAAGGGGGAACAAAAGCCAGCAACGAAATTGCAGAGGCAATCTATAGCGGAACGAGAGGAAATGACTTAAAAATTTCCATTCAGCAGAATGTGGATGACGAGCAGAGTTTTGATGTCCTGACCCTTCTGGGAGCTGAGATTATGGATCAACAGACAGCAAAAACATATGAAGAGTTAGAGCCAAACGCGTATGTAAAGTGGAAGGGGGCCGGGGCGCTTTCTGTGAAAGCAACGACCGAATTATCCGGAGGTACAAATGGAACTGTGACCGGAGAAGGACATCAGGCATTTTTGGATGCAATTGAATCCTATACGGTAAATGCCATTGGGGCGGTTACGACAGATGATGATGCAAAGGAGTTGTATTGCAATTTTGCAGCCCGTATGCGTGATGAGGTTGGAAGAAAACTGCAGGTCGTGGTTTATAATAAGGCCGCGGACTACGAGGGTGTCGTGAATGTCAAAAATCAGACAACCGACACCGATTGGAGCGAGGCATCGGCGGTATTTTGGGTAACCGGAACAGTTGCAGGAGCAGAAGCTTATGAATCCAATACCAATAAAAATTATGACGGGGAATTTACTATCGACACAGCATATACCCAGAGCGAACTGGAAGATGCCATTCTGGCTGGAGAGTTTACTTTCCACGATGTTGACGGGGAAACCCACGTTCTGGTGGACATTAACAGCCTGACAACCGAGACGGAAGATAAGGGTGAAATCTTTAAAGACAACCTGACGATTCGGGTTATCGATGATATTGCTATTTTTACCGCGTCCATCTTTGCACAGAAGTATATCGGAAAAGTAATGAATGACCGTAGCGGACAGATTTCCTTGTGGGCGGATATCGTGGCTCACATGGTCGAACTACAGAACCTTCATGCAATTACGGATTTCACAGATGAGGATGTGCAGGTGGAAAGCGGCGAGCAGCGGCGCTCAGTTGTGGTAAATGCGTCCGTTATGGTTCCTGGCGCAATGGAAAAGCTGTATATGACCTGTGTGGTCGGATAAGGAGGGACTATGGGAAACAATGTTAAGATGTTGACTTCCGATACCATCTCGGCAAAGCTTGCAGAATGCTATGTTACGATTGACGGGAATCGGTACAACTTCATGCATATGATCGACTTTGAAGCAAAAATTACAAAAAATAAGACAAATATTCCGATTCTTGGCAACCCAATGGACGGAAGTCGGGCAACTGGTGCATCGGGCACTTTTACGGGAACGGCTTATTATGTCAGCTCTATTTTAAAACAGAAGATGATTGAGTTTATGAATACTGGTCAGGATGTCTATTTTGAAATCCAGGTTACGAACGAGGATAAAACCTCAAAGGCCGGAAGACAGACGGTTGTCTTTACCGGCTGCAATTTGGATGAGGCAGTAATCGCGAAGTTTGACATTACGGGCGACCGACTGGACGAAACCTTTAATGGTACGTTTGAAAGCTGCAATCTGGCGGAAGCCTTTAAAGAATTACAGGGAATGAGGTAAGAAAGATGAACGACATCAGAGCATATTTTAAAGAGAATAAGAAGCAGAAAGAACATCAATTCTATGCACCGACGAGCAGTCTGTGCGATGAAAATGGTGAGCCGCTCAAGTGGGAGTTTCGGAGACTGACCTCCAGAGAGGTAGAGGATATTCGAGAGAACAATACCGTTGAAGTGCAGATTCCAGGAAAGCCGGGTATGTTCCGAAACCGCGTGAATGTCGCAGGCGTGAATCGAGATATGATTTGCGCGTCTGTTGTCAATCCGAATCTACTCAATGCGGAGCTGCAGGACAGTTATGGTGTAAAAACGCCGGGAGATCTGCTGCAAGAGATGGTGGACAGCCCGGGGGAATACGATGAGCTGGCGGCCTTTGTAACAAAGCTGAATGACTACGATATTGAAAAGGAGATTGAAGTGGCAAAAAACTAATTGCCGGGGATAACCCGGACGCAGAAGCGGTCTATGCCCATTATTGCCTGCAGGAATTAAAGATTCTTCCGAGGGACTTTCTGGAATTGGACTACAAAAGCCGAGCCTTTATTATCGCATCGATTCAGGTGACATCCGAGGATCATAAGAAAGCAATGGAAGAAGCTGAGCGGAAAGCAAAGCTTAAGAAATGAGGTTGCAGGAATCGAACAGTGCATTGTTGTATAATAAGGCGAAGACAAAAATTAGGTGACGAAAGCGGTTAGCCTTTTGAGTACATAAAAAAATAACCGCCTCCGTAGCAAGTGCGCGGTTATTTTTTAACTAGCACGGCTAGCCGTTTTCAACGGTTTCACCTGTTCTTGTCTTTATTATATGCGCGTCTTTCAAAGAAATCAAGAAATTTGAGACAGTCTGAAAGGGCTGTCTTTTTATTTATAAAAAGGGGTGAATACTGTGGCAAAAATCAGTACTATGATACAACTTAATGACGCCGTTTCCGGAACCCTGCAGCATATCAACAATGCGATGAATATGACCATCAGTTCCTTTGAACGCCTGGATAATGCGGCAAATGTCAACTTTGGAGGAATCCGGCAGGAAGTAGCGGAAGCCAATGCAGGACTGATGCAGATGCAGCAGCAACTCCAGGAGAATAATCAGGTTGTAGAACAGCAGAGTTCCAGATTTAGTGGATTAACTTCAAAGGTTGTGGGACTGGTCGGGGCGTATGCAGGCCTGCAGGGCTTAAAAAGCGTCATGGGGCTTTCCGATGAGCTAACTTTGACAACGGCCAGATTGAATTTGATGAATGATGGGCTGCAAAGTACGGAAGAACTGCAACAGAAGATTTTCCAGTCCGCCCAGGCTTCCCGCGGGTCCTATCAGGCCACGGCAGACGCAGTTAGTAAGATGGGACTTCTGGCAGGTGAGGCGTTCAGCAGTAATGATGAACTGATTGCTTTTATGGAGCAGGTTAATAAGCAGTTTACCATTGCCGGAACGTCGCAGGAAGGGCAGGCAGCGGCAATGCTGCAGCTAACCCAGGCAATGGGTGCAGGCGTGCTACGTGGAGAGGAACTTAACTCAATCTTTGAGAATGCACCAACCATGATTCAGTCCATAGCGGATTATCTGAACAAACCAATTGGCCAGATACGAGAAATGGCGGCTGACGGAGAAATCACGGCAGAGATTGTAAAAAATGCAATGCTGGCGGCGGCAGATGAAACAAATAAGAAATTTGAATCCATGCCAATGACGTTCGGACAGATTGCGCAGAGTATGAAGAATCAGGCATTGATGGCCTTCCAGCCGGTGTTTAATCGACTGTCAGATCTGGCGAACAGCCCGCAGTTTGCCAGCATGGTAGACGGGATGATTGCGGGACTATCTACCGTGGCGGGAGTTGTTGTGCAGATTTTCGAGGTAGTTGCTTCGGTGGGCGGATTTATTGCGGACAACTGGTCGCTGATTGCGCCGATCGTGGGGATGGCTGCGGTTGCGCTTGGAATCTATACCGGCGCGCTCATCATAAATAACGTTCAGCAAGGTATTTCAAATACATTAAAACGGATTGCTGCAGTTCAGGCGGTGGCACATGGTACAGCAACTGCGGCAGAAACAGCCGCTACAGTAGGAATGACAACAGCCCAGCTTTCATTCAATGCTGCGTTATATGCTTGTCCGCTTACTTGGATTTTATTATTGATTATAGCGGTTATCGCAGCGATTTATATTGTGATTGCAGTCATTAACAAGGTTCAAAACAAAACAATCAGCGCAACTGGAGTGATTGTTGGGGCGTTGGCAACGGCGGGAGCCTTTATTTGGAATTTATTTGCAGGACTTGTTAACGGGGCCATTTCCTTATTTGCTTCTTTATGGAATTTTCTTGCGGGATTTGCCAATTTTTTCGCGAATTTCCTTAGAGATCCGCTTGGCTCTGCGGCACATTTGCTTGCAAGCTTTTGTGAGACCGCACTGAATATGCTAAGTGCATTAGCAAGCGCACTAGATGCCATCTTTGATACCGATTATGTCTCTACCATAAACGGATGGATTGATAAAGTAAATGGGTGGGCAGAATCAGTCGGAAATGGAAAATACCAGGAGGAGGTTCAGAAAATTAATCCGCAGGATTACTATATGGACAGAAAATCCTATTCAGGAGCTTACAACTGGGGGTACAGCAAAGGATCTTCTGCGGCGGAATCGATTAGATCAAAATTCGATAATAGCATTGGGAATAAAGTAGCAGGTTTAGGCAATTCTACAGCAGGCAGCGGTATCGGCAAAAATGTAGGAAACATTGACAAAAATACAAGCAAGATTAACGATGCTGTCCAAAGTAGCTCCGAAGACTTGAAGCTGATACGGCAGCTTGCAGAGAGGGCGGCGATCAACAAGATTACTACAACACATGTCAAGGTGGATATGACTGGCATGACGAACCAGATTAATGATAAAGACAAAGACATTGACGGGTTCATCAATACCTTTACAAAGAAGGTGGAGGAAGCGTTTTTATCCTCTGCGGAGGGGGTGCATGAATAATGTATGAGGTTTATCTGGATGATGTGGTTTACCCTGTGGCACCTTCTTCGATTACTACGAAAATCAACAGCCAGAATGAAACGATTACTCTGGCCAATGAAGGGGAAGTCAACCGAATTAAGACGCCTGGTCTGACGGATATAACGATGGACCTTCTGCTTCCGGGAATCGTCTATCCTTTTGCGATTTATCCAAGTGGAACCTTTCAGAAACCTTCTGTATATATTTCGCAACTGGAAAAGCTAAAAACAGAAGGGAAGGTGTTCAGGCTTGTCGTATTAAGAAAGCTGCCAACTCGTGTTCTGGGGTATGACTTTTCCATGTCTGTCACCCTGGAGGATTACAGCCTGAAGGAAGATGCTGAGGAGGGGATCGACATTACAGCTTCGCTCAATCTGAAGCAGTATGTCGATTACGGAACCAAAAAGGTAAAGTTTAAAAAGAAAAAAGGTGGAAATACGACAACAGATGAAAAGAAACAGCGAAGCAACGTAGGGAAAAAGACCGGTGGTACTTATACCGTAAAGAGCGGGGACTGTCTATGGAATATCTCTAAAAAGAAATTGGGTAAGGCCAGCCGATGGAAAGAAATCTACAAACTAAACAAATCCGTTATTGAAAAAGCAGCAAAGAATCATGGAAGAAAAAGCAGTTCCAACGGTCATTGGATTTATCCGGGGACAAAATTGAAGTTGCCGAAAAAGTAGGAGGTGGATAATGGGAGCTTACATTTGGCCGGTTCCGGCTGGAGGGAGAATTTCATGTCCGTGGGGTACTCCGCGTTCTTACGGACACCATATGGGCGTGGATATTGCAATCAGTACAGGTAACAAAATTGTAGCAACCAGAGCAGGGAGAGTGAAGGAGGCTGGTTGGAATGGTTCTTATGGATTGGCAGTCTATATCATACATGCGGATGGAGTTTCTTCTAGGTATGCCCACTGTAGCTCTATTAATGTTTCCGTTGGCGATCAGGTTAGTGCGGGGCAGCAGATCGCGAAAATCGGAAGTACCGGTCACTCAACCGGACCGCATCTTCATTTTGAATTGCGATTTAACGGTACAGATCGTAACCCATTGAATTATGTCAGTTCCGGCGATACTCTTGCAAACTTTTCCGGCGAAGTTGGATCTTCCTCAGGAAGTGGGGGAACCACAACCGGAAGTTCCGGATCTGGGAGCACAAAAAAAACAACAAAAGACATTACAACCGTGAAAGTCAAGTCCACAACCGGCAAAGCTGCTTCCCAGAATCGAAGTCTTCTGAACAAGGGTACGGTTCTCAATAAAGGGTATGAACTCCTAATCCAAAATGGAAGCAAGGTGTTCATGCCGTCGATTGAGGGGGACATTAATCTGGAGTGGCACCGGAAAGGTACGCCTGGAAAACTGACCTTCAATGTGGTGCAGGATAACGTCATGAAAATCAAAAAAGGAAGTCCGGTCCGGTTTCGCATGAACGGGAAAAATATCTTTTTTGGTTTTGTCTTTACCTATTCCCGAAAAGATTCGGACCTGGTAACACTGACCTGTTACGACCAGCTGCGTTATCTGAAGAATAAAGACGTGCTGTCCTACAAGAAAAAGACCTATTCGCAGGTGCTCAGGATGATTGCGAAAAAATATAAACTGAAAACAGGGACCATTGCGAATACCAAATATGTCATTCCACAGCGTATGGAAGAGGGAACCTTATTTGACATTCTCGGAAATGCGTCAGATCTGACGGTTGCGCACAAGAAAAAACTATATGTGCTATATGACAATTTCGGCAAGCTGACGCTGCGGAACATTGCAAACATGAAACTGAACCTCTATCTGGATGTTGAAACGATGGAGAGTTTTGACTATGAGTCCACGATTGATGGAGATACCTATACCTGCATCAAGCTGTATAAGGATAATGACCAGACCGGCGTCCGAGAAGTTTATGTTCGGAACAGTACTGCCAAGCAGAAAAAATGGGGAATCCTGACCTATGTGGAAAAAACAGATGAGACGACGAAAAAGGATATTCAGGAAAAAGCAAAGGTGCTGGCCCAGTATTACGGAATTGAACAAAGAAAACTGACGCTAAAAGGGTGCTTTGGAGATACCCGGGTGCGCGGCGGGTCGTCGGTTGTTGTCAATTTGAAACTGGGAGACAAGAAAATCTCCAATTATATGGTGGTGGAGCAGGTCAAACATACCTTTTCCCTGGATGAACACACAATGGATCTGACTCTGGCTGGAATACGAGGTGAGTTTAGTGAATGAGTATGATTTTATTAATACGATTAAGCGGGTTGCCATTGAGGCGGTGAAGTCAACCCGGCCTCAGGAAACTTTGTTTGCAACGATTACCTCGTTAAGCCCGCTGAAGATGAAAACAGAGAATGGGCAGATCGTGGATGAAGATTATCTGGTCCCTACACAAGCTGCAAAAAGTGGGTTGGAAAAAGGCGATAAAGTGGCGGTTCTCCGTATGCAGGGCGGACAGCGTTTTCTGATTTTAGATAAGGTGGTGAAGCCATGATTCCGGTTTATGAGGAGCTACCGATTGATGCAGACATGCAGGCGGTAGAAGCAGAAGAAGAAACCTCTAAAACCTTCCGACTAAACGAAAGCAATCATCGAATCATTGGAATGATCGATGAACAGGAAGCAATCAGACAGACAATTTACTGCATCTTGAATACAGAACGGTATCAGTATGAGATGTACAGTGAAGATTACGGTGTGGAGTTAAAACAATTAATTGGACAGCCAATTCAACTGGCCTGTGTTAATTTGCAGGACAATATCAAAGAAGCTTTGCTTGCCGATGATCGCATCCTGACAGTGGATCAGTTTCGCTTCCAGGAAGTCAGGCACGGAACCGTCGTTGTTACCTTTGAGGTGGAAACCATTTTTGGTACAACAGAAATCGAAAAGGAGGTGAATTTAAATGGATGAAGATCTGGACATTCTCTATGATGAGACAGCAACGGATTACGATGAAATCGACGAAGATGAAGCGATTGAGGCCATTGAAGAGCGGATTTTAGAAAATGTTCCGAGCGATATTGATAAACGGGAAGGCAGTCTGATTTACAATGCACTGGCTCCCATTGCGATTGAGCTGTCTCTGCTTTACCAGGAACTGAAACTGGTCTTAGATGAGGGCTTTGCGGATACCGCCAGTCTGGATTATTTAATCCGCAGGGCATCTGAACGGGGGATTTCTTATAAAGAAGCAACTCGGGCAGTCGTGAAGGGGCGATTTCTTCCGAGCAGCATCGATGTACTGGGCTGCCGGTTCTATCTGGTGGACACGGAGCTTGCCTATGTGGTTACGAAAAAAATCGAAGATGGCCTCTACGAGTTGGAATGTGAGACAGCGGGGCTGGATGGGAACGTCCCGTCCGGACAACTGATCTTAGACGAAACCAATGGGAATGACGATGCAGCGAATTTGGAAACGTCTGAAATTATCGGAATCCTGGAACAGGCTGTAGAAGAGGAGGATGTGGAAGCCTTCCGGCAGCGGTATTTTGACAGTATCGACAGTCAGGCCTTCGGCGGCAATATCGCGGATTACAAAAGTAAGGTGCTGGCCCAGCCGGGGATTGGCGGGGTAAAGGTCTATCCAGTGTGGAATGGCGGAGGAACCGTCAAGCTGGTGATTTTGAATCAATCTTTTTCAGTGCCGGACGAACGGGTCGTAGAAGAACTTCAGACACTGATTGATCCGGAACAGAACCAGGGGGAAGGCAAGGGGCTTGCGCCAATCGGGCATGTGGTAACGGTTGTAGCTGCCGAGGCGGTTTTGATGAATCTGGAAATCGAAGTTGCCTATACAGGGGGCGCAACACAGGAAACGTCTGAGGAGACAATGAAAGCGGCGGTCGAAGAATATCTTTTGACGGTCCGGCAGGAATGGGGCGAAGCGGATTTCGAAACCGGTTCAGTGGTACGGAAAAGCTATATAGAAAACAAGCTGCTCAGCCTGCCACAGATTTTAGATGTGCAGGTGCTGACGGTGAATGGAAACGAACGAAATATCGAACTGGAACCACATCAGGTGCCGGTTATGGGAGAGTTTACATATGTTGAAGGAATTACAACCACATAAACGGCTGCTGGATTACCTTCCGGACTTCCTGCAGCATTATCGGGAATATCAGGTTACTACGTCTCTTGCTCAGACGGAACTGGATGTAATCCTTGAGAGAATTGACGCACTGCTCTCGGATTTGTTTGTAGACACGGCAACCCTTTCGGGGATCGAACACAGGGAGCAGATGTATGGAGTGATTCCAGAGCCAAATGCAACCTTGGAAGAACGGCGCTTTGCGGTCAAGATGAAAGAAACCACTTCATTGCCTTATACCATTCGGCAGTATCGCGAGCTTCTTTACGAGCTCTGCGGCGCTGAGAATGTAGAGATTACGCTGAAGGCAAATGAATATTATCTGGGTGTTCGGATTCGGGCGGCGCAGCCGACCGGCGGGGAGAATCTAGCGATGCTTCGGTCGGTTAATTTGCTCAGCAAACAGATGGTTCCGGCAAATATGGTCTATTTTGCAGTCTTGTTTAATCACTTTGAACCGGAGCATACGCTCTACACCGCCGGAGCCGTCAGCATGAAACGGAATTATCAGATACCGATGTCCGTCATTTCAAGAGATTACGATATGCAAGAAACAACCTATTACGGCAGCTCTTTGTGCAGCCGCATAAAGCAGCCGATTAAGGAGGTATAACTTTGGATTTTTACATGATTAAAACAACCGCCGGCCTTGCGCTGGATCAGAAGCTGCCAAACAGCGAGTTGACGCTGAAGCTGACAAAGGCCATGTCCGGCGCGGGGAAGGTGGAGCAGGCGCAGCTTGCAGCTTTAACGAGTGTCAGCGAGCCAGTGCAAACGTTGGAACTGAAAGACTTGATTCATCCAGTTTCCGGATCGGAAAACACCACTCTAACGATTCCGGTGTTCTTGAGCAATGCTGGGCTGGAAACGGGCTATGAACTCTTTCAAGTGGGCGTATACGCGCAGGACCCGGATGTGGGGGAAATCCTATACCTGGTCGCACAGCTTACGCGGGACACCGGTGAGCCGGTTCCATCTGAGGGGGATGCTCCGGGCTTTTCGATTGACTTTAATCTTGCCGTGAACGTAGCCAATGCGGATAAGGTTGAGGTGGTGCTAAATGAGGCGGGGAAGCTGACAGTGGAGCAGGCCGATCAGCGTTATGCAAAAAAATCCGATCTGGAAGATCTGCGGGAGGAATTTGACAGCATTGATATATCGGCTCAGCTGGAACCGTATGCAAAAAAGGCTGACGTCTATACGAAGACGGAAACCGATGCAGCCTATCCAAAAAAAGTGGATGTTTACACAAAAACGGAGACGTATGCAAAGACAGAGGTTTATACAAAAACTGAAACCGATCAAAAAATCACAGACGCAATCAATACAAATATCACAGCGGCGCTGAATGCGTCCTATTAAGGAGGTGAGATTATGAGTCAACTAACTACGCTTTTTACCGATATTGCGGATTCCTTACGAGCAAAGGAAGGAAGCGAAGGACAGATTCCTGCAATGAACTTTCCGGAAAGAATTGACGGGCTTGCGGGGAAGATGCAGATCGTGGATGAAAGCGGTGAGCAATATTCCGTTGTAAATATTTCAGAAGA
>NZ_JACRYT010000031.1 GCF_014333425.1 Zhenpiania hominis | reverse complement strand
ACCGGCACAAATCCATCCATAATTCTCTATTTTTGTAAAAGTAAAATCCATCCTGTAGACTTAACTCTTACAACATGGATTTTACTCTTACAAACTGGACGTTATTTTTACAAGTCACCGGATTTTACAAGGCTAGAGTTCTTTCACTTTTGTCTCCAGCGTAATATTCAGTTCCGCCGCGTATTTAAAGTAACAATCCACCTGTTCGAGGGTCAGCATATCCGAGGAAATGAGACCCGTCTGATCAAACTTATCGTTAATAAACAATTTTGTAAACAGATAGCCTCCTTGCCCGGTCAAATACATTTCCGCTGTAATTCCCGCCTTTTCGTAGGATTCCACCAGCCCCGGCGCAAAGACGTGCGTTTCCACCAGAACATCTTTTCCATCTTTCTTGCCATAGGCTTCGATAACCATGCAGCCGGAATCGGAAACCAGCCCTTCGTCGATGATCTCTTTTATTTCTTCTCTAAATTTCGGAGCGGGAGGGACATGGGCCAGCACAACATCGAATGGCGCGACTTCTGTGCCGTTTATGATTTCTTTCTTATGAGAAAGGAGCCCCGCCCTGTACAGCGGCTTGGCGAAGTCGACACCCGCGCCGGCATATTTAAAGTAAGCGTTTTTCGCGCCTTTAAAAAACTTCTCCGCGTTGAAGCTGTAGTGAATCGGTTCGTCATGACAGTGCTCTACAAACGTAATTTCTTCATCCATATAATCATACTGTCGTTTAATCGGAAGTTCAAAAGCCGGAGTACGAATCAGCTTTCCGTCTACAAACGCGTACGCCTCTTCACTCATATCGTGAAGCGCCGTCACCGGAGACCACCAGAAAGGCTGGAACCGCTTGGCTTCTACACCCTCCCAGACGATATTGTAAATAGTGTCGCAGCTGTCCAGATATCGCATCGCGTCTCTTGTAGCCGCGCAGATAAGTCCCGGCGCTGAGCCAGTTCCTACAATGGCGGTTCTGCCGATTTCCTCAAATTTCGGTCCGTATACATCATACTGAATACGGATGCTCTCCACCCAGTCTTCGTGAAGGGAAGTGGTCGCCGCGTAATCCTGGTAATTCGCCTTTACCTCCAGTGCCGCGTCCAATACATTCTTGGTACATTCAAGAGGCAGAGCGTTAAGTATCAGATCCACGCCGCGGGCAGCGCGAACAATGCTTTCTTTGCTGTGCGCGTCCACCTGTACGCCTTTTGCTTTTTTCATATCTTTTACCAGATTGTCCACTGCCTTTTTATCATAATCCGCACATATAATTTCAACTACGCCCGGATCTTCATCCAGTCTTTTGGCCGCTGCAGAGCCCTGCGCGCCGACTCCTAATACAAGTATTTTTTTCAGTTCCATTGTTCTTTCCTGCCTTTCTGTCAGTTATTTTAATTGTGTTTTATTATAACAGAAAATAGACTGATTCAAAATTCACTTATTGCGGACTTTTCCTTATTTTCCTCCGAAAAATTGAACGCTATTATTTTCTGATTATTCAGTTTTATTCAAATCGCAAAATTCGCATCTTTTTACCGCAAAAACTGTATTTTGCGCTATAATGAAAGCACAGAAAAGGTATGGAGGTTATTATGCTGTTTGAACAGATCGCTTATATGGAAAATCTGCCTTTTGAGTTATCCTTTCTCAATGTCGGAGAGGAAAGCCGGCACTGTCATAAGGAAGTGGAACTGCTCTTCGTGCTGCGGGGCGTAACCCATTACCGGATTTACCACATGGACTATGAATTAAATCCCGGAGATCTGATTATTGCGGACGCGGAGGATCTTCACCAAATCCATGATTCTTCCGAGAACATTTTGCTGCTGTCCGTCCACGTGGATACCGGTCGGTTTGATCTTCTTTATCCCAATATCCGCTACATGTTTTTTGTCTGCGAAGAGTGTATGGAAGGTCCCGCGGGGAACCGGCAGCTCTTGCAGAGCAAACTGGCGATCCTGAAGCAACAGCTGGCGAAGCTTGCCATTGATTATACTCGCGCGAAATTGGACGTTCCCCTTTTGACCCGCGAAATCAGAGACGTCGTATCTACCATGGTTACTCATTTTCAGGGGTTTTATATGGAGGATTACCAGTATAAAACGAGCCCGCAGGATTTACGCCCTGAAGATCTGCAGCGCCTCTGCCGGGTTACCCGTTATATCATGCTGCATTATCGTGAAAAAATCGCTCTGGATGATATTGCTGCCATGGAACACCTGAGCCCTTACTACATGTCTCATCTGATTCGAGAACATCTGGGCTTTAACTTCCAAAATTTCGTCAACGCGATCCGCCTGGAGTTTGCCGAAAAACAGCTGGTATTCACAAATAAAACACTGACTCAAATCAGTCAGGATTGTGGCTTTTCATCGCCTAATTACTTTAATAAATGTTTTAGCGCCTGGCATGGAGAAACTCCTTCCCAGTACCGAAAAAACTACGTCCCCTGTGAACGTTCCTACAAAAATCCCTTTACGGAGGAATACGCCCTGTCTCTGCTGGAACCTTATCTCTATGTTTCCGGTGCAGAGAAGAAACGCTCGCGCAGCCTGACGGTTGAAGCCGGATTTGAAGCAGACGGTTTCTTGAGTTTTCAGGAAGTATTCTCTCCTATTATAGTAATTGATTCTGCGGAATCCGCTCTTTCCCTGGGATTCTGCCAAAAAGAGCTGCAGCAAATCCGTCCTGCCTCTTTTCTGCTGACAGAATCCTTTACAGGAAAGAATCGTGCTCTGGCGGCCGCTGTAATCCAACGTCTAACGGCGATGGGCTTTTCTATTGCTTATAATCCAAAAAATCCTGAAATCCTCTCAGCTCCGAAAACTTCTCCTGCCGCTGTTTTTCAGCAGATCCTGGAGGAAAGGCACCGCTGGGTTCTTCTGTGGGGAGAAGAAAACAGCCTCTTCCTTGCCGGAGATTTTCCTTCACCCATCTACGACTTTTATTCCTTTTTCAGTGAGCTGAAAGCTCCTTTGGTTCAGGTACATAAAAACTACACCCTAATAAAAAGCCCTTCCGATCGCTTTCTGATTTTTTATAACCCGGATCCTGATACGTCTCTGCAGGTCCATCTGCCTGCCGAAATTCTGCCGAAACACACTGCGTTGTTCCAATGGGAGCTTTCTTCCCGGGACGACGTTCTTTCCACACTCCGGCAGATTGTTCCGGCAGATCGGATTTCTTCGTTTCTGTCCCAAAAAATCAAACAGCAGGGAACCGGCCCTATGCGCGTCTCCCTGCCAAATAAAAAACACGCGCCGGTCGCGGACTTTTCGATCCCTCCCGGCACAGTGGTTGTCTTTGACATCCTTATCTGACTCTAAAACATTCTTTCTCTAAGTCTAAAATCGCGACCCCATTCTCTCCCCCCAGGGTGATATACGCTGTTTTGCTGTCTTCGGAAACAGTAATCGATTCCGGTTCCAGAACATCAGCCTGTCCGTCCAGTTTGTCAAAGGTGACAATTTTCGCCTCTGACGGGATTCCGTTGCTGATATTGGCAATTGTCACGGAGCCTTGTGCCTTTTCTCCGTCTTTGTGTGAACCTTTTTTCTGCGGCCCCTTATCCGCCGTTATGACGTAATTCCCATCCGGAGTAAAGGTAATCATATCCGGCTGCACGCCGCATTCCAGCATTCCCTTAAACGTACCGTCAGATCCGATAAACACAATGGTTCCGCCTGCTTCATAGTCCTCCGCCTGTACGGCCAGGACTGCGAGATCCTGCTTTTTATTGACCGCCACATCAGCAACCGCTCCGCAGGAAAAGCCGTTTGCTTCCGCGATCGCCTGCATCGGCAGCCGGATTTCTTTTTCAGACCCTGCCTTGTCTTCGGATTTCCCGGCTTTCATACTGATAAGATCCACGGACTGTTCCTCATGGCTAATGCGGCAGATCTTGCCGTATCCTTCACGATTCTGCGCTTCCGCTTCCCAGGTTGCTCCATAAACCGTCTGAATCCATAGAGCCGCTCCCAATACCATAACCGCCGTCACCAGCAAAACCAGTCTGCTTTTCTGTAAAATCCCCATCGGTTCCTTCCTCCTTTATTTAAGGAAAGTATAACAATGGAATGTTAAATCTGTTCGCAGGCAGATGTTAAATGTTTGTAAAAGAAAAACCGCCGACGCGCGGAGCGCTAGCGGATATATCCTAAAACAGACCGATCGGTTTCATCATTAAAATTTAAATATTGCTACGTTCTTTTTCACCATACAGCCCCGTAGCGCGTCCATGCCGGATCCCAGAGAAATCAGACGAAAAATTTCTTCTTTTTTGTCTTTCCTTCCCCACGATCCTGCCAGGATTCGCACATTCGTATCTGCGAAAGCCGCCGGATACATGGGCGTGCTGGATCCGATCATCACGATCCGGCAGTCTTTGCGACACCACCCAAGCAGAGAATCTGCTGTTCCGTTGATCGTAGTAGTCCCACTTAAAAATACAATGTCACATTCCGGAAGCAGTTCGGGCTGCTTTTCTGCGGGGCAGATCCCCTCCTGCCCTTCTCTTCCTTTGTCGAAAATGAGGAATTTACAGTCCCAGGGTTTCAGCATGTGAATCGCCGGAGCAATCATCCCCACCATGCCGACGGTTTCCCCGCCTTTTAACCGCAGGCCAAAGGGCTCATCTTTTCCACCGCAGTCTGTAAGCTCTTGCTGCTGGGCAGCCGCGTTAAGCACCGCGTTTCCAATCGCCCGCTGCAGATCTTCTCTGCCTTCTGCCGCCCATAGTCCCGCTTCCTCCGCGCTCATGCCGACTGCCTCTCTGGCATAGGGAAAGACCGAGCAGCCTCCGGGCAGGCTTTCCCGCAGCACATAGGAGACTCCGATACTTCCGTCATCAAGCTGCACGGCGATCAGCGATACGCCCACGACCAGATCCTGGATAGCCCGTCCTTTTAAATATGGCATCGCCTGCTTTTGAATATCATTCATTAACATCGCCCGAAAACCTCCTTAAACTTTCATTTTTTATATGGCCATTTTTCAATAAGCCGGGGGAGAATTTCGTAAACATCACCTACAATTCCGTAATCAGCCTCTTTAAAAATCGGCGCTTTCGCATTTTTATTGATAGCGATAATGGCAGAAGAACCCTTCATTCCCGCCAGATGCTGGTTCATTCCTGAAATCCCGCAGGCAAAATAAAGATCCGGCGCCACCGTTCTGCCGGTAAGTCCGACCTGCTGTTCTTCCTCTGCCCACCCCATAGCAACCGCGCCGCGTGAAGCCGCCATCGTTCCGCCGGTGGCCTTGGCCAGCTTTTCTACCAGGCTCAGTTCCTCTGTCTTTTTGAAGCCTCTTCCGCCAGCGCAGATAATGGAATCCTTCTTTACATCCGCCAGCGCCTGAATCAATTCATCCACGCTCTGGAAAAGACGAACCGGCTCTTTTTCTTTTTTCTGTGCTTTTTTCCCAAAGATCTTTCCTGAGATAACCAGCTTCATTACTTCCGAGGTTCCCTCGTAAATCTGAGTGATTTTCGCGTCCCTCATGTACCGTTCAATGGGAAGATCTTTGATATAGCCGTATCCGCCATGGAACTGAACCGCTTTTACGGTCACATCCATCGCAGTCGATGAACAAGAGAGCTTTGCCTTTGCCGCGGATTCGGTCGTTTCCGGCAGGCCCTTTTCTCTTATATACGCGGCCTTATAAAGCAGCAGCCGGGAAGCGTCAATTCTCGTTTCCAGCTCTGCCATCTCAAAAGCCATGGCCTGAAAAGCGCTCAGTTTTCGCCCGAACTGTTCTCTATGCTGCATATAGGCTACTGTTTTGTCGAAAGCGCCCTGGGCGATCCCCAGTGCCTGGGCCGCGATGCCCAGCCTTCCCACATCCAGAGAAGACATCGCCACTTTAAAGCCCTTTCCAATTTCACCGAGCAAATTTTCCTTCGGCACGATGCAGTCGTCAAACACCAACTCGGAAACAAGCGACCCCCGGATACCCATCTTATCTTCTGTCTTACCTTTATAAAATCCTGGAAATCCCTTTTCCACAATGAAAGCGCTGATCCCTTTCGTTCCTTTCGACTGATCCGTCATTGCCATGATTACATAAACGTCCGCAATGCCTCCGCCGGAAATGAAGATCTTCGATCCGTTCAGCCGATAATGATCTCCACAGTCCTCGGCAATCGTCTGCTGCATAGCGGCATCTGTTCCGGCATTCGGCTCAGTCAGCCCAAAGGCGCCGATTTTTTCCCCCTTTAACAGCTCCGGAAGATACTGCTTCTTCTGTTCTTCGGTTCCGTAAGTAAAAATCGGCCAGCAGCAAAGGGCGTTATGGGTCTGGACGATTACTCCATGGGAGGGGCAGATTTTAGAAATCTCTTCCACCGCCATTACATAAGTAATATAGTCCAGTCCCGCTCCGCCATATTCTTTGGGGAACGGCATCCCAAGCATGCCCATCTTTCCCAGCTTTTTTACGGTTTCCAATGGATAAAAAGCCTCTCTGTCCATTTTATCGAGAATCGGCGCCAGCTCTCGTTCCCCGAATTCCCGAAGTTTTTCTTTTAAATCCAGCTGTTCCTGCGTGTAGCTAAATTCCATTTGTCCTTTCCCTCCTAAAGATTCTTTCACAATATCATTGTATCTTCCGGCCGCGAGGCTGTCAATTGTCCTGTCGTTTTCGAAACGCGAACAGCCGCTGTCCCAGATAGTTGGCTCCCACGAACAGACACATTCCTGCCAGCATGGAAACATTTTCCTGTGCTGTCACGGAAACGTCCTTCAGCAAAAAAGCCACAGCCGGCTTTGCCAGCCCGTAAGCGACAAAATAGCAAATTCCGATATTCACCGCAAAGCGCAGCGCGCTTCCGGCAAGATCTCCTTTGTACTGAAATGTGAAATGCTTGTTGAGAAAATAACTCAGTATGCTGGTGAGGAAATAATTTGCGGCGGACGATACCCAGTAGGAGCAGCCTGCCAGGTTATAAAGTCCGAACATAACTCCGCTTCCCACCACCGTGTTTATAACGCCTACCACCGCGAATTTCCATGCTTTTTCATCGAGAAACTTTGCCATTTTCATCCTTTTCCCGGCCGCTGCACCGAACTCTGGGCTCCGAATCATTGACATTCGTTCGTTCCACAATATAAAGAGGACGCTTTTTTACTTCCGCGTAAATCCGCCCTACATACTCCCCAATAATTCCCAGGGATACCAACTGCACGCCGCCCAGCACCGAAATCAGCGTGATCGTCGTAAAATAACCGGGAACATCGATTCCATAAATTAAGATCCTGACAAAGAGATAAATTAAATAAAGAATACTAAGGATTAGCAGGATACCCCCTAGATACACACACATGCGAAGAGGTTGAACATTGAAAGATACAACACCGTCTACACCGTATCCCAGAAGACGGCGGAAGGACCAGTGGCTCTGACTTGCAAATCGTTTTCGGTTCTCGTATTCGATATAGGTCTGCCGAAATCCAACCCAGGAAAAAAGGCCTTTGGAAAAACGGTTGGTCTCTTTCATGGAAAGTACCGCGTCAATGACCTTCCGATCCAACAGACGAAAATCGCCCGCGCCGTCCACCAGCTTTACGTCGATCAGCTTGTCCGTCAGCTTGTAGTACATCCTGGCGAAAAAAGCGGATTTCCAGGGTTCTCCCTTGCGGCTGCGCCTGGCGATTACCTGCTCATAGCCTTCCTCGTATTTTTCAAGCATCCGAGGGATTAGGCTCGGCGGATGCTGCAGATCCGCGTCCAGAATCACCGCGCAGTCTCCTGTCGCCGCTTCCAGTCCCGCCAGCATCGCCGATTCCTTTCCGAAATTACGGCTGAAAGAAATGAATTTTGTATTCCTGTCTGAATCCACAAATTCCAAAATCCGTTCCAGGCTACGATCCCTGCTCCCATCATCTACATAAATCACTTCGTAATCGTACCCCTTTTCCCTAATCCTGTCGAACTGATCCTTTAATGCTCCATGGAACAGACGAAGCCCCATTTCTTCATTATAGCATGGAACAATAATACTCAGCAGTTTTGCATTCCTTTCATTTTCAACCATAAAAACTCCCCTTTTCTCGTTCCGGTCCGCCCCTTAAAACAATTCCAAAAATTCGTTGACTCTTCTGCCGATATTCTCCGCGCCGAACACGGAAGATCCCGCTACTACCAGCTGGACTCCCGCATCTGTCACTTTTTTTACATTCTGCAGATTGATTCCTCCATCGATTTCAATTACAAAACCGCAATCTCTCTTTCTGCGGATCTCTTCCAGTTCCTGAACTTTACGTAGTGCGGAAGGAATAAATTTCTGGCCGCCGAATCCCGGATTGACGGACATAATCAGAATCAAATCCACCTCTTCCAACACATAATCCAGAACAGAAAGAGGCGTCGCCGGGTTTAACGCAACACCGGCTTTTACGCCCACTCCTTTAATATGCTGCAAAGTCCGGTGCAGATGGGGGCAGGCTTCCTGATGAACAGTTATGTATTCGGTTTGATCCGTTACAAAATCCTCCAAGTACTGATCCGGATTTTCAATCATAAGATGGACGTCAAAAGGAAGGGCTGTTTTGCCGCACAGACTCTTCATCACAGCCGCTCCATAGCTGATATTAGGGACAAAATGTCCATCCATCACATCCACATGAATCACATGGGCTCCCGCTTTTTCAATTTCCTCCACTTCTTCTCCCAACCGCGAAAAATCCGATGATAAAATCGATGGCGCCAGTCTGATCATAATTTTTATCCAATCCTTTCTCAATATCTGTTTTTTTCTTGAATTTCCGCAATCTGCGCCTGATAAGACTCATAGCGCGGAGAAGAAATTTTCCCTTCCTCCACAGCCTGCCTCACCGCGCATTCCGGCTCTTTTAAATGACGGCAGTCATCATATCTGCAAGCTCCCAGAAAAGGCCGCATTTCCGGATACAGATGCTGCAGTTCTTCCTCTTCCACATCTGAGATCTCAAAGGAAGTAAACCCTGGTGTGTCAAAAATCATAGTTTCGTTCCCCAGATCAAATAACTCACAGTGTCTGGTCGTGTGCTTTCCTCGTTTTGTCTTTTGACTGACATCTCCGGTCTGAGCCGTCGCTCCCGGAATCAGGCAATTAAGAATTGTCGATTTTCCTACCCCTGACGGTCCCGCCAGAGCGGTCCGCTTCCCCACTATGGCCTGCCGCAGTTCCTCTATGCCTCTTCCGGTAGTCCCACTGAGGCGAATGATCGGATAGACTGGAGCATAGATTTCTTCCAACCGTTGCACCATACCTTTTTTGTCCAAATCCGTTTTATTAATACAGAAAATAATATCTGTATCGCTTTTTTCCGCCATTACAAGAAACCGATCCGCTACTGCCAGGTTAGGCTTTGGATGAGCAGCCGCGAAAACAACGACAAAACAGTCCACATTTGCAACAGGGGGGCGGATAAACTGATTTTTCCGCCCCTCAATCTCTGTAACCCAGCCATCGTCTTCATCTGTCCCTGTACCGGGTTCAAACTCCACACGATCTCCCACAAGAGGCGTAATCCCTTCCTTTTTAAAGATGCCCCTCGCTCTACATTGATATACCTGTTCTTCAGATTTTACATAATAGAATCCCGCGATTCCTTTTACAATGGTTCCCCGCATCAGCTGATCGTCCCCCTGGTAAAGTTCACGCTCCTTCTCATTACCTCTTCACCGTCAAAAATAACTACAACGGTTCCTGATCCCTCGCCTTCCAGCGTCACTGTCTCACTTCCATCGCTTTTGCTTCTCTGCTGATTATTAATAATATTCCTTGTGCCGGAATCATCTGTCAGAGTGACGGTCAGATAAAACACTTCATTTTCCGCATCGCTGAAATCGATCTCCAAATCCACAGATTTAGAAGCCGGCCCTTCGCTTACTGTCATTCTTACGGAAGATCCCTTTTGTATTTCTTCATTCGCTTCATACTGCTGTGCCATAACTTCATTCACATCGTACGTATCGCTGGTGCTGTATTTGATCTTTCCCGGCTTCAATCCCGCATTGTACAGCGTTGCTTTTGCATCGTCAATATCCATACCCACGATGTACGGCATTGTCACCTTCTGCAGTGAGCCATCACTGATTACCAGATCCACGGTACTTCCCTCCGGGGCGCTCTCTCCTTCCTCCGGAGATTGTTCACACACTTGCCCTTCATCTAATTCACTTTCACCCGGGCTGACATCGCCTACTTTAAATCCCGCGGCAGCCAGGGCTTCCCGCGCGTCATCTTCTGTCATTCCAATCACATCCGGGACTTCTCCATTGCTCGGACCTTTACTGATATTGACTCGAATCGTAGTGCCTTTTTTCGCTGTGGAATTCGCCTCCGGATCCTGAGAAACCACGCAGCCCTCCTCAATCTCCGGATCATTTACCTGCTGACCTTCTTCCACTTCAAATCCGACTTCCTCTGCCATAGCTTTCGCTTCCTGCAAAGTCTTACCCTGTAGATCCGGAACAACCACCGGATCTCCACTGAAAGCACCCATAGCAAAGGCAACGCCCAGCCCTCCCAGCACAACGACAGCCGCGATGACCGCGATCAGGATTTTTTTCTTTTTGCTTAATTGCTTCTTGCTCTTTCCTTCCTCATAGTCGTCTTCCTCGTAGTCGTCTTCCTCATAATCCGGTTCCACAATCGGAGATTCCTGCGACTTTGCCTGCTGTGTATCAGCAGAAGCCATAAACATGGAGTCCCCCACTACGCTGCCGACAAATTCCAGGTTATCCAGAGCCTTAATCAGATCATCCGCGCTGCCGAACCGATTGGTCTGATACTTGTCTGTTGCTTTCAGAACAATCCGTTCCAATGCCGGAGGGATCCCCGCGATCAGTTTTGACGGCGGTACCATCTCACTGTTAATATGCATCAGCGCGATGTTAACCGGGTTATCCCCATCAAAAGGGACACGACCGGTCAGCATCTCATACATAACAATCCCCAGAGAATAGATATCTGATTTTTCATCTACATATCCGCCTCTAGCCTGTTCCGGCGAGAAATAATGCACGGACCCCATAATTCCACCACCGGTAGTATCCACAATGGTAGAGGCGTTAATTGCCTTAGCGATCCCAAAATCTGTAAGCTTGGCGGTTCCATCCGTTGTAATCAATACATTGTGGGGTTTTACATCTCTGTGGATAATTTGATGCTTGTGAGCAACACTAAGAGCTGACGCAATCTGTTTTGTCAGTTCAATGACCTTCTGGTAGGGAAGCGGTCCTGTCTCATGGATCAGTTCACTAAGTGTCTTTCCCTCTACCAGTTCCATTACAATATAGTGAATGTTTCCTTCCTGCCCTACATCAAAGATATTTACAATATTCGGGTGGGACAGACTTGCTGCCGCCTGTGATTCCCGCCGGAAGCTCTCAATGAATTTCTGATCTTTGATAAATTCCGGCTTTAATACCTTGATGGCAACATATCGGTTCAACAGCCGGTCCTTTGCTTTATAAACAACCGACATTCCACCTTCGCCGATTTTTTCAAACAGCTCATACCTCCCTGCCAATACTTTACTGCTCATCCTTGTCCTCCCTCTATATCTTCAAACAAATTACGGTGATATTATCTCTGCCCCCGCACCGGATTGCCTCATCTACCAAGTGCGTACATGTCACCGACATAGTATTTCTTCCGCCCAGTATCTCAATCAGCTTCTGTTCGTCTACTTCACCGTAAAGTCCGTCCGAACATAGCATCAAAATGTCGTCCTTTTCCAGAGCTGTCTGAAAAAAATCTGCCCTTACGGATGGTTCTGCCCCCACAGCCCTGGTAATCACATTTTTTTGGCTGTGGTTTTCCGCTTCTTCTATTGTAATAACTCCGCTTTTGAGCAATTCATTTACATAAGTATGATCCTCTGTAATCTGGGAGAGAGAACCGTTTCGAAACAAATAGGCTCTGCTGTCTCCCACGTTAACCACATAGGCTGTATCTCCTCGGATATAGGCGATTACAACTGTGGTCGCCATTCCCTTGTTTTCTTTATGTTTTCTTCCTGCTTGATAAATTTCCTGATTTACCAGTTCCAGGCACCGAATAAAATAGTTACAAATTTCATCCGCGTCCTCGCAGTCATCGATGGGATTCGCATCCACATATTCCGCTACCCCTCGAACCGCAGTTCTGCTCGCGATTTCTCCACCGTTGTTTCCGCCTACACCATCGGCTACCACATAGATATCGCAGCTGGGTATGACAAAACACGCGTCTTCATTGTGATCACGAATTACACCGGCATTGCTTTTAAATCCTATTTGCGCCATAAACTTCTCCCTTTCGAAGGCCTTTTGTCTTATACCAGGCTGTCGTCCTTCTTCATCACGCAGATAAAGAACCCATCGCTTCCGTTCACATTGGGCAGCAACTGAATCGCCTCTTCCTTTTTAAAGCTCGTATTTTTCTTCAGGAAATCTGCGATTACCCGCTGATTTTCATATGGGTTAATCGTACACGTACTGTAAAGAAGCGTCCCGCCCGGTTTTACATACTGTGAAGAAGCAGATAAAATCGCAAGCTGTTTTTTCGGAAGCAGTTCCATTTCATGGGATTTTTCTTTGTACTTGATTTCCGGCTTTCTCCGTACAACACCAAGTCCCGAGCATGGCGCGTCCACCAAGACCCGATCCGCTTTCTGTACCATGGAGGATTCTACTCTGGTAGCGTCCCAAGAGCGAGTCTCTACATTTTTCACTCCAAGGCGCTCAGCTTCTTTATCTACAAGATCCAATTTCCTTCTGTAAATATCAGAAGCTATGATCTTTCCCGTATTATTCATTCGCTCCGCAATGGCCATTGTTTTTCCCCCCGGAGCCGCGCAAACATCCATTACGAGATCCCCATGTTTTGGGTCTAATTTTTCTGCCACCAGCATGGAACTCTCATCCTGCACGGAAAAGAGGCCCTGCTTGTACATATCCGTCCCCAGCAGATCACTACCTTTCACATGAAGAGCATTCTGGCAGAGGGTACCATCCTCTACCTCATAACCTTTGTCCTCCAGTACCCGTATCAGATCCTCCTTTATAATCCTCAGCCAGTTAAGGCGAATGGTCATCGGGGGAGTTTCATTTCCCGCCTTCAGAAGTTCCTCCACAAACTCAGTTTTATACTGCTCCAGCCAAAGCTCAATGATCCAAGGTGCGTATGAATAGCGAATCGACAGATGCCGCACCTCATCCTCTGCCCGATCTGGTAATTTGAGAGATAATCTCTGGTTCAAATAATTTCTCAGCACCCCGTTGATAAATCCATCTCTTCCCCTGCAGTACCTTTTTGCCAGTATCACACTCTCGTTAACCGCGGCATATTCGGGAACCGAATCCATATATCCCAGCTGATAAAGTCCCATCCGCAGAATCGTTTTGTCGCTGGCTTTTAAGGAATCCGCGCCAGAAGGAACCAATAGGCTGATATAATAGTCCAACAGCAATTTGTTTTCCAGCACGCCATAAACCAACTCCCTGACGAATCGCCGGGAATCCGGTCTGTTACAAATAATCTGATGATTTAAAGCAATATTGGAGTAAGATTTTTTCGACTCCACGTCCATCAATGTCAAATAAGCGGTTTTTCTGTTTGCGTCCATAATCAATCACGCCCCCTAATCAGTAGTAATCGAACTAAATTTAAAACGGCTGTTGCAAGCGCTGCCACATAGGTCATGGCCGCTGCAGAAAGGACTTTTTTCGCGCCTTTTGTTTCATCCGCACCCACAATTCCCAGCTGCTGCAGCTGAGCAATGGCCCTGTTGCTGGCATTGAGTTCTACAGGCAGAGTCACCAGATGAAATACCACAACTCCCGCGAAAAAAAGAATCCCTATATCAAAAATCAAATTCCCCGTAGTAATCCGCCCTGTACCTGCGATTACAATTCCTGCCAGAAGCAGCGGCCAGGAAAGTGTCGACACAACATTTACCAGAGGAACAATCGCGTTTCGAAAGGAAAGCAATCCATAGCCTGTCCCATGCTGAATCGCATGTCCCGACTCATGAGCCGCGATACTCACGGAGGCAATGCTGGAGTCATTATAAACCTGTGGGGAAAGGCGCATCACACGCCCTTTCGGATCATAGTGATCCGTAAGGGTCCCCCCTGTCATTTCAATCCTCACATTGGAAAGCCCATTGGCGTCCAAAATTCGTCTGGCTGCCTGCGCTCCTGTTATTCCTCTCCTATTTGCCACGCCGGAAAATGCTCGGTAC
The DNA here is from genome assembly GCF_014333425.1 of Zhenpiania hominis. Taxonomy (GTDB): domain Bacteria; phylum Bacillota; class Clostridia; order Peptostreptococcales; family Anaerovoracaceae; genus Hominibacterium; species Hominibacterium hominis. Next base: position 7,077 of record NZ_JACRYT010000031.1, on the reverse strand, counting down.
GCCCGCGTTACTTTTCCCTGAGCGTACAGTGTCAGCAAAATCGCCGGAATCAGCAGAATCACAGTCGGATCAAACATCCCAAATATCGGCATCTTCCATACCCCTCCTTTTTCATGCTCTCTATTTTATCCTAAAACGCTGTTCTTTTCAATGCTGTTACCCTTTAAATACTCGGAAGCCGTCATCCGTTTTTTCCCCGGCACCTGAATGACCTCCGCAATGAAAGTTCCTCCTCCAGCGGAAATTTCAATTCCTTCTTTGGAAACCGCCGTGATGGTCCCCGGCGCTGCCGAATTCGGTTGTTGAGACACAGATGCTTTCCAAATTTTAAAAAGTTTTCCCTTATAATTCGTATACGCCCCCGGCCATGGATCAAACGCCCTTACCTGCCGTTCAATCTCCTGAGGAGTTTGCTGAAAATCAATCTCTCCATCTTTCTTAGAAATCATCGGCGCGTAAGTCGCTTTCGAATCGTCCTGAGGAACCGCTTCAATCTGACCGGCCTGCAGTTTGGGAAGGGTTTCCAGAAGAAGCTCCGCTCCCATCCGCGCCAGCTCATCGTGAAGCTGCTGCGCGTTCTTTTTTCCAATGGATGTCGCCCTTTTCGCGATCATCGCTCCCGTATCCAATCCTTCTTCCATAAACATCAAGGTAATTCCTGTTTCTTCATCACCCGCAAGAATGGCTCTCTGGATCGGCGCGGCGCCGCGAAAGCGGGGAAGCAGCGAACCATGAATATTTACGCATCCCAGCTTTGGAAGTTCCAGAATTTCCTTTGGCAGGATCTGCCCGTAAGCCGCTACTACAATTAAGTCCGGATGGCAGGCTTTCAGCTGTTCAAAAAAAGCAGCGTCTTTTTTTATTTTTTCCGGCTGCAGGACTTTCAATCCCAGCTCTAACGCCTTTTCCTTCACCGGCGTCATTTTTACTTTTTTCCCCCGATCTCTTACCGAATCCGGCTGCGTTACCACGCCGCTGATTTCATGCCCCGCCTCCACAAGGGCCGAAAGCGCCGGAACCGCGAAATCCGGAGTTCCCATATAAACAATCTTCATCTCTTATCCCTCGTTTTCCTCGGTCACCTCATAGACCCTTTCCGCTTTGTCCGTGAACAAAATTCCTTCCAGATGGTCAAATTCATGGCACATTACTACTGCCCGAAAGTCTTCCATATCGTATACTTTCATTTCTCCATTCCTGTCCAGTCCCCTTATTTTTACTCTCTGGGGGCGCTCTACCGTACCTTGGTATCCCGGAACACTGAGACAGCCTTCCTCTCCGGTCTGCGTCCCTTCCATCTCCAGGATTTCAGGGTTTACCAGATAATAGACCTCCCCTTCTTCTGGCTCTGCCACGAACATTCTTCGCATCATTCCAATCTGCGGCGCCGCAAGTCCTACGCCTCGGGCCTCCCGCATCGTTTCCACCATGTCGTCCAGAATCATCCGGATCCGGTCATCTACTTTTTCCACTTCTCTACAACGTTTTCTCAAAATTGGATCGCCTTCAACTACAATATTTCTTAATGCCATGTTACCCTCCATTTATATAAAACTGTACGGATTGATGTCAATCGTTACCGTATAGTTTTTTTTCCGCGCTTTCTCCGCTTCTTTTATTCTCTCTAAAACCGCTGTGTACGCCTGCCTCATACCATGAGGACATTTCAGCATCATACTGTATCGGTAAATTTCCTTAATTTTCTTCATAGGCGCCGCCTGAGGCCGGAACAGATATTCCCGCTGCGCCTCCGGGAGCGCTTGCTGTATTTTCTCAAACCAGCCTTCCGCCGCGCCTTTTGCCTGAGCCTCTTCTTTGGAAGAAAAGACCATCTGTATTAAATCGCTGTAAGGCGGGTAGCCCATATAGGAACGAAGCTTTATTTCCGCTTCGTAAAATTCTTTGTAGTCCTGTTCGGCAGCCAGCCGCACCGCGTAATTTTCCGGCGTATAGGATTGAATAATAACACGCCCCTTTTCCTCGCCTCGCCCGGCTCGACCCGCCGCCTGTGTAATCAGCTGAAACGTTCGCTCCGGAGACCGAAAATCAGGAATATTCAGCGTTACATCAGCCGAAATGATACCTACTAATGCTACATTTCGAAAGTCCAGTCCTTTCGCCACCAGCTGCGTTCCAATCAGAATATCGATGGTTCCCTTCTTAAATCGGTTTAAAATCCGGTCAATGCTTCCTTTTCTCTTCGTGACATCCAAATCCAGCCGTTCTGCCCGCGCCTGGGGAAACATCTCCATAACCGCCTCTTCCACTTTCTCCGTTCCCGCGCCAAAGTGGCGGATATAAGCACTTCCGCATTGAGGGCAGACAGAAGGCAGCGGTTCATTATGACCGCAGTAATGACACACCGCCCGGTTTTCCTCTTTATGATAGGTCAGAGAAATGCCGCAGTCCGGACACCGAAGCGCCATTCCGCACTCCCTGCATGAAATAAAGGTGGAGTAGCCCCTCCTGTTAAGAAAGAGAATCACCTGCTTTTTTTTCTCAAAGGCCTCCGTCATTTGCCGATAAAGGGCTCGGCTGATCATGGTTTTATTCCCTGCCTTCAGCTCACTGCGCATATCCACAATCGCGACCTCCGGCAGCTCCGTCTGATTATAACGCTTTGTCAGCTCCAGCCGTTCAAAAATTCCGTGTTCTGAGCGGTAATAAGTAGAAACCGCTGGCGTCGCGCTTCCGCAAATAAGGACGCCTTTGTGGGACTGCAGCCGTTTGAGCGCCACTTCCACAGTATCGTATTTGGGCGTCATATCCGACTTATATGTAGCCTCATGTTCTTCGTCCAGAATAATCAGGCCGATTTTCTTCAGGGGGGCGAAAACAGCCGATCTGGCGCCAATTACGATCTTCACCTCTCCATTTTTAATCCGCATCCACTCGTCATGTCTTTCTCCCAGAGAAAGCCGGCTGTGGAGGACCGCGATCTTTTCCGCGCCAAACCTGCCGATAAACCGTTCAATTACCTGCGTGGTGAGAGAAATCTCCGGCACCAGCATGATCGCTTGTTTTCCCGATAGAACGCACTGCTGTGCCGCCCGCATATACACTTCCGTTTTGCCGCTTCCCGTAACTCCATACACCAGGAATCTCCTGTGGCTGCCCTTTTGAATTGCCTGCCGAATCGGGCGCAGAACAGCCTCCTGTTCTGCTGTCAGCTCCGGTTCCGGCTTTTGTTCTCCCTCCGCGTCTTTATAGGGATTTCTCTTCTTCCCTCTCTTGGATTTACTTCCAGCGGGGACAAAGCATTTAACCGCGTCGATGTATTTGCACAGATATCTGCGTTTCATCCAGATACAGGTACGAATCATCTCTTCTGTAAGGCAGATGTCCGGATCCAAAGATTCCGCGAATTTGAGATTCGGGTATTCCCTTTCCGGTTCATCCACAACCCGGAAAACATAGGCCTCCCGAATCCGGTTTCCTTTCCCAAAAGGAACGCAAACCTTCTGTCCCACTTGGATCTCATCCTCACTGCATCCGTAGGTGTACAGCATATCTGTATGCTCGCTTTTATTATCAATAACTACATCTATATATTTCATCTGCCATCCTTACAGCAGGAAGATATTATTTTCGCTGCATTCGGCAACCATATCCTCCGGCCATACGGATACCTGGACTTCGCCGATATGCGCTTTTCTCAGGAAATACATGCATAGACGGCTCTGCCCGATTCCTCCGCCGATGGTGTAAGGCAGCTCTTTATTGAGAATCATCTTATGAAACTCCAAATCGCGCCGTTCTTCCGCGTGGGCCTCCTTCAGCTGCCGCTCCATGGCCGTCTCATCAACACGAATTCCCATAGAAGAAATTTCAAATGATTGGTTCAGAATTTCATTCCATAAAATAATATCCCCATTCAGTTCCCAATCATCATAATCCGGCGCTCTTCCATCATGAGGTTTCCCTGATTTCAGCTTTCCCCCGATCTTCATAATGAATACTGCCCTCTTCTCCTCTGTAATCGCGTCTTCACGCTCTTTCGGAGTTTTGTCCGGATACCGATCCTCAAGCTCCTGTGTCGTGATAAAAAAGATTTCATTGGGCAGCTTTGTCCGAAGTTCCGGATAAAGCCGATTTACATAGTCTCCCAAGTTTTTCAGCGCGTTATACAAAGTTGTCACCGTTTCCTTCAGAAATTCTTCGTTTCTCTGTTCTTTGCGGATGACTTTTTCCCAGTCCCACTGGTCTACATAAACGGAGTGCAGATTATCCAATTCCTCGTCCCTGCGGATCGCGTTCATGTCCGTATAAATTCCATGTCCGGGCTGTATTCCGTATTTACCCAGTGCCATCCGCTTCCATTTTGCCAAAGACTGAACGATCTCTACTTTCCGCTCATTCATATCCTTTACCGTAAATTCTACCGTACGTTCCACACCGTTAAGATTGTCGTTCAGTCCTGTTTCCGGCGCTACAAACAGCGGCGCGGAAACTCTGCGCAGGCTGAGACCGTAAGCCAGTTCCTGCTGGAAAAAGTCCTTAATTTTTTTAATCGCCCGCTGGCTTTCCATAAAATCAATGACCGGGGTATAGTGTTCTGGAATAATTACTTTTGCCATCTGCTCTCTCCTTTTTCTTTTATCGTTTTGAATACTGACAACCGCAGTAGTTCTGTCTGTAAAGTCCATATGCTTTTGAAAGTTCAATGCTCCTTTTGAATCCGTCTTTCTTTTTAAAATCCTGATCCACAAAGCTTACGCTGTATCTCACTGCCAGTTTTCTGCCGATTCGACTGATAATTTCATAATTTTTGTGCGGGCTCACCGTTAGTGTCGTTCCAAAATAGTCGCAGCCCGCCAGAGCGCAGGTCTCTGCTGTTTTTTCAAGCCTCTGCCAGAAGCACTGCAGGCATCGTTTTCCTCCCTCCGGCTCGGCTTCCAGCCCTTTCGCAAGCTGATAAAATTTTTTCGTATCATAGGGCCCTTCTTTAAAACGGATATGTTCTTTCGGCGGAAGGCTTTCGTTATATCGCTTTATAAACGCAATCTGCGTTTCCTTTCGTTTGCGGTATTCCTCCGGCTCCGTTATACACGGGTTATAAAAAAATATGGTGATCTGATAGTCACCGGCAAGTCTTTCAATTACTGCTGTACTGCAGGGGCCACAGCAACTATGAAGCAGCAGAGATGGTTTTTCTATTTTTTCGGAAAAGCCTTTCAGTTCCAAAAAGTCGCCGTGCTTCCGGCCGCCCATCTCTCCTCCGCTGTCCAGAGGCCTCGTCCTTTTCTCTCCTGTCATAAAGCTCATCCCTTTTTTCTATTGAAATTTCATTTGCATTTTTAACAATTTATTATATCATATAAATACATGTGTGCAAATATTCACATTAAAAAAGTTGTCTTTTTTCTAACACAGCAAGGAGAAAACAATGTCTGAGATTTCAACGAATTACACTTTTAACTCCATAGGCTCTTATCTAAAAAAACGCATGGGCTGTAAGGTTGTCAAACTATCCATTGACGGAGGTTTTACCTGCCCCAACCGCGACGGCAGCAAGGGAACCGGCGGTTGTATTTTTTGTTCCGCTTCCGGGTCCGGCGATTTAGCCAGCGATATCCCATCTCAGATCCAACTACTTTCAAGGAAGTGGCCAAACGCGCGTTATCTCGCCTATTTTCAAAGCCATACTAACACCTACGCGCCGGTTTCCCAGCTGCGGCGCCAGTATTCGGCAGCCCTTGCTCACCCAGACGTTTTAGGTCTTGCCATTGCCACCAGACCGGACTGCCTTCCTGATGACGTTCTGGATCTTCTTGAAGAGTTCAACAAGAAGACCTTTCTCTGGGTGGAGCTCGGTCTTCAATCTATGCATGAAAAAACAGCGGCTCTTATCAACCGCTGTTATCCTCTGTCTGTATATGATAAGGCTGTCGCCGATCTAACCTCCCGCGGAATCCGGGTTGTGACCCACCTTATTTTCGGTCTTCCCGGCGAAACCAGAGAAGACATGCTCCAGTCCGTAAAGTATGTATGCCGCGATCTTCATTCGGGCTCTTTGCAAAATAATGTCCATGAAGTAAGCCGTATTTTCGGAATTAAGCTGCACATGCTTAATTTGGTGCGCGGTTCTCAGATGGAAACCCTGTATCCAGACTATACTTCTTTTTCCTCCATTGAAGAATATGTGGATCTGGTCATCTCCGCGCTGGAAATCATTCCGCCTGAAATCACGATCCATCGTCTGTCCGGCGACGCTCCCCGTCCGACACTCATCGCTCCGGAATGGAGTTATAAAAAACGAACGATTTTGAACAGCATCCACAATACCCTGCGCCAGCGCAAAACCTGGCAGGGCGCTAAACTCTAGACCAGTCGCCCCACCGACAGTCCGCCCCAGCTTCTATTTTTTTATCTTCGGACCGATCCTGCCGTCGTTATAATGCTTCCTGCATAGAGAAACGTACATTTCATTTCCGCCAATCATAATCTGTTCACCGGTTTTTACCAGTTTTCCATCCACGACCCTGGCAACCATAGTCGCCTTTCGTCCGCACCAGCAAATCGTCTTAATTTCCTCAATCTTATCCGCATAAATCAGCATATAATAAGAGCCTTCGAACAGTTCGTTGCGGAAGTCATTCTTCAGCCCATACGCCAACACCGGCACGTCACAGCTGTCTACGATTTCTACCAGCTCTTCCACATGGTGTTTCTTTAAAAACTGGCACTCATCAATCAGAACACACGCAATCTCGCCCTTGGCATTCTCCGCCATAAACAGCTCCAGAATGTTCGTATTTTCATTGACCACCAGCGCTTCCCTCTGAATTCCAATTCTGGAAGTGATCACGCCCAAGCCGAACCGATCGTCAACGCTGGGCATAAGCGTTAGGACCCGCTTGCTTCGTTCTTCATAATTGTGGGCAATCCGGATAATCTCCGCCGATTTTCCCGCATTCATTGTACTGTATCTATAATAAAGCTGTGCCATAAGTTCTCCCCTGGTATATTGTAATTGACTCATTTAGCAAGTCATCTACAAGATACACTGGTATATTGTAATTGACTCATTTAGCAAGTCATCTACAAGATACACTTTCCTTTCTATCAACCTTCTTC
>NZ_JACRYT010000030.1 GCF_014333425.1 Zhenpiania hominis | reverse complement strand
ATCTCCGCCTTTAGAGGTAAGACCCGTGGAAGACTACCACGTAGATAGGTCAGAGGTGGAAGCGCAGTAATGTGTGAAGCTGACTGATACTAATCGGTCGAACGCTTGACCAATGGTTTGGAAGGAAGAAGTTTCTTATTCAGTTTTGAGGGTATGAAGGGAAAGAGACTGAACTGTTTGAAGTAGACAGAAGGAAGACGTCGTAGATTGCCACGCAGCGGAGCTGCTGCAATCCTGACGTAGGACCTACCAGCTGTTTGCTACACAAACAGGATTAGGTCACGAGCCGTAGATTGCCACGTGGCAAAGCCACTGCAATCCTGGCATAGAACCTGCCGCTGTTTTCCAGGAAAACAGGGCTAGGATTCGTAAATCCGGTGACAAAAGCGGGGAGGAGACACCTGTACCCATCTCGAACACAGAAGTTAAGCTCCCCAGCGCTGAGGATACTTGGCGGGAGACTGCCTGGGAAAGTAGGACGTTGCCGGTTTTTTTGGCCCTATGGTCAAGCGGTCAAGACACCGCCCTTTCACGGCGGTAACCCGGGTTCGATTCCCGGTAGGGTCACCATTGGAACACCTGATTTTAGTCAGGTGTTTTATTTTTGAGAGGCACATGGATGGCTGGTCTATATGTGTAAACAGGGGGAGAAATTGTACAGGTTCATATCTTGCTTTTTAAATGCAGGTATAGTATAATTTAACAGTGGTGTGTTCATATCATGAACTCCCTTGCAAGATATTAAGATTTGAATAATATGCGCGTATGGTGGAATTGGCAGACACGCTAGATTTAGGATCTAGTGGGCGACCGTGGGGGTTCAAGTCCCTCTACGCGCACCAAAGAAAAAGACCGTTGAGTTTTCAGCGGTCTTTTTCTTTATCTATGTGTATACGAAAAAAGAACTTTACTGCATAGATTCTCGAATGAATGCGTTTACAACTTTGCGTGCATCTTTCGGTTTGTCTGTAATGATGCCAGAAGCGCCCATCTTTAGACAGGATTCCATAGTTTGCTGCTGATTAACGGTCCAGATATAAACTGGCAGCCATGCTTGATTACATTGGGCGATAAAGCTGTTAGAGGCCATGCTTTCTTCAATAATCAGAAAATCTACATTTAATTGCCGGAGAGAGTTCAGTCGTGCCTGCCCTAAATTGCCATATACACAGTAGCCAACTGTATATTCCGGATAGTTTGTTTTAAGTTCCTCAACGAGGCTGTATTCTAAAGACATGATTTCGCAGTTTCTTTGAAAGTGATTTTGTTCTACAACTTTGACAACCTCGTCAACCAGGCTCTTCTTTTCATGACCATGTAGCTTTAGTTCAATCAATAAATCGATTTTACCGCGGGAATAATCGATGACTTCATTCAGAGTCGAGATCTTCCCCGTCATATCATTTTGTGAAAGTGAGATTTTTGAAAGCTGCGCGGCAGTTAAATCGTAAACATTGACGTTTTCGCCAGATAGTCGCTTCAGATTTTCATCATGAATAACCACAGGGACCCCATCTTTTGACAGGAGAATATCGATTTCCGCATAGTCTGCTTTCGCGTCTATGGCGCCTTGTACCGCTTCCAGAGTGTTTTCCACTCCATATGCACTGCCGCGGTGTCCGACTACGACATGATCGTAAGTGTTAGGCTGATAATGTAGGATTCCAAAAACTACAAGGAACAGAAGGATTCCGGATATAGCCCATATAGGACGTTTATGCTTCTGATAGAAGGCTCTTCTTTGAACCCAGGAGGCAATTTTTTGCCCTAAGAACCGAAATCCGTTGTAGATTTTAAAGGCGAATCCCTGTGTTTTTTTAAGCCTTCGCTCAATAGTAGGCATGGCTTGTTCGTTCAGACTGACTCTTCCTCCACAGATTCCATATAATGCGACAAGAAAAGTAAATAACAGGATTGTGAGACAGATTTGCAGTCCTTCTGTCAGCAGGAACTGAAGGAGGCTTTTCCAAGAGAAGAAAAAGTTTCCCAAAATTTCCGCAAGGCTGGCGTCTGAAATCCCAGCATAATAAGTAGGGACAATGCCGGGATAGAGAAATAGAACGCACCAGAGAAGGAATAAAACAATTATGGCAATCGCATTCTTTAGCTTCATGGAAAGCAGCAGCGACAAACTGAAGCGGAAAGCGTTGCCAAATTTTCGCCGCCGGAGAACCATAGAAGGCAGGACAAAGATCGCGCAGAAGAATAGGAGGTACATAATTACATAAAATACAACCATTAGAACACTGCCAAAAAAGGATTTATACAGCTCACCGCTGATAAAGTTTGGAATTTCTCCTTCCGGGCGGATAGATGGGGCGAAGCCCAGGTTAATCAAAGGAAGCAGCCCCAACGAATAAAAGAGAAAACCAATAAAGCCAGGGCTTGCCAGGCTTTTGAAGGTCGTTAGAGCCATTTTCATGGAATCGGCAAGAGAAACCGGGTTGCCAGTATAACGATAATAAATCATCAATATCAGAACCGCATATTCAAAATAAGCCAGGAAACCTGCCAGGACGCATATGACGATTGCAGAGATAATTCCAGGTATAGTTGTGTAAAATCCAGCGATTTCATTATTAAAGGCAACTTCATAGCCGCTGAGGCTGAGCGCGCCCTGCATGATTGCAGATAAAAGGGGGCTGAAGATCAGCGTGCAAAGAAGTTTATAGATAATTTCAAAGAACAGCAGCGGCGGAAGAATCCGGATAAAGGAAAGAAGCGCTGTTCCGATCATGGTCAACACAGGTGATTTTAATTGTTTCATATCACATACCCCAGGTCTTTTCTTTCCATTATAGGCTTTCAGGAGGGGAAATTCAAGGGTGTATGATGAGATGACAATCGGTGCATACTTTCTAGCAGGAGGTGCTGCTTTGAAGGAGTTGAGCGGCAGAAAAAGAAGATGGAAGCGGCTTATAATAGCGATTGCTTTTTTCTTTCTTGCTTTTTTTGTTTTTTTTCAGCCATTGGTTCATGTGGAAGGAGCTGGTAAAAGGGCCGATTGTCAAAGGAAAGATATCCAGAAAGTGGCTGCGCAGCAGAAGCTGGAGGACACGGATTACCAATTACTTTTTGAACAGACAGGACTGACAAAAGAAGCGGTGGACGCGATCCGTGAAAAAAAGACTTATCAGATCAAGGAATTTCTTCGCTTCCAGGAAGCATATTTAGGTGAATGGGAATCCGAATGCTGCAGTACCAGTCTTTTTACAAAAGAAGATCGGCTCAGGCGTAAGCATTGGAAATCGGTACCTTTGGCTCCATTGGAAGATGGAGATATTATCCTATCTTTTTCCTCTCATAGCCTCGGGTGGCGTCACGGGCATGCCGGACTGGTAATCGATGCGGAAAAAAAGCTTACGTTGGAAGCGGTTATGCCGGGAGAGGATTCGGCAATCAAAGACTTGGCACACTGGCAGACTTATTCTAATTTTTTGGTTCTAAGGCTGAAAGGGGTTCCCGAAAGAGAGCGGAAGGCGATTGCGGAATATGCGGAGCAGAATCTGGTTCATATTCCATACAGCCTAACAAGCGGCGTGTTTGGGAAAAGGAGCGGAGCGGAGGAAAAGCTGCGTTCCGCACAGTGCGCGTATCTAATTTGGTATGCTTTTTATCATTTTGGTTATGATCTGGATTCAGACGGAGGTCATCTGGTTACGGTTCTTGATCTGGCCCGATCTTCAAAGTTGGAATTAATCCAAATATTCGGCCTGACTCCGGAGACATGGAAAGAATAGATGGAGCCGAAGGTGAAAATGAAAGAAAATGAAAGAAACTGAATGAATTTGAATGAAAATGATTGACTTTGACTGAGACGGTGCTATAATAAGGGTGACGGGAGGAGAAAATGTTACAGAAGGAACGACATGATAAAATCTTAGCGAAGCTTAAAAGAACACATGCGGTGAAAGTCACCAGTCTGGCTAAGGAAATGGGAATCAGCGAATCTACAATTCGCAGGGATATCAATGAACTGGATCAAATGGGCCGGCTAAAAAGGGTTTTCGGCGGCGCTGTTTCCATATCATCGGATATGGCTTCCAGAGAAACGGATGTAGCCTCGCGGGCACAGATTCAAGTGGCGGAGAAAGATAAAATTGCCAGATACGCGGCTACAATGATCAATGAAAATGATTTTGTCTTTATTGATGCGGGAACCACAACAGATCGTATGATTGACTACTTGGATAAAAAGAACGTTACTTATGTGACAAATGGAATTGTACATGCGAAAAAGATGATTCAGAGGGGTTTTAATGTATATATGATCGGAGGGCTTCTGAGGCCTTCCACGGAGGCGGCTGTGGGGGCAGCGGCTATTGAGGCGATTCGACAGTACAATTTCACAAAGTGTTTCATGGGAACCAACGGAATTGATCCGGAACGGGGATTTACTACCCCGGATATCGGAGAAGCGGCCATTAAAACGGCGGCCATGAAGCAGTCCTATATATCCTTTGTTTTGGCTGACCATACAAAGTTCGGACTTATTTCATCCATTACATTCGCGCAGGTTGATGAAGCGTGCATTATTACCGACAAAGCGGAAAATGAACAATATTCGCAGTATACAGTTGTAAAGGAGGTGGAATAATATGATTTATACGGTCACATTCAGTCCGGCCCTTGATTATGTAATCGATCTCGATGAACTTAGACTGGGAGAAACCAACCGTTCCAAAAAAGAATCCTATTATTTTGGCGGAAAGGGGATCAATGTATCCACTGTGCTTACAAATCTGGGAATTGAAAATACGGCTCTGGGATTTGTCAGCGGATTTACAGGGTCCGCATTGGAGCGGGGGTTAAAAGAAGCGGGACTGAAAACGGATTTTATCCATCTTGAGGAAGGAATCACCCGGATTAATATCAAACTTCGAATGAAACAGGAAACAGAGATCAATACGCAGGGAGCGGCAATTACAGAAAGCAAGCTGGAGGCGCTCCTTGGGCAGCTGGAACGGCTGAAAGAGGATGATACGTTAGTGATTTCCGGGAATATACCTAATACGCTTCCGGATAATATCTATGAGATAATGCTGAAAAGATTAGGCGGCAGGGGGATTCGTTTTGTGGTGGATGCCACAGGAATGCTTTTAAAAAATGTATTGAAATACCGGCCTTTTCTAATCAAACCGAACCGGAGCGAGCTGGAAGAACTGACAGAATCAAAAATTCAAAATGACGCGGACCTTGAGGTTGGCGCAAAAAAACTGCAGGATCTTGGAGCGCGCAATGTGCTGGTGTCGCTGGGAGGAGATGGAGCCTATCTGTTATGTGAAAACGGAAAACAATTTCGGGTTCCGGCTATCCGGGAGGCAGTAAAAAATACGGTGGGAGCAGGCGATTCCATGGTGGCCGGTTTCCTTGCGGGGTATATGAGAAAAAAGGATTACGAATATGCTTTAAAGCTGGGAATCGCGGCAGGTTCAGCGACGGCCTGTTCGGAAGGACTTGCGAAGAGAGAAAAAATCGAAGAATTTTTTCAGAAAATTTAAGTTACTGGAGGGGGAAAGAACATGCGAATTGTCGATTTACTGAAAAAGAAATCCATTATGCCGGGGGCGAAACTAAGTACAAAGGCAGACGCGATTGACCTCATGATCCGTTTGCATGATGAGGCGGGAAATCTGGCGGATAAGGAAGAATACCGGAAAGGAATTCTCGCTAGAGAGGAGGAAGGTACAACCGCGGTGGGAGAAGGAATTGCAATTCCTCATGCCAAGAGCGCAGCCGTAAAACAGGCTGGTTTGGTTGCAATTACAGTGCCGGAGGGAATTGATTACCAAGCTCCGGATGGAAAGCCTTCCACGATTCTCTTTATGATTGCGGCTCCTGAGGACGGAGATCTTCATCTGGAAGTTCTGTCAAGACTTATGACACTGCTGATGGATATGGAGCTGCGGGAAGAATTACTGAAAGCGCAGACCCCGGAAGCATTTTTAGAAGCCATTGATCGCAAGGAAAAAGAACGTTATCCGGAAGAGGCCGAAGCCGCAGGCGAGAAACAAGAATCAGAAAAGGACGGAAAGAAAGAAGGATACCGGATTCTGGCAGTAACCGCTTGCCCGACGGGAATCGCGCACACCTATATGGCCGCGGAAGCCCTGGAGAAAAAAGCAAGAGAAATGGGGTATTCTCTCAAAGCGGAAACAAACGGATCCGGGGGAGCGAAGAACGTACTGACTCCTGAGGAAATCGAAGCGGCTGACGGCATTATCATCGCCGCGGACAAGAATGTCGAAATGGTGCGTTTTGATGGAAAACGGGTATATAAAACAAATGTGTCGGCTGGAATCAACAAGCCGGAAGAACTGATTAAGAAAATTATAGACAAAGAAGCTCCGGTTTTCCATTATGAGGGGGCGAAGACGACGAATGCGGACAGCGTTGGAAAAGAGGGGATTGGGCATCAGATTTACAAACATTTGATGAACGGCGTATCCTACATGCTTCCATTTGTTATCGGCGGAGGCATTATGATTGCCCTGGCCTTCCTGATCGATACAATCGCAGGCGCGCCAAGAAACAGTGATTTCGGGACATACACAGCGGCAGCGGCGTTCTTCAAAAGCATCGGAAACGTGGCGTTTAACTTTATGATGCCGGTTCTGGCAGGTTATATCGCAAGGAGTATTGCGGATAGGCCGGGACTTGCGGTCGGTTTTGTAGGCGGATCTATCGCGACTCTGGGATGTACCTTTGCCAATGTAACCGGAGACGCGTCAGCCGTATCGGGATTCCTGGGAGCGTTGATTGCAGGCTTTGTAGGCGGTTTTATCGTACTGCTTTTGAAGAAGGTGTTTTCCTTCCTTCCGGACAGCCTGGAAAGCATGCTGCCGGTTCTGATTCTGCCGCTTTTGGGAATCACTTTGATGGGCGCGTTCATGTGCTTTATCAACCCGGCGGTAGGAGCTATCAATACTGCTATTACAAACGGATTGAATTCGATGGGAAGCGCCAGCCAGATTCTCCTTGGATGTCTCCTGGGAGGTATGATGGCAATCGATATGGGCGGTCCATTTAATAAAGCGGCATATGTATTTGGTACAGCGGCGATTGCTTCCGGCGGCTTTAATATCATGGCTTCTGTTATGATCGGCGGAATGGTGCCTCCGATTGCAATTGCTTTGGCTACTACCTTTTTCAAGAATAAGTTTACAGCGGAAGAGCGGAAAGCAGGCGTGGTCAATTATATTATGGGACTGTGCTTTATTACAGAAGGCGCGATTCCATTCGCGGCTTCTGATCCTCTGAGAGTGATTCCATCCTGTGTAGTTGGATCTGCTGTAGCAGGGGGAATTTCGATGGCAATGGGATGCGGATTGCGAGCTCCTCATGGCGGAATCTTCGTGTTCCCTGTTGTTGAAAATGTAGGCGGCTACCTGCTGGCCTTGGTAGTAGGCGCAGTAGTTGGAATGGTTTTACTTGCAATATTAAAGAAAAATAAAACGGAACGTTAGGAGGTAAAAGTCATGGTATCAAAAGAACTGAAAGTCACAAATTCAGAAGGTTTTCACATGAGACCGGCCACCAATTTCGCCAACGCGATGGCCAAATACAGCAGCGATGTAAAAATTGAATTCAATAATATGGAAGTGAACGCAAAGAGTGTAATGAACCTTATTGCGGCCTGCATCAAATTCGGCGCGGAAATCAAAATCGTGTGTGATGGTGAGGATGAAGAGGCTGCTCTCGCGGAAGCCACTAAAATGATAGAATCCGGTTTTGGAGAAGAGTAAACGAGGTGAGAAACATGCTGAAGGGGATTGCCGTATCCGACGGAATCGGAATTGGCAAAGCATATGTGATTAAAGAGGAACAGCTGACCTATGAAGCCACGGCGGAGGATGCGTCAAAAGAGCTGCAGCGCCTTCACCAGGCGGTAGACACATTCTGCCGGCGGACCGAGCAGCTGGCGGAATCCATTGCCAAATCTGTCAAACCAAAAGACGCGGAAATAATCAGAGGTCATATTCAGATGCTGAAGGATCCGTATATGATTTCTCAGATGGAAGAGAAGATACAGAGCGGCGCCAGTGCGGAAGCCGCCTGCGAGGAAGTCCTTAACCAATTTATTGCGTTGTTTTCAGGAGTTGATGACGAACTGACTCGTCAGAGGGCCACGGATGTAGCGGATATTAAAAAGCGTATGCTGAGAATTCTTCTGGGAGCAGAGGAAAAGAGCCTGGCGGAGATTCCGCCGGAAAGCGTTCTGGTAACCGAGGATCTGACCCCTTCTATGACCGCGGAAATGAAAAAGGAACATGTAGTGGGAATTGTAACAGAAAAGGGAGGAAAGACTTCTCATTCCGCAATTCTGGCAAAGGCTATGGAGATTCCGGCGGTCTTAAGCGCGGAGGGCGCCTTGAACGCTCTGAAAGACGGAGAGCCAGTCATTGTAGATGGAAGCCAGGGACTGGTGCTGCCGAATCCTCAACCGGAAGAAGAAACACGCTATCGGCAACAGAAACAGGCCTATGAAACGGAAAAGGAAATTCTGCGGGGATACATAGGCCGGGCGACTGTAACCGCGGACAACGAGACAAAAGAAGTGTTCTGCAATATTGGAAATGTGAAGGACGCGATTACCGCGGCGCAAAAAGACGGTGAGGGAATTGGCCTTTTCCGTACAGAATTTCTGTTTATGGATAAGCCGTCAGCTCCTTCCGAGGAAGAACAGTTCGAAGCCTATAAAAAAGCTGCGGAGATTTTCAACGGAAAACCGGTGATTATTAGGACTTTAGATGTAGGCGGCGATAAGGGAATCCCTTATTTGGAAATGGAGAAGGAAGAGAATCCATTTTTGGGATTTCGGGCTGTTCGGTACTGCCTGAGTCATGAAGAGCTTTATGAAACACAGCTGCGGGCGATTTTAAGGGCCAGCGCCTTCGGAAATCTGAAGATTATGGTTCCGTTGGTTACAACGGTAGCAGAAGTTCGAGCCGTCAAAGAAAAGGTTAAAAAAATCGCGGCAGAACTTGAGAAAAGCGGTATCGAATATGATCACGGCATACAGGTGGGAATCATGGTGGAAACACCGGCCGCAAGTCTGGTGGCGGATCTGCTGGCTCGGGAAAGCGATTTCTTCAGCATTGGCACCAATGACTTGACGCAATATACCATGGCTGCGGATCGAGGTAATCCGCAGGTGGCCTATCTGAACAAGCCATATGATCCCGCGGTGCTCCGTTCGATTCGCCATATCATCCGGTGCGCGAAAAACGCGGGAATTCCGGTAGGAATGTGCGGAGAGGCAGCGGCCGATCCGCTCCTGATACCATTGCTGCTGGATTTTGGACTGGAAGAATTCAGCGTAAGTCCAACGTCCGTGCTGGCAACCAGATACCAGATTTCAAAGTGGACAAAAGAATCGGCGGCATCTGTCGCGAAAGAAGTTATGAACCTGGAAACCGCAGATGCGGTGGAGAGGCTTTTACGAAGCAAAGTTGAATAAATTCATAAGGAGGAAGAAAGATGATTAAAATTGCGATTAACGGGTTTGGAAGAATCGGAAGACTGACTTTCCGCAAGGTATTCGCGGATGACCGTTATGAGGTTGTGGCTATTAACGATCTGACAAAGCCGGAGATGCTGGCGTACCTTTTAAAATATGATAGTGTGCAGGGAGCGTATCGGGATCACAGCGTGGAGCACGATGATGAATCGATTACCGTCGATGGAAAACGGATCCGTATTTATAAAGAAGCAGATCCTTCAAAGCTTCCATGGAATGAGCTGGAAGTAGATATTGTGCTGGAATGTACCGGGTTCTTCGCTTCCAAAGCAAAATCCCAGGCACATATCGACGCGGGAGCGAAAAAGGTTCTCATTTCCGCGCCTGCGGGCAACGATCTGCCGACCATCGTTTACGGGGTAAACCATGAAACTCTGAAAAAGGAGGATAATATTGTTTCCGGAGCGTCTTGTACAACCAATTGTCTGGCGCCAATGGCAAAGGCCCTGAATGACTACCGGGAACTGCGTACTGGGTTTATGACGACGATTCATGCTTATACCGGAGATCAGATGATTCTGGACGGACCTCACAGAAAGGGCGACTTCCGCAGGGCAAGGGCCGGAGCGGTGAATATCGTGCCGAACAGTACCGGCGCGGCCAAGGCTATCGGGCTTGTTATTCCGGAACTGGCGGGAAAGCTGATCGGGTCCGCGCAGAGAGTTCCGGTTCCATCCGGCTCTATTACGATCCTGGATGCCACACTAAAGGATGAGACCGAATCGGTAAGTGTGGAAGGGCTGAATGAAGCTATGAAAAAAGAAGCCAATGAATCCTTTGGCTATACGGAAGAGCAGATTGTATCCAGCGATGTAATCGGTATGAGTTACGGCTCCCTTTTTGACGCGACTCAAACTTTGGCACAGAGATGTGGAACGAAGATTTACGAAGTAAGGGTGGTAGCCTGGTATGATAATGAGATGAGTTATGTTTCCCAGTTGGTTCGGACCCTGGGGCATATGGCGACGCTGCTGTAAACAGCGGAATGAATAAAAAGCGGAACATACCGCCTGTTAGAAGGCAGTTTGTTCCGCTTTTTTAATCAGGAGAAGAGGCAGCTTATTCTTCTTCTCCCAGAAAATGAATCAATAGGAGTCCTGCTGCCAGGGTAACAATCGCGCAGAGAACCGAAAGCACGGAAATACGCGCGGGATTGATATCCGCCAGCATGACGATGGGTGTCGCGATAATCAGACCGGTAATTGCCGCATATACATAAGAAGGTATGGTCCGGAACAGAAAGCTGACCAGCTTTGCCAAAAGAAAGGCGCCGGCGATCACGCCGATTCCCAGCGGCACGATGAAGATCAGTTGCTCCAGGGCCGCGGACAGATTCAGGCTGACCAGGGCGGTAACAAAGGTGCTGGCAATGGAAAGCAAAGGCTTATAATATCCGATGGCAGTTAAGATCATGGTTCCGGACAACCCGGGGATTACAAGGGTAGCCGCCGCAATGACGCCCACTCCCACAAGGCTTAGGACGGACAGAAAATCGCCGGACAGATTGACCTGACCAATGCTTCCTTTAAAAAACAACGGAATCAGGACAATGAGGAAAAAGATCGCCATGGTGATTACATGGGAAGCTTTTCGTCTGCCTTCATGGGTCATTTCGAGACTTTGGCGGAATTTACCGCGGATAAAAGGCAGGGTCCCCAGGATAAATCCGATAAAAAGTGTGCTGGTCGGCAGCGGAAAACGGATAAAAAAGAAGTTGATCACAACGGACAGTGCTGCCATACTGACCAGAGCGCCGATTCCATAGGGAAGCAGATACAGAAAATTCTTTTTAAAATGCTTTAGCAGATCGGCCACCGCGTTAATCAGGCTTTCATAAAAACCCAGGGCAATGGCGATGGTTCCCCCCGATATGCCGGGGGCGATGGAGGCGACTCCAATCAGAACCCCGTATAAAATTCGTTTTATCCAACTCATTGCTAATTCCCTTCTTTTATTTTATATCCTCAAATTTGAAACTGCGCGCTCCGGAAGCGTAGTCAGAAACGATCTGGCCGTTTCCGAAAAGCTTGTATTTATAGGTGACAAGTCCGTCAAGTCCAACAGGACCCCGGGCGTGAAGCTTTCCGGTACTGATCCCTACTTCCGCGCCAAACCCATAGCGGAAGCCATCCGCAAAACGGGTAGAGCAGTTCTGATATACTCCTGCTGAATCCACATCGGACATAAATCGCTGCGCGGTCTCGGGATTCTCTGTGATAATGCAATCCGTATGATGGGAGCCGTAATGGTTGATATGATCTACGGCGTCTTGCAGAGAATCTACGATTTTAACGGATAGAATCGTATCCAGATATTCGGTTTCAAAATCCGAATCTTTGGCCGGGGTACAGGCCATGAGAGCTTGGGAAGCTGTGTCTCCCCGAAACTCAATGGAGGAGCCTGCAGCCTCTGCCAGCGCCGGAAGAAAGTCATCTGCCGCAGCCCGGTGCACCAGAAGGGTTTCCGCGGCATTGCAGGCGGCCGCGTATTGCGTTTTGGAATCGATTACGATTGGAACTGCCTTTTGGAGATCCGCGTCCTTATCCACATAGACGTGACAGATTCCGTCCGCGTGCCCCATAACCGGAATTTTGGAATTTGCCATAATGTACTGAACAAACTGGTTGGAGCCTCTTGGTATAATCAGATCCACCGATTCGTGGCATTTTAGAAGTTCATCGATACCAGCCCGGTCTTCGATAAGCGCGGCAAAGCCTTTGGGCAGTCCAGCCTGGGTTCCGGCCTTGTAAAGCAGATCGAAGAGAATCCGGTTGGTTCGGGCAGCCTCACTGCCGCCTTTCAAAATCGCGCAGTTACCGCTTTTTACACAAAGGGAGGAAATCTGAACCAGCGCGTCGGGACGGGATTCGAAAATCACGCCAATTACGCCAATGGGACAGGTGGTCTTAATCAGGGTTAGATCATCATCCAGTTTTCTTTTCAGCAGTTCCTGAAAAAGAGGATCTTCCATAGCAATGAGATCTTTCATTCCGCTGATACAGTCAGAAAGCTTGTGATCGTCGAATTTGAGCCGGTTCTGAATTGGCATGGGAAGCTGATCCAAAGCCGCTTGCTTGAGATCTTCTTCGTTAGCGGCAAAAATTTCGTCTTTGTGGGCGGAAAGCGTATCGATCATGGCCTGCAGAGCCAGGTCACGGGTTTTCCTTGAAAGAGAAGCCATTTTAAAGCTGTCGGCTTTTATCGCTGCTGCTGTTTTTTTGTAATCCATTGATTTAACATCCTTTCTAAAAACGCTTTTATAAAATGATTGATTTCCAGATAATTTTTTTCTCCCCCGTTCTCCAAAATCAGAAAGCCTTCCTGGCAGGAAGGATACTTATGGAACGGCTCTGTATCCATCCGCATGGCTCGCAGATCCACCAACGTAAGACCTGCCTGCCGGAGCAGCGGCAGGGAAATTCGGAATGTTTTCGAATCGGGTTTGAATACTGCGAAGCAAGGAATTCCTTCATGCTCAAAACAATGGTAGGAAACGGTTTTCGCGCCCTGGCGTCCGGAGACATTCAGCTCGTTTCCAGACAGTTGAACTTTTTCTACGGCCAGATTGGAAATCTCGGAAGCTTTTGCGCGGATCGGAAAGCCCATGTGATACATGGCCCGGTGCAGATCCATTTTTTCCAGTACCGGAAGGAGACGATAAAGCTGGACAATATCATCGTGATTATGGAGAAGGATGGTTCTTTTAACAGAAGGATCTCCTTCCGCAAGATAACGATAATAAAGCTCCACGCTTTCTTTTCCCGAAATCTCATCTTTTCGGCTGCTCCAGAGTCCCATATAATTTTCCACTGTTTTCTGCTTCAGATTGGGAAGAAACTTCCGAATAGGGGAGTAGTTTTTGACAAGAAGAAAGAGATCCAGATTAAAGGGAAGCTGCTTCGCCGCTTCTCCGGCACGTCCTTTGAGAAAGGGCAGATCAAAGCGCTGTCCGTTATAAGTAAGGAGCACATCCGATTTTTTCAGCGCGGACAAATACGCGGACAGGGTTTCCTGCTCCTGCTCCAGGGTCTCGGCGAAGAACTGATGTACCCGCAGGGTTCCCTCTGCCTGAGTTTCCTGCGGCGCCGAAGGGAGCAGAAGGCCGCCAAGGACAAAGCGGCTGCTGCGGGGGCTGAGACCGGTTGTCTCAATATCAGCGGCTGCCAGCTTCATATCTCCGAAATAAAATCGAAACGCCCGTGATGTATATAATTTCGCTGTCAGTTGATTGGTAATGTGTTCCATAATGGTTTCTTTCCTCAGTAGTAGAATTATACCATATAATATTCCGTCGGGAAACAGTTACAAAAAACAAAACAGACTGCAGGGGAGCAGTCTGTTTTGTTCAAAAGGGGTATTGGGATTAGAGATTAATGAGGTTATCAGGGGGATAACCACAATTTGATTATAGCCGCTCATGTCAAAAAAATCAAGGGGTTGTCTTAAAATTTTAGAAAAAAGAAATTTTTGAGGGAATTTGTCGTATTTTTTTGCTATAAAATGGCATTTTTGGATTATATAATTGATACAGGAGGCACAGCCTCACAGAAGTTTTGAAAAACCCGGAAGGGAAGCGTAAATGATCAATGAGATTAAGGAGGACGTATACGTGGAAGTTTTAAAAGTATCAGCAAAATCAAATCCGAATTCGGTGGCAGGAGCACTTGCAGGAGTATTGAGAGAAAAGGGCGGAGCAGAGATTCAGTCGATTGGAGCAGGAGCGCTCAATCAGGCGGTAAAGGCTATTGCCATCGCCAGGGGCTTTGTGGCGCCAAGCGGGATTGACCTCGTAACGGTTCCCGCTTTTACTGACATTGAAATCGAAGGAGAAGAACGAACCGCGATCAAACTGATCGTAGAACCTCGTTAGGCGAAAGCTTACATACAGCTGTCTGCAGCTGTAAAACTTTTTTCTGCCTTTTGATTGGAGGGGGACTTTATCTATTGCGGCTTTTCTGAATTTATCGTATACTGATACCGTCATATATACTAAGAAGAAAGGACGAGAGAAGAATGGACGCAATCAGCGAACGAATAAAAGAAAGCCGCAAGATTGTGATTAAGGTCGGAAGCAATGTTCTTTCGGATGATCACGGTGCCGTAAACCGGGAGGTACTCCATAATATTGTAGAACAGGCCAGCGATCTGATGAAGAAAAACAAGCAGGTCATTATGGTCTCTTCAGGCGCGGGAATCTGCGGCGTTGGAGCGATTAATAAATGGAGCCGCAGAGGCGATATGAACTATAAGCAGGCCCTGTGCGCCATTGGACAGGTAGAGCTGATGATGGCGTACAAGGAGTATTTTGCCGATTACGATATTCATGTGGGGCAGATTCTTTTAACCAGCGGTGATTTTAAAGAGCCGCACCGGACGCTGAATATCCGCAACGCTTTATTTACACTGGTTGATGAAGGCGTTGTCCCGGTGATTAATGAAAACGACAGTGTGAGTGTAGATGAAATTAAAATCGGAGATAACGATACCCTCAGCGCCCACACAGCTAATCTGTGGAACGCGGATCTTCTCATTATCCTCAGCGATATTGACGGGGTATACGACAAGGACCCGAAGAACCGCCAGGACGCGAAACTGATCGAAGAAGTCGCGGATATCGATCAACTGCTGAAAACCATTGATATCGGGGAGAAAAGCAGTTTTGGAACAGGCGGAATCGCGACCAAAATCGAAGCGGCCCGTCTTGTGAACCAGTACGGGATTCCTATGATACTGCTTAACGGTAAAAAGCCGGATATTATAAAAAAGGCGCTGAATCAGGAAGAAACAGGGACCGTGTTTACAGGGAGGTAGAGGAAAGATGAAAATTGGTTTTATAGGCGCAGGAAACATGGGTGGAGCGATCTTAAAAGGGTATGCTCCTTTCGCGGAAAGAAACGGTGATAAAATTTTCGTTTACGATAAAAAGGAAGAAGTTCGAAGCGGCCTTGAAGAGGCGTTTCCCGCTGTTACAGCCTGCGGCAGGGAGACAGAACTGGTGGAAAAAAGCGATATTGTGATTTTGGGAGTAAAACCAAATCTCTTTGAAACGCTTCTTCCGGAAATCGCGGATGTATGCACAACCGATCAATTGATTATTTCTATGGCCGCGGGTATCCGTATTTCTCTGATCGAGGGGTATCTGGGCGCGGATAAAAAGATCATACGGATTATGCCAAATACGCCGGCCCAGGTGGGAGAAGCCATGACCGCGATCTGCCGGAACGGAAACGTAGGGGAAGATGATTTTGGACATGCTCTCGCGATTTTCAATTCGATTGGCAGGGCAATGGAGGTTGAAGAATCTTTATTGCATTGCGTGATCGGAGTGAGCGGAAGCAGTCCGGCCTATACCTATATGTATATAGAGGCCCTGATAAAGGCGGCTCAGGCAAATGGCATGGAGGCGTCTAAGGCGAGAGTTTTCGCGGCTCAGGCTGTACTGGGAGCCGCCAAAATGGTGCTGGAAAGTGATCTCAGCGCAGAACAGCTGAGAATTAATGTCTGCTCGCCGGGAGGAACGACCATCGAAGCGGTAAACTGTCTCTTTGAAAACGGATTTGAAGAAAAGGTGCAGGAAGGATTCCAGGCCGCGGTGGACAAGTCCAAATCTATGACAAAGTAGCAGGAGGAATTATGATCTTTGAAGAAAAACGAATCAGCAGCCAGAGAATTTATGAAGGGGCTATTTTAAACCTGAGAAGAGATACAGTGACCGTTCCGGGTGGAACTGCCTATCGGGAGATTGTTGAGCATAACGGAGCGGTAGCCATTGTTCCAATTACAAAAGAAGGAAAATTAGTGATGGTAAAACAGTTCCGCTACCCCAGCGGGAAGGTCCTTCTGGAAATTCCGGCGGGAAAGATCGATAAGGGAGAAACAAACCCGGAAGAGACCGCCCGCAGAGAATTAAAAGAAGAAACCGGATATACGGCGGAACATTTCCATTATATGGGAAGTATAAACCCCAGTGTAGCTTATACAGAGGAGGTAATCCATCTGTACGCGGCTACGGGGCTGATACCGGGAGAAGCAGATCCGGATGAGGATGAAGCTTTGGAGCTTGTGGAGTACGATTTTGGCGAAGCCTATAAAATGGCAGCTTCCGGCAAGCTGGTGGACGCCAAGACCATTGCCGCCGTTTTTATGGCGAAAGAACAACTGGATATAAAATAGCCTCAAGGCCGCAGCCAAGGGCGATGACAGCGGCTAACAGGAGGGTGACGCACAGATAGGAACCGGAGAATTCTCTCAGGTTCCTTTTTGCTGCGCGTTTTTTTGCAAGAGAGAGAAGCGCGTAGTTCACCGCGGCGGCAGACGCCAGTATAAAAGCCGGCAGCAGGAACAAATTCTGAGGCACAAGAGAGGTAAGAATCACAAGCAGCCCCTGATCTTTTAACGTTTCCGCGATCAGGCCTGTACAAAAACCCAGTGCCATTCCCTTATAGGTAAGAGCGGCAAGGGCTACAGGAAAACCCAGTGCTGACAGGCCGGAAAGAAAGATAATCAGCAGGAGAAACAGGTTGTTTGAAAGGGATGAAAAAAACGGGTTGGGATATTCCATAGCCCCTTGATCCATATAGAGATATTGCTGAAGGTATCCCGCGATATTGCTTTTTTCTCCGGCCCCCATAGTCAGTTCCAGGAAAATTCCGGTGGATATTCCCGTAAGGAAGAAAAAGACAGAGAGCAGGAGCGTCTTCCCGCTTCCCGCGGCCAGTGATATAGACTGACTCAGCATATGCATCTGGTTTCTTTGAAATCGTTTCATCTTATGTGCCTCCTTCTACTTAGCTAACTTATGTGCGTAAACTATCTATTATTACAGGAACTTTTCTTCGTTAAAAAATAGTGGGATTCGCCAAAATGGCATTGTAACCGACAAGTCTATGGATTATAATGGAAATGTATATGTGGCTGTGTGAGTGCGAGGAGGGATATAGAGGAATGCTCCTGGAACAGTTCTTTGATTATTTAAAAAATGAGAAAAAGATGGCAAAAAATACGCTGGAAGCCTATAAGCGGGATGTTCTGGAATTTGCGGCTTTTGAAGAGGCAAGGGGAATTTCGGATTTGCGGCAGACTCAGGGGACGGAAGTTGTCGCTTTCTTACTGAAGCTGAAAAACACGGGAAAATCAGCGGCTACGGTAAACCGCAAGCTAGCGTCCATACGCGCGTTTTACAATTATCTGCAGGCTAGAGAAGAGATCCATGAAAACCCCGCCCACAATATAAAATCCCCCAAAATCGAACGTAAGGAACTGGAATTTTTAACAATGGAAGAAACAAACCGACTGCTGGCTCTTCCGGATAAAAGCCTGAAGGGGACTAGGGACAGCGCGGTTCTGGAGCTTTTATACGCTACAGGGATCCGGGTCAGCGAGTTGATTGATACAAATGTAGAAGATATCAACCTGCGAATGGGCTTTATTACTTGCGCGGCAGATCAGCGCAGAGCGCGGATTATTCCGATCGGGCGTCCGGCGCGAGCTGCTCTTGAAAATTATATTTATGAGGCCAGAGATCAGCTCCTGAGAGAAAATAAGGAGGAACCGGCTCTTTTTGTGAATTATCACGGACAGAGGATCACGCGGCAGGGGCTATGGAAAATTTTAAAAGAATATGGGAAAAAGGCAGGGCTCGAGGAAAAGCTGACCCCCAATATTATAAGAAATTCTTTTGCGGTTCATATGCTCCAGAACGGGGCGGATCTCAAGTCTCTGCAGGAATTGATGGGGCATGAGGATCTTTCCGCTACGGAGGTTTATCTGTCTGTTACAAAAAACCGAATTAAAGATGTATATGATAAAACTCATCCGAGGGCATAGGATGAGTTTATTTTTTTCTTTTTGAGTGTTATCTATGTTTTGAATCTTAAAAAAAGTGAATAAAAATGCATATAGTATGAAAGATTATTCAAACATAAAATGGAGATGTACAGCAAACTAGTTATAAAAAAACATGGAAATACAATTAAATTAATAAGAGAAAAAGAAGGGATATTGTCGAAGAAAAACAAATTATCAGTAAAACCAAGGCTTTCAAGGAATATTGAAACAGATAAATTAAAAAAATAAGGGTTTTTTAAAAGAAATTTTTCCCAGTTTTCGCAAAAATAATACTGCATACTAGTGATAGCAAGGGATAGGGAACAATTTGACTTTTTGCATAAACGATGGTATAGTGTTACCCGTGTTATTCAATAAAAGCTGGAAAAAGGAACAAAGAGAGGCTTTTATGAGGAAAAAAATTGTAACCTGTGCGGTAACATTAACAATCATGGCGGGCATATTCTGCTTTCCTGCACATGGTCACACGGCGACAGAATCTCAAGGTCAGGCAGAGCAGCAGAAAACTGCGGTGCCGCGGCCCGCGGCGCCGACCGGAGTAAAGAGCAAAGCGCTTAACTCGGAAACCATAAAACTGACGTGGAAAAAAGCGTCCGGCGCGTCCGGCTATGAAATTTACAGGTATTCTTTTAAAAAGAAAACCTACCGCAAAATCGGAACCACCAGTAAAACCAGCTTTAAAAGCAGGGGACTGAGGGCGGATACGCGTTACCGTTACAAGATTCGTACTGTCATCAAACAGGATGGAAAAGCGTATTACAGCCGTTTTTCGAAGACAGTGAAGCGGAAGACACAGAAAAGCGACGGTCAGAAGGTCGTCGCGAAGGCAAGAAAAAAGATCGGCGCCAGTTACAGAGCGGGCGCGTCGGGGCCAAAGGCCTTTGACTGCAGCGGCTTTGTCTACTGGGTATACAAAACTTCGGATGTAGATACAAAGAAGAAGGTCGCGAGGACGTCTTCTGCAGGGCTGAGCCAGTCTTTGAAGAAGTATAAGGTGGGCTCTTCCATTAAGAGTCTGAAAAAGGCAAAAGCCGGAGATATTCTGCTTTTTACAAACGGCGGCAGCTACAGCCACGCCGGAATCTACTCCGGAAAGGGAAAACTGATCCACGCGGCTAACGCGCGGAAAGGGGTTGTTTCCCAGAGCGTCAGACAGCTGCATAATTCAGGAACCAGAGTGGCGGCAATCATTCGAGTTGTGGAATAAGGAAAAAATAAAAAATTTCCTTGCATTAAACGTCCTTCCATGCTAAAATGTTTGATGTTATTACGGGCGGTCCTCTGGATGCGGGAAAGGCACCACGAACGTCTTGGAGGGAAGGAGGAAACAAGCAATGAATGTAATGCAGTCAATTGTACAGGATTACCTTAAGACAGATATCCCTGCGTTTAATGTGGGAGACACTGTAAGAGTGCACATTAAAATTAAAGAAGGATCCAGAGAGAGGATTCAGGTTTTTGAAGGATTTGTACTGAAAAAGCAGAACGGCGGAATCAGCGAAACTTTCACAGTAAGAAGAATCGCTTCCGGCGTAGGCGTTGAAAAGACATTCCCGATTCATTCACCACTGGTTGAAAAAATCGAAGTTGTGAGAAGAGGCGATGTCAGAAGAGCAAAACTTCACTATATGCGTGAAAGAACTGGTAAATCTGCTAAGATTAAGGCGAAGGAGTACAGCGAAGAACAGCTGGCGGCAATCGCGGAAGCAAAGGCGGCGGCAGACGCGGAAGCAGCGGCAAAAGCCGCTGAGGCTGAAAAGGCAGCAGCCGAAGCCGAAGTACCCGCGGAAGCAGACGCGCCTGCGGCAGAGGAAAAGACAGAAGAATAATCTTTTGAATGCGGCAAGAGGAACCCAAAAGGTTCCTCTTTTTGTCTTAGCGGCTGAGGAGAGGAAAAAGGATGGAACATATTAACTGGTATCCGGGTCATATGAAAAAAACCCGGGAACTGATACAGGAGAATTTAAAGCTGGTAGACGCGGTTTTGGAAGTAATCGACGCCAGAATTCCCAGATCCAGCAGGAATCCTATCATTGATGAACTAGTAAAAGGAAAAAAAAGAATTTTGGTTTTTAATAAGAGCGATCTTGCCGACAATGAGGCAACAAAAGCGTGGGCCGAGGAGTTTCAGCGGCAGGGATTTCTTTCGCTGACGACAAATTGCATGTCGGGGGAGGGAACGGTCCGGCTGCTGAAGCGGCTGGAAAATCTGCAGGAAGAAAAGAACCGGGGACAGGCGAGAAAAAAGCCTTACCGCCTGATGATCGTAGGCGTTCCCAATGTGGGGAAATCTTCTCTGATCAACCGTCTGACTGGAAGAAAAAGCACCCAGACCGGAGACCGGCCGGGAGTGACAAAGGGAAAGCAGTGGCTCAGCCTTCCAGGCAACATGCAGCTTTTGGATACCCCGGGGATCCTGTGGCCTAAATTTGAGGATCCCGAGGTAGGCCTTAATCTGGCTTTCTGTGGCTCTATCAAGGACGAAATTCTGGATGTGGCCAGTTTGGCCCTGGAATTGATTTCTCTGCTTCAGAGGGACTATCCGGAGCTTCTGGCGCAACGGTATAAGCTGGAAGAGCTGCCACAGACTCCGTTGGAAACGATGGAGGCCGCGGCGCGGAAACGGGGATGCATCCTTCCGGGGAAAAAAATCGATTATGAGCGGATCGCGAGAGTGGTACTGGACGAGTTCCGGTCCGGAAAAATCGGAAAAATTACGTTGGAGAAAGTCAAATGAATAAGAAAGAACGGGAACTATTTCAGCGGCAGCGTCTTGAAGAAATGAAACAGTTTGAAAAAGAAATCTGCGGAGAAGAGGCGGCGTGCATCGCGGGCGTGGATGAAGCGGGGAGGGGCCCGCTGGCAGGTCCGGTTGTGGCGGCGGCAGTTGTGCTTCCCCGGGATTTTGATGTGCCGGGGATCGATGATTCCAAAAAGCTGACGGAAAAGAGACGAGAAGCGATGTATCCGATTATAAAAGAGACTGCGCTGGCCTGGGGAATCGGGATTGTGGATCACGAAAAAATCGATGAGATCAATATTCTGCAGGCTGCCAGAGAAGCAATGCGTCAGGCGGTGTCAGAGGCTTCTCGCAAACTGGCGGCGAAGGGGATGAAGCTGGATCATATCCTGTTTGACGCTATGACAATTGAGGATATCTCCATTCCCCAGACAAACGTAATAAAAGGGGACAGCAAAAGCCTTTCGATTGCCGCTGCTTCCATTTTGGCGAAGGTTACACGGGATCGGATGATGGTGGAATTCGCGGCTCAGTATCCGGGCTATGGATTCGAAAAGAATAAAGGGTACGGGACAAAAGCTCATTATGAAGGCCTGCGGACTAGGGGAGTATGCCCCATCCACCGAAAAACCTTTCTGAAAAACCTCTAAAACCAAAAAGCCCGTGTCTTCCTATGTGGAAAACAGGGCTTTTTTTCTTTGCTGCGCCTCCGGCGGGAGGCCTACTTGCGGCTCGCAGACAGAAGCTCCTGTCCGGATTCCCGGATTTTATCAGTCAGCTTGTCATAGGCGGTACTCCAGTAATCCGGATCTTCCGCGTTTTGATATTCTTCCAGATTATAGTTTTTTTCCAGGTAGCGGCTGAATACCCGGGTATATTTGACCGCGCCCAGATAATTAACATGTCTTTTATCGTAATAATCCCGGGAAAAATCCAGATCCAGCTTTTCATAGTATTCTTCGGTGTTGAATTCCAGCAGAGGATATCCGGCGTCTTTAATAACCGAAGCGATGGTATTGGATTTTTCTCTCTGTTCTTTTGTCATAACATAGGGCGCGTCCACAAAGAGAATCTGACAGTCTAATGTGTCGCAGTACTCCAGAAGCTCCGCCAGCTCCAAAGCGCTTTCTTCTTCCAGATCCATCTTCTTTGTGGACATATTGGGATTTTTTTGAGGCACAGAAGTAAAGACCTTCGGCTGGTAGGCCGCGTAGCCTCCGTAATCGGTAGTTGGATAAATGGAAATCAGATCGTCAAGATTCAAATCCGCGTTCCACCTCTGGTGATATTTAAGGAAAGGAATATACCAGGATAAATCATCACTGTCAATATCATTACTTCCATAAGACGCGTACTCGAACCCTTCTTCCAATGCCTCCAGCTTTGTGGAGGACCACTTCATGTTGTCCGTGACCCGGCGCATGCGTGTATCGGTGATGTCGTCGGCATCATTTGTAAAGGTTCGGATGTCAATAATAAATAGCTGAACGTCCTGAGTTTTTAGGACCTCCTCCATCATAGGCTGAAGAAACACAGAGGAAATGCTGGAAATCGCGAAGGGATAAACCGCCATTCCGGTTTCCTTCCATGCCTGCGGGGAAATCCAGTAACGATCAACGGAACTGGTTCCAAGATAAACTGCATCCAGCGTATCTTCTTCCATGGCATAGAACGTATTCCACTTTTCCTTGGACCCGTCTGCCGCCTCTCCGGAAGGAAAGGAGAATATAATGTTGATATAAATAAAAACAAGAATTACACACAATAAGAACACTACACCTTTTTTTATCTCTCTTTTCTTCATTCTCTGTAATGCCCTTTACTGAAATTATAAACTTAAGATGACTTTATTTTAGCAGAAAAAAATGATGAATGTATAGGGAAATATTAGAATTAACATGAAATTTACATATCCTAAGGAGAAAGGAATGTGTTTATAAAGGTTGGGGAAGATATTAAAGAAAATAGGGATATAATCATGTTAAGTATCGGAGGAGGTTTAATTGTTTCGGCATATGTATGAGTTCCAATGTAAGATCTGGATTGTTTTGTAATTGCTATCATGATATAATTTTCGAAAAGAGGAGGGAGGATTTATGGCATTACCGAAGGAAAAATTATATACCGTTGATGATATTTATGCTTTGTCGGATGGAACACGGGCTGAGTTAATTGACGGCGAGATGTATATGATGACTCCACCTGGAAGAAAGCATCAAGAGTTGGTATCGTTTTTGCATTTGGAAATTGGGAATTTTATTCGTAATAAGAATGGGAATTGTAAAATATACCCGGCTCCATTTGCAGTCTTTCTCAACGAAGACGACCGAACTTATGTAGAGCCAGATATTAGCGTTATCTGTGACGAATCTAAACTGGATGACCGTGGTTGCAACGGAGCGCCTGACTGGGTGATTGAGATTGTATCGCCGAGCAGTAGGAAGATGGACTATTTTACAAAATTATTCAAATACCGGATGTCAGGAGTAAAAGAATATTGGATCGTAGATCCTGACAAAAATCAAGTGATGGTATATGAGTTCGATAAAGATGATGTCAGCGCCTATTCGTTTTCTGATGAAATTTCGGTTGGGATTTATGATGGAGATTTGAAGATAAAATTGAATAACATATTGTAATCAAACTTTTTTTACGTTGAAATTTGAACACTAGTTCTTAAACATGGAATTTACAAAAAAGCCGCGAGGGAGGGGCGTGGGAGGCAGGAAAGATCCTGTCGAATTGGGATAAAGTTCTTGATTAAAAAAAACAGGAATGGTATCATTAAACTGTTATACGACTGACGGATAAAAGTGGAATTGACCACATGAAGTATAATGGAAGCGAGCCGGCCGTCTGGGCATTTGTCCGGACAGTCAGGCTTTTTTGCATTTTGAAAAGAAACATTAGAAAAAGGAGAGCGAAATATGGAAGTGAAAAGCGACATTCAGATTGCGCAGGAAACAGAGATGAAAGATATCCGGGAGATTGCTAAATCAGCGGGCCTGGATGAAAAGTACATTGAACTTTATGGAAATTATAAAGCAAAGGTGGATTATAATCTTTTAGAAGAAAAGAAGGATGCTCCGGACGGAAAAGTAATTCTGGTGACGGCCATTTCACCGACTCCGGCAGGAGAAGGAAAGACGACAACGACAGTCGGCCTTGCAGACGCGCTGAAAAGAATCGATAAACGTGTTCTGGTAGCCCTGAGAGAGCCTTCTCTCGGTCCGGTATTCGGAATTAAAGGCGGCGCGGCGGGAGGCGGTTACGCGCAGGTGGTGCCGATGGAGGATATCAATCTGCATTTTACCGGCGATATGCATGCGATCGGAGCGGCCAACAACCTGCTTGCCGCTATGCTGGACAACCATATTCAACAGGGAAATTCTCTCGGGATCGATCCGCGGAAGATCACCTGGAAACGCTGTGTGGACATGAATGACCGCCAGCTTCGCTTTGTTGTGGACGGTCTGGGAGGAAAACCAAACGGAACTCCGAGGGAAGACGGATTTGATATCACCGTTGCCAGTGAAATCATGGCGATTCTCTGCCTGGCCAGTGATATTGAAGATCTGAAAGAACGGGTTTCCAGAATTATTGTGGGATATACTTATGACGACCAGCCGGTTACAGCGGGACAGCTGAAAGCCCAGGGCGCTCTGGCCGCTCTGCTGAAAGACGCGCTGAAGCCGAACCTGGTGCAGACTCTGGAGCATACACCCGCCTTCATTCACGGCGGCCCGTTTGCCAACATCGCCCACGGCTGTAATTCCATCATGGCGACCCGGATGGCGATGAAAATGGCGGATTATGTGGTAACAGAAGCAGGATTTGGCGCGGATCTGGGCGCGGAAAAATTCCTGGATATTAAATGCCGCATGGCAGGTATTAAGCCTTCCGCGGTTGTTATTGTGGCGACGGTTCGCGCCCTCAAACATCATGGCGGCGTCGCAAAAGGAGAGTTAGGACAAGAAAATCTGGAGGCTCTGGAAAAGGGACTTCCAAATCTGCTGCAGCATGTGGAAAACATTACAAAGGTTTACGGATTGCCAGCAGTTGTGGCTATCAACCGTTTCCCGACCGATACAGAAGCTGAGCTCGCGCTGGTGGAAAATAAATGTAAAGAGCTGGGAGTTAACGTGGCCCTGAGCGAAGTCTGGGGCAAGGGCGGAGAAGGCGGCGTCGCGCTGGCGGAAGAAGTCGTGCGTCTCTGCGAAGAACCGAACTCCTTTACGCAGGCTTACGGACTGGATCTGTCCATCGAAGAAAAAATCCGCGCCATCGCGACGAAAATCTATCGCGCGGATGATGTGGCTATTCTGCCGGCAGCGAGAAAGCAGCTGGCGCAGCTTGAAAAGCTGGGATTTGGAGATCTTCCGATCTGCGTCGCGAAGACTCAGTACAGCTTTTCCGATGACCAGACTCTGCTGGGCGCGCCTCGGGGCTTTACCTTAACCGTACGGAACCTGAAAGTTTCCGCGGGGGCCGGATTCATCGTAGCGCTGACCGGCGATATTATGACCATGCCGGGACTTCCGAAGGTTCCGGCCGCGGAAAAAATTGATGTGGATAAGACAGGGAAAATTACAGGATTGTTTTAGAGGATTCCGCAGCTTTGGAAGTCGCAGCCGGGCAACCGGATTGTGCAGAAAGCGGAGGAAATTGAAAATATTTTGATTGCAGAAAAGGGCTCACGAAAGAGTCCTTTTTCTGTGCTTCACTGGTGAGCCATCAAACCGATCTTTAGAAAAGCAATCACCAGCTAAAATCCGGAGCCGGGGAGAGCAGATCGACATCGAGATGCAGATTGGAACGACCCGGGAACTGATGAATCGCTTTCTGTACTACCTGAGTAAACTGGTCGTGCGGGGCTTGGAAAAGGGAGAGGACTATGGTAAACTGAAAAAAAGTATCGTAATTGTGATCCTGCGGGATCGATACTTTCCGGACAGCGAACCGGCTCACAGCTGCTTTGTGATGAAGAGCCGGGAGACAGGATACGATCTGAGCGAACTGGCACAACTGCATGTACTGGAACTGGGGAAATACCGGTGGCAAGAAAAGGAAGCGGAGGAAATGAGTCCGTTGGAAGCGCTGAGCGCGTACCTGAGCTGCACCGGAGATCCGGAGAAAGAAGCCTATGTAGAGAAGCTGGTGGGGAAAGGAGATGAAGTGATCGCCATGGCGGATGAAGAACTGAAGAAGGTCAGTGAAGATGACCGGCTGTTTGCGTACCGGATGTCCAAGGAGATGTACCAGATGGATCAGGCGATTCGCATGCGGACGGCGAAAGAAGAGGGTCTTGCGGAGGGTCTGGAGAAAGGCCGAACCAGAGGCATTGCGGAAGGCATGGAAAGAGGCATTGCACAGGGCCGCAGCGAAGAACGGACGGAACTGGCGCGAAAACTGAAACAGAAAAAAATGCCGCTGGAAGAGATTATGGAACTTACAGGACTGGCGCTTGAGGAAATTGAAAAGCTTTAAACACCGAAAAAGGACTCTGAAAAGGGTTCTTTTATAATGGAAGTTCGTTTTGTTTTTTTCTGTATGCTTACAGCGATTCGAGCGCCTCATCGTCAAAAGGCACATAGCCAAGTCGCTCCAACATCTTAAACGCGTTTCCCGACTTATGAAAGTACTCGATCAGCGCGTAAATTACTTCTTTTTCCTCATTTTTCAGAAGAGAAATGTCGACTGTTTCCCGGGTGTCAATTCCCAGAAGATAATCGGTGGATACTTTAAACAGCCTGGCGAGTTCGACAAGATACTGCGTAGAAGGGATACTGACGCCCATCTCCCAGGCATTGATGGCTGAGCGGGAAAGGCCCAGCTTTTTCGCCAGAGAAACCTGCGTAAACCTGTTCTGCTCCCGCAATTCCTTAATGCGATCTGCTATCATATAAAATCACCTTAACTTCTACTATATCGAATCAAACGCACTGTTGCATTATCATCAATGACCTGAAAGTACCATTTTTGGTAATACAAATTGACAAACCTTTATCACTGGGGTAAAATCCCATCTTTGACAGTTAATTAGATAAAAAAACTTGTTATCCCTTGGAAATACTGGGTTGGCAAGCTTTTGTGTTTTGCATCGATATGTGCTATTTTTTCTTAATTGTGCTGTCTAACTGTTTGGTCGATCTGATAATGCTTCGCATCGTTGATTTTGATATGAATTCGAAGTCTGTCC
>NZ_JACRYT010000029.1 GCF_014333425.1 Zhenpiania hominis | reverse complement strand
GGGTTCCTGCTGTCAATATTTTAATTATCACGGAGCATAATCTCTCATAAAAGATAAGCCCCGAATCCATCGGGGCCTATCTTAAAGATTTTTTGGGACATTTTCAAAAATGCTTGACAGAAATATTTATGATTTTGCAAAAAAATGCATATTATTATTCTTAACCCTCCTGGCCAGATAAACAATCGGCGTATCCGCAATGCTCGTCACAATAAAAATTACATAGCTGGAAATGCAGATCCCAATCATGGTCTGCATATTATACATTCCCCAAAAGGCGCCGAAACTGTACAGTACCGTATTCAACAGCTGGGAAATCAGCGTGGAGCCATTATTTCTCAGCCACAAAAATCGCATAGAATCCCCGCACTTTTTTTCTGTAAACTTCCACCATTTATGGTAGGCCCAGACGTCAAAGCGCTGGCAGATCGCGTACACCAAAAAGCTGACGATCATCAGCCTGGGAGTGTTGCTGAAAATCAACTCAAAGCTGCTTCGCGCCCAGTCGCTTTCCGCAGGCGTGTACAGCAGCCACAGCTGGGAAATCACAATAAACGCCATTGAGGTAGCGATTCCCAGATTCACTGCCTTTTGCGCCGCTTTTTTCCCCTCTGTTTCGCTGAGAATATCCGTAATCAGAAACGTTGCGGCAAAGAGTATATTTCCCAGGGTCTGTTCCAGCCCGAAAGCGTCTACCAGCAAAAGCACCTCAATATTCGCTGTAATCGTCGCAAACACAGTACCGCAGTAAAGTCCCGCTGTCCCAAAAAAACGATAAGCCGCTAAAACCCCCAGATAAATAAGAATCAGTGAAAAAATCAGAAGAAATTCATTCATTCGTGCCGTTACCTCCTACGCCAAAATCGGTATTTTCCAGCAGAATATCGACACGTTCCTCATCCTTATATACCGGATAGACATCCCGCAGGAAAATCCGGATCACCTCCGGATCCGGGCTTACCAAGGTTGTGTTTTCTGTCATCAGATTGATACAGACCCGGTTAAAATACCGAAGACCGGTTTCCACATCCTTTTTCATAGAGTCAGCTGTCTGACCGGAAATGCCAAACAGCAGACAGACCTCCTGGGCATATCTTGCGATTTCCTCCGGCAAAGCGTATTCCATACCCTTTCGCAGCACTTCTTCCCGGAAAGCCGCGTCAAAGGTTTCCACGCCCATTTTCACGATCACCTCGATCCCCTCTTCCCGGAACCGCTGTCGAATCGCGGCCAGAGTGTCCCGATCCCTCCAGTGACATTCTATATGGATCCTGCGGATCTTTTTTTCCCCGCATACAGAAAGAATCCGGTTTACCGTTTTTTCATCCAGATCGCAAAAGCTTCCGGAATTAATGACTTCCAGCGCTCCGAAGCGTCCGGAGACCTTTGCCAGCTCGGCCTCGTTGAGCCGAAAGTTGGCCTCTTCATCCTTCGAGAAATCCAGATGATAATCACAGAAACTGCATCTTCTCCACTTGCAGCCGCTGCCTCTTAAAAGCAGAATTTCCCTCGGATTTTTTTCTGTTATCATACTGTACCGTTCCATCATTCCTCCATAAAAAAAAGTGCTTAAAATAGCACCATCTTCCCATACATCAAGCAGCGGGCGGATTGCCGCTCGCTTTATTCCGTAGTTTTGTTTATAGACAGGATGGTTTCGAACTGTCTTATTCTGCTGTAACAGATCTTATTTTACACATTTTTTTCCGAAATGCAAGATAAAAAAGAAAAGAATTTCGTGTCCTTCCCAGTTATCCTTCAGCGCCTGCAGGAGCTGGGCTCCGGTACACTGCTTTTCATCGAATACAAGCTGACTGATGGCAGAAAGGCTGTCGGCACAGGTACCAATTCCGCTGGCCTGAGGTCCTGTAAAATTATATCTGGCGCCCCCTTCTCCCAATTCTTTTCCATCCTCGATACAGTTGTGGAAAAAGAGGGAAGCATAAGGAAGGGGTTTTCGCTCTCTGTGTGCCCGATCGATCCGGTTCAGCCCCTTTTCCATCTGGTCTGTCCAGTAATGAAGCTGCTGCCGAAAGCTTTCCAGCACATCTTCCATGTTCTGAAAGCCATCTAAACTTCCTGTATCCGGTCCCAGGCGCTGTCCCGCGCCCGCGCAGATTTCATACCGCGGACAGCTCTTTCCGCAGTCAACGCATTTTCCGCTGTTCAAAGAAAGCTCCAAAATCCTTGCCAGATTTACATAGGCCGCGTCGTGGAATCCGTACTCCATTCCCGGAAGATCCGGCTCCACACAGCCGACTACCGCATAGCGCCTCGCTTCCGCAAGACTCATGTCCTTTGCCTGCATTGCTTCAATGGCCGCCCTGTCATTAAACAGCTTTGGATGCCCGTACCCGGCGCGGATACATTCAATCGCCTTGACTTTCAATTCATAAGGGGTGTTTTCATGCATCCGCACACACAGCCATGGATTCATCATCCGCGTATGGACGGAAGCTTCCAGCAGCATAAAAGTCAGATCGTTGGTTACATCTCTGCCTTCTTCGTCTACGCCTCCCACAGTAAGGCTTTCACCGCCCCATCCCCGGCCGTTTCGCACTGACATTGTGACTCGGTCTTTCAGTTTGGAAGGATTACCGGTCTTCACATAAGCACATTCAAGAAGCTCCTGCGCAAAGGCCTTGGTAATTCGTCCTCTTTCCATATCTTCCTTATAATAAGGATACAGCCACTGATCCATACGACCGTAGGAAACAGAATGTCCGTTAGATTCAATTAAGGTAATATTGGTAGCAAAATACCAAAGCTGAAGCGCCTGCCACATGGTTGCAGCAGGTCCTCCGGCAATCTGCCTGCAGTTTCGCGCAATCTGCGCAAGCTCTGCTTTACGTCTTTGATCCGCTTCTTTTTCCGCTTTTTCCTCCGCCAGATTTCCATACCGCTCAATGTAGCCCATCGCCGCTTTTACGGATATGGTCATAGCTTCATACAGTTGGGCTTTCTCTTCATAATTCGGATCATCCCGGTCCAGGGTTCTGCTTTTTTCCTCAATCCGCCGCAGATATCCCCTATATCCGATTCGCAGGAGCGTCTCATAATCCATTACAAAATGGCCGATGCCACCGTAATGATAAAGATTTGTCATGTAAACTTTTTTCCCCAGCTCCGATCCTGCCTTTTCCGCTTCTGAAAGTCCGGCGTTCACCATATCTTCCACCGTTTTTCCCTGCCAGAACTCGGCGATTTCCAGGAGCTCATCCTCATAAATATCGATCTCCACATTTTTCAGAATATGTTCCAGAGCGCAAGCTGTCCTCAATTTTGCCGGAAGATCGGGGTATTTGCGATAGACCTCTGTAATCAGCCTGGCTCTCTGAATATCGACGCGAAACTCCGTTTCAAGGAAGGTGCTCCGCAGCCGGTTCACCCTTGCATAAGGGGAGAAATCGTCATGGCCGGTCTGATACCCAAGCCCGTAATTCTGATCATAATTTTCGGTTCCACATGGCTTTGCGTTTGCCATTCTTCCCTTACCTCCTCTCCATTTCCCTGTTATCTCCTGAATGTCCGGCGATACACCGGATCCCTCTTTGCTCGAAATACGCGGCCCATTCCTTCAACTCTCGGTTAAAAGAATCCCGGTCAAATTTCAGGCTTTCCATTGGATATTCCCGCCCCAGGGACGCGTATTTTTCTTCTCCAAGACGCATAAAACCGAGAAGCTGCAGATGCCATATTCGATTCTTCATTTCTTTGAGAATAAAATCCGCTGTCTGTTCCCTGTTTTTTTTCGTATGATTGACTCCCGGGATGACCGGAATCCGTATTATCAGCTCCTTTTCCTCATGGGAAAGCCTCTTCAGATTTTTGAGAATCCGTTCATTTGATACTCCCGTATATCGCTGGTGCTCCCCCGGATCCATAAGTTTGATATCCGTAATCAAAAGATCCGCATAAGGAAGAACGGGCTCAATCCGTCCCCAGTCCATACAGAAGGTAGATTCCAGACAGGTGTTAATCCCTTCTTCTTTACATTGCCGCAGGATTCTTTTTGTAAATTCTGGCTGAAGCAGAGGCTCTCCCCCGGAAATCGTCACGCCTCCTCCCGAAGCTTCGTAATAAGATCGATCCCGCCGGATTGTCTTCATTACTTGATCGACGCTCAGGCGTTTTCCCCACTGTTTCAGCGCATCGGCAGGACACGCCCTGGCGCAGGACAAACAGTCGTTACAAATTTCGTGATCTATGGAATGGATTTTCTGTCCAGCGCCGGTATTCAGGCATCCATGCCGGGGACATACTTTCAGGCATAATCCACACACATCTGCGCGAATACACTTTGTTTCATACACACCAATCTCCGGCTGCATCCGCTGGCTTTCCGGATTTCCGCACCATTTGCAGGTCAGCGGGCAGCCCTTCAGAAAAATCTCCGTCCGGATTCCCGGACCGTCATGGATGGTGAATCGCTGAATGTTAAAAACGATTCCCTCTTCCGTCATATCAGTAAACCTCCCGATACAGCCGCTCTACGCTCTGCTCGTCCAAAGGAACATAGGAGTTATCCACCAGCCGTTTCTGATTGGCGAAAACGGATTGTGTGAACAGTTGCAAATCCGCTTCTTTTACGCCGTATTGCCGCAGCTGTTTTATCGGGAGCAGAGCGTGCTCCGCTTCTGCCAACGCGCGGAGAGCCTTTTCTTCCGAACATCCGAAAACACTGCCGATCATCTGCTGCAGTTTGCGGATCTTTCCCTGGGGGTTCTTTTGTTGATAAAAATCCAGCACCGCTTCAAAGAAAGCGTAGTTGGCTTCCCCGTGTCTCACTAAGTAAGCTCCGCTCAAAGGATAAGACAAACCGTGAACCGTGCCGCATCCTGCCTGAAGGAAGGCGATCCCCGCATAGCAGGCGGCAGTCAGGAGTTCTTCCGCGTAATCCGTTCTCAGATCGCAGCTTCCCTCCCGGTTTCGTTTCAGCCCTTCCAGCAGAAGTTCGATGGCTTTCCAGGCGAAAAGATCGGAAGTCATCGTTGCTCTGCCCGGGGAGAGAAAAGCCTCTGTGGCATGAATCAGCGCGTCAATAAGGGAACCCGCAAAGGGCTCATCCGGCAGGGTCTGAAGAAACTCAGGAATCAGGCACGCCGTATCCGCAATCAGCGATTCCGAAAGCAGCCCCAGCTTTGTCGTATTTCCATGCCCGTCTTTTACAATTGCCACCGAAGTACTTGTGACCTCGGATCCTGTGCCGCATGTTGTCGGAACAGCTATAAGCTGTTTTTCCCGTATCAGCTCCGCCCGTTTAAAAAACAGTTCATTTACCGTCCCGGTCCGCCTGACACAAAGCAGCTTTCCGATATCCATTACAGTGCCGCCTCCGATTGCAATAACCCTGTCATAGGAGTCGTAGTCAAGCCCTGCAAAAATTTCTTCTATCATGTCTTCCGTAGGCTCTCCGTCACGGATATCCTGCCGCAGGAAGGGAACATTCCGAGTGTAAGGCTTCACAAAGGCTTCATATAAAGCTTCTGTCGTAAAAATCAAATCCCGTTTTCCCAGACAGAAGGTTCCGCCAAGCTCGCCGAAGGTTCTGAATTTATATAGTTCTGGTTTCAGTAGTATTTCTCGCATTTTATCCTTTCTGCCCTTCCGCCATCAGCTGAAGGATCTCTTTTCTCAGATGAATGTATTCCGGGCTGTAACGGGCGTCTTCCTGACTATCCTCCATCTGCAGAGTAAATCCGATCTCCGCTTCCTTGATAATCCTTCCCGGACGAGGCGACATAGCGATAATTCTGGTTCCCAGGGTGAGAGCCTCATCTACATCATGTGTAATCAGAAATACAGTTTTCTTGGTCTCTTTCCAGATTTTCCGGATCAGATCCTGCATGGTATTTCTTGTGAAGGCGTCCAGCGCCCCAAAGGGTTCATCCATTAGCAGCATTTTAGGATCGTTGACCAGAGCCCGCGCCAGAGCCACTCTCTGCCGCATACCGCCCGACAGCTCGTAAGGTCTCGCATGGGCGAAATCCGCGAGTCCTACCAGGTTCAGATAGGTTTTCGCGCGATCTTCCGCTTCCTTTTTATCAATCCCCCGTACATCGGGACCGAAGGCCACATTTTTATATACATCCAGCCATGGATAAAGAGTCGGGGTCTGAAAGACGACCGCACGCTTCCAGTCCACTCCTGTAACCGGCTCTCCCAGCATCTCAATGGTTCCCTCTGTAGCCTGAAGAAGTCCTGCCATAATATTCAGCAGCGTACTTTTGCCGCAGCCTGACGGACCCAGCACACAGACGAAATCCCCCTCCATAATATCCAGGTTAACGCCACTGAGAGCAAGGGTCTCTCTGGAATGGTCTGTGCCTTCATAGCGCAGGGATAAATCCCGAATGGTCATCAGTCGTGTTTTCTGTTCTTGATGATTTTTCAAATCGCACCAACTTTCTTATTCTTCTGTTTCCTGCTGTTCAGCCAGCAGCGCTTCAATATAACTTGTGTCAATGGCATTTTTGAAAAATTCCAGATCTTTGGCATCTTCGATTTCACCTTGTTCTTTCATGAACTCCGCGACTTCCAGAATATTTTTCGCGATGGTATCATTTCCAAATGCTTCATCGCTGAGCTGATTCTCCAACGTTACATATTCGTCAGACATCTGCTCTTTTGTCTCATCTACAGACAGCTCATGATAAGCTCCAACGATCTCATACGCCTTATCCGGATCGCTTTCATACAACGCGGCGGCATCCGCAAGCACGCTGCAATACTGCTTTACAAGCTCTGGATACTGTTCGGCAAACTCCGTACGTACCACATGGAAATTCACCGTCTGATGTCCTTTCTCCGCCAGATCTGCTCCGGTCAGAAGCACGTTGCCTCCGTTGTTTTTGAGATTGATTAACGTCGGATTCCAGGTGTAAGCAGCATCAATATCGCCTCTCTGCCATGCGGAGTTAATCGCATCCGGCTGCAGATCCACAATTTCGATGTCCTCCGCGCTCATACCCGCATCTTCCAGCGCGCACAGCAGCCCATAATGGCCGCTGGAAGCCGTGGTAACTCCTACTTTCTTTCCTTTCAGATCGCGTACATCCTTAATTCCACTGTTTTCCCTTACAACCAGGCCCTCCGAATCACGGATTAAACAGTCTACCCAGATAATTTTGTAATCGCTGCCGGATGTAAGCCCTACGGTTGTCGGACAAATTCCCAGCATCATAGCAAAATCCACACTGTCGGAAGTCAAAGCGTTTACCATATCGCGCCCCGAATCAAAGTTCTTCACCTCAGCTGTAACATCCATTTTGCTGAAGCCATCTTCCTGCACAGGAATGATCCC
This sequence comes from Zhenpiania hominis, assembly GCF_014333425.1. GTDB lineage: Bacteria > Bacillota > Clostridia > Peptostreptococcales > Anaerovoracaceae > Hominibacterium > Hominibacterium hominis. Next base: position 20,725 of record NZ_JACRYT010000029.1, on the reverse strand, counting down.
CACACTTGTCAGCGGCTGCATCGCGATGGTAACCTTTTCCGGCAGACCATTTTCTCCACTGCTGTCTGTATCGCTGCCGCCGCAGCCTGTCAGCGCCAGAGCGGTGATCATAAGAACTAAAACTACAGTTAGGATTCTCTTTACTTTCATTTTTATCCTCCATACACTTTCTTTTGCTTTTTTCTATCGTTCCGTTTCTGTTTTACAGGTTTCCTTTCCATGGAACCAGCCGTTTCTCAGCCAGACGGAAAATTTTATCAATCAGAATACCGGTAATCCCCATTACGATAATTCCCGCGAAAATAACATCACTTCTCAGCCAGTTGCTGGCATCCAGCACCATCCAGCCGATTCCTGACGCCGCCGCAACCATTTCCGCCGCTACAAGCGTACTGTATCCGTGCCCCATGGCCGTTCGGATTCCTGTGAATATGTCCGGCGCCGAATAAGGCAGGACAACTTTCCAGAACACCTGCCGGTTACTTGCCCCCAAGGTTGTCGCCGCGTTGATATAGCTGGCCGGGATTTTCTGCACTGCCGCGGCGCAAGCGATAAAAATCGGCGCGAAGCATGCCAGGAACAAAAGGGCGATTTTCGATTCATTTTCAATTCCCATCCACAGCACGAGTACGGTATAGTACGCCAGAGGCGGCAGGGGTCGTACAAACTCAATAATCGGTTCAAAGGCGGCTCTGATTTTCTCATTCTGTCCACTGAGCAGCCCCAGTGGCACTGCCGTAACAATAGCCAGGCCAAAGGCAGTAAACAGGCGGAAAAAGCTTGCGCCCAAATGCTGTAAGAGCGTGCTCCCCTTATATCCTTCCACGCTGATGGATACGAGCGCTTCCCATACGGATCTTACACTCGGAACAATTTTCTCATCTACAATCCCCTGCTGACTCACAATCATCCAGACTACTAAAATGGCAAGCACCACACCCGCTGAAATCAGATTTGTCGTCCTAATCGGATGTTTCAATCTGTGTTTTCCGTTGCCTGCGGCGCTCCGTCTCTTTACCGATAATGGTCTGTTTATCATTTTCTCCTGCATCATAACCTCCAGATTATATATACATAAATTTTCACTAATGTTGCTACGGTTACACATATTACCCAAAATGCTCCCATTTGTCAAGCGGCTTTAAAAAAATTTTACATTCCGCACACAAAGCGTCATTCTTTCCTTACGCTCCTTTTCTCCGAGAGCATGGGAGCACCAAAAATAAAAAAAGGGATTGACAGGAATTTTTTTTAAAGTTAGACTTACGTTAAAAATATTTCAGCAGTCTATAGGAGGCATTGCTTATGAAAATGATCATAAATGGAAAACCCACTGACAGTGTGAGCGGTATGACAAGAGAAATTTACGCCCCTGCGGATGGCACTATTTTAGATACAGTTCCTGTCGCTTCGGAGGAAGATCTGGAGCTTGCTTTTGAAGCCGCCCGTGAGGGACAGAAAAAATGGGCCAAAGTTCCGGTTTATAAAAGAGCGGAAATTCTGATGCGTTTTCTGGTCCTAGTCGAACGGGACAAGGAGGAACTCATCCAGACGTTATCCGCGGATAACGGTAAGCCAATTACCCAGGCAAGGCAGGAAATTTCCAACATTTCCACTGCTTTTCGCGCCTTTGCCGAAAAGGCCAAGCACTATTATGGAACCATCATTCCTCCCGGCATTGAACCGGGCCATGAACAAAATCTGCAGCTGGTTACAAAAGAGCCTGTGGGAATTGTGCTCTGCATTATTCCTTTCAATTTTCCGTCCAACTTGTTCTGCCAGAAGGTGGCGCCCGCACTAATGATGGGGAACGCGGCGCTTGTGCTTCCACCTTCAGGAAACCCGTTGACAAACCTAAAGATGACGCAGCTTCTCGTCGAGGCTGGCGTTACGGACGGCGCGATTCAGTGTGTAACCGCCCCCGGACCTTTAAAGCAAAAGGCCGTCGCCGATCCACGCACCGCTTTTGTAACCATTACCGGCAGCACGGAAACCGGCTTGAAAATCGCGGAAACCGCAGCTAAAAATCTGACGCCTTACGCTCTGGAATTAGGCGGAAATGATCCCTTTATTGTTCTTGACGATGGGGATTTAGATCTTGCCGTCAGCGAAATTGTTGCCGGGAGAATGATCAATTCCGGGCAGGTTTGCTCTGCCAGTAAACGTTTTCTCATTCATGATTCCCTGGTGGAGGAATTTACCGAAAAGGCGGTGCGTCTGATCGCCGATCTCAAGGTCGGGCTTCCCTCCTGTGAAGACACACAGGTCACCTGCCTGATTAATGAAGACGCGGCCCGGGAAGTAGAAAAACAGGTCAATCTCACGGTCAGCCAGGGTGCCGAAATTGCCCTTGGAGGAAAACGCAACGGCGCTTTTTATGAGCCGACTGTACTGGTCAATGTCCCTTCTTCCGCAGATATCGCACAGGATATGGAAGTCTTCGGACCGGTAGTTCCGATTCTTTCTTTCCACACAGATGATGAAGCGGTTGAAATGGCCAATCGTTCTGTATTTGGCCTTTCCAGCTGTATTTTCACCGCTGATTCAAAGCGCGCTCACCGCATGGCAGCCAGATTAGAAGCCGGAAGTGTCATCATTAACGGTTCTACCTTCCTGCGTTCCTTCGAAATGCCCTTCGGAGGCTGGAAACAGAGCGGCGTAGGAACAGAGGGAGTCATGTCTACTTTTGAAGAAATGACTCGAACCAAAGTTCTCGCATTTAAAAATCTGCTGTAACTAATTTGACCAAACACCTGGCATCTTTTCCAGTTCCCATCCTTCCACTCCCGCTTTCCGTCCCAAACCTTGAAGAATCATCTTGTTTGGGACGAAACTTTCCTGTTTGCAGGTTCTCCAATCCGACAAACTGCCTGAATTGCCCTGCGCCTTCGCTTCTCGATCCCTCCAGCCCACAAGTTTCGTACTAAATTACACCGATTTTCCAAACATAGTACGAAACTTGGTGTCGAACAACCAACCAAAGAAAATTTTCTTTTTTTATCGAAATCAGTTGACTTCTTTTTGAATAAATTGTAATATATTTCCAATTTAAAAGGAGGTATTTTATGTATCAACAGTTTCATTTACTTAACAGCCTGAAAGCAGAGCTTCAAAACGAACAGTACTTGCTTCAGCAGATGCGCGACGTACAAAAGCAGCTTCCAAAGGGCTATCTGGCCTATAAACATGATCACTTCTATCGAGGAGTACGATATCAGGGAAAATGGAGGCAGATTCCTATCTTAGATCAGCTTCCTGAAAACAAACAGCTTATCACCCAGCTGCAGACAAACCGTTATCTTTCCAAGGCAGTCCCCATATTAGAGAAAAACTGCCTTTGCCTGAAAAAATGCTCTCCCAATTCCAACTCTATAGCCCTGTTGAAATCCGCGCTTCTCTGCCTGCCCATTACCAGGATTTTGATTTTTCTCCTTTTTTGCTTCCCGGAGACATCAACCCTGAAAAATGGCTTCAAGCACATTACCGGAAAAACTCGAAATATCCGCAAGAATTGAAACATTTCTCGAAAGGCGGGCTGCCCACGCGTTCCAAAGCCGAAGCTGACATTGCCACGATGCTGGAAGAATTTCAACTTGCCTTTCGCTACGAACCGCTGATTCAAGTGGGCCAATACGAATATGCCCCTGATTTCTGTATTGTGCATCCAACTCACAGACTCCTTATTCTCTGGGAGCACTTTGGAATGATCGATCAGCCCGATTACGCCTGTAAAACAATACAAAAGCTGAATTCCTATGCGGAAAATGGCTATCATCTTGGACTGAATCTGATCATGACATATGAAACAAAAAAACATCCCCTTCATTTTGGCCACATTCAGGATTGTATAAAGAAATATTTTTTGCAGCCGTTATAATGAAGCCCCTGCTGCCGCCCTTCCGCTCTTCTCCGTCCCAAACCAGGCCAACCTCCAAGGTTTGGGACGAAACTTTCCTGTTTGCAGGCTCTCCAATCCGACAAACCGCCTGAATCATCCTGCGCCCCGGTTCTCGATCCCTCCAGCCCACAAGTCTCGTACCAAATCCTTGTTTTTTGATGTGTTTCGGACGGAAATAGGAAAAGCACAAGGTAAATTAGGGGTAAATGTTTTTGAAGAAAGGAAAAAGCTCTGAATCATTGTAACTTCAATAAATTCAGAGCTTTTATTCTGGAGGCGACACCCAGATTTGAACTGGGGAATAAAGGTTTTGCAGACCTCTGCCTTACCACTTGGCTATGTCGCCATATGATAGGGCAAAACGGATGTTTTGCCCTTTGTATTGGCTAGGGTAGCAGGATTCGAACCTGCGCATGATGGAATCAGAATCCATTGCCTTACCACTTGGCGATACCCCATCGTCAGCTTTATAAAAGTGGGGTGGATAGTGGGATTCGAACCCACGCATAATGGAGCCACAATCCATTGTCTTAACCACTTGACGATACCCACCATATATCGCATATCTATTATATATGCTCCATGCAGTTTACGCAACCGCTTTTTTGAAAAATTGGCGATCCGGAACGGGCTCGAACCGTCGACCTCCAGCGTGACAGGCTGGCATTCTAACCAACTGAACTACCGGACCGCAATTTGGTGGGCGTTATAGGGCTCGAACCTATGACCCTCTGCTTGTAAGGCAGATGCTCTCCCAGCTGAGCTAAACGCCCGAAAATGGTAGCGGCGAGAGGAGTCGAACCTCCGACCTTCCGGGTATGAACCGGACGCTCTAGCCAACTAAGCTACACCGCCACACCGCTTCTTTCGCGTAACTGCAAGAGTTATATTACCATCTTCAGAGCCTCCTGTCAATAGATTTTTTTAGATAAAATTGGAGTTTTTTTCTTATTCGTTTTACCGGCTCATTTTGTCCCGTTCCAGTCGGCTGATACACCGAAAGAATCCGTATTTCATATAGTAAATTATATCATACCCAACATTCCGTAAACCACTCCTTGTTTTTCCTCCTGCCCTACAATGATTCCATAAAATGAAAAGGAGAACTGTATATGACTTCGGAAACCTTCGCCTTGTCGCGGCTCCCTGTCGGATGCCGGGCGATCATCACCTGTATCCGCGCAGAGGGGCTGGAAAAAGATAGATTCATCGATCTGGGCTTCTCACCCTCACTGGAAGTCAAAACACTATTTCACAGCCCGTCCGGGAATCCCACAGCTTATGAAGTAATGGGCGCGGTTCTGGCGCTTCGCAGTGAGGACGCCGCAAAAATTATTGTACAAAAATAGGGCCGGCTTTTTTAGTCCGGCTCCTTTTGTGTTATAATAGATTTATGGGAAATATAATACGCAGCTGCACTCAGACTGTCCTGCTCTTTGTATCACAGTACCTTTCTCCAGGAGACACGGTTATTGACGCCACCTGCGGAAATGGACACGATACTGTGGCGCTGGCAAAAATGGGTGCCGGAACAATCTATGCATTTGATATACAAAACACAGCCATCGAACAAACGAGGGCTGCTCTTGAGCGCGCCCAGCTTTATTCGGAAAATATCCATCTGATTGCGGACGGGCACGAAAATATGCGGCAGCATGTAAAAGAAAAGGTCTCTGTCATTCTATTCAACCTGGGATATCTGCCTTCCTCTTCCAAAGAAATTACTACAAAAAAAGAGACAACGGTAAAAGCAGTATCGGAAGCGCTGAAGCTTCTAAAAAAAGATGGGCTTTTGTGCATCACCTTATACAGCGGCCATCCCGGCGGCGAGGAAGAAAAACAAGCCGTTCTCCGCTTTGCCCGTATGCTGGACCCCAAAATCTGGCATGTGGCATTTATCCGTATGCTCAATCAGCCCAATCAGCCCCCTGAGATTTTATTAATTACATTGAAAAGAGGTGTTCAATTTGAAGAAGACAAAAATTGTATGTACACTGGGGCCGGCCAGCCGCAGTGAAGAAGTGCTGGAAAAAATGCTGCTTGCCGGCATGAATGTAGCTCGCCTGAATTTTTCTCATGGCGACCATCAGCAGCATTATGACGCCATCTGCAACTTTCGCAAAGTCCGTAACCGGCTCGGTCTCCCTGCCGCGGTACTTCTTGACACAAAAGGCCCGGAAATCCGGCTGGGCGATTTTGAAACAGGAAGCGCGGTCCTGAAAAACGGACAGTCCTTCACACTCACTTCAGAAAAGATAGCTGGAAATCAAACATGCAGCTCCATCACATATAAAAACCTTCCTGCCCAGGTAAAACCCGGCACGCCGATTCTCATCGATGATGGACGCATCGTACTGAAAGTACAGGAGGTTAAGGATCGCAAAATTATCTGTAAAGTCACAAACGGAGGCGAAGTCAGCAGCCGCAAGGGGGTTAATGTACCCAAGACTCATCTGGATCTGGAGTATTTGAGCGACGCGGACAAAAAGGATCTGCTGTTCGGAATTGAAAATGAAGTGGACTATGTAGCCGCCTCTTTCGTACGCACACCTCAGGATGTGATTGATTTAAGAACCTTTTTAAATGAAAATGGCGGAAGCCAGATTAAAATCATATCGAAAATTGAAAATATGGAAGGAATTGAAAACTTCCGAAAAATTTTGGATCATTCGGATGGAATTATGATTGCCCGAGGCGACATGGGAGTAGAGGTAAATTTCGCAAAACTTCCCGGAATCCAGAAAAAATTCATCAAGGCCTGCTGCCAGGCTGGCAAAATTGTCATTACTGCCACACAAATGCTGGAATCCATGGTAACAAGCCCTACCCCAACCAGAGCGGAAATCACGGATGTAGCAAATGCGGTCTTTGACGGAACCTCCGCAGTTATGCTTTCGGGAGAAAGCGCCATGGGAAAATATCCGGTAGAAACGGTCAAAGTAATGTCGAAAATTGTAAAGCAGGCGGAAAAAGATGCCTTTGATATGAATATTTATAAAATTATGGATTATGAAATGGACGCGAAGGATAAGTCTAACGCCATCGGACACGCAGCCTGCACCACCGCTCACGATTTGAAAGCAAAGGCAATTCTCGCCGTTACAACCTCCGGCTATACAGCAGAAAAAATGTCAAAATTCCGGCCGAGTCAACCGATTGTAGCCGCGACGCCAAAGGAGAAAACCTTTCATCAGCTGGCTCTTTCCTGGGGTGTTTATCCGGTTCTTACCGAATATGCGGACAACTGGAGTATGCTGCTTGAGCAGGCGACCTGCGGGGCGAAAAAAATGCGTGTTGTAAAAGAAGGCGACACAATCGTCATCAGCGCCGGACTGCCGCTGCAAAGTACAGGCCGGACAAACCTGATCCGTGTGGAAACCGTCAAATAGCCATCACTGTATAATTATGCAAAATACGAAACGCAGCACTTTTTACAGTACTGCGTTCTTTTTTCTTTCCAAACTTTATTTCTTTAGTCCAAGGCGGTAAATCCGATCCGCGTTGTCAAAAAATACTTTCTCCCAGTATTTTTCCGGCACCAGCCGTTTTACAAATTCAATGTATTCTTTTAAATTAGCAAGAGGCCAGTCTGTTCCGAAAAGAATATCTTCATATTCATGCAGATACCCCATCCACGTCCGTAGAGCTTCCATATATCCCCGCTTTTCTTCAAACAGAACATCCAGAGATACCCTGCCTTCCAAAAGCCCCGAAATATCCGCCGCCACATTGGGATTTTTACTGACTACTGCCGCCGCGTCCATCAGCCACGGGTTTCCGTAATGGCACATGACAAACTGCACCTGTGGATGTTCTGCCGCCGCCTGATCCAGACTGAGGGGATGGCTGTATTTCAGATACGCGGAAGCCATAGACGTTTCCCCTGTATGAACTGCCACAGGCTTTCCATAGGTTTTCGCCAATTCATAAACCGGCTCGTAAATCGGATCGCTTACATAAATCGGCGAATAGCCGGGATACAGCTTGATTCCCACACATTGCGGTCTCTTCAGATTCTCTTCCAGAGCCTCGACGGACTCCGAAACATCATTTTCTGTCAGGTAAAAGCTATCCATTCCAATGCAGTAACGCAAAAAATCCGGATATCTATGATCCTCCGGATCCACAGACCGGTTTCCCATCACAATTCCGCATACAATTCCAAGCTCTTCGTATGCCTTTTCCAAATGCTCCGCGTTATTTTCATGGCCCGCTGCCAACGCCAGATTTGTAAATCCCTCCTCCTCCGGCCAGAAATGCAGATGCGCGTCGATGATCTTCATAAATCTTTCCCCTTTGTTTTTTCTTTACAGTATACTCCTTTTCTCCACGAAAAAAAAGAGGACGCCTGACTGGCGCCAGGGCTTTCACCATTCTCAGCCCTTGCGCATAGGGATGAAACAGAGGTGTTATATTATGAAATCACGAACGATCGCTCTGGCTGGGAATCCTAATGTAGGAAAAAGCACCGTTTTCAACAGTCTGACCGGTTTGAACCAGCATACAGGGAACTGGCCGGGGAAAACGGTTTCCGGCGCTCAAGGGGCCTTTACATATAAAGATACCCGCTATCTTCTGGTGGATCTTCCGGGGACTTATTCCCTTGCCGCCACCTCCATTGACGAGACGGTTGCCCGGGACTATCTGTGTTCCGGGGAAGCGGACGCGACTCTGATTGTTGTTGACGGTACCTGTTTGGAGCGCAATCTTAATCTGGTGCTGCAGATACTTTCTATCACGGAAAATGTGATTCTCTGTGTCAATCTGCTGGATGAAGCCCGTAAAAAGAAAATTTCCATCGATCTTGACCAGCTTTCTCAGCGTTTTGGCATTCCCGTAGTTGGTATGGCCGCGCGCGCAAGAGACGGGCTCGACTTGCTCCTGGAAACGCTTCATACTTTTGAATATAAGGAAGACCCGGCGGTAAAAGCCGACTGGACAGAGCATCTGCGCAGCGACGAGACCCGCCGCGGTATCCTCCGGCGCGCCCACGAAATCTGCACAAGCTGCGTAACTGTTGAAAAAAAGGATCCTCACGCTTTTGACCGCAGGCTGGATAAAATCGTTACGTCCAGAAAATTCGGCTTTCCCATTATGCTTTTGCTGCTTTTTTTCATTTTCTGGTTAACCATTACAGGCGCCAATTATCCGTCTCAAGGGCTTACATACCTGTTCGCCTGGCTGCAGAATCAATTGGAAGCCTTTCTGTCCTATATTCATACTCCCGCATTCATCGAAGCGCCTCTCATAGACGGTATCTATAAAACTTTGACCTGGGTCATCTCCGTAATGCTGCCGCCAATGGCAATTTTCTTTCCGCTCTTCACGCTGCTGGAGGACTTCGGTTATCTTCCGCGGGTCGCCTTTAATATGGACCACGCCTTCAAAAAATGCTGCGCACATGGCAAGCAGGCTCTAACCATGTGCATGGGCTTTGGCTGCAACGCCTGCGGCGTAACCGGATGCCGAATCATTGAGTCACCCCGTGAACGCCTCATCGCAATTCTGACTAACAGCTTTGTCCCCTGCAATGGGCGTTTTCCCACCTTGATTGCCATTATTACCATGTTTTTTGCCGCTTCCTTTTCCTTTGGCAGCGGAATCGCTTCCTGCCTGCTTCTGACACTGGTTATCCTGCTGGGTATCACCGCTACGCTGCTCGTCTCCAGGCTGCTTTCCAAAACCATTTTAAAAGGATTGCCTTCTTCCTTTATTCTGGAACTGCCTCCATACCGGATGCCGAAAATCGGCAGCGTAATCGTACGCTCAATTCTGGACCGCACCCTCTTTGTTCTTGGCCGGGCGGTTATCATCGCGGCTCCTGCCGGGCTTCTAATCTGGATTCTGGCAAATGTAAACTGCGGCGGGGCCAGTCTGCTGGCTCATTGTACCGCGTTCTGTGAACCCTTTGGGCGTCTTCTGGGAGTTGACGGGGTTATTATCATGGCTTTTCTCCTCGGATTTCCCGCCAATGAAATCGTCATTCCTATTATGCTGATGGCTTATATGGCGCAAGGAAGCCTGACGGATTACGACAGCCTTTCCCAGCTTCATCAGATCCTGCTGGATAACGGCTGGACCTGGCAGACGGCGCTTTCCACCATGCTGCTGTGCCTGTTCCACTTTCCTTGCGGCACCACCTGCCTGACCATAAAAAAAGAAACCGGCAGCTGGAAGTGGACGGCAGCTGCCATCGCGCTTCCTACGCTGACCGGTATGGTTCTTTGTGTTTTGTTGAATGTGGTGTGCGGGGTGGTGCGGTAACCGGACCGGCAGAAAATCCCCTCTGTATCTTGCAGCGGCAGTATGTTAAAATAGTCTCAGTGAAAATACGAGGAGAAAATTCCTATGAAAAATGAGCAACTGATCCGGCGATTTCAGATTGAGCGAAAAAAATTTGACCGCTCCGGAATCTATGCCTATACCCAACGAACACTGGCTTATAACTCCAATAAGATCGAAGGCTCCACACTGAATGAGGAGCAGACCGCTTCTCTTTTTGATACCGGGATGCTGCCTGTCAGCAACGATTATTACCGGGCCAAAGATGTAGAGGAGACGAACGGCCATTTTCTGATGTTCAATAAGATGATCGACACGCTGGATGAACCTTTAAGTGAAGCGCTGATCAAAGCTTTCCACTATGAGCAGAAAAGCGGTGTATTTGAGGATCGAGCCAACGGCTATGCCATTGGAGAGTATAAAAAACGCCCCAATATGATTGGCATATACGAAACCGCCCTCCCTGAAGATGTCCCGGAAAAACAACTTGAGTATGCTAAGAAAGTGGATTATTTTCTTGGGGAAGAACCAGTCTAAATAACTTTAGGTCGTCCGCGTGGGCGGCTCTTTTTTCGTATGACGAGCATATTATTCCACAAATAAAATCTTTGGATTGCAAATTCATTTCTGATATAAGAAGTGTAGCAGATATCCTAATCGTTTGCGTAAATGGACTGGCCGCCAGCAGGACTGGGGTGAGATCCGTTCACAGCTTGAGATATATTTTGAGGAACGATTAGATGGAAATTACTTCTAAATTCCGATGCTTATTGACATAGATAAAAGCTGCTGTATCATGCAGTCAAGAGGGGGCGGAGCTGAGGCTGTGAAGAAAAGGACCTGTTCCGCTATATAAGCAGTATATACCTTGAAGCCATATTTAGCTTCTATGTACTCCTTTATCATTTTGTAGGTAACTCTCTCTTTCGGCTTATACGCCTCGGCTCTTTTAGCGATACTATCAAGCGGCACTTTGCCCTCTCCCTCGCTAAACTCGACTTTTACGCTGATTGTGCTGTCAGGTTTTTTGTGGGAAAGCAGTACTACCGTCTCCACATGGCTCGATTGCTCCATCCTGATGTCGAGTGTATAGTTAGATTCGCGGTCGTTCGCGGGAATTTATCAAAGCGTGTTTTTGCCTTAAAACACACCGACTTTTTCCTTTGTGCGTTCTCGGAAGCAGGTCAAAGTGCTTGCTCCTACCTAATAATATGCAAACCCATAGATTTGCCGACCGCCTCAAAACTTCGCTCTGACGGAACAAGTCCGAAATCCCATCGCCTCAACTCTAATGCTTCCGGAATTGATATTTACCTTTGCCATGTCCCGACACCGGCTCGATGACTCTATTTTCCACCATTTCTCTCAGAAGATCAGAGGCTCTGGATGCTTTAATATCAATCACTTTCATTACATCTGACCGTCCAAAGATCGTCTGACCCGGAAATGCTTCACGAAGTTCCAAAATGTGACTTGCTGTTTTCGGCTGGAACAATTTTTCAATGTCCGGTTTTAACGCCTCAATGTCCGGTTTTGCCGTTTCAATGTCCGGTTTTTCTGTTTCTTTAAATGTTCCACTGATATGCAATGTCCGGTTATGAAGCGGATGATTCTCGTCCAGAATGAGATTGCGGAGGAACAGTTCAAGGTACTCTGTCGTTTCGTGAACGCCATTTTTCAGATCATTATAGTTTGCCCTGACCAGCGAATTCCGAAAATACCATGCATTCTCGGCGAAAATATCATTTGTCACGTCAAAACCCAGCGTACGTAAATACTTGATGAAGAACACCGCTGTCGTTCTGGTATTGCCCTCGCCAAACACGTGGATCTGCCATAGTCTGGATACAAATACGGCAAGATGGTGGATGATTTCGTCCATCGCGAGATTCTTATAGGAAAACTTCTTCTCCTCCGAGAAATCATAGTCAAGTGTTGCCCTAATCTCCGTAGCGCTGCCATAAAGCACGGTCGCTCCGGAGAGTACCCATTCCCTCTTCGTGATGTTGTAATCCCGGATGCGTCCGGCATGAGAATAGATGCCAGTGAACAACTTCCGGTGGATGGAGATATATTCATTCGGCGTAAAACTAAAGGCACGCTCGGAAAGAAGTGCGGCAATCCGTGCGGAAACCTTATCGGCCTCCTCAGTACGATCTGACACATCACGAGAAGGATTTTCCTCGTAGTAGGTCTGCAAAAGTGCATTAGCCTCTTCAAAGGAAATCTCACCCTCGATATTCCGTACGGCAGTATGCACCAGATATTCCGATGTTTTCAGTCCGTCCACAGCCTGCAGGCCAATAGCCGTATGCCACGCATAGCCTTTGTCCCGCTTTGTGGGCTCAGATTCTTTGATATATTCCTTAAATGGATCTTGGTTCACTCCATATCACCTCGCTGCTTTTTGTTTTCATAAGAAACCAGCCCCTTCCTGTTGCTGATCACTCGCAGAGTTTCTGATAGGCTTTCTTTACAATACCGGCCATCAGCTTTCTACGCTGTTCAAGAAAATCCGGATACGACATCTTCTCAAAATCGACAGGCAATGCATTTTCAGCGCAAGTCTTTTTGTACCCTTCCTCGCCAAGTTTCTGACGATATCTGTCAACATAATCTGCTGGCGGATCATCAGAAATGTTGATGTTCGTGTTGTAATCCAGATATGTAAAGTTCGCTATCTGGTTTCGGTCGCGGTCGCTTGTATAACCAATCCCCGTCAGATAATTCTTCGGGAAGATATGGTGTTTATCGATAGCCTTTTTGTCTCCACTTGCTCCCGGCAGGAGTTTTGATGCAAGTGTTGTAGTGCTGAACAGCATAGGAGTTCCCAAAACATTAAGAGCAGCAATGTACCCAAACCATGCAGGTGATGTTGCTGCCGCACTCATGAGGTCGGCAGGAAGTGTAAGGTTGAAATAATCATCAGAAAATCTTGTGGAAATCACTCCGTCCAGATAAGAAACAAACTCATCCGCTGTATGAACATTCCTCAAATCAGCAAACAATCCCATGAACGCATGCCAGTTGTTCAGGTTTGTAACCTCATCCAGTGCGTTCTTGAATTTTGTAAGATTAGCATCCATCTCTTCTTTTGTTACAACACCGGTTTCGAGATTTTTACCTCTCATGAGCATATAAGCATAACGAAGCCGCGCACGACGGAAACCTACTGCGACCGCCATACGTATCAGATGAGAAGGATCTGCCTTCAAGATAAAGTTATAGGAAGTACCATCTTTCGGTATACGCGACTCGGCGCAGAACTTATCAATCTTGTCATGTACATCATTATCATACACAGCGAGCAGCGTTTCTATGAAGTTCTTTTCCGTCAGTTTCTGTCCTCCTGAATTAACACGCACAAAGATCTCTGCCACATCCTCCTCGGTCGCTTTTGCATTAATGCGGAGCGTCGGTAATGTATATATAGACAGGTTGAGCAGGTCATTCAGATTTGTTTCGATTTCTTCCTCTTCTTCGTCGGTCAGGAGGTCTTTTCCATTTTTCTGTCTACCGGCATTACAATCCTTGATGAATTGTCTCCGGAACTTCGGAACATCATGGTTTGCATCGGCTTCGAACACGGAACTGATTCCACTGATCCATTCTGGATTACGCTCATAGGCTTCTGTCCAAACTGCAAACTCACGGGTAAGGGGATTGAAAGCGATACGAATCTGTCGCTCAGAACAGTTCTTGTCCTTAACCTTAATCCCGGATATAGCAGCCAAAAGAGCGGTCAGACGCTGCTGGCCATCAATCACAAGATAATCCGGCTGGATGTATGTCTTGTCATTGGTACCGATATGGTTTATGGTTTCATACCCATCGGGAGACTGCCAAAGCATAATGTAGCCTATCGGATATCCCTTCAGCATTGAATCCAACAGATCTCGTGCCTTGCTATCCTTCCAAACAAATGGTCTCTGAAGATCCGGAAGTCCAACCTTGCCGTTCTTTACATCACTGAGCAGATCGCCGACCTTGCTCGGAATGTTATCAAATAATTCTTTTCCCATGCAACTTATTCCTCCTCGTCTACAAACCATGATGCATAGTCAAAATATTAATACATTCATCATTTTTAATATAAATCAGCAAAATCCTTAAATACATAATTCATATGTATTCCTCCGCATCTATTATTAATTTCAATTTTCTCTCCATCCTGCAACACAAACGCTTGCTCATATCCGACCTCTAACACCTCTGCAATCTTCGCCATTCCCTCAAAAGAAACAGTGCCACGCTGCAATTTCTTATTAAAATTCTGCGGAGTCTGTCCAATCCGTCTGCGAAGTTTCGCAAGGCTGATATTCATTCTGTCACACAATTCTCTGATCATATCCGATGTAGTCATTTTCCACCTCCATCAGCATAGTACAATTATAAATCCTATGGTTGATAAGCACAAGCTACCTTCTTTAAAATTAACAGCCTATCAAAAAAGCACCTTATAGCCATTCCAAAAGCCACAAGGCACCCCATTCCTTCTGTCATTTACCTCATTACATCCACCTTCGTCCCAGAGTTTCCGAAGTTCCTTTTGCAGTTCCAACAGCTTGACCTCAATCCCCTCCGATGAGGTTTCATCCTCCTGCCAGATTACTGCCTCCACATTCTCCTGAAGAGTGGCCATCATGCTTTCTCTGGTACCAAGCGCAAGGTTGATCGCCTGTACCACCGCCGCCTGCAGATCCGACTCCTGAATGGTTGGTGCGTCACAGGCGGTTGGTCCATGCTCCACGCGGGTATAACACGGCCACGCGGTGGAGTGCTTTCCTCGGTTATTCCATGCGATCCTTCGGTAAATCTCCCCACACTTCGAGCAGTATACAAATACTGGATAAGGCATACTTGCTGCTAAAAACCCTCTTTTTCCGGTTGGCTCCGCTATGGGGGACGCCCGCCGGATCATCTTGCATATAAAGGTCACGGAGAATAATCGGCTCATGGCTGTTTTCTATATAATACTGCGAAACAATGCCCTAGTTCTACACCCACTTTTTATTGAGAAAATCAACGGCATAGGTTTTCTGCAAAAGGGCGGCTCCAATGTATTTTTCATTCTGCAGGATCTTTTTAAGGGGTTCCGGACGCCACTTTGCTTTCCCTACTCCGGTAAGAATGCCGTCTGCTTCCAAGCCGCGCCCAGTCTGGATCAAGCTTATCCCTTCCAGGTACTCCCGGTAGATCCGCTTTACCACTTCCGCTTCGGAAGGCTCGATTATCAGATTTCCTTCCTCATCCTTTGTGTAACCCAAGAACCGGCTGTGATTGACCCGGACTTCTCCGTTCTGGAAGCGGTACTGCAGGTCGAGTTTGATGTTCTGGCGCAAAGACTGGCTTTCTTGCTGTGCCAGACTCGCCATAATGGTAAGCAGCACCTCACCCTTGGAATCCATAGTGTTGATGTTCTCTTTTTCAAAGAAAACCGGGATGTTCTTCTCCTTCAGTTCCCGTACCCGCCCCAGTGCCATTGCCCTATCCATGCGTATTTCTTCTGCCTTATCGAAGGTTTCTTTGTCGATAATGGCAGGATAATAATCATCCCCAAGGTACTTCTTATTCTGGAGCATCCTGCCAACACTTCCGTGGTACAGCTTTAATCCGCCCTTCTCAGCAGCGGGTATAAGCGCCATGCCGGAAACACTCCACTCACATCCATAGCATTGCCTACAACTTTCATTTGTGAACGGCTGTATAAATTAACGAGGCTGTGAAAAAATGATTTCTCAAATTTTCACAGCCCTCCTTTTCTACGGAAGCACATGAAAGTTTCTAAAAATGTGTATAACTCCCCTTACCCCATAAGTCTGATGATGGAAATGGCTTATGTGGCTGTTGCAACCTTCCTCTTTTTGTTGTGATATTTATAGAGATTCTGTCCAATAGAAACCAGAAATACTTCTTCGCCATAAATCCGAATAAGACTGTTTTCAACATGCTGACCGGGTTATATCTGAGTCTTCCCGTACAGTGTTTTGGGATTCCTTTCAGATATTTCTCCAGATCCATTCCCTCCATAAAACGGTCAAATGTCGGCACTGGATCACAGATATCCAGATAATCCGAAATAAGGATTGGCAAAACGGTCTGTTTTGCGTTAGAATAGAATTTGTTAAGATTTATCATTACAAACACAAAAGAAGGACTCTGGGCTTATTTTTGACCCATGGTCCTTCTTTGTTTTTTGGCTAGGCTTTTTTCACAGCCCCTTCATTTACCTTTTCTCTGAAATGCGCCCGTATTTCCGAAGCGATGTGCCATCCCTTTTCCTCTCCAAATCGCTTCCCTTTCGCAAGCTCGTTCATCAGTTTTAAGGCTGCGCTTGCCCTCTCATAGTCCTGGATATCCAAAATTGATTTTATATTTGGCACCTCTATCCCTCCTTTCACCACGCAATTTCAAACTGTAAAACCACGGATATAAAATTCCAAACTTCCTCCCAGATATATATCCTCAAGAAACTGGCAATCGGAAGTGGGCGGTGGCTGCCGCCTCACTCCCTGTTCTGACCAATATTGTTTTTTGTGTTTTGGAAATCTATCTGGTCTTTACTTTTTTCACTCCGCTGTAAGCTCCATAAAGCTTCGTCTTTCCGACTGACTTATATGCCCTCACCTTTACATAGTAAGTCTTTTTTGCTTTCAGCTTTTTAACGGTCTTCTTTGTGGTCTTATTTTTGCTGATGGTGATATTCTTCCTGCCTTTTTTGAACTTCTTGTTCTGAGCGTAGGTGAGCTGGTAGCCGGTGGCTTTCTTATCACGTTTCCAGCTTACAGTCATACGCTTTTTGCCTTTTTTCACTTTCAGGCCCGCGGTTTTCTTCGGTTTTACAGTGATGGTCACTCGTTTGGTCGCCCCATTGTAGCTTGCGGTTGCCGCGGCAGTGATGGTGATGGTAGCTCTGCCCGGGCCTTTAAGAGTGACGCGGCCGTCGCTGCTAACAGCGGCGACTTTGGTATCGCTGGATTTATAGGACAATTTTCCACCGCTGGCCGCTGTTGCTCCCAGGCTGAAAGCTCCACTTCCATAGGTTTTTGTATAGGAACCCGCAGCAGAAATAGCGGTTCCCGCTTTACGGATCGTAAAAGAACCTGTTACATTTCCCGTGTAATCTCCGATTCCTTCCAAATCAATTTTTGCGGTTCCCACATTTGTATTGTTTTCATAGTTGATCCGATAAGCGGACACCGGAATCTTTTGCGTTCCGTCATATAGCGAAACCCCCGGCCTCTGCGCTTTCCCGTTATATATAACGCTGGTTTGCGATAAAACGAGTCTGCATCCGCTGATGTCTTTGGTTGCCGGAATTGGTTCTGTTTTTGTTTCTCTGCAAATATCATTCAACAAACAATGATACTCAAATTTTCCCTCCTGCATGCAGGTGGGTTCTTTCACTCTCCGGCCCTCACTCCACTTATGCTGTGTATGTACAATTTTAAATTCTCCGCGAATCGTTCCGGTCAGACCATTCTTCCCGGTCAATTCCACAAAAGCATCTCCCGGGAGGTTATTATCTATATATCTCATAGTATAATTATCTGCTGGGATCACCTGTTCCCCGTCTTTTAATGTTACAGTCGGAGACTTGGAGTTTCCATCATATTCATAGCTGCTTTGGCTCAATGTCAATGTACAGTCAGCAATGCTGCCTGTTGGGGAAATCTCTTCTTTTTTTATTTCTTGGCATACCTTTGAGTAAACGCAGGCATACTGGCGTTCTCCCTTATTCAGGCAGGTCGGCTTTACCGTCACAGTACCTTCGTCCCATTTGTGCTGAGTATGAGAAATAACATACGATTCCTCCACAGTTCCTTTATATCCGTTCGTTCCTGTCACGGACGCAGAGGCAGTTCCGATGCCGTCACTATTGGTATAACGAACGGTATAATTCTGAGCAGGAACTGTGACATCGCCGTCTTTTAAAGTAATTTCCGGTTGTTTCTCCGTTCCATCATATTCATAATTACTTTGCGACAAGCTGAGTTTGCATCCGCTGATATCTTTGGTTGACGGAATTATTTCTGTTCTTTCCATCCCGCATTCTTCACATTTTTGAATAATCTTGCCATCGTTCATGCAGGTTGCCTCTGTACGTGAAATTTCCTTCCAGCTATGAGTATGCTTTATATTGATATTTGTTTTTAATACTGTCTCCGTTGCGTCTGAGTTGGGGGTCGCTTTTACAACGTAAGCGAGCATATCGTCCTGAATTCCCAGTCCATACAGATATCCATCTGTGCAGTCCGGGGAATACACGTTCAGACTTTCTCCGTTATCCAGATTCATTTTGTAAATCTCAGTGGGGGTTGTGTAATACAGTTGGCTTCCCACTCCTGCCATACGGCTGAAATTTCCGGGATAATAACTGATATTGCTTCCGACTACCCTCCATATATAGTCGTCCTGTAATAGCGTTTCCTCGTTCTTTTGCGAATAATGATACTTTACAATTTTAAACTCATCCTTATCCGCATAATACCAGTTTTCATCATAATAATGAATCACCGTTTCGCTGTTCGTCCAAAACTCATCTTCTAATGACTTGTCTGTGGCCTCTTGATAAGATTCCGTTATCGGTGTCTCCGTAATATAATCGCTTTTTTTCGCTTCATCGCTTAACAATGTATCTGTACTGATCAGGAAGTAATTGTGCATAACTCTTCCCAGATTATCATATACCGGGTCATCCCAGGTGGCATCTGCGTGGTACCACTTACCGTCAATCTCTATCACGTTCCAGGCATGGTTTGCTGCTTGGCTGCTGGCAATTCCACAGGAGATATTTTCTTTCTGCAGAAGATACATATACGCCAGCGCGTATCCTTGGCAAACAGCTTTTTTCTCTACAAAAGCGCCATAAATGTCATACGCGTACTCCGGTAAGGTATTGTTTTGCAAGTTATCGTAGTCATATGCAATATTTGCGGCCAGATAGTCATGCCAGGCCAGCGCGATTTCTTCCTCTGTCATAGAAGAAGTATCAACGGATTCTAAGGCCTCCTCCACAGCCCGGTCAACCTGTTTCTGTTTTGCGCGGATATTTTCAACACTGTCATCATATACGAAGTTAAGTTCGACCACTTCGCTTGAATAGGAACTCCATCCCCACTTTTCTATGTAAAAAATCTGTGGATTTGTGTTTACGAGATTTGAGATGATTTCCTCTACGTTCGTTGTTGTAATTCCGAACCCTTTGACGTCAAGGCTTTCCTCCACATTTTCCATAGCGGACACGATTTCCTGGTCATGGCTGTGGTCGTATGCGGACAGAGTTCTGGCTTTCTTCGCGGGGCTTTCCAACAGTCCGCCGCTTGCTAAAATCCCTTCCATACTGGCTGTTGCAACTTCCGTTTTTTCCGTGCCGCTTTGCGCTTCAGACGCAAAACTCAGCCGCGGCGTCATGCAGATTAGCATAACCGCAGCCACCAGCACTGCTGTCACTCGTTTCTTCATCTTTCAACCTCCGATGATCCTTTATTCGCTTTCAGGCATCTCCCAAACTGATGCTTTTATTATATCATTAAATGGATGAAAATTCAGGCGATTTGTTACATTTAGAGGGCAGGCAGATATAAATATTCAAAAAGGATTGCTGATAAATGGGAAACCGCTCTGGTGCAGGTGTTCTTTTTTTGCATTCAGATTTTCAGAAGCAGAAAAAGAGCCTGTTTTGGCTCTTTTTCAGACTGTAGACAAAAGGTCCAACTTCAAGAAGAGAAGTTGGACCTTTTTCTAAGCATAGATGCTATCCATTTTAGGCAGGTTGATTTTGAATAATGCAAATAAATAAGGAAATGTCCCTTTTAAAGAAGTATCTCCATCCCGCCTGCTTAGCATGTTCACCAGCTTTTTCATATTCATGCAGGCAAATGTCAGTCCTACTTTCATGCTCATTTTCTTCTTCCCTAAAAGATTCGTATATCTCATGGCATGATGCTCTTTTGCTGTACCGAAATTACGCTCTATGGTCTCTTTCCTCTTACCGTAGAGCTCTTTCATCCCTGTCGTATGCCGGATATCCTCACAAGTCTCCATGTATTCTTCCCATATATGGCGTGTTAGGACCTTTACATGATTCTTACTTTCCGTGCATTGAGAAAGGTAAGGGCAGTTCGCACATAGATTTCCATCGCTCTTGTATTCTCTATATCCGTCTCTATTGGTCGTGGAATATTTCAGTACCTGATTGGCAGGGCAGATGTAACAGTCATAATATTCGTCGTATACATACTCATGTTTCCGGAAGAATCCCTTCTTTGTCATGGGTCTTTTGTATGGAAACAGCGGTGTAATCGCTTCGTCTATCAAAAGTTTTGCGATCGCAGGGATCTTGTACCCCGCGTCCATTACCATTGTTTTGATCGCATATTTTTTCAGCTTTTCGTAAAGTTCCGGGAATGTCTTACTGTCATGTTCGTTTCCGGGGTGCACACTGTAATCAAGGATCCACCCATTTTCATCACATGCGGTCTCGATCGAATATGCGAATACTTCTTTGTGTTCTCCTTTGTGAAACCAGCCGCTTTCCGGATC
>NZ_JACRYT010000028.1 GCF_014333425.1 Zhenpiania hominis | reverse complement strand
AAACTGACGAAGCAGAGGATATACATAAAGAACCGAGGAAAGATAGAAGCGAGGGATTTCAAGGACAAAGACAGAGGAAAAGGCAGCTATGGTGAATATGCAGAACGGATCATAGAGGAGGCCTGCGAGGGAGCGATTGATTTCAGCATATTTGAGAGGAGAGAGCCTGTTTTCGATGGAAGCAGCGGAACCCAGACACTGATCAGAAGCCTTAGCATGAACAGAGGCATACCGCTAAGCTAGATGATAATCATTTTGGATCTGTCAACCAAAAACTCCACAACAACTTGACACCGCCCTTCTCGTAAAACAATTTGACAGATCTCTGGATTTTGTTTATAATCCCTTTTGTCCGATTACAGACAAAAGGAGGTCTCACGCTCATGAATACTTTAACTACACAGGCATGTCTGAGAACATACAATCGCCTGTTCAAGGAAAATGACGAACTTTATCATGAAATTGCGCGCCACTTTGGTTTGTCCGACTGTGCGCTGTGGATTTTGTACACCATCCGCGAAGAAGAACAAGCTCTCACACAAAGCGACATCTGTGAGAGTTTATTTCTGCCCAGACAGACGATCCATTCCGCGATAAAAAAGCTGGAAGAAGAAGGAGTGCTGACGCTGCGTTACAAAGAAGGCAACCGAAAGAACAAAGAACTGGCTCTTACAAAGCAGGGGCGGCTTCTGGCGGAACGCACCGCCGATCAGGTAATCGCGGCAGAAGAACGGGCGCTGTCCCATTTGTCCGAAGCCGAACGCTCCCGGTTCCTTCAGTTCTATCAAAAATACATTGATCAGCTGCGCAAGGAACTGACGGAAATTCAATCCGCTCAATTATCCGAATCAGAAACAGGAGGGAAAAAATAACATGGAACAATCACATAGTCTTACAGAAGGTAAAATTCTCGGCTCCCTGATCCGTTTCGCGCTGCCCGTATTTCTGGCGCTGTTTCTTCAGGCCCTGTACGGCGGCGTCGATCTGCTGGTGGTAGGACAGTTCGCCCATACAGAGGACGTCTCCGGTGTAAGCAGCGGCAGCATGTTGATGCAGACCGTAACCATGATTATCACCGGCCTCTCCATGGGAATTACAATTCTGGTGGGCCAGAGAATCGGCGCGCGAAAGCCGGAGGAAGCGGGCCGCGCCGTCGGAACGGGTATTTGTCTCTTTGCGGTATTTGCCGTTATTCTGACAATCGTCCTCGTCTTCGGTTCCGGCATAATCGCGGAGCTTCTCCACGCTCCCAGAGAGGCCTTTGATGAAACCAGCATCTACATCCGCATATGCGGCGCCGGGTCTATCTTTATCGTAGCCTACAATGTTCTGGGGGCGATTTTCCGGGGAATCGGCGATTCTAAAATGCCGCTTCTTACCGTAGCGATTGCTTGCGTGCTGAATATTCTCGGAGATCTGCTTTTTGTGGCGGTCTTTCATATGGGTACCGCCGGAGCCGCGCTGGCGACCGCCATGTCCCAGGCAGTAAGCGTCCTGGTTTCTCTGCTGATCATTCGAAAACGCGCTCTGCCTTTCCGCTTTTCCAGATCCTACATACGCTTCAACGGGTCCATTATTCGCACCGAACTGAAGCTCGGCTCACCTGTGGCGCTTCAGGAACTGCTGGTCGGCATGTCCTTTCTGATTATCCAGACGATTGTAAATACCATGGGTGTCATCCCTTCCGCCGGTGTAGGAGTAGCCGAAAAGGTGTGTACGTTCCTCATGCTGGTGCCGTCCGCCTACATGCAGTCCATGTCCGCCTTTGTGGCGCAGAATATCGGCGCGGGAAGACAAGACCGCGCGAAAAGCGCGCTGGGCTGCGGAATCGCCACCTCTGTCGCGGTAGGAATTGTCATGGCCGCCCTCGCCTTTTTCTTTGGAAATCTGCTGGCTGCTATCTTTTCGAAAGATCCGCAGGTTATCGCGGCTGCCCACACCTATCTGCGCGCCTACGCCATTGACTGTCTCCTGGTTTCCCTGCTTTTCTGTTTTACCGGATACTACAACGGCTGTGGAAAGACGTTCTTCGTTATGATTCAGGGGATTGTCGGAGCTTTTGGCGTCCGGATTCCGTTCGCTTATCTTATGAGCCAGCTGGCAGGCACCACACTGTTTCATATCGGTCTGGCTACACCGGCGTCTTCCTTTGTACAGATCATTTTATGCCTGATCATGTTTGTTCATCTCGGGAAACAACAGAAGCGCAAAGGAGAACAGCTTTCTGCCATCTCATAAGTTCACAGGCGCCCCAGGCGGCACCCCTGGAAGCGCGGATAATGAATTTGACAGATACAAAAAACCTGTTGACAAACAAGCCTCTTAACCTTTATACTAAGAAATAACTTTTGAAATTTCATATTGCTGCGTTGAAGGGAATAAATCAGCACGCAGGGATCTCACAGAGAGCGGCCGGATGGTGGAAGCGCCGCAGATTCAGAGGCTGGTGTCTCACCCCGGAGCAGAATCTTATGAGCGGGTCTTGGTGATAGCCTTAAGACCAATAAGAGTGGTACCGCGGAAGTTTGAATGTGAACCTTCGTCTCTTGTGCAGGAATCTGTATAAAAGGCGAAGGTATTTTTATTAGGGTAAAGAAAGGAATCAAACTGGAAATGAAAAACTATGACAAGTATAAACCGGGTTATTTCCCTCCTCCCGAGGAGTGCCTGGACTGGGTAAAAAAGGATCATATTGAAAAGGCACCCATGTGGTGCAGCGTTGACTTGAGAGACGGAAACCAGGCTCTCATCGTGCCCATGTCCCTCGAAGAAAAGCTGGAGTTTTTCCAGTTCCTTGTCAAGCTGGGTTTTAAGGAAATTGAAGTGGGATTTCCGGCTGCTTCGGAAACCGAATATGAATTCCTGCGTCGACTGATCGATGATAACCTGATTCCGGATGATGTCACGGTTCAGGTGCTGACGCAGTCCAGACGGCACATTATCAAAAAGACCTTTGAGGCCTTGGAAGGCGTAAAGAAAGCCGTTGTGCATCTGTACAACTCCACTTCCGTCGCCCAGCGCGAACAGGTTTTCAAAGCCAGCAAAGAAGAAATCACGGAGATCGCGACAAGCGGCGCGAAGCTGATCAAAAAATACGCGGCGAAATATCCGGATACGGAATTTAATTTTGAATATTCCCCGGAAAGCTTTACGGGAACGGAAATGGAATTCGCCCGCGATATCTGCAACGCGGTCATCGACATCTGGGAACCGACTCCGCAGCAGAAGGTTATTATCAACCTCCCGGCAACGGTTTCCATGTCCATGCCCCACATTTACGCCAGCCAGATCGAGTACATGAGCAAGCATCTGCACAATCGGGAAAATGTGATTATTTCCCTCCATCCGCACAATGACCGGGGCACCGGCGTCGCGGACGCGGAACTGGGAATCCTGGCAGGCGGAGACCGAATCGAAGGAACGCTCTTCGGAAACGGCGAACGTACCGGAAATGTGGATATCGTTACATTGGCTATGAATCTGTTCTCCCATGGTGTTGATCCGCAGCTCGACTTTTCCAATATGCCGGAAGTGGTGGAAATGTACGAACGGTTTACGGATCTCAAGGTACATCCTCGCCAGCCTTACGGCGGGCAGCTGGTATTCGCTGCGTTCTCCGGTTCTCATCAGGACGCGATCGCCAAGGGAATGAAGTGGAGAAAGAGCAAGGAGCTTCATCAGTGGACGGTCCCTTACCTGCCAATCGATCCGAAGGACGTCGGACGGGTCTACGAGGGAGATGTCATCCGCATCAACAGCCAGTCCGGCAAAGGCGGCATCGCGTACATTCTGGAGCGGGACTACGGCTTCGATCTTCCAAAGCCGATGCGCGAGGAAGTGGGTTATATGATGAAGGGTATTTCCGACAAGGCGCATAAAGAACTGTCTTCCCAGGAAATCTTCGATGCCTTCAGCAAAGAATATATCAACTATTTTGATCCGATTGACATCACGGACGCTACTTTTAAAAAGGTTTCGACTTACAAGTCCGATGATGGTATGATTGTAGATATGCGAGTCGATATCGGAGGTGATATTTTTGAGGTCACCGCGGAAGGGAACGGACGGCTCAACGCCATTAACAACGCGTTGAAAAAGACGCCGTACCACTTCGACTACACCCTCATCTCATATACGGAGCACGCGCTGGAAACAAGTTCCAGTTCCAAAGCCGCGGCCTATATCTGCATCGAGGACAGCGAAGGCGTGCAGTACTGGGGCGTGGGGACACATGACGATATCATCCTCGCTTCCGTAAACGCGCTGGTAAGCGCCCTTAACAGAGAAAACCGCATGCACAAATTTGTGAAATAAAGCCACAAAAGGAGGAATTAAAATTATGGGTATGACAATGACGCAGAAAATCCTTGCCGCGCACGCCGGCGTGGATCATGTGGAAGTCGGTCAACTGATCCGGGCAAATCTGGATATGGTTCTGGCAAACGATATCACCGGTCCGGTTGCCATCAACGAATTCGAAAAGGCGGAATTCGATCATGTGTTTGACAAAAGCAAGGTTTCCCTTGTAATGGATCATTTTACGCCAAACAAGGATATTAAGTCCGCGGAGCAGTGCAAGCAGTGCCGCACCTTCGCGAAACGCTTTGATCTGGATAACTTTTATGATGTCGGCAACATGGGTATCGAGCACGCGCTGCTTCCGGAAAAGGGCCTTGTGGCCGCCGGAGACGCCATTATCGGAGCTGACTCTCACACCTGCACTTATGGCGCTCTGGGAGCATTTTCCACCGGAGTTGGCAGCACCGATCTGGCCGCCGGCATGGCCACCGGCCAGGCGTGGTTTAAAATCCCTTCCGCCCTCAAGTTTGAACTGAAGGGAAGCCTTCCGGAAAATGTAAGCGGAAAAGACGTGATTCTGCACATTATCGGGATGATCGGCGTGGACGGCGCACTTTACAAGTCTATGGAATTTACCGGAGAAGGGGTGAAAAGCCTTTCCATGGACGACCGCCTGTGCATTACAAATATGGCCATCGAAGCCGGCGCGAAAAACGGAATTTTCCCGGTAGATGAAATTACAGAAGAGTATATGAAGGGGCGTGTAAACCGCCCGTGGAAGAAATATGAAGCCGACGCGGACGCGGTTTATGATGAAGTCTACACCATCGACCTGTCCGCCTTGA
The DNA here is from genome assembly GCF_014333425.1 of Zhenpiania hominis. Lineage (GTDB taxonomy): Bacteria > Bacillota > Clostridia > Peptostreptococcales > Anaerovoracaceae > Hominibacterium > Hominibacterium hominis. The sequence continues at coordinate 25,259 of NZ_JACRYT010000028.1, read as the reverse complement.
AGCCGACGGTTTCCTTCCCGCACCTGCCGGAAAACACGAAAACCATCGATGAAGTGGGAGATATTCCGATTCAGCAGGTTGTTATCGGCTCCTGCACCAACGGACGGCTCAGCGATATGAGAATCGCCGCGGAAATTCTGAAAGGCCGCCATATCCATCCGGACGTGCGCGGAATCATCATTCCCGCCACGCAGGAGATCTATAAGGATTGTATAAAGCTCGGCTATCTGGACATCTTCATCGACGCGGGTTGTGTTGTTTCCACTCCGACCTGCGGACCGTGCCTGGGCGGACATATGGGAATTCTGGCGGCAGGTGAACGCTGTGTCGCTACCACAAACCGGAACTTCGTCGGCAGAATGGGCCATGTAGACAGTGAGGTATATCTGGCAAGCCCCGCGGTTGCCGCGGCTTCCGCCATTGCCGGAAAAATCAGCGGACCGAAAGGAGGCAGATAAATATGGACGCAAAAGGAAGAGTACATAAATACGGAAACAATGTAGACACGGACGTAATTATTCCCGCCAGACATCTGAACACACAGGATCACAAGGAACTGGCATCCCACTGCATGGAGGATATTGATAAAGAGTTTGTCAATAAAGTGAAGGAAGGCGACATCATGGTTGCCGGCGACAACTTCGGCTGCGGCTCCTCCCGTGAACACGCTCCTATCGCCATCAAAGCCAGCGGAATCAGCTGCGTCATCGCCAATACCTTCGCCCGCATCTTTTACCGCAACGCCATCAACATCGGCCTTCCGATTCTGGAGTGCGCCGAAGCCAGCGAGAAGATTCAGGACGGCGATGAAGTAAGCGTGGACTTCAATACCGGCGTTATCACCAATATCACGAAAAACGAGACGTATCAGGCGCTGCCGTTTCCGGATTTCATCAAGGATATCATGGCAAAGGGCGGACTGATGAACAGTTTAAAAAAATAACCAGTTCGCCGCGCGTTTTGCCTGTTTCCGTCCGAAATAAATTAAAAAGCAGGGATTTGGTACGAAACTTGTGGGCTGGAAGGCTCGAGAATTGGATCTGCAAGGTAATCTCTGCAACTTATTCGCTTTCAAGACGCATAAACGAGAAATTTTTATCCTAAATCTTAAAAATTAGTCCAGTTTGGGACGGGGAAGCAAAACGTGCCCTCACTGTAAAAAGGCTGTCACATTAACCTTTTCTCCCGGTTAATTATGACAGCCTTTTTCCCTTGGAATTCCCCTGAAATTCCATCTATCCCAATCCCCTAATTCACTTTATTTTTTACAACACACACTTTTATCTATCTGACATTCTTATTTCTGTGAAACTTTGTTTTTCACAGCAGCCCCGCAAAATCCGAGCGCAATCACGACTACCGCGGCTGTTCCAAACAACACATTTTTCATCTTCATATACTCTGTCCTTTCTTTTTCCTCTGAATCACTTTATATTCTTATTATACCTGCCAATTATTAACGAATCCATTGATTTATCTTACAAACTTCTTACATTTCTGTAAGTATCTTATTACAGGCACATGGTCATGTACGGCGGAATGCAGATTTTATCCGCCTCTTCCCGCAGCGGCTTGGGATGAATGAGATAGCATCCTCCAATCCGCTGGCCGTATTTTTCCCTGAATTTATCAAGAGATGTGGCGGTGTAGCGTTTTGACGATTTCACCTCAATGGGAAACATCTTATACTTCAGCTTGCTGTTATTCGAAAGGATAAAACCAATTTCAATATCATTCCTGTGCTTTTCCCTGCTGTAATGGGTATAAAAGTAAAGCTTATGTCCGTTTGCAGTCAGCATCTGGGCAATGGCGTTTTCATAGAGCATTCCCTGATTAATGGAAAGCCTATCCTGTATAATCTGCTTGTACAGCTGCCCGTCCGACAGTTCATTTTCATCAAAGGCATGGCTCACTAAGAGCCCCGTATCTCCCATATAGCATTTCACATAAGTCCTGTCCTCATTAAGAGACAGCCCCACGTTGGGATCGCTTGTCAGAAAGCATTCGTTACAGATCATAGAGTTTCCCAGCCAGAAAAAAGTTTCCGCATATTGATCGATGGTGGATCCGCCGGAAACAGCGCTGAGTTTTACCCGCTTTTCATGCTTTGACAAAAACCCCGGCAGCTGATCAAAAATGGATAAAACCTTGGAGCGATACCGCTCCGTGATTTTCAGAATATCATCTCGGTAAAGTTCCAGAATGTCCCTCTTTACCCTGTCCGCCGCTTCAAAATCATATTTCCCTTCCAGATAGGCATTTACAGACTGGGGCATTCCTCCCACGAGAAGATACTGTTTAAACAGAAGCATGGCTTTTTTATGAAGCCCGTCCGCAAGAGGTCTGCGCTCTGTAAAGCACTGACGGATATAGTCCGCCAGCATTTCTTCCCCAAAGGCCCAGCAGAACTCTTCAAAATCCATGGGGTACATTTTCAGTTTGCGCTCTTCAGAAGGGATGACAATCCCCTGAACATTTTCTTTTATCGAAATCAAGGAGCCTGTCTCAATGTAATCATAACGTCCGTCGGCGACCAGATATTTAATCAGTTCTCTGGCAGCGGGAAAGCGCTGAACTTCATCAAAAACAACCAGAGACTCCCGCTCATAAAGCTTCACTCCGTATTCCAGCGACAGCAGCATAAACAATTCGTTCAGATTATTCTTGTTTTCCCGAAAATATTCCAGTACCGTATCTGCTGCCTGCGCGAAATCAATGAAAAGATAGGATTTATACTCTTTTTTCGCAAATTCTTCCACAATCGTTGATTTACCAATTCGCCTGGCTCCTTCCACCAGCAGCGCCCGATCGCCTTGGCTTTGCTCTTTCCACTCCACAAGCTTCTTATAAATTTTTCTCTTAAAAACCATTTTCCACAAGCCTCCCTGCCTTTATTATATCCTTTTTCAAACAAAACGCAATATAAATCACTCACTATATCTGATAATACGCAATATAATTAATACCTAAAAACTGATAATACGCATTCTATATAGTATCCTGCCTGTCACAAACAGATCCGGCATCCGAAGAAACTGCGCTCTCTATCGAAAGGATTCCCTCTGGCAGCGCGGATGATGCACTCCGGGTTCTATGAAAGAATTGCAAAACCTTCCGATTATGTTTATAATAGTTCCATAACCGCAATCACAAATAAAGGAGAACAGATTATGAATTACAAAATCGCAGTCGTTCCCGGAGACGGAATCGGCCCTGAAGTCATCGACCAGGCGCTGCGTGTCCTGGATCGGATCGGAGAAAAATATAACCACACTTTTACTTATACAAAAGTTCTGGCCGGCGGCGCGGCCATTGACGCCACAGGAAAATGCCTGCCCCAGGAAACAATCGACGTCTGCAAAGCCAGCGACGCTGTTCTGCTGGGAGCGGTCGGCGGCTGGAAATGGGACAACCTGCCCGGTGACGAGCGACCGGAACGCGCGCTGCTGGGTCTGCGCAAGGAATTAGGTCTCTTCGCCAATCTGCGGCCTGCCATGCTCTTTGAGGAACTGAGCCAGGCATGCCCTCTCAAGCCGGAAATCATCGAAGGCGGACTGGATCTTGTCGTTGTCCGCGAGCTGACCGGCGGAATATACTTTGGAGAGAAGGGCACAAAGGAAACAGAAATGGGACCTGCCGCCTATGACGTGGAACTCTACTCTGAAGAAGAAGTACGCCGCATCGCCATCGTCGCCTTTGATATGGCAATGAAGCGGAACAAAAAAGTAACCAGCATTGACAAGGCAAATGTCCTGGAAAGCTCCCGTCTCTGGAGGCGTGTTGTGGCAGAAGTCGCCAAGGACTATCCGGAAGTGGAGCTGAACAACTTATATGTGGATAACGCGGCCATGCAGATGGTTCTCAATCCAAAACAGTTTGACGTCATCGTTACCAGCAATATCTTCGGAGATATCCTTTCCGATGAAGCCAGCCAGATCACCGGTTCCATCGGTATGCTGCCTTCCGCCAGCCTGGCGAAAGGAAACTTCGGCATGTACGAGCCGGTCCACGGTTCCGCACCGGATATCGCGGGACAGAACAAAGCAAATCCGATGGCAACGATTTTGTCCGCTGCTATGATGCTGCGCTACACCTTTGGTCTGGGCCAGGAAGCCGATGACATTGAAAACGCGGTGAAAAAGGTTCTGTCCGACGGTTATCGCACTCCGGATCTGATGGCAAACGGCGGCAAAGCAATCGGCACCAAAGAAGCCGGAGAACTTATTACCTCTGCCATTTAATAAAACGTTTTATTTTTACGCAGCCTCTGACCGCAGGGGCTGCTTTTGTGTTCTTTTTATTTAACAAAAAATTTACACGCATTTAATCCCTCTGTGGTAGACGCGCTGTCAAATGCCTTTTATACTTCAAAGAAAAAAGAATAGATAGCAAAGAAGGTATTGATTATGTTAAATGAACTCTTGATCGAAGAAATCATAAAGGAAGAGAGGATTTCTCCGGTTTACCAGCCTATCGTCTCCCTCTCTACAGGAGAAATTTTCGGATACGAAGCGCTCAGCCGGTTCGATCTTCAGAGAAACGAATCAGACACGGTTTCCACCCGGGATATTTTTCAGACCGCTTATCAGAGCGGCCAGCTGTGGGATTTGGAGCGGCTCTGCCGTAAGAAAGCCCTGGAAGGCGCCAGGCATATTTCCCATGGACTGAAATTATTTCTCAATGTATCCCCCAATGTTATCCACGACAATCAATTCCGGAGCGGATTTACAAACAAATATCTGAACAAATACGGTATCAGCGCCACCGACGTTGTCTTTGAGCTGACAGAGCACATGGCGATTGAAAATATGGACAGCTTTAAATCGGTACTCAACCACTACCGAAGGCAGGGATATGAAACCGCCCTGGACGACGTGGGCGCTGGCGAGTCCGGCCTCAACACCCTCCTGGCGCTGAATCCCACCTACCTGAAGCTGGATATGGAAATCATACGGGACATCGAAAAACACCACAATAAGCGGTCACTCGTTAAGGCGTTTGTACAGTTTGCCAATACAAGCAACACCATCCTGATTGCCGAAGGAATTGAGACCGAAAAAGAGCTGGCAGTTCTTAGCGAGTTAGGCGTAGATTACGGACAGGGGTTTTATCTGGGAAGACCCGAACCCCAGCTGTGTCCCTTACGAGAGGATGTCCGCGAAACACTGTCCGGCCTGCTCCGTACTCCGCGAAAAACCATCTACCAGCCTCTCACACTCAAAAAAATTATGAAAAATGACGAAATCAACCAGTATATTGACTCCGGCAATCTGTTTCTGGAACGTCTGGGCTACACGGAACATTCCAGGATTCACAGCGCGAAGGTTTCCTGTACGGCGGGAAAAATTCTGGCAGAGCTCAATTATCCGGAAGAAGAAGTTGAACTGGCTCGCATCGCCGGATACATGCATGATATCGGAAACTGCGTCAATCGTACGGATCATGCTCATACCGGCGGAATCCTCGCATTTCAGATTCTTACCAGAATGAATATCGATCCCGCGGAAATCGCGAAAATTGTCGGGGCCATCGGCAACCACGACGAAAGAACCGGATGCGCTACCGAACCGATCTCCGCGGCGCTCATCATCGCGGACAAAACCGATGTGCGCAGGAACCGCGTCCGCAATCCGGAAAAAACCGATTTTGATATCCACGATCGGGTCAACTATGCGGCAGTCTCGTCTGAACTTCAAATCCGTCCGGACAAGAAAGAAATTCAGCTTGATATTGAGCTGGATAATGAAATCTGCAGTATCATGGATTATTTTGAAATCTTTCTCGAGCGGATGCTTATGTGCCGCAGAGCGGCGGAGGTACTGGGCTGTACCTTCAAGCTAATCGCGAACGGCAGCCAGGTATTATAGCGCCTTCCCTTTCTGGCTGATTTGACTTCCCCTCCGGCCGGTACTATAATGGAAATTACAGGGTTTTTGATAAAAGGAGGGAAAATGAATGGGCGGAACTGTGACTCAGCTGCTTAATCTGCAGGGAATGTTGTTTATTCTGATTATAGCCGGTATGGTGGCCGGAAAAAAGAAGCTGGTTTCCGCGGAAGGCCGGCGCTGCCTGACAAATGTCGTGCTTTACGTCATCCTGCCCTGCAATATTGTCAATTCTTTTGTAATGCCCTTTTCCTATCAGCTTTTGCTGGATTTTCTGGCGATTTTGCTCATTGCCGCAGGGCTTCAGATTTTCGCGGTGATTCTGAGCAAATTTCTGTTCAACCGGCTTGATGAGGACACCAAAGTTATCTTTCAATACGCTACGGTCTGCTCCAACTCCAGCTTTATGGGTTACCCCATAGCGGAAAGTATTTATGGAGCCGCGGGGCTTTCCTATACGGCCATTTATCTCATTCCGCTGCGGATTGTGATGTGGTCCGCGGGAATTTCTTTTTTCTCGAAAGTTCGTAACTGGAAAGCTATGGTTTTAAAAGTGGCGCTGCATCCGTGTATGATCGCCGTATATCTGGGGCTGCCTATTTTCTTTTTTCAGATTCCTCTGCCTCATGTCATCTCAGAAACCCTCACCACCCTCGGTGACTGCTGTACCGCCATGTCCATGCTTATTATCGGAATGCTGTTAACGGATGTGGGCTGGAAAACAATGTTTTCGGTAAAGCTTCTGCTCTTTTCGGCTCTGCGCCTGATCGTGCTTCCCGCTCTCGTCTGGGGCTTCTGTCTTGTCGCGCATATGGATCCGCTGGTTACCGGTGTTTCCGTCATTCTCACCGGAATGCCCGCCGGAACGACCACCGCTCTGCTGGCCGCCCAGTATCATCGGGACGCGGAGCTTGGCTCAAAAGTAGTCGTGCTGACAACACTGCTGTCTCTGTTTACGATTACCGGGTGGAGCCTGGTACTGAATTAAGGAGGATCGATCTCCCATGCAGACATCACAAAGTAACAGCACTCGAAAAAAAAGCGATGCTCCTGATGGCGCTCTGCGCGTGTCTTTGGAGCATCAGCGGGATTTTTATTAAATGGATTTCCTGGAGCCCGTTCCTTATTGCCGGCGGACGAAGCCTGATTTCCGCAGCGGTTCTCGGACTGTTTATGACCGTTTCTCGAATCGGAATTCAAGTCTGCCGCTCTTCCATATGTGCCGGCATCAGCCTGGGCGTATCCTTTCTGTGTTTTGTATCCGCCAACAAGCTGACTACTGCCGCCAACGCCATCGTGCTTCAGTACACATCGCCTATTTTCATCCTTATTATTTCCGCGCTTTTTCTGCACCAGCAAATCAAAAAAAGAGAGGCCGCGGTCGTATGCACCGCAGCGGCGGGAATCCTCCTCTTTTTTCTGGATCAGCTGTCTCCCGGCAATATCGCAGGCAATTTCCTGGGGATTCTAGCGGGACTCTTCCTGTCAATTATGTTCATATTGATCGGTCTTGCCGGAAACAACGATTCGATTCGCATGAGCGGGATTCTTTTCGCCCATATTTTTACTGCCCTTGTGGGGATTCCCGTTGGAGCAGTCTTTACTGCTTCCATTTCCACCCGGGAGATCTGCCTCATCCTGATTCTGGGGATTTTCCAGCTGGGAATCCCTTACATACTCTACGCAATCGCGGCCAAAGACTGCTCTCCTCTGGCCTGCTCACTCATTGGAATGCTGGAGCCTCTGCTTAATCCTGTCTGGGTCTTTCTCTTTGATGGTGAATCACCCGGCCCTTTCGCTCTGGCCGGAGCTGCCATTGTAATTGCCGCTGTCGCCTGCTGGTGCGTTATAGAAAATCGCAATCAGAGGATCTCAAAGTTTCCTACTGACACAGAAGAATCTTCGTAAGCGGGGCTCACGCCGCTTGACGACAGCCAGCGGTACTCCATATCCACATGGGGAATCCCATCCTCCAGATAAGGCTCGGAAATCGGTTCAAACCCAAGAGACGCGTAAAACTCCGTCAGATATTCCTGGGCGGCGATTTTAACAACCCTTTCATGAAGATAATCTGCCGCAAAGACCAGCGCTTTTTTCATCATGTGGCGCGCAAGACCGATCCCCCGGCATTCCGGTCGGACAGCCACTCTGCCGATGGCGACGGTGTCAAACGTCTGCCCCTTTTCCAGAATCCGCAGATACCCCTGTATGATTCCGTTCTTTTCCACATACAAATGATAGGCGCTTCGATCTTTTCCGTCACAATCCGGATAGATACATTCCTGTTCTACCACGAAGACATCCGCCCTCAGCTTGAGAATCTGGTATAATTCTTCGGCAGTCAGTTCATGGAAAGCTTTTATAATAATCCGCATGCTTATTCTCCAAGGATCTTAATCAGCACCCGCTTGTCCCGTTTGCCGTCAAACTCGTAATAAAAAATCTGCTCCCAGGTTCCAAAATCAAGCCGCCCGTCTGTAATCGCCACAACAGACTCCCGCCCCATAATCGTCCTTTTCAGATGCGCGTCGGCGTTGTCCTCATAGCCGTTATGTTGATACTGGCTGTATGGCTTTTCCGGCGCCAGTTTTTCCAGCCATTTCTCATAATCCTGATGCAGGCCGCTTTCATCATCATTGATAAAAACCGACGCGGTGATATTCATGGCGTTTACCAGCACCAGACCTTCTTTTACGCCGCTCTCATCTACCGCTTTCTGTACATCCTTTGTAATATTCACCAATCCCCGCCTTGCGGGAAGATTGAAATACAATTCCTTTCTGAATGAACGCATCTGACGTACCTCCTTTTTGCTTTCAATTATATTCGTTTTTTCTGAAAAATTCCACCTGCGTTTCTAGTTCGCAGGATAAAAAAGGCCGCAACCTTACCTTCTATGGCGCAGCCGTTTCTTCTATAAATTCCATCATTGCATCCTCGTAATCGCCCGGATGATCCAGATACAGATCCGTATGCCCGCTGTCATCAACCGTTACAAGCTCTTTCTGGTTTTTCTCCATTGCCCGGAACAGGTCTCTTCCCATATAATAGGGAGTCACCCGATCGGCTCTGCTGTTAAAAATCAGCACCGGCACCGTGGTTTTCCTTACATAGTCGCAGACATTCCCTTTCTCATAACCGTACCCGAGCCGCAGCTTCAGCGCCAGGTTTCCCATGGCCAGTTTGAAGTTCTCAGGAATCCAGTCCGTTTTTTTGGTCAGAAAAGCGGAGGCATCCCGAACATTGCTGACCGGACAGTCAAGAATCGCGAAATCCAAATTTTCCTGAGCACTCTTTGTCCCCAGATAAAAGCCGACCGTCGCGCCTCCGATGGAAGAACCCCAGCCTCCCACCGCGACCTCTTTTCCCGCGCAGCGTCTCACATATTCCACGCAGTCCCTGAAATCACGGCTCTCCCAGTAGCCGCAGGTCATATAAGGGGCCTTATTTTCCCCGGATTCCCGCTGATCGTATGTAAGGACGTTAAATCCGTGTCGCAACAGCATGGCCGCGACGGGGTAAGCGGTCAGCCGATTTCCGTTAAGGCCATGGGTCATAACCACGCTCTTTCGCTGTCGGCTGCCGTCGATGGTCAGGTAGTTCGCGGGAATGATATGGCCGTCAAAGGAAGATTTGATCATAATCTTCTCCGCGTGATACGTCTTTTCAAACTGTGCCGTATCAAAGCCGCGCCGCTCCAGAATTTCCCGCTTGCATTCCAGAGTAGCCCTCTGCGGATCGACGGCATGGGCGACGGACGCGTTAAAAACATAGATTCCTGTTACGGTACAAACCGCTGCCGCAAGGACTGCCAAACACAAACAGATAAGGCCTGCGGCTTTTAAATATCTTTCCTTCTTCATACTCCTATCATATCGGCTCCGGCTGTTCCTGTCAAATCCAGCCAGCCGGGGGACAGACGTAAATTACGAAAATGTGCACAATTTTGTCTATCAGCTAAATTTGTACTCTTCCTTTGCCCTCTTTTACGCGCTGAGCCGCAGTCCAATCACGCCTACCAGAATCAGCCCCATGAACATCAGCTTCTTCCATTCTCTGCTTTCTTTGAACACAAAAATACCGAAAAGCACGTTAAACACAGTTCCCAGGCCGGTCCACACCGCATAGGCAATCCCCAACGGCAGCGTCTTGATGGCCACCGATAAAAGAAAAATACTCATTGATACCGTAATTATGGTCAGAATTGTGTATTTGAGGTTCTTAAATCCGTCTGAAAGCTTCATAAATACGGTAAATCCCAGTTCACAAAAGGAAGCGCAAATCAAAACGATCCACATCATTTTTCTTCCGCCCCCTTCCCTTCTTCTTTGCCGTCGCAGAATTTAATTCCCACAATCCCTGTCATAAGAATAATCAGCGAAATGATCTTCAGAACGCTGATACTTTCTCCAAGAGCCAGAATCCCGATGATTGAGGTGCCCGCGATTCCCAGACCGGTAAAGACCCCGTAGGACATTCCGATTCCAAACACGCGCACTGCCCGTTCCAGCAGAAAAAAGCTGGCCGCGATAAAAATGACCGCCAGGATCGCAGGACCGACTTCGGAAAATCCATGGGACTCTTTCAGAAAATATCCCCATACAAACTCTATAAGGCCCGCTATGATAAGGCAGACCCAGGCAATTTTTCGTTCGTTCTTCATACATCCTCCTTTTCCGCACAAAGGAACCCGGAAAAAGCATATTTTACTTCTCCCGGGCTTTTATCCCTCCGTGCAGCCGTTTTTGGCCGTTTTCTCTCGGACCTGCCCAGTGACGCAGAATCACCAGCGGAACCCTAGAAAACATTACTAACGTGAGTATACGATAAAAACAATACGCCGTCAACCCTGCTGAAAAGGGTGCATTCTGGCGCGCTATTCCACAATAATCCCCGAAGCCGTCAGCAGGCGCACAGCCTCCGGGAAGGAAAATTTCGCTTTTTTCAGCTTATTATTTTCCAATGAAATTCCGTACCCTGCCGCGTCCCGAAAGTCCGCGCCTGTCAGATTATTCTGCTGAAAGTCCGTCTGTTCCAGAACAGCTCGGCGAAAGGAACTTTCCCGCAGATCACATCCCTGAAAGCTGCTTCCTGTCAGATCACAGTTTTCAAAGCGGGATTTTCTCATCTTAAAATTCACAAAAAGATTATACTTTAACGTACAGTCTTCAAACGAGGAAAAGGGCAATAAAATCTGATTTTCCTCTGTTATCTCGTTCCACGCGATTCCCACCAGGGAGCAGTCGTGAAACCGGTTGTCCGCCGCATTGGTAAACTGAAATCGGTTATTTAAAACTGTGCAGTTCTCAAAAGTGCAATGCCTGAACGTACAATGGCGAAATTCGGTCTCATAAACTCCACAGTTCCGAAACACACAATCGGAAAACCGGTAATCTTCAAAGGTCTTCGCCTCATATTGAAGATTCTCGAAAATTTCCTCTTCATAAAACATTCCACATTCCTCCTTTTGTCCATTCTAGCAGAACCTGCCCCGGATTTCCACGTCTTTGAAATATCTCTCGCCCTTGCCCGGCGCCGATCCCGGTGCTATAATGTGGGAAACCGGCGGAGCAGCCACATGCTCCCCAATATACGGAAAGGAGAAGACACACATGAACAATCCGATTTTAGAAAACATCCGAACAAGGCGTTCCCTCCGCAAATATAAAGAAGCGCAGATTACGGAGGATGAACTGAACACCGTGCTGGAGGCAGGCACTTACGCGCCTTCCGGAAGGGGACTTCAGTCTCCGATTCTCGTCGCCGTACAGGACCCGGAAACAAAGAAGCGCCTCATCAAAATGAACGCGGAGATCCTGGGAACCGATACAGATCCTTACTATGGCGCGCCGACGCTTATTCTGGTTTTCGCGCCTGTGGATCGAACCACCTATATCGAAGACGGGAGCTGTGTTTTAGACACGATGATGCTGGCGGCCCATTCCATCGGACTCGCGTCCTGCTGGATTCACAGAGAAAAAGAAATGTTCGCCACGACAGAGGGAAAAGCGCTGATGAAAAAATGGGGTGTTCCTGAAAATTTCAACGGGATCGGAGCGCTGGCCCTGGGGTACGCGGACGGCCCGCTTCCACAGGCTCCGCAGCGAAAAGAGGGGCGTATTATTCGAATCTGATGCTCCGACTTATTTACTTAACACAAAATTTACAATGGAATTTAGTTGTTTTCACAAAAAAGCACTTTACATTCTGCTTTCTCCGTGGTAAAATGCAGACAGATTATTGAGAGAGGTCAAAAAATGTTAAAGAAAAGTTTCGCATTTGCAGCTGAATATTTTTACTTTTACTTTACTTTCTTTTTTAAGGGTAAGGTGAATTTTGCTGCAATGAGATAACTCGAAACAACAGGACCAATCGAAAGTTGAGAGATTCTCCGCAAGTGAAATTCACTTGCGGAGTTTTTAATTTAAGGAGAGGAAAAATGATTATTATTTTAAAAGACAATCCGGAAGAAAAACAATTAGAAAACCTGATTTCCTGGCTCAAGAGCATGGATCTGGACATTCATTTCAGCAAGGGGGAAAACACTACCATCCTTGGACTGATCGGCGATACGTCCGCTGTGGACATTGATCTCATTAACGCTCTGGATATTGTGGAAACCGTAAAGAGAGTCCAGGAGCCGTACAAGAACGTAAACCGCAAATTTCATCCCAAAGACACGGTTGTGGATGTCGCGGGCGCCAAAATCGGCGGAGGAAACTTCCAGATCATCGCGGGCCCCTGTTCCGTTGAATCCAGAGAACAGGTCTGCCAGATCGCGAAAGATGTAAAGAAATCCGGAGCGCGCCTGTACCGCGGCGGCGCTTTCAAACCGAGAACGTCCCCTTACGCGTTCCAGGGAATGCGCGCGGAAGGAATCAATCTGCTGTTGGAGGCAAAAAAAGAATCCGGACTTCCTATTGTTACCGAAGTTATGGATCTTTCCCATCTTCCGCTCTTTGAAGATGTGGACGTCATTCAGGTCGGAGCGAGAAATATGCAGAATTTCGAGCTCCTGAAAGAGCTCGGCCATGTCAACAAGCCGATCCTCTTAAAACGCGGCCTTTCCAGCACACTGAAAGAGTTGCTGATGAGCGCTGAGTACATCATGGCCGGCGGCAATGAAAACATCATCCTCTGCGAACGGGGGATCCGAACTTTTGAGACCGCGACCAGAAACACTCTGGATCTGGCGGCCGTTCCTCTTTTAAAGACCATGACCCATCTGCCGATTATTGTCGATCCGAGCCACGCCACCGGAATTTCTTCTCTGGTAAAACCAATGGCCATGGCAGCGGCGGCAGCGGGCGCGGACGGCCTGATGATCGAAGTGCACAACGATCCGCCTCACGCGCTGTGCGACGGAGCTCAATCCCTGACACCGGAAGAGTTCGATGATGTCGTCAAGGCAGTTAACGCTATTCTCCCCCACGCATACAAAGGACAGTGACCATGGGAACAATGAAAATCGCCATTATCGGACTGGGGTTAATCGGCGGCTCCATGGCAAAAGCAATCAAGGAAAACACCAGCCATACAGTGTACGGCTATGACAAAAATGATACCGTCGAAAAAAAGGCTCTGCTGCTCGGAGCGATCGATGAAGTTCTTACGGACGAAATTCTCAGTCAGTGCGATCTGACACTGATAGCCCTCTATCCTCAGGCAGCAGTAGACTTTATCCGGAAAAAGCAGGAAATTTTCAAAAAAAGCTCCATCGTGTTGGACTGCTGCGGAGTCAAGCGGATCGTTTGCAGACAGGTGGAACCTATCGCGCTGAAACAGGGATTTGTCTTCATCGGCGGCCATCCCATGGCAGGCCTGGAGCACTCAGGATTCGATCACGCGAAAAAGGCGCTTTTTAAAGACGCGTCCATGATTCTGACGCCTACCAAAGGGAGCATTCAGGATGTGGAAAAGGTAAAAGATCTGTTTACCGCAATCGGCTTTACGAATATCCAAATCGCGACGCCGGAAGAACACGATCAGATGATTGCCTTCACTTCCCAGCTTGCCCATGTTGTTTCCAGCGCGTATATCAAAAGCCCCGCGGCCATGAAACACCAGGGTTTTTCCGCCGGAAGCTACAAGGATCTAACCAGGGTCGCCAAGCTGAATGAAGATATGTGGACAGAATTGTTTCTAGACAATCCGGAATTCCTCACGGAGGAAATCGACGGAATCGCCCGGCGTCTGGAGGAATACAGCCGCGCCATTAAGGATCGGGATGCCGAAACTCTGCGCGCGCTGTTAAAGGACGGGCGTGAAAAGAAAGCTTTCATTGATGGAGAAATATTTTAATGGAAAAGATAACGATAACAGCCTCGAAAACATATGAGGTCCTGACCGGCTCCGGACTCCTGCCGCGGGCAGGGGCCTATATCCGGCAGGCTCTGGGCGAAAAGGTCCGGAAAATTTGCGTTGTAACAGACAGCAATGTCGCTCCTCTTTACAGCGATGCACTGATTTCCTCTCTGGAGGAATCCGGTTTTGTCGCGGTAAAATTCGTCTTTGCCGCCGGGGAAGCTTCCAAAAGCCTGCGGACGCTGTCAGATCTCCTGGAATTTCTGGCACAGCGGCAGCTGACCCGTTCGGATGCCCTTGTTGCTCTCGGCGGAGGCGTTACCGGAGATCTGACGGGTTTCGCCGCCGCCTCCTATCTCCGGGGAATTCCTTTTGTCCAGGTTCCCACAACCCTGCTTGCCGCGGTAGACTCTTCAGTCGGCGGAAAAACCGGTGTCAATCTGGAAGCCGGCAAAAATCTGGCCGGAGCCTTCTGGCAGCCGTCTCTGGTTCTCTTTGACACGGATACCATGGCGACGCTGTCCCAGGATCTGCTCCTGGACGGCGCCGCGGAGGCGATTAAAGCCGGAGCGATCGCGGATAAAGAACTGCTTTCCTATATCCGGGAGAAACCGGATCTAAAAGATCCCGCGGTCATCACCCATCTCAGCGGCCGGGCCATTGAAATTAAACGCCGGGTGGTTCAGGAGGACGAAAGAGATATCGGCGCGCGCCAGCTTTTAAATTTCGGTCACACCCTCGGACACGCCATTGAAAAGTGCAGCGGATTTTCTGTCAGCCACGGACACGCGGTCGCCATCGGGATGGTAATCGAATCCCGCGCGGCGCTTCAATTTGGCTGGTCCCGGGAAGACTGTACCGCTCCGCTCAGTGAAATTCTGAAAAAGTTCGGCTTTCCGCTGGACTGCCCTTACAGCGCGAGTCAACTCACGCAGGCGGCACTGAGTGATAAAAAACGCCAGGGCGATAGGCTTACACTGGTGATCCCGGTTGCACAGGGAGACTGTCAGCTGAAAGAGCTTCCCGTCTCCCGTCTGGAAGAATTTATAAAGGCAGGTCTGTCATGAATATTGAAATTACACCACAAACACTCGTCGGCAGCGTCAACGCCGTCGCGTCAAAATCCCACGCGCATCGGCTGCTGATCGCGGCGGCGCTTTCCAAACGCCCTGCCGAGGTTTCTATCCGCACCACTTCTCAGGATATCGAGGCCACCCGCGCCTGCCTGAAGCAGCTCAAGGCAGGCATACCGGTTCTGGACTGCGGGGAAAGCGGCTCCACGCTTCGCTTTCTGCTTCCCGTCATCATGGCTCTGAAAGAGGAAGCGATTTTTCTGGGTTCCGGACGGCTTCCTCAGCGCCCCATTTCCCCTTTAAAAGAGGAAATGGAGGCACATGGCTGTTCCTTTTCCAATAAGCATCGTACAAAGGGAACGGCACAGGAAATCTGCCATATAAAAGGAAGGCTGCAGGGCGGACTTTTTACCCTTCCGGGAAATGTCAGCTCCCAGTATATTACCGGACTGCTTTTTGCCCTTCCTCTTTTGGAGAAGGACAGCTGGATTCAGATTACATCTCCTCTGGAGTCCAGAAGTTATGTGGATTTGACTCTGGATGTGCTGAAAAACTTTCAGATTGATATTTATACAGAAGAAAAGGAAGGACTACTTACCTTTAAAGTCAAAGGACGCCAGCAATACATCCCTCCGGAAAACCTTGAGGCGGAAGGCGACTGGTCGAATATGGCCTTCTGGGTTGCCGCCGGAGTGCTCTCCAAAGAATCTGGTATTATTGGAAGAGGGGTCAACTTAAAATCGATCCAGGGAGATCGGGCCATTCTCAGCTTAACCCGCAGAATGGGCGGAGAAATCCAGGAAAAAGGAGATAGTTTTCTGGCACTGGCAAGACCTCTCCATGGCATCCATATCGACGCTTCCGCAATTCCCGATCTTGTTCCTATCCTGTCGGTTATGGCCGCTGCCGCCAAGGGCACGACCTGCATTCATCACGCGGAACGACTGCGGATTAAAGAATCGGATCGGCTTGCGGCCATGTACGACTGTCTTTCCCGAGTAGGCGTCGATCTTGCCGAACAGCCCGGAGGATTGACGATCCGGGGAGGCTCTCCTATTAAAGGCGGCAGGGTCAGCGGTTATAACGATCATCGGATCGTCATGGCTATGGCCATCGCCTCAGTTGTATCGGAAGGCCCCATTATCATCGAAGGCGCGGAGGCGGTCAATAAATCTTACCCGGGATTCTGGGATGACTTCAAATATCTGGGAGGTGAATATCGTGAACTCTAGTTTTGGAGAAAAAATAAAAATAACCATATTCGGAGGTTCCCACGAACCGGAAATCGGCGTTCATATCCAAGGGCTCCCTCGCTTTACCGCCTTTGACTTAAAGGAACTGCAGGAGTTTTTAGATGAACGGGCCCCTGGAAACAGCCCTTTTACTACCACAAGAAAAGAACCGGATTTGGTACGGCCGGAACGGGGACTACGGATTATCGATAACCTCGCCGTCATCACAGAACCGGTAGTTACACTGACGATTGCCAATACAAACACCCGCTCTGAGGATTATAAAAATCTGCGGGATATTCCCCGTCCGGGACATGCCGACTATACCGCGTGGATCAAATACGGCAATCGCCTGAACATGGCGGGCGGCGGCCCTTTTTCCGCGCGGATGACCGCGCCCTTGTGTATTGCGGGCGGGATTGCCCTGCAGCTTCTTCGAAAAGAAGGCGTTGAAATCGGCGCCCATCTTTATTCTGTCGGCAGTATTCGGGACGCGGCTCTGAATCCACTGAATCCGGATATTCCCACGACTTCTGGTTTTCCGACGATTTCGCGGGAAGCCGGCGAAAAAATGAAGGAAGAGATTCTCTCCGCCCGAAAGGCCGGCGACTCTGTCGGCGGAATTGTGGAGGTTTACGCGAAAAACTGCCCCGCCGGACTAGGCGGCCCTATGTACGATGGCGTGGAGAGTGTACTGTCTCCAATCTTTTTTGGGATCCCCGCAGTTAAAGGAATCGAATTTGGCGCGGGTTTCGCCGCTTCCGGAATGCGGGGTTCCGAAAACAACGATCCCTTCCGTATGGAGGGCGGGCAGGTGCGAACCAGCACCAACCATCATGGTGGCATCCTCGGAGGAATTACCTCCGGCATGCCGATTATCGCAAGGCTCGCGTTCAAGCCGACGCCTTCCATCGCCAAAGCGCAGCAGTCGGTAAGTCTGAGCAGGAAAGAAAATGAAACTCTGTCCATCCGGGGGCGGCACGACCCCTGCGTCGCGGTGCGGGCCGTTCCGGTATGCCGGGCCGCGATGGCTATTGGACTTTTAAATATGATTATGGAGGAAAAAGAATGAAATTAGAAGAAATCAGAAAAGACATCGACAAAGTAGACTCTCAGATCGCGGATCTGTTCAAGGAAAGAATGGCTCTTTCTCTGGATATCGCGAAGGCGAAGCAGGAAGGTAATCTGCCGGTTGTAAACGCTTCCAGGGAAAAAGAAATTCTCCACCGTATCTCTAATGAAGTCGGCGAACCTCTGGACGGATACGCCCGTATCCTCTTCAACACCTTATTTGATCTGAGCCGTTCTTACCAGAACAATTACCTCTCCCGCGTTTCTGACATTGGCGAGCGTATCGAGAAGGCATTGGAAGAGACGCCGAAGCTTTTCCCAAAAAAAGCGGTTGTAGCCTGCCAGGGCGTAGAAGGCTCTTACTCCCAGGCCGCCTGCGAAAAACTGTTTGAGGTCCCAAGCACGATGTATTTCAACAGTTTTGAAGGCGTATTCAACGCGGTTGAAAAAGGATTGTGTCAGTATGGAATTCTTCCGATTGAGAACAGCTCTTACGGATCCGTAGGAACCGTATACGACCTGATGCGCAATTACAACTTTCATATTGTCAAAAGTATCCGCCTGCGGATCAATCACAGCCTGCTGGCAAAGCCGGGGACAAAACTCAAGGATGTGAAAGAAATTTTCTCTCACGAGCAGGCCATCGGTCAGTGCGGAGAATTCCTGAAAACACTCAAGGATGTCAAAATCACCATTTGTGAGAACACCGCCCGCGCCGCGAAAATGGTCGCGGAATCCGAGCGAGACGATGTTGCCGCCATCTGCTCCAGAGACTGTATGGAACTGTACGGCTTGGAATCCTTAAACAACAATATCCAGGTCAGTGATAACAACTATACCCGTTTTATCTGTATTTCTAAGAATCTGGAAATCTATCCTGGAGCCAACAAGATCAGCCTGATGCTGACGCTTCCGCACAGGCCAAGCTCCCTCTACCATATGATCGCCAAATTTGCCGCGCTGGGCGTAAACCTGACAAAACTGGAATCCCGTCCGGTACCGGGCAGCGATTTTGAATTTATGTTCTATTTCGATATGGAAGCGTCCGTTTATTCGCCGGAGCTTGTAAACCTGCTGGGACAGCTGGAGAACCAGCCGGAATTATTCGTATTCCTTGGCAGCTATTCGGAAACGATTTAAGGAGCAAAGTATGACATACGGTCTCATCGGAGAAAAATTGGGGCACAGTTACTCCAAACAAATTCATGAAAGCCTGGGGAGGTACACTTATGACCTCCTCAGCTTGAGCCGGGAGGAATTAGAAATCTATCTCAAGAAAAGAGAGTTTTCCGGCCTGAATATTACCATTCCCTATAAAAAAGCGGTTTTTCCGTTCTGCGATCAGGTTTCGGAACTCGCATCGGAGATTGGCTCAATCAACACACTTTATTTTCGTGACGGCCTTCTCTGCGGAACCAATACCGATTACACCGGGTTTCTTTACGCGGCTGCCAGCGCCGGCATTTCTTTTTCCGGAAAAAAAGTCCTGATTTTAGGAAACGGCGGCACCAGTCTCACCGCGCGGAAGGCAATTTCCGATCAGGGCGCGGCGCAGATTCTGATTGCTTCCCGCCGTGGTGAATCGGGATGTATTTCATATGAAGATTTGAAAAGCCATCGGGACGTGGAAGTTATCATCAATACAACTCCGGTAGGCACTTATCCGGACAATGGAAAGCATCTGATTGAGCTTTCAGAGTTTCCCGCGTGCGGCGGTGTCATTGACGTGATCTATAACCCCTTTAAAACCGTGCTGCTCCAACAGGCGGAAGAGTTGAAAATTTCACATTCCAACGGTCTCCCCATGCTGGTTGCCCAGGCTACGGCAGCAGCGGAATTCTTTCTGGATGAGAATGGATTCCAGGCGGAAAACGAACGCATCATCAAAATGCTCCGGAGCCAGATTGAAAATCTGATCTGCTTTGGAGGTTCCGAAGTCCGCGCGCGTCAGTCCGCCCAATCCCACAACAAGACCTTTATTCGTCTGGATGATCCTTCCCTGGCCGAACAGGTGGGACGGGAAAGAGGCCAGCTCATCTATGTTCCGGATTCAATAGTCTGTACGCCACAAGAAAAAAAAGCCCTTCTGCAAAACGGCAGGGCTTTCTAGCTCCTCAGAAAATACACTGACCCTTGCGGTCAGCATGTGGAAATCGGAATCTTTGATTCCGTCATTTCCACTTTTCTTATTATCAACGGCGCGCCTGTTCATACACTTCCCTGCAGATTTCTTCGATCGACTTTCCATCTGTAGAGATACGAAAATCCGCGGCAGCTTCATAGATCGGGCGCCGTATCTCGATCATCTCACGGATTGCGTCCGTATTCTTCTTACCTTCCAGCAGCGGACGGTCGCTGCTGCCTTTTACTCTCTCGTAAATCGTCTGCGGTGACGCCGTCAGAAAAATAACTTTGCCGCTGTTTTTCATAAGCTCTACGTTTTCCTTTCGCAGAGGGACGCCTCCCCCGCAGGAAACGGCCAACCCGCCGCGGCAACACAGCCCGCGCAGAAATTCGGTTTCCATATCCCGAAAGGCTTTTTCCCCATGAACACGGAAAATCTCCGAAATTTTCATCCCTGCCTGTTCCTCAATCCGCTCATCCATTTCAACCTGCTCCATAGAAAAAAGTTCACCGAATTTCCCGGATATCGTTGATTTCCCGCACCCCATAAATCCAATAAAAAACAGATTACGGGGAAATGGCTTTTCCCCTGTCCTTTCGGCTTTTTCTCTGCACATGTTCTACTCCTCTTCCTTTTTTCCTGGGTTTTATTGTAGTATAAATTTCTCTCTTTTTCAAGTCGCCTCTGCTCTCTGATTTTTCTAAATTTTTTAAATTTTCCTTGACATTAAAAGCAAATCGAAATATAATAATTTTCGTTGTTTGCTTTCACAAACGATTACGCAAACACAAGAAAGGAGTGTTGGATCGACTGATTGAGCCGGAACGCTTTATCCAGTTCCGCGTGGCCTGGAAGGATCGTGACAACAACACCCGCGTCAACCGGGGCTACCGGGTTCAGTTCAATTCTTCCCTGGGGCCATACAAAGGGGGGCTTCGCTTTCACCGTACAGTAACACCCTCTGTCATTAAATTCCTTGGATTCGAGCAGACCTTTAAAAACAGTCTGACCGGACTGCCTCTGGGAGGAGCGAAAGGCGGCTCGGACTTTGATCCTCATGGAAAAACCGATGATGAGGTTATGAATTTCTGTCAGAGCTTTATGAGCGAACTTTTCCGCCACATTGGAGCCAGTACCGATGTGCCTGCTGGAGATATTGGTGTCGGTAACCGGGAAATCGGATATTTGTATGGTCAATACTGCCGTCTTATGAATATTTCAGAAGGAACCATGACCGGAAAGGGAATCTTTGCCGGGGGCTCTCTTCTCCGAACCGAAGCAACCGGTTATGGACTCTGCTATCTCGCGGAAGTGATTCTTGGCAAATTACATCATACCTCCTTAGAAGGCAAAAAAATTATTGTATCTGGCTCTGGGAACGTCGCTCTCTATGTCATAAAAAAAGCACAGAATCTGGGAGCGAAGGTCATCAGGGGATTCTTTATGTCCCGGCGAAAGCGGCTAACGCAGGGGGAGTTGCTGTCAGCGGGTTAGAAATGGCGCAGAACGCAAGTCGGGCATCCTGGAGTTACGGGCATGTTGACCGTAAATTGCAGGAAATCATGCAATATATCTTTGAACAATGTTTTGAAGCCTCACAGCAGTACGGGGCACCCGGCAATCTCTTGCTTGGCGCAAATATCGCCGGATTTGTAAAAGTCGCGAAGGCAATGCAATGGCAGGGGGTTGTATAAAAAAAGGTTTTATTCATTCCGAAAACCGAAAACAGGTATACGAACCAAAAATTTCCCTGTATAATATAGCTATCCCTTTTTATCAGGGGAGAATCAGGAGGAATGAATTATGAGAAAAATAGTATCAACTGATAAGGCTCCCGCCGCAATCGGGCCTTATTCCCAGGCGAATATTTTCGGTGACTTTGTCTTCACATCCGGCCAGGTTCCACTAGACCCGGCAACCGGAGACATTGTCGGCACGACCATTGAGGAACAGACGCGGCAGGTATTTAAAAACATGAAAGCAATTCTGGAAACCGCAGGCTCTTCTTTGGACAAGGTACTGAAAACAACGGTCTTTATTAAAAACATGAATGATTTCGGGAAAATGAACGAAATCTACGCCGAATTTTTTACGGAAGGCTCCTACCCTTCCCGCTCTGCTGTAGAGGTAGCCAGACTTCCAAAAGATGTCCTGGTGGAAATAGAAACGATCGCATACCGATAAAATAGCCTGCGCTTGCCTCAGATAACAGTATGAAAAAGGTTCGCCGCATCAAATCTGTACGGATGCAGCGAACCCCTTTTCTCATTTTTTCTATTTGCTCATGCTCGTTTTTTGTCGAATTCCGTCTCGAATAACCATCTCTTTCAGTCGATCGATATGTATGTCCGCGGCCGCTCTGGCATCCTCCGCTCTGCCGTCACGAATCGCCTCTAAAATCTGCCGATGCTCTTCTGGCATATTTTCCGCTCTCCGAAAGTCATCATAATAAATATAGCGGAACCGAAGCACCAATTCTTGAAGCTGTTCAATCATATGAACCAAAATATTATTATTGCAGGATTCTACAATAATCCGATGAAATCGAGTGTCATAGGCAATCATGCTGTCCATATCACCTTCCGCTACTGCCCGATTATAAGAATCCGAAGTTCGCTTCAGATCTGCCATCTGTTCTTCCGTCATCCGCGAAGACGCGAAGTAAGCCGCCAGACCTTCCATGTCTTGTCTTACTTCTAAAATATCCACCATATCTTTTACAGATATCTGTGAAGCATATGCCCCCCGCCTCGGTTCAATGGTTACTAAGCCTTCCTTTTCCAATTTTCGGATTGCTTCGCGAATCGGAGTTCTACTCACCCCCATATCTGCCGCCAGTTCAACTTCCATTAATCTGGTCCCCGGCACAATCTTTCCTGTCAGAATCTGCATTTTCAGTTCCTCATACACAATTTCCCGCAGAGGTCTGTGATTCTGGATGTCAAAGTTCAGCATGTAATACTCTCCTCTTAGTAGGTCGTTCGGGTCCAAAACGTTTCCCTGTTTTCTTTTTTCAGTTGCTCACAAGCGTGCTGAGCTTCCTCTCTGGTTTTGCAGAGAGCGAAGATCGTGGGACCGCTTCCGCTCATCAGAACTGCCTCTTCTCCCAGCAGTCGTTTTACTTTGTTCTTTGTATACATAACTTTAGGATACCTTGTCAGAGTAAAATTTTCAAGGACATTCACCATATTTTTTTGAATCTTTCTATAATTTTTTCCAGCTAACGCTTCTTTCAACTCTGCTATATTCGGATGCTCCGTAATCGAATCCAGCTCAAGACCTTTATACACCTCTGCCGTAGATACGCCCATAGGTGGCTTCGTAAGCAGCAGATGGCTTTTCAGTCCCGCAATCGGCTCCAAATCTGTACCTGTTCCTCTGGCAATCGCGCAGTGTGAAGCCATCGGTTCGTCTGCAAGACCCAGCTCCGGATTCGCCTTCGCCTGTCCCATGAGAGAGAAAGGTACGTCCGATCCCAATTCCGCCCCCACCGCACAGAGTTCCGGCAGTTTTAAGCGCAGCCCCCATAGAAGATTTAAAGCGTGAAGAACCGCCGCGCCGTTACAGCTTCCTCCCGCGAGCCCTGCCGCGACAGGGATCCTTTTTTTGATATCGATTCTCACTTTTCCCTGTCGCTCTGCTCCATAAGCCAAATACATCTGCTTGGCCGCTTTATAAGCTAAATTTCGTTCATCTCTCGGCAAATAAGGTCTGTTAGTAGAAACTTCGATCTGAAAAGCATCATCTGCCTCTGATCGCGTCTGTCTTGTCCCTTCTGACCACTTTACGTCCACATCGTCGTGAAGCAGAATCTGCTGCATAACCATCTCTACCTCATGATATCCGTTTTCAAGTCTTCTGAGCACATCAAGACATAGATTGATCTTTCCGTAGGCCCGTACCTGTATCCTTTTCATCTCTTTTCTCCTATAGTTTTATAGAGCCCGATCGGGTTCCTTCCTATCAGAAAGGAGCAGGAAAGTCCCCTGCTCCTTTCAATCTTTATGTTTGCCGCTTCTCTTATCCGCTTTATTTTTTCTTCGACTTATTCTTCGTATTTCTCTGCTTCCCGGTCTGGTTCTTAGGCCTTGTATTCCCCTTTTTCTGCTGGTTCTGCTGGCTTTTTTGCGCCTTTTTCTTCGCAGGTTTATATTTGCCCCCGGCAGCGGAAATCGGTCTTGGTCCCGCTACTCGTTTCTTATCTGACGAAGTGTTCTTATCCGCTTTCTCTTTAGCGGCTTTCGCGCGCTGATTTTTAGATGCCCGCTTTGCTGCGGCCGCAGCCTGTTTTTCTTTGTTTTTCTTATCTTTTTCCACGATTTCTTCAACTGATTTTCCAGTCCGCTTCGCTTCTTTATACGGGTTGACTGTCTCCGTCTTTCCTTTGGCGGCTTTTTCTTTTTCCTGCTGTTTTTTCATGCTGCGGGAAGTAAAGAAAATCATACCTACCATCATAACGCCCATCATAATCATATTGACCGTAGTCGCCTGTGACTGATTCAGAGTCGTGAAGGAAACCTTGTCCCCTTCCGCCAGAGTATCGCCACTGGCAGCTTGAAACGAAGGGTCTATTGTCAGCGTATATTCCGTATCGCCCTGAATCTGCGCGGAATTATCACTCAAAACCATCATCAGCCCTTCTTCATCTGGGCTGTAAGCTACATAGATCGGAATATTCTTTCCCTTTTCATCTACCAATTTAATTGCTTTTTCGTTAGCCTGACGCACCTGCTCCGACTGTGGCCTTACATCCTGGTTAAACCAGATTTTAAGACTGGCGTTTTCCACGGCGGTTCCTGTCGCTCCATTTTCCGGATATTGTGCCTCAATTTTCAATCCGCCTTCTTCCGCGAAGCAAACCGATGCCGACATGAGCATCATCATAAGTAAAAGGCATAAAAGCACGCCCGTTCTTTTCATAGTTATCCTTCCTCCGACTTTTTCTTTCTCAGTTCTTTAAAGAATGCTTTCAGTATGTTTTGACATTCCTGCTGCATGATCCCGGTCTCAATTTCCACATAATGGTTAAGACGCGGTTCCTGTGGTATATTGAAAACAGATCCGCACGCGCCGCCCTTCGGATCCATCGTCCCGATGTACAGCCTGTGAATACGGGCCCAGACAATCGCGCCCGCGCACATAGCGCACGGCTCAGCCGTAACATATAGATTACAGCCTAAAAGTCTCCATCCGCCCAGCTTTTTTGCCGCCTCCCGGAGAGCCAGCATTTCCGCGTGGGCAGTCGGATCTTTTAAAGTTTCCGTCAGATTATGTCCCCGCCCTATAATTGCGCCATCTTTTTCTACAACCGCTCCGATCGGCACTTCACCACAATCGTAAGCTTTTTGCGCCTCCTCAAGAGCTTCTATCATATAATTCCTCATATACCTTTCAATGTTATCACATTTTTCGCGTTCTATCAAGCGAATTTCCTTAGTTTTCTGCTCCAATATGGTTCACATATGATAATGTCTTAGTATACCACAAAAGAAAATGTCCCGAATGTGGTATAATTATCCTCCTATGAGACTTATGAACAGGAGGAAATCATTATCAGAAAGGTAGAACT
>NZ_JACRYT010000027.1 GCF_014333425.1 Zhenpiania hominis | reverse complement strand
CATCGATATCAGAAATCCCTCCGGAATATGCTTTCTCCAATATTTTGTTGATGAGTTTTTTTGCGATTTGTTGTATAATTGTTTCCATAAGAGACCAGTTCCTTTCGTGAGTTTTTGTGATGAAAACTATTTTATCATTTTGGAACTGTCTCTTTTTAGTTCTCTCTCAAAAATTCCACAATTATTTTACACTATCCCGCCGGATTTTCCATGAGCCTTTTTATACCAGTCTGCCTCCCATAGTAAATAGCGCGGGCTGCCCGGCGTAGCCTGATAGTATGCCGCCACCGTTTTAACTACCTTTTTGTTTCCCTTCTCATCTGCCACATAGCCGACTGTCGTGTCCGGATTCTCTGAAAAGCTCCACATTACGGCATTTTTCAGAGGCTTTCGCTCAAATAACTGTGTCCAAAAAGAGCGGTTGCAGTGGACAATTTCCGCTTCATAAATGCAATTTTTATCTTCTTTCAAAGTAATTGCTTCTGAATACAAACCCGCGTACGATTCTCCGTTAAACGTCAAATTATACAGCGTCGGATCTTTTTTATCCCTCACAACTGACATTTTTAAATCTTCATAGGCAATCGGTTCCTCTATGGTCTGTAAAATCCAGGACCCTGCCATACATCCCCCTGTCACTGCCGCTACAACCAGGGCTAAAATCACATATTTTTTTCGCAGAACCTTCCGTATTTTTTCAAGACCCCGCTTCGCGTCCGCGTGCTCCGCCGGAAACTTAAGGTTTTCCTTCATCTGCTCGAAGGCTTCCCTGCAGGCTTCACATTCTTTGAGATGGGCTTCCACCACTTCCCGGCTTTCCTCACTACAGGCTTCATCAATATACAGGGGCAGCAGATCCTGTACAATATTACAACTCTGTTTATCCATGATTTCCCTCCTTTAGTCGGCTCTGTATTCTCTGCTTTGCCCGATAGTAGGTCACTCGCGCCCAGTTTTCCGACTTGCCGAAAATCAGACCAATTTCTTTATACGGCAATTCTCCAAAAACCCGCATCGAGAAAACTTCCTTATATGGTTCGTCCAGATCATGCAGAGTCCGGTAAATCCGAAGAGTCTCTTCCTTTTTGATAAAGTCTTCTTCTGTATTTTGAGAAGAAGCGGAATCAGGCGGCGGTTCTTCCGTAAACCGCCTGCCCCTTTCCCTCATACGGAAATATTCGTTTTTCGCTATCTGACAAAGCCAGATCCGGATGTCACAGTCACCTCGGAAAGAATCAATCTTCTTAAGCGCTCGAAAAAAGGTTTCCTGGGTCACTTCTTCCGCCACAGACTGACTGCGGCTCAGCGAAAACACATAACAATACACATCTTTAAAATACTGATTGTAGACTTCATCAAAATACTTCACAATTCCACCTCTTCAGTTATATGACCTGCGAGATCGGAAATCATTACAAACAAATTTTAATTTTTTTCTTCAACCTCCTCATTACCGGTTTCCTGCTCCGCGCCCGCCAGACGGTAAATGGCTTCCGCGTAAATCCGCGTCATCTTCATGAGATTCTCAATGGAAACACATTCGTTTTTCTGATGCTCCAGCTCCGGTTGCCCCGGAAATCTCGCGCCAAAAGCGATGACATTTTTCATGGCCCGGGCATAAGTTCCGCCTCCGATCACCAGAGGTTTACTGTCCATATCACCGGTCTGCCGCTTATAAATGTCCATCAGCGTAACGATCATCGGATCATCTGCCGGAATATAAATGGGTTCTTCATGCTTTCCCTTTACAATACCCAGGTTATACTCGTCCGCGGCCGGACGAATCGCCTCATACACAGCTTCCGCGCTGGATGTTACCGGATAGCGCACATTGATTGTCAGTGAAACCGCTTCACTGTCCAGCCGGATCATCCCCACATTTAAAACCAGGCTGCCCGATGGTTCATCAGCAAATCCGCATCCCAGAGAACGACCGTCCAGCTCGAATCCGATCTTGGAATTATAAAAGGCAATGAAGTCATTCACATCATCGCCGGCAAAGTTCAGATGGCCTAGAAATTCCATCATAACCGAAATCGCGTTTACTCCCTGCTCTGGCTTTGCTCCATGGGCGGAAACTCCCTGCGCGGTAATTTCCAAGCTTTTCCCTACCCCTTTGCATTTTAGCCGCACCTGCTTTTCCGCGGAAAACCGCGCGGCTTTTTCCCGAATTTCCTCATAGCCCGCGCCAGAGGAGTCCCGTACAACCGCGCGAGCTGAATCCGCAACCATATTCGCCGCGTTTCCGCCGGTCAGGCTGCGAAGTTCCAGCCCCTTTTCCGAAGCCGGCGCGAATTTTTTCGCCAGATCAAAGACGAGAATTCCTTTTTCTCCGTGGATCGCCGGAAAATCCCCATCCGGCGTAAATCCGTAGTCCGGGGCGGACACTTTAGACAAGTAATGCTCCATGCCCTTCCAGTTGGTCTCTTCATCCAGACCCAGAATCAGCCGTACGCTGTCTTTCAGAGGAACTCCACTGTCTTTAACGGCTTTCATCGCGTAAAACGAAGCGACAACCGGGCCTTTATCATCCATCGTCCCCCTGCCGTAAATCACTCCGTCCTTAATAACTCCTCCATAAGGTTCTTCTTCCCATCCGCTGCCTTCCGGCACCACATCCAGATGGCCGACAATTCCCATAACCCGGTCGCTCTCACCTTTTAGCTCTATATGTCCGCCATAGTTATCCGTGTTTTTAACGGGAAACCCTTCCTTCTTTGCTGTCTCCAGCATATAAGAAAACGCCTTTTGAACGCCTTCCCCAAAAGGCATTTCCCCTTCTGTATCTTCTGCCACACTTTTTATGGCAATCAGCTCCTGCAAAGTCTGCAGGAGCTGCTCTTTATTTTCATCAATGCTCTTATTGATCAAATCCAAGTATTCCATTTGCGTCCTCCAATGCCTGTTCCGCTCTGGAAAGATGTCCGGAAACCTCCAGAGCCTCATTTTCCTCCAAGCCTTCGCTCAGAGGAATAATCTCATAAACCTGTTTCCCTTCCGAATAGTATTTGTCTACCCAGGTCGGAATTCCTCCCATCCGGATCTCTGTAATCCCATCTTTTTCCGACCAGGTAAGATCCACCTGCGCCATCAGGCCCTGCTCTGTATAACGATTCCCCAGAGTTTCCGTCCTCTGATTGGAAATGAAGTTCCCCATGCTGTAGAAAACCGGCACCTTCCTGTCGGATCCCTCAGGCTCCAGATATTCCGCCTGCTGCAGAACGTGGGGATGCGAAGCGAAAATAATATCCGCGCCCATTCCCGCCGTCTTTCGGGCAAGCTTTCTCTGATTTTTATTAGCTTCTTGCTGATATTCCTCGCCCCAGTGATAATATGCGATTACAATCTCCGCCCCTGCCGCTTTCGCCCCTTTGATGGCGTCCTCAATCTTGGGGAGATCCTCCTCCAGCGTATTGAAATTAAAGGAATTGATGTGATCCGCCACTTCATCAGAGACATAGCTGCCATTAATAGAAACGCCGCCCTGTCCGGATCCCGTCTCGTAAGTGAAGGCCACAATCCCGATTTTAACTCCATTAACCTCCTCAATCAGATAACGGGGATCCGATTCCTGCTGCACGCTGCCTACTGTGTCCAGGCCTTTTTTCTGAAGAACCCGCTGGGTCCGCAGAATTCCGGAAATCCCTTTGTCCGCCATATGATTGTTGGCCGTAATTCCCACATCAAAACCCGCCTTTGCCAGAGCCGAGGCCAGGGCGTCCGGCGCGCTAAAAAGAGGAAACCCCGTGTAAGGTTCCCCGGCAAAGGTCGTTTCTACATTACAGAGCGCCAGATCTGCCGCTTCGATGTATGGTTTGACATATTTAAAATTGTTGCTGTAGTTATACCGCCCTCTGGACGCATTGTACTGCGCCGTAGTCTGCGGACTATGAGACATGACGTCCCCCACACACAGAATAGACAGGTCTGTTTCTTTTGGCGCCCGCGGCGTCTCCAATTCCGAAGCGCCCGGTACATTCCTGCCTGCGGAAATCGTCCATGTTAAAAGAACTGCCAGCCCCAGAACAACCAGAGCCAGCAGAATCACAGTCACTGCCGCAGTTTTACTTATCTTATTCTTTCCCATAAATCTGCCGCTTATATTCTCTTGTCTACTGAACCGCTTCCACACCTTTGATTTCCGGATAGCTTTCTGTCAGGATCCGTTCAACAACACCTTTAATTGTCATCTGAGCCCCCGGACATCCCGCACAGTGCCCCTGCAGTCTTACTTTTACAATGTGATCGTCCGTATACTCGACAAACTCAATGTCTCCCCCGTCTCTCTGCAGGAAAGGACGAATCTGCTCTAAACCTTCTTTAATTTTCTGTTCCATTTTCTTTCTCCTCTTTCTTTTTTTCTTGTTTTTTGTTCTTATCTGATTTTTGCTCCGGTTCATCCGGCGCAATGGTACAGATTGATGTTATTTTTTGATTTTCAAATGTATTTATAACAACGGATTTCTTTGGATCTCCGATGTTGTCAAAGGTAATTTCTCCCGACGCCCCCTGGAAGTTCTCTGTCTGAGCCAGCGCTTCCCGGACATCCTCGCCGGTACAGTTTTCTCCGGCCCGCTCGATGGCCTGAATGGCAATCAGATAGGCGTCAAACCCCAGCGCTGTCGCCGCGTCAGCCGATTCTTTTCCGTATTTTTCCTCATAAGCGTCCAGGAACTCCTGAGAAGTTTCCGTTACTGTTTCCTCGTCTGTATACAAGGTAGAAAACACCACGTTATTTGTAATTCCATTCCCCGCAAGATCCCGAAACTCATCGCTTTCCCAAGTGCTGTCTCCCAGGAAAGTCACATTGTCAAGATTCATCTTTTTCGCCTGTTTTAATACATTGACCGCGTCGGTCACATCCCCCGCGAGAAATACCGTATTGACGCCGGAGTCTTTAATGGCCTGAAGCTGGGTGGAAAAGTCCTCCGCCCCGCTTTCAAAAGTCTGATATACCGCAATCGCCTGATCGTCTCCGGTCAATTCCACCATTTTATCTTTGAAGGTGCTGGCCATGGAGACTGCCTGATCATTATTCTCCGGAACCATAATTCCGGATGTTTTTTCATTCCGTTCTTCATAAACATAACGAGCCAGCGCTTCGCCCTGATAGGATTCCACAAAGCATACCCGGAAATAATACGGATGGTTGCTGGTAACCAGCGGATTGGTGTTGGTAATCGCGATCCCCGGAACTTTCGCCTCTTCCAGATAGTGGCTCGCGATCAGCGAATAAATATTTCCATAGCTTCCCAGTACCACCAGCGGCTGTTTTTTCATCAGATCCGCCATCGCGGTTTCCGCGGAATCCATATCGGACTTATTATCCGCGTAAACCAGCTCCACTTTTTTCCCCAGGACTTCCGGATAAAGTTCATTCGCCAGTTCGATCCCTTCCACCTCCAGACGTCCTCCTTCTTCGTCGGAACCGCTCATCGGCTCGTAAACGCCGATCCGGATCGTGTCATCCGCCTGCGAATCTTTATTGATAAACGCTTCTTTAAAATTGTCAAACGTGGTGCATCCCGACAGCGCCAGACAACATACCGCCGCAGTCAGAAGCCCCGCAATCCATCTTCTCGTCATTTTCATACCCTTATCTCTTACTCCTTAAACGCTTCCCCAATGATAATTTCCCCTGTTTATGCTTTTCTTACATAGGAATACAACAAATTATACCCTTTTTTTCAAAAAAGGTAAAGCCTGCAGTAAAAAAAGGTTGTTTTAACCTGGCAAAAGGTGGTATAACTAAAGAAGTGAAAGTAATTAAATTTATTGGGAGGTAGAAAATTATGAAATGGACATGTTCAGTATGCGGTTATACTTATGAAGGACCGGAACCACCAGAGAAATGCCCGCAGTGCGGCGTTCCTGCTGAAAAATTTGTAAAAGCGGAAGAAGGAAAGAAAGAATGGGCGGATCAGCATGTAGTCGGCGTTGCGAAAGGCGTTGATCCGGAAATCATTCAGGGGCTGAGAGACAACTTCACAGGCGAATGTACCGAAGTTGGTATGTATCTGGCTATGGCGAGAGTTGCTCACAGAGAAGGTTATCCGGAAATCGGCCTGTACTGGGAAAAAGCTGCTTGGGAAGAAGCAGAACATGCTGCTAAATTCGCGGAACTTCTGGGAGAAGTTGTTACAGACTCCACAAAGAAGAATCTGGAAATGCGCGTAGACGCTGAAAATGGCGCTTGCGCAGGTAAGAAAGCTCTCGCTAAAATGGCGAAAGATCAGAACCTGGACGCAATCCACGATACGGTTCACGAAATGGCAAAGGACGAAGCTCGTCACGGCTGTGCCTTCGAAGGCCTGCTGAAGAGATACTTTGGCTAAGCGATGAGAAAAGTCAGGATGCAGAGTTTTTCTGCATCCTCTTTTTTATTAAGGAGGAAATTGAATTATGAAAAAGTTTCAATACTATATCCCGACACGCGTATTGTTTGGGCAGGGCGCTCTGGGCGGTCTGCATAAAGCCGGGATCCCCGGAAAGAAAGGGCTGATTGTAATCAGCAGCGGGAAGTCCACAAAAGCCAACGGGTATCTGGCCCGTGTCGAAGAACAGCTGGAACTGGCCGGGTGTGAACATGTTCTTTTTGACAAAATCCTGCCGAATCCGGTGCTGCGTCATGTGGAGGAAGGGGCACAGCTCGCCAAGGAACAGGGATGTGATTTTGTTGTCGGGCTTGGCGGAGGAAGCAGCATGGACGCTGCCAAAGCCATCGCGGTCATGGCGACCAACCCCGGAAACTACTGGGATTACAGCGGAGGAAAAACAGGAAAAAACCTCCCTCTTGCGTGCGATCCCCTGCCGATTATTGAAATCACAACTACCGCCGGCACCGGTTCCGAGGTAGATCCTACAGCGGTGATCACGAAAGAAGATACCAACGAAAAATGCGGACTTGTAAATGAAAAGCTCTATCCCGCAATCTCCGTTGTAGATCCGGATCTGATGATGACGGTTCCGCCGATGCTGACGGCTTACCAGGGGTTTGACGCGCTGTTTCACGCTGTGGAAAGCGTCATCAACAAATACGAAAATCCGATGGGAGAAATGTTTGCCCTGAAAGCGATTGAATATGTTGCCCGCTATCTGCCTGCCGCCGTAAAGGACGGAAGCGACTCCGAAGCGCGCGGTTATGTGGCCCTTGCCAATTCCCTCGCCGCGTATTTTATGCTCTGCACTTCCGAGCATTCGATGGAACACGCCCTCAGCGCGTACCATCCGGATCTGCCCCACGGCGCCGGTCTCATCATGCTCAGTATGGCGTGGCACGGTCATTTTGTAAAAAATCACGCCTGTGATGATCTTTACATCCGAATGGCCAAAGCCATGGGAAAAGAGGATGCTTCCAGGGCCGAAGATTTCCTCGACCTCCTTCATCAGCTTCAGGTCGACTGCGGCGTAGAAAATCTGAAAATGAGCGATTACGGAGTAACAAAGGAAGAACTTCCTTCTCTCGTGGAAAATGCCCGTGAATCCATGGGAAAGCTCTTTTCCATGGACCCCGCGGCTCTTTCAGACGAGGATGTTCTGCGAATTTACGAGGAATCCTACCGCTAATTGTGAAAAAGGAAGCCCGGCGTATGTGCTGAGCTTCCTTTTTTATTTGACTTCATACCGGTTTTGTATCCATCTTTCTAAAATTTATCTAACTGGATACAAAACTTTCCCATTTTCACAGTCGTTTTTTGAAAAAATCGTTTTTTATTGGATTTTTAAGAGCTGAAGATCTTACAAACCCATAACTTTTGTATTCACATGCGGGATTTGAGCGCTTCTGGCTACAAAGCCCCTATGGGTTCCATCTTTCCTTACTGGAAATGAAGCTCTAAGTCTCCCGCGTTGGTCCTTGCGACGAGATGGTTCTTTGCCCCTGGATTTTCAACACGATAGGAACCGTTTGCCTCAAGTCCGTCCACCTCGCAGTCGCCCGCATCCGCATCCGCTTCAATGGTGTAAGTCTCTTTCGAGAGTTGTGTCGAGAACGTACAGTCCCCCATGTCGCAGCTGATATTTGTCGTTCCGGAAAAAGTTCCTGACAGTTCGAGATCCCCGGCGTTCGTCTGGATATCCGCCGCTTTCGTATTCAGCGCGGTTCCGTCCACATCTCCCATATCCGACACAAGCCGGAAGGTGTCTGCCGTAATTTCACTGAGTTCCACGTCTCCCGCGCTAGTCTCAATCTGGACACTCTTCGCCGCCACATTGCCCAGCGTGATGTCCCCCATATCGCTGTCTGCCTTTATCTGGTCAAACTTTGTACCCTGCGGATAATAAATGGTAATATGCTCGTCTTCGCCGCTTCCGTTATAAAAGCTCAGATAGACCTGTTTGCCGTTTTCCGCGGAAGGCTTTATGATCAGCGTCTGATTCTTTACTTCCACGGAAGGCGCACCTCTCCTCTGGGCATAAAGGACTTCCACACGCCAGGAGTTGCTTTCAGCGAATCTGACATCACCTGCGCCTGAGGAAAGATCCACCGAAGAAAAAGGCTGACATTCATAGCTTTGGGACTGCATTTTCTCTGGGCCAAAGGAAATCCACGGCACTTTTTCCTGAATCCGCGCCAGCCCCTGGATCCCCCCTGCCGCCAGTCCCGCGACAGAGAAAATCACTCCGATTCCAACCACAATACCGCAAATCAGCAGAAATACTTTCATTTTCTTACACATCGCTTCCCGCCTCCTTTTCCTTCTTCGTATATCCGGCGCGCAGCTTATAATTCCTGGATTTTCTCATCTGCCTGGCCGCCGCGCGTACCAGAGCCTTTGTTCCAACCGCCGCGCCTACACACAAAAGCGCCATAATTCCGGAAGCCACCAATCCGATACCAATTAAAAAAAGGCTTCCGCTCAAGCTCGCGCCCAGTCCGGCAATTCCTGCCGCGACAAAAGCGATTCCTCCCAGGCAGCAGGCTCCCAGGCTGACAATCAGAGCCACCAGCACAACCAGCGCGCAGAAGAACACAGCAAACGCGCAGATTCCCAGCGCAATGGCTACCGGAAGCGCCACCGGAGCGGCAAAGACTCCCAGCACAACCCATAGAAGGGCGGTAAGTCCTTTTTTTGCGGAACGGGACTTTCCCGGTTCATCCAGCTGCCGTACCGCATAGTCGGCTTTGATCTGTGTGGCGATTTTCGACGGGCTTCTCAGATCTTTGATTGCCTGCTGTTCCCTTTCCGGTCCCGCTTCGTCAAAATATTCGCTGTAGTATTCCATAGCCGCCTGCACTTCCTCTTTGGGAAGCTTTGACAGTTCGGCAGCCAGCTGATTCATAAAGTCCTGTCTGTTCATTCCGTTTCACCCCCGCTTAATAAGGAGTCAATCTGCTCCTTATATTCCTTCCATTCCTTCTTGTAAATTTCAAATTGTTCTTTTCCCTTGTCTGTCACGCTGTAGTACCTTCGGTTCCTCCCCTGATAGGGCTGGTCGTAGGTCCGCAGATATTCATTTTTCTGCAGACGCCGCAGTACCGGATACAAGGTTGATTCCGATATATCCAGCACCTGTTTCATGGACTGGGTAAGCACATATCCGTAGGTATCCCCTTTTGACAGTACCGAAAGTACACACGCTTCCAGCAGGGCCGATTCAATTTTAAAGCCCATAACCACTCCTTCTTTCTTGTATTATATTATTGAACGATTAATGCTATACTCCATATAATATTATTTGTCAAGCTTTATAAGTATCGATTTTTTTCTTGTATTGCCGAATCAAAAGGAGACTGACAGGACTACGCGTAACAAATTAAAATTTTTCGCATTTGTTACTAAATTTCCAAGGCTTTCAGACCGTGAATTCGCTAAATATACCCAGAAATAGGGTAACCACAGGAATAGGGCTCCTGGAATTCCGCATTTTTTATAAACAAATAAAAATTATCGCAAAGTGTTGATAAAAAAAAGAGCCGTGCGCATCGGAATTGCTCAGATACGCCGGCTCCTTAAAGAATCTCTTCAATTGTTCGTTTTAATTCCTCCGCGCTGGTAATCGTATTAATGTTCCTGCGAATCGCCGCGGCGCCATGAACTCCTTTCAGATACCATCCGGCGTGCTTCCGCATTTCCCGGACTGCGGCATACTCGCCCTTTTCCGCGAGCATTCGCTCCAGATGAATCCGCATCATACGGACTTTTTCCTCCAGTGTCGGCGCGGGCGGGACTTCCTCTCCCCGCCAGATGGCCAGCGCGTCCCGAAAAATCCAGGGGTTTCCCAACGCGCCTCTCGCAATCATTACTAAGTCGCACCCGGTCTCCGCCAGCATACGGTTGGCGTCCTCACCGGAAAACACATCTCCGTTTCCGATAACCGGAATGGAAACCGCCTCTTTTACCTTGCGGATCATGTTCCAGTCCGCCTGCCCGGTATAATACTGCTCCCTCGTCCTTCCGTGAACGGCAATCGCCGACGCTCCGGCAGCTTCAATGGCTTTCGCGGTTTCCACCGCGTTGATACTGTCTGCGTCCCATCCGATACGGATTTTCGCTGTCACCGGCTTTTCCGCCGCCTGGACCACAGCATATACCAGATCATAAATAAGCTGGGGATTCTTTAAAAGGGCGGAACCCTCTCCGTTTTTTACAACTTTTGGTACCGGACATCCCATATTAAGATCAATTCCCGCATTGCGGCGCGGTCGCAGTTCTCTCGCCGCGTGAGCCAGAATTTCCGGATCACTGCCGAACAGCTGATAAAAGATCGGCTCTTCTCCCTCCGCGATGTTCAAAAGCCTCTCCGTATTTTTGTCTTTATACCAGAGTCCCTTTCCGCTGATCATTTCCGAATAAACCAGTGCCGCTCCCTGCTCTTTGGCGAGGCTCCTTGTGGACGCGTCTGTGATGCCTGCCAATGGAGCCAGGACAAAAGGATTTTCAAGTTCTATCGTTCCGATCCGGATCATTTTTTCCGCCGATTCTTCCTGTAGATCATTTCCAGGCCTTCCAGGGTAAGCATCTTGTCCACATGATCAATGCAGTCAACCCCATTGTCGATCAGGGTAGCCAGCCCGCCTGTGGCAATTACCTTTACCGGCTCGTCTGTCTCGCTGTACTCCTGGAGTTCCTTCTTCATCTTCCTTACGATGTAGTCTACCATTCCCATATGTCCGTATACCAGTCCTGACTGCATACTCTGAATGGTATTCCTGCAGATCACGCTTCCCGGCTCTTCCAGCTCTACCTTCGGAAGTTTCGCCGTTTTCTCAAACAGGGCTTCGGAAGAAATTTTCAGGCCCGGTCCGATTGTTCCTCCCAGATATTCCGCTTTTTCCGAAACCGCGCAGAAAGTAGTCGCTGTTCCAAAATCAATGATAATCAGCGGGCCCCCATACTTGGCATGAGCGGCCACTGCGTTTACAATCCGATCCGCGCCTACCTGTTTGGGGTTATCATATTTTACAATCAACCCGGTCTTGATCCCCGGACCGATTACGATTGCTCTTTTATTAAAATATTTCATGGACAGGTGCTGAAGGGTGAACAGTACGGAAGGGACTACCGTTGAAATGATAATATCCTCCACATCCTCCATCTTCAGACCTACATACTGGAAAAGCTGGTTGACGACCATGCCGTATTCGTCCGCGCTTTTATTGTTGTCCGTCTCCAGTCTCCAATTCTGTATCAGTGCTCCGTCTTTGAACACTCCCAGTACGATATTCGTATTTCCTACGTCAAATGCCAGTAGCATGGCTGTGTATCTCCTTTGCTCTGCTTTTTTTAGACTCCGCAAGCTATTATACTACACCCTGCGCAATTAATAAAGAAAAATTGTCCTCTAATGGAAAACTGGCGGACATGCTCTGCCCGCCAGTTTTGAGTTTCCGTTTGGCGATTTCCTATTTTAAGGTAACCAGCGCGTCGCCCATATTTACGGACGCGCCCTTCGTTACCAGCACCGCGTCAACCGTGCCTGCTTCCGGAGCCATGATTTCATTTTCCATCTTCATCGCTTCGAGAATGATCAGGACGTCACCTGCATTGACTGCCTGGCCCGGGGTTACTTTGATATCGAAAATAGTTCCCGGCATCGGTGCGCTGATTGTCTGCCCGCCTGCCGCCGCTGCAGGAGCCGGTGCCGGGGCTGCCGGCGCTGGCGCAGGTGCCGCTGGTGTCGGTGCAGGAGCCGCGGCCGCCGGCGCTGCCGGGGCTGGCGCAGGTGCTGAAGGCGCAGCGCCCGCTTCTTCCACTTCTACCGCATATACCGTCCCATTTACCGTTATATTATACTTTTTCATTTCAATTTCCTTCCCTTTCCTGGTAAATTCTTTCTAAAACTTTCTGCTTTCTATACAGTCCGCGCGTCCGGCATCTCCCCATGCCGTCGTTTCACCTGAAATCCTGCGGATTTTGCGCACCACCAGATTATTCGGCGATCCGCCTTCATACGCCGCGATCGCCGCGGCGATCACCGCAATCACATTTTCATCGATAGCGGAATGATCCGTTATATCCGCCGCTGCTGCTGAGGGGGGCGCGGCGGCATCCGTCGTCGTCTGCGGCGCCTTATCTCCTTTTTTCGGACGATAGGTAATCTTTGTCATAAACGCGATACATCCCCATAGCAGGATCAGTACCACAAATGTAATGCCCATGCCCATAACGGTTGTAATTCCCGCTCCCGCCAGTTTGTCTCCAATAGACAGACTTTGCATGGTTTCCGGATTCGCGAATTGTTCCATCAAACTCATCTGCGCCACCTCCTACAGTGGAATATTTCCGTGTTTCTTCGCCGGCAGAGATTCTCTCTTAGTGCTGAGCATATCCAGCCCGCTGATAATCCGCTGTCTTGCCGTAGCCGGCTCAATTACATCATCTACATAACCCATCTCGGCCGCCCGGTACGGGTTATTGAACTGCTCCTCGTATTCAGCTATTTTTTCCTGTTTCTTCGCGGCCGGATCATCTGCCGCTTTGATTTCTTTTTTAAACACAATATTAGCGGCTCCTTCGGCGCCCATTACCGCAATCTGCGCACTCGGCCACGCCATAACCAGATCCGCGCCCAGCTCTTTGTTGCACATTCCGATGTAGGCTCCGCCGTATGCCTTTCTCAAAATCATTGTAATTTTCGGAACTGTGGCCTCGCAGTACGCGTACAGCATTTTAGCTCCGTGGCGGATAATGCCGCCGTATTCCTGATCCGCCCCCGGAAGGAATCCGGGAACATCCTCAATGGTAAGTAGCGGGATATTGAAAGCGTCACACCTTCGGATGAATCTTGCCGCCTTGTCAGAAGCATTGATATCCAGACATCCCGCCCCGAATTTCGGCTGATTGGCGATCACGCCTACCGTCGCTCCGTCCATCCGGATGAAGCAGGTTATCATATTCTTCGCGTAATGAGGCATCACATCGAACAGCTTGCCATCATCCGCCAGTTTTTTGATAATTTCATACATATCGTACGCTTTATTTGGATTTTCCGGAATAATTTCGTTAAATTCCGGAATCATCCGGTTCGGATCATCGTCCGTCGCGTAAACCGGAGCTGTCTCCAGGTTGTTAGAAGGCATGTAGCTGAGAAGCTCCCTCACCTGCATCAGCGTCTCCGTATCATCCTTTCCGATAAAGTGGGCAACTCCGCTGACCGTATTATGTGTCATCGCGCCGCCCAGCTGCTCCGCGGAAATATCTTCACCCGTAACCGTTTTAATTACTTCCGGTCCGGTTATAAACATCTGGCTGGTTTTGTCTACCATAAAGATAAAATCTGTGATAGCAGGTGAGTATACCGCTCCGCCCGCGCAAGGACCCATAATCACAGAAATCTGTGGAATTACGCCCGAAGAAATGGTATTGTTATGAAAAATCTTTCCAAATCCGGAAAGGGCATTTACGCCTTCCTGAATTCTCGCGCCGCCCGAGTCGTTCAACCCTACAATCGGAGCGCCCATCTTCAGCGCCATCCCCTGAACTTTGACGATCTTTTCCGCGTGATATTCGCCCAGCGATCCACCCAGTACGGTGAAATCCTGCGCGTACGCGAATACCAGTCTTCCATCCACGGTTCCGTATCCGGTCACAACGCCGTCTCCGGGAGCCTTCGTGTCCGCCATGTCAAAGTTCGTGCACCTGTGAGATACAAAGACATCCATTTCAACGAAGCTTCCTTCGTCGAAGAGGACATTCAGTCGTTCTCTCGCGGTCATCTTTCCCTTTTTATGCTGCGCGTCAATTCGTTTCTGCCCTCCGCCTAAATTGATTTTTTCTTTCAACTGGCGAAGTTCTTCGAGCTTGTTCATATCTATTTCCTCCTTAACCACTCTGGATGTTTTGCGAAAGGTTTATCCGTGCATTCCGCACCAACCTCACTATATCGTAAATCCATCGGTTTTGCAACCGAATTTCCATTGTATACATTATTCTTACAATTTTGTAACCCTTGTAAAATCAATGGTTTTCGCAAAAGGAGGCTGCCGTCTGAAAACGGAGCCTCCTATCTTTTTCTCTTATTTCTGATATAGTGGATATTTGTCGCAAAGCTCTTTTACAATGGTCTTTGCCTGTTCCATGGACGTGCTGTCATCCGGATTATCCAGAACCAGCGCCATCGCCTCTACCGTTTTTCTCACATCGTCTTCTTTAAATCCTCTGCTGGTCATCGCCGGTGTTCCCAGACGCAGTCCGCTGGTAACAAACGGGCTCTGCGGATCGTTGGGAACTGTATTTTTATTAGTGGTGATATTGGCTTCATCCAACAGATTTTCCGCTTTCTTTCCGGTCAGGTTCTTATTCACCAGATTTACCAGCACCAGATGATTATCGGTTCCGCCGGAAACCAGTTTAAATCCCTTCTCAATCAGGGATTCTGCCAGAACCTGCGCGTTGCGTATTACCTGTTCCTGGTAATCTTTAAATTCCGGCTGGGCCGCTTCTTTAAAGCATACCGCCTTTGCCGCGATCACATGCTCCAGAGGTCCACCCTGCGTACCCGGAAAGATTGCCTTGTCGATGGCTTTGGCGTATTTCTCCTTGCAGAGAATCAAGCCGCCTCTCGGTCCTCTCAGAGTTTTATGGGTAGTGCTGGTCACAATATCCGCGTATTCTACCGGATTCGGATGATGTCCGGTAGCGACAAGCCCCGCGATGTGGGCCATGTCCACCATCAGGATCGCGCCGACCTCATCCGCGATCTCTCTGAATTTATCCGTTTCAATGGTTCTCGGATACGCGGACGCCCCCGCTACAATCAACTTTGGCTTATGCTTTAAAGCCAGTTCCCGTACGTTGTCAAAATCTATTTTTTCTGTCTCCGGGTTGAGCCCGTAAGAGATGAATTTGTAGGACTTTCCGGAAATGTTCACCGGAGATCCATGGGACAGATGGCCGCCGTTAGACAAGTCCATGCCTAAAACCGGATCGCCGTATTCAAGAACTGCCTGATAAACGGCAGTATTGGCGTTCGCTCCGCAGTGGGGCTGCACGTTGGCGTGTTCCGCTCCAAAGAGGGATTTTGCCCGCTCAATGGCCAGCGTTTCCACTTCATCTACAAACTCGCATCCTCCGTAATACCGTTTTCCCGGATATCCTTCGGCGTATTTATTCGTCAGAGCGCTTCCCATAGCCTCCATGATTTCAAAGTTTACGAAGTTTTCCGATGCGATCATTTCAATTTTTGTTTCCTGTCTGCCCATTTCACGCTTAATTGCCGCGCTGATTTCAGGGTCAGCCTTGTCCAGATAATTAAAATACATGTACGTCTCCTTTTCTTTTACAACATAAGCCGCTTAGCTGACAACCCTCTCCAGGCGCTTTAACGCCAACGCGATTGTCAGGCCCGGGATTACGCGATTTCCCGTTATCTCTACACCCAGCACATCGTTGATTCGTTTCAGTCTGTACTGGACCGTATTCGTATGGATTCCCATGAATTCCGCCGTTTTTCCGCTGTTCATGCCGGCGTCCAGCACAAAGGTCTCCAGCGTATCCAACAGCTGTTTTCCTTTGTTTTCTCCCGCGCCTTTAAACGATTCCAGCAGTTCCATGTAGTTCTTTTTTACATAGCCGCCCTGAAGCTGAATATTGATGCAGTTGCTCACGAGGGCCAGCTCATATTTGGTAAATACCCGTTTGTACGGGAATACATTCTGCACAAAGGACCAGCTTTCACTGATCAGGCGGTAGGCGTCGCCCGCGCCTTCGATTCCATCCAATCCCGTCACATGGAAAATGCGGACGGTCTTGTCCGCTTTCAGTTCGTTAAAAAGTTTCACACAGCTTTTTTTGCCGTCAATCTCCACATCGGGTTCATCCTGATCCTTTAAAATCATGCCGTAGGTCTCATCACCTTCGCTGATTTTCATAATCTGCAGCCCTTCCTGCTTTTCAAATTCCGCCAGAACACTCTGATTAATCCCCTTCGCAAAAAACACGCTGAGAATATCCTCACCATCGATCCCCGCTTCGTCTTTCAACGTATAGGCAAGGCTCTTGTTGCCACGCATGAGAGCTTTAATAAATTCCGCTTTGGCGTCCCGCTCCGGCGTATATTTCCACATCCCCATAGCCAGCTCGATAATCTCCGCCAGCTTTGTAATCTCGCCCGCGGAATAGGAATCCTCATTGTCCACAATGAACATAAAATATTTATCATTGTTGATGGTAACCGGCCCCCAATAGGTCAGAACTCCGTTTACATCGATCATCGTGTAGACTTCCGACTGTTTTTCCACCTGGTGCTCTTTACCCATTCGAATCGCCTCGGCGATGGTCGTTTTATGGCGTGTTTCCACCGAAAGGATGGGATTAA
Organism: Zhenpiania hominis; assembly: GCF_014333425.1. Lineage (GTDB taxonomy): Bacteria > Bacillota > Clostridia > Peptostreptococcales > Anaerovoracaceae > Hominibacterium > Hominibacterium hominis. Next base: position 30,835 of record NZ_JACRYT010000027.1, on the reverse strand, counting down.
AATCCTCACTTAAAAGGATAAGCTGAAAATCGTTGTTAATGGCGGCTTCTCTTACCGCGGACTGGAAGTTGCTGTGTTTTTCAAAGTTTAAAAGATGAAAAATCGTGTTGCTAATCAGCCGATTGCTAAAGTTATCGCTGTAAAGCACCTTCTCCATAATCTGTGTAATCACATGGGAAAAATGCACTTTGCTGTCCGACGGCATGACAATCAACGGAAGACCATACGCATCGGCAGCCTCGATCACAGCCGGATCCAGAGAGCGGACTACCGCGCCCACATAAAAGACTACCAGAGCCGCGTGACCGTCAGACGCTACCTGTTTTACAATCTGACACTGCTTGGAAACATCGTCCCGCACAGAAAAGAACCCGGTCAGAAGCAACTCGCCCCCGTCATCGGCGTATGCCTGTATCTCATTAGGCACCGTCGCTTCCAGGACAGATACGGATTTTACATCATTTTCCATTCCCGCTTCTCCCGCGACAACACGCGCCCCTTTAAACGTGCTTAGCTCCAGACAATCTTTTACTGTAACTTTCATCTATTTTTCCTCTTTATCTTCGTCCTTCTTTTCAGATGGCGCTTTCCCCTTTTCGTCAGGCTTTGCCGCGTCGGAATCCGGTTCTTCTTCCTCCTCATCGGCGAAATAGTCGCCATCGTACTTGGCCAGTTCTTCTTCGCTCGGCATATCGTCATCTTCGTCGTCTTCGGTCATCCCGTTTTCTTCCTGCTTTTCCAGAACCATATTGTTCAGCGCCGCTTCCGCCTCTCTGGCCTCCCGTTCTTCCGCTTCTCTTAAAAGTCTCGCGGATTCCTCAGCCTCAGCCGCGTTCTTTTCCCGGCGCTCGTCTTCTTTCATCTGCACATCCGCAACCAGTTCCTGCGCTGTCATCTTCCCGCTGTAAAGCAGTTCAAACTGCTCGCCGGAAAGGGTTTCAATCTCAAGAAGCGCTTCGGCTACGGTCTGCAGCTTATCCATGTGTTCACTCAGGATAGCCTTTGCTTCTTCAAAGCAGGCTTCCACGATATTCTTCACTTCCTCATCAATTTCGGAAGCGGTTTCTTCCGAGTAGTTCTGCCTGGTAGAAAAATCCTTGCCCAGGAACACCTCATCGGAAGAACTGTAATTTACAGGTCCCAGCTTGTCGCTAAATCCGTATTTTGTCACCATATCCTTGGCGATCTCTGTCGCCCGCATAATATCGTTGCTGGCGCCGGTGCTGATATCGTCCAGGGTCAGCATTTCCGCCACACGACCGCCCAACAGATGGATGATCTGTTCCCGCATAGACGTCTTTGTGCCGTAATATTTATCTTCCTTCGGCAGGATCATGGTAAATCCACCCGCGCGGCCTCTCGGCACAATGGTAATCTGGTGAACCGGATCGGTTTTCGGCAGAGAATGCGCTACAACCGCGTGCCCCGCTTCATGGAACGCGGTCAATCTGCGTTCTTCCTCGCTGATTACCCGGCTCTTCTTTTCCGGTCCTGCAATTACCTTTGTAATCGCTTCTTCAATTTCGTCCATGCGGATCTTCATGCCGTTTCTTCTGGCAGTCAAAAGAGCCGCTTCATTGAGCATATTTTCGATATCCGCCGGGGTAAATCCCGGTGTTCTCCTTGCCAGAACCTTCGGATCCACCTCGTCGGCAAGGGGTTTGTTCCTGGAATGTACCCGGAAAATCTCTTCTCTTCCCTTGATATCCGGAGCGCCGATTACGATCTGGCGGTCAAACCGTCCCGGTCTTAAGAGAGCCGGGTCCAGAATATCCGGCCGATTTGTCGCGGCCAGAATAATAATTCCTGTATTTTCGCCGAACCCGTCCATCTCAACCAGCAGCTGATTCAGAGTCTGTTCTCTTTCATCATGTCCGCCGCCCAGGCCTGCGCCTCTCTTGCGGCCTACCGCGTCGATCTCGTCGATAAAAATAATACACGGCGCGTTCTTCTTCGCCTGTTCAAACAGATCTCTTACACGGGACGCTCCGACGCCGACAAACATTTCCACAAAGTCGGAACCGCTGATTGTAAAGAACGGAACTCCCGCTTCTCCCGCGGTTGCCTTGGAAATATAGGTCTTACCGGTTCCCGGAGGACCTACCAGCAGAATTCCCTTAGGAATCCGCGCTCCCAGGCTGTTATATTTTTTCGGATTGCGGAGAAAATCCACAACCTCGGACAATTCTTCTTTTTCCTCATCCAGCCCGGCAACGTCCTTAAAGGTAACCTTTCTGAGATCGCTGTCCTTCTGAAGCTTTGCCCTGCTCTTACCGAAGGACATGGCCTTGCCGCCTCCACCGCTCTGGTTCATAATGATAAAGAAGAAGAATACCAGCGCTCCGATCATGATCAGCGTCGGCAATAGACTCAGCAGAATAGAATCCCCCTGCGGTTCATCTGTCCTGTAAGTAATTGTCTTCTCATCAATCTGCGGATATACATACTTTTCATTGAACCACTGAAGATCGATTGCGTTGGACGCATACGCGTACACATTTGTATCGTCCTTTAGCGTCGCGCTGATTTTTGTCTCTGTAATATTAATCTCTGAAATCTGATTCTCCGCGGCATATTCTGCCATTCTGGAAAAACTGATTTCTTTTTCTTCTTCGCCGTCTCCACCGCTCTGGTAAAACCAGGCCATTGCCAGTACCAGACCGAATATAATCAAGTAAATGCCTATGTTTTTCGACAACCTTTTCAACTTTTTATCCTCCCCTTGTCGGTTCTCTCTATCTGATTTTTGTTTTATTATCCAAAATTGGGTATGTCATTTTATCACATATCACAAAGAATTTCAAGTAAAAGGGCCTTTTTTGTTGTTTCGTCCAACTTGTATTTTTCATTATATCGGTCCTTTTTTAAAAATCTCCCGCTGCAGGAAATCACCCACAAAATTTCGCTGCCCACCGCCGCAAGGGGAACCTGATCCCGAAGTTCCCTGGGCACCTTCTGATCAACAAAAAAGTCCTGCAGTTTTTTCCTGCCCTGTCTGAGACGGATATAGTCCCCCGCCTGCCGGCGCCTCAGGCAAACCTGCGCCTCCCTGCCATGAACGGCACAGATTTTATCCCAGTCAAAGACAGCGGTTCCCGGTTGATATTCCTCCAGAGGCGCTTTCGTCAGCTGCACGCTCAGCTTTACGGAAGGAAGTCGATCCGGCTGCTGTTTTTTCCGCAAACAACGCACCTGCCCGTACTGAATCTCCATAGCGTAACCCTTTGGAAAATCCAGCGTCTTTGTCCCCTCTTCACTGTCCAGCAGCCGTTCCGCCGCGAAAAGATGGGCCGCTGTGATATCCTGCGTAAGTCCCGCGGCTTCAAAAGCCTTTACAATCACTCTCTGCCGGATCGCGGGATGCATTTCTCTGAGTTTTTCCAGGCTCAGACTCTCCCCGTCCGTTCTGCTGGCATGATAGGCTTTATCCGCGCAATCCCAGAGGAAATCTTTATCCTGCCCCGCAATGCTGCTGAGCCTCACCATCGCTTCCATAATATTAGGGTTAAAATACTCCTCCAAATAAGGGATCAGTTCCAGCCGTATTTTATTCCGGGTATAAATCGGCTGCAGATTGGTGTGATCGATCCGCGGACGCAGGCCATACCCCTCGCAGAAAGCGGCGATCTCCTTTCGCCATACATCCAGCAATGGACGGACAACCAAAAATCCGCCCTCCATCCGAATGTGGGAAATTCCCGCCAGCCCATCCGGTCCGGTTCCCCGCATTAATCTCATCAGCACGGTCTCCGCCTGGTCATCCGCATTCTGGGCAACCGCTATTTTGATCTGCTCCCTGGGAATGCCCTTCTGCGCCAGTTCCTCCCCATACCGGGAAAACGCTTCATACCTCGCCGCCCGGCCGGCCTCTTCCCCGGTCATTTTCTGCTCCTTCATCATTGCGTTGCAATCATATACGAAGGTTCTGCATGGAATCGCCTGTCTTTTACAGAGCTCTTCCACATAGGCCTGATCTTCTTCCGCCGCGCCGGGACGGAACTTATGGTTTACATGAACCGCGTGAAGCGTAATGTCCAGTTCACTGCTAAGCTGCTTCAGAACAAAAAAAAGACACACGGAATCAGGGCCTCCGGAAAGGCCGATGATAACATGGTCTCCCTTTTCCAACATGTGATATTTCAAAATCGTGTTTTTTACTTTGTTTTTTACCATATGGTTATTATATCATATAGACTGTAAAAATTTCTTGAGATTTCGGTGTTTTATACTTTTGTAAAACAAATGTTTTTTGTTACAATACGACGTCTGTTTTTTACATGTCTATGACAATATATTTCTGATAGTGTATTCTATATTTATATCTTAACTATTACTTAATTTTAAGGAGGAAAATTTATGAAACGAAAGCTAAGTATTTTAATTGCCCTGATGATGGCAATCAGCGTCTTTGCCATTCCGACAATGGCCCATGCAGAAACCGGGGAAGAAGGACAGTCTGAAATTGATTACTACCGCATCCGGCTGGTCAATGGGAATTCTCTCCCCAACTCCATCGCGATTGGACAGAAGTTAGATCTTGATGTTGTCGGTTATAATTATGATGATGAGGCAATCAAGGTTTCTCAGAGCGGATGGACTTGGGAAATCGAGCAATATAATGATGAAACTGCAAACGTAGCATCTATCGACAGTAACGGCATATTGACCGCAAAAGCGGAGGGTGCGATTGAAATTTACGCATATTCCAACGACAATTATGCCTACAGTACTACGATATGTATCGGATTCCTTGAAAGTACAGATGGCATCTGGCTCTATTCCAACAAGACCGCCAAAGTTATGGATGGGTATGTCCAGGGAGACAGCAGCATCTATGCGGTTCCGGATAAAGTAATCGTGGATGACTGGTATGGTATTCCAGATGGAACCTATACTGTGACAGCGCTTGCCAAAGACGCAATGCTTTCCGGCACCGTTAAAGCCGCGGTTGTTCCGGACTCTGTAAAATCTTTCGGAGCGCACTGCCTGGGATATGACCTCTATACGAGTACTTCCGGTGTAAAAAGCTATCAGCGCGTAAGCGGCTTTAAGATTTATGGATTTTCTGAAAATCCTGCTTCTGCCGCCTACGCCCGCGCAAATGGATTTACATATGTAAATATCAATAAAACTACAGTTCCGGCAAATGTAGCCAAGGTGGTAAAACCGTCAAAAGTTACAGGCTTAAAAGTAAAAGCGGGAAAGAAAAAAATGACAGTCAGATGGAAACGCAACACAAAAGCCACCGGCTATCAGATTACTTATGCACAAAACAAAAAATTTAAAAAAGGCAAAAAGAACATCACAATTGCCAAAAATAAAACCACCAAAAAGACGATCAAAAAATTAAAAGCAAAGAAAACCTATTATGTAAAAGTAAGAGCTTATAAAAAATCCGGAAGTAAAAAGCTTTACGGTGCGTACAGCAAAGTTAAAAAAGTACGAGTTAAATAAAGTCTTTGAAAAAAGCGGCGTTCACCAGGGGCATGTCAGCACAGGAACGCCGCTTTTTTTACTCCATCCTCACTGCCGCCACGGCGCTGGCAATGTGTCCATTTTCCTGAAAAAGAGGTCCGGATCCTCCGATGACTTCGAATGAGTGTAACAAAAGGCTATTTTTTCGATTTGTTACAATTTTTTCAACGGGTTCCGGCGACGAAAAAACAAAAACAGGCTTTATCAGGGATTTTTTTGGAATTTGCGTCTTTTTGTCCTCTGGAATCCGGTTGTTTTTGTAAACAAATTGTGCAAATGCCGTTTTGTTTCTAACAGCGCGTGAGCCTCAGGAGCAAAAATGGGGATTGGCTGCATATTTCCCGTCCGGACTTGCGGAAAGCGCAGCACAGGGCAGCCCTTTCTTTTTTATTCCATCCTTACCGTCGCCACGGTTAAATCATCTTTTTCCCTCAGTCCATAATTTTCTACCGCCCGGTTCATAATCAGATCGCACATGGTCTGTGGATCTTTGGAGCGGATTCCCATGATGGTCTCCGTCAGCCATTTCATTTCCGCGTCTTCCCGCTTAGAGTCCGTCACGCCGTCTGAAATTAAGATAACCTGATCTCCCGGGCTGAGACTGGTTTCCACGTAATCAATGTGGATTCCTTCTACAATTCCCATGGGGAGCGCGGAAACATTGAGGCTTTCCACCTGCTTGTTTCGCCGCTTGATAAAGGTCGGCGCCGCTCCGATTTTATAGAATTTCATTTTTCCGGTTTTTTGATTGAGAATCCCTAAATCGATGGTAGAAAAGACCTCTTTTTCCGCGTTCAACAGAAGGATTGAATTCAAAATCTTTAAAACCAGCTCCGCGTCCAGACCGGCTTTCAAAAGCTGAATCACGGTTGTCACCGCCAGGCTGCTTTCTGCCGCGGCGGTTCTCCCTTTTCCCATCCCATCGCTTAAAACAATGGCAAAATTTCCATCCGGCAGTTCCTCCCATAAAACGCTGTCTCCGGATACGCCTTGTTCCCCCGCATATCCCGCCCAGGCAGTCTCTGACCGGTACCGTACCGCTGTCTTTACAGGTGCTATATCCGCGGCTTGCCGCGTATGATCTAAAATTCGTGATATGGCTCGAAACTCATAGGACAGGAGCTGTCGATGATTGTCCTGTCCGGCAAACAGCGCGGAAAGATCATCAAAATTTTTTCTGACCTTTTTCAGATACTCTGCCGTTTTTATCGCCGTTTGTCTTTCTCCATACCCTTCCCCATTCAGCAGAGCGCCAAGCGCGGATTCAAATCTGTTCATCCATCTTACCGGCATTAGAACCAGCAGCGCTGCCGCAGCGACCGGAGCATAAAAGGGCACCGACATATTGGCGGAAAGGTCAGGAAGTCCCATCCCGAGAACAGCCGCGCAAAAGCACAGCGATGTCAAAATCCGGCTCTGCCTCTGCAAAAATCCCGCTGTAACGCCTCCCGCCAACAAAAGAAAAACCGCAAGGAACTCCCCATTGCACAGCAACAGAACAAGGCTGCAAGAAACAGCGGAAAGAATCCCGCCTGAAACGCCAAAGAAATATCCCGCAAAAAGAACAGCAGCCATGGCCAAAGGAAACAGCAGCCATGGGATCCCGCTTCCCACAGCCGCTAACATAAAGCCAGAGCAAAAAGAAAAAATCCCCTCCGCCTCAGTTCCTTCTCTCTGATTATTTTCCGCGGATTCTGTCCTCAACATCCCGCACGCACAGCTTCTGTCAAAAACTCCGCATAAAGCAGCTGTAAGCAGACCTTCCAGTACGAGCTGCTGCATAGAAAGCCGATAAAGCATGCCTCCGGCAATATAATAAACGCTGTTTGCGATCACAACAATGCTTCCCGCGATCAAAGCTTTTTGCCATGTCCTGAGAGAAAGTCTTCCCGCGCATAAAAATACCAGCGCGCCTCCGCAAAGCGCGGCCAAATCCCCGACAATCGGAATTCCACTTTTATAATAGCTGCCAACACCAAGCAATAGAAAGGGAAGCAAATATAAATTGAGCGGGTTTCTGGAAAGAAGTACCGTAAGCAGACTGATACCTGCCGGAAACATCTGTCCCATAAAGCAGGCTCTGCTGATAAAAAAACAGGCGGCGGCAAGAACCACAGCCTGTGAAATTCCCAGTTCCCCTCTTTCTGTTCCCTTACCCCGTTCTTTTCTCCTCCGTTTTTCTTTTCCGGAAATCCTTCGTTTTGATGTAAGTTCCATGCTCTCCCCCTTTCTCCATCGCGCGCCGTCGTCATAACATTGCAACAGATTTCTTGTACAAGCCTGGGACTATTATAGACCTTTCCGGAAAGTTCCTTTGTCGAAACCGCGGATCAGAAGTCCTTTTTTTTGTGACAAAATCCGCCTATTCGCGGACATCAAAAAAGCGCATCGCGTTTTCCTTTGTCCGGGCGGCGGTTTCTTCCAAAGTCAGACCTTTAATTTCCGCGACTTTTGCCGCGGTATATTCTACATAGGGAGGAATATTTCGCTTTCCCCGAAACGGCACCGGAGTCAGATAAGGAGAATCCGTTTCCACCAGCAGAACTTCAATGGGCAGCGCTTCTACGACTGCGACCGTCTTTTTATTGTTTTTATAGGTCACCGGACCTGCCACGGAAATAGTCGCGCCCAGCTTTACATACTGCTGTCCCAGTTCTCTGCTGCCGGAGAAACAGTGAAGCAGCACCCGGGCGTCTCCACTCCCATCGTATCTCTGCGGAAACCAGCTTTTCCGTTCTTCTGAAAAAGCACCCTCTTCTCTGAGGATATCCATTACTTCCTGATCCGCTTCCCTGGCGTGGATCACAATAGGCATCTTCTGTTCATTGGCAAGCTGAATCTGTCTGCGGAACCAGTATCTCTGAGCGTCCCGGTCTGAGTAGTCATAGTAAAAATCCAGACCGATTTCCCCGATGGCCCGTACTTTTTCTTCCTGCGCCAATTCTCTCAGTCTGTCCAGTTTTTCTTCATCCATATCCTTGGTATCGTGGGGATGGCAGCCTACCGCCGCGTAGCACCAGGACAGGCGGTTCGCGTGTTTTACCGCAAGCTCCGAGCTTTCCGGATTAAAACCGATGTCCATGACATAGTCCACTTTGGAAGCCTCAATTTTCGCGATCAGAGCCTCCCGTTCTTCCTCGTCAAAGGATTCGTTATTAATATGCGCATGTGAATCAAAGAGCATGATTTTTCCTCCGTATTTTCTTTTGCTTTCATCATACTCCATCTTTTAAGGATTGGCAATACGAAGGTCGCGCTGGGCGGTGTCAAGTTGTTGTGGAGTTTTTGGATCTGTCAACCAAAAACTCCACAACAACTTGACACCGCCAAACACGATATGATATTTGCAATTCCATTTCGTATGTGCTAAAGTATTTTTATCCATTTTTGGATACCTCCTTTGTTACTTCTCTGGTTGGCAGACCAGTTCTATTGTAACAATTGGAGGTCTTTTTTTCCTCACCGCTGGAAGCTCTTTTGAACCACAGGCATAGCCCGTGGTTTTCTTTTTTACAAAAAAGGGGCTGTCGCATTAAGTGATATTTTTCTTAATGCGACAGCCCCTTATTATCCCCATTGCTCAAAACAAAAGCGATTCCAAGCCGATCGCCCTTCCGTCCCGCAGCCGATGAGCAGGGAAGAGATTGTCGGTAAGCGCAGAAACCGGGAACTTTGTCCATTTCGCCTCGCAGATCTGAGAACCGCTAAAAACAGGATTTCCGGTAAAACCGCTCCGTCCAAGTGAAATTACTCTTCCCTGGAAAATCCGATGGAATATAGCGTTCTCTATGAAACGGAACCGATGGGAAAGTCGGAAACGCCGAATGAATCCGGAACGCGGGACGCGCCTTTCTCGACTGTGCGCAGACAAAAGAAAAGGCGGCGGAAGAATCGGAGGTGAAAAAGACGAAAGGAATATGAACAAAACAAGAAGACACAGAAACGGATATGAAAGCGAGAAAGAAACGGAACCGGGCATGAAAAGGGGGAAGGCGCAGCAGCAACAGAGCGAAAATAAAAAACGAGGCAGGGACGCTTATCATTTCACCCCCCCCCCGAATTTTTGCGAAGAAGCATATTTTCAATCGCCCCGAGCAGTTTTGGGTGATGGACGATAAAGTGCGCGGCAGGCGATTTGTTCTTTGAGATCATAGCCCATTTTCCCGCGTGAAGAACAATGTTGATGTTGCGAAACGACCAGGCGTTCTGCGTGCAAAACGAATAATTCGGCTGCCTTCGGGCAAATTCCGCAGAAGCCCGCACATGCGCCTGATATTCCTCCGGGGTATAGGGCAGGCTGTTTTCGTAAAAGATCGCGGAAATCGGGAACAGCGGCGGATGGTCGGAAATTTCCTCCGGAGAAAGTTCCGGGACCGCATCGTGGATTTTGCTGTGGGAAAGAATTTCCTGTATGAACTGTCGCTGATGCGCGGCAAAGCCCAGGATTTCCTCCTGTCTGTCCGAAGAGATGGATCTTGCCTGCAAAAAAGCGCGCAGCATTTCCTCCGGCATCGTATAAAGCGGCGGAGAAGAAAGAACGGAACTTCGGGTTCCGCTTGTTTTCAGATCCGCGAGCAGAAAAACAGACAGCGCCTTTCGATCCGTTTCCTGATAAATATTCATCAGAGGATACGCCTTTTTCAGTAGCGCCTCGGCTCTTTTCCGATAATAAGAAACCTCCTGTCGGTTGCCGGTCAGATGATACCTTCCCTCCTCGTGAGAATCCATCACACATTCCCCGGATAACGCCACAGTACCGGCGGAAAACAAAAGGTGCCCAAAGATCGAATTGCGGTACCCTTTCAGATAAAAAGGCGAAACCAGCCCCGTCATATAAAGGGGAATCCAGGCGGTAAGCCCCATGAACACTTCCTCAAAAGAACGATCCACATGATGGATCATATTCACGTGAAGTCCCTTTTTCAGAGCCATCGCCATACCCTGCATATTCTTTTTCATATATCCGGGAAGAGCCGTCAGATCGGCAACCGGCATATCGCTGTTCATAATCAAAGGATCCTTGCTTTTCGATAAAATGACGGCTTTGAAAAAATCATATTCGCCCTGGTGCATCTGCTCCAGCCCGTAATAATCCCTGGAAATAGGAAGCTGAAACGGGACAGACGGAACTTTCAGCGTATCAAAATGGAGACTGCGCATGTATTCGTTCAGATCAAACTCATCGATGGCTGACAGAAACGAAAGCACAGGGGCAGAATCGGCGGGGCTGTTGTAGAGAAGGTATTGCAGGATCTTTTCCGCATAAACCTTCGGGACAGATAGCTCCTCCGGCGTGCAGGAAAACAAATTCGCCAGGAGGTTCCGATCCTCCGGATCGTTATACCGCAGGGAAACGAACTGCGCCACCTGAGACGCGAACATTTTCGGATCGCCGGGAAGCCGTTTCCCCTTGCGGATACGGGAAATCGAAGACGCATCGTAATTTACGAAATTTGCTAGCTCCCGGGCATTGATATTCAGTAGGGTAAGAAAAGAATCCAGATTGGCAGGCAGCAACTCAAAATTTTCGCTTTTGGAGAGAATGCAGGAATTAAGAGCAGACATCACCTGCTCTTTTTTGATCCTCTGATCGCCTCTTTCTTTTGCGAGCCGCTCAATTCCGGCGGACAATATTTCCAGATGTTCCGAATCAGGCAGACGGCTCCCCGTCCGGTAGCGGCTGAGAGTTGCCGCAGACAGCCCCGAAGTCTCCGCCAGATCCTTTGCCGTACAATCCAGCAGTTCAATATATTCATTTAGCTTTTTTGCAAAATTCATGATGATCTCCTATATCGCTTGCGTCATTTATATCGTTTGCTTTACTTCTGTTTTTTTCTTCCTTTATATATCTCTTACGTCGGTGTCGCTTATCTCTCCTGCGTCCTCTCTACTCCTTGAACTTCCTATAGCTTCTGCGTCATTGCCCGGTAAAGCGGCGCAGCTTGGCGGTAAATCTTTGCGGCGGACACTCCGGCGGAATCCTTCCCCCCACACGCTGATCGCGGAGCCGATTACGCCATCTTTGCTGGAAAGTTTCCGTCCCCGATCCGAATCCCAGACGCACAAATCCCAGTTTTTCTTTAAATCCCGCACCATGTAACGCCGGTTTTCCCCGGTGCAGTTTTTTCTCGATGGAACGAAATACAGGTAATGGGAATTGTAATTGAGCAGTCGAAATCCCGCCTTTTGCAGATCCGCCGCGCCGGCGCGGTACGTTCTGTTCGCCTTGGAAACCCGTTTGTTTTCCGTATCGCCGTCATAACTCCAATAGGCGATTTCCAGATTGGGATTAAACTGCTTTATATTCTTTTTCCGAAACAGATCGTTATAAACGCGAACCGTAAATCCCCGGCGCTCCATGTACCGGGAGATGGTGTTTATGTAAGCGGTTCGCGTTCGGACAGCAGGCGGATATATTTCTTGATCTCCTTTACCGAATAATACCTTCGCGCGCAGTCCAGATTGATCCCGTTTTGGGGCGTCGTCAGAGCGCGGAGCGGTTCCGGGAAGAGACCAGCAAGGAGCAGGAGGGAAATCCCGATGACCAGTATTTGTTTTATGTGTAGTTTCATAATCTTTTAACCCCTTTCTGCCGCAGTCCCCACATGTGTCGGCGCGCGATTTCCGTAAATGGCAATACCTGTTGCGGAAATTCCATTTTATAAATTTTATCACAGTTTATAATAAAAATGTAAGGAAATTATGATTTTGTATGAAAGCTTTTGAGAGGAGTGAGTAATCAATGAGAGCAATTCGAGAAGCGAAAGCATCGATTCGGGTGATAACGGCAGCTCTGTTGCTGACCATGATCGCCTGGCTGGTTCCGGCAAACATCGGAACAGCGGAGGCGGCGTCCGCCACCAATCTGTCGAATCCGCGCATAGACGGTCTGAGGACGACCTGGGACTGCGTGTATTTTGGAACTTATCCGCAGACCTCGGGAGGCGCGGATAAAACGCGGATTAAATGGAGAGTTCTGAACGTAAACGCCCAAAAGACCGAAGCCATACTGCTGGCGGACCAAGTTCTGACCGAGGGAATGGCGTACAACATAAAAGGAGGGGAGGTCTGGGCAAAGACGACGATCCGGAGCTGGCTCAACGGATACGGGAAGAATGAAAACGCTTCGGGTATCGATTATTCCGCAGACAACTTTATGGATATTGCCTTTACTCCGGCAGAGCAGGCGGCGCTGAAAACCGCCACTGTCAGAAACAAGGACGTAACCATTATCCCGACGGAAGGGGAGACCCAGCATTTTCCGGGCGGTCCGACTACCAACGACAAGGTGTACCTGCTGTCCAAGGAAGAAATCGAGAACCCGGATTACGGATTCGCTCCCGGAGGGGGACCAATTTGGGGTCCGGTAAAGACCAGAGACACGACTGCGACGGCGTATGCGAACAGATTCGCGCCGCTGAACCCGGTGGAGGGCTATTGGCTTCGCGGCCGCGGCAATAAGAGCTACAGCGCATGGTCGGTTAAAATTACAAATGGGTATGACGGAGGCTATAATGCCGGGATTGGCGAAGATGCGAGGGTAACGGATTACGGCGCGCGCCCCGTAATCCACCTGGATCTGACAAAGACGGATCTGTGGGACAGCGCGGGGACTATCGGCGCGAATATAGAGGAGTCCTTTGATACTCAGAGCGCGACCGTCATTCAGCTTGATTCCAGGATCACCAAACGTCTTGGAGATGCGCCGTTTTATCTGAACGAGCAGATTAAAAACGGAAACAACCCGACCTACAAATCCGACAACACGAAAGTCGCCGTGATCGACAGCTCCGGCAAGATCACCCTGAAAGGAGCGGGAACAACGAACATTACGGTTACTGTTCCACAGTCCCGGTGGTTCAGCGGCGGCAGCAAGACTGCGGTTCTGACCGTTCAGCCGGGCGCGGCGCCTGTGAAAAAAGCGCAGACCATCACCGCCCGTTCCTACACGAAGACTTACGGAAACAAAGCGTTCAACCTGAACGCGAAGGCGAACGGAGGAGGCAAGCTGACCTACCGTTCCTCCAACTCCAAAGTGGCCGCAGTAAGCTCCTCCGGCAGAGTAACCCTCAAAGCGCCGGGAAGAGCGACGATTACGATCAGCGCGGCGGCAACAGGAGCTTATAACGCGGCGAAAAAGAATATCACCATCACCGTAAAACCCAAAAAGGTGATCGGAACAAAGGCGAAAACCGGAAAACGCAAGATGACGGTAAGCTGGAAGCGGGACAAAAAAGCCACAGGCTACCAGATCACCTACGCCAGGAACAAAAAGTTCACCAAAGGCAAGAAAAACGTAACCATAGGCAAGAACAAAACCACAAAGAGAACGATTAAAAAGCTGAAGAAGAAAACCTATTATGTAAAGGTAAGAGCCTTTAAGAAAGTCGGAAAGACGAAGATCTACGGTTCCTACAGCAAAGCAAGAAAATGCAGGGTAAGATAAGGCGAAAACAGGACGGAGCAAAGAACCCGAACCTGACGAAGCGAAACGAGCCAATCAGACCAAAGCAGCGAAAAGAAACAAAACCAAAGGAAAGAGCATAAAATGAAGAGAAAGGAAAAGCGCGATATGAGAAAAAAAGGCATTGCCATTCTTCTGGCAATCTGTATGGGACTGCTCGCCATACCGGCATCGTCCTTCGCCTATTCGGCGCAGCAGCTTTCCACTCCGACCAATCTCAAGTGGAAGCTGACGGGAGGAAAAGCTGTGGCAACCTGGTCAACCGGAGCCTCCGCCGGTTCGGAAATGTGGTGCGTGGCGTTCCTTTATAAAAACGGAAAATCCATCTCCACCCTGGCGGAGGGATATGCGAAAAAAGGAACCAATCAATGCGATTTCACGGATCTGATCGAAGAACACGGAACCGGGCTGTACTCCTTCCGCGTACAGGCGATTGCCGATCCGGAGGGCGTATGGTGGGGCGACAGCGCAGTCAGCGGACACAGCCAGCTCTACAAGTATACGGCAAAGAAAAGCGGCAGCAAAGCGAAGGCGGTAAAAAAGCCGAAGCGCGTAACCAACGTAAAGGTGAAAAAAGGAAAACGCAAGATGACGGTAAGATGGAAACGGGACAGAAAGGCCGCAGGCTATCAGATCACTTACGCGAGAAACAAAAAGTTCACCAAAGGCAAGAAAAACGTTACGATTACGAGAAACAAGACAACCCGGAAGACGATCAGCAGGCTGAAAAAGAGAACAACGTATTATGTAAAAGTAAGAGCTTACAACAAATCCGGCAAAACAAAAGCGTATGGAAGTTACAGTGTTGTAAAAAAAGTAAAGGTTCGTTAAAAAACAAAACAAAGGAGATGAAAGGAGCGAAAAGATGAAGACAAAAAAGATTATGTCTGTAGCTCTGGCGCTGACGCTGGCGTTGACAGTGGCGTTTGCCACTCCGATTACAGCCGATGCCGCGAGCGTCGGAAAGGTAAAGGGACTCAAGGTTGAGCAGTCCAACAACAGAGTTGTGGTAAAATGGAAGAAAGTGAAGCGGGCTGCCAAATACCAGGTGTACCGCGCCACAAAGCTGAAGGGCAAGTACAAGAGAATCGCCACGACAAAGAAGAGAACTTACAACGATAAAAAGGCGAAGGGGCTGAACTACTACAAAGTGCGCGCAGTCAGAAAGAACGGAAAAAAAGGCAAGTTCAGCGCAGTAAAACGGATTTACAAAGCGAGCGGAAAAATCGTAATGCACGCCAACGGGCTGGGCAGCAAGGTTGTAAAAATCTCGATCAAGAATCCGTCTCCGAGAAACAGCATGTACTTTATGCCGGGTCCCGCCTGCTCGAAGCTGTTTGTCATTGACCGCGCGACAGGGAAGATTGTGAAGAACTACACCGCGTCCTTATCCGACGCCTATGGACGGACGAATGTCTATACTTCGATCGTGCCGAAAAGGCAAACAAAGAATATCCATATCACGGCGATTGGCGGGGACTTCCAATATTTTGACAACAACCGGTACGAATATGCCGCAACCGTGATGTTTACCACATCGAAGACGAGCAAAAGCGTGTATATCATGTCTCTGTTCTCCGGCAGATACGCGGATGCCGAAGTATTCAGATTACAATAACCATTTTTCTTTCAAACAGAGCCCTTAGACGAATAGGATACTGCCTTTTACCGGCGGTATCCTATTTGCGCAAGAACAGGAGGTATTTGTATGAACAGAACCCGAAAATGCGCGGCTCTTCTGATCGCGCTCTGCATGATGCTTACCATGCTCCCTGCGGGAGCGTCGGCGGCGACGGACTCCGGGCAGGACGACAGCGCGCAGTTCGACTACCGCTTTGTAACGGAAAATACGATTGAAATTACCGCTTACAAGGGAAGCCTCGAGCGGCTGATTATCCCGGAAACGCTGGACGGATATACGGTGGTAGGGATCGCGGATATGTCTTTGAAGCAGAGGAACGACAATCCGGTGGCTTATATTGAGGTGCCGGACACGGTTACTTATATCGGAGAGAGAGCTTTTGGAACGGTACGGGACGATTATTCCATCAGCGGACTGGAAACCGTCGTTCTTCCGGAGGGGCTCAAAACCATCGGAGACAGAGCCTTTTATAACTGCGCCTCTCTGAAAACGATCAATATCCCCTCTACAGTCACAAGCATCGGAGACAAGGCGTTCTTTAACTCCGGGCTGGAAAACCTTTCCCTTCCCGGGGAGATTACCGATATTGGAGAGGGCGCGTTTCTGAGAACCGCGTGGCTACAGGAGCAGGTAAACCGGGCAAGAGAGGAAGGAAAGGACTTTATCTTTATTAACGATACGATCTGTTACTTTGTCGGGGAGAAGACGTCCGGACATGTGGAGATTCCGGACGGCGTTCAGCGGGTGGAGGAGGAAATCTTTTACTATGGAGGGTACGGGGTTACTTCCGTTTCTCTTCCCGCCAGCGTAACGGAAATCGGAGACAACGCGTTTTCCTCATGTGGCCATCTTACCGAGGTTACGTTTCGCGGCGACAGCCGTCTAAAGCGGATTGGAAACAATGCGTTCTACTGGTGCAAGACGCTTCCTGCCATTTCTCTTCCGCAGGGATTGGAGGAAATCGGCGAGTATGCCTTTGAAGGCTGCACGGAGCTTGCAGATATTACGTTCCCGGACAGTCTCTACATCGTTCATCGAAACAGCATCGAGGACACGCCCTGGCTGGCGAAGCAAAAGAAAGGGGCGTTGTACCTTGGAAAAGCGTTTCTCTGGAATTTTGAAATGGAAAAGGACGATGAGAAATGGGCGGATCGGAGCAAACTTCCCAAAACCATAAGTCTGAGAGCGGACACCAAGGGCATCGCGGGCGAAGCCTTTTACGGCGACGTTATTTTATCCCAGTTGGGATACCATGCTCCGAATCTGGCGTCTTTTCCGGCAGGTCTTTTGTATATCGGCCCCAATTCGCTGACCGGGTTTGAGAAAATCCCGCAGAAAGTGCCGGACAGCGTTACCTATATCGGCGACGAAGCGGGGCTTTCTGCTTCCCATGCGGGCGACCTGCCCCCGTCGCTTGTTTATCTGGGGAGACGACCCTTTTCCGGATCAATCGGAACGGGAACCCTTACCATAACGATTCCAAAGAGCCTGACCTATATCGGGGATTATGCCTTTGAAGAAATCATGTGGACCTCCTCCGAATCGGGCGGGCTTCGGATTGTCTTTCCGGAAGGCTCGCAGTTGACCTATATGGGGGCTCAGGCGTTTGCCTTTAACCAAATCCTCTCCGTCAGCGGCTGGCCAAAGGCGATCGTTTCCTGGGACGACTACTTCCGTTACTGCATGATGAGCAGTCTTACCCTGCCGGACGAAATTCTGAACGTTTTGCGAATCTCGTGTTGTTACGGGTTCCCGGTTGACCTGAATAAGACGAAGGCGATCGGCGATGTGGGAACGATGGGGCATCTGTCTTTTGATATGGATTACGCCGAATCCACCCTTTCCATGAAAAACGTGGAACGGATTTCCAACTCCTTTATTAGCGGAGACGGTCTGACCTGGCTGGAATTTGGGGAAAACTTTCACTACATGGAGGACGAACTGTTCCTGAACGCAGATGAGCTGAAAGTGATCGTTCTAAACGGAGACGCGCCGACGATCAGCGGCGATCCTTTCGGGAGGAACGTTCCGAAAATCTACAGACCGGAAAACGCCTCCGGTTATGATTCCGACACATGGAAAAGCATGACGGTCGTTTCTCTGAAACCGGGAGAAAAGCCGGATCTCACAGGGCTGATTCCGCCGCCGAAAGGAAAGGGAAACCCGGCAGCAGCCGCCATGGCGCAGACCATCTCCGGCGCAAAGGCATATACAAAGACCTACGGAAACAAATCCTTTTATCTGAACGCGAGAGGGAAAACAAAGCTGACCTATCAATCGGGGAATAAAAAGGTTGCGACGGTCAGCGCGGCGGGGAGGGTTACGCTGAAAGGCCCCGGAAGGACGACGATCACGGTGCGGGCGGCGGCAACCTCCAAATACAAAGGAGCGGTGAAAAAGATTACGCTCACAGTAAAGCCGAAGAAAGCCATTTCACGCAAGGCGGTCTCCAAAAAGGCGCGCACCCTTCAGGTAAGATGGAAGCGGGATAAAAAGGCGACCGGCTACCAGGTGACGATTGCCCGGAATAAGAAATTCAAAAAAGGCAAGAAGACAGTCTTTGTGCGGAAAAACAAAACGACCGCAAAGACCTTTAAAAAACTGAAACGGAAAAAGACGTATTACTGCAAGGTCAGAGCCTACAAGCAGGTTGGAAAGACTAAAATTTACGGCGCATACAGCAAAGCGCGGAAAATAAAAGTAAGATAGCGTTTTCCGCGCGGCGCGTCCCGGCATGCCCGGGTTCTGCGCCGTTCACTTTGTCGGGGTTGTCCTGTCTGTTTTGCGTAACGTGTTCGGTTTGCCTGATTTGTTCGGCAAATCCGGGAACAGCGGATTTCTCCGCTATGCCCGCTTTGCGCGGCTTTCGCAGTTTTTCCGATTTGCCGGGGCACATCCCGGGATTGACAGGTTTGTTCGCTCTGCCTGTCCTGCCTGCTTTGTCCCGACTGCCTGACTTGTTCGGTATGTCCGGGGGTGCCGGGATTTTCCGCTCAATGCCTGTATTCGCCGGTAGCTTGAGAGCGCCGCCGGCAGAGCTTTCCAAAGATACTGTTCGGAAAAGGGGAGGGGCAAGGGGCTGCGCCGATTTTCCGCCAAGGCAATTTCTGCAAAGATTCCGGAGCCTTCGCCAATACAAAAAGATCCCGGGGGGCCGATCATGCGGCAGCTCCGAAGAGACGGCTTCTCCGAGGCTGCGAGGGCTTCCGATTCCCGCTATTCGGTCAAAATATGAGGTTTTTCGACAAATTCTTTGTGTTTTGGGAACAGATGTGATATAGTGAACTGTAAAATGAATTTTTTGTGTGCCGGATTTAATAGGGAGGGCAAGTCATGAGCGGGAAAAAAGGAGCCATCAGAGGTGTGTCGTACAGAGTTTACAGGATTCTGATCCCTCTGGTCTGCGCTCTTCTGATCGCGGGAACCTGTTTTGTAGTGGGAGCGATTATCGCGGGGCTGCATGAAACGCGCCGGACTATTGATTCCGAAACAAATCGCTATATATCCGAGTTATCCCAAAGTGTGGGGCACGCGCTGGAACAAAGACTGGATCGTTCGCTGCGGATCCTGGAATCGGTTTCGCATAGCTGCGATCAGGAAAGCGTGCCGGCTATGGCAGACTCGGAGGGAGAAAAGGGAAAGGAGGAATTGCAGGATCAGGCGGAGCTGCAAAAGCGGGCGGAATTGCTTCAGTTTCAGTTTTTTGCGTATGTTTTCCCGGACGGCACGGCGATTTGTTCCGACGGCGTTTCCCGCAACTTTTCCGGAGAAAAAGGGGTTATGAAAGCGCTCGCCGGAGAGTCGGTGATCGATGTCAAAACCAAAAGAAGGAAAAGCGCTTCCTCCCGGAAGAATCTGCCGCTTTTCGCGGTTCCAATCCGTTCCGGCGAAAAGGACGGGAAAATTATCGGGGCTTTAGCGGCTCCCGCTTCGCAGCAATGGGCGGATCCTTTTTTGCAGGAATATTATTACAGCGGCGACGTTTTTTTCAATGTCATCAAGTCGGACGGAACGAAAGTCTTTATGACCGAAAATGCGTACGTTTCGCAGTTCAACAGACGAGAGGGGTTTGAAGACAGCAACAATCTGTTTGATACGTTGCGTTGGAACGCGGAGATTCTGGGAAAGACGACCATAGAGGAAATCGAAGAAATCACCGCTGCAGGCGGGAACAGCTCGATTCGGTTTCGTTACCCGCAGGACGGGGTTGTAAGAACCGCCCACCTTACGCGTGTGGGCGATACGGATTTGTGCGTATGGATGGTTGCGGCAAATGAGACCATAACCGGAGGTTTCGCTCCTCTGCTGCACAAGGCGTTTTTTCTCGGCGGCGTCATTATCTTGGGCTTTGCCTCTCTGATTCTTGTTCTGCTTTTTTTCTACCGCAGGAATACGCGTATGCTCCTGACGGATCCGATTACCGGCGGTTACAGTCCATATCGTTTTGATCAGGAAGCGGAACGGCTGATTCGCAGCGGAGCGGAAGGGGACTATCTCTTTATCTCAGTCAACATCATTAATTTCAAAGTGTTTAATGACAGTTACGGGTATGATAACAGCAACCGTATTTTAAAGCATGTTCATGATACCATTCGCCGGCATATGGAAGACGGCGAGCGGCTGACTCGTTTCAGCGCAGATGATTTTAACGTTTTGAGCCGCGCGATACCGAAAGAAATGCTTTTACAGCAAATGGAATTTATCGTGAAGGAAATTAACGAATTTAACGAAAGTCTTTCGGAAAAGCAATGGCTGATGTTTCATGTAGGGGTATACCGAATTACCGATACCGACCTGCCGATCGTCTATATCAGAGACAGGGCGAACCTTGCCCGAAAAAAGGCAAAAGGCGACAGGAAACATATGCTCTACTCCTGTAGCTTTTACGAGGACGGCGAGCGGCTTCGTCTGCGCGAGGAAAACGTTCTTCGGAACAAAATGCAGGAGGCGCTGAAAAATCAAGATTTCAAACTGTATTTGCAGCCCAAGGTGGATATTTCCAGCGGCAAAGTCTGCGGGGCGGAGGCTCTGGTTCGCTGGCAGGATAAGGATATGGGGCTGATCTCGCCGGATCGCTTCATTCCGTTGTTTGAGCGGACAGGTTTTATTCGGAAGCTGGATCTCTATATGTTTGAACAGGTCTGTATTCTCGTGAAAAAGTGTCTGGACGACGGGCTGACGCTTCTCCGGATTTCCGTAAATCTTTCCCGGGTTCATTTGGAGGACCCGGAATTTCTGCCGCCTTTTGTGGAAGTGCAGAAAAAACATGACGCTTCGCCGGAATTTTTGGAACTGGAACTGACGGAAACGGTATTTCAGGAGTATCAGGGGAAAATCCAGGAGGCAATCATATGCCCGATTTGAATCAGATAGTAATGGTTCTTGAGTGCCTCATAGTCTTTGCTGTAGGGATGCTCCAGATTGTATCCTTGCCGCTTTTGCGTGTTAAATCCTTCGTTTTCCATCTTCCATCTTCTTCTGCCCAGCTCTGCCGTCTCTTGTGCATTCGTATGCTGCAGCGGCAGATTTGTCAGAAACAGAAAGGCAGGCGCCTCCTTGCTCGCCCTCTTTGGCTCATATTCCAGCACTTGCAGTTTGTTCCCTTCATACTCCACTCCCGTTACAAAATCATACCACCAGCCATCTTCCTTGTTTTCTCTCCGATTCTTCTGGCAGCCCTTCAGGCTCTGGTATTCTTCTCCAATGCTGGGAATGCTCCCTTCTTTGAACCGTAGGATGTATTTCCAGTGGGATTGCTCACACCGCTGAAACCATCCTTTACATGCATACAAACTGTCCGCGCTCAGACAGATGGGCAGTCTCGGGAACTCCTCTTTCAGCCGCTCCATCAATCTCCAACAAGCCTTTCGTTCGCAATCCTGTTTCTCCGCTTCTCCCCCTTCTTCGTTTTCTACAAACTCGCTCAGAAGGCTGACGATCATCCCGGAATGAAGGACCAATTTCGCCTCCAGGACATAATAGTAGTTTTCTCGGTATTCGTTGGCGGTTCCTTTGTTATGAATACAGTACAGGCTCCTTTCATCCAAGGAATTCCGGCTCCGGTACAACTGGGTTCCATCAATTAGAATTTGCCAGTATCTCCCGCGAACTCTTGCCGCTTCAAAGGCGCGGCTTCTCAGTAAATGACGGACTAATTGGGTTTGTACCTTCTGCAAACAGGCCGGTTTCAGACGTTTTAAGTATCGATTCATCGTTTCCCAGTATGGAAGCTCGTTTCCGGCATCTGCTTCTCCGCAAAGCGTCCAGATATTTGCAATCATTTGCTCCGAATTAAATTCTTCACTTGTTTTCCGCATGCTGCTGATGTAGCATAGAGAAGAAAGGATTCGTGTCATTAGAAGCACCGGGGCCGGATAGGTGATATAGCTTTGGTGTCTGGGATCGGGCAGTTGCCGAAGCAGAGAAGCAAGTCCGGGAAAAAATGTTTGAGGATACGAGCCAGTTCCAGGGCAAGGCTGCATTGCTTCAGGTTGTCTCTGGTCTCTTTTCTGGTATGATTCCTTTGTCCTTTCATGGAAAAAACCTCCTTCCTTTTTGGTTGTTGCGAAAAAATGGTTTCTGTTCCATTCTATTTTCTCACAACTTCCCTGGATTGGGAGGTTTTTTTGTGTTTCTTTTGCGAAAAATATTTTTAGCGTCAGGGCTGTCTTTAGACTTGCAGGAGGTATGACATGACTTTTTTTGATGATGGGTACAAGGAAGACAAACATACATCGATCGTTACCTATGTTGTGAATGGCGTTGCCATGACGGAATCGGAATATGCACAAAAAGCAAGGGACAAATACATCAAGAATCCACCGGTTGGCTACTCTTCTAAAGAGATAGCACGAATGTCTGATGAAGATATTCTGGATATGGATTACTTCTTAAATGAATAAGTTACTTTCCTGAGGCTGTTACAGTCTCTATTTCCTATGCATTTCCTCTCCCACTGCACCTTATATGGTGCTTTTTTCATTTCCCTATTTATAATCGATATTTCCTATTAAATAAAAACGCCCGGCCACAAGAAGCTCTCACTTTGTGTGGCCGGACGCAAAATACGTTTTTATTCATCTGATTTGCGCTGCTTCGTGAGGCTCAGCGCCACGAGGACGATCAGGCTGACGGCGCCCAGGCAGATATAGAGCCATAGATGGGAACTGTCACCAGTCTGCGGTCCGTCCGGATCGTTGGGATTATCCGGATCGGTCGACGGTGTTGGCGTTTCCGGATCGTCAGTCGATCCCGGCGGGGCATCGGGTCGTCCAGGTCGTCTGTCGCAGTCGGATACTTGTTTGTGAACACGACCTCCATATTCTTTGCGTCCGGATCGTCAGAATCTTTCACCCTAACCACGCGCTCCACACCCTCGTTCGTAATATACACCTTCATAGTATAGACCGTCTCGTCATAGGTACACTGGCTGTTGCTGCCCTTGACCTGATAAATGGTATAGCTATAAACGCCGAGCTCCGAATAGGAAATGTCGGGAAAGCTTGCCGTTTCACTCCCTGTGATGGTCAGGGTATATTTCCCATCTGCACTGCCCTCCGGCATGGGATAGGAGATCTTGTCCGCTTCCAGCACGATTTGATATTCCTCTGTCGGCGACGGGGCGGTTCCCTCCAGCTTTACTTCCACAGACGGCAGCTCCACTCGTAGCGGCTCCGCCGCCAGCGCCGTCACAGGAAGCCCTACCACGGTCAACACCGCCAGCAGCACGCCTGCAAGGAAGGCCCTGTATCCTTTCTTTTTCATGTTCCGCATTCCTCCTATTCCGCCGCCATGCGGGGCTGCATTGCCGCCAGCACGATCGTTCTTGCATCGGTAAATTCAGACGAGCAGGTGCTCAGCGCCAGCACCAGCGGCGCTTGTGAATTGCGCAGCTCCTCTACCGTTTCCTGCCGGACATACATGGCCGTTTCCTCCGCATAATCCAGCAGACCATCTATATCAGTCCGCCACCGGTCAGGCTCGAAGATATTGTCCTCTGACGCACTCACCAGCAAACAGGCAAAAATTTCAAGATCATAGCCCTTGCCGGGCACAAGCAGCGTTCCCGTCCTGTTCTCCTCAAAGAACGCCTTATCCTTAAACAGATCCAGGTCTCCGAACATGCCGCCGCCTTCCATGTGGTGGCCGTACAGCAGCGAATAGGGGTCGGAGAAATCCGGGGTGTTGCGGGAGTCCAGATAAATGCTCCCCGCCAGCGCAAAGTTCCCGTACACATCCGTGTTGATATAGGTCAGGTTGGTTTCCCCCTGCAAAACGGGGTAGTCGATTTTCGTGTTGTCCACCGTGATCCAGGCACACACATCCGGGTTGATGGCCAAAAGCTCAGCAAAGGTGGAGCCGTCCGGCACATCCTCGGCGGCTGTATAGATCCGATTGTTGTCCCACAGAGTGTATACGGAATAAGCACCGCAGACGCACAGGGCTACCACAACCAAAAAGGCAATGACAGAATTGGCAGCCTTCAAAATCCGATGTCGTATTGTTTTTTCATCCATTCTCCGGCTGCCCTCCTTTCCGTCCGGGGATCCGCCGTTATTGCTGAGGGCGGTTTTCCGCCCTCAGCAGCAGCGGTCTATCGTTTATCGTATGGTATCGCCCTTCTTAGTTTTCGCGGGAAGAGCGCTTTTTCACAAAGAACACCGCCAGGCCCACGCCCACGAAGGCAAGCATCATGATGTAGGGCAGGTTGTCCAGTCCGATGCCCGTGTCAACATTCATCCCCTTGTTGTTGGTGATGGTGACGGTTTCCTCCGCCTCGCTCATACTCTTTGTTTCACCACTATCCGAGTATGTATACACAGGCGCATCGTAGCCCTCGCTCGTCATGTAGGTACCGTCTTCCTCAACCGTATAGGTTACGCCGTAGGGCAGGTTCTCAATGATGATGGTCTCGCCGTTCTTCAGATAGAAGGCCGTGGCCTTGCCTACGGTGATAGTGGATGCGGTACAATCGTTTGTTCCGTTCTCAATCTTCGAGCCACCGGTTACCGTGTAGTTTTGGGCGTAGTTTTTGTTCTGCTCACCGGTCAGGGTGACGGCCACTTTGAAGTACTTGTCTCTGTCGCCCATGTTGCCGGTGACCGTCTTGGTCACCTTCAGTTGGCCGGCGGAGTAGGTCATGTCGATTTCATCAGTTTTGCCATCGGTTCCGGGTGCATTGTAGCCGCCGTTCTGCTCGGCGTGGACGGCGGCAATGCGCAGCTGATCGTTATCGCCTTGCATGACGGTCACGTAGAGCTTGATGTTATTCGTGTGATAGGCCACACCGCCGGATGTGCCGGCAGTAGGCGTAATGGTATATTCATACACGCCAACGGTTTCAAAACCACCAGTACCAACACTCGGCAGCGTGATGGTTAGCTTTGCTTCTCCCCCAGTGCCATTCCCTGCCAGACCTTGAGTCAGTTGCACAGCAGGAATGGTAAGGCTCGGCTGCGTAGTGTTGACTGTGTTTCCCTTGCCGTCCGTCACGCCGTTATTGGTAGCGGTAAACTGCAACGTCTCCTCCGGGGAAATGGTGTTCATGTTTGTGGCCGTATACTTAATGGTGATTTCCACCTGACTCATGTCAGTCTCACCCGCCGCAAACGCCACGGTGCCCATGCTTAACGTCAGAACCAGGACGAGCAGCACCGATAGAAATTTTTTCATAGTGGTTTTCCTCCTAATATTTCATGGATTGCGCCCTTGCGGGTTCGGCAATCCAGCTTCATTTACTCTGCGGGTTATATGCCCTGTCTGCGGAGAATGGTGATGACCTTGGCCTCCACATCCTCCATGGGGATCGGGCCGTGATCCCGGCTGTCCTCTGTTTGGGTCCGGTAGTCGCCCAGGATGAACACATGACCCTCCGGAACGGTATAGGGATAGGTAATCCCCTCCTTTGCGTAGCTGGGGTAGAGGATCTCGCCGCTTTGGACGGTGCCGTTGACCAGCAGCGTTCCGCTGTCGTCCAGCGTGATCACATCCGTTTCCCGTGCAACGACGCGCCCGACGCGGCGCTGGCCGTCCACGGTGTAGACCACCACATCGTCCTTGGCGTAGTCCCCCTGCAGCCGGAAGGCGATTACCAGGTCGCCGTCCTTCACGGCGGGGAACATGCCGTTGCCCTGCGCCTGGGTCAGCAGGAACACCTGGGTAAACATCAGCCAACACACAGCAGCGATGACGATGATCCGCCACAGCAGGCTCCAATACCCTCGCCGCAGGGCGATGGCATCCCGGCGCCGTGCGATTACCTCCGCCGGGGTAGGCAGGCGCTTTCGTTCCTTCTGCCTACTCATCGCCTGTCCATCCTTCGCCGCGGGCTGTTTGCCGCCGCTGCTCGGCAAGCAGTGCGTCGTACCGGATCCGCTCGGCCCGGAGCGCCTCCTCATACAGCCCGTTGAGCTTTTCTATCTTCCGCCACACGTCCGCCTCGTCCACGCCGCCGAAGACCCGGCGCTTAAAGCGGAGCTTCCCAAGATACGCTGCGACGGCCCGCCACGGGGAGGGGGAAGTATCTGCCGCTTTGTGCGGCTCCTGGGGGCCGTCCCTTACCCGATCTTTGCTATGCCTTGCCGAATAGGCTCTTTCCGGGGGTCTGCTGTTTCCATTTATTTTCATAGTATTCCATCACCCCATTCAGTCATCACGCCGCCGGCGCCGGATGATCATCCAGACCACCACGCCAATCACCACCGCAAGAATGGCGATATACGGCAGGCTGTCCAGAACAATGCCGTTATCAATGAGCACATTTTTTGTATTGGTGAAGGTGAGCTCGTCCGTGTACTCCAGCGTGGCCATGCCGGAGACGCTGCCGCCGCTGCCGGAAGAACCCAAGTTCGTTGCCTGCGGCGGTTCCAGCTTCGTAACGGCACCATCTTGTCCCTTTTAGTGCGTCTGAGTCACCGTCTTGGAGTAGGAGGTATCATACCCGTTGGTGTTCGCCTCGGTTTCGCGGATAGTGTAGCCGATGCCGTCGGGCAGGCCGTTGATGACTTTTGCGTTCTCTGTGCCCGACTTGATGCTGAAGTAGCCGACTGAGCCTGTCCCGTCTGTGGTCGGGTTAAAGGAGATGCCGCCAAAGCTCTGGGTATACTGCTCGTTCAGCGTAATCTCAAACTGCCAGGACTTGTCCACATCGCCCATGTTGCCGGTGACTTCTTTTTTTACCGTAATGGGGTTGGCTTCTGCCCGGTGGTTGTGGTAGGTGACGGTGTAAAGGCCCATGGGCGGCATAGCATCATCTCCCTGCGTTGCCACCTTCAGCGGTTCACCCGCAACCTGTGAAAACGGACTGTTCCCGTCTACGGCATCTTCGCCCTCGTCCAGTCCTATAGTCGTTGTATAGTACTGTTTTTCCTCGTCTGTGAGCTTCTCTTCAATGCTCACGGTCGCCCACGTTGGCAGACCGACGACAAATGCCGCCTCGCCCGCCTTGAGCTTTAGTGTAGCCGTTGCGGTAACCTCTGTCGACCCAAGAGCCCCATCTTTAGCTTCCGTAACCGTGAAATCTACGCCATAGTTGAGCGTCTCGCCCACACTCACATTCTTCCCGTCAACCGAGCCGCTAAATATTACCTCGAACTCAAAATAGGCGTCCCGATTGGTAGTGCCGTCCACCGCTTTGTTTATAACGAGCGTAGAAACGTTGCTACCCACATAGGTGTTTGTGATGTCGATCTTCCGATTGTTATTCTCATCATAATTCGCCACGTAAGAAGCGAGGTAGGTACATTTCGAGCTGCATGTTGCCGTCCAACGATATCCCGTTCCAAGCTGACGAACTGTGCCGCCAGGCCCTGTCACCTCCAATGTATCCACATTGATCGTGTTCGGGTCAAGCTCCAGCGTGCGGTAGCGATACTGCTTCGACAGGTCGTACTTCCCGGTGTTTGCATCGTAGACATAGCGCGGCAGGGATTTGAAGGTTTTGATCTCGCTGTCCGCGTCGTTGGTACTGTTCACGGTCAGATTGAAGTAGCCGTTCTCGTTCGTCGTCGCGCCGCCCTCGACTGCCGGGGTTGTAACGGCAAAGGACTCCCATTTTTCCTCATCCTCGCCCACGATCTGCCTTTGCAGCACAACCGCCACCGTGGACGGCCTGTCGTGGTCGGGCTTGCCATCCCAATGCTTCTGCACGCTCACATCCATATCCACGCGGACAAGGTAGATGTTGGCGACATAGTTTTCTCTGGTGACGCTTTCAATCATGTCTGTGGTGTCGTCGCTGAGGATGTATTTGCCGGTGTATTTTTTGCTGCTGTTGGTGCCTTTGCCGTCCAGCACATTCTGGATGCCCTGAGAGAAGCCCGCGTCCTTGTTGCTGTAGTCCAGGTACAGGTCGGTAACGACGGTTGCGCCCTCGGGGACGGCGTGGCGGTGGGTGCTTTCCAAAACGCCGTCCACATAGAAGCGCACCTCGTAATTGATGGCGGCCACCTCGCTGCGGTCAATCCACACGGCGCGGAGGGTGATTACATAGCGGCCGCTGCCCTGATTCTCCGTCAGCCCGAGCGCCTCGGCGTCCTGCCAGAGGAACGCGCCGGACATCTCGCTATCATAGGCCGAGGTCAGCTCCACCTGCGCCGAGGTCTGGTACGTGATGGGGTCTGTTTTGCCCTCCGGGATAAACGCCTCGTCCGAAACCTTGCCTGTCTTGGTGGCCTCATTGTCGTACTCAACCGCCAGCACCTCCCAGTGGGAGAACACGAACTGGCTGGTTGTGTCAACGGGCATCTTGCTGGGCAGCACCACATTGCTGTGCTCCTCGCAGTTGTAGCCGCCGTCGCCACCGATGTCGAGCGTCGGCATGTTCTTGATGTTCTCCGCAATGGGGGCCTCCGTCTCGCTCTCGTCCGCGCCGTTCACGTAGTCAATCGCGCCCGGTAGCGGCACGCCCTCGATGGACAGCAGCACCACGCCGTTAGGGCTGTCACTGTTCATCCAGTTGTTCAGTGACTGCGTCATGCGGAAGTAGTAGTAGCCGTCCCAGCTGGCTGTCCATTCTTCGTAGGAAACGACCTTGAACGGGTCGACAGTTTCACGGAGGTAGCCAGCACTCTGACGGTTAGCGGGCGCGCCGCCGAAGGTTTCAACGGCCTCTCCATTGTCAAATCCCAACCGCATCCACAGGCTTTGCCCGGACACTGTTTGTTGTTCCAGCTCCTGCTGGCTTTTCAGCACGAGGTACTCAATGGCATTGTCCCCGACGCCTTCAACGTTTCCCATTGTGTCGTTTTTCTGAATCAATTTGCCGTTTTTGTTGGTCAGGGTGACATTGGCCTTCGGGTAATAGCCGTCCTCCCGTTTCCAGCGGAAGGGGTTGGTGTAGGCGTTCGGGTCGGTGCTGTTGCGCCGCTGGGCAAGGGTGTTCTGGTGGAGGTCGGCCCAATGCCCGTAGCCGCTGCTCTGGTTCCCCTGTAAGTAATACTGCGGCTCCGCCACGCCGGAGAGCCTGTTCATGGCCATCTCCACGTGCTTGTGGCCGACCATGTTGCCGCCAGTTATTGTGATGTCCTCAAAGCAGTTGCTGACCTCTATTTTGTAGTTTCGATAAGCGTTGGTGCCGTTCGTCCCGCCCCAGCCGGTTATCGTGACCGTGACCACCGTACCCGTAGGCAGGACAGTGGTTTCGCTCGGTAGATCAGCTTCATTTTCAGGCAGCGGGTTCGTCAGCGACGTCATAGGCACGTCGATGGCCGTCTTGTTGATTTCCAGCTGGTCAAGCTCCCAGGTGGTACTGCTAACCGTTCTGCCGCGGAAGTACCAGGCGTAGGTCGCGCCGTTTTCGTTGTAGTCAAACGTGTCTTTGTAGCCCGCTTCATTGTGCGGGTTGTCGTTTACATCGCTTCCATTTGCATCAACAGGCCGTATGCGGTTGTACGCAAACACCTGATGATACCACTCCCAGGCGTCGAAGCTGAACGTGTCAATCTTCTTCCAGCTACACACGACGATGACGTCGCCTATAATATTTTCGGCGGATTGGGTAAGCGTGTACTCCGTGGCCTCCACGTCGTTGGTAAGGTTTATGGGCTTCTGATCGGCGTTCCAGCTACCGTTGTTTGGTTCGCCGTTCTGTGTCCCGCTGTACTGAAACTTCTGCATCGCGCCGAGGGTCTTAGTCCAGCGCTGCGCATCCCCGTCATTCACAACGTCGTCTTTGTTGACGTCGTCATACGTGGCGATGACGCACTCATAGCCGCGAGGCACTTCGACGCTCATCTCCGCGTGCTGGTTGCTGTCAATCCACTGCACGCGATCCGCGCCGAAGACGTCGTCCAGCGTCTTGCCGCCGGGGCCATCGTCGGTGGCCTTGTTGGTTGTCGCATCCTTGAACTGATAGGTGATTTTGTGCTCGCTTACCTTCTCATACTCGACAAGGATTTTCTGCCCCTCGCGCAGGATGGAATAGGCCGTCCTGTCGCCGTGCTCCTTGTCCGTCACGTAGTAGATGTAGGTTTTTCCGTCAACCGCAAGCTCGCCTACGAAGTAGATCTGCGTTCGTCTCCCCGCCGTGTCGAGCACGTAGGAACCCTTATAGGCGATTGTTACCCCATCCTTCTGCAGGGTGTCCGGCAGGACATCCGCCAGCGCACCGGGATTGACATATGCCGAGTTTTGGTCTTTGTTAAACGTTTTCATGTGTTCGACCATGTCCTCGTTCAACCCCGTGTAAGAGCTTCCCACGCTGACAAAGTTGAAATATTTCAGGTCGATCTTCGCGTCCTGCACCACTGACCTCAGGTGCACGCCGTTTTCCTCCAGCGCCATGAGGGTCATACCGCCGTTTTGCAGCTGGTAGAGGATCTCCTCCTCGCTCAGTCGCTCCTCCGCCGACTCGGCGGTGGCATGGCATTCGCATGCGCAGCCTTCAATGGCGCAGCTCTTGCCCTCGCATCCCTCCACCGTGTGGGGTGGTTGCGGTGTCAATGCCTCCATGGCATATGGCGGTGTCAAGTTGTTGTGGAGTTTTTGGTTGACAGATCCAAAATGATTATCATCTAGCTTAGCGGTATGCCTCTGTTCATGCTAAGGCTTCTGATCAGTGTCTGGGTTCCGCTGCTTCCATCGAAAACAGGCTCTCTCCTCTCAAATATGCTGAAATCAATCGCTCCCTCGCAGGCCTCCTCTATGATCCGTTCTGCATATTCACCATAGCTGCCTTTTCCTCTGTCTTTGTCCTTGAAATCCCTCGCTTCTATCTTTCCTCGGTTCTTTATGTATATCCTCTGCTTCGTCAGTTT
>NZ_JACRYT010000026.1 GCF_014333425.1 Zhenpiania hominis | reverse complement strand
GAAGAAGGTTGATAGAAAGGAAAGTGTATCTTGTAGATGACTTGCTAAATGAGTCAATTACAATATACCAGTGTATCTTGTAGATGACTTGCTAAATGAGTCAATTACAATATACCAGGGGATATTAAAAAAATCGTTATTAATGCCAGAGACATCACAGAGATTTATGAACTAACCGAAGAGCTGCAGCAATCCAGAGAAATGGGAAAGCAGTATTTAGAAAGTTTTTCCGACCATGCGGGAAATGATGAAAAGGAAGGAAAAAACACAATTCTCGCGGTAAGCAGAGAAATGCAGGATGTGCTGACACTGGCCGAAAAAGTCGCTAACTTTCACGCTACCGTTCTGATCTTGGGAGAATCGGGAGTCGGAAAAGAAGAAATGGCAAAATTTATTCACAGTAATAGCCTGAGGAATGAGGCTCCCTTTATTACGCTGAACTGCGGCGCGATTCCATCGAATCTGCTGGAGTCGGAATTGTTCGGATATGAAAAGGGAGCCTTTACAGGTGCGATGCAGAGTGGAAAAGAAGGTCTTTTGGAAGCGGCTGACGGTGGGACCGTCTTTCTCGATGAGATTGGGGAAACGCCTTTGGATTTTCAGGTAAAGCTGCTGCGCTTCCTCGAAAACAAAGAGGTTCGCCGCGTAGGAGCTCTGGAGACAAAGACGGTTGATGTAAGAATCATCGCGGCGACGAATCGGGATCTGGCCAGGATGGTGGAAGAAGGGACCTTTCGTGAGGATCTGTATTACCGATTGAATGTAGTGCAGATCGAAGTGCCTGCTTTGCGAAAACGAGTGGATGATATTATTCCTCTGGCGTCCCTGTTTTTACATAAATATAATAAAATGTACAACCAACAGAAATTGCTGACCTATGAAGTAATGGAAGAATTAAAAAAATACCCATGGGTCGGAAATGTGCGTCAGCTGAAAAACGTGATCGAGAACATGGTGATTGTAAGTAACAACGATTATCTGCAGACCGAGGATCTTCCCTGGGTAACGCAGAAGATGAAAAATCCAATGCAAAAAATGATCGATACTGTTATGGAGAACAGTGAAGATATGTCTCTCAGCGAGGCGACGGAAGCTCTGGAAAAGTTGATTTTTCAAAAAACAAAGGAAAGCTGCAGTACGACCAGAGCGATTGCGGAAAAACTAAAGGTAAACCAATCGACTGTGGTTCGAAAGCTTCAGAAATATGGACTTTAGAAGAACTCTCCGCTGTTTTCCGCCTGCTCTGTATTATCTGTATGAAAATCCGCGTACCGAAGAGGATTCGGCAGCGCGGATTTTTTATTGCCTGAAAGTGATGCGCAGAAACATCAATATAATTTATGCATCAAAAAAATCAAAGCTCCGGGGAAGCAGAGATCTGCGAAACGTGTTGGAATTCAAGGATTCTAAAGATTAATGCAATTTTTATAAAATTGGCATAATTTTTGAAATATATTTAGTTGTCAATTATTTTGATCGGGTAGATAAGAAATAAGAATATGGATAAATGTGAGGAGGAATACAGATGGAATTCAGTTATTCAAGAGAACAGGAAATGGTAAAAAAGATGCTGAAGGAATTTGCCGAAACCGAAATCGAACCGATTGCCGAGGAGATGGATGCGGAAGCGGCCTATCCTTATGAAACCGTAGCGAAGCTTGGGAAACTAGGAGTGATGGGGATGCCGTTTCCGGCTGAATACGGAGGCGCCGGGGCGGATTATCTGACTTATATTATGGCGGTCGAGGAGATTTCTAAGGTGTGCGCTTCCCACGGCGTTATCGTCCAGACCCATAACGCGCTGTGCTGCTGGCCGATTTTCACCTACGGAACCGAGGAACAAAAGAGAAAGTACCTTCCAAAGCTGTTATCCGGCGAACATCTGGGCGCCTTCGGGCTGACCGAGCCCAATGCGGGAACCGACGCGGCGATGCAGCAGACAACTGCCAAAGATATGGGGGATCACTGGCTGCTCAACGGAAGTAAAATTTTTATTTCCGGCGGCGGGATCGCCGATGTCTATGTCGTAATGGCCATGACCGATAAAAGCAAGGGAAACAAAGGCATCAGCTCTTTTATCGTAGAAAAGGGAATGCCGGGATTTTCCAGAGGAAAAAAGGAAAACAAAATGGGAATCCGCGGTTCTATCGCGGCGGAACTGGTCTTTGAAGACTGCGTTGTACCAAAAGAAAATCTTCTGGGACCTCTTGGCAAAGGGTTTAAGGTTGCCATGTCCTCATTGGATGTAGGCCGTCTGGGGATTGCCGCTCAGGCGCTGGGACTTGCCCAGGGAGCTTTTGACCAGACCGTAGACTATATGAAACAGAGAAAGCAGTTCGGGAGAAGTCTTAATAAATTCCAGGCTCTTGCCTTTGAAATGGCAAATATGAAGACGGAGATCGACGCGGCTCGGTTTGTACTGTACAATGCGGCAAATCGCAGAGACCGGGGGCTTTCCAGTACGGTAGAGGCGGCCCAGGCCAAGCTCAAATGCTCGGAAGTGGCTTCTTATGTAGTGGATAAAGCGGTACAGTTCCATGGCGGCTACGGATATATCAAGGATTATCCGGTAGAACGGATGTACCGGGATCAGAAAATCACGGAGATTTACGAAGGAACCTCGGAAGTTATGAAGATGGTTATTTCAGGAGACATTTTTAAATAGGAGAGGAAACAGAAATGAGAATCATAGTATGCGCGAAACAGGTACCAGATACCAATGAAATTACAATTAATCCGGAGACCGGAACTCTGGTCCGCGACGGTGTGCCCAGCATCTTAAATAATGATGACGCCAACGCGCTGGAACAGGCGCTGCAGATCAAGGACGAGATACCGGATACGGAAGTCATCGTTATTACAATGGGGCCTCCTCAGGCG
This sequence comes from Zhenpiania hominis, assembly GCF_014333425.1. Taxonomy (GTDB): domain Bacteria; phylum Bacillota; class Clostridia; order Peptostreptococcales; family Anaerovoracaceae; genus Hominibacterium; species Hominibacterium hominis. The sequence continues at coordinate 46,185 of NZ_JACRYT010000026.1, read as the reverse complement.
AAGGAAATGCTCCAGGAATGTCTGGCAATGGGCGCTGACGAAGCGATCCTGCTTTCCGATCGAGCTTTGGGAGGATCCGACACCTGGGCCACGTCCAATGCCCTGGCAGCGGGAATCCGCAAAATAGGAGCGTATGATCTGATTTTTGCCGGACGGCAGGCGATTGATGGCGACACTGCCCAGGTTGGACCTCAGATTGCGGAAAAATTACAGGTTCCGCAGGTAACTTATGTAAAGGAGTTCTCACTGGAAAAAGACGGAAGCGTAGTGGTAAAACGAGCGTTGGAAGACGGTTATGAGAAGCTCAGAGTCAAGCTTCCATGTGTTCTTACAGCTATTAAAGAACTGAATACCCCAAGATACATGTCTGTTCCGGGAATTTTAAAAGCCGCTAAAGCGGATATCAAGGTGTGGAGCGCGGACGACATCGGTGTGGATAAGGAAACAGTAGGGCTGAAAGCTTCTCCTACCAATGTGTTCCGCTCCTTTACGCCAAAGCCGAAGGGAAAAGGGATAACCGTAGAGGGAGATACGCCAAAGGAACAGGCGGCGAATTTACTGGAAGATTTGAGAAAGAAACACATCATTTAACAGCAAGGAGGAAGAAAAAATGGCGGATTTTTCCGATTACAAAAACGTATGGGTATATACCGAACAGCGGGATGGAAAACTGATGAATGTCGCGCTGGAACTGATTGGAGAAGGTTATCGTCTGTCAAGGGAGATCGGCGGAGATACGAAGGTATGCGCGCTTCTGGTGGGAAATGAAACCGACCATCTGGTGGAGGAACTCTACGCTTACGGAGCCGACCGGGTGTACCAGATTCGTAATCCGCTGCTGGCCCATTACACGACAGACGGATATACGAAAGTGATTACAGAGGCAATTCGCGAGCAAAAGCCGGAGATTGTCATTTTCGGAGCCACGCATATTGGAAGGGATTTGGCGCCGCGAATCGCGGCAAGGCTGGATACCGGGCTGACAGCGGATTGTACGCGGCTTGATATTAATACGGGAAATTATATCCATTATCTGCAAACCTATACGACCGCAAGTACCGCGGGACTGGACGCGGAAGACGGAAATAAGGGTCTAAAGCAGACCAGACCCGCCTTCGGGGGAAACCTGATGGCGACTATCGTTACGCCGAATACCAGACCGCAGATGGCGACCGTAAGGCCGGGGGTTATGGAAAAGAGAGAAAAAGACAGCGCAAGAAAGGGAGAACTGATAAAACTGGAATGCGCCCTGACGGAAGAAGAGATCCATGTAGAAGTGATGGATGTAGTGAAAGAAGCGAAGGAGCTTGTTTCTCTTACAGACGCGCAGATTATATGCTCCGGTGGAAGAGGATTAGGCGACGCTGACGGATTTAAATTAATCCGGGAATTTGCGGATAAAGTAGGAGGCGTTGTGGGAGCATCCCGCGCGGCTGTAGATTCCGGGTGGATCGACGCCAGCCATCAGGTGGGGCAGACCGGAACAACCGTAAAGCCGAAGATCTATTTTGCCTGCGGTATTTCCGGAGCAATCCAGCATTTAGCGGGTATGCAGACCTCAGACATCATTGTAGCCATCAACAAAGATCCGGACGCTCCTATGATGCAGCTGGCCGATTACGCTATCTGCGGAGATCTGAAAAAGGTAATACCGGAACTGATTGCTCAGTGGGACGAAGTATAATGGAGGCGATGAAATGGCGAGAGAAGTTGTAATAATAGATGGAATGCGGACCGCCTTCGGACGGATGGGAGGGGCTCTGCGCCCCTATACCCCTGTCCAGCTTGCGGGAATGACGATAAAAGGACTTTGTGAAAAAACAGGGATTCTGGAACGGGGCAATGTGGACGCGGTATTTGCCGGAAGCGCTTCCGGCGATCTGAATACCCACAATTTTGCCAGATACGCCAGCTTGCTGGCGGGGCTCCCTTATGAGACTTCCGCGACCTTTATCGAAATGCAGTGCGGATCTTCCATTGCCTGTATCAACAACGCGGCCCTGCAGATTCAGGCGGGGCTCATCGACACAGCGGTCTGCGGCGGCGCGGAAGCCCACAGTCAGACCTATTACAAATATTCCACAGCAGTGGAGCCGTACAAAGGGATTGCGCCGTCAGCAGCGCCTTTGCGGTTGGCGCCCACTGACGAAGACGATCTTTCTATGATAGAGATTTCCGATCTTATGGCGGAAAAGTGGGGGATTACAAGGGAGGCATGTGACGAATTTGCGCTGCGCTCCCAGACAAGAGCGGCCGCGGCTATTGAAAAGGGATATTTTAAAGAAGAGATTCTTCCTGTGGAAGTGAAATATTCCAGAAAGGGCGAGACCGTTATAGTTGATGCGGATGAGCATCCAAGAAAAAATACAAATATGGAAGGCCTGGCAAAACTGCGTCCGGTAATGGAAGGCGGCGTGACTACCGCGGGAAATGCCTCCGGAAGAAACGACGGTGCGGCCTTCGTACTGATGATGAGTCGGGAAAAGGCGGAAGAACTGGGATATCGGCCTATGGCCAAATGGATCACCGGCCTGGATGTGGGCGTGGATCCGAAGCTGATGGGAATTGGCCCCGCCTATTCCAATTGTAAAATCTTGAAGAGAGAAGGACTTAGTCTGGATGATATCGATGTATATGAGTGCAACGAAGCCTTTGCCGCCCAGAACCTGAGTGTAATTCGGCAGATGGAGAACATGACCGGAAAGAAAATCGATATGGAAAACTGGAATCCCAACGGAGGAGCCATTGCTTTCGGCCATCCCAATGGAGCGTCGGGAGCGAGGGTATGTATTTTTACCATGAAGGAACTCGAGCGGCGGGGCGGGAAATACGGCATGTTCTCCTCCTGCTGCGGAGGCGGGCTGGGCATATCCACTTTAATTGAGAATCTGAGATAGGAAAGGCGTGAGAAACATGATTCAGAAAATAGGAGTTGTAGGCGCGGGAATGATGGGCGCGGAAATCGCCCTCTGTTTTGCCAGAGCGGGTATGGAAACCATTCTGAGCGATACGTCTCTGGAAATCGCGGAGAAAGGAAAAGAAAAACAAAAAACGGTACTGGATAAGAATGTAAAGAAAGGGAAGATCACAGAAGAAGAAAAAGAGGAAATCCTGGGACGCGTAACGCCTACCGCGGATTTAAAGGCTATGGCAGATTGTGACCTTATTGTGGAGGCGGTTTTAGAAAACCTGGAGATTAAACAGGGGATCTTCCGTCAGCTAGATGGAATCTGTAAAGAAAGTACCATTTTCGCCAGCAATACATCCAGTATTTCCATTACAAAGCTGGCGGCAGCCGTGGAAGAGAATCGAAAGGGACGGTTTATCGGCACCCATTTCAATTCTCCGGCAAGCGTTATGAAACTGGTGGAAGTGATTCCGGGGCTTCTGACAGAAGAGGAAACCGCGGATAAGGTTTCGGAGCTGCTGGCCCATATTGAAAAGGAGCCTGTGAGAGTAAAGGATGTGGTTGGTTTTGGACTCAACCGCCTGTTTCACTGCTTTTATCTGGAGGCGTGCCGTCTGATTGAAGAGGGGGTATGTTCACCGGAAGACGTTGATAAGATCTGTAAATACGGTTTGGGGCATCCAATGGGAATCTGCGCGCTGCTGGACATTACCGGACACGATCTGAATCAGAGCGTGGATCAGATCCTCTTTGAAGCCTATGGCGACCGGTTCCGTCCGAGCCCGGTGATTCAGCGGATGGTTGACTCGGGAAGGCTTGGAAGAAAGACTGGAGCCGGATTCTACGAATATGAGAAGAAATAGGAGGCTGGAATGGGTCAGATAGTATTAAAACAAGAGGGAGCGATTGCGGTTCTCAGTGTGGATCGGCCCGAAGCCCTCAATGCTCTGAGCAGAGAGCTTGTAGACGAGATGGATCTTCTTGTAGAGCGGGTTCGCAAAGATCCGGAAATTCGGTGTCTGATTCTTCATAGTGAGAAAAACTTCGCGGCGGGAGCGGATATTAAGGATATGGCGGACTGTGATGAAGAAGCGGCGAAAGCGTTTGTATTCTCTCCCACATACGATAAAATCGAGGAACTGCCGATTCCGGTTATCGCCGCCATTGAGGGCTATGCCCTGGGAGGCGGGATGGAACTTGCTATGACCGCCGATATCCGCATTGCGGAAAAAAGCGCCAAGATGGGATTTCCGGAGGTGACACTGGGAATCATGCCCGGCGCGGGAGGAACGATCCGGGTGCCCAGAGTGACTGGAGAGGCCGCGGCAAAAGAGCTGATATTTACCGGAGATATTATCTCCGCGGAAAAGGCGGCTGCCATAGGCCTTGTAAACCGTATTTCCGAAGATGGAGAAGTCCTGCGGGATGCCATGAAACTGGCGGAAAAGCTTTGCCGCAGAGGGCCGATCGCTCTGGCGGCAGCAAAGAGGACGATCCGGGCGGGCCAGGAAGAGCCCGACTGGAAACGAGGCATCCAAATTGAGGCGGAAAACTGGGCGAAACTTTTTAACACAGAGGATCAGAAAGAAGGAATGAAAGCGTTTCTGGAAAAAAGAAAACCCGAATTCCAGAACAGGTAGAAAAGAGGAGGAAGTTGATATGGACACCAAGGAAATGACCTCAAAAGAAATGCTGAACCACCTTGTGGAAAAGCATTACGAGGGCGCCCTGCAGGCCAAAAAAGAGGGGAAGCCTGTTGTTTGGGCCACCTCCATTTGCCCGCAGGAGCTACTCGAAACGATGGATCTGGTAACAGTTTATCCGGAGAATCACGCCGCGGCTATCGGAGCGAGAAAAGAGGCGCTGACCTTTATTGAACACTCGGAGGCGGAAGGCTACTCGGGGGATATCTGCTCCTATGCCAGAGTCAATATGGGCTATACGGATATCCAACACGCGCAGGCGCAGGATATCCCTCTGCCGGATTTAATTTTCTGTTGCAGCAACATCTGCAATACCGTTATTAAATGGTCTGAAAATTTGGCTAAAAAACTGCAGATTCCGCTGATTATGTTTGATATGCCTTTTAACCATACATATGAAGTGCCGGAGCACAGCATTAAGTATATGAAGGGCCAGATTGAATACGCGATTGCGCAGCTGGAGGATTTTACAAAGAAAAAATTCGATTATGATAAATTCCGGGAAGTGATGAAGCTTTCCAATGCTACCTGTGAATGGTGGAAAAAAGCTACCGACTGGGCGAAGGTGACGCCATCGCCGCTGAACGGGTTTGATATGTTTAACTACATGGCGATGATCGTCTGCATGCGGGGAAACGAAGATGGGCACAAGCTGTTCAAACTCTGGCATGACGAGATGGAAGCTAAGGCAAAGGCGGGACTGGGCCCCTGGAAGTCAGCGGAAGAAAAATACCGGGTGATCTGGGACGGAATCGCCTGCTGGCCCCATCTTTCCGTTACCTTTAAAACTCTGAAAAAATACGGGATCAACATGGTGACATCTACATATCCGGAGTCCTGGAATGTGCGCTATGAGACCGGTGATATCGACGGAATGGCAAAGGCTTACGCTTCCAATTACGCCAACCGCAATCTGGATTACGATACAGACAATATGAAAAAACTGGTGGAGGATTTTTCTGTGGAGGGAATTGTTTACCATTCCAACCGGAGCTGCAAGCTGATGGATTTCCGTCAGTACGAGGTTCAGAGAAGAGTAGCGGAGGCCACAGGCGTTCCATCGGTTGTTTTCGACGGGGATCAGACGGATCCACGGAATTTTTCCCAGGCTCAGTATGAAACCAGAATTCAGGCTCTGGTGGAAATGATGGAAAAGAACAAAGAAGCGCGTAGGAGGGGCTGAGATGAATTATAGAGACGTAATAAAAAAACTGGAAACCGCGGCGCTTTATCCGGATAAAACCGTCGCGGACTCCATTGGAAAAACAGGTAAGGCGGCAGTCGGATGTTTTCCCATTTACACGCCGGAGGAAATTATTTACGCGGCAGGGATGCTCCCGGTGGGAATGTGGGGCGGCCCTACAGAACTGAAGAGAGCGGATAAATACCTTCAGAGTTTCTGTTGCTCCATTATGCGTTCCAATATCGAATACGGAATGAAAGGAACCTATAACATGCTGAAGGGTGTTGTGCTCCCGACCTTCTGCGATACGCTGAAATGTATCTGCGAAAACTGGAAGGTGGCGGTACCCCATATTCCGATTATCCCCATCGTCTATCCCCAAAATCGGAATACCGACGCCGGCTTCACTTATCTGACGGAAGAATTCCGACGTGTAAAGGTTGAAGTAGAAACATTAGCGGGACATGAAATCTCGGATGACAAGCTGGAGGAAGCCTGGAACTTGTACGAGGATTATCGGGAGACGATGCGCCGCTTTTCCGAGGCTGCCGCTGACTATCCGCAGATCATCGGAGCAAAGACCAGGCATCTGATTCTGAAAGCCGGATGGTTCCTGGATAAAAAGGAATATCTGGAAGATATCCGGACTATCCTGGAGGGACTCAAGCAGGAAGAAAAGCAGCCCTTTTCTGGGAAACGGGTCATTGCGACAGGGCTGATTGCCGAACCGGATTCGCTGCTGGATATCTTTGAGGAAAATCAGATTGCGATAGTAGGAGATGATCTCGCTCAGGAATCAAGACAGTTCCGTACGAAAGGCCGGGAAGTCGGAGACTTTTGGGAAAGGATGGCCGGGCGCATTGCGGATCAGAAGGGGGACACCTTCCTGTATGAAGCGGAAAAGACAAGAGGACAGATGCTTATCGATCTGGTAAGGGAAAGAAACGCGGACGCGGTTGTTGTATTCATGATGAAGTTCTGCGATCCGGAAGAATTCGATTATCCGATTTATAAGAAAGAGCTGGAAGCAGCGGGAATTCCTCATCTTTATCTGGAAATCGATCAGCAGCTGGATTCCTTTGAACAGATTCGTACCAGAGTACAGAGCTTTGCGGAAATGCTTATTTGACTCGCAGGCTGTAGAGAGGAGAGAAGGCATGTATTTAGGAATTGACATAGGATCATCCTCATCAAAGGCCGTTGTTATTGATGAGCAGAAGACGATTGCGGCAGTTTCCGTTCTCAATCTGGGAACAGGGTCAAATGCCTGTGATCAGGTATTCGAAGACGCCCTCCGGCAGGCGGGAATTGAAAGAGAGGATCTGAAATATGTTGTGGCTACCGGTTATGGAAGAATTCATTTCCACTCAGCGGATAAGCAGATCACGGAAATTACCTGCCATGCCAAAGGAGCGGTCTTTCTGGCAGAGGACGTACGGACGATTATCGATATCGGAGGGCAGGACGCGAAAGTTATTAAAATCGGACCGGGCGGACAGGTTGTAAATTTTGTCATGAATGAAAAGTGCGCGGCCGGAACCGGACGCTTTCTGGAGGTTATGGCCAGGGTGCTGGGCTGCGGGATTGACGAGCTTTCCGATCTGGCCCAGCAGTCCACCAAGGAAGTGCCTATCAGCAGTATGTGTACGGTCTTCGCGGAAAGTGAAGTGATTTCCCGCCTTTCGGAAGGGGAAAAAAGGGAGGATGTCGCGAGAGGCGCCCACAGGGCGATTGCCAAAAGGGTAGTGGGGATGGTTGGGCGAGTTGGATTTGAACCAAAAGTCCTCATGACGGGAGGCGTCGCGCTTAATCAGGATATGGTGCGTACATTGTCAGACGAAATGGAAACAGAGATCGAAGTAGCCCCCTGCAGCCAGGCAGTCGGCGCTGTGGGGGCGGCGGTACTTGCCTGGGAAATTAGTCATAAAAAGGATGGGTGATAGAAATGAAAATGAATAAAGAGCAGATTAAAACGGTTATTCCCCACAGGGAACCGATGCTTTTAATTGATGAAGTGCTGGAAATGGTAGAGGGAGAGCGTATCAAAACAACCCTGTATCTGGATCCGGAGTTAGATTTTTTCCGGGGGCATTTTCCGGGAGAACCGGTAATGCCGGGAGTGCTGACCGTGGAGTCCATGGCTCAGACAGCGGACGTACTGCTGCTGTCAATGCCTGCTTATAAAGGAAAGGTGCCGCTTTTCATCGGGATCGATAAGGTTTCCTTTAAGAAAAAGATCAACCCGGGGGATACCATTACAATCGAAGCTTCCATTGAAAAGGAAAACAAGGAAAAGGCAGTCGTCACTTGCTCGGCAGTGGTTTATAATCACGGCGAAGTTTCCACAACCGGACTGGTGACACTGGCTATGCGTTAAAGGACAGAGAAAGGACAGAGAAAAATGGACTGGAAAAAAATATATCAGGAAAGACTTGTAAGCGCTGAGGAAGCGCTGAGTCATATTCAATCGGGAGATGCCATCGTTCCCGCTCACGCGGCCGCGGAACCGCAGCACCTGATTAACAAGCTGATGGAGCGGAAAGACGAACTGAGGGACGTTAAGATCGTGCAGGGGCTGAATATTGGCGACGCTCCATACGCGGCTCCGGAATATAAAGACTCTTTTGTCAATGTCAGCTTTTTCTGCGGGAAGAACAATCGGACTTGTATTCAGGAGGGCAGAGGCGAATTTCTGCCGATTCATTTTTACGCGCAGCCCAGAGCGATCCGCGAGGGACATCTTCCCTGTGACATCGCGCTGGTGCAAGTGACGCCGCCCAATGAAAGCGGGTATGTGAATATGGGAACTTCCTGCGATCAGACGAGGGTTGCTATTGAAAAATCAAGAGTGGCCATCGCCCAGGTAAATGATAAGATGCCCCATTTGTGCGGCGACACACTGGTGCATGTTTCTGATATCGACTTTTTTGTGGAGCACAGTGAAGATATCTATGAAATTCCGCTGATCCGCAGCGATGACCCAGTAGCGGAAAAAATCGGATACAATATCTCCACCCTGATTGAAGACGGGGCGACGCTCCAGATGGGCCAGGGAACCATTCCCAACGCTATTTTGAAATTCCTGGAGGATAAAAAGGATCTTGGTATCCATACGGAAGTTTTCTCTGATAATCTGGTGCCCCTTGTAAAAGCTGGGATTGTCAACGGACGGCGCAAGTCCATTAACCGAGGTAAGATTATTTCCACATTTGTACAGGGAACAAAAGAGCTGTATGAATTTGTGGATCATAACAACATGATTCAGCTGATGCCGGTGGATTACACCAATGATGTGGCGGTGATCGCTCAAAATGACAATATGGTGGCGATCAATTCCGCCCTGGAAGTGGATCTTATGGGGCAGGTGGTGGCCGATTCCATTGGCAGTAAAACCTTCAGCGGCGTAGGCGGGCAGCTGGATTTCCTCCGGGGCGCCGAACAGGCCAAAAACGGAAAACCGATTATCGCTCTGCCGTCTACCGCAAAGGGTGGAGAGGTTTCACGGATATCCGCTATGCTCAAGCCGGGGACGCCGGTGACAACAACCAGACAAGATGTTCACTACGTCGTTACCGAATACGGAATCGCGGCGCTGTTTGGAAAATCCATCAAACAACGGGCAGAAGCGTTGATCCAGATTGCCCACCCGAAATTTAGAGAAAGCCTGCGGAAAGAGTTTGACGAATATTGCCGCTCTGCCGGACAGATCTATGTATAAAACAGGCATTCTTTTAACATTAACAATAGAACCACAGAGAAGCCCGGCCTTGCGATTTACCGCAGGACCGGGCTTCTTGTTGATTTATCGATTTATTTTGACAAAAAATCTTGATTTCGTGTTACGGGAGATGAGAAGGTATGAAAAGGAAGATTTACAATGACTTGAAACGCTGGAAACAGGATAGTGCGGGGAGGACTGCGTTATTGATCGACGGAGCGCGTCGTGTTGGAAAAAGTTATATAGTGGAAGCTTTTGCAAACGCGGAGTATCGATCATATATCCCGATTGAAGCCAAATCCGGAAAGAATTACACACTATCCTCCATTTTCCCTATGTTTTGCATACCAGAGATCGGAAAGAAGAAGAGGGAATCGTGTTTCTGCTTCTTTATATGACAGTGCTTCTTTAAAAATTTCCATTGACAATTTCAAAAAGAAGCATATAATCTCAAGTTTCAAAGCAAAACGGCATTTCATCTATGTTCAACTGCAGACTTCTGCCTTCAATGATTTCGCCTGTGTGTCTTGTCAAAGGCAAGGTTCTTTATATAGGATACGCTTCCTTTGGATTGGTTGCTTTCGCTGCGGTGATTCCCGTTCAGCCAGTAAATATTATCGGAAGTGTTGAGACCCCTGTTCGTAACATGAAGGATACGGCAATTCTTAAAGTGCGTCTTTACCTGGCTGAGGACGGGGCGCATATGGACTTTCTCCGGTTCATTCCCTGGAAAGAGATTATAGGCAACGGGAATCCCGTTTTGATCCAGAAGCAATCTAGTTTGAGATTTTTGTAGAGTAATTTCGGCATGAGATATCTGACATTGCGAATATGCCTGGTTTCAATTTTCAGACGGGCTTCCATATCGATTGCCATGGGTTGAATTTCCTTTTCGCGTGCAGCTTTTTTATAGCAGTCGAATCTTTCGCTCGCTGTTTGAGATGAGCGATGGGATCTTCGTATTGGTCTGTCAGAGCACTCCTCTCTGTATCGTTCTATTATATAAAGCCATATATAAAATGCAATGATGAGACAAAAAATTCTGATCATTTCAACGATTGACGGGTTGTTTTGCACTCATCTAACTTCGGAGCTCCGGGGATCTGGAATTTACTTTGGGAATTTAGAAAATCAGAAAAATTTGAAAAATAGGTGTAAATTGATTGACAACGATGTAAGGATATAGTAGAATGACATTGTACAAAGGAGTACAAAAAATGATGCGATGAGGCTTAGATGTTGTATCTAAGCCTTTTTTGACGGAAAATAGGGCGAGTATGAAAAAGAGAATTGTTCTTGCGGATGATGACACCATAACGAGGCTGGATCTAAAGGAGTCTCTGGAAGGAGCAGGGTATGAAGTTGCGGGAGAGGCAGATGACGGATTTGATGCGATCGAACTATGTCATAAGCTGAATCCGGATATTGTCCTGTTAGACATTAAAATGCCAATGCTTGACGGACTTAGCGCAGCGAAAATACTTTATGAGGAAGGCGCAAAGATTTGCGTAGTTATGCTGACGGCATACAGCGATGAAAACTTTGTTAAAAAAGCTGGCGACTTTGGAGTTATGGGGTATATAGTAAAGCCAGTCCCTGAGAATTCGCTGGCGCCTACGATCGAAATTGCCTGGAAGAGGTATAATGAGCTGCTTGATGCGCAAAAGGAGATTCAGAAAAAAGAAAGGGAATTGAAACAGCGCAAGACCATTGAACGGGCAAAAGGTATCATCATGAACAAGCAAAATATGGACGAAAAAAGTGCCTATGCGTATATGCGCAAGGTGAGTATGAATAAACGCCTCTCGATGGATAAGGTTGCAGAAATCATTATCATGAGTGACAGCATTAAAAATAAATAGTAAATTGTACAACGATGTTCAATTATAAAGCAAAGAAGCTTCTAATAACCGTTTGGTTGTCAGAAGCTTTTTTTGGTAGGAGACAGAAATGAATTCGATTATCAGTGTGGGGATTGATATTGGAACAACGACAACAAGCATGGTGGTCAGCAGACTTACTTTTGGGAACCGTTCAGGATTTACAGCGATTCCGGATATCAGCATCACAGAAAAACACATTTTATATAAAAGTAAAGTGTATCTGACACCTTCTATTGATGAGAATCATCTGGATGGGGACAAGATCGCGGAGATTATAAAAAGGGAATATGAAAACGCGGGAATTAAAGCAGAAGATGTAGAGTCAGGGGCAGTGATCATTACAGGAGAGTCCTTACTTAAAGAAAATGCAAAGGAAATCAGCGATAAACTGAGTTCCTTTGCCGGAAATTTTGTTGTGACCACGGCAGGACCTGATCTTGAGTCCATCATATCCGGAAGAGGTGCGGGAGCAGAAACATACTCAGAACAAGAAAACTGTACCGTTGCCAATTTTGATATTGGAGGAGGAACGACGAACTTGTCTGTTTTCCGATGCGGGGAGCTTGTAGATAAAACATGCTTGGATATTGGTGGGAGACTGATCTGCTATGACAAGGACAAGCGCCTGACCTATGTGAGCCCAAGATGGAAATCTTTGATCCGGAAGTGGTTTAATATGGACTTCCTTATAAATCAGACGAAGGTTTCTTATGAGACTCTTAAAGAAGTGACGGATCTTATGGCAGAAACCCTGGTACAGGTACTGGAGAGAGATGGACGTAAGCTGACAGAACAGATTTTAACTTCAGGAGCAAGGCTTCCGGAATCAATAGGCAGGGTTGATGTGATTTCTTTTTCAGGGGGCGTAGCAGATTGTATCTATCATCCTGCAAAAGATGCTTACAAGTTTCATGACTTAGGAGTGATTCTGGCGCGTTCCATAAGAGAAAGCCGTCTGATGACAGATTATAAATGGATTGAGCCGAGAGAAACTATAAGAGCAACCGTAGTGGGGGCAGGGATTCACTTAACGGAGGTCAGTGGCAGTACAATTCTTTATAGCGAGAATCTTTTCCCGTTGAAAAATCTTCCTGTCCTGATTGTGAGTATCGATGCGGAACATGCGGCCTGCAGAGGGGCATCTAGATTGCTGGAGGAAGAAAGGGCCTGGTTTTCCCGCCAGATTGGGAGTGAAAAAATGTTGTTATTCCTGAAAGGCAGCGGAAAAGTATCTTATAGGGAGCTTTGTAATCTTGCCAGATGCCTGGCAAGGTGTGCGGATCAAATAAAAGAGGAAAACTGTCCGCTGATAGTCTTAACATACAGCGATATGGCGAAATCCCTGGGGCAGACGATAAAGCGTTATCTACGAAGAAAAAGAGAGATCCTTTGTATGGATCGTGTAAAGGTTCATGAGGGAGATTATGTGGATATAGGAAAGCCGATCATGAATGGAACAACACTGCCAATCGTTGTAAAAACATTGGTGTTTGGGTAAAGGTGGGGAGTATGGAGTATAAAGCACGAATAGGAAACAGAACCTATCATTTTGAATCAATTAAAGAAGTAATGGCAAAAGCGAATGAAAAGAAGTCAGGAGATGAAATGGCAGGACTTGCTGCAGAGAATGACAGCGAAAGAGTAGCGGCAAAAGAAGTTCTGTCAGAACTTCTCGTTTCCGATTTAAGGAACGCGCCGGCAGTGGATTATGACACGGATGATGTGACGAGAATCATTCAGGATAGTGTATGTGAAGATACCTACAACAAAATAAAAAACTGGACGATTGCGCAGCTAAGGGAATGGCTATTAAGCTATGAAGCAAATGAAGAAACAATAAAGGAACTGAGAGGAGGACTGACAGCAGAAGTAATTGCAGGAGTAACAAAACTCATGTCAAATCTGGACCTCATTTATGCGTCGCATAAAATGCATGTGGAAAGTACATGCAATACCACAATTGGTGCTGTAGGGACGCTGTCAACAAGATTGCAGCCGAATCACACGACAGATGGGTTGGAAGGGATTACGGCATCGCTATATGAAGGATTGAGTTATGGGATTGGAGATGCAGTTATCGGTCTGAATCCTGTTACAGATTCGGTGTCTAATACGACGGAAATTCTGAAACGGTTTGATGAAGTAAAGCATAAGTGGGAGATCCCGACACAGCAATGTGTACTCGCCCATATTACGACACAGATCGAAGCCATCAAACGTGGAGCGCCAGCAGATATGATATTCCAGAGCATTGCAGGATCACAAAAGGGGAACGAAGCGTTTGGCTTCAGTACATATACGATTGAAGAGGCAGTTGAACTATTAAGGGATAGGGGGACTGCAAAAGGCCCGAATGTTTTGTACTTTGAAACAGGACAGGGATCGGAACTGTCATCAGGAGCTAATTTTGGGAGTGATCAGGTGACCATGGAGGCAAGATGCTATGGATTTGCGAAAAAGTTTAATCCGTTTATGGTGAACACCGTGGTGGGATTTATAGGACCGGAATTTCTGTATGACAGCAAACAGGTGATACGAGCAGGGCTGGAAGATCATTTTATGGGAAAACTGACAGGAATCCCTATGGGCTGTGATTGCTGTTATACAAATCATATGGATGCGGATCAAAACGATATTGAAAATTTAACGTTACTGCTTGCATCGGCAGGAGTTACCTATATAATAGGCGTTCCGGCCTCAGATGATATTATGCTCAATTATCAGACAAATTCGTATCATGACGCGGCTGCAGTGAGAGAAATTTTAGGATTGAGGCCATCAAAAGAGTTTGAGGCGTGGCTGGAGCATATGGGTATTATGCAGAATGGAAAACTGACAGAGAGGGCAGGGGATTTAAGCATATTTAAAGATTCCCGGACATTGGGGTGAGAATATGAATAAAACGGAACTAATTGATCGAATTACAACAGAAATTTTAAAGATTCTTGCAGAACGTGCTGGTACGGAAAATCATATACAAAGCCCGGACATGTCTTTTCTTGATGATGATATGGTAGAACAGATGAAAAAAAAGACTTCCGCCAGGATCGGTGTTGGAAAAGCAGGTCCCCGCCTTAGAACCGGGACACTTCTGAAACTGAGAGCCGATCATGCCAGCGCCAAAGATGCGGTCCTCTGCAGTGTAGACGAACATGTTTTAAAGGAACTGGGCTTGTTTCAAGTACAAAGCAAATGCCGGACAATAGAAGAACATCTTACAAGACCCGATTTGGGAAGACAATTGTCTGAGGAGGCTGTGCAGACTCTTTCGGATAAATGTGTGAAAAATCCAAGAGTACAGATCTATGTGTCCGATGGACTCAGCAATATGGCAGTGGAAAGTAATGCAGGTGATCTGCTGCCTGTAATGATAGAAGGCTTAAAAGACAGAGGCATCGAAACCGGCACTCCATTTTTTCTGAAATATGGGAGAGTGCCAACTATGGATTCGATTTCAGAGCTTTTAAACGCGGAACTAACATGTGCTCTGATAGGCGAAAGACCGGGATTGGCGGCTGCAGACAGTATGAGTGCATATATAACATATAAAGCAAGGGTTGGTATACCGGAATCTAAGCGTACCGTGATTTCCAACATACATGAAAATGGAATTCAGCCTGTTGAAGCGGGAGCATACGCGGTTGATATTATCTGCCAGGCATTGGAAGAACAGGCGACAGGTGTAGACTTGAGACGATAGAGGAAGAATAGATGAAGGGCGATAAAATTAAAGCGAATGTATTGAGTATACAGATGATTCCAAACGCAGAAAAAGAATTGCTGCGAGCATTGCACGCTCCGGATCACTTGCCAAGCCTCGGGATTCTGACAACTGATCTGGATGACGTTTCCTATGCAGCAATGGACGAGGCGACAAAAGAATCCAATGTAAGAGTGATATATGCGAAATCTATGTATGCAGGAGCTTTAAATGCATCGACAAAACTGGCGGGCGAATTTATAGGAATTTTGGCAGGCCAAAGTCCGGAAGATATTAAATGCGGTCTGAAAACCGCAGTGTACTACATGGAACAAGAAGCTTTTTTTTACAGTGCGGATGATGAGAACCGGGTAACGTATTTTGCCCACTGCATCTCCCAGACAGGAAGTTATTTGTCAGAAGTTGCGGGAATTCCAAAGGGACAGCCGATCGCATACCTGATTGGCCCGCCGAATGAGGCTATCTGTGGGTTGGATGAAGCTTTAAAACGCGCAGATGTCCACATGAAAGTCTTTTATGGGCCTCCTACAGAAACCAATTTTGCCGGAGGACTGTTAACGGGAAGTCGAGAAGACTGTGAGGAAGCCTGCAGTGCGTTTTCGGAAATAATAAACAGGATTTCAGATAATCCAAAAATTTTTTGAGAGAAAGGAGACAAAATGGAATTTGATAGAGATTTGCAGTCCATACAGCAGGCTAGGGATTTCATGAAAAAAGCGAAACAGGCGCAGAAACAGTTTCAAAATTATACTCAGGAACAGATTGATCACATTGTATATTCGGTCGCAGAGGCATGTGAAGCTAATGCAGAACGGTTGGCAAAGCATGCGTGCAATGAGACGGGATTTGGAAATTGGCAGGATAAGGTAATGAAAAACCTCCTGGGGAGCAGAATGACGTATGAGTATATAAAGGATATGAAAACGATTGGTGTCATTCGTGAAGATGCTGAAAGACGAATCATCGATATAGGTGTGCCTGTGGGAATTATTATCGGACTGATACCATCCACAAATCCGACTTCCACAACGATGTATAAATCACTGATTTCATTGAAAGCAGGAAATGCGATTTTGATTTCCCCGCACCCGAATGCCAGGAACTGTATTATGGATACTGCGAATGTAATAAGAGAAGCAGCGACAAAAGCCGGAGCTCCTGAACATATTGTTCAATGCATAGAACTGCCTACGATGGAAGCAACCAATGTGCTGATGAGACATAAAGATACCGGCATGATACTTGCGACGGGTGGTGAAGCTATGGTGAAAGCTGCCTACAGTTCCGGAAATCCGGCTATTGGAGTGGGGCCGGGAAACGGTCCGGCTTTTATTGAAAGAACGGCAGATATAAAGAAAGCAGTAAAACATATTATAGACAGCAAGACTTTTGATAACGGGACTATCTGTGCGTCCGAACAATCCATCGTTGTAGAAGAGTGTATCCGTGAAAGGGTAATCGATGAACTGAAAAAGCAAGGCGGATATTTCATGACAAAAGAGGAATGTGACAAAGTAGCCCGACTAATCATGCGTTCCAATCATACAATGAACCCTGAAATTGTAGGAAAAAGTGCCGGACAGATATGCAAACTGGCGGGAATTTCAACGCCACAGCATACACGGATACTGATTGCAGAACAAACGGAAGTGGGACGGGAATATCCCTACTCACGTGAAAAACTTTGCCCGATTCTCGCTTTTTATACAGAATATGACTGGAAGGGTGCCTGTGATAAATGCATGAAATTGCTCGAAAATGAAGGGATCGGCCATACGATGACCATACATTCAGAAGACAGGAACATTATCAGAGAATTTGCTTTGAAGAAACCAATATCCAGACTTCTGGTTAATACTGCGGCAGCCCTTGGCGGTGTCGGAGCAACTACAAATCTAGCTCCCGCATTTACACTTGGATGCGGAGCCGCAGGCGGCAGTTCTACTTCAGATAATGTGACACCTTTGAATCTTATCAATATACGGAGAGTGGCGGAAGGTGTAAAAGAACTGGAAGAACTGCGCACAAGTGACAGTATAGAGTCAGGCGCAGAGACAAATCCGGCTCCATTCGATCCTGCGAGTCTGGATCAATTGGAAATAGAAAGACTCACAAGAGAAGTCTTACAGAATATTTTAAAGAAAGGATGAGGTGAAACATGATGGAAAATAGTCAGGCATTAGGAATGATTGAAACAAAAGGACTGGTAGGTTCAATTGAAGCGGCAGATGCGATGGTAAAGGCTGCGAATGTAACATTGATTGGAAAGGAGCATGTAGGCGGAGGGCTTGTTACAGTAATGGTAAGAGGTGATGTAGGCGCAGTAAAAGCAGCAACAGATGCGGGGGCAGCTGCTGCAGATAGAGTCGGAGAACTGATCTCTGTACATGTGATTCCAAGGCCGCATGGTGAAGTAGAGCCTATTTTGCCCGCAATCTGCACAGCAGGAAAGCAAAGTATCCCTGCTGCAAAATAATACCGGAAGGGCAGACCTATGAAGGTACTTAGCGTGGAACATGTGAAATCCCTTATTGAGCAGAGCGCGGGACAGGAAATAAAAATTCCGGCATCCAGCTTTCTTTCCAGAAAAGCTGTGGAATTTATCCGAAACAATCATATTCATGTAAATCAGGAATCAACCGAGGAAAAGAAGGAAGAAAAAAAGGAGTATATGACCAGCCTCAGCGGGAAGGAGATGGTAGTCAAAACCCATCCAAGGATTGTCTTTCGCGGCAAGCTTGATACCTTTCAGGCGGAAATCCTCAAGACGCAGATACTGGCAGAAAAGTACGGAGACGATGAACTGCTGCGTAATCTGGAAGAACTGCTTGGATATTGCAGAAACATACTGACTGCAGAAGTTTTGGACAAACCGACAGGAGAATGTTTGCTGTTTGGAATGAAGGAAGATGAATTGCGCTGTGTCTCCCATCATCCGAAAACATATATTGGTGTCGGACATGTGCCGCCAGATTTTCATATGGGTGAAATCTGTATAGAACTTAACTTACTGCGCGCAAAATCGAGGGAACTGGAGATTGCGGGGGTACAGGCATTTTATACAAAGAATAGAGCAGAGCGAAATGACATTCTGAGAGCGCTTAATCGATTAAGCAGCGCCATATATATTCTTTATTGCAGGTATTTGTCGAAACGTAATTGGGGGCAGTTATGAAGGAAGAGATCATCAGACAGATTGTTGAAAAAATTGTAAATGAACTAGAAGATAAGGAGCCTTTAGCTCCAGATATGTGCGCTCAGACGACCTGTAATGCTGGGAAGGAAATTCCAGTGGAGGCTTCAGGGAGGCATGTGCATTTATGCCGGGAGCATGTGGAACAATTATTTGGGAAGGGATATGTTCTTACAAAACAAAAGGCACTGTCACAGCCGGGACAGTATGTGTGTAAAGAACGAGTGGCCTTGGAAGGACCGGGCGGAACCATTAATCAGGTGGCGGTTCTCGGTCCAGTACGGGAAAAAACACAGGTGGAACTTTCTGCAACAGATGCAAGAACTTTGGGAATTAAAGCTCCTGTAAGGCTTTCTGGAGATTTGAAGGATGCTGCTGATATAGCGATACGAAACGGAGCGCATACTGTTGATGCGAAGAATGCAGCGATTATAGCTAAAATACACCTTCATATTAATCCGTCAGACGCAAAACGATATGGAGTTCATCATGGACAGCATGTCAGCGTCACCGTTAATACCGCCAGAGCGGTAACGTTTCATGATGTAATTGTTCGAGCAGATGCACATGCACAAAATGTGCTTCATATGGATTACGACGAGGCAAATGCATGTGGATTTGCTGCGGGTGACCGTTGCTGTATCGATACGGGTATGTATGACCAGGATCATGCTCCGCCAGATCCTGTGGAAAAGCCAGAGGAATTCAAAGTGGTTACAGAAAGCAGAATTCAACGCCTTGTTTCAGGTACCTGCAGCAGTCTGACATTTAAATCGGGAACCATTCTAACGCCGCTCGCAAAGGATATAGCGAGAGAAAACAATATTACGATTCGATTCGTATAGCGGGAGCCAGTCTCATGATGATATGCAATGTGATTGGAAATGTTTGGGCAACGAAAAAGGAAGAATCGCTAAGCGGTATGAAGCTGATGGTTGTACAGCAGACTGATGCATTTGGAAAAAATGGAAAAGATAGTTTTGTTGCAGCGGATATGGTAGGCGCCGGAATAGGAGAGCGGGTGCTGGTTGTAAATGGAAGCACTGCGAGAGCTGCGTTTAGCAGGGAAACACTTCCTGTTGACGCAGCAATCGTGGGGATTATTGATGAGATTGAAGTCGATAAAGGCAATCAGGGGAAAAAGTGAACTTAGAAAAACTGGAGAGCGAGACATGTTAAGAGAATTATGCCGTAAGTATACGGATTTGACGGACAGTGACATCAAAATTTTGGAATCCATTGAGAAAAATTTAAACTATTTTTCATTGATGCTCAATACGGATATTTTTATAGACTGCTTTTTCAAAGATGAAACAAAGGCGGTAGTAGTCGCGCATGAACGGCCGGAAACGAATTCTCAGTATAACGCAAAGATAACCGGTCAGTATGTGCTGCCGCATAATGAGCCGATTGTGTTTGCTGTGAAAAAAACGGGGGTTGTAATACGAGATGAAAAGGCCTTTACACAGGAAGATAAGTTTGTACTTCAAAGAGTAGTTCCCATTAAAAATGAAGAGGGCAATATCATTGCGGTTATGATCCAGGAAAGTGACATTACCGGCAATGTGAATATGGAAAGAAAAATGGAAACAATGGGAAAAACGACGGAAAAGCTTACAACCATGTTCCTCAATCATGAGAACAGTGGACTACCGGATTTGCATAACAGTGATGCCAATAACGATGTCATTGTATGGGAAATGCATCATAGAATCAAGAATAATTTGCAAATGATAAGCAGCATCCTGAACATGCAGGCAAGAAGAAGTACGACAGAGGAAACCAAACGGCTGCTCAAAGAAGATATCAGTAAGATCAACAGTATTGCGCTGATCCATGAATCTGTTCTGGTAGGGGACGTTGGAGAGGTGAAGCTGAAAGAACTGGTAGAAAAGTTTGTGAATCTTTATCGAATGCAGATCGAAGAGGATGAACCAGGGATAACAATTACTGTTGAAGGCGATGAAATTCCAATCGCTTCGACAAAGGCTACTCCGATCATGCTGGTTATCAATGAGTTGGTGACGAATGCCACAAGACATGCCTTTGTCACGTCCGGAAGCGGTACGATTAACATTCTATTAATGTACGGAACTCTGTATTCATCGGTGCTTGTATCGGATGATGGTGATGGAATGAAACCGGTGGAAGAAAAAGGTTCCATGGTCAGTGAACATCAAAAAACGGGACTTGCGCTTGTTAAGAAAATAGTAGAAGAAAAACTGATGGGCCATATTCGTTTTAAATCAGATGGAAATGGAACCAGTGTATTATTCGATTTTCGAATATAAAGGCACAGACAAAACGACAGTGCGGGAAATGTGAGGAGAAAGGAGGGAAATAGGAAGGGCACTGTCAGGTGCTATGAAACAATGAAAATCTGCAAAACTGCTGTGCAAATAGCAGAGTGAAAGAAAGGAGAGAAAAGAATGGATATAGTACTAGCTGCGGCAATTTGTCTGGGAATATTGGGTGTTGGCGAGATGGTCTCTTCTTTTACAAAGGCATTCGTCCCTTCTATGGCAGCAGCCCTGATTCTTTATATGATTCTCACCTGGATCGGGATGCCTACGAGATTTCCGGAAGAATCCGGATTTGCGTATATCGGAGAGTTGTCAATGCTGTTCCTTATTGTACATTTGGGAACCTCTGTACCTCCGGGCGACTATATTAAGGAAATTAAAAGCGTGATCATTGCGATTGCGGCACTTGCGGGAGGTCTGATTACCACTGTCGGTATAGGAGGACTGCTCTTTGGATTTGATAAAATGCTGGCAGGAGCGGGAGCTGCCTGCGGCGGCGGAGCGATTGCAGGGATTCTGGCTATTCAGAAACTTACAGATCTTGGAGTCGTGGCGTTAATCGGCATTCCTGCCATCATAATGTGTACCGTAGATTTATATGGACAGCCGATTGCATCAATTATGCTGAAAAAATTTACCGGAAGGTTAAGAGCGCAGGATCAGTATCTGCTGGAAGCTGCAGCAAGAAAATCAGCACCAAAAGAAGAGCGGCTGACTGCAGATGGGGTTCCGTATGGTTCAGAAGATAATCCCAGCAGAAAAATAAGATGTTGGGTTCCACGAAAGCTGGAAGAAGATGGATTTGTGTTGTTTGAGCTGGCAATTCTGTCTCTGGGTGCGTACTGGCTGGCAAATCTAACAGGGGTAAGCAATTGTATATATGCGTTTTTCTTAGGATTGATCGGATGCGCGGTAGGTGCGTTAAGAATGAATCTGTTAGACAGATCTCATTCGTATGGATTTGTAATATCGGTTTTTATTATTTGGATCATGCAGTCGATCAATGATTGTACTCCTCAGGCACTGCTGGCCTCTCTGCTTCCAGTCGTTGCGACGCTTGTCCTTGCGACATTGGGACTTGCCCTGGGAGGCGGTATCTGCGGAAAACTTTTAGGATATGATTTCTGGCTGTCAGCGGCTGCAGGGATGGGACTCATGTTCCTGATGCCAGGGGTCATGATTGTAACGACAGAGGTTACAAGACGTTCTGCGAGAAACGAGGAAGAGGCGAAATTTATGTTTGATTCTGCTGCGCCATGTATGTATATAGTGGCAAATGCAGGATATATCATGGGTGTGGCGATTACCGTATCCTGCTTACTTAACTTGCTGAAATTCTTTTAAAGGGATGGCAGAAATAAGTTTGATTATAGGTAACGTAACTGTGAGATGTAAAAGGATCTGAAAGGAGAAGTTAGAATGAGCAGATATTTAAATGTGGGAATGATTCAAAGCGCAGGAACAAGTATGGACTTTGAGACTTGTCTGGCGAGGATTCACAGAGATGTAGACAATCTGATGATCCAGATGAACAAACCGGAGCTTATCGTGGGCGTAGAGATGGCAATTGGCCGTTTCTGGTCCGGTGATGAGACGGAAATCGGAGGCGATCCGATTCCGGGAAAAGTGACCGAAGAACTGTCAAAGATTGCAAAGCAATATGGAATCTATTTCATACCGGGCAGTATGCTGGAAGTAAAAGAATCCAATGGCGAAACGCTTCGCTATAACTCGATTCCGATTTTTAATCCGCAGGGGGAACTGATTGATGTCTACCGGAAGATGTGTCCGTATTATCCTGTAGAGGATATTATTACTCCGGGAAGGGAATATTGTACGTTTGATATAAAGGAAAAGGATATTAAAATCGGCGTACTTAACTGCCATGACTGGTGTTTTCCGGAAATATCAAGAAATCTTGCGCTTATGGGAGCGGAAGTACTGATTAAACCCGCAATCGATCCGGAAGGACTATATGAAATCTGTAAATCAATTCCCCGTGTACGGGCACTTGAAAATCAGGCGTACTTTATCTCCATGAATATGACAGGAGAATATTTGGGAAGCTATGCGTATGGACATTCAGTTGTATGTGGCCCTGATGGAATGGTGCTGTATGAAGCGGGCTCAACCCCTGCTTCCTTAACAATGACGCTGGATATCGATCGCGTACGAGATGCGAGACGATATGGAACCTGTTATACGGATCAGTTCCTCAGACAATTGAAATTCTTTAATCCACCGATGCCGTATGCGAATAACTGGGCAGATGCGCCTGTTTATAAAACGATTCCGGATCATGATAAAGACTGTGCATCGAGAGAGGCTGACTTTAGAGAAAATAAGATTATGAATATATGCAAATAAATTTTCCCTTTGACAATTTCATTTTTGACACTTAAGTTAGATAAAAAGCTTGTTATTCCTTGATATTACAGGGATGACAAGCTTTTATCATCATAAGATTTGACAAAAAATTCGCCGCAATCAGTGTTCTTTCAATGCATTTGGTTTATGAAGCTAAAATTGAAGCGTCAAACTCACGGGTAATAACTGTATCATATAAACATGCGCTCCATTAAAGCGGTCGGCGAAAGCATGACGAACAGTAACAACCTCAAAAAAATCCCGCACATGCGCCCTGGCAGCAAAAACGTAAGTGTAAGCTATTGACAATCCCCAAAAGTAGCGTATAATAGATTGTGAACTGAATAACAGGTCTTCGGGGTTTGGTGAAATTCCATACCGGCGGTAAAGCCCGCGAGCGCGTTTGCGCAGGAACCGGTGAGATTCCGGTGCCGACAGTAAAGTCTGGATGAGAGAAGATGTCAAGCAGCTTTTTGATTTGTTAAATTTACCCTGAGAATTTTTCTCAGGGTTTTTCATTTCAGAGCGGTATTTTAGCTGAAACTCCGAAGTTTGTGTCGGAGTTTTTCTTTTTGCGGGGAGGGAGAAGATATGACAGCAGAAGAATATATGAAGCGGACTCTTGAGCTGGCGGAGCGCGGAAGGGGCAGAACCTCGCCCAACCCGGTAGTCGGGGCGGTAATCGTCAGAGACGGCGCGGTCATCGGTGAAGGGTGGCATAAAAAATGCGGGGAAAACCACGCGGAGATCAACGCCTTTGAAGACGCTGCCCGGCGGGGAGAAGATGTTCGCGGCGCGGATATGTATGTGACGCTGGAGCCGTGCTCCCATTACGGCAGAACGCCCCCTTGTGCTAAGGCGATTATCGGGCACGGAATCAAGAGAGTGCATATCGGTATTCTGGACCCGAATCCCAAGGTGGCGGGAAGAGGCGTCCGGATGATGAAAGCCGCGGGAATTCACGTGGAAAGCGGGATTCTGGAAGAGGAATGCCGCAGAATCAACGAGATTTTTTTAAAATACATCACAACGAAAACGCCGTTTGTCGTAATGAAGACCGCCATGACGCTGGACGGAAAAATCGCCGCCTGTACAGGCGATTCCAAATGGGTGACCGGAGAGGAATCCCGCCGGGCGGTACAGGAAATGCGGAATCGGCTGACCGGAATTATGGTGGGAATCGGAACCGTCCTTGCCGACGATCCGCGGCTCACCTGCCGGCTGGAAGGCGGACGGGACCCGGTGAGGATTATCGCGGATACTCATCTGCGCATCCCGCTGGACGCCAAGGTGCTGAAGGATGACAACTGCATCATCGCGGCTGCCGAAGACTGCGATCCATGGAAACGTAAAGAATTGGGAAGCCGGGTCCTGATAACGGAAAAAGCGGGAGATGGCATTGACCTGGCGGATTTAATGAAAAAGCTGGGCGAGAGGGAAATCGACAGCATTCTCCTGGAAGGGGGAGGCGCCTTGAATGAAGCGGCTCTGCGGCAGGGAATCGTGGATCGGATCGTAAGCTTTATCGCCCCTAAGATCGTAGGCGGCAGAGAAGCCAAAACCCCGGTGGAAGGAAAGGGCTTTGAAAAAATGAGCCAGGCGATCCGGGTCGAACATCTTGAGATACAGAAAATCGGCGAGGATCTGATGATCCAGGGAAAGCCGGAAAGGAGAGAGGAATGTTCACAGGAATTATAGAAGAGATGGGAGTTCTCAAAGAACAGAACGGAGGTAACCTGGTGATTCAGGCGGATAAAGTCCTGGAAGATGTCCATCTGGGAGACAGCATCGCGGTGAACGGCGTCTGTCTTACGGTTACTGAATTTCAAAAAAACTGGTTCCGGGCTGATGTCATGGCGGAGACCCTGCGGAGAAGCAGCCTGGGAACATTGAAAAAAGGCAGCCGGGTGAATCTGGAACGGGCCATGGCAGCGAACGGACGCTTTGGAGGCCATATTGTCAGCGGCCACATCGACGGCACCGGAACGGTAGAAAACATGCAGAGAGAGGGCAACGCCATCTGGGTGACCATTTCCTGCGGCGCCGCCTTGTTCCGGTACATTGCGGAAAAGGGTTCCATCGCCATCGACGGAATCAGCCTGACTGTGGCGGAGGTAAGGGAAAACGGGTTCCGGGTTTCGATTATCCCTCATACAGGGGAAGAAACCACGCTGCTTGCCAGGCGGACAGGCGACATGGTCAATCTGGAAACGGACATCATCGCCAAATATGTGGAACGGCTGATGCTCCCGCAGGAGCCGGAGAAGAAAAGAAGCGGCATTGACCTGGAATTTTTAAGAGAAAACGGATTTTAGACAGAATACAGAGGAGGAATAACAAATGAGTGAATTCGCGACGATTGAGCAGGCCCTGGAAGACTTGAGAGATGGAAAAATTATCGTATGCACCGATGACCCGGATCGAGAAAACGAAGGAGACTTTATCTGCGCGGCGGAATTTGCCACGCCGAAAAATGTAAACTTTATGGCCTGCTACGGAAAAGGGCTGATCTGTATGCCGATGAGCAGCCAGATGACCCAGAAGCTGGGGCTTTCCCAGATGGTTGCCAACAATACAGACAACCACGCCACTGCCTTTACCGTATCCATCGACCATGTGGATACGACGACCGGAATTTCCGCTCACGAACGATCCTTTACAGCTATGAAATGTGTGGACGACGACGCGCAGCCCTGTGATTTTCGGCGCCCGGGCCACATGTTTCCCCTGGAGGCAAAGGCAAAAGGCGTCCTGGAACGGGACGGGCACACAGAAGCGACTGTGGATCTGATGCGCCTCGCGGGATTGAAGGAATGTGGATTGTGCTGTGAAATCATGCGGGAAGATGGAACCATGATGCGAAAAACCGAACTGATGGAACTGGCCAGGGAGCACGGACTGACCTTCATTACCATTAAAGACCTGATCGCTTACCGGAAACGCCACGACAAGATCATGGAACGGGTCGTGGAAGCCAATTTTCCGACTAAATACGGAAAATTCCGGATTTACGGCTACATCAATAAGCTCAACGGGGAGCACCATGTGGCCATGACAATGGGAGATGTGGCGGATGGAGAGCCGGTTCTGACAAGAGTTCATTCCGAATGTCTGACCGGAGACGCTCTGGGAAGCGCCAAATGCGACTGCGGCGATCAGTACGACGCGGCCATGCGGATGATTGCCAAAGAAGGTCGGGGCGTGCTGGTTTATCTGAGGCAGGAAGGCCGGGGCATCGGACTGATCAATAAGCTGAAAGCCTATGCTCTGCAGGATCAGGGCATGGACACAGTGGAAGCCAATCTGGCTCTGGGCTTCGCGCCGGATCTGCGGGACTACACGGTAGGCGCGCAGATCCTGGAAGACCTGGGAGCTACAAAGCTGCGGGTCATGACAAACAATCCGGACAAAATTCACGGGCTGGAAAGCTACGGAATCGACGTGGTGGAGCGGGTTCCGATTGAAACCAAAGTCAAGCCGGAGAGCAAATTTTATATGCACACCAAGAAAGAAAAAATGGGCCATGTGCTCCACTCATGTTAACAATTAAGGAGGAGAAAAATGAAAGTATTAGAAGGAAATTTAATCGCCAAAGGGATAAAAGTGGGAATTGTCGTAGGCCGGTTCAATGAATTTATCGGAAGCAAGCTGCTGTCGGGAGCGCTGGATACTCTGAGGCGCCATGGAGCGGATGAAGCGGACGTCAGCGTGGCGTGGGTTCCGGGAGCTTTTGAAATTCCCCTGACCGCGAAGAAAATGGCAAAGAGCGGAAAGTATGACGCGGTCATCTGTCTGGGAGCGGTGATCCGGGGAGCCACCGCCCACTTTGAATATGTCAGCGCGGAAGTGTCCAAAGGCATTGCCGCCGTCGGATTGGACAGTGAAATTCCGGTGATCTTCGGCGTGCTGACCGTAGACTCCATCGAGCAGGCCATCGAGCGGGCGGGAACAAAAGCCGGCAACAAGGGCAGTGAAGCGGCGGCTTCGGCCATTGAAATGGTCAACCTGCTGAAAGAAATTTAATCCCTACCATTTATTGAAAACTTTCTCGGCAACTCCGAGGAAGTTTTTGATATTGAGAACCGTTCCGTCGTCCAAAGTCACTCTTCCGGTAAAATGCCCGAAAACCTGGTGCCTTCTGGACTTTCGGAAGGCAAATCCGGTCTTGGAACCGCAATCCAGAATCGGATGAAAGATCATTTTAAAACGCTCATCGTCACTGGTGAAAAACCAGGGTTCCATATAATTGTCCCGGCCGTTTGAAGTGGGGATATTAAAGGTTACATGAGAAAGCTTGTGAGCCTTCCGGTTGTAAAAAAGCATATTTTCCGTGGCCTCGGCATCGTTTCCGTATCCATAGCCGATATTAAAGGCAAAGGGAATCTCATCAAGAACGCCGAAGGTTCCTGCCCAGTACCAGCTGCTGCAGCGGGGCCATACGCCCCGTCCCCAGTTGAGAATCGCGAAAGAAGTGGATGGCTCAAAGCGGTAAGTCTGATCCTGGAAAGTCACTTCTCCCTCTGCCGGCATTCCGCAGATTTTCTGGTTATAGTAAAAACCGAAGGGAGCTTCGTCAAAGGGAACAGCAAGAACCATGGAGTCCCCTTCCGGTTCTGTCAGAGACAATTCTCCTTCTACAGGCTGTCCGCTGCAAAAGCGTTCCATGCGAAAACGAAGATATCGGCGCTCCGGCTCCTTACGAAAACAGAGAAAATGATTCCTGCGAAAACTTTCTGTATCTCCGCCCTCCGTGGAGGAAGGCATCTTTGTGCTCCCCATAGGGAAAAAACGCACCGAACTTTTTGTGTGCGCCCGCGTCTTTTTAAAATCCATGAAAGCGACGCGATCAAAGCCCATGTAGGAATTATCTCCGACGGTCAGCTCCAGCGCGAAGTCCGGACTTAGAATCAGATAGGAATCCCACTCCTTAATCTGAAGCTTTCCCGCCCGGATCTTCGAGCGGTCGTAAGCAAGCACCGGACTTGTGGCGTATCCCGCCTCCCAGAGTGTCCCGTTGGGCCGCAGTAAATCGTGTCTTCTGAAAATTTCATGCTGCATGATCCAAATCCCCTTTTTGTCATTCTTAACCTAAGTATAAAACATTTTCCTCAAAAAAGAAAGGGAGCCTTTGCGTAGATAGTGAACTGGTGAAAACAGCGCTCGAAAATCTCCTGTCCTCCGGTGCCGAGGATGTTAAATCCACTCGATCTGTGGTATGATTAAAAAAGGAATGATACAAGAGGAGAAGGAATATGCTGAAAATAGGATGTCATTTATCGGCCGCGAAAGGCTATGCGCATATGGGAAAGGACGCGCTGAAAATCGGAGCGAATACCTTTGCCTTTTTTACAAGAAATCCCCGGGGAGGGAAGGCGAAGGCCATTGACGAGAAGGACGCGCGGGCGCTGCGGGAAATGCTGAGCGAACATAACTTCGGAACTCTGGTGGCCCATGCGCCTTATACGCTGAACCCCTGTTCCAAAGACGAGAAGGTGCGGAATTTCGCCTATATTGCCATGAGTGAAGATATGGAACGGATGGAATATACACCGGGAAACTACTATAATTTTCATCCGGGAAGCCATGTGGGGCAAGGGACGGAGGTTGGAATTGAAAGGATCGCGGATTTGCTCAACCGGATTTTGACCCCGGAGCAGAGTACCATTGTTCTGCTGGAGACCATGGCCGGCAAGGGAAGTGAAATCGGCGGACGCTTTGAAGAATTGGCGGCAATTATCGATCGGGTGGAACGGAAAGAAAAGCTAGGCGTGTGTATGGATACCTGCCACGTCAGCGACGCGGGCTACGATATTATCGGCGATCTGGACGGCGTTCTGGAGGAATTTGATCGGATCGTAGGGCTGGATAAGCTGCGTGCCATGCACATCAACGACAGTCAGAATCCGAAAGGCGCGAAAAAAGACCGTCACGCGAAGATCGGAGAAGGCTGCCTGGGACTTGATACCATTGTAAATGTCATCACCCATCCCAGGCTGAAAGATCTGCCTTTTATCCTGGAAACTCCCAACGAATTGGAAGGCTACGCGGCGGAGATTGCCCTGCTGCGAAAGGAAGCGGACAAAAGGGAAGGCAGATAGGAGCCTGAAAAGAAAGGACGTGGAAACATGAAGATTCCGCTCTACGCGGCCCATCGGGGATACAGCAGCCGGGCGCCGGAAAATACGATTCCGGCTTTTGAAGAAGCTGTGAAAGCCGGATTTGGCGCGGTGGAATGCGATATCTGGGAAGGAAAGGGGAAAAGGGGACCGGAATTTTTCGTTTTTCATGATGAAACGCTAAAGCGGATGTGCGGCGCGGATGTAAAAACCACAGAGCTTACAAAAGAGAATGTCAGCAGTTTTCCGGTCATCAGCGGAAACAACATCCAAAGCTATGGAGGCACCCTGAAAATCCCCTCCCTGGAGGAATATCTGGAAACGCTGGCGCCAAGCCGCGCGGTTCCGATCATTGAGATCAAGGGAAACTCAAGGTTAACAGAAAACGGGGCGGAAGTGCTGATGAAAACCATCTATGACAGGCTTTCCGACAGGCAGATTATTCTCCAGAGCTTTGGACGGGAAAATCTGCGGAAAGTACGACCGTATACAAAGCAGGGAACCGAACTGTTTCTTCTCGCGAAAAAACGTGAAATGTTAAAACGTCAGCGTCTGGAGGAATATAAAAAAGAAGGAATTCATGGCCTCAGCATCAAGTATACGCTGGCCGCGCTCCTTCCCGAAATAAAAGCCTGCGCTCTGAAAACCGCGGTATGGACGGTAAACTTCAGAGTGCAGGCCGCGCATCTTATAAAAACCGGAAAGGCAGATATTCTAATCTCCAACCGGAAACTCTTTATTTAAACAGATCCGTCGACAGATAGCGTTCGCCGGTATCCGGCAACAGAACGACGATCTGTTTTTCTTTATTTTCTTTCCGTTTTCCCAGCTGGGCGGCGGCGTGAAGCGCGGCTCCGGAAGAAATGCCGGCAAGGAACCCTTCCGTATGAGCCAGGGCGCGGGCGGCGGAAAAGGCGTCGCTCAGAGATACCGGCATCACTTCGTCATAGATTTTCTCGTCCAGCACATCCGGCACAAATCCCGCTCCGATTCCCTGAATCTTATGGGGACCGGGAGTTCCGCCGGAGAGAACCGGGGAATCCGAGGGTTCTACTGCCACAATCCGGATGTCCGGATTCTGCGCTTTCAGATAACGGCCGGTTCCGGTGATCGTTCCACCGGTGCCTACGCCCGCGACGAAAAGATCCACCCGGCCTTCGGTATCCTCCCAGATTTCAGGTCCGGTCGATTCTTCGTGGGCAGCCGGGTTATAAGCGTTGGTAAACTGGCTCGGAACAAAGGCGTTTTTGGTGCTTTCCGCCAGCTCCGCGGCTTTTTCGATGGCGCCCTTCATCCCCCTGCTTCCATCTGTCAGAACCAGTTCCGCGCCGTAAGCGGCCAGAAGCTTTCTGCGCTCCACGCTCATGGTCTCCGGCATAGTCAGGATAATCCGGTAACCTCTGGCCGCCGCCGCGCAGGCGAGTCCGATCCCGGTGTTTCCGCTGGTAGGCTCGATAATGACCGAGCCCTTTTTCAGATACCCTTCTTTTTCTGCCTGTAAAATCATATTTTTCGCGATGCGGTCTTTGACGCTTCCCGCCGGATTAAAGGCTTCCAGCTTTGCCAGCAGAGGCGTTTTCAGCCCGTATTCTTTACTGAACCGTGAGAGCTCCAGCAGCGGGGTATGCCCGACCAGCTCTAAAATGTTTTTGTAAATCCTCATAATCTTTCAACCTCCTTAAATGCCTGCGACAGATCCGCGATGAGATCGTCAATATGCTCTGTTCCGACAGACAGCCGTATGGTCGCTTCCGTGATTCCCTGCTGCCTCATCTCTTGTTCATTGAGCTGGGCGTGAGTCGTGCTGGCAGGATGAATGACCAGGGATTTTACATCCGCTACATTGGCAAGAAGCGAAAAGATCCGCAGGCTGTCGATAAACTTATGCGCTTCCTTCCGGCCTCCTTTGATTTCAAAGGTAAAGATGGAGGCGCCGCCCTTCGGGAAGTATCGCCGGTATAAATCGTGCTGTGGATGATCGGAAAGCGACGGATGGCTGACCGAGGAGACCAGTGGATGGCTTCGCAGGAAATCCACAATTCTCAGCGTGTTTTCCACATGGCGCTCCAGGCGCAGCGACAGCGTTTCCAACCCCTGCAGGAATAAAAACGCGTGAAGAGGCGCCAGCGACGCCCCGGTATCCCGCAGTAAAACCGCGCGGATTCGGGCGGTAAAAGCAGCCGCTCCGGCGGCCTTTGTAAAGCTTACCCCGTGGTAGCAGTCGGTTGGCTCCGTCAGCTGCGGAAATTTCCCTCCATCTTCCCAGTCAAAGTTGCCGCTGTCAATAATCACGCCACCCAGAGCCGTACCGTGGCCGCCGATAAATTTTGTGGCGGAATGGACGACAATATCAGCGCCATGCTCAAAGGGCCTCAGAAGAAAGGGCGTGGCAAAGGTATTATCTGCAATCAGAGGAATTTTATACTTATGGGCGACAGCCGCGGTTTTTTCAATATCTGTCAGCACTGCCCTCGGATTGCCGATGGTTTCAATAAACACCGCCTTTGTGTTATCGCGGATCGCGGCTTCCACGGCTCCGTTTTCGGCCGGATCGACAAAGGTAGTGGAAATGCCGAACTCCCGGAGTGTATGTTCCAGAAGATTGTATGTTCCGCCGTAGATGCTGCGGGAAGCGACAATATGATCTCCTGCCTTGGCGAGGTTCTGAAACACGCAGGTCAGAGCCGCCGCGCCGGAAGCGGTCGCTACCGCCGCGATCCCGCCTTCCAGGGCGGCAATGCGTTTTTCAAAAACCTCCTGGGTAGGATTGGTCAGGCGCCCGTAGATGTTACCCTCCTCTTCCAGAGCAAAACGCGCGGCGGCCTGGGCTGAATCCCGGAAGACGTAGGAGGTCGTCTGGTAAACGGGAACCGCTCTCGCGCCGGTAGCAGGATCCGGCTGTTCCTGGCCGGCATGTACCTGCAGCGTTTCAAATCGGTAAGTCTCTTTTTTCATAGAATATCCCCCTTTTGAACAAAACATATAATTCATATAGAAATAGTATGAATTAAGAATAATATAAAATTCCTGCTGTGTCAACAGGAATTTCCTTTTTTAAAAAATTAAATACAGAAGTCCGGTCCGAATTCCTTTTGTCTTTCACAGAGATCTGCCAACGTCACACTGTCTACATAGTCGTTGATCACTTGATAAAGTCCGGTCCAGAACGACAGGGTTCCGCAGGCATCTTTTCTGGGGCAGTCGTTGGCTTCCGTTTCCAGACAGGCTACCGGAGCCAGAGGGCCTTCGGTGATACGCAGAATATCCCCTGCTGTATAGTCCCGCGCCGGTCTTGCGAGCCGATAGCCGCCGGACGCGCCCCGGGTACTTTTCAGAAAACCGTTTTTCTGAAAAAGGGAGACGATCTGCTCCAGATATTTCAGAGAAATGTCCTGTCTCGCGGAAATCTCCCGCAGCGGTATATAACGTTCTCCGCCGTGGAGGGCGAGATCCATCATAAAGCGAAGGGCATAACGCCCGCGGGTAGAAATCTTCAATGGGCATCTTCCTCCTTTCTGTCCGGCATCTGAAGGTTGGTATAACCGCGATCAAAGGTGATGACAATAAAATAGGAAGGGTCTACTTCCTTTACCTTTTTTTCGATAATTTCATAAACATCCTCTTCCGAAAGACCACAGCCGGGGGCAAGCACCACGTCGAAGATCACGTTGGTATGAGTTTTTCCCGGAACAATACGCAGATCATGGATGCTTTCCACCCCGTCAAAAGGACGGATGGCAGAGGAAATCGTGCCGTAGAGCTGCTGAACCATTGGATTATCCAGTTCTACAGGATCCATGTGTACGGTGAATTCAATGTTCAGATCATTTTTTATCATTCGTTCGATGTTGTCAATCCGGTCATGGCTTTCAAGAAGATCTCCCTTCGCGTCTACTTCCACATGAATAGAAGCGAAAACTTTTCCGGGACCGTAATTATGAACGACCAGATCGTGAATTCCCAGAACTCCTTCCTGAGATAGAACCTCTTTCTCGATAGCTGACACGAGCTCATCATCAGGGGCTTCTCCCAACAGGGGACTGGAGGTTTCCCGAATCAGCTGAATTCCCGACCAGATGATGAATAGGGCTACCAGACATCCCATAATCCCGTCCAGTTGGATGTGAAACAGCTTGCCGACGAAAATACTCAGAAGAACAGCGGCCGTGGAAATCACGTCATTGCGGCTGTCAGTACCGGTTGCCATCAGGGCTACGGAATGAATCCGCTTTCCGATATGAATATTAAAGGAGGCCTGCCAGACCTTGATGAGAATTGCCACAGCAAGTATAATAACCGTTGTGTAGCTGAACGACAGAGGATCCGGGTGCAGTACTTTGTCAAAGGAAGATTTGAGCAGCTGCAGACCCAGCACGATGATCAGTACGGAAATAAAAAGTCCGGTGAGATACTCAATCCGGGCGTGTCCGTACGGATGATCCTTATCTTCCGGAGCGGCGGCCAGCTTGAACCCGATCAGTGTAATGATAGAAGAGGACGCGTCCGCCAGATTGTTGATTCCGTCAGCGACAATAGCAATGCTGCTGGAAATCAGTCCGATTACAATTTTCATGGTGCAGAGAATCAGATTGGATAGAATTCCAACGATTCCCGCGAATTTTCCATATCGCTCGCGGACTGCCGGATCGTCCGTGTTCTGATAATCTTTCACACACAGTTTAATAAGAAATGTGTTCATGGTGTAGACCTCCGGCAATCTACTGCTGAGATTCCGATCCGGCTCCTTCGCTGGATTTTTCCACCGCTTTTTTCAGCGCGGTAGCGAGCTGATCCGTGCAGGAGGTAGATTTCATGCCGCAGCTGATTCCGGAAAGTTTTTTTGTCACTTCATCCACGGGCATTCCTTCTACCAGCGCGGAGATGGCTTTCAGGTTTCCGTTGCAGCCTCCGAGAAAGCTTACGTTTTTGACAACGCCGTCCTCAATTTCAAAGTCCACCTTGGTGGAGCAGACGCCCTGCGGAATATAAGTATACTTCATAGCTAAAAGATCCTTTCCTAAAAAAGATTTATTGGTATAATATATAATAGTATAACAAAAAAAGATAAGAACGGAAAGGGAAAAAGATAACATGCGTTCAGGCAGAAAAGTAAGAAGAAAAAAGAAAAACAGGAGCATGAAGATTCTCCTGGTGGTGCTGGCGGTACTGGTAGTCGGGGGCGGAGCCGCGTCCTTCGCTCTCCTGGGAGGAGGCTACAGCGACTGGCCGGAGATCAAAGATCCGAAGACGAATCCGCTTACCGGCGAAATTGTGACGGAACTTCCGTCCAGGCCTTTTATTCTGTCCACAGACAATGATTCCGGTCTGGCAAGGCCTCAGTCCGGAATCTCAAAGGCTGATATTGTCTATGAGTTTCCGGTAGAAGGCGGTTCCAGCCGTCTGGAACCTATTTATTACAGTCAGGTTCCCGATAAAATCGGACCGGCCAGGAGCGCCAGGCCGTATTTCATCGATATGGCAAGAGAATACAAGGCGGTATTTGTCCATCATGGATGGAGCCCGCAGGCAAAAGCCTATCTGGAGAAAAATATCATTCCGTATATCAGCGCCTTTTCCTATGGAAACATGTTCTACCGATCTTCGGATCGGGCGGCGCCCCACAATTCCTATACCACAGGAAAGGATGTCTGGAATCTGATCCGGGAGAAGGGATGGGATGAAGAGCAGGAGGTGCGGGAATTCCAGTTCTTCCGTGACGGACAGAGCCAGGAAGGAAAAACCGCGGTAAACATCGATATCAACTATCCGGTGAATGAAAATAATTATAAATACGATGAGGAAACCGGGCTGTACGGACGTTCCGTAGGCGGAGAAGTCTATACGGATAAGGAAACCGGCGAGCAGATTACGACGAGAAACATCCTGGTTCAGAAGGTGAAGTCCAAGGTGCTGGATGAAAAAGGGCGTCTCAAAATTAATATGACCGCCGGGGGCGACGCGATGCTCTTTACAAACGGTACTGTGGCGGAAGGAAAGTGGTCGCGGGAGGATCTGGATTCCCCTACCATCTTTACAGATAAGGAAGGAAAGGAATTCAAACTGAATGTAGGAACGACCTGGATTCAGGTTGTGGATGACAATACGGAGATATCTTATAAATAGGAAACACAATGAGACACGAAGAAAAAGAAGATTCGATTCTGCTGGCCGCGGCGGAAGATAAATTCCGCCAGTGCAGCCAGCAGTATATGCTGACCAATACGGGATTTCTCGATCTGCGGCAGCGATCCCTTGTGGAAGCGCGCTGCAGACAGCTTGAGCGGAGCGCGCCGGAAGTGCGGTGCGTTTTTTTCGGCGGGTATGAAGACGCGGAGCGGACGATGGCGCTGTTCCTGCCGGATTACGCTTCGGAAGAGGACGCTCCCCTGCGGGTGGTGCGGGCGGAAACTCTTTCGGGCAGCGCCAGGCTTTCCCATCGGGATTATCTGGGGTCTCTCACCGGATTGGGAATTAAACGGGAAATGATCGGGGACATCCTGATTCATGAAACCGGCGCAGATATTCTGGTGCTGGAAGAGATGGCAGAGTTTCTGCTCCTTCACTACAGCCAGGCGGGGAGGGTGGCGCTGAAGCTGAAAGAAGTGCCTCTTTCCGAGCTGAGGATACCGGAAGTCCGCAGTGTGACCCACAAGGATACCGTTGCTTCCCTGCGGCTGGATAATGTGATTTCATCGGCTTTCAGTCTTTCCAGGGCAAAGGCCGCGGAGGCCATCCGATCCGGCCTTGTCTTTGTCAACAGCGCCCAGACGGAAAAGACGGACGCCCCGGTAAAGGAGGGGGACAAGCTGGTTCTGCGGGGAAAGGGAAAGGCTTTTCTCCGGGAAATAGGTGCCAGGACCAGAAAAGACCGGATTTTTATTTCAATCGAACGGTTTTTATAACGGATTTCATAATAAATCCAGCGCGCGAAGCCGCCGGTAGAGAGTGGATTCACTGATTCCCAGAATCTCCGCGGCTTTTCGTTTGCCCTCCAGAGAGTGTCCGGTGCGGGAAAGGCACTCGGCGATAATTTCCCGTTCCGCGCAGGCAAGCTGATCTTTCAGGAGTCCGCCTCTTGTGGAGGCCGCGGCGGATGTGCGGGAAAGGATTTTGTCCGGAAGGCTGGAAAGGCCGATGGACGACGAGTTTTCCATATTGATCGCGTATTCAATGACATTCTCCACTTCCCGAACATTGCCGGGCCAGTGGTAGGAGAGCAGCGCGGAGAGGGCTTCCGGCTCAATTGCGGATACCGGCTTATCCAGCTTCTGGCTGAATTTCCGGATCGCGTGGGTAAGAAGGAGTTCAATATCTTCCGGACGCTGGCGAAGGGGAGGAAGGTAGATGGGAATGACATTCAGACGGAAATATAAGTCTTCACGGAACTGCTTCTTTTCAATCATCTCTTCCAGATTTTTGTTCGTGGCGGCAATGATACGTACATCCACGTTAATTGGAGTTTCGCCGCCTACTGGATCCACCTGATGGTTCTGCAGGCAGGTCAGCAGCTTGACCTGAAGATGCAGGGGCATATCTCCGATTTCATCCAGAAAGAGGGTTCCGTGATCCGCCAACTGAAATTTCCCCAGCTTTCCGCCTTTCTGCGCGCCGGTAAAGGCTCCCTTTTCATAGCCGAATAATTCGCTTTCCAGCAGCATTTCCGGTATGGCGGCGCAGTTAACCGATACAAATGGTTTGTCTGAGCGGGGGCTTTCCTCGTGGATGCAGCGGGCCAGAAGATCTTTTCCCGTCCCGCTTTCTCCTGTAATCAGAATCGTAGAATCACTTTGGGAAACCTGCAGAGCCCTCTGCTTTACCTTTTCCATGACATCGCTTACACTGATGATATTTTGGAAAGAAGCGCTTTCGTCAGAGGAAGAGAGCAGGGAAGACAGCGTATTCTGCAAATGGATATTGCTCTGGGAAATGACAAGCTTTCCGGCAATCAGTTCCGCCATGATACGGAGAAAGGTCGTCAGTTCGGAAGTTTTTTCAATCATCAGCTGGCGCTGCTGCGGGGTAAAGGCAATCAGCCCGATAAGGCCGATTGCTTTCTGTTCGATTTGGATCGGACAGCAGATTTCCGCCATTTCTTTTTCCTTCGCCGCGTAAAAGGTTTCCGAACCTGGTTCAAAGGTAATGTATTCCCTGCCATTTCGCAGACAGCTTGCGTAAACAAAGGGGGAATCGAGGTCCCCGTTTTCTTCGTAAGATCCGATTTTTTCCGCGTAGCGACCCGTCCCGCCGATGATTTTCAGGCTTTCATCTACAATTTCGGTTTCCAGATCCAGAGCGGCGGTGATCGCCTGCGCCGCCTGCTGGACGGTATCACGGATTAAGGAAAGTGTCATAGTCAAATCCTCCTCTTTCTACTTGTCAAATCTGACAGGAAAAGTTTTCATATATGACAATTTTAACGCAGAGTGGCCCAAAAAACCACGATATTTTCAGTGAATTCACATTTTTTTGCTTTGGCACGTATTTTGCATTTTACTTAGGGTGAGTGGAAACAGAGTGAAATTCTAAGCAAGATAAAAAAGGAGAATGAAAAATGGAATTTTTTTCACTGAAAAGTAAAAACGCCGTTGTAACCGGAGCCGGATCCGGTCTCGGATACGCCACCGCGAAACGTTTTAAAGAAGCGGGCGCGAATGTGACTATGGCGGATATCAATGAAAAAACAGCGGAGCTTGCCAGGGAACTGGGCTGCCATTTTGTAAAGACGGATGTCAGCTGCGAGGCGGATATGGAAAACCTGATGAAATCCGCGGCAGAGCAGTATGGTAAGCTGGATATTGTAGTCAATAATGCGGGCATTATCTGTCCGGAGGAACTCTTGGAAAACGCCGATTCCAAAACCTATGAATCGTTATTCCATGTCAATGTTATGGGCGTGGTTTTCGGAATTAAATACGGACAGAAATATATGAACGACGGCGGGGTGATTCTCAACACCGCTTCCAATTCGGCCAACGGGGACTATGCGGGCTATGGGCCGTACATTATGAGTAAGATCTCTGTGGTGGGCATTACCAAGGTCGCGGCCATTGAGCTGGCGCCCCGGAAAATTCGGGTAAACTGCATCTGCCCGAATACCATCGATACGCCGATGGCTTACGCGGACGGTTGTGAGACGGAGCTGCAGGTAATGGGGATTCAGACTCCGCTGGCAAGAATGTGCAAAGCTGAAGAAGCGGCGGCGCTGTATCATTTCCTGGCGGCGGATGACTGCCAGTACATTACCGGTGAAGATATTTATATTGACGGCGGCCTGAAAGCAGGCCCGGCAAACCAGATGATCGACGCGATTCTGGCGAGCCTGGAAAAGTAAGGAGGAAAAAGAATGAAATCTTTTGTAAATTTTAAGGATCAGGTGTGCCTGATTACCGGAGCGGGCAGTGAGACCGGGATCGGGTTTAACGCGGCGAAAATTTTTGGAAGCCTGGGAGGAAAAATCGCCCTGGTAGCCACTACAGACCGGATTTTCAAGCGGGCGCGGGAACTGGAGGATATGGGAATTGAGGCGAAAGGTTATATTGCCAATCTTATGGACCGAGAGCAGACCGCCCGGATGATGAAAGAGGTCATTGCCGATTTTGGCGGACTGCATGTGCTGGTCAACAACGCCGGTATGACCCAGGTGGGGGAAGAAGAAGACTTTACAGACTTTTTAAATGTCACCTACGAAAGCTGGGATACTTCCATCAGCCGCAATCTGACCTTATGCTTCAATGTGACCAAGCAGGCGCTTCCGTACATGGTGGAAAATAAGTATGGCAGAATTGTTAACGTATCTTCGGTTACCGGTCCGGTTGTGAGCAATCCCGGAGAAGCCGCCTACAGCGCGGCGAAAGCCGGTATTCTGGGAATGAGCCGTTCTCTGGCCATCGAAGTAGGCGTGCATAATATTACTGTCAACAGCGTACTCCCGGGGTGGATTGCCACCGCTTCCCAAACGGAAAGTGAGGCGGCAGGCGGTCTGAATACGCCTATGCGGCGGGGCGGAGACGCCTCGGAAGTTGCCAACGCGATTGTTTTTCTGGCTTCCAGAGAAGCCTCTTACATTACCGGAGAAGCTCTGGTGGTGGATGGCGGCAACACCATTCAGGAATATAAAGGACCGTCGGAGCTGTATTATTAAAGCTCGATTTATGGATCCTTTCGCAAAGCACTTGTCAAATCTGACAAGCAAACTTATCAAACTTGACAATTTTTAAAAATTTTTATAAACTCCGGGAATTCCAGGAGAAGCCGCTATTTGTGAGAAGAATCAAACTGCCTTGAAATTCCAATGGATTTATAGGAAAGAGTTCTTTGAATGAACAATTTAAAGTGAATTGGCATAATATTTGCTAATTATTATGAGTGAAACATTAAGCAACGTTTCATATACTGTTTACGATAAAAAGGAGAATAAAAATGATTACAGACAAATTAAGTCCTTACAGACTGGTTACTAAAGAAGAATTGGATAAGCTGAGAGCGAGAGAGAACGAAACATTCATGAAGCGGACACCGAAGAGCAAAGCGCTCTTTGATAAAGCGCACGAAAATCTTCTGGATGGAGTTCCGATGCCATGGATGGCAGACTGGGGAACCGAGCATCCGATCTTCCTGGAAAAGGCAAAGGACGCAAGATGCTATGATGTGGACGGCAATGAATATATCGACTTTTGTCTCGGTGACACCGGTGCTATGTTCGGACATTCTCCGGACGCGACCGCCAAGACGATTGCGGAACGCGCTTATATGGGAATCACGACTATGATGCCGACAGAAGACTCTCTGGAAATCGGAAAAGATCTGAGCAAACGGTTCGGACTTCCGTACTGGCAGGTTGCGATGACCGCTACCGAAGCAAACCGTTATGTCATCCGAAACGCGAGAACTCTGACGGGCAGACCGAAAATTTTAGTTATGCAGGAATGCTATCATGGTTCTCTGGACGAAACACTCCCGCATATCGGAGAAGACGGTAAGCTTTGTCTGCGGTCAAAATATGACTCCAATCCGGGCCTTCCCAAGGATCAGCTGACAAGAGTGGTAGAATTTAACGATGTTGAGGCACTGGAACGGGAACTGGCCTATGAGGATTGCGCGGCAGTTCTGCTGGAACCGGTAATGACAAACTGCGGTATGGTGCTTCCTGCCGAAGGATATCTGGAAGCAGTAAGGGAACTGTGTACGAAGTACGGTTCCTACATGATTATTGACGAAACCCATACCCTGTCAAACGGTTACGGAGGCTACACAAGAGCCCATGGCCTGAAACCGGACTTTGTAACCCTTGGTAAATCCATTGCCGGCGGAGTTCCGATTGCGGTGTATGGATTCACGAAGGAAGTCGCGGATAAAATTGACACTATGTACGGAAACGGCGGAGTGTCCGATCCGATGGGAATAGGCGGAACCCTGGCGGCAAATCAGTTCGCGATCGCGTGTATGCGCACTCAGTTAGAAAAAGTAGCGACCGAGGAGGCCTTTGAAAAGATGTTCCGCGGACTTAACCGGCTGGCGGACGGCCTGGAAGCGGTACTGAAAAAATACAATGTTCCATGGAGTCTGACCAGATCCGGGGCCAGATGTGAGATGCAGTTCATGCCGACAAGCCCGGTTAACGGAACCGACGCCAAGAACAACTTTGACTGGGAACTGATGTATTATACCCATATTTATCTGCACAACAGAGGCATTATCATCACTCCATTCCACAATATGATGCTGGTATCGCCTGTAACATCCGATGAGGATATCGACAAGCTGATTCAAGGGTGGGACGACTGCATTAAAGAACTGAGCGAAGTGGGAACGTATAACCGCTAATATTCGCGTATGGACATTCTACAGACAGCGTTTGTAAGAGTGCTTCCCCAAAATAAAAGAACCATCACTTTTGAACTGTAATCCAAAAGTGATGGTTCTTTTTTGCTTATCTCCAATCCGTGTTTGAACAAAATGCGATTGGCGATTTTTTTCGCCCAGATTTTCATTAATATTTCTCTACAATTTCCTGGAGCACTTCATTGGCGACGCTTCCGGCAACATCGCTGCCGTACCCACCCTTTTCCACAAGCACGATAAAGGCGTAAGGGTGATCGTCATCATCAAGAAATCCCGCGAACCAGGCGTTGGGGCGTTCGCTTTTCTGCACTTCCGCGGTTCCGGATTTGGCGCAGATATTCAGACCCGGAAAATTGTCAGTTCCGTAATTATCCTCCACATTGTTGCGCATCAGGTTTTTCAGGATTTCCGCCGTATCTTCTTCGATCATCCGTTTGGTCCACCATTTCCACGGGATGCTGGCAGGGAATCCTGTGCTGAAGTCAACGCTGTGCAGGATTTTCGGCTGTACGGCCCGGCCTCCATTCGCGATAGCGCCCATATAAGTCATCATGGTACAGGGGTTTACCAGGTCGTTATGCTGTCCGATTCCGGCCCACGCCAGATCCGCGCCGGTCTGTGGGAAATCAAAGGAACCCCGGGCGGTAGAAATACCGTTTACATCCCGGCTGAGCGTCAGCCCGGTTTTTTCTACATATTCTTTCATAAGATCGGAACCGAGCTGTCTTGCCAGTTCTCCAAAATAGCAGTTGCAGGAATCGGCGAGAGCCTGTTCCAGATTAACCGTTCCATGAGCGTCCTGGCAGGTTACGCGGCCATCGTCATAGTTCTGCGAGCCGGTGCAGGTGTACTCCCAGGAAGCGTAATCGCTCTTGTTTTCGATGGACGCGGCGGCCGTTACCAGCTTGAAAATCGATCCCGGGGTAAACGTGGAAGAAAAGAACCGGTTCATGTAAATCCCGGATTCATCATCCGGATTTTCCGGCGGATCTTCCGGATCGTAATTCGGCGAGCTGACAAGGCATATGATTTCACCGGTCTTGTAATTGTAGACTCCTACCGTGCCGCGCCGGTCGCCGAGGGCTTCATTCGCGGTAACACAGATATCGGAGTCAATGGAAAGGTTTACATTGCGCCCCTCTCCTAACAGGGAATAAGTTCCGGTCAGATGGTTGTAACCGGCCAGTTTGTTCGCGAATACCTTATTTGCCCCGGTGTTGATGTTTCCGCTTCGGTCCCCGGTCAGGTGCACATTTGCCTTCCGTGTCGCGTAGTCGTCGCTGAATGTCATTTTCCCGCTGGTGTTGCTCATCAGGAGCGTGCCGTTCCGATCGTAGAGGGTTCCCCTTTTCAAACGACCTTTATCATTGTAAATCTGTTTATTTGCTGTATACACTGCCCAGTCGCTGCCGTCCGCGATATAACGGTAGGTGAAAATCCCCAGGCCGATTACGAGGACTCCGGCCAGCATCAGGCACATGATTGCCCGTTTCTCAATTTTTCTCACGATGTCATTCCCCCTTTTTCTTTCCCCTCAAGGCGTACCGCAAAGCTGGCGTTTTGTCTTGTATCCGCTGCCTTTAAGAACGCAAGCAGCCCCCAGGATACAATCATACTGGTTCCGCCGCTGGAGACGAAGGGGAACGTTACCCCGGTAAACGGGAGAAGATCCAACGCTCCGCAGACATTCAACATTGTTTGAAAAATGAATAATGAAGTTGCGGCGCAGGCCGCGATGCTATAATAAGCGGACCGTCCAGCCATAATAGAGCGAACCGCGAACACACCAAGTGTTACAATACAGAGGACTGCCAGGATGGCGATGATAAGCCCCCACTCTTCCGATAAAAGAGCGAAAACCAGATCCGTATCGGAGGCGGCTGTCGTATGAAACCAGCCTTCTCCCGCGCCACAGCCGGGAAGGCCGCCACTAGAAACGGCAGTCATGGCCCGTACCTGCTGAAAACCTTTTCCGAGAGGATCTTCCCAGACATGCCCCCATGCAGCGAACCTGGCTCGTACATGAGGCTTTAACGTGAGCACCAGCATCCCCGCCAATGCGACGCCGCCTACGATTAAAATCAGTTTGGAAAAATCACCGCTTCGCAGAAAGGCGATGACCAGGAAGGTCACGAAGAAAATCGCTGCAGTCCCAAAGTCGCTCATAAGCGCAAAACAGCCCATACAGAAGGCAGAAAAAATCATAAAGACTGTTAGGTTTCCTTTTTCGTATAATTCATCTAGTGTAGCTGCACCGGCGATGATAAATGCCACTTTTACCAGTTCGCCTGGCTGGATTGATAATGAGCCGAATTCAATCCAGTTTTTTGCGCCGCCATGGGTTGTACCAAACAAAAGCGTTGCAAGAAGAAGTAGCGCACCCACTCCCAGAATCAGCATCCGGATTTCTTTGGAGCGGTTCAGATCCCGGAGAAACCAGCATAGAAGAAAAAACAAAACAACGCCCATAATTACGCAGATAAGCTGTTTCATAACATTGCCTGTATGTACAGCCGTAACCGCAAGGCTCAGGGTGGAAAGGAAAAAGGCGATGGTTTCCATCTCAAAGGCGACCCGCTTGAACGAACGCAGGAGAAGGAAGTACACCCACATCACCGCGCACAATCCCAGAAACGCAGTTGGAATGGAAGCCGGACAGTCCTCGCCGTAAGCGACTTTGAACTGAATGATGGTCAGCAGCTGGAAAATCGTCAAAGCAATGAGGGATGTCCACGGGGATACCGGTTTGCTTTTGCGTTTTCTTTTTTGAATGTTTTCCTGCTTTTCCTGAATGCTGACCGGAATCAGCGTGAAATTCGCGCCTCCCAGGGTAAGGATATCCCCCGGCTTCAGGAGCATCGACTTTTTGACTTTTACTCCGTTGATATAGGATCCGTTTTTGGATTGAAGATCCTTGTAGCGCCAGTTCCCGTTTTCATCCCGTACCAGTGTTCCGTGGTTTCGGGAAACACTGTTCAGGTTTA
Organism: Zhenpiania hominis; assembly: GCF_014333425.1. Taxonomy (GTDB): domain Bacteria; phylum Bacillota; class Clostridia; order Peptostreptococcales; family Anaerovoracaceae; genus Hominibacterium; species Hominibacterium hominis. The sequence goes on along the minus strand of NZ_JACRYT010000026.1, from coordinate 2,265 downwards.
CTACAATGTCGGCGCTGGAAGCGCGTCCGATTACATTTTCCCAATGCTTCAGCGGGGTGGAGGAACCGTCGGGCCCTCCGATATATGCCCATATTTCAGAAGGGTTTTTGGCCTGAAGCAGGGACTTAATGGATTTTACCAGTATAAAGATAGCAAGAAGCACGAAGACCCACCGGATAACCGTGGTATAGTACGGCCCCAGCACGTCTAAGATGTTCTGAAAAGTATCCATGTATTTGCTGTCCTCCTTTTGCAGCATGATCTCTCATTCAGGAACAGTTGCGAATGCGAAATTTCGCAGTCAGAGCGCGTATTCCTGAAAACAGGGATCATTATAACACAGATGCGGGGGATTCCGCAAAAGGTGGGATTATTTATAATAAACTTTTAAGAATCCCACACAGAAAGTCTCGGCTGCATATATCTTCCTTTCCACAGCGCTCCCGGCTGGTCTGAATGCCTGTTTTGTATCCTGAAAGACAAAAAACAGGGAAAAGGATACAAAAGTTGTGGGTTGAAAGATCTGTTTTTTTGAAAATCGCGTGAATCCGAAAAAAATCGTGAAATTCGGGCCTGCGAATGGGAAAGTTTTGTATCCACCAGAGAGTTTAGCTCCGAAGAGGATACAAAGCGAAGACCGGCTAGTCCCTGATATTCCTGTAATTTCAGGTTTGTGCAAAAAAGTTGAGCGAGTTTCGCGGGAGTAATTGACATAAGTCAGAAACGGGGTTATAATTGACATAAGTCAGAAAACAAGGAGAAGTTATGCCAAGACCAAAGAAGTGCAGGAGAATCTGCGGTCTCCCTAAGCGGTGCCGATTCGGGCCGCTGGACGGAGACGCGCAAGCAGAGGTTGTTGAAATGACAGTCGATGAATATGAGACTATTCGTCTGATTGATCGGCTGGGCTATAACCAGGAAGAATGTTCACAGCAGATGGGTGTGGCAAGAACCACTGTCCAGGCAGTATATAACGCTGCGCGGAAAAAACTTGCGGAGGCTTTGGTGGATGGAAAACCCCTTGTCATACAGGGCGGCAATTATGAAGTCTGTCCCAGAGGCAGAGGTTGCTGTCAAAAAGGAGGTTGTCAAAATGAAAATTGCAGTCACTTATGAAAACGGAGAGGTATTCCAGCACTTTGGACATACGTCGCAGTTTAAAATTTATGAAGCGGAAGACGGAAAAATTCTCTCCGGAGAGGTTGTTCCCACTGGAGGGAAAGGACATGGAAGCCTGGCGGGGTTTTTAAAGGAAAAAGGCGTAGATACACTGATCTGCGGAGGAATCGGCGGGGGAGCCCGGACCGCTCTCGCGGAACAGGGGATTACTCTTTATCCCGGCGCGGCAGGAAATGCGGATGAGCAGGTACAGGCATTTCTTTCCGGAAGCCTGAGCTATGATCCGGATACACAATGCTCTCACCATGGAGAAGGGCATACCTGCGCCAGCCATGATGGCGGGCATAAATGCCATAACTGATTGATATAAGAATGCGGAGCTACGGAGCGTGAAACTGGAGATACGGTGTCGAATTGCCGGAATTTGCAGATTCATGCTCCGCGGCTGTATGATTAAGGTCGGAAGCAGGGCATTTTTTTGAATCCGATTTTTACATATAGAAAGAGCAAAAGGTGAAGGAAAAAATTTTTTTCAAAAAATATCAGAAAATTCTTGCAAACCATCTTCCACCGTGCTATAATAAACACAACAAAAGCAAAGAGAGAAGAAATTCCTCCAAGCTTTAAAAATAAAAAGGTTAAAGTCATAAAGATTTTGGTAACTGAAAGAAAGAGGGTGAGTCCACCAGAAATGCAAACCGAACAGACAAATAGATAATACCGATTGCAGAAATTGAGAGCATGCCTTTGGGTTACTGGCCGGGTGGTCAAAGGTAACCGGAGGAAAGGACTAAAGCAGAAACTTTAGGAACCGAAGTCAGAGGAAACAGAGTGACGAGTCACTAGAGCATTGAATGCGGAAAGGGACAGAATTCCGAGGAACGGAGGTGTAAAGACGGAAGCTTTAGAAGGGAAAAGATGTGAGTGATGAGAAGGCAGTCGGTATTATCTCGTTTTTGAAAGAATAGGAGTGAATGCGGAGGTTTCAAAAGGAAGCCTTTTTGATTTTTTGACCTATCAAAATAAAGGTGACTTGTAAAAATAACGTCCAGTTTGTAAGAGTAAAATCCATGTTGTAAGAGTTAAGTCTACAGGATGGATTTTACTTTTACAAAAATAGAGAATTATGGATGGATTTGTGCCGGT
>NZ_JACRYT010000025.1 GCF_014333425.1 Zhenpiania hominis | reverse complement strand
GATTCCTGTAGAGTAGAAACCAGAGAGGTTCAGGAACAGCTCAATGTCTTTCGGAAGATGGCTTTGAATCTCATCAAACGGTACAAAGAAAAGGAGAAATCCAAACGTCCCATTTCCAAGATTATGATGGATTGTCTGCTCGATCCACTCTTGCTTGCGTCAGTATTTTCTGAAACTTGATTTCCCTGGATTTTGAATGAAAAGTGTTGAAATCCCCGATATATATATGGTATTATTAAAAAGTGCTTATTTTGTAATAAGCCTGTTGAGCCCCCGTAGCTCAGGGGATAGAGCGTCGGTTTCCTAAACCGTGCGTCGGATGTTCGAATCATCTCGGGGGTGCCAGGTAAAACCGTTGGAACTGTTGAATTTTCGGGGTTTCAGCGGTTTCTCTGTTTTTTGAATTTCTTCCAATAACCTTTCCTGATGCCCTTTTTTCCTCAAAAACCGTGCCATTAGCGTGCCACCTCCCGGTACTTTTCCGGCAGCGGCGAAAGCGCGAACATTTCAGAAATAAAGAATATGGAAGGGCGCAAGGCGCGACCATTGGGGGGAAAGGGGGAATGGGAAGTGCGGATTTTAGCCGGAGCGCGGCTCATTTCTAAAAATTACGCAGAGTATGGAAGGAAAAGCGCAAATATTGCTTCTAAGCTCTGGGGTTTGTTCGCGTGCAGCGGCATGCGGGGACGATTTTTTGTGATTTGTTCGCGCGGTGGCGCGGCGGCATCCTCAATCCTCCGGACGATACCCTTGCGTTTCCTTTCCTGCCATTGAAAAGGTTTGGCAAAACGAATATAATAATATACAGTAAACGAAATCTGGGAGAGCATTGTGATGGAGTATATGACTGTGCGGGAAGCGGCGGGTAAATGGAAGATTTCAGAGCGAATGGTGCAGAAATACTGTGCGGAAGGGAAAATTGAGGGCGTCAGAAAATTCGGAGTGTCCTGGGGTATTCCTCAATGCGCGGAAAAGCCGGACATTTCTCAAAGCGTGAAAAAGAAGGAAAACCATACAAAAAGCGGATCGGAGATCCATTTTTGTATGGAGCTTATGCCCCTTATGAACACAGCCTTTAAACCGGGGAGTTGTGTGAAAATGATTGAAGCGATGGAAGACGGTCCGCGGAAAGACATTGCCCTTGCTGAATACCACTATTTCAGCGGACAGCCAGAGAGGGCGGTTATTGAGACAGGGAGATATCTGGCGCATCCGAATATGGAAATTCGTCTTTCGGGCTGCCTAATCTATTCTTATGCCAATCTTTCTCTCGGACAAATCTCACGAGCAAGATATGCACTGAATGAAATGAGACGTAATATGGAGGACATTAATTCGGAAGCGGTTCCGCAGATCGGGGCGGCTAAGGCCTTCTGCGCGGCCGCTGGAGCGGTCCTGCTGCATCTGCCCCTGCCGGAAAAACTGTCGCCGCTTCAAACTTATCTGCCACTGCTGCCGCCGGGACTTCAGGCGTTCGCTTTTTATGTGCAGGCCCATTATACTTATTTGAAGAAGGAATATGGGAAAAGCGTCGGTATTGTAGAAACAACCCTCGCTATGCAGCAGGAGAAGTATCCGATCCCCGCTATTTATTTGCACCTGGTAGCGGTAATGGATTACATGAGTCTCAAACAGCCCGAACAGGCGAGGGAGCATCTGTTGGCCGCATGGGATCTGGCGAGGCCCGATGATTTGATCGAAGGTTTTGGGGAGCATCATGGGCTTTTGGGTGGAATGCTGGAGGCGGTTATCAAAAAGAGATGGCCGGAAGAGTTCAAGCGGATTATTGAGATAACATATCGGTTCTCCGCAGGCTGGAGAAAAGTGCATAATCCGGATACAGGGCATGATGTAGCTGATAATCTGACTACCAGTGAGTTTGCCGTAGCTATGCTCGCTGCCCGGGGATGGACGAATCAGGAGATTAGCGAGCATATGAGTATTTCGCCTAACACAGTGAAACATTACGTGTCTATGGCGTTACAGAAACTGCACATTAAACGGCGACAGGATTTGCAAAAATATATGCTTAGATAAGCAAGAATAAAAATGGACGGTGAATTATTTCGGCAGCTTTGAGCGAAAGACGTGGAAGGCCGCGAGGCGTCGATCTTTTTGTCACGCTACAATGTCAATAGATCGATTTTTTTACCTCGTAAGCCACCAGCTTTACTTTTCTTCCGGTCATCTTTTCAATATTTTTTTCTGTTTCCGCCACAATATGCTCGATAACAAGGGTTGGATTCGCGCGGTTATCATTTTTAAAGTGTCCTATTAGCAAATGTATCACCTCTTGTGATTAGTTTCCCCTGAACGATCGTTTTTTATCACAATAAAAAGTGAATTATTTTGTGAAAAATAAATAAAAATATTGACAGGACAGGCGCGGTGCGTTAAAATACACAAAGAAAATTAAATACAGAACAAAGACTGTGACGAAGAGAGTAGGCGCCGCTTGAATGGAAAGCGAACCGGGGATGGTGCGAGCCCGGGGCAGGAGAGCGCGAACCGAAAATCACTTCTGAGTCGCAGAGCCGAAACCAAAGACGGCGGACGGGAGAGCCCCGGCAGCCGCCTCGAAAAAAGGGAGTAAGTTCTGACGGGTATTCCTCCGTTATCAGGAACGCGTATGTTAGTATGTTGTATTAGGTGGTATAGCGAGATCTACGGGTTTTCGTCCTTATACAAGGGTGAAAACCCTTTTTTATTGAGATAGAGGCAAACTGGAATATCGCTCTTTAATACAACACTGTAAAAGAAAGGATGTTCAAGAATGGAAAAGAAGACAAAGCAGAACGAGGCTGTGGAAATCAGATGGCACGGCCGGGGCGGACAGGGCGCGAAAACGGCGTGTCTGCTGCTGGCGGACGTTGCTTTTAACTCCGGAAAGCACGTGCAGGGGTTTCCGGAATATGGACCGGAGCGAATGGGAGCTCCTATTACGGCTTACAACCGGATCACCGATGAACCTTGCAAGGTTCACTCCAACATTTACCATCCGGATTATGTAGTGGTGGTGGATGAGACGCTGCTGGGAACGGTAGATGTGACAAAGGGAATTAAAGACGGCGGAGCGCTGATTATTAACAGCAAAAAAGAACCGGAGGAAATCCGCGAGATGCTTCCGGAGTATAAAGGGAAAATTTGCGCCGTGGACGCGGAGAAGATTTCCATGGAAACTCTGGGGAAAAATTATCCCAACACCCCGATGCTGGCGGCTGCCGTGAAAGTCAGCCATGTCATTGACCAGGAACAGTTTATCCGGGATATGGAAGAATCCTTCCGCCACAAATTTTCCCACAAACCGGAGGTTGTGGAAGGTAATATGAAAGCGCTGAAAAAATCAATGGAAGAGGTAAAGGTAAGCTAATGAAACGAAGAGCACAGGATATTAACGAACATTCCACATGGCAGGACATGACGGTGGGAGCGGAGATTTTCGAGCCGGCTACATCCCTGCTGGTGAACACCGGCGACTGGCGGATTATGAAGCCGGTCTTTAAAGAAGACAAATGCAAACACTGTATGCTCTGCATTCCGTACTGTCCGGACAGTTCGATTCCGGTAAAGGACGGCAAGCGGCTGGATTTTGATTATATGCACTGCAAGGGCTGCGGGATCTGCGTCAAGGTCTGTCCCTTTGGCGCGATTGATTTCGTGAAGGAGGTAAAATAATGGCAATCAGAGATAGAATGTCCGGAAATGAAGCCATCGCTATGGCCATGAAGCAGATTAATCCGGACGTAATGGGGGCGTTTCCAATTACCCCTTCTACAGAAATTCCGCAATATTTTTCCGAATATATCGCTAATGGGCTGGTGGATACAGATTTTGTAGCAGTTGAATCGGAGCACAGCGCCATGTCCGTCTGTATGGGAGCGTCGGCGGCCGGAGCACGGGCTGTTACAGCCACATCTTCCGCGGGGCTTGCGCTGATGTGGGAGCTTCTCTACGTGGCGGCTTCCTCCAGACTTCCCATTACCATGGCTGTAGTAAACCGGGCGCTGACGGGTCCTATTAATATCAACAACGACCATTCCGACTCCATGGGAGCACGGGATTCCGGCTGGCTGCAGATGTACGCGGAAACCAACCAGGAAGCCTATGATAACTTTATTCAGGGAATCCTGATTTCGGAAGCATGCAGACTGCCGATTATGATCTGTCAGGATGGATTCATTACCAGCCACGGCGTGTCTAATATCGAATTGATTGAAGATGAAAAAGTGCGGGAGTTTGTAGGCGAGTATCAGCCGGAAAACTATCTTTTAAAACATGAGAACCCGCTGGCTGTAGGGCCTTACGGAACGTCTCCTTACTATATGGAAATCAAACGACAGCAGGCGCAGGCTATGAAAGACGCTATGCCGGTTATTCGGGATGTGGCGGAGAAATTTGAGGAAATGACCGGAAGAAGCTACGGTTTCTTTGAGGAATATAGGATGGACGACGCGGAAGTAGCACTGGTTGTCATCGGCTCCAGCGCGGGAACCGGAAAGGAAGCTGTGGACCGGCTGCGCGCGGAAGGCAAGAAGGTCGGACTGATTAAGCTGAGAGTATTTCGGCCGTTTCCGAGAATTCCGCTGGCAGAGGCCATGTGCAAAGTAAAAGCGGTGGCGATTATGGACAAGGCGGAAAGCTTTTCCAACAGCGGCGGCCCGCTGTTTAATGAAGCGAGAAATTCCCTGTACGATCTGGAGGACAAGCCCTACGCGGTCAATTATATTTACGGCCTGGGAGGCAGGGACATTACAGTAGAAGACTTTTATGATATTTACCAGGATCTGTTCGTCATTTACGACAACGACGATCCGGGGGACGTTTATCGTTATATCGGTGTGAGAGATTCGAGGTTTCTATAATGGCATATAATTTGAAGAAAGAAGTAGAAAAAAAGGAACGGCTGGTGGGCGGACACCGGCTCTGCGCCGGCTGTGGAGCGGGCGTCGCGGTGCGGGGCGTTTTGCGGGCTCTGGAGCCGGAGGATAAGGCGGTAGTGGCCAACGCCACCAGCTGCCTGGAAGTTTCCACTTTTATGTATCCGTATACCGCTTATGAGGACAGCTATATTCATACTGCCTTTGAAAACGCGGCGGCAACCTTAAGCGGAGTGGAAGCGGCTTACAAGGTAATGAAGAAAAAAGGAAAAATTCCGGATACCTTTAAGTTTATCGCTTTTGGCGGCGACGGAGGGACCTATGATATTGGTCTGCAGTCTCTGTCCGGCGCGATGGAACGGGGACACGATCTGGTTTATGTGTGCTATGATAATGAAGCATATATGAACACAGGTATCCAGAGGTCCTCCTCTACTCCGCGTTTCGCGGACGCGACGACTTCGCCGGTGGGAAGCGTCAGCCCGGGAAAAATCCAAAACAAGAAAAATCTGACTGAGATTATAGCGGCCCACAATATTCCTTACGCGGCTCAGACCACCTTTATCGGCAACTTTAAAGATCTGCATGAAAAGGCGCACAAGGCGATTTACACAAAGGGAGCCAGCTTTCTGAACGTGCTGTCCCCGTGTCCGAGAGGGTGGCGGTATGAGGCGGAAGACTTAGCGGAAATCTGCCAGCTGGCAGTGGATACCTGCGTGTGGCCTCTTTACGAAATCGAGGATGGTAAGTGGCGTCTGACCTATGAGCCAAAGCGCAAAAAACCAGTAGAGGAATTTCTCGCGAAGCAGGGGCGCTTTAAGCATATGTTCGAGCCGGGAAATGAATGGATGATTGAGAATACCCAGGAATATGTAGATAAAGAATGGGAAAAGCTTTTGAAAAAGTGCAAATAAGGCGCGTATAAGCGGAATGATAAAAAGTACCCGTAATTGATATGGCAAGAAAGCTGCCGAGTCGGCAATTTCGTAAGTATCAATTACGGGTATCGTTTATAAAGGGAAAACTTTTACTGAAACCAGGCTTTTTTCAGCAGCTGAACGCTTTCCGGAATGCCCTGGGCTTCTATCCCGCCAAACCCGATGAGAACGCGGTTATTTTTCCTGGGCGGAGCGGAAAAGTACTGTGAGACAGGATAAACCAGCACTCCTTCCTGGCGGGCGGAAGCAATCAGCTGCTTCTCGTCCATTCCATTGTGAACCGCGAGAAGAAAATGCAAGCCAGCGTTGTTTCCCTGAATTTCCGCTTGTGAGCCCATAGCGTTCCGTATTTCGTTTACTAGGAGGTCGTGGATTTTTTTACTGGATAACGCGATTCTTCTCAGGTGCCTCTGCCAGTGTCCGGCTGCCATAAATTCGGCAAGGATCAGTTGAGTGAGAAGGGGAACGGTGCAGCCATAGTTGGCAAATTTGAAATCATACAGCTCCTTTAAAGCGGGAGGAAGCACCATGTATCCGAGACGGAGCATAGGCGCCAGTGATTTGGAAAAGGTATTGATGTAGATGACTCTCTCCTGGCTGTCCAGAGAATGCAGTGAAGGCAGCGGCTTGCTGTTGTAACGATATTCACTGTCGTAGTCATCTTCAATAATATAGCCGTCCTGCTCCTGGGCCCATTGCAGGAGCTTGATCCGCTTGCTGGCGGACATGACGGTACCCGAAGGAAACTGGTGGGAAGGCGTGATATAAATGAGGCGCGCTCCGCTTTCCCGCAGCGCGTCGATATCCAGCCCATCGGGCCTCAGGGGAATGGGGCAAACTTTATAGCCGTGGTTCTGAAAAATATGGCGTACCGTATCATAACAAGGGTCTTCCACAGCGACGGTAGAAAACTTCCCCATGAAAAGCTGGCAGAGCAGGCTGATAACGGTAAGCAGTCCGGAACACAGGACGATCCGGTCCGCTTCGCAGGCAACATTGCGGGACTCGTACAAGTATTTTGTAATTTCTTCCTTGAGAAGAGGATCCCCTGTCCGGCTGGTATAAGCCGTGATACGATTCGGATCCACATCAAGAAGAATTTTGTTTGCAATTCGTTTCCAGGTCTTGAGGGGGAAGCTTTCCGGCGCGAGACGCCCATACTGAAAATTATATTTAATTCCGGGGACAGAGATACGATCCTCTTCCGCCACATCATCCGCCGCGTGAAAAGAAATTTTGGGTGTGGGAGGAGAAAGCCGCTCGACCTGAGAAATATAATAACCGCTTCCCGGCCGGCTGTAGAGATATCCCTCGGCAAGAAGCTGCTGATAAGCCGTTTCTACCGTGTTTCGGCTGACAGACAGCTCCCGGGCAAGATGCCGTGTGGATGGCAGAGAAGAATGGGCCTGCGCCTGACCGGAAAGGATCCGGTCCCGATAATATTCGTAAATCTGAAGATAAATCTGTTTTCCTGAATCGCGGCTAATTAACAGCATAAAACCCTCCTTGATACTGGCATGGTAAATAAATTACAAATTGGTACTTTTGTGAGTACCAGATAACGATATAATAACATTATAAACGGAAAAAGAAAAGCCAATCGAAAAAGGAGGAGAATGTGATGTTTGAGGAAATGAGGCTGAAAGCGCAACAGCTTTCCGATGAAGAAACAATTGCCCTGCTGGACGCGGGCGAGTATGGAGTGCTTTCAACAATCGGCGCGAACGGATATCCTTATGGAGTCCCAATCAACTATATTTATGATGACGGGAAGATTTACATCCATTCGGCGGTCAAGGGGCATAAACTTCGGAACTTTGAATATGACAGCCGGGTATCCTTTTGCGTGGTGGCAGAGGCCGAGCTGCTGCAGGAAGACGTGAATACCATGTTTAAAAGTGTGATCGCCTTCGGAAAGATTCGGGAGCTGACTGAGATGAAAGACAAACAGCGGGTGTTCGAGATGATGATTCGCAAATTGTGTCCGGATTTTATCCCGAGCGGCCTGGAGTATGTGGAAGAAAACAAGGACGCGGCCAGAGTGTATGAAATTGAAATCGAGCATATTACAGGGAAAAGGGGAGAATAAAATGGATTTTTTTGAAGTCGTAAACAGAAGGGGAAGTTATCGCGACAAATTTGAGCAAAAGGCAGTTCCGGATAAAGATATCCGCAAAATTCTGGACGCGGCGATCAAAGCGCCTTCCGGCTATAATCTGCAGACAACCAGCTTTGTGGTAGTAACCGATCCCAGGTTGCGCAGTGAAATCGGGGAGCTGATGCCGTCTGAAGCGACAAAGACAGCGCCGGTGATTCTCGTGGTTACCTCGGAGCATGTGGAAGCGGACGGCCTCTGTTTTGAAATCGAAGATTACGCCTCCGCGACAGAAACCATGCTGCTGGCCATTACCGCAATGGGCTACGCGGGCGTATGGATGGACGGCGATACAAAGCTGGATGGAAATTTTGAAAAAATCAAGAAGCTGCTGGCTCTGCCGGCGGAGCAGACGGTGCGAACGATTGTGCCGATGGGTGTTCCGGAAAAGGAAGTAAAGCAAAACACAAGAAAAGCCTTTGAGGAACGGGTGACCTACCGGTAGGACCGGCAGGCTGCTGAGTCTGATTGCGAAGCAGCAATAGAATGGATAAAAGAAAAGACCGGACGCTGGTGTGTAAAATACGGCGCCTGGTCTTTTTTACATGGAATCATAACAGGACAAAATTTGCGAAGCCTGATTCGCAACAATCTGTTCCAGCTTTTGCAGCCGATCTTCCGGCAAATTATAAAGGGGATGACGTTTGAAATGGAAGTCAAACAAATGTTTCAGATCTTCTGCGATTTCCGGCGTGAGCATCCGGGCGGCGGTTTTTATAAAATCGATTCCCAGCTTTGGCGCTTTCGTAGAGACGCGCAAGTCCGCTTCCTGCCAGAATTGATCGTTTGTCAAATCGGAAAGCAGGCTTTGGTTATGATCGAATACCGGAGCCATCCCAAGAATTTCTTGTGCAGCGTTATCTATAAAAAATCCGTGATTCCCCTGATGCCGATCCGTATTCAAAATGACAGCGTCCAGGACGATCATGCGCCTGAATTCCTCCAGGCAGTGATACTGTTTATAAACATCTTCAATTTGACTGAGGTAGTGATACTCTCCTGGAAGCTTTGCAAAAGGAAGAAAACCGATCTGCTCCGATGTGAATAACCTGCATTTGGAGACGACTTCCAGAGAATTCGGGATGCTTTTGCCGCGGTTTAACTCAGGTGCTGCGGCTGGCTCCAGATCGTAAGGAATGCGCTTTGGGCATAGGATTTCTGCGATTTGTGCCGCGTAATACTCGGAATAAGGCTCGCATCCGGGCTGCCCGAAGGCTTCGTTGCCCCGTTTGATTAAATAAATATTTCCGTCTTTCTCTCGCTTCCAGCATTTTGCATAGGCCCCATCTGTACTAAATTCAGGCGAGGGGGAAGAAAAGTGAAAGTCAGATAGAATCCCATCAAAGGCAATTTGAGCAACAACGTCGTCAAAAGGATTGCAATAAAGAGAAACATCCGGCCACCGAATATCCGAGTCCGCTTTTTTTACCCAGAAAGTATCGTTTAAGCTGGTGGCGTGGCTCAAATCAATGTACCCCTGTAAATTCGTCATTCCAAGCTGATCGAGCAGCTTTTTAATATGCCTGCGATGACTGGGGACCTTTCGCTGCTGCAACCAGGAACCGATATGCTGATTCGGAATTCCCTGCAGGCTGACAGGCAGGGGAGCATGGTATCTTTCGCAGTTTTCAAAAAACGATTCCCCGTACCGATCCTGGATCTCTCTAAATAAGAGGACCTTTTCCTCTTTATTCATTAAATAGTAATAATTCGCCATACCTTCACCTGCTCTGATTTTGTTCCTCCAATTTTTTTGCTCTACAGCGTCAGCATTGCCTGGCGGGCAACGCCGTCAATTTGCAGCCGGTTTTCCGTTAAGTCCGAGAGCCTATATGTAAAGGGTAAAACGTCCGGGTTTGCCGGACTGAAAAATAAAGTTTCCGCGTCCTGATAAAAAAATCTCAGACAGGATTCGCCCTCATCCCTTCGCGATAGCAGCACAATATCGCCGTTTTGGAGATTTTCCAGGGGCTGCTTTTGGATGACGACGACCGCGCCCTTTGGAATGTGGGCATTGATCATGCTATTGTCGGGAGCGGTAAAATAAAAAGAACCAGGAAGCTGCTGTAGTGGACCGTGGTTTTCTGCCTCATCATCACGCGTAACGATCTTCTTGTTTCGGGGTACATCGTATCCCATGAGCCAGGCTTCAGAAACGCCCAAAACTTCAGCGAGAGCGTGGAGGTTTTGCTGTTTTGGCTCAAAAGAACCTCGCAGATACTGACTCATCGCGCTTTTGCCGATGCCCGTTTTCTGGCAGAGGTCGATCTGCCGCATATTTTTTTCTTCCAGAATGAACCGAAGCCGGTTTGCAAATGCTGTTTTTTCCACTACCATATCCTCCGCTGAGTCCTTTCCTAATTATAATATCAATCTCCAAAAACATCAATATTTTAGGGAGAAGCTTTTCGCTGCCCTGGGCAATTTAACTACCGGATCATTGACTTTCCGATCCGTTTTAGTATAATTGGTTTATAATATCTGAACTATTATGCAAAGGAAAAGGGAATTATGCTGTATATTTTCGACTATTCAAATTTGATCAAGGCGATTTTCGACAAAGGGTTTTCTTCAAAAGACGTAGCGGAAATTCTGGAAATTCCGGAGAGAAATTATTTATTAAAACTTAATAACCAGGAGGAGTTCACACAGCGGGAAATCAGTATTCTGGTTGAAAATGTGCTGAAGCTCCCGCCGGAATCCATTCCTGAATATTTTTTTCAGAAATGTAAATGACAACGGGGTGAGAAAAACAGTGTTCGCGCCATTGGTTACATTTTAGAGACCATTCGTGACACTTTGACTTTTTTCTTGAAAAAAATGGGGAGTTTTCGTTGACTTTAGGGATTCTTGCGGTATAATTGGTTTAGATATACTAAACTAGACTTACCTGCCCTAGTATGGCAAATTTTGCGGGGGGGGGGGGTGTTATTTATGAGTAAAAAATCAGAAGATACAATTACAGAAGAGATTGAGGGAAAAGCAACATTTCATCTGCATAAATGGATGAAAGTTGCTTTGTTAATGATGATTTATGATTCTATTACGGTGAACGCGGCATATGGACTGGCCCTATGGCTCAGGTTCGACCTGCATTTTTCCATGATCCCACGTGAATATCTTCATTCGTGGCTGCAGTTCGCGCCGTTTTTTACTATCATCACAATCTGTATTTTTTATGTTCTGAAGCTGTATCATAGTGTATGGCGATTTATCAGCTTTAACGAACTGGGGCGCGTGGGAATCGCGTCGCTTCTGACTCTTGGGGCGCAGATCGGAGGGACCTGCCTTTTCTTTGAGAGAATGCCGATCAGCTATTACGTGGTGGGTGTATTTCTGCAGTTCCTGGCGATCTGCGGGATGCGCTTTTCATATCGGGCGCTGCGCGTCTGGAAAGGCTATCTCGCGGAAATGAAGAAAGGGAATCTGAGCAGAGTGATGGTTGTCGGCGCCGGTGAAGCGGGTCGAATGCTGATTCGTGAGCTGAGCGTGACAAAGCCGCGCCGCTCAAAGGCATGCTGTGTGATTGATGACAATCCCAATAAAAAAGGAAGAATGATCAATCAGATTCCAATTGTGGGAAATCGGCGGGATATTCCCGAAATGGCGAGGGTTTATCGGATCGATCAGATCATTGTCGCGATTCCATCGGCAAAGGCTCGCCAGAGAAAAGAAATCCTGGATATTTGCAAGGAAACCGGCTGTGAACTGAAAATCCTGCCGGGCATTTCTCAGATTTTAAATGGCAAGGCAAGGCTGAGCCAGCTGCGGGATGTATCCGTGGAGGAACTTTTGGGCCGAGAGCCGGTACTGATTGACATGAAGGAAGTAGGCAGCTACCTGGAAGGAAAAACGGTTCTGATCACAGGAGGCGGCGGCTCCATCGGTAGTGAACTGGCAAGACAGGTCGCGCAGTACAGTCCAAAACAGCTGATTTTGCTCGACATTTATGAAAATAACGCGTATGACATTCAGCAGGAGCTGAAATGGCATAATCCGGAACTGAACTTGAAGGTACTGATCGGTTCTGTGAGGGACAGAAAGCGTCTGCGCCATATTATGGCCACTTATCGACCGGACGTTGTCTATCACGCGGCAGCCCACAAGCATGTGCCGCTGATGGAGGACAGTCCCAATGAGGCGATAAAAAATAATGTTCTGGGTACATATGAAACGGCCAGGGCGGCCAGCGACTATGGCGTCGCGCGTTTTGTCCTGATTTCCACGGACAAGGCTGTGAATCCGACCAACATTATGGGCGCGTCCAAGAGGCTGTGCGAAATGATCGCGCAGGCTATGGACAGGCAGTCCCGTACTTCCTTTGTAGCGGTTCGCTTTGGAAATGTGCTGGGAAGCAACGGCAGCGTGATCCCGCTGTTTAAAAAGCAGATCGCCGCGGGAGGCCCGGTGACGGTAACCCATCCGGAAATTACCCGATTTTTCATGACCATTCCGGAAGCGGTTTCCCTGGTATTGCAGGCTGGCGCCTACGCGGACCAGTCTCATGGAGAAATCTTTGTTCTGGATATGGGAAAACCGGTAAAAATCGACGAATTGGCGCGGAACCTGATTCTCCTTTCCGGACATGTGCCGGACGGAGACATCCGTATTACTTATACAGGCCTGCGGCCCGGCGAAAAACTTTATGAAGAGCTTCTCATGAAAGAAGAAGGTCTCAGACGGACCAGAAACGAATTGATTTTTATTGGACAGCCGCTGCGTCTGCCGCAAAAATTCCTGAAAAAAATTGAAGGGCTGGAAGACATCGTCTACGATAATCCGGATTCGATCAAAGAATTGATTCATGAGATGGTGCCGACTTACCAGACGCGGGAAGGCGCGGGAAGACAGACCAGAAAAACAGCAGGTCGCAGACAGGAAGAAAAAGATGAGCTGCAGCCGGTAAAAGCGATTGTATAGCGAAACGGCCGCGACAGCTGCTATATGATAAGAAAAGGAACAAGCTTGACTCAATCTCAAATCGTCGCTTTGCCGCGTTTGAGATTGTCGAGTGTTATAAGGGCAGGCTTTAACCTGGAGTCCACGGATTTTCCGAATTTCTTTTGAGAATCCGCGGGGCCGGGGTGGCGAAGCGCGCCCTTTTTGAGGTTTGTGCTCTTTTTCTGACTCTGTTTGTGCGTCTGCGGGCCGGATTTTGGAGCCCCGGGCCCGCTTTTTAGAAACATTTAAAAAAAGATATCGGTTGTTACTATTTTTTCAACCTTTTCAGGGGGCGTAAAAGGGTACTGCCAGATAAAATCACCCTTTTTCAAAAAACAGGTGCCGGAAGGCTTGAAAAGTCAGTAACAAATAGTAGAAAAACGGAATTGTTGATAATGTTGGTGTGTTGCGAAGGGAATCCAAATGGCGGAGGATTAGCACGATGTGGTATGTGATCCAGGTCCGAACCGGGAAAGAGGAAGAAATCCGCTTTCAGTGTGAAAAGCTGATTGAAAAGGAGATACTGGAAAAATGCTTTATCCCTCATTACGAGCAGATGAAGCGCTATCAGGGCAAGTGGCACAAGGAACAGCGGATTTTGTTCCCCGGCTATGTGTTCCTGGTGAGCGACGCGAAAGAGCGTCTGCCCTTTGCGCTGAAAAGGGTGACGGGTCTGACAAAGCTGATTGGCACCGGTGATGAAGTGGTGCCGCTGACAGAAGAAGAGGTTGATTTTCTGCTGGAATTTGGAAGAGAAGAACAGGTCGTCGGTATGTCCAAGGGGCTTATTGTAAACGATCAGGTTATTATCCGGGAGGGGCCGCTGAAGGGGAATGAAGGTCTGATTAAGAGAATCGACCGGCATAAGCGGCGGGCTTATCTGGAGCTGGAAATGTTCGGCCGGACGGTGGAAACGCAGGTGGGACTGGAGATTGTGGAGAAACGGTAGGGAGAATAAGGTTATTGTTAAAATTCACAATGCTGTGCCTATGAGGACAGTCTTAGAGGATACAAAGTATGGGAAAAAGATTGCTGATACTTGGCGCCGGCGGACATGGCAAAGTTGTCCGGGAAGTAGCGCTGAGTATTTTAGGTATTGATGGAACTCCTGTCTACGAAACTGTAGATTTCTTGGACGATGAGGAAGAAAACGCGATAGGAACGATTACTGATATGGAGAAATTCAGAAATTGTTACAGTGAAGTGTTCTGTGGGATTGGAAACAATCCTATCAGAAAACAATTGCTGAAACAGGCAGAGGAAATGGGATTCTCTATACCTGTTTTAATTCATTCATCTGCGTATATCAGTCCAAGCGCTGCGCTTGAAGCTGGAACTGTAGTGGAGCCAAAGGCAATTATAAATGCAAATTCGATTGTCCGGAAAGGGTGCATTATCTCTGTGGGAGCAATTATTGATCATGATGTAGAAATCGGCGAGTTTTCCCATGTAAATGCGGGAGCAATTGTAAAAGCTGGGACTAGAGTTGAAAGGGGTAAAAAACTTGAGGCTGGTGAAGTTGTTTTTTGAGATGAGGTAAAAAAATGTCACTGAAATTGATGTATATAACGAACAATCTTGATGTAGCGCTCATTGCACAACAATATGGTGTAGATCGAATTTGGATTGATTTAGAAACTCTGGGAAAAAAGGAAAGACAAAAAAATTTTGACTCAGTTAAGTCCAATCATAAGGTGGAGGACATTATAAAGATTAAAGGACATCTGACTACATCGGAAATGTTGGTTAGAATTAATCAATGGCATGCAGGATCTATTGAAGAGATAAATGCAGTTGTTGCGGCTGGAGCGGATCTAATTATGTTGCCATATTGGAAGACTATAGAGGAAGTCAAGGCGTTTATTCATGCCGTGGCAGGGAGGAGTAAAACAGTACTTCTTCTGGAAACAAAAGAAGCGGTTGATATTGTGGATGAAGTTTTAGATATTCCTGGAATTAGTGAAATCCATATTGGGTTAAACGATTTACATATTTCTTATGGACTCTCTTTTATGTTTGAATTGCTTACAAATGGAGTCGTTGAGATGCTTTGCAAAAAATTTTCTTCTAAAGGCTTACCATATGGATTCGGAGGTATTGCTAGAATTGGAACGGGTGCAGTACCTGCGGAGTATATTGTCCAAGAGCATTATCGACTGGGATCTACACGTGCGATTCTTTCGAGGACATTTTGTAATAGTAATGATCTGAATGATTTGAACTTAGTTGACGATGTCTTTCGAACAAATATGGAGGTTCTCCGTAATTATGAAAAAGAGGTAGAACGTTATTCTAAAAAACAACTTGATAATAACAAAAAGAAAGTTACGAATATGGTACAAAAGATTGTTTTACAAATTGAAGGGGAAGGATAATTTGAATTGTGGTGGCAGTAAGAAATTTAAATGATGGAGAATTTGCAGATAGCTAATGATAAATTTTAAAATACATGTATCAAATAGAATAATAATAATCTGTATCGGATGGAGTTTACTATGTATTGCCTGTTTTATTAGCAGTTGTGGTTTTTTTTCTCTTTCAATAGGGATGATACTTATTTTTTGGGGAAAGAATGACGTGGTTAATAAAGTCTGCTCATGTATAGTGCAAGGAGTCATAGTCTGTGGAGTTTACTTAAAAATTTTTGTGTACGATTTTATTCCACAGGCCTATGTGCTATTGAAAGTGAATGAAAATGTACTGTTTTGGATAGATACAGGACACATACATGCAATAAGGCTCTTAATAGCATATCCATCATATCTTATGTCACAATTTTTTGATATAGAATTAAATTTAGCGTTTAGCTATTATTGTACAATAGTGTTTGCGTTATTATACTATTTTTTGACATTAATTTTGAAAATATACAAAGTAAGAAGTGGCGTAAGCAATTGTATCGTATTTATATTTATTGTGATTTTATGTACGGTAATGAATGGACGAGTTAGTTTTGCATTCTTAGGTTTTGCAGTTCTTACATATGAAATGACAGTATTTTACCTTATAGACAAACCTGGTAGATGGTTTGAGCGATATGCAAAACTGCTAGGAGGTGTTCTTCTATGTACTGTGAGTAGTGGGATAATGGTTGAGTCTATAGGATTTATTGTAACAATATATGTAATGAGAACTATGAAGTATAGATCTTGGGGAAAAGTACGTTGGGGAATAATTAGATTATTGATTATATGTATAATTTTTTCTCGATTCATATACAATGGTATAGCATATGTGATATTTATGATAAATAAAAATATCACATATTTTGATGGAAAGTTATTAAACCTGCTGCAGCATGGTCTGGGAAAAATTTTTGGAGTAATGTCAGGGCCTTTTGCGCTATTAATGTGTATGATTGGAATAATTGTGCTCAGCATAAACATTATGATGATTATAAAAATATACAGAACTCAATGTAGTACGCTCACATTGATATTGGGAAGTAATTTGTCTTTTTATGGATTGTTTGTAGGAATTTCAACCGGATCTATAATTCTAATACCATTATTACTACTCCTGTTGATCAGGATAAATAAAATTCTTACAGTAAGACGCAATAATAATTTAAGAAGGTCTATAAATGTCTGAAAAAAAAAGCATTTTAAACTCTGTTAAGATTGTGATCTTAACATTACTGATAGTAAAGTTAATAGGTTTCGTTAAGCAGGCTGTGATTGCAGCTTATTTTGGAACATCTGGTGAAATAGATAAATTTTTGCTAGTATCTGAAACTATGGAACATTTAGGTGCGGCAGTTTACTCAGCCATTGCTATAACATTTTTAACGATATATACAGAAACGCTGTTTAAAGAGGGAAGAATTGAAAGCAATCGCTTTATTTCGAATACATTTTGGTTAATATTCCCAATAATAGTAATATTAACAATGGTATTTATATTTTTTTCGGATCAGATAGCATATATTATTGCACCAGGCTATAATTCTGAAGACAGTGAGATTGTTTCAAAGTATATCAAACTCTTTAGCCTTACTCTAATAAATATGTTTATATATTATGTATGCAATGCTGTACTTGAGGCTGAAAAAATGTTTTTCCCTGGAAAATTTGTAGGAGTCATACGAAGTTTTTGCACCATAATTGCAATTGTTACACTTTCGAAAACATTAGGAATTGATGCTATGATGATAGGGATTATAGCATATTACATATTGGAGAGCATTTTCATTTTGACATGTATAGTTAAAAAAACTAGATTTCATCCGAATAGACCCACACAGGATAAGAGAGTCAAATATCTACTAAAAATAAGTGCTCCACTGCTTGTGAGCAATGGAATTTTACAGATCCAAGGAATTGTAGATAAAGCAGTTGCATCAACTTTGCCAGTAGGGGGAGTTTCCACGTTGTCATATAGTGGATATCTATTTAATACTACCCATAGCATTTTAATAGGTGGTTTATGTACTGTAATTTTTTCGTACTTTACATCCTATGTTACAGAAAAACGAGAAGAGTTATTGATAAAAACAATATACAAATATATTAGACTTTCAACGTTAGTTCTTACATTAATCACAATTCTCTTTGTTGGATATTCATCGGATATTGTAAAAATTGTTTATGAAAGAGGTGCCTTTAATGCGAATGCAACTCAGAATGTTTCATTAGCATTTTGTGCATATAGTATAGGTCTTGTTTTTTTAGGAATTAGAGACATCATAATACGGGTACATTATGCATACAAGAATAATAAGCAGGCAATGATAAATGGAATTATTGGGGTTATTATAAATTCAATAGGAAGTATCCTATTGTCACGGTTTTGGGGAGTCATAGGGATAGCATTAGGAACAACCATTTCTTATGTTTTTATAGCTATAATATCATGCAGAACAATCAAAACAAATATAGGTGAATTTAGAATCACAAAATTATGGGGATTTTTTGTGAAGGTAGTAATGGTTAGTATATTAGTAATCATAGTCGTGCTTTTGAATAACAGACTTATCAACTTGAATATAACAGTTGTAAATCTAATTATAAAAGTGGTTATAACCACTTTTATATATTTTTTCTCTTTGATCTTATTGAGGATCGAAGAGACATCTAAAATAAAAATGTTATTTGGGAATAAGATAGGTATAAAATTTTAGAAGCATAAATAAAACGGAGAATAAGGTATGCTATATTCGAAATATTTTAAAAGATTGTTGGATTTTATTTTTGCACTTTTATTTTTTATTCTGTTTTGGTGGATATTGCTTCTTATTTCTGGAGCAATTTTAATTTTCGACGGATTTCCTATATTATTTATACAGAGCAGGGTAGGCCAGTATGGAAGGCCGTTTAAAATATATAAGTTTAGAACAATGGTCAAAGATGCTGAAAGAATAGGACCAAAATCAACTAGTGCGGGAGACGCTCGCATCACGCCTATAGGAAAATTTTTGAGAAAAACAAGCTTAGATGAGCTTATGCAGATTTTTAATATTTTAAAAGGAGATATGAGTTTTGTTGGCTTTCGACCGGGCGTTTTTGAAAATTATAAAGAATCAGATTATAAATCAGGAATATTTAATGTGAAACCTGGAATTAGTGGGTATGCGCAGGTGTATGGAAGAAGCGGTTTGACATTAGCGCAGAAAAGAGAGTGGGAGAAACAATATGTCCAGGATATTTCTTTTATGACGGATATGAAAATTTTAGCTAGAACTATTTCTATAGCTTTGATAGGGAGAGGAGCATATTGAGACAAGATAGACGATTATGAAAAAGAAAAGGATTTTTATGGTGTCCTATGGAGGAGGGCATGTTAACATTATAAAGAGTATTTATCATGAACTACGAAAAGAAAGAAACGTTGATCTTATATATCTGGCATTAACATCTGCACCGCTTCAGTTACAAGGAACAGATATAAACTATATTACAGCTAGTGATATTCTTGAGTGGTTACCTTACAGAGATGAAGTGGAAAAATTGGGGAAGTTATATGGGGCACCATTCCATAACTATCAGTTAGGTGTATCCTTAGAGGATACTGTAGCTTACTATGGAATAGGAATATACGATCTCATTCAGAAGTATGGAACAACAATAGCAAAGAAACGCTTTGAAGAAGATGGGCGAAAGGCATTTCTTCCTATTGGAACAATGGAAAACATTTTACAATGTATTAATCCTGACTGTTGCGTTATTACAGCAAGTCCACGAATGGAGATGGCAACGGGAATAGCTGCTGACAAATTGAATATACCAGTTGTAAGGGTTAATGACCTTCCGATATGTAACGAGCTAGAGCATGATTGTATTCTTTGCGTAATGAATGAATGGGCAAAAACATATGCAATCCAGAAAGCAGGAGTTCCCGAAAAAAAAATTCGTGTAACAGGGCAGCCAATTTTTGAGGAAAATGAAAAAATAAACAATAACTGGATAACTGAATTTAAGGAGTCTGCAGTAAAATATAATTATACTGTTGTTTTTTTTGCCGAAAATGGGAAGAACCAAACTGAGGAAATTGATGCAATATATGAAATTGCAGAACAAATGAAAAATGTTTTATTTATTATAAAACTACATCCTAACCAGCAAATGGAATCTTTTCAAAAATCTAATCAAAAGAATGTATGGGTAAAAAAAGAGCCTGCAAAAAACTATTTGCAAGTGGCACATTTAGTAATTACTACATTTTCGACAACTGGAATGGAAGCTGCAATCAAAGGAATTCCTTTGATTGAAATCAAATTTAAACGAGAAAGATATCCTATTGAGTATATAGAAATGGGAATTGCATGTTTGGCAGAAAACAAATCACAGTTATTTAATGAAATTCGGTTGTTGCTTGATAAGTCAAGTGATGAATATAAAGAGTTAATGTTCAGCAGTAAAGCATTTGATTTCGTTTCAAATGCAAGTGCAAATATTTGTTCGGTAATTAAAGAACAATGTTAGAGCTCGAAAAGTATTAGCTGTTCTTTAATATAGATTGTTGATTAAGTACAAGAAGTCAAGGAGAAACAGTAATGATTGGATTAATAGCAGGAAGCAGTGGGGATTCATTGGTAGATGAATTGCACAAAAGAGATTACTCTGTAGCGATTGTTTGTGGCAAAAAGAATGAACCCGGATTTAGTGAAGCTGATTGCAGTTTGGCTATAGATCTGTCAAGGCACGAGGAAATATATAATTTTTTTGACTTGCATTCAGTTAGTAAGGTAATTTTTGGAACAGGACATACAATTGCATTTACATTAGCTGAATATTTGCTTGCTAAGGGAATTTCTCTTAATATTGATCCAGTGAAATGCAATATGGCAAAAGATAAATATAAGTTTAAAAGACAACTGGAAGCGTTGGGAATTAATACACCAAAAACACTTTGGGCGAATGATATTAGTAAATTTAAAGATATTAAAGAGCTATCTTTCCCGTATGTATTCAAATCCACTTCTGATAAATTCCAACCTTGCAAAATTAATAATATGAATGAATTAGAATTAGTAAATAGGGAGGTTTTAAGGGCGGATTCTAAAGTATTAGTAGAGGAATATATTGATGGGAACGATTGTACAGTAGCTGTTGTAAACGATGGAAATATAATTAAAAGCTTGGGGGTAACATATTATAGCAAAGCCAAAGAGTATAAATTAAGGGGATTCAATAATGCTTATTCAAAAAAAATGACGTGTGAAAAAGAAAGAGAAATTTGTCGAATAGCTGAAGAAATTGTTCGAAAACTGCATTTCTTTGGGCTTGTAAGAATAGATTTTATAGTTTCTGAGGAGATATATGTTTTGGAATTAAATTCAGTTATAGTTACGGGATATACAGGAAGTGCATATCCTTTTTTTAAAAAACAGGGAATTAATATAGCGTCAGTTTTAATCGACAATGCCTTGACGGTATTGAAAGCCAGAAAAACTGGACTTTAATGTAATAGTGTACGCTTTTCCTTATCAGATGCATAGGAGACTTAATGTAGTATATTCAGAAAAAAGAATTCAGATATTTATTCGGCACAACAATGAATTCTGATAATAAAACATTTATTATGTTGAATAAAGCCTAGAGCGTTGATAATGTCAATCTCTATCTGTATAGCCTTGAGTTAGGTCTACAATTGTACTGGAACAGGAGCAGATGTGGGAAGTTCTTTTGGCAATGTATTAGATTTAATTATTATACATCAATATAGTCAGCACCTCCCTGGAGGTGTTTTTGCTACTTATAAATGCTAAAAATGCGGTACATATTTATAAAAGATTATAATCGCAGATTTGAATGAAATAGGCACTCAGGAGAATATACAGATACATCCAGCAAAAAATATTTCATATTAGAAGGTAGAGATAATAAACACTATTTCGAGTAGCACGCTACAGAAAAAATGGACAGCGACCGTCATATATGAATTAAACCTGAACAACAATATTAGGAAAGGAAATATGGTGTTTCCACTTTTATCAACATCATACAAGGGAGACTATGTTTAAATTAGATCAATTTATTTCAAAGCATATTACTAAACGTTCTGAAAGCATGTTTTCTATAGACATAGATAATAATTGCAGTCATTTATCACAAAAAATAAAAGACAGAACGGTCCTTGTAATTGGCGGTGCAGGAAGTATCGGCAGTTCCTTTATCAAGGCAATTCTTCCATTTCAGCCTGCATCTCTTGTTGTTGTTGATACCAATGAGAATGCACTGGCTGAATTGACGCGTGATCTTCGCTCAACAAAGGATATGTACATGCCAGATGATTATATTACGTATCCGATGGATTTTATATCGCCTGTATTTGAAAAGATGTTTAGAAAGCGTGATGGATTCAATATTGTAGGGAATTTTTCTGCGCATAAGCATGTCAGATCTGAAAAGGATATTTACTCTGTAGAAGCGCTTCTTCAGAATAATGTCCTCCATGCGAAGATACTGCTAGATTTACTTGCAGAATACCCACCTGAAGAGTATTTCTGCGTTTCGACCGATAAAGCAGCGAATCCTGTCAATATTATGGGCGCCAGCAAGAGAATTATGGAAGATGTTATTTTTTCATATTCGGATAAGTTCCCTGTAAAAACGGCGAGATTTGCGAATGTTGCATTTTCAAATGGATCCTTACCAGCTGGATTTCTTGCAAGATTACAGAAATTTCAACCTTTATCGGCGCCTTCGGATGTAAGGAGGTATTTTGTTTCCCCTGAAGAGAGCGGACAGATTTGTATGTTGGCGTGTATACTCGGAAATAATAGAGAGATCTTTTTCCCAAGATTTGAAGAAGAGCAGATGATGACATTTGATAAAATCGCGACAGCTCTTTTACATGAACATGGATATGAAGTGCTTCAGTGTGATAGTGATATGGAGGCAATTGATAAAGCGCAAGAACTTAGAAATGGAAGCCACCAATATCCAGTTCATTTTTCCAAATCTGATACATCAGGTGAAAAAGCTTATGAAGAGTTTTGTACAGAGTCTGAAATAGTAGATTTGAATCGTTTGAAAACTTTAGGCATTATAATAAATAAGCCTATTCCAGATAAAGAGAGAGTTAAAGTTCTTCTTGAAGAATTAAGTATAGCATTTAATGAAAAAGAAACTACGAAAGAAGAGATCATTTCTATCATGAAAAATTATCTTTCTAATTTTGAACATATTGAGACTGGGAAATCTTTGGAAAATAAGATGTAAGTAATATAAGGGGAATAGTAAGTGAAGAGGAACCAAATGAGCAAATTTATCCCATTGTCAATTCCTAATTTTGAGGGGAATGAAAAAAAATATGTAGATGAGGCTTTAGAGCAAGGATGGGTATCTACCGGTGGTACATACATTACAAAGCTAGAAGAAGAAATGGCGAAATTCCTTCATACAGATAATGTTGCTGCTTGCCAGAGTGGTACTTCAGCATTACATCTGTCGTTGATTGAGGCTGGTGTAAAGCCTGGCGATGCTGTTATTGTGCCATCTCTTACTTTTATTGCTGCTGTTAATCCAGTAAAGTATCAGTTTGCTACACCGATTTTTATGGATTGTGATGACAGTTTCTGCATGGATCCTGTGAAATTTCGAGATTTTTGTAATGAGAAATGTGAATTTAATGAGCACACTCTGAAGTATAGAGGCAAGGTTGTGAAAGCGGTCATTGTAGTCCATGTGTTTGGTAACATGGCCGATATGGTTTCAATAATGGAAACTGCCAAGAAGTATAATCTTAAGGTGATCGAGGATGCTACAGAAGCTCTAGGTACATTTTACACGGAAGGTATACTGACTGGAAAATATGCTGGAACGATTGGGGATTTTGGTGCTTATTCATTCAACGGCAACAAAATTATTACAACAGGTGGCGGTGGTGCAATTACAGCTAATAGAATAGAAGTAGTTGATCACCTTCGTTATCTTTCCACCCAGGCAAAAAGTGATCCACACCATTATATCCATGACGAAGTTGGATATAACTATAGAATGACAAATCTTCAAGCTGCTCTGGGTGTTGCTCAGATGGAAAAATTGCCCGAGTTTATAAGAAGAAAACAAGAGAACTATGATTATTACTGTAAGCTTTTTGAAGGATTTGAACTTGGTAAATTGAGTAGATTTCGTGAAGGAATATCTTCAAATAAGTGGTTCTATTCCCTGGAAATTGATAAGGGTAAGATATCAGCATCAATGCGTAGAATAGTCACTGAACTTGAGGAGAGAGGAGTACAGACGAGAGCTATCTGGGGCCTTATAAACGAACAGGAGCCCTATCGAGAAGAAGATGCATATAAATTGCAAAAGGCACCTTATTATGCTGATAGAATTCTTAACTTACCATCTAGTACTCAGATTACAAGGGAAGAAATAAAGTATGTAGTTGAACAGATAAAGGATGTATTAGGAGGCCTTGCCATTGACTAAGGAGCAATTATCTAAGTATATTGGTACAGAAACCTTGTCTATTGTTGATGCGATGGAACGTATTGATGCAAATGCAAAAGGGATCCTTATTATTACTGATGAGCAAGGGCTACTAAAAGGTACTCTTACTGATGGTGATGTTCGCAGATGGATTCTGAAAGCTGGCGAATTGAATGCTTCAGTAGAATCGGCCATGACACCGCATCCTAGATATCTATTCGTGGAGGAAAGAGATAGGGCGCAATCGTTTATGCAGCAGGAGTTTATCGCGGCATTGCCCATTATAGATCGAAGTATGAAAGTTGTTGATATCATCCTTCTTTCAGAAATAGAGAATCTTAAGTTGGAGAAGCCTGCTAAAAAAGATCTGTCTAGTGTTCCGGTTGTTATTATGGCTGGGGGAAAAGGAAGCAGGCTTTATCCATATACTAAAATATTGCCAAAGCCATTGATACCGATCGGTGATACACCAATTGTTGAAAGAATTATTGGTTGCTTTGTTGAATATGGAATCAATCATTTTTATATGACTGTAAATTATAAAAAGGGTATGATTCGTTCCTATTTTTCAGAGCTCACTCCCTCATATGAGATAGAATATGTTGAAGAAGATAAACCTCTAGGCACAGGTGGCAGCATTAAGCTAATAGATAAAGAATTTGATAGGCCGCTATTTATTACGAATTGTGATGCATTAATTCTTACGGATTATGGTGATCTATATGATTATCATATCAAATCTAGAAATGCAATCACAATGGTATCAGCCTTAAAGAATATTATCGTTCCATATGGGGTTTTACATTCTGGTGATAATGGAGAACTTCTCAGTATGGAGGAAAAGCCGAAGCTTTCCTATTTTATCAATACCGGAATGTATGTGATAAATCCGGATATCATTGAGTTGATTCCAGCTGATAGGATGTTTCATATGACACATCTTATAGAAGCAGTGATGAAGCAAGGGGGAAAAGTTGGAATGTATCCGGTTAGTGAAGATTCCTTTTTGGATATGGGCGAATTTGATGAGATGAAGCGGATGGAGGAGAAATTAGATATAGTTTCAAAGTAGGTATGGAAGATATTATTTTGGTTGGATATGGTGGGCACGCGAAGAGTGTTGCTGATTGCATAGAAAGACAAGGTAAATATAGTATTATTGGTTATACTGATGTAGAAGAAGTTTCTTCAAGGTATCGGTATTTAGGCACAGATAATGTGCTTACACAATATTACAAGGATGGAGTGAAAAATGTTGCAGTGTGTGTTGGATATCTCGGAAAAGGGGATGCCCGCCAACGAATTTATAATTCATTGAAGAACATCGGCTTCGAGTTTCCGCCTGTCATTGACCCATCAGCCACGGTTTCCGATAATGCGAAAATCGGAGAAGGAAGCTTCATTGGAAAAGGCGCAGTTATAAATGCGGAAGCCCGAATTGGGAAAATGGTTATTATCAATACCATGGCTTTAGTAGAACATGAATGTCTGGTTGAGGATTTTTCCCACGTTGCTGTAGCAGCAATTTTGTGTGGTCGGGTAACTGTGGGAGAGGCCGCATTTATTGGTGCAAATGCTACAGTAATTCAGTACAGGGAAATAAAGCCAGGTCAAGTAGTTCCGGCAGGAGTTACAGTTAGATAGTTTGGGGGATCATATGAGACATGTATGTATTATTGCTGAGGCTGGAGTGAATCATAATGGCAGTTTTGAATTAGCGCAGAAAATGGTTGATGTAGCAAAAGATGCAGGTGCGGATTATGTGAAGTTCCAAACGTTTAAGCCTAAAGAACTTGTTTCAAAGTTTGCTGAGAAAGCAGAGTATCAGAAAAAAACAACCGATGCAGAAGAGTCTCAATTAGAAATGCTGAGAAAGTTAACTCTTACAAACGATAATTTTATTGCATTGAAGGAGTATTGCTCTAAAGTGGGAATTGGATTTCTCTCAACCCCTTTTGACCTGGATAGCATTTCATTTCTCGAAACTTTCAATATGGATTTTTGGAAAGTACCATCTGGCGAAGTTACGAATCTTCCTTATTTAGAGGCCATTGCCAAGACAGGACGTAAGATTGTTATGTCTACGGGCATGTGCAGTATTCAGGAAATAAAGTCTGCTGTTACAGTGTTAGAAAAATTCAGTGTTCCAGAAATTATTTTGCTTCATTGTAATACACAGTATCCTACACCATATGAGCATGTAAATCTTAGTGCTATGAATACGATTAAGGAGGCTACTGGAAAAGCAGTAGGCTATTCCGATCATACGCAAGGGCTTGAAGTGCCCGTTGCAGCAGTTGCTATGGGCGCAACTGTAATAGAGAAGCATTTTACACTCGATAAATCTATGGATGGACCAGATCACAAAGCGAGTATTAATCCAGCCGAGTTAAAACGATTGGTTATCTCCATAAGAAATATTGAAAAGGCAATTGGTACTGGAAAAAAAGAATTATCTCCCTCAGAGATAGAAAATAAAGTGATTGCCAGAAAGAGTATTGTGGCAAGTAGGGAGATTAAAAAAGGGGAAATTCTCACTGATAAGAATATGACAACTAAGCGTCCAGGAAACGGAATATCGCCAATGCAGTGGCATATGGTTTTGGGAACGAGTGCAATCCGTAATTTCTCAGAAGATGAGTTGATAGAAATATGAAAAAAATAGCCATTATCACATCCACGCGAGCTGAATTTGGCCTTCTAACGCCAGTTATTAAGTCACTAAGAAAATGTGAGAACTCGGGATTTAACGTTGAGCTAATAGTCACCGGGACACATTTATCCATGGAGTTCGGTTATACAATTGATGAAATCAGGAGGAGTGGACTACGAATCGATGAGCAGATAGTAATTCCTGTAGATTCTAAAGATGCTATGGATATTTCTACTAACCAAGCTGTTACATTAAGAAAATTCACATCTTTGTTTGATAAAAAACATTATTCCGGTATTGTTATTCTTGGTGATCGCTATGAGATGCTTGCAATTGCAATAGCTGCAGGTAATACGCATACACCTATATTTCATTTGTGTGGTGGCGATACGACGGAAGGGGCCATTGATGAGTGGATTAGGCACTCTATTACAAAGATGAGTTATCTTCATTTTCCGACAAATGTGAAGAGCTATAAGAGGATTCTTCAATTAGGTGAAAGTCCGAAGCGAGTGTTCAATTATGGTTCAACAAGTATAGATAATATTTTGAGTCTTGCCAATATACCAAGAGAGGAAATTCTTGGGAGTATTGGCTTACAGGATTGTAAATACGCAATCTGTACGTATCATCCTGTTACAATGGAAAGTGGAAGAATTTATGAGCAAATATCCAATTTTTTGAGAGCAGTAGAAGCGTATCCTAATATTGAATTTATCGTTACGAAGTCTAATTCCGATCAAGGTGGGGCATATATTAATCAGTTGATTGGTAATGCAGAATATAGAATTCAGAATTTGCACGTTTTTTCATCATTGGGGGTTGTGAGATACCTTTCTCTTGTGAAGTATGCGGAATTTGTAATAGGCAATTCTTCTAGTGGAATTATTGAAGCACCAGTACTTAAAGTTCCGACTGTGAATATTGGTGACAGACAAAAAGGAAGATTGCAATCGGAAAGCATTGTGAATTGTGAGTCAGATACAAAAAGTATTGTTAATGCTATTAAGAACGTAATGGATGCAGATTTTAAAATAAAATGTAAAATGGTCGTTAGCCCATATGGAGATGGACATGCGGCAGAGAAGATTGCTGAAAAAATACATGAAGTCGTATATAGTGACTGTATAGATTTAAAGAAAAAGTTTTTTGATATAGAGGTATGATTATATGAAAAATATAGCCATTATACCTGCACGCAGTGGTTCAAAGGGATTAAAAGATAAAAATATAAAGTTATTAAATGGGAAACCTCTTATGTGGTATTCTATTCAGGCTGCATTGAAGTCAAATTGCTTTGATGAGGTAATGGTTTCTACTGACAGTGAGAAATATGCTAATATTGCCAGATGTAGTGGTGCATCAGTACCATTTTTGCGATCAAATGAACAAAGTAGTGATATGGCAAGAAGTTGGAGTGTGGTAAATGAGGTCCTCAATAAATATATTGAGAATGGGCAAAAATTTGATACTATTTGTTTATTGCAACCTACATCGCCACTAAGAACGGCCTCTAATATTGCAGAAGGCTATGATATGCTTGAAGAAAAAAGAGCGGATGCTATTACAGGTGTTTGTGAAGTGACACATTCTCCATTATGGGCTATGGTATTACCTGAAGATGGGTCACTTACAAGTTTTAGAAAAAAGTTTACAGATGCTCCAAGACAGAAGATGGATAGATACTATAGGATAAATGGGGCATTATATATCAGGAAAATTTCCTATAAAGAAGGAAGTATCGATATATTGGAAAAGAAGGAGTACGCATACATCATGAGCAGAAATGTGAGTATTGATATAGATACAATAGAAGATTTTGAGTATGCAGCATTTTTGCTCAAAGGACAATAAAATATTCAATTATTATTATGTATATACTTACTGATAATCTTTGAACCGTTAGTTATTTTGTGAACATCTTATTTTATAGCAATTATGTATGGTCTCTGAATAATTGAAAGCAGATTTTTTTGTTATCCAGAGAATTAAGTTTGTAATATCAAACCTATCTTATATTTTTATAATTATGAGAGCTTTTTACTATGAAATTCGATATATTGAGATACTGTTAAAACAGTGCACCTCAAAGCTAGTCGTAATAAAGCAACTGAATTCTATGTAAAGATACAGGAAGGAGTTTAGCAACTTATGAACAAGAAAAAATGCTTTGTAATAACACCGATTGGAAAAGAAGGAAGTGACCTTCGGAAATACATGGATGCAATGATTGAACATGTTGTTAAAAAAGTTATGAAAAATTATACTGTAATTGCGGCTCACCAAATATGTGTTACAGGAAATATTACAGAACAAATTATGAATGAAATTGCAGAAAACGATGCGATTTTTGCAAATCTTACAGGGTGCAATCCAAATGTAATGTATGAATTGGCACTAAGTCATTGTACTGGAAAGCCAGTAATTATGATAGCAGAAGAAGGGACAGAGATTCCTTTTGATATTAGTCCGATGAGGGTCTTTAAGTAGACATATGATGTGATTGGCATTGAAAAATTGAAAGAGACACTAATTCATGTAGTTAAAAACATTGAGACAAAAGGCAAGCTGTATGAATTTCAATCTGCTTTAGAAATGCTTGAAAAAACATATGGGATATCCATTGAGAAAGTAAAAGCAGTTGTAGATCCGTTGTTTTTAAAAATTGGAAGCCACCATGAGCCACCGATGTTACTGACAACAAAAGGAGAGTTGGAAGAGAATTTGTCTTTATCAGAACGAACAGAAGGTGCAACAAAAATACGCTTAGTTAATTATGCGGGGACATCTTTTCTCGCCAATGAAGTAATCAGTACCAGTTATGATCCAGAATGGAGAACATGGTTTGAAGACGCTCTTGATGGCGGAGTACTATTTAATTTAGTACTGACAAAGCCAGGGACATCAGCAGCAGAAGATGCTGCAAAGTATAAGATGTATCCGGAGCAGGGAACAGATATAAATAAAAATAATCTGATTCTCAAAAACTATGAGGCGATACAGGCTCTTATTGCGAAACAGCCACATATTAAGTTGTTAGCAAAATTCACAGATGTTGCACTCCCGTATGGTTTGTTTGAAACAATTTTTCCGGACAAGACGAAAAATCACATAAAAGTGGATCTGTATTCGCCGTTAACAGGGAACGATTCAGAAAGACCTTCATTCATGGTGTATAAATCGAAAAATCCGAAGTTGTATAATCATTTTTCGACCGTAATCACAAAATTAATGGAACACAAGAGTGCTGAAACAGTAATGAATACTCTTGCGCCTTAAGGAGACAAAATGAAACAACCAAAAGATAAAATATTTCATCTAAAAGAGGCAGAGATAAACGCCGCCTTAAATCAGGAATATCGGCAATATTTTATCGGCGACCTGAAAAAGCCGCAGATTCTTGATTATATTGAACAGGGTGATTTTGAAATTGGTACATCCCTTTATCAGACTGCCAAAGCGGATGTACCTCATATGCACGATCAGACGTCGGAAATTTTGTATATTCTGCAAGGTACTTACAAAATCTTTATTATGGACATCATGCAGGAGTACACACTGAATAAAGGAGACTTTTTTGTTCTCCCCCCGCGGACAGCGTATGCAAGTAAAGCGCTGGCACAGACCCAGGTTTTATTTGTAAAGACGGGTGGGAATGATAAACTCGCGGTTTCCATACCTCCTGAAGTACAGAGATGGATGGAATGCGATTAAAAATAAATCGGTTATTGAAGTATATGTATACATTCGCTCAGAGCAGCCTGTTCAGTTATGGTCGCTGTTCATAGAAGATTATATTATGCTGGAAATATTATTACAACGGGGTGGTAAAGGATGCGGATTTTAATGGCATTCAATATGCATCTTGCAGGGCTCTGAATGAAGAGTAGTCTGCGGGAGTTATAATCTTGTGTTGGTAACTTTTGAATTTGATTCGAATGGATTCGACATAAAATTACGGCAATGTATTGGTGTCGGTGAGCTAATAGTTATAGATATAAGAGAGAGGTCAGAGAATATAAAGGGCAATCCGCGCCGTTGGCAATTCGGACGTATGTCATCGATATATAAGGAAATTTAGATTTGAGGATAAAGGAAATTCAAAATGCGTGACATTAGTACACTACATTTTATTTTGCATGTGTCAGATTTTCATATAACTGACGGGAACAAAGAAGTGATTAGTAATGCGTTGCAAGCACTAATAAGTAAACTAAGAGAAGAGCATATTAAAATTGATTAGTTCGGAAGTATTTTGGAACAGCAAAAGCGGTTCTTATTAAAATTATCGAACAGTATAAAGCGAAGAATATTGATGTTGATAAAATTTTTGAACTTGCTAAAGAATTAAATATGAATATTAATATTCTAGTCTGAGGGTGCTGATGGAATTGCTGCACAAGCATTGTGACAAGCAAGTGATTCTCTTAATCGATGAATATGACACTCCTTTGAAACGGGTAAAGAAAAAACAGTATGAGGATTTGCGCTTCACAGCAAAAAGATAGAGGAACTGGTGGGACAGTGGAATGAGATCTGTCCGGATTATCAATATCATTATAATATAGATGAGCTTTGGAAAGACAATCTCATATCTTCCGGGAACAGGATGTTCGCACAGGAGATTCAGCAGATTCAGAAGATGAATGCAGAAACCGGAGCGGGAGAGAAACAGATAGATGCAGTGATCTATCAAACAGCAACAGAAGATTTCTTCCAGTACAATTTGATTGCCAAAGAAATAAGAGATCAGATCATAGGATAGAGCAGGGCTTCTGTCCACTCCTACCGGCCGTACAGCGAAATTTCGTACGAACTTGACGGCTCTGCGGCTTAACGGTAAAATGGATACATAACAGGTGGATGATTACCAAAGGTGTAGAAGTGCGGTTTTGGAACTATTCCATGCTACCGATGACGGAAAGGAGCGCGGGGAAGGTGAGAAAGAAACTTCCCATTGGGATTGAAAACTTTGAAGAATTTTTTTCGGAGGATTTTTACTATGCAGATAAAACGCTGTTCATAAAAGAACTTTTGCAGAATTGGGGAAAGGTAAACCTGTTTACCAGGCCGCGACGGTTTGGCAAGTCCCTTAACATGAGTATGTTGAAATGCTTCTTTGAGACAGGGACCAACCCTGCGCTGTTCGATGGCTTAAAGATTGCGCAGGACAAAGAATTGTGTGAGAAATACATGGGGAAGTTCCCCGTGATTTCCATCAGCCTTAAAAGTGTAGATGGACTGAATTTCAAAGCAGCATCGGATGCACTGAGGACAGTAATAGGCAATGCGTCTAAACGTTTCCGATTTTTGCTTGAAAGTCCGTCTTTGAATGAAAAAGATAAAACGTCCTATGAACGTCTCATCAATGTAGACAGTCGAAGTGACGCAAGCTATGCAATGTCAGATGCGACGTTGATTGATAGTTTAAATATTCTTTCTCAGTTGCTGACGCAGCATTACGGCCGGAAGGTTATTCTGCTGATTGATGAATATGATGTTCCGTTGGATAAGGCGTTCTTGGCCGGATATTACGATGAGATGGTAAGCCTCGTCCGCAATCTTTTGGGTAATGCGCTGAAAACGAACGACAGCCTGTACTTTGCGGTGCTCACTGGGTGTCTCAGGGTTTCTAAGGAAAGTATCTTCACCGGACTGAACAATCTGAAGGTACACACGATCTCGGATGCTCGGTATGATGAGTTCTTCGGGTTCACCAATGCGGATGTGGATGAAATGCTGGCATTCTACGGACTGAGTCCTCATAAGGGTGTAATCCGGGATTGGTATGATGGATACCGTTTCGGGGATACGGATGTATATTGCCCCTGGGACGTGATCAATTACTGCGATGAATTGTTGGCAGCTCCATCGACTCCGCCAAAAAATTACTGGGCGAATACCAGTGGCAATAGTCTTGTTTGCCGTTTGCTTGAGAGGGCAGATCAAACCACGAAAGATGAGGTAGAGGAACTGTTAAACGGAGGAAAGATCACGAAAAGGATCAGTCAGGAGCTGACTTATCGGGATATTGAGGATAGCCTTGAGAATGTATGGAGTGTTCTGTATGCCACAGGTTATTTGACAGGTAGACATGTGGACCAGGCTGACGCAGACATATTTAGTTTGTGGATTCCAAATGGCGAGATTCACAAACTATTTTATGAACTGGTGAAGGATTGGTTCCGGGAGGTAACGCATTCGGACACAGAGCGGATCAACCGTTTCTGCGCGGCGTTTCCTGCCGGGGATGTGGCAACCATCCAGGAGATGCTCGGTGATTACCTTTGGGATTCCATCAGTGTGCGGGATACAGCAGTACGCAGAAACATGAAGGAAAACTTCTATCACGGTATGCTGCTGGGATTACTGCAGAGCCAGGGAAGGTGGTTGGTTAAGTCTAATAGGGAGACGGGGGAAGGATACAGTGATATCTCTATCCAGACGCCAGACAGAATAGGGATGATTATCGAACTGAAATATGCGGCTGACGGGAACCTGGAGAAGGCATGCGATGAGGCACTCGTGCAGATTGAAGAAAAAAAGTATGCAGAAGGTCTGAAACGCAGGGGGACGAAGAAGATCATCAAGTATGGCATTGCTTTCTATGAGAAAGAGTGTATGGTCGTGATGGCGTAACAATACCCTCTGTGGAAGCAGTGTGATGGCTTTTGCAGAGGGGTTTCCGTCTGTTCATCTTTCCGATCAAAATCAACAAGCTTTTTCAATCTCAAATCGTCGCTTTGCCGCGTTTGAGATTGTCGAGTGTCAGAAAGGCAGGTTGCAACCTGGAACCAGGGTGTTTTCAAACTTCCCTTTGAAACGCCGTAGGGCCGGGGTGGTGAAGAGTGCCCTTTTTGAGACAGCTTTCTTAGAAACATTTTGAAAATTTTTTCAGTTGTTTCTATTTTTTCAACGCCTCCAGGAGGCGAAAAAGAGTGAAGCAATGTAAAATTGCTCTTTTTTCAAAAAACAGGTTCCGGCAGCCTTGGAAAATTAGTAACAAACAATCAAAATCTGGAATGGTTGATAAAGTTGATGTGATGGAACATGCGCCTGAAGATCGGGACGCATTCTCGATCAAGTAAAAGATGCTGTGGCCTTTGTGAAAACGCAAATCCGAGAGTATACCAAACTTGGAGAAGGTGTAGATCGTGTATATAGAGATATGGAAGAAGCGGGACTGCCGGAACCAGCATATCGTCAGTCCGAGTTCATGCTCTACGCGACACTAAAAAATAAGAATTGGGGAAAGGAAGATGCTTCATGGATACCAAGTGTACATGATAACATACATGATGAAAATAAGTTGTTGGAATTCTGCGCTACTCCCAAAACCAGGCGGGAGACGATGAGTTTTTTAGGACTGGCGAACCGGAGCAGGCTGGCAGAAAGAAATACGGACCTAGAGATTAAATCAAAGACTAAGAAAAATGAGGGCGTCCCGTTGTAAGCCATTCAGCGGAGAAAATACATGTTCGCACTGGAAATATAATTCATATTTACAGTACGAAAATATGAATTAGCAATACAAAAAAAAATAAAGTATGGCGAGCTGAGCGGTATACACCTAAGTGGAAAAACTGAAAATTACGTAGAAAATTTTACGAATTTTAGCCAATCGAGCAGGAAATCCACCGGAAATCAAGGAGAAAAATGTAAATTTTATACGCAATCTTCCCATTTTCGCTTTGTGTGTATACATTTGGTATACGCAATCGGGGGATTTTTCACGTAGGTGTGCGCCCAGCCCCGCCCGACCCCATATTTTGCCTCTTGCATCCTGCTTCTATAGCATTCACATCGCTGATATCGCTGAGGCATAAAAACTAGTCCACCCTATAAAGCGAACTGGCTTCCTTTTGGAGCCGGATCGCTTATTTCAAAAAAGAACAGAAACTCGCAAAAGGAGACGTACATACATGAAAGGAATCATCTTAGCGGCAGGCAAAGGCACTCGCCTTTACCCCATGACAAAACCGGTATGCAAGCCGCTGCTGCCGGTGTATGACAAACCCCTTTTATATTATCCCCTGACCGTATTGATTCAGGCGGGGATTCGGGAAATTCTGATTATCGTTCCGCCGGGGGAAGAGGAGGCGTTCACCTCCCTTCTGGGGGATGGCGGCGAAATCGGACTTCATATTGAATATAAAGTGCAGGAAGTTCCCAGAGGAATCGCGGACGCCTTTCTCGTGGGAAAAGAGTTTATTGGAGACGACAGCGTCTGCCTGCTTCTGGGTGACAACATTTTCTACTGTCCATATTTTGAGGAAATTCTGAAGAGCGCTCAGGAACAAAAGGAAGGCGCGGCAGTGTTCGGATATTGGGTACAGGATCCGAGGCCCTTTGGCGTCGTGGAATTCGACAAAAGGGGAAAGGCCATTTCCATTGAGGAAAAGCCGGCGCAGCCCAAATCCAACTACATCATTCCCGGGCTGTATTTTTATGACAACCAGGTGGTGGAAATCGCGGAAAACCTGATTCCGTCGGCCCGCGGTGAACTGGAAATCACTGATGTAAACCTGGAATACCTCAAACGAGGTCAGCTGCGGGTCATCCCCTTTGAAAAGGGCTTGACCTGGATGGACGCGGGAACCGCCGACTCCCTTCTGGAAGCGGCGGAGATTATCAAAGCCCTGCAGAAATCCGGCCAGTATATCGGATGCATCGAGGAAGCCGCTCTGAAAGAAGGCTTTGTCGGTCTGGAACAGATCCGCAAAAGAGGCGAGGCGCTCTCCATGACCAAATACGGACAATACCTGTTAACCCTAAAACGAAAAAACGAACCAAAAAGCGAAGACTGACCGAATCCGGCCGGTCTCGCTTTTTTCTATTACAAAAAAAGAAGGAGGCAGAATATGCGATCCGAACAGGGAAAGCAAAAGAAACCAATTAAAATGAGCACCGCGCTGCTCATTCTGGCGATTATCGCCGCGGCGGTCGTGCTGGCAGTCGTAATCGTAACCGGCATGAGCGGAAGCGAAGAGAACAAGAACGCGGAAAAACAGACCCAACCGACCCAGCAGGTTCTTTACGGAGATGAAGAACTGGGAATCGATCCCGTTGTTGACGAGCAGCTGCAGAACTACCGCAATGTTGTGCTTTTCGGGATTGACGCGGAAGATCTGGAGTCAGAAACCGGACACCGCAGTGACGCGATTATTGTTCTCAGTATGAATAAGGAAACGGACGAAGTAAAGATGTTTTCCGTTTACCGGGACACCTACCTGAAAATCGACGACGAACACGGCCTGGATAAGATCAACCACGCCTACGCCTACGGCGGCATGGAGCAGAGCATCAAAGCCCTGAACCAGAACCTGGATCTGAACATCCGGGAGGGAATGGCCCTTACCTGGAAAGCGGTGGCGGATCTGGTGGACAGCTTAGACGGCATTGAAGTGGACATTCAGGAAAGTGAGCGGACCTACATGAACGGCAGCCTTTCCGCGGAAAATCAGATAAAAAGCGCGGGAAAGCAGACCATCAACGGAGACCAGGCGGTTCTTTACGCGAGAATCCGGAAAGATTCCGCCAGAGGCGATTACCGGAGAAACGAGCGGATGAAAATTATTCTTTCCGCGGCTCTGAACAAGGCAAAGACACTGCCTGCCGGAGAACTGATGGATATTATGGATGATACCCTGGAGGAAGTGACCACCAATATGAGCTACAACCGCATGACCGATACGCTGATGGACATCGCGTCCTATGACCTGACAAACAGCGTAGGCTGGCCATATAAGACCAGCGGATGGACCCACAATTCCATCTGGTACGGTGTTCCTATTACCCTGGAAAGCAACGTCAAAAAACTGCACAAGCGCTTTTTCGGGCAGGACAATTACGACCCGACGGACTTTGTAAAAAAAGTCAGCGGCCAGATCGAGGCGGAGAGCGGGTATTCCAACTGATTACATAATTTTGTGTAATAAATAAAACTTGTTAGGAGGAAAAGCAAAATGGTACAGACAAGGAAAAAATGGATGGCGCTCATAATTGCCGCGGCCATGGCCTTTTCGGTCATCGGGCTGGGACTTTCCACGGAAAGCGTCAGCGCGGCGAGTAAAAAAGCGCCAAAACCAAAGAAAATTTACCTGAAAGCCACATCTAAGCGAGTGGATATAAAGGGTAAAGTACGGGTGTCCGTAAAATCCGTCCGTCCGAAGAACGCCAGCAAAAAAGTCAGATGGAAATCCAGCAATCCGAGAATTGCCAGAGTTTCCAAAAATGGCGTTGTAACCGGAAAGCGGACCGGAAAGGTACGGATTACGGCAACTTCTAAGAGAAGCAAGCGGGTAAAGAAAACGATCACCATCCGCGTTAAAAAAATGACGCCGAGAGTAAAAATCGCGTCCAAAGCAACCGCGTATACCGGCGTGAAAAAGACGGTAAAGGCGACGGTTGGACCGAAAGGCGTTTACAACAAAGGCGTGCGCTATAAATCCAGCAACCGCAATATCGCGACCGTAAGCAGCAAAGGCGTCATCACCCCCAAGAAAAAAGGAACCGTTACCATCACCGCGTATTCAAAGGAAAACAAAAAGTACAGAGATAAGTGCCGGGTAACCGTAAGACAGTCTATTACAGGAATGAAGTTCGCGGTTGCTTCCAAAGAAATGCAAACAGGAACCACAGCGACGAATGCGCTGACCATCAGTCCGTCCAACCCGTACAGCAAGGCGGTTACTTATACCAGCAGCAATCAGGCAGTGGCGACAGTAAACGCGTCCGGTACCGTAACCGCGGTTGCTCCGGGAACCGCGACCATTACCGCGACCGCCAAATACGGAGCGAAGAAAACCGCTTCTTACAAAGTGACGGTCTACGATGTACTGAATGCTTCCAATGGAACTTACACGTTGGATGAAAGCAAGTACAGTTCCTATCGCGTTTCCGCGGTAAGAGAGGGCAAGCCTGCCTCAATTACACTGACGCCCGCGGACATTGACAATTTGTTTGGAAACGGAAACGCCGGATTTGACTGGTCCAACGCGATGAGCGTGCGGGACAACTTCCCGAAAGCGGCCTTTAACTACAACTCCGGAAATGATTATATCTTTTCCAAATCCGGAAACAAAGTCACCATCAAATTTTCAGACGATGTGATGCGTACCAGCTGGTACTATGTACCGGACAAGAGCTTTGTGATGGAAGGAAACGGATATACCCTGACCCTCTTCCAGATGGCGGATGGAACCGGCGAACAGATTTCGCTGACCATGCAGGACAACACACTGAAAGCCGGATCGGACACAAAGGGGGTTACCTTAGAGAAAAATGGGGACACCATTGAAGTGACAGCGACTGCCAGAGGCACAACGGTAAACGCGACCCTGAGAAGTGTAAGCGCGACCCAATATACGGTAAGCTTCGATCCATCCTACATCAGCAAATACCAGGTAGAAGTGAAGGCTTATAAATAATAGGGAAAGCAAATGAAAAACAGATCAGCCGCGCAAAACTCCGCGCGGCTCATTCTGTTTTTCTGAAAAATTACCGGAAATTTCGGGAAGAGAGCGCCGAAACAACCAGCGCGCTGTTCCCGGAGTTTCAGCGCATGAGGGGAATTTGCGCAAAACCAAAGGAGGAAAGAAACGATCATGAGGAAATCCATGATTGCGGGTATTGTACTGATACTTACTATGATATTCTCGATGGTTCCCGCTTATGCGGGGAGCATCAATGGACCGGAGGCCGGATTAATCAGCAAAGCGTCAGGCACATTCCGGTATCAGGGGAAAAACTACAAGGCGACTTCATCGGCTCTGGGACAATTGAGGGCTTATCTGAGCCGCGATGATATTGAGCTTACCCCGGAACAGGCGGAGCGGGCGGCTTCGCTGATGTATTCCAATGTGGAAGGCGGCGTGCTGGACGGCTACCTGACGCCTGTAGAGGGAGTCCCTGGGACCACAGGAAGCAGTGACAGCAACAGCGTTCTCAACCGTCCGCAAAAGAGCAAAGCGCAAAAAAATAAAAAAGAAAAAGCAGGAAAGGCCAGTGTTCAGGTCAGGGAATCCCGATCCTCCCTGCGGGTGGCAGGAGTGAACGGGCAGGCTGTTTTTAAATCCGATCTTCCCGTAAAAGACACCGGATTTTCCTTTGGTAAAATAATCGCGCTCTTTGTTATTCTGATGTTTCTCCTTCCGGCGGGAACCCTTGCCGCCTGGAAGCTGCGTCTCTTCGCTCACCGCCATGTGTCGTAGGGGAGAAACGCGGATCATCCGCTTCATCATACTGGCGCTTTTCTTTGTCATCCTGGCAGGCGGCATTTATGTGACCGTGGGCAAAGAGTTTAAGAGCGCTTTGTCGTTAAAAATGCGGATGGCCATCGAGCAGGGGATTCCGGTGGGGGATTACTCACAAAAGGATAGCCCGCCTCAGGAAGGAGAACTGAAAAGGAGCGAAGCGGATCTTCCGAACCTGGGCAGTTGTTATGGGAGGATCCTCTGTGAGAAAATCGGTCTTTCCGCCCCGCTGTATTATGGAGATTCCGATGTTATTTTAGAAAAAGGCGCCGGCCAGTATATCGGCAGCGGACTTCCGGGGGAAGGGCGTCCGATTCTGGTGGGAGCCCATGATATTGGATATTTTGAACCTTTAAAGGATATCGAGCAGGGGGACCGGATTGAGCTGACAACTTCTTACGGAGTTTTTCAGTATCAGGTGACCGATATTACGGTTGGAGAGGCTTCGTCTATCGGGAAAAAGGAGCTGCGGCATCCTTACGAGGAGCTGATTTTATATACCTGTTATCCATTCGGAGGCTTTCTGGAAGAGAAGTCTCAGCGGTATTTTGTGGCGGCGGAAAAAATCAGCGGACCGATATTGAAGGAGGACAGCAATGAAGGACAGCAGTGAAAGACGAGCCAGGGCCGGTATCAGCGCGATCTTCGCGTTTCTCTTGTTCCTCTGCCTGACTACAGTGCTTGCGGGGACCTGCGCGATGGGAATCTTCAGTGAAAGCCATTTGCGGAGCAGCCTGCAAAACAGCAATTATATACAAGAAAGCGTTCGTTCACTGCGGGAAGCGCTGAAGACAGAAGCCGAGGAACACGGCCTGCCGGGAACCTTTCTCAGTGGACAAATTGATGAAAACTCGTTTAAGAAAGACCTGGAGGCGGAAATTGCCGGGGCCGGAGATGTGGAGCGGGGAAAGAGGCTGGAAACGCAAATTGCCGGGAGCATCGCTTCCTATCTGAGGGAACATCAAGTGGGACAAAACGAGAGGGTTGAAGAGGCTTCCGCGGAAATCGCGGCGAAAACCGCGGGGTATTATGAAAATTACACATCCTTTCCCTTCGCGGAGGTGCTTTTCGAATATAAAGAGGGGATTTTTTCATGGATGAAAATTTTACTTCCCGCGAGCCTTCTGCTGGCGGCTGTTCTGGTTTTCCTGCTTTTCCGACTGCACGAAACCTTTCGTGAGGGAGGATGCTATGGCCTGAGCAGCCTGCTGGCGACGGCAATTGTCAGCGGTATAGCCGGTTTCGCGCTGCGATTTGAGAATAAATGGGAATTCTCTTCAGACTTCCCCGCTTATCAGGCGTTTGTGGAAGCGTTTTTTAAAAGTCCGGCTATGGTACTGTGGGTCAACGGATTTTGTCTGGCGCTGCTTTCGATCATCGGAATGGCCATACTAAAATCCCCGGAGAAAAAAGAGAGGTACTAGATTGAGCAGAAGATGGAGATACATGGATATCCATACGCATATCCTTCCCGGAATCGACGATGGCTCCGCCAGTATGGAAGAAACTCTGCGTATGCTGCAGCAGGCGTACGCGGAAGGGATCCGCGTGCTGATCGCGACGCCCCATTATGGAAAATGGAATCCGGATTATGATCGAAAAAAAGCGGAAGATCTATGCAGACAGGTGCGGAAGCGTCTTGCCGCTTTACATAGTGATATGAAGATTTTTATGGGAAACGAGATTTACTACGCGCCAGGGGTTTTAGATGATTTGCGCGCAGGCAAGGCGGCCACTCTGGGCGGCACGGATTACGCGCTAGTTGAGTTCTCCGCCAAAGCGGAATATCAGGAGCTGTACCAGGGCCTGCGCGATTTTGTGACCGCGGGATACCGGCCGATTCTGGCCCATATAGAACGGTATCAGTGTCTCGCGAAAGAATTGGATCTGGTGCGGGATTTGGTAGAGAATGGTGTGTACGTGCAGGTAAACGCCCGCGGTTTTCTCGGTGGAAAGTTTGACAAGCGGACTGCCTGGTGTCTCAAGTTATTTGAAAATGATCTGATTCACTTTATTGCCAGCGATTGCCATAATTGTGAGTCCAGGGCGCCGGTTTTACAGCAAGCGGTTGAAAAATTGCTGTCCCATGGACCAAGAGAAGCGGTGGAGCGTATT
Source organism: Zhenpiania hominis (assembly GCF_014333425.1). Lineage (GTDB taxonomy): Bacteria > Bacillota > Clostridia > Peptostreptococcales > Anaerovoracaceae > Hominibacterium > Hominibacterium hominis. Next base: position 9,129 of record NZ_JACRYT010000025.1, on the reverse strand, counting down.
GTTCAAAACAATGTGATTCAATTAGCAAAAAATAAATATATATAAGGAGAACAAAGAAATGAATCAACAGAGAGACGAAATTGAAATCGATTTGAGGGACATATTTTATGTGCTGAAAAAAAGGTTTCTGATTATTTTGCTGACTGCCATGGTCTTTGCCGCCGGCGCCGGCGTATATAGTTTTTTTATCGCCAGCCCGGTTTATGAGTCCACTTCCAAGCTTTATATTCTGACTCAGTCCACGTCGATTACGTCGCTGGCGGATATTCAGGCAGGCTCTTCCCTGGCCCTGGACTATGTGGAAATGATCCAGAGCCGGGCGGTGGTAGAGGAAGTTATCGATAATCTGGATCTGGACATGGAATATGAGGAAATGCTGGGGATGCTGACGGTAACCAACCCGGCGGACACCCGGATTCTCAACATCAGTATCCAGAATACGGACGCGGCGCTGACAACAGAAGTGGCCAATGAATTTTCCAATGTAGCGAAAAAGCAGATTTCAAAAGTTATGGATACGGACGAGCCGTCCGTGTTTGAAACGGCCCATCTTCCGGATGAGCCTATTAAACCGGAAAAAACAAAGAATGTCGCCATCGCGTTCCTTCTTGGAGCCTTTCTTTCGGCGCTGGTTGTGATTGTACTGTATATTCTCAATGACAGCATTAAAGATCGGGATGACATTGAACGGTATCTGGAGCTGAATACGCTGGCGGAGATTCCTATAGAAAGCGGAAAAAAGGAAAAAAAGCACAGGTTTAAGAAAAGAGGTGGAAAGTAATGGCAAACCAAATTATCTTTAACAATCTGGAAGAGCTGGATTATGGCCAGCGAGAAGCCTTTAATTCCCTGAGGACCAATCTGCAGTTCTGCGGAGCGGATTTAAAAGTGCTGCTTTTTACCAGCTGCGCTCCCAACGAAGGGAAGAGCACGGTTACGTTCCAGCTTGCCCGTTCTATGGCGGAAAACAATAAAAAAGTTGTTCTGGTAGACGCGGATTTGCGTAAATCCGTTATGCTCGGGCGATATAAAGCCCAGGCGGCCGATAAGAAGGTGGGAGGCCTGTCCCATTATCTGTCTAAGCAGGCCCAAATCAGCGACATCCTATTTGCCACGAATATTCCCAATTTTGACGTTATTTTAACGGGTCCGCTGTCGCCGAACCCGACAGAACTGTTGGGCGGACCGCTGTTTTCTGAACTGATTGAACGCCTCCGGGAAAGCTATGATATGGTGATTATCGATTCACCACCCCTTGCTTCCGTCATTGACGCGGCAGTTATGGCTCCCTGCTGCGATGGAGCGGTGCTGGTAATCGAAAGCAACGCTACCAGCCACCGTATGGCGGTAAATGTAAAAAAACAGCTGGAAATGGCAAATTGCAAAATTTTAGGGGCCGTACTTAATAAAGTAAAACGGGATAACAGCCGATATTATTATAAGTACAAACATTACGGAGAGTACAAGTGATGCACTTCACTTGCTTTCATAAAAAATAATCGGAAAGGAAAACGCCGCGTTTCTCCTATGGGAGAGCGCGGCGTTTTCCGTTTTACCGATCTTTTTTCGGCACAAAGAAGACCGCGATGATCACCAGCGCCAGTGTGGAGAGCGACATGGCGAGAAAGGTGACATTCAAACCGTGCATAGCGGCTTCCTCCCCGTAGGTATCCGCGCTGGTTTCCGACATCCAGGTCATAATGGCTACGAAAATCGCGGTTCCGATGGCTCCGGCAATCGTCCTTAGGGAGGTCAGCAGTGCGGTTCCGTGGGCGGTCAGTCCGCTCCGGACTTTGCTGACGCCGTTGATTCCCCAGGTTACAAGGGGCATCATCAGACAGCCGATGGCGACGCAGCGCACAGCGTTGAAAAAAGAAGCCAGCCAGATGGAGGTCTGGGTTGTGATGAAGATCATCCCGATATTACTTGCCAGCATGAACAGGGAACCGGCGACAAAAAGGACTTTCATACCCAGACGATCATAGATTTTTCCCGCAAAGGGGCTGACAATGGCCATGCAGAGAGAGCCGGGAAGTGTAACCAGACCGGAGATGGTCGCCGAATACCCCATGATGGACTGTACATACAGAGGCATAATGATGGAAGAACCCATCATTACAAAATAAAGGAGCATGCTTCCGATGAGGCTGAGGGCAAATTCCTTGTAACGAACGATCCGGAGATCCAGAAAAGGTTCCGCGGAAGAAAACTGCCTGCGGATAAACAGCAGAGAAGCTACGCAGCCGATAACAAGGGGCAGCAGCGGCGGAAGGCTTATAAACGGGTAGGTTCCGATATTTCCGACTCCCAGAGTAATGCCGCCAAAGGCAAAAGCGCTCAGAACAAAAGAGTGGATATCGAATTTTTTCTCCGTGGTTTCCAGCACATTTCCAAACACAGCAATCGCGAAAACCAGGGAAATCAGCATAATTCCAATGGCGATGTAGAAGATCATCTGCCAGCCCATGGAATCCACCAGAATCCCCGCGAGGGTAGGCGCGACAACCGGAGCCGCGCCGACGGAAAGTCCGTACCAGCCCATAATGGTCCCCTGCTGCTCCGCCGGATAAATGGTTAAAAGAATAACCTGAGCCATGGACGAGAGAATCCCGTTTCCACAGGCCTGAAGAACCCGTCCGGTCATCATAAAGAGAAAATTAGGCGCGATTACACACATCGCCAGCCCCGCGATAAATACGATGATTGCCGTCAGATAAAGCCGGCGGGTCGGGAAGCGCGTAATCAGGAATGCGGTAAGGGGCATCATAATTCCCATTGCCAGAGAAAAGCCGCTGGTCAGCCACTGGCCGGTGGTAACGCTGATGTGAAAATCCCGCACAATCGGCGGCAGCGCCGTGGTCAGCGCTGTGGAGAGCATGGAAGACGCGATGCAGGTCAGCAGAATATTGATAAAAATAAGTGTTCGCTTTTTCTTTGTAATCCCAATGTTGTCAGTCATGTTGTTCCTTTTGCAGATAATAGTCCTGAATTTTAGAGAGAATCTGATAAAACTGCTCCTTTTCCTCCGCGGACAGAGCCGTCAGCATATCGCAGTACGCCTGTTCTCTCTGCCGGTGAAAGCCCCGCAGCTGTTCTTTGCCGCTATCGGTCAGAGAGACAATCAGGCTGCGCCGATCCTTTTCCGAGGGCGTGCGCCGGATGAGTCCCTTTTCCTCCAGCTTGATCAGTAGTTCTCCGAGAGAAGCCGGACGGATTTGCAGCGCGTCCGCGAGTCCTTTTTGGTTTATGGGGCCGGAATTTTCCAGCAGCAGGAGACAGCGGTATTGTCCGATAAAAGGAAGCAGATCGTTTCCTTTGGTACCGGGGATATTCCGGCTGAGCCTGGCTACGTTAAAAAAGAGAGAAACAATTTCCCGATCTGTAAAATTCAAGACAGTGACTCCTTTCTTTTAATAAGGCACCTTATTATTTGCCTCTGTTATTTATTATAGTAAGGTACCTGTCTTTTTGTCAAGAGGTTGTTTTCCGAAGCGATCGGGAAGGAAGCGGAAGTTGTGGTTCCTGGAATTGTATCCCCTGCCTTTCAAAACGGCCTTGTGGATACAAAACTTTCCGGTTTGCGGAAACGCTTTTTTGAGAAACCTCTGATTTCGACCGATTTTTGAAAAAGCAGGCCTTCAAACCCACAACTTTTGTATCCAACGGCCTATTTTCGACCATAGAGGATACAATGCGCCTGGCTCCGACAGGCAGGGAACTTTTCCGTTTTTTATATTGACACTGCCTTCTGCCTGTGCTACGATAAAACAGCTTGAAAAGGCTATAGATTTTCCTGTTTCTGAGCATAAACAGGAAGTCTGTAGCTTTTTTTCATGTGGGAGGCCGGTCAGCGGGATCGGGCTTCCAAAAAAGATGAGGAGGAGTTTTATGTCACAAAGTGAAAGGAACCATGAAAATCCTATGGGAACAAAGCCGATCATGCCGCTTTTGATGTCCATGTCTGTTCCGGCGATGGTTTCCATGCTGATTCAGTCTTTATATAATATTGTGGACAGTCTGTTTGTGGGCAGGCTGAGCCAGGAGGCGCTGACTGCGGTTTCCCTGGTTTTTCCGCTGCAGAACCTGGTTCTTGCGGTGGCGGTAGGAACGGGCGTGGGAGTGAACGCCAGCATTGCCAGGAGCATGGGCGAAAAAAATCAGAGAGAGGTGGACGAAGCCGCTTCCCACGGGCTGGTACTTACCTTTTTTCACATCCTGTTTTTTATCATTCTGGGATTGTTCGGCTCCCGCTGGTTTGTAGGGATGTTTACGGATTCAGCGGATATACTGGAAATGGGATGCGACTACAGTTACGTTGTCATCTGCCTGTCGGGGGCCAGCCTGGTTCATATTCTGATTGAGAAAATCTTCCAGGCCACCGGCCGGATGCTGATGCCGATGATCATGCAGATTGTAGGCGCGGTGGTCAATATTATTCTGGACCCGATTCTGATTTTCGGACTGCTGGGAGCGCCGGCTCTGGGAGTAAAGGGAGCGGCTATCGCGACGGTAATCGGGCAGTGCTGTGCCTGCTCCCTGGCGATTATACTATATGTAAAGCGGGATTGCGGCGTCCATATCCGTCTGAAAGGGTTCCGCTGGAACGGCTCAATGGTAAAACGTCTGTATGGGGTCGCAATCCCGTCGGGGATGATCATGTCAATGCCGTCGATTCTCGTGGGGCTGCTGAATGGAATCCTGGCGGGGCTCTCTCAGCTGGCGGTGGCGGTTTTCGGCATTTATTTCAAGCTGCAGACCTTTGTCTACATGCCATCCAACGGGCTGATTCAGGGGATGCGGCCGATTATCAGCTACAACTATGGCGCTCGGAATTACAAGAGGATGCAGCGCACCCTTCACTGCTCGATTGCCGTGACGGCAGCGATTATGGCGGTGGGAACCATATTGTTTTTGGCAGGCGGAAAGTGGATTCTGCTGATGTTCGGAGGGACGGAAGAAATGCTGGATATGGGTGTGCGGGCCTTCCGCATTATATGCGTGGGATTTATCTTTTCCGCGCTGGGCGTGATTATCGCCGGCGCTTTTGAAGCCCTGGGCATGGGCGGACATTCTTTGATTATATCTCTTCTGCGGCAGATGATGATTATACCGCCGCTGGCGTTTCTCCTGGTACGGGCCGGCCTTGGACTGACCGGCGTCTGGATTACCTTTCCCATCGCGGAAGTTACAGCTTCCATGGCGGCGGTTGTTTTATACCAGACTGTCTGGAAACGGTTGAAAAAACAGATGGAATGCGATAGGATCGAGTAAGGAGAAACGAAAATGGGATCTTATTATCGCAAACAGCTGCTTGTTCGTCTTCTGCTGTTTTTGGCAGGCGTGTTTCTGGATATCCTGAAAAAGTTTTTCCCTTCCGGAAGGCTCAGCCTGGGAGCGCAAAAGCTGTTTGCCGGTCGTTACCGCGCGGCGGACTGTTCCACTCTGCTTGTCGCGGCTGTATGGATCGGGTTTAATCTGATTTTTTTCGTACTTTACAGGCAAGGGATTATCGGAGTACCGGAACTCATGCTGCTGACGCTGTTTTATTTTCTTTCCGATATGGTTTGCGTCCTGTATTTCTGTCCCTTCCGATTGATGATGCATACCAGGTGCTGTACTACCTGCCGTATTTTTAACTGGGATTCCATGATGATGTGTACGTCGCTGCTGTTTATCGGAGGAATTTACGGCTGGAGCCTGAGATGCGGAAACTGCGAGGGGAATCTGTGCAGGGGACGGCTGAAGCGGAGATGCAGGGCGATCCGGGCAGGTTAGCGGATTTCAGGGCGCGCAAACAGGAAAGATTCGTCCCAAATTCTGAAAATCAGACCAGTTTGGGACGGGCGCGCTGTTTTTCTCACACAGATCCCATGAACCGTTAAAGCATTCTGTTCCTGACACGTTATAGTAAGGATATATGCAGTCACAAGAAAATAAAAAACCCTGAAACATTAAAATTTCAGGGCTGTTGGTATCCCGTAGGGGAGTCGAACCCCTGTTGCCGCCGTGAGAGGGCGGCGTCTTAACCACTTGACCAACGGGACATGTCGTTAATAATTATTATAAACGCATTCCCGGCGATTGTCCATACTTTTTTTAATAGTACGGGGCGGATAGAAAAAACAAAAAAATTTTCATATATGAATGATTTTCCGGATGTGAATCGTATTATTTATGAAAGCCGATAATTAAGGGAAGAGGAGGAAAGCATTATGAGAAAATTAACGCTTGGAATTTTAGTGGTGGCGCTGATTCTTGGATTGGGAACCGCGACAGTCTTCGCGGCAGGTCATTACCATAGCAATCACGGGACGGTTCAGACAGACGCGTTGTCCGGGAATCAGAGATACTGTCGGGATGCCAACGATGACGGGGTTTGTGATTATTACGGAAGCCACAGATGCGCGGGCGGATACGGACAGTGGTGCGGCCATGGACACGGAAGCCATTCCTGCTGGCGCAGATAAAAACAAAGATTATCAGAAGGTGAGCGGAGAATGCGAAGCGAAGAGGAAGTCAATCAGGCCATTGAGCGATACGCCGATACGGTTCGGCGGATTTGCATGGTACATCTGAAGAACGAGTCGGATACAGAGGACATATTTCAGACGGTTTTTCTGAAATATGCCCTTTTTCCGCGTGCCTTTCAAAGCGGCGAGCACGAGAAAGCCTGGATGATCCGAGTAACGATCAATGCCTGCCGGGACTTGCTCAAAAGTGTATTCCGCAGCCGGACGGTATCGTTAGACGTATTGGCAGAACAGCCGGGAGAACTTGATGAGGAGCATAGGGAGGTGCTGGAAGCGGTACTTGATCTTCCGCCAAAATACAAAAATGTCGTGTACCTTCACTATTATGAAGGCTATACGGCGGCGGAAATCGGGCAGATTCTTAAAAAGAATGTCAATTCTGTATATACGCTCCTGACGAGGGCGCGCAAACTGCTGAAAGAAAAGCTGGAAGGGGGGATGGAGATTGAAGAATAAAATAAAAGCCGCTCTGGAACCGATTCACGCGGAAGAACACCTGAAAGCTAATACCCGCCAGTATGTTTTCGATCGGATGGCAGAAAAAAAAGAAAAAAGAAAGCTTCTGCGCAGGTGGAGTATGCTTGCCGCCGCGGCCTGCTTTGTATGTGCTTTCCTGGCAGGAGGGTACTATCTGTATTTCACCCCCACGGCCTTTATCAGCGTCGATGTAAATCCATCTCTGGAGATAGAGGTGAACCGATTTGATCGGGTTATTGAAGTAAAAGGGTACAACCGGGACGGGCGGGAGCTCGCGGAATCGCTGGATATCCGACATTTGAATTATCAGGAGGCGCTGGATCGGATCCTGGAGGATGAGAGTATCAAAGCCTGCCTGAAGGAAGAGGAAGAACTGTCTTTGACTCTGGCTGGAGAAAATGAAAGGCAGTGCGCGGAAATCCGGCGGGATATGGAGTCGTGCGCGTCGGAACATGAAAACGTATATTGTCACTCCGGAAGCGTAAAACAGCGGGAACACGCCCATGCGGCCGGCGTTTCCTTCGGCAAATATCAGGCGTTTCTGGCGCTGAACGAACTGGACCCGTCCGTCACCCTGGAGGAGGTACGGGCAATGACCATGAGGGAAATCCGGGACAGGATCCGCGCCCTTTCCGAAAATCAGGGCGGACAGAATCCGGACTATCAGGAAGAAAGCTATGGGCATGGAAACGGAAAGGGCTGCGGCCATCATAGACATTAAGGAGCGCGCGTTGGCGGTGGATCGGAGACACGTATTGTATCCTGCGCGCTTGAAAATAGGCTGTTGGATACAAAAGTTATGGGATTGAGAGATTGATTTTACGAGAATAGAGCGAAATCCAAAATTTTTATAAAGTCTGATTCCGCAAACGGGAAAGTTTTGTATCCACAAAGCCGTTCTGCAGTAGCTGGGATACAATTCAGCTTTTCCGCTGTGCCTTCCCGAACCGGAAGGAATTCCATTTCCATCTGCTTCCCCTGAGAATACCGGAAATGGATATTGTCCGCTTCCTGAAAATGCGATAAAATAAAAGCAGTCTGACTGCGGCAGGAAGGAGGGCGGATTATGACAGATGAACAGAAACGCGGTACGCCGGCGAAAGGAACAGTGGATATTGATCAGGAAAGAAAACAGAGGAAAACGGTCATTATGGCTAATATCGGTCTGCTCTTTGTCGCCCTGTTCTGGGGAGGCGGCTTTGTAGCGGGAAAATTCGCTCTTCAGGGAATGGAGCCGCTGAATATCACCGCATACCGCTATGTAGGCGCGACGATTCTGATGGCCTGCTTCTGCGTGAAAAAATTCCGACTGATGAATGTGAAAATGATTCTTGGAGGGTCCCTTGTAGGATTCCTGGTATTTCTGGGAAATACGTTACAGACCATTGGTCTCCAGTATACGACGCCGGGAAAACAAAGCTTTATCATTTCCCTGTATACGGTTATGGTGCCGCTGCTTTCCTGGCTGATTCTGAGGATCCGTCCTCCCAAGAAAATTATTGCCGCGGCGGTGATCGCCCTGCTGGGAATTTCCCTGCTTACCTTAAAAGATGACCTGACCATCGGATGGGGAGACTTCCTGACCTTCCTTTTCGCGGTGGCCTTTTCAATCGAGGTGATCCTGCTGGGCGTTTTTATGAAAAACATGGATGCGAATCTGTTTACCTTTGTTGAAATCGCCTCAGCTGCGGTCTTTTCCGTGCTGACCGCTCTGATATTCGGGGAACCGGAAAGTCTTGTCGACATAGGTCTTGTTCCGTTAGCGGGTCTTATTTATCTGATTTCCTTTAATTCTACCTTCGCGTTTCTCTTACAGAACCGGTGCCAGAGCATCGCTCCGCCTAACTATGTAGCGATTCTTCTTTCTTCGGAAACGGTCTTTGGTACATTTTTCGCGATCGCTTTGGCGGGAGAGGTATTCAGCGGACGGATGATTATCGGCTGTATCCTTATGTTTGTGGCAATTTTTATCGCCGTAGCGCCGCCCCGAAAGAAAAAAGACTTGAAGTGCTATAATAAAGTTGTAACGGAAGTGGCTAATAAGATATACTAAAAACAATGAGAAAAGAGGTTCTTATCATGCCACAAAATTACACACCAGAGTTTAAAAAGAAGATTGTCC
>NZ_JACRYT010000024.1 GCF_014333425.1 Zhenpiania hominis | reverse complement strand
GCCATGCCGTTTTTTATCCACTATTCACTTTTCAATGTTCAAATTACATCAAGTAACAAGTTGTAACTTTTTGAGCTAAATCTATATATTTCACTTGACTTTTATATAGTTAGCTTTCTTTTCAATAAAACTTATATAACGCTTTATTCAAAACGCAAACATCATGCCAACTTAAAAACTTTTTAAAATGTCTGAAATTCGCAGTTTCTGCCGATCTTTGAAATTGTGCTGGTGTCTTTTTAGACTTACACTTTTAAAGAAAAATTTTGATAATTTCATTATTTTCAAACAAAAAGACAGTGTTATTTTAAAGTCACACTGTCTTTTTGTACTCACATCATTTTTTCTTTCCCTTTTGCATATCACAAAGCTTTTACGAATTTTTGTTGAGAACCAGTTTCGCGAAATGCTCAAAACTCCAGTCTTCAAAGCCTTCTACACTGTCCACGACTTTCAGGAAAAAGCATTTTGGAATCTCTCCGCATTTCAGGCTGTCTTCTACGCACAAATTGCAGCCCTGATCGTGATTGGCGGGATTGAACTGACATCCGGTGTCCGTACATGGACAAAACTCAACTTTACTCATTTTTCTCTCCTTCTCATCTTATCGTTCATATATAATTGATCCATCCATTACGGTCAGCAATACGTTTGCGGAAATAATTTCAGAAGGATCTACCGTAAACAGATTGCGATCAATTACTACAATATCCGCAAATTTTCCTTCTTCTAAAGTCCCAAGTTCTTTTTCTCTTCCAACTCCGTATGCTGAACCGTAGGTATAGCTTCTCAGCACTTCATAAACAGATAACTTTTCCGTCGGATTCCATCCTCCTTCGGGTTCCCCGTCGTTATGAAGCCTGGTTACGCCTCTGTAAATTTCCAAGAATGGGTTATTGTCTACAACTGGACAGTCACTTCCAATCGCAAGAACCCCCGCGGTATCGTACAAAGATTTCAACGGCCAGGTTTTATCCGCACGTTCTTTCCCCAGAGTAATGGGGTACGGGTTCTCTGAAAATTTTTGTGTCAGCGCAATATGCTCCGGCTGTACAGATGGAATAATTCCCAGTGTCCGAAAACGCGGAAGATCTTCCGGCGAAAGCATTTCTACATGCTCAATAGCGTGTCGACAGTTGTTTTTGCCGTAACGAGTTATTGCCTCTTCATAGTAATCCAGCCCCATTCTTGCGGATTTATCCCCGCAGGAATGCAGTTTGACAGAAAACCCTCTGCGGTGCGCTTCCGGTATCGCCTTGCGAATCGCTTCGGTATCATTTAAAGAGATCCCATAGTTCCCGGGAGCATCCGCATATTCTTCCAACACCAGCGCCGTATGAGTTGTACTGACTCCATCCAGAAACTGTTTTAAATGTTCTACGCGAAGTTTCTCTGAGCGATATTTCTCCCTCCATTCTTCGACTTGATCCAGATCGCCTAAAAGATCGGGTGCCGCGTGAATACGAACAGTCAGCTCATTATTTTGATCCATGTCGCTGTACACTTCGAGGTTTCCCATATTCCCATGGAAGTAGGGCTGAACGTCATTTGTCGAAGTAATTCCATACTGTGCTGCGCCTTTCATATACTCACGGATAATTGTTTTTTCTTCTTCTGGAGAAAAAACAAAAGCATGTTTTGTAATCAGTCCAGAGGCAGATTCGTAAAAAAATCCCGTCGGCTCTCCGTTTTCGTCTCTTGCAATCTCTCCACCGAATGGATCCGGCGTATCTCTGGTAACTCCTGCAATTTCTAATGCCCGACTATTTGCCCATACTCCGTGCGCTTCCGCATTGACAAGACACACCGGGCGATCTGGAAAATATAGATCCAGAGATTCTTTTGTAGGAAGTTTCTTATTTTCCCAAAAGACGTGATACCAGCTGAATCCCCGAACCCATCCGTCCTTGTCCGGAGCTGCATCCGCTGCCTCTTTCACCATATAAGCCGCTTCTTCTTCCGATTTAGCATCTGCCAGATTCACATAAGTTTTAAACATTCCCGCCATCAAAAGATGGGTATGGCTATCGTGAAATCCGGCCATAACCAGCTTGTCTTCAAACTTCCTCACTATAGTCTCTTCTGATTTCCATTCTTCAAAATCCATTCCCTTTCCAACTTCAAGAATTCGATTTCCTTTTGTCGCGACAAAGCCGGGAAAGGGTTCTTCCGCAATGCTGTCAAAAACAGCATCACTTACAATGATCAAATCAGCTTTCATTTTCACCCTCCTTCTGTCTGAACTTCCTTTTTGAATAAATGCAATCTTCTAATTATTCTGTATATATAGTTAGCAAAATGTATGCCACTTAGTTTAATTTTGAATTTTCAACCTTTTCTTACAAATAACAAAAAACATAGTGTTTGTCCTCGCACACACTATGTTTTTTTTAATTCTATGCATTCTGTTTTTTCAACAGGTTTCTTTACATGTTATCCTATACACACACTGTCTTTTTTTACTGTCATATTCCTAGGCTGATCGGATTATAAATGAATCCCTAGACGCTTCATTTTCTGGTATAAAAGGGACCTGGATATTTTCAGGTAACGGGCAGCCTTACTCTTGTTATAGTCAAACCGCATCAGAGTTTCGTTAATCAGTTTTCGCTCTGCTTCCTTTTTAATGGCTTCGATGGGATTCTGTTCCCTCTGCAGGGCTTCCAGATCAATACTGCTGTTATCCGCCCTCCAGTTAAAATGCTCCGGCCGCAGGATTTCTCCCTGGGCGTAATTCATCGCCACTTCCACACGATTATAGAGTTCCCGCACATTTCCCGGCCAGTCATAATCCATTAGCTGCCGATACACATCCGGATCTACTTTCTGGATATTTTTCCCCAGCTCGCCGTTCAGCGACCGCACCTTCGCTTCCACCAGTTCCGGAATATCTTCCAACCGCTCTCTCAGCGCGGGAACATTAATGGGGAATACATTCAGCCGATAATAAAGGTCTTCCCGGAACTCGCCTTTATAGACCAGTTCCCTTAAATCCTGGTTCGATGCCACAATCACGCGGACGTTGACATTTACGTCTTCTTCGCTTCCCACCGGCGCGATTTCCCCCTCCTGCAAAGCCCTCAGCAGTTTTGGCTGAAGAGACAGAGGCATCTGGTTGATCTCGTCAATGAAAAGAGTCCCCTCATCTGCCTGTTGAAATTTTCCTTTTTTTCCGCCTTTCTTCGCTCCGGTAAAGGCACCTTCCTCATAGCCGAACAGTTCTGATTCGATGAGGGATTCTGCCATTCCCGCCGCGTTGACTTTTACAAAGCTGTTAAAAGCCCTGGCGCTTAAATTATGAATGGAATGGGCTACCAATTCCTTGCCGGTCCCGGTTTCTCCGCAGATCAGGACCGTGGAGTTTGTCGTACTCGCAAGTTCAATCTGATATTTCAAATCTTTTATTTTCTGAGAAGATCCCAGGATATTGTTAATGGAGTATTTCGTGCTTTTGAAATTCCGCACTTGCTCCCTGAAATAGGCCATTTCATCTTTCAGGGTTCCCGCGTACTTTGTCAGCAAATCGTCCAGCGCGTCGATATCCTGGATCATGTCATATTCCAGAACGCCTACGATCTCTCCGTCCTTTCTCAGCTGCACCTGTGTACTGACGCTCATTCTCCCGTCGCAGAAATAAAAGTTCGTATTGAATTTATTCGGGCCCTTGAGAAGATTCTGCATATTAGACGGAGGGAATACGTCCGTCACATATTTTCCCATAATTTTTTCCCGATCCACTTTTATATAATCCGCGCACTGTTCATTCATATAAACGACATTTCCATTTTTGTCAATTACCATTAATCCGGTAATAGCATCCAGAAACAAATCATAATCTTTGCTGATATCCATGCCGCACCCCCTCTCATTTCTGAAAAACCTTCTTATTTTTATGGTACATCGGGGAAAGGAAAAAGTAAAGGACGCTTTTCCTCTTATTTTACCAGCAGTTTTTTGATCCCCCGTTCCAGTCCGTCCAAAGACAGTTCAAACATGGGGAACACTTCCCCGATGGCCTGGATCGTCTGCGCGCCGTAAGCCCAGTCCCACTCGGATTCATGAATGGGGTTGAGCCAGATCTGTTTTTTATACCGGCGTTTGAATTTTTTCAGCCATTCAATTCCAAGCTCGTCATTCCAAAGCCCGATCACCGAGTTTCCGCCCCTCCGGTATAATTCCGAAGGCGCCATAGCCGCGTCTCCGACAAAAATCACTTTATATTCGCTGTCCAGATTGGACAGCACCCAGTTTGTTTCAATCCAGTCGCCCCGTTTGCACAGGGGGGTATTGTACAGATTGTCATAGATGCAGTTGTGGAAATAGTATACTTTCAGATCTTTAAAATGGTTGGATTTGCGCAATGCCTGAAAGAGCTGGTTGCACAGGCGGCTGTAGGGAAGCATGGAGCCGTCTGAATCAATCAGCAGCAGCACCTTTACCGTATTTTTTCTCGGCTTGTCGTAAACGATCTCCAGAAGCCCTGCGTTTTCACAGGTTTTATCAATGGTCTGATCAATATCCAACTCCGTTCTCTCCCCTTCCACCCGGGAAGAATACTGGCGCAGCTTGCGGAACGCCATCTGAAACTGGCGGATATCCAGAATATTGTCCTGGCGAAAGTCCCGGAAGTTCCGTTCTCCCGCGATCTGTACGGCGGATTTGTGCCGGCTGCGTCCGCCTACGCGGATTCCCTGTTTATTGTAGCCTCCCCGGCCCATAGGAGAGGTTCCGCCGGTTCCGATCCAGTAGTTTCCGCCATGATGCTTTTCCTTCTGTTCCTCAATTCGCTCGTGAAACATCTGCAGCAGTTCATCCAGTTCCCGGAAAAAGTCGTCACCGTTTCCTTTGTCATTGATATCCCGTTCCAGTTCTCCATCACTGAGCCATTTCCAGAATTCCTCCGGCAGATCTTCCGGAGTTTCCACACCCTGAAAGTACTCGGCGAAAACCGCGTCAAACTTGTCGTAGTCCGCCTCGGTCTTAATAATGATGCTGCGGCACAGATAATAAAAGCCTGTAAGGGAAGAACCCGCCAGACCTTTATCCAGCGCGGAAATCAGGGACAGCCATTCGTTGATGGAAACCTCAAGGCCTTTTGCCCTGAGCAGATAAAAGAATTCTAAAAACACATTACCACCTCTTGAGCGAATAGCCCTTTTCTTTGATCTCATGCATAATATCAATGTCCTGGTTCTTTTTCAGGAGCACTCCCACAAACGGAATTTCATCCTTAATTTTGTTGACGCTCACTCCACTGATCATCAAAGCCTGCAGCCAATCCAAAAGCTCGGAAGTGCTGGGTTTTTTCTGGATTTCTTTCATATTGCGGATCTCATAAAACGCTTCCAGCGCCTTCTGGCACAGCTTCCGGTCAATGTCTCCGAAATGCACCTTAATGATCTCCTCCATCTTTTCCGCATTCGGAAATTCGATGTAATGGAAAATGCAGCGGCGCAGGAACGCGTCCGGCAGTTCCTTTTCCGCGTTTGAAGTAATAATGACGATTGGTCTGTGCTTGGTCTTTATGGTTTCTTTCGTTTCATTAATATAGAATTCCATTTTGTCCAGCTCCCAGAGCAAATCGTTGGGGAACTCCAGATCCGCCTTGTCGATTTCATCGATCAGAAGCACGACCTGTTTGTCGGAAGCAAAGGCTTCTCCCAGCTTTCCCAGCTTGATATATTGTTTAATGTTGGCTACATCGCCTTCTCCGAACTGGCTGTCATAAAGTCTCTGTACGGTATCGTACACATAGAGCCCTTCCTGCGCCTTGGTCGTTGATTTGATTCCCCATATGAGCAGCTTCATGTCCAGCGCGTCCGCGATGGCTTCCGCCAGCATGGTCTTTCCGGTTCCCGGTTCGCCTTTGATGAGCAGGGGCTTTTCCAGGGCAATGGATACATTGACCGCGTTCATCAGCTCCTGGGTAACCACATATTTGTCGCTGCCTTTAAAAACGTCTAACTTTTTCATCTACATTCTCTCCTTCTACCTTCAGACTGTAACATCGCCTTTTTGCACATATGCAACTATTATACCATCTTCTCCTGTCTTTGGGTAATTTTTTTATCCGGCCGGACCACAAAAAAAGAACCCCCGTAAGAGTTCTTTCTTTTTGACGCTAAATCTTTTCGATCTCTTCCAGCGTAAGTCCTGTGATCTCCAAAATTTCTTCCAGCCGCATATTTTTCGCTTTCAGCCTTCGGGCAATATTCAGCTTTTCATCTTTGCGGCCTTCCGTAAGGCCTTCTGCGCGTCCCTCCGCAATACCTTCCGCGAGACCTTCGGCATGACCTTCCAGAATGCCTTCCGCGAGACCTTCGGCATGGCCTTCCATAATCCCTTCGGCATGGCCCTTCGCATGACCCTCCGCGTATCCCAGTTCTTTTGCCTTCTGCTTTTCTTCCCGTACCTCCTTTACCTCCCGCATGAGAATCGCTTCCTGCATCTTATACATCTCACGGGACATCCGGTACGCGAACAGCCGGTCATCTTCGCTCACTTTTTTCAATTCTTCATCCGCCATGGCGATCACCTCATCTCCTGTCTCCAGCAGCCTCTCCACATACGCTTCCTGCCCCGGCTCCCCCGTGCTGTTCATATAGGCGCTCAGCACTTCCAACGGGCTCAGTTCTTCCGCCTTCTTTCCCCGCCAGTTGTATTTCCCCAGTTCCAGAATATGCAGCTGCGCCATTTCACTCAGCTCATAACCCGTTCTCTGATTTTTCAGCACAAAACAGCTGTGCGCCGGTTCGCTCTCCGGCAGGCAGGAATCCTTTAAAATCACGATTACGATACTTTTTTTCAGTTTATCATAGTTTTCTCCCTTTTCCAACCCCCGTACCACCAGTTTGCTCAGATAATACAAAAACCGATTCATCAGTTCCTTCGTGGTGCTGATCTGCATTTCAATGTCGATCTGCTCTCCCCGGCTGGTTTCCACCAGAATATCCATAATAATTTCTTTTTCCTCTTCCAGTTCCCCGATGGAAAAAGGGTTCTGATAGTCCAGCGCCACAATGGGATCTTCGTTTCTTTCCAAAATCCGGTTTAACAAAGCGATCAGCGCCCGCTTGCTTCCCGGCGTATCCCGGCCGAATACGGCTTTAAAAATAATGTCACTGGTCAGCGGTTCTCTGTGAATATGTAATCCCATACAGTAAATCCCTCCCTTTTGTAATTGGATAATATTTACTGTAATTTTATTACATTTATTGTCATTTGTCAACTCCCGTCCAATTAATCTGTTATTTTTTGAATTTTCCCTTTTCTTGTTGTAGTTTCCGCGCACCTGCCTTATAATATAGTAAACAGTGTTGATTATTTTCCCACTCAAAAGGGAGGTGAGGTTTCCACATGGATCGACAACAGTTGAAGCTGGAGCTTCTTCAGTCTCTCCAGAAAATGTACGATATGGAGCTGGTTGCCCCTCTGCTGGAATTCTGTCAGGGGGAAATGCGGGTGCTTTTATATCTGGATGCCCATCCTGCCGGGGCGCGGGAAATTTACCCCTCGGATTTAAGCGACGCGCTCTATGTGACGAGGCAGCGTATTACCACAATTCTGGCGTCATTGCGGAAAAAAGGATATATTATTACGGAAACTTCAAAATCCGACCGCCGGAAAACGCGGGTAAGGCTGAGTAAGGCAGGGAGCCACTATGTTCAGGAAAAAAGAGCTCTCGCCGACTCCTACTTTGATCTTTTGATTCAGACACTGGGGGAAAAAGACGCGGCAGAACTCAACAGGCTGGTAAAACGCGCCGCGGAAGAACTGGAGGGACTTGCGGAATGAGTTATGTAATTTTTGAAAACGTATGTAAATATTATCACATGGGCGATCAGACCATCGCCGCCTCGGATCATGTCACCTTCCACATTGAGCAGGGTGAATTCTGCATTATCGTGGGTCCCAGCGGCGCGGGGAAGACCACAGTGCTTAATATACTGGGCGGGATGGACTCCTGCGACGAGGGACTGGTTCTGCTGGACGGTCGTGAAGTCAGCGGTATGAGCGAAAAAGAGCTGACTGACTACCGCCGCCACGATGTAGGTTTTGTCTTTCAGTTTTACAATCTGGTGCAAAACCTGACCGCTCTGGAAAACGTGGAATTGGCTTCGGAAATCTGCAAAGAGCCTCTGGATCCGGCTCAGGTAATGGAATCCGTGGAGTTATCAGAGCGAATGAATAACTTTCCCGCCCAGCTTTCCGGCGGGGAGCAGCAGCGGGTCGCCATCGCGAGAGCCCTTGCGAAAAACCCGAAAATTCTGCTCTGCGACGAACCCACCGGCGCGCTGGACTACCGGACAGGAAAAACAATTCTCAAGCTGCTGCAAGACTGCTGCCGCCAGATGAATAAAACCGTTATTATTGTCACACATAATCAGGCGCTGACGCCGATGGCGGATCGCGTGATCCGAATCCACAACGGAAGTGTCGCCTCAATCGAAGAAAATAAAGAGCCGCTGCCTGTAGAACAAATCGAATGGTGAGAACATGAAAAAAATGTATGCCCGTACAACTGTAAGAGAAATCCGCCAAAGTTTCGGTCGTTTCGCCGCCATCATCGCCATTGTCGCCCTCGGCGTGGGGTTTCTCACCGGTCTGCTGTCAACAACACCCGATATGGAAGCTTCTGTGGATTCCTGGTATCAGAAAACCTCCATGTCGGATTTTGATATTAAATCCACCATGGGGCTGACACAGGAGGACGCGGAAGCGGCGGCAGCCCTTCCATCCGTTGATAAAGTCACACCCGCGCGGGTCACGGATGTTCTTGTATCCTCTCCGGACGGCGATCTTTTATCCGCCCGTATGTACGGAATGGATCTGAATGATACAGATTCTGTCAATCAGCTCACCCTGCTGGAAGGGAGCATGCCGGAAAAGGCAGGCGAATGCGTGATCGAAAACCCCAACTCCTCTATGACCGACCTGTCCATCGGTGATACCATCACCCTTTCCGAGGACACGGAAAACTTGGAAGATACCTACCGCCAGAGAACCTTTACCATTACCGGTATTGTAAACAGCCCTTACTATTTCTGCAATTCCGAAGAACCATCTTCCGTGGGAACCGGCACCTGCAGCGTTATCTTTTATACAGACAGTTCCGCCTACGCTCTGGACACCTACACGGATCTCTTTTTAACCGTAACCAATAACGGCAACGCGTTTTCTGATGAATATGAATCGCGAATCGAAGATGTAACCACAGAACTGGAAACGCTTTCCGAAGAACGGATTCCAATCCGGTACGAACAGATCCGGGAAGAAGCCTACGAGGAAGTGGACAAAGCGCAGCGCGAACTGAACCGGGAGAAGAAACAGGCGCGGCAGGAACTGGAAGACGCCCGCGCGCAGCTTGAGGAAGGGCAGAAAGAGCTGGACAGTGGAACCGCTCAGCTGGCCAAGGCCAAAACGCAGCTCGCCGACGGAAAAAAAGAGCTGAAGAGCGGAAAAAAACAGTTAAAAGAGGGAAAAGCCCAACTGAAGAAAGCCCGCCGCCAGCTGAATGCCAGCAAAAAAGAACTGGATGCCGCCAGGGATTCCGTGGAACAGGCCAAAGAAGCGCAGGAAGCCGGGTACCCCCTTTCCGAAGAAGCGCTGGTTCAGATCGAGCAATACGATAAAGGACTCGCCGCCTGGGAGCAGGGAAGCAAGGAACTGTCCAAGCAGGAAAAGGCTCTGAAAAAATCCCAAAATCAGATCCGGGCCAGCGAAAAGCAGCTGGACGCCGCGGAAAAAGAGATCGCTCAAAATGAAGAAAAACTGAAAGAAGCCGAAGCCGAACTTGCCAGCGGCCGCGTGGAATACGAAGAGGGAAAAGCCGAAGCCGAGGCGCAGATTCAAAAAGCGGAAAGAAAAATCAAAAAAGCCCGGCAGGAAATCGAAGATCTGGAAGAACCGGAATGGTACATTCTCGACCGCGATTCCAATCTCAGCTACGCCCGTTATTCGGTTGACGTGGAAAAAGTCGCGGATATCGCTACCGTCTTTCCCCTCTTCTTTTTCCTGGTCGCCGCTCTTGTTTCCCTGACCACCATGACGCGTATGGTTGAAGAGGAACGGATTCAGATCGGAACTTTGAAGGCGCTCGGATACCGTAAGGCCACGATCATGTCAAAATACCTGATCTACTGCGGCGGAGCGGCTGTCGCGGGCTGCCTGATCGGTCTTGCCGCCGGGTTCATTCTGTTTCCGACCGTCATTTACCAGGCTTATATGTCCCAGTATGATCTTCCGGATCTGATCCTGCAGTTCCACTGGGAATACGCGCTTTTAGCCTGCGGTCTGGAAATCCTCTGTACGATAGGCGCCACCTGGCTTGCCTGCGCAAGCGCGCTAAAAGAAAAACCCGCGCTGCTTATGGTTCCAAGAGCCCCGAAAGCCGGAAAACGCATTTTTCTGGAACGCGTCGGCATCATCTGGAAGCGTCTGTCCTTTTCCCATAAAGCGACTGCCCGCAACATTTTCCGGTATAAAAAGCATCTGTTTATGACGGTAATCGGGATCGCGGGCTGTACGGCGCTGATGGTCGCGGGATTCGGAATGCGGGATTCCATGTCCCGCATGGTGGGAGCCCAGTATACCGAACTTCTGAAATACGACATGCAGATCGAACTTTCCGAAGACAAAACCGACTCTGTTTTAAGCGAGTTTCTCGATGGAAAAACCTTTGCAAAGGTCTATGATATGACGGGAGAAGCTTCGGCGGGCGGAAACAGCGTCAGCACGACAATCTGTATTCCGCAGGATACCGAAACCTTTTCGGACTTTATCAACCTCCGTGAGCGGAAGTCCGGCGATGCCATTGCATTCTCGAAAGACTCGGTCATTATGACGGAAAAGATGGCCGAAGATCTGGAACTGTCGGTGGGGGATTCCTTTACCCTGATGAACGCGGACGATCAGTCGCGAGAGTTTACCCTTACCGGGATTACGGAAAACTATATCGGATGCTATCTTTATATCGCGCCGCAGCTGTACGCGGACGCGTTTGGGGAGTTTGACTATAACGGATACCTCCTGCACAGCGGGATCCAGGGGAAAGCGGCTCAGGATCAGGCAAGCGAGCAGCTTCATGAGAGCAGCTATGTTTCCTCTGTGTCCTTTACCTCTCAGGAGGAAGAAAGTTATGAATCCATGCTGTCCAGCATTAATCTGATCGTTTATGTGCTGATCCTGTGCGCCGGAGCGCTGGCGGTTGTGGTTCTCTACAATCTCACCAACATCAATATTAACGAACGAAGCCGGGAGCTTGCGACGCTGCGTGTTCTGGGGTATCATCATCGGGAAGTGGCGATCTACATTTTCCGTGAAATCGGGATCCTCTCGATTCTCGGAACTCTGGCGGGGCTCATCGCCGGATGGGTTCTGCACCGCTATGTTATTCTTACAGCAGAATCGGTGGATTTTATGATGGGCAGAGAAATTTCCTGGCAAAGCTACCTGCTGGCGGCAGTCCTCACCCTTGTCTTCTCCGCTCTGGTAGACATTCTGATGCTGTTTAAACTCCGCAGAATCCAGATGGTCGAATCGATGAAAGCAGTGGATTAGTCAGTAGCGCAGAGGAACGGAGGAAACCCTGCAGGTTTTGGGAAATCCATAATGATGGAGCATATAGGCCGCGCCCCGGACTGCCATCTCCTTGTCCAGCGCCGGCCCCGCGGTCACCCCGGTAATAACCGTTCCCTTGTCCAGGACCTCCAGGGCCAGAAAAGGCACCTGAATCCCCCGGACTTTCCGAAACTGGTAAGGCGCCCCTTTTTCCTGCGGAGAGCGCTGAATCTGCTCGTTGCCGGAAGGGATCACAAGCCGGATCTCTTTCTCATGGGAAAAAGCCCGCTCTTTGTAAAACAGGCTCATTTTCTCAAAACAGCGTTCCAGCGCGTAAAGCAGGTTTTCCCTCTCCTCGGGATTTTCCCGGCAGTTCCATCGGTCGGAAAAAACGCGCAGCATGCTCCGTATTTCCTCTGCTTTCCGCTCATTCTCATACACAATCCTTCTGCACAGAATCTTCTCGCCTCCCGTCAGCGCGGAAGCAACGGGCTGTGCGTTCAGCACCTCGATCAGGCGCCGGGTGTCAAAATGAAGGTTGTAACCGGCGGCATGAAGGCTGTGGGTGTAATAGTTCCACATGGGCAGGCTGTCCTGTTCCTCTGAGCAGGAGAGGACAAAGTAGCGGGAAGCCGTTCTGTCCGAAGGATCGGGCTCCCCCAGACTGCGGAGAACATATCCCTGCCTGCCAAAATACCGTTCCGCCAGTTCCCTGCTTAATGGCGAATCCCATCCTTTCAGACATTCACGCAGAATCCGGTAAAAATTCTTACGTTCGCTCCGGTCATTGAGGAACAGGCTGTCCGTAAAATATAAAATACCGGAAGACAGAATTCCATGCAGCCCGTCCGCGGAGGTATAGTGATAAATCGTCCCCGGCAGAGTTTTCATACTCACAGTATCGCGGCGGCGCTGAGGATCACCAGAACCAGAACAAACAGCATCAGTACGAACTTCCAGACCCATTTCAAGTAAACGCCATAGGAAACCCTGGCGATGGCCAACGCTCCCATGAGCACGCCGCTTGTGGGGGTAATCAGATTTACCACTCCGCTGGCGCCGGCAAAGGCAGTAACGACCAGCTCCCTTCCCACTCCCGCAAATTCCGCGATGGGAGCCATAATCGGCATGGACAGAGCCGCCAGCCCCGAAGTCGAAGGTACCAAAAAGGACAGCAGAAGGAAAAACAGATAGGACAGATCCGCGAAGGCAAGAGAACCCATAGATTTAAGGGATTCCTCACCCAGATGCAGCACCGTCGCCGTCATGCCTCCATCGTTCATCACAACCGCGATTCCCCGCGTAATACCGATAATCAGCGCCACGCCCAGCAGATCCTTTGCTCCGTTTAAAAACAGTTCGATGAACTTCAGCTCTTTCCATCTCCAGATCAGCCCGCACAGAAACGACGCAATCAGGAACAGAATCGTAATATCTCCGAACCACCAGGAACCCAGCGGCGTAATCTTTCCCAAAACCGTTCCCAGCCCCGGGATTCCCAGAATCCAGTTATTAAAATCCTCAAAAATCGTAATCCCGAATTTATCCGCCCACGGTATCACGCCCAGAACCATGATGAAAAAGCTAAGACCGAAAATCCATAAAATCGCTTTCTGCTTTGTGCTCAGACCTTCCACGGAAGTTCCCTTCTGAGACAGAAAATGGGCTTCGTTACTCTCTTTCATATTGTAGACCAGAGATTTGGACGGATCCGCCTTGACTTTTTTGGCGTAAGACATAACATACCAGATGGCCAGCAGCAGGCAGGCTGCCAGAATC
Source organism: Zhenpiania hominis (assembly GCF_014333425.1). Taxonomy (GTDB): domain Bacteria; phylum Bacillota; class Clostridia; order Peptostreptococcales; family Anaerovoracaceae; genus Hominibacterium; species Hominibacterium hominis. The sequence continues at coordinate 36,881 of NZ_JACRYT010000024.1, read as the reverse complement.
ATGACCCGCAGCACGATTCCTTCTCCAATGGAGATCCCGGCAAATCCGGACGCAATGCCTGTGGCAAAGGGATTTATGGTGGAGCCGAGGCATCCCACTCCCGCTCCCAGGCAGATTACCGCGAATCCGGTAATGGAATCAAAGCCCGCCGCTACGAAAACCGGAATCACCAGGATATAGAAAGCGATGGTTTCTTCCCACATGCCGAAGATCGTCCCACCCAGGGCGAACACGCACATCAGAATGGGAATCATCAGCGTTTCCCGCCCGGAAAACCGTTTTACAATCGAGCCGATTCCGGCGTCAATGGCGCCCGTATCGGTAACCAGCCCTAAAAAGCCGCCGATTACAAGAATAAACACGATAATCTCCGTCGCGTTGAAAAAACCTTCAATGGGAGCACGCAGAACTTCCCAGAGTCCCTGGGGATTCTGGGCGGTCTGTGTATAGGTTCCCGGAATCGGTTCCAGTGAGGCGGCGGTATCGTCCACATAATCGTAAGTACCTGCCGGCACGATCCAGGTCAGGATCGCGATGATGATAATAATCAGAAATAAAATGGAAAATGCGCTGGGCATTCGGAATTTTTTCATAGTAAAACCTCGCTCGCTTCTGTTTTTCCTTAGTTTGGACAAAAGCGAGCCGCTTTATGTATTCAAAAAACGCGCCGCGAAGAAGCTTTGTAAAAAGCTTCTTCCGTCTGGCGCGCTATTTTCTTAGCGGTTCATAAGTTTTTGAATATCGGTTTGCGGATCGCCAATCGGCTGAAGGTTATAATGCTCTACCAGGAAATTCAGCACATTCGGCGACACAAAGGCCGGCAGGCTTGGTCCCAGGAGAATGTTTTTGATTCCCAGGTGCAGCAGGGTCAGCAGGATGCAGACCGCTTTCTGCTCGTACCAGGAAAGCACCAGGGAAAGAGGCAGTTCGTTTACACCGCAGTCAAAGGCTTCCGCAAGAGTAACAGCTACGCGGATGGCACTGTAGGCGTCGTTGCACTGCCCCATATCCATCAGTCTCGGCAGTCCGCCAATCGTTCCCAGATCCAGATCGTTAAACCGGTATTTTCCGCATGCCAGAGTCAGAATCACAGAATCCTGCGGCGCTTTCTTTACAAATTCCGTATAATAGTTTCGTCCCGGCTTCGCGCCGTCGCAGCCGCCTACCAGGAAGAAATGTCGGATCGCGCCCTGTTTCACCGCCTCAACCACCTGATCGGCGGCAGCCAGAACCGTGCCGTGGGCAAAGCCTGTGGTCATGATTTTTCCGCCGTTGATTCCGGAGAATTCCTGCTCTTCGCTATAACCGCCCAGTTCCAGCGCTTTTTCAATAACCGGTGTAAAATCTCTATCTTCTCCGATATGCACCATCTCCGGATAGGCTACCACTTCCGTTGTGAAAATCCGGTCCTTGTAGCTGTCCTTCGGCGGCATCAGACAGTTGGTCGTAAACAGCACCGGAGCCGGAATCCCCGCGAATTCTTTCTGCTGGTTCTGCCAGGCAGTCCCGAAGTTTCCTTTCAGATGCGGATATTTTTTCAGTTCCGGATATCCGTGAGCCGGCAGCATTTCTCCGTGAGTGTAGATATTGACGCCTTTTCCTTCGGTCTGCTCCAGCAGACGCTTGATAATATAAAGGTCGTGTCCGGAAACAACGATAAACGGGCCTTTTTCAACGTTCATGCCCACCTCCGTTGGCTCAGGCGTGCCGTAGGTTCCGGTATTGGCCCTGTCCAGAAGCTCCATGCATTTCAGATTCACTTCACCGGTTTTCAGTACCAGCGGCAGCATCTGTTCCATCGTCTGTTCGGTCCCCACCGCGGCAAGGCCTGTGCAGAAAAAGCGGTTTACCTCTTCATCCTGATATCCCAGTACAGCCGCGTGCCACGCATAGGCCGCCATACCCCTGAGTCCGAACAAAATCAGCGACTTCAGAGAGCGAATATCCTCATTCCCGTTCCAAAGGGCCTCCATGTTGTAATCTTCCGTTTCTTTTTGCCCGTGGATCTCCTTTATCAGATCCTCCAAAGCCGCATCGTCAAAATTTACATTTGTGACTGTGGCGAACAGTCCCCGCATCATCAGTTCCGCTACAGCCTCCGGCAGTTTCTCTCTTCCCGCGCGTTCCTCATCCTTGGCAAGTGAAATCAGCGCGCCTGTCAGTCGATCCTGCAGTCCCGCGGTTTCCGCCTTTTTGCCGCATACGCCGGCCTTTCCTGTGCACCCGCTGCATCCCGCAGTCTGTTCGCACTGAAAACAAAACATTTCTGTATTCATATTTGTTACCTCCCATATCCTGATTCGTTTTGAATGATGAGAGAAGCATACCAAAATCTCATGAAAAATTCCGTTGCAAATACAACGGAATTAAGTTTTGTTTTTTGTTATTTCCAGGCTCCTTCTTGATAGGACTTTCCTTTCATAGATTCCACGTTGATTTTTATAATCGCTGTTTTCTCAAAGGCCGCGGCAATAAACTTTCTCCCGTTTTCTTTGAACTCCGGTGAGAACCGGTCCACAAAGGTTTCCAGAGCTTTCTGCTTTTCCGCGTCATCCTCCACAAAAGAAGCCGTTCCGAAGGCGATAACGCTTTCAAAGGCTGCTGTAAATTTGCTCGGAAGAATTTCGGAGCTCAGAATTGCAGTAAAGCAGACCTTTCTATTATTTTCCAGCGCCTCAATTTTATACCCGTATTTCGCGGAATGGATATAAATGCAATCATTTAGATACACATAATTTACTGGTACTCCATAGGGATATCCGTCATCACCGTTTACGGACAGGATGCCGTGATGCCCTTTTTCAAAAATTGCCCTAGCCTGTTCCTCAGGTAACTGTCTGTCTTTTTTATACATTTCTCTGTTCATAACTTCGTCCTCCCGTATATTTCATTTTTCTTACTACTATTCTACCGGGTTCTTCACCAGAAGCATGTTGCGTCTGCAACACAAATCCGATAAAATAAAAATATTCCACCATTCTTACAGGAGGTGAATTCTTTTGGATCTTTTTGATAAGATACAGGAAACAGACCGAAAGTCAATGTTAAAATGCATCAACGCCTATGCGCGTCAGTATACCCGTGGAGACTATATTCGGTATCCCCGGGAAGCGGATTCTCTGATCGGCATTATTGAAGAAGGCAGCCTGCAGATGGCGGCCGAAGATCTCTGGGGAAACCGTTCTCTCATCAGCATCCTCCAACGCGGAGCTGTCTTTGGCGAAACCTTTGCCTGCGCGCGGAAAGAGAATTATGTGCTTTCCTATCAGGCGCTGTCCGACTGCCGCATTCTCTTTATGGACTACAGCCGGGTCTTTCACACCTGTAGTCTGGCCTGCAGCTTTCATCACCGAATGATTGAAAACATCGTAAAAATAATCGCCGAGAAAAATTTGGAGTTTATCAAAAAAATTGATGTTGTCTCCAAGCTTCATCTCCGCGAAAAGATTCTGACGTATCTGTCTCAGTGCGCTCGGTCATCCGGTACTGCCACGTTTACCGTTCCTCTCGGCCGGCTTAAGATGGCTGAATATCTCTGTGTGGATCGCTCTGCTCTGTCAAGAGAGCTGTCCAATATGTCCCGAGACGGTCTGATTTCTTATGAGGGGAATCGCTTTACACTCCACATACCTGATCAGGTCTGATCAATGAAGGAGTTCCCGCATTTCGGGCAGGTGATCTTCAGCGTACCCTTGCCCTTTGGCACCCGAATCACCTGACCGCAATTTCTGCAGCGGTAAAAATTATATTGAGAGTTATCATTTTCTCCCCATCCTCCGCTCTTTTTACGCCGGCGGAAGGGACTTACATTGGACTGCTGTCCGCCCTTTCTTGTGAAGCGGTTCTTGATGGACAGATATTTCTGATTTTCCCGCTGCCTTTTAAAAATGTTCCTCGACATAATCCGAAAGTACGTATATACGAGCAGCAGCAAGCCTGCCAGATATAAAAAATGCAGATGGCGGAAGTTGGAAAGCAGAATGACGATCACGGTTACGATCAGCAGAAACCGCCCGAATTCGTCCATTCCGTATCTGCCCTGCATAAATTGAAACAACCTGTATCTCCAATTATTCATACCTCAACCCTCTTTCTCTTTTTTTAATTGTAACATACTTTTTCTTCTTTTGAGATTTTTCATCAAATTTTCACATAAATATCCGCGGAACGCTTTTACCACGTCTTCTCCACTCCGCAAACTGTGAGAACGTTTCCATTTACCTGAAAGCGGATTTCCCGGCCGGCAAAGGAAAATCCGTAAACTCTTCCCGCTTCCTTCTGATAAGCCGGTCTGGGGTCCTCTGCCAGCACCTTTTTCAGCGCTTCCTGTTTTTCCTCGGGGATCTGCCGCAGCCAGTTTTCCGGAATCTCAACCTGCAGGCGATAATCCGCTACATTGGCGCTGAATCCGCCCAATGCCTGAGGATGGCTGTCAGCCTGAGGCACGTAGGGTTTTATGTCAAAAATAGGCGTCCCATCCATCAAATCCGCGCCTGCCACCTGAATCACCGGTCCGTATTTGGGATGGTTTTCTTCCACATGTTCAATACGCACGGAAGAAAGCCCCAGCGAATTAGGGCGAAATGGAGAGCGGGTCGCGAAAACTCCCATCCTCGTGTTCCCTCCCAGGCGTGGCGGCCGGACCGTCGGAGACCACTCCCGGCATACGGACTCGGAGAAAAGCCAGATAAGCCAGATATGGGAAAAGCCGTCCAGTCCCCGTAATGCCTGAGGGTCGCGGTACTCCGGCTCAAAAATAATGGTTCCCTTTAATTCCTCCACCAGCCCGCTCTGCCGGGGTATTCCGAATTTTGACGAAAATTCCGTGTGAATATGGGCGATGGGCGTTATTTCATGTATCATATACGTTGTTCTCCTGACCTGTTTTTGTTTTACTATATCGCAGGGAGAATTTTGTGTCAATGGCCGCTTTTGAATTCATGTGGCTACCTTCTCATGTATGCGTTCTTTCGTATTTTGATGTTGAATGATTCTCTTTTTCGTACTAAAATTATGAAATAAAGGGAGAATGGAGCCCCCTTACAACTGAATATATTTACCAAGGCAGTCGACTGAACGCGCTTTCACCTGACCCGAGGTCTTGCGGGAGGGGGTGATTTTATGAGTACATATCAGGAGTTTATGGTATTGCTCACCGTGGCGCTACTCATTATATCCATACTTGATTTTACGCATAAAAAATAGCCGTTCAGCTCTCTGGTAAAGAATCGAACGACTATTTTTATTTTGACTAATTACCGAGACGGGTAAGGCGTGGTTACTCGTCGGCTGTCTTGTTAAGTATATTATAGCAAATATGCTTTAAATGTCAAACAGAAAGCCCTACCTGAAAACTGTAAGTATTTAGGAAACGTTACGCAACATGAACTGCAACACCTTGCCACCCAAATAGACCCATTTAGATCGGGCGAATACAAATCATTCAAAAATACAAAACCCGCCGAACGCTTGAATCACTGCGTTTCAGCGGGTTTTTACATGGTGCTCCCGGGGCGATTCGAACGCCCGGCGCACGGCTTCGGAAACCGACGCTCTATCCCCTGAGCTACGGGAGCAAATCAAAGACTGCGGGTTTCATTCACCGCAACTGTAAACTATTATACACAAAAACGAAGCAAATGTACACTAAAATTTTTCAAATACGACTTTTTTATTTTTTATTTTTACTGGTCAGAAGTCCTTCGGGCAAACATTTTCTCCGAAACAGGCAGCTTGGTTGCCCATAGCCGCAGGTGACGGGCCTTTCGGGCGAACATTCCGCCACAATCCGAAGTGTTGTTCGCCCGAAAGGCTGAATTTCTTCACGTTTATTCGTAAAATTCCTGGGATTTAGAGAAAGCGGGCAACCATATGCTGTGAAAACCGCATCATGTTTGCCCCCAGCGGGACATCCTGCCCCTTCCGCGCGAACAACTATAGCGATATAAACGAAATGTTCGCCCGCCCGCTTTCCCGCCCGGCCTTAAAACCACGGCTCCGAGTAACTCTATACTTCCCGCAGCCGTTCCATCAGACTTTCCTTTCGGAATCTGCGTATCATAAAGAAGGCAATGACGCACGGCACCAGAAGAACCACCGCCGCGTAAATCAGACAATACATTAGAGGGAATTGATAATCCATGTAGCTGGCGCCCAGGTTTTCCATCAGGCGACAGACGCCGTATCCTGCCAGGGACCCAAACAGAATGGAGATAAAGATATTCCCCACCGCCAGAATCAGGCCTTCCCCAATAATCATTTTTTGTATCTGCTTTCCGCTCATACCGATGGACTGGAGCATGGCAAGCTCGGTTTTCTGAGACATAAAATTACTGATCAGCGTGTTCACCAGATTGATCATACTAAAGCAAATGATAAACAGTACAATGGATACCAGGATCAGAATCGTCTGGTTCCACATGTCTCTCGACTGGGCTTCCTGCTGTCTTAAGGTCGACATGGACAACTGCGGGTGAGCGTCCACAATCTCTCCCAGAGGCTCTTCCACCTTGTCTCTCTGCCCTTCCCGGGTCTCCACCACAAAAGTGTCCGTCAGATCCACGCCGGGAAGCGTTTCCGTCAGGACCTGCTGAGGCAGCAAGAACCATCCGTTTGTCAGTCCGTCCTTAAATCCTTTTACAGCGCCCGCGATTTCATAAGTCTTGAAAAATTCTTCTCCGTCATAATAATGAATCGTAACTTTATCCCCCGGCTGGAATCTCCATCCGTAAATCTCTTCCACCTGATCATTTGCCCGTATCACAATCTGATTCCCGGAAAGAAGCTCCCGGTAATCCAGAGCGCCTTCTGTCAGACACTCTTTTAGCTCGGAAAACTCTGATTTTGTAAAAGGAGTGACCATATCCTCCTGTCTGGCCTGGTCTTTATAGTCGTAAGAAACATAGGCGCTCCTGATTTTATGAATCTGTTTTACTCCCGGAATTTCCATCATTTCATCCTCCACCTCCCGGGTCAGAGGATTATCAAGCTGCACTTCCGCCGCGCCATGTCTTGCCGTCTGTGTAGCGTTTCCCGATAAAGAGACAGTGAACTCTCCCAGCTGGAACTGTCCCGTGCGCACGTATTGATCCGAATCAACCGAAGCCGCGTAAGTCATTACACCGATGAACAGCACGCCCCCTATCCCAAGGGACAGCATCGTGATAAACGTTTTCTTGCGGTTTCGCGCCGTATTCATCCGCGCCAGAGAAAAGGGCGTAATCTTTCTCTGCAGCCTTGCGGTCTTTTTCTGTCCGCTTTCCCCTGTGTAAGTCGAGTATCGTACCGCTTCCACAGGCGATACGGAGGCCGCCATCTTTGCCGGTTTCATAACGGAAATCAGAATCGTCAGCAGAATCACGGCGAAAGCGACCACTGCCATAACCGCCGCCCGGGTGAAAGAAAAACCGCCCGGCCGGATCAGAAATGACACAATCCCTCCCAGAACGATTCCCGCGGGAACCGCCCTTGCCGCCAGGATCATACCTTCCCGCCGCACGAATTTCCGTATCTGTTTTCGGGTCATGCCCAGCGTGCGGAGCTGTCCGTATTCTCTGGTCTTTCCGGAAATAGAGATGTAAAAGATGCTGTAGATTACCATAACCGCGGCAGCTAAAATGATCACGCCGATAATCGCCATGGTCAGGGTATTCCCTGTAAATTTCCCCTCCGGCAGGGTTTCTAGGAAATTGTTATTCTCATTCACCTGAGCCCGCGGCACTCCTGCCTGCTCTCCAATATCTCGAACCGTATCCAGAAATTCCGCCTGGCTCATTCCCGTCGAACCATCGATTTTCGCGAGAGCATCATAACGAATATCTTTGAGCGCAGATCCCGTTTCCGCGTAAGCTTTAGAATGTACGATTGGGTATAGATTAGAATTTTTAACCGCTTTTATAAAGCCGGAAACTACATATTCTTCCGTTTCCCCGGACAAGAGAGGTACGGAAATTTTCATCCCGACTTTCGCCTCTTTTCCCAGTTTCTCTATATAGGCTTTTGATACCACGACTTCCTTTTCCTGCTGCGGCAGCTTTCCCTCCACCAGCTCCATCGTTTTGATGGTCTCCGAGCTTCCGTCATAGTAAACCTGCCAGATAATATAATCATCTACCTCCATCTGCTGCCCCAGTTTGTCCAGCGTCATATAGGAAATCCGGCTGTCCTGCCGCAGATTACCAATCTGTTCTTTGTTTACATTCTGGTAAATCACGTCCTGGGCGCTGACGAGCTTGCGCTGCATATCCAGTTTGACCGATCCGCTGAACAGTCCCATTACCATCAGCAGGCTGGCAGCCAGAATAATCGTAATGGCAATGAAGAGATTTCCCATTTTTTTCGATTTCAGATCCGCCTTTGCCAGGTGGCCGATCACCCGTTTGTTCTGTGTCTCATACATGTCCGCCACCTACCTTCTCACGATTTTTCCGTCTTCAATACGGATAATCCGATCCGCGGTCTGGGCGATTTCCTCATTGTGGGTGATCATAACCATAGTCTGATTAAATTCCCGGCTGGTGGTTTTCATCAGGCTGATCACATCCTGGCTGGTGGCGCTGTCCAGATTTCCCGTCGGTTCATCGGCTAATACCAATGCGGGTTTTGTGGCCAGCGCCCGGGCGATAGCGACTCTCTGCTGCTGTCCGCCGGAAAGCTGATTGGGCATCTGATATTTCTTTTCCGAAAGCCCCAGGCGTTCCATAATCTGATCCACCCACCCTTTTTCGGCATGATGTCCGTCCAGCTCGATGGGCAGAATAATATTCTCATATACATTTAAAATCGGCACCAGATTGTAATTCTGAAAGACAAATCCGATGTGCCTTCTGCGGAAAATCGTCAGCGCTTCCTCCTTCATGGAAAACAGGTCTTTGCCTCCGACAATTACGCGCCCTTCTGTAGCCCGGTCAAGGCCTCCCATCATATGAAGCAGAGTGCTTTTTCCGCTTCCCGAGGTTCCGACTACCGCCGCGAACTCGCCCTGCTCGATTTCCAGATCCACGCCGTCTAAGGCCTTTACCAGATTTTCTCCTTTGCCATAATATTTTTTCAAGTTTTCGGTTTTCAGTACTAACATTCCCGATTCCTCCTTTTCGATTATGGCTTTATCATAAAGGATAAAAATCTCCAGATTCTCTCGGAAAAATCACAGTTTTGTTATTTTTCCCCTTTGGCGGGAAGAAAGATTTGAAACCGGCTGCCTTCTCCCGGCCGGGAAAGGACTTTGATATATCCCTTCTGCGCCGTCACCATTTCCCTGGCCAGATAAAGGCCGATTCCCAGACCTTCGGCGGAAGCAGTTTCCCTTCCCCTGTAAAACCGCCCGAAAATCCTGGGGATCTCTTCTTCCCGGATTCCCATTCCGCTGTCCGCGACTTCCAGGCATACGAAAAGCTGGTACGGCGTTACGGTAAGCTGAATCCTGCCGCCCTCCGGCGTGTATTTGATGGCATTGTCCAGAATATTTCCGGCCGCTTCCCTCATCCATCTGGGATCAAAAAAAGCGGTGACCTCGTTTTGACATTCCAGGCGGACGTCCAGGTTCTTTTCCTGGGCTTTTTCATAAAAATCGCCTATTACCTGTATACAAAACTCCCTTACGTTTTCCTGCCGGGGCACGCACTTTATCATTCCGTTTTCCAGACGCGACATTTCCACCAGAGTCTGAATTAAAAATTTCAGCTTTTCCGACTGCTGTACCAGCCGTTCCACAATTTCACGGTTTTCTCCGGACTTTTCTCTGAGAAGCTGGCTGTATAACAGAATATTGGCAATTGGCGTTTTGGTCTGATGGGAAATATCGGAAAGAAGAGCCTCAATCTGCGCCTTCTGCGCGTTGGCATCCTGAAAAGCCTTTTGCCGCAGATGGACAAAGCGGGAAAGCTTCACCTCAAACAGCGCCAGTTCCGTTTCCTCGTCCTTCGGCGGCCGCAGGTTTCCCTCTATGGCGTCATCCAGATAAGCGTTACATTCTCCGAAAATGGCGAGTACCCCCTTTTTGACGGAGAACACAAAAAGAATCAGGACTATCGCCATCCCGGCCAGCGCGGCCGGAACCACCAGACGAATATAAAAATCCATGAAGCAGGATAGGACAGCCGCGCCGCAAAGCAAAAGAAAACACCCGCCGCAGACTGCGTACAGACGGTAAAACCATCCGTTGCTGATGGCCTTTTTTTCCATGCCGCTTCCTCCTTTGTCTCAATGCTATCCATTGTTTTTCCAGGTATATCCGATCCCGTAAATACTTTTAATCCGATGGGTTCCCAGCTTGTCCCTCAGCCTTTTAATGGTCACCGGAAGAGCGTGGTCATCCACGAATTCGGTTTCCCATACCCGCGTAAGCAGCGTTTCCTTCGACAGCGTCTGTCCGCTGTTGACGGTAAGGATTTTCAGAAGCTTTTGCTCCGTCCTGCTGAGGGAAACAGGCTTTCCGCCTTTTGTGAAGGACATCTGATCAAAATCCAGCACCAGATCGTCAAAGCAAAAGCGGTTTTCGCCTTCTTCCGCGCCTCCATCACCCTTCCTGCGCCGGAGGACGGAATTGACTCTGGCCCGCAAAATCATGAGGCTAAATGGCTTGGTAATGTAGTCATCGCCTCCCATTTCCAGTCCTCTTACCACATCCAGCTCCATATCGTTGGCTGTCAGAAAAATAATGGGCACATCCGAGCCCTGCCGGATCTCCCGGCAAAAATCAAAACCATTCCCGTCCGGCAGATTCACATCCAGCAGAATCAGATCCGGAGGTTCGGTTTTTAGCGCTTCTTTGGCCTGCGCCACGGTTTCCGCCCGAATGGTCCGCGTTTCCGGGCCTTCCAGTGTCATGGAAATTCCTTCATTGAGATTTTTGTCGTCTTCGATAATCAGGATTTTGTTCACCAGCGCACACCACCCTATTTCTGTATTTCCGACATATAACTGATGGGAACCTGCCCCTGTTCGTTCATGTATTCCAGGAGCGCCGCCGCGTTGCCCTGGCTGCCGCTGTCCTTCTCCGCCATCAGACGGAAGAGAGAGGAAAACAGGCTGTTGTCTTCATACTTCATCTCATAAACCGGACAGTCCGCGAGGCTGTAAGTGCTTCGCATATCGGAAATCGCGTCATCTAAAGTCCCGATCTGATCTACAAGTCCGTTTTCCAGGGCCTGCCTTGCCGTATAGACCCGTCCGTCCGCCAGCTTTCTCACGGTTTTAATATTCATGTTCCGCCCTTCTGCCACAATCTGTGTAAACTGGTCATAGGCTTCATCGACCAGGGACTGATAAATTTCCCTCTGCTCCTGTGTAAGCGGCTGTGTCATGCTTCCCATGGCCTTATTTTCTCCGGCTGTAATCGTAACGGTTTTGATCCCGTACTTTTCCAGAAAACCCGAGATATCAAACACGGTACCTGCCGTTACTCCGATGGAACCGGTCCAGCAGTTGCGGTTGGCAATAATCTTATCCGCGGAAGCGGAAATATAATAACCGCCGGAAGCCGCCATCGATCCCATAGCCGAATACAGCGGTCTGCCCGTGTCCTGATACTCCCGGAGTTTCAGATAGATTTCATCCGTTTCATATACCGATCCTCCCGGTGTGTTCAAAAACAGAATCAGCCCTTTGTTATTGGAATTATTTATCGCGTCCTCGATCCGGTCCAGCACCCACTGGTGGTTATATCCATCGCTGGAATCCTTGCCAATCGTTCCCTCTATATAAAGAACACTGATATGATCTTCACGGATATCCGCGTAATTGCTGTCCTCATCTTCAAACAGACTGCCGCATGCCACTCCCAGCAGGATCACCGCCAGAAGAATACATCCCAGGATGATGAACGGTTTCTTCCGATTTCGCCTCGGAGAGCCGCCCTGCCCGCCGGAACCGCCGCCTGCGAAGGCTTCCTTTTTTTCATCACTGTCTTCCTGCGAAGGCGGAAGCGGAGACCTGCCCTCTGACTGGCCGAAGGTATAATAACGAATTCCGTTTTCATCCGGTTCACTGATAATCCCTTTTTTCTTTTCTTCCATAGATACTCCCTTTCTTACTATCTTCGTTACTGCCGTAATTGTTTGAATTATACCATCTTTTCCCTATGAAGTACAGATCCGGACCGTGAGGAAATATATACGACCTGCGCCCTATCCCCTTGACAACCGCTCCCCGCCCATAGTAGGCTTATAGATAGAAGGAGGACTTCTATGAAGTATGAACGTATTATAATCGGCGGCGGGGCGGCGGGGCTTTTTTGCGCCGCAAGCTGTCCCGTTGATAAAGGCCTGATTTTAGAAAAACAGTCTTCTCCTGGACAAAAGCTGTTGCTTTCCGGCAGTGGTCAGTGTAATCTCACCCACAACGGCAGCATCAAAGAGTTTATCGGACATTACGGAGAAAACGGTTCCCGAATCCGCTCCGCTCTTTATCGCGGAAACAATCTGCTGTTGATGAAGTTTTTTACAGAAAACGGAGTTCTGCTGGAAGAACGGGAAGACGGCAAGATCTTTCCCAAGTCCCGCAAAGCCGGCGACGTCCTGAATCTTCTGCTGGAGTTAAGCAAAAAAAACGGCTGGGAACTCCGCGCAGACTGCCCGGTGGATTCTCTGGAGCAAAAGGAGGATGGTTCGTTCCTTGTAAACCGGACATACGTCGCGGATGAAGTAATTATCGCGACCGGCGGATGTTCTTATCCGGATACCGGTTCGGATGGAAACCTGTTCCCGCTGCTCAAAAATCTGGGGCTGAAGATTATTCCGCCTCGCCCGGCCCTCGTACCTCTCACTGTTCGTGACTACCCTTACGGAGGCCTTTCGGGAATTTCCTTTCAATCCGTAACCGCCAAACTGGACGGTCACCGTCTGACCGGAGATCTGCTGCTGACCCATGGAAGCTTTTCCGGTCCCGTGATTCTGAATCTTGCTCGCTGGGCAAAGCCCGGAAGCGAATTAAAACTATGTTACATACCCGGGGAAAGTCACCTTCCCTCCGCCTCCGGAGACCGCAGGCAGGCCCTCACGTTTTTCTCAGAGGAACTGAATCTGCCCAGACGGTTTACCGAACAGATTCTCCGCCGCGGCGGAATCGAGCCATCTGTGAAAGCCGCCTCCCTCTCCGGTTCGCGGCTTAAAACGTTCCAGGCCTTTTTAAAGGAAGACACCTTCCAGGTCACGGGCACGTCGGGCTTTTCCTCCGCCATGGCTACAGCCGGCGGCGTCTGTCTCGATGAAGTCGATTTAAAGACCTTTGAATGTAAAAACATTCCCGGTCTTTTCATCATCGGAGAAGCGCTGGATATTGACGGGGATACCGGTGGCTACAACTTGCAGTTCGCTTTTTCCAGCGGATACTGCGCGGCCAAACATGTCTGATAAAAAAGAAGCAGCATTCTGGATGTTTTCCAGCAAGCTGCTTCTTTTTCAATTCCTCTATTCTTCTGCCTCTTCAAAGTCATCTTCAATGGGTACCGGGACGATCACCTCTTTCGCCTGCTCCAGAAACGGTTCCGGCACGTAAAGATCGATGGGATAGGCGTTATTGTTTCCCATGGCGATTTCAATAAAATTCGCCGCGCCCTGATACTTTTTCACGCAGGGAATGCCTTCGCTTCTCAGTTTAGATTCCAGCAGATCCGCCTGAAAGGTACTCTCCGCGGTACACAGGAAAACGCCTCCCCGCCAGGGCTCTTTGTTATCGTAATTACTAAACATCTTTATTCGCGATCTCCTTCAGGAGTTTGTCTTTCAGCTCTTCCACCTTCATCTCGCCAAGTTCGCCCGCTTTACTGGAACGCACAGTCAGAGTTCCTGCTTCCGCTTCTCTCTCTCCAATGATGCAGATATACGGCGTGCGCTCGTTTCTCGCTTGACGAATCTTGTATCCGATCTTCTCGTTTCTTACATCCACGACGGTTCTCAGACCTGCCGCTTCCAGAAGGCGCCCGGTCTCCTGGGCGTAATCGGCGAACTTCTCCGTTACGGTCAGCAGCTTCACCTGAACCGGAGCCAGCCACAGCGGGAATTTCCCCGCGAAATGCTCAGTCAGGATTCCGATGAAACGCTCGATGGAGCCGAATACAACCCTGTGAATCATAATCGGTCTATGTTTTTCCCCATCCGCTCCGATATAGGTCAGATCAAACCGCTGAGGCATCTGAAAGTCCAGCTGAATGGTTCCGCACTGCCAGGTTCTTCCCAGACAGTCTTCCAGATGGAAATCCAGCTTCGGTCCGTAGAAAGCGCCGTCCCCTTCGTTGACCGTGTATTCTTTTCCCTTCTTTTCCATGGCCTCCCGCAGAGCGTTGGTCGCTTTTTCCCAGTCTTCCTCGGATCCCATAGAGTCCTCCGGTCTTGTGGAAAGTTCCACATGATACTGAAAGCCAAAGAGGTTATAAACGTAATCAATCAGATCGATTACCCCCAGAATCTCATCGGTAATCTGTTCCGGCAGCATAAAGATATGGGAATCATCCTGTGTAAAGGTCCGCACCCGCATCAGACCATGCAGGGCTCCCGAAAGTTCATGCCTGTGTACCTGGCCCAGTTCGCCGAGCCGGATCGGGAAATCCCGGTAGGAATACATCTTTCTCTTGTACACCAGCAGTGACCCCGGGCAGTTCATCGGCTTAATGGCGTAGTCCTCATCGTCGATTTTGGTGAAGTACATATTATCCTTGTAATGATCCCAGTGTCCGGAAGTATGCCACAGCTGTTCATTCAGGATCAGCGGCGTTTTGATTTCCTGATAGCCTCTTTTCCTGTGTTCCTGCCGCCAGAAGGTTTCCAGTTCGTTGCGGATAATCATGCCGTTTGGCAGAAAGAACGGAAATCCCGGTCCTTCTTCATATATAGCGAAAAGATCCATCTCTTTTCCGATCTTACGGTGATCCCGCTTTTTCGCTTCCTCCAGCTTCTGAAGATATTCATCCAGTTCCGCCTGGGACGGGAAACAGGTTCCGTAAATTCTCTGCAGCATTTTGCGGTTTTCATCGCCTCTCCAGTAGGCGCCCGCCACGCTCTGCAGCTTTACCGCCTTGATCTGCCCGGTCCGATCCATGTGGGGACCCGCGCAGAGGTCGACAAAGTCTCCCTGCTGATAGAAGGAAATTACCTCGTCCTCCGGCAGATCTTCAATCAGCTCCACTTTATAATCTTCATTCAGCGCCTTCATTTTAGCAATCGCTTCCTCTCTTGGAAGTTCAAAGCGCTCCAGAGGATAGTTTGCCTGAATGATTTTTTTCATTTCCTTTTGTATCTTCAGCAGATCCTGATCCGTGAATTTGTGTTCCAGATCAAAATCATAGTAAAATCCGTTATCAATGGCAGGTCCGATCGCCAGCTTCGCCTCCGGCCACAGTTTTTTTACCGCCTGAGCCAGAATATGTGAAGTCGTATGCCGATAACAGAGTCTTACCTGTTCATCTTCAAAATTAATTTTTTCTTTCGCCATTTTCCTTTTCCTCCCATTTATTCCATCTCATCCGCTGCCAGGGCGATCAGCGTATCTAAAAGCTCACGGTAAGGAAGTTCTGTAGCTTCCCAGAGCTTCGGGTACATACTGATCTTTGTAAAACCTGGAAGCGTGTTGATTTCGTTGAATATCACCGTTCCTTCTCCATCCAGGAAAAAGTCCACCCTTGCCAGGCCCCGGCATCCCATCGCCTGATATACCGTAAGGGCAGCCTGTCGGATTTCCTCCTGCTTTTCCTCGGACACATCATCCAGAATACGTGTCTTTGATTCCGTATTAATATATTTCGCGTCATAATCATAAAACTCGTTTGCCGCCAGGATTTCACCCACAAGGGAAGCCCTCGGATGTCGGTTTCCAAGTACCGCCACCTCGATTTCCCTGCCGGAAATCGCTTTTTCGATCAGTACCTTATGATCTTCTTCAGCCGCGACGCGGATTGCGTTAAACAGCTCTAATCCGTTTTTTGCCTTGGAAATTCCCACTGACGAACCCGCGTTGGCCGGCTTTACAAATAACGGATAGCTTCCCTGAAAGTGTTCTTCGATTTCTTTCAAAATTCCCTGAGGATCGGAGGCAAAGGAAAACCGATCTGTCAGATAGTAATCCGCCTGTTTCACATAGGTGCTCTCTATGATATGCTTCGTAATCGCTTTATCCATACAGGCCGCCGAAGACGTGGTTCCCGCTCCTACAAAGGGGATCCCCGCCAGTTCCAGGAGTCCCTGTACAGTTCCGTCCTCTCCGTATTTTCCATGAAGAACCGGGAACACAACATCTACATTTCGCATCTCACAGACGCCGTTATCGCCGTATAGGATCATTCCACGCACGAACGTATCCGGCGACAGGGAAGCCCTGCGGTTTCCCGGGTTTTCCGTCCATCGCCCTTCCTCAATATCGGAAACAGGGGAATCGGTCAGAAACCAGTTCCCCTCTTTTGTAATCCCTACTTTATAAATCTCATATTTGTTCTCATCCAGATGTCTCAGCACGGAAGCCGCGGAGAGACAGGAGACCTCATGTTCCGAAGAAGCCCCCCCAAAAAGAATCAGTAACTTTTTTTTCATCAATTCACCCTCTCATACAGAACTTACCATCTGCCGGTCAGACTCGAAATCCGATCGCTGATCTCCTTTACAGTGTCTGTCGGCTCATAATTCTTCTGGTTGAAAAATTCTTCATGAAGCTGCGTTACGTTGCTCTTAAGTGTAACCGGCGGTCCATACCAGATCCCATTGTAGGTCCAGTCTGTCCAGTCGTACGGCCAGCTCACACTATCCGTAATTTTATAAGAATTCAGCGCCAACAGGATTTCCATCATCTGATTGGTCGTTATATTGGTCTTGATACTTGGCAGAACCTCATTGGCAATCTTGTTGAGCTGATCCAGATCCAGGTTTTTCGCCTTCTCAAAGGCCGCGGAAAGAACGATCTTCATACGCTCATTTCGCCTGTGATCGCCTTCCGCTGAATCTTTCCGAATCCGGGCATAGGTTACGGCCTGCACGCCATTCAGCGTCTGCTTTCCCGCTCTGCGAATCTTTTTCTTGGATCCGCCGATATTTTTCTGCGTATCTTTAATATACTTATTCATTTCACTGATTTCCGATTCCCGGATATTGATCTCAAGACCGCCCAGCAGATCTACCGCATCCGCTACCGCTTTCCAGTTGACAACCACCACTTCTTCGCAGTTCAGATCCAGGTTGCGATTAATCGTCTGCAGGGTCTGTGTGGCGCCTCCGTAATAATAAGCGTGGGTCATCTTATCCAGCCCGTAATTATCCCCCAGACTCACATAGGTATCCCGGTACAAAGACACCAACTTTACTTCATTGGTTTCCTTGTTAATACTGGCAATGATCATTGCGTCACTTCTAGTCTGGGAATCATCGCTCATATCTCTGGCGTCAATCCCCAGCAACGCGATATTCCGGTAGTTTTTCAATTCCTTCGCGACCCGCGAATTAATCCCCAGCGCCTTTCGGTTGACCTGCACCTTTGTTACCTTGTCAAGCTGCGTATGCACAACCGTAAGGCCCGCGCCGATAATGCTTCCCACTCCAATCACAACGATCAAAAGGGATAAAATCGCCACCCACAGCTTTCTCGTTGTCTGCTTGGGGTCTTTTTTCTTCTTTTTTGCGCCCTTTTTCTTTTCTTGTGCGGCAGCTTCCGAATCTGCGTTTTTACTTTTGCCGCCTGCTTTATTCTTTTTTTTCTGTTTCGCTTTCGCTGATCTTCCTCCGCCTTCCAGCATACCGGAAAAGGCCTTGTCCAGATCTTCGGAAGCGTTTGTATGATCAAATGAATGTTCAGAGGCCATTATGGATTTCTCCCTTCTGTCTCTTTCCTGTATAATATTCCAAATAAATAACGGTCCTATTATACCAACAATACCGCCCGATTGCAACTCCAAGCCATATCTTCACAGATTCTTAATAAATGTTAGAAAAAGGCCTCCGCATATCATGTCATACATTCTTTTGCAGAGGCTTGTTGCTTTTCCACATTCATCCTATAAACTTGGATTTTCCTTATTTTTAGTAGTATCCGGTTCGTCTGGAGATTTCCGAACTGATCTCCTGCACGGTTTCAGTCGGTTCATAATCCAGTTGTCCGAAGTACTTCTCGTGAAGCTCTTCTACATTACTCTTAAGGGTAACCGGCGCTCCGCACCAGGCTCCGTTGTAGTTCGTCCAGCCTTGGGTATTAAACGGCCATCCGGTACTGTCTGTCATATCCCCTGAAATAAAGCTCATCATTACTTTCATCAGGCTGCCGGAGCTCATATTGGTCTTTATTTCCGGCAGAACTTCGCTGGCAATCTGATGCAGCTTAAACGGATTTGTTTTTTTCGCTTTCTCCACAGTGGCAGAGACAACAATCTTCATCCGTTCGTTCCGGCGGTAATCTCCCTTCGCCGAATCTTTACGGATTCTCGCGTAAGTAACTGCCTGATTGCCGTTCAGTGTCTGCATACCCGCTTTCTTAATCTTCTTTTTTGATCCTCCGATGTTTTTCTGCGTATCTTTGATATATTTGTTCATCTCGCTGATTTCTGATTCGCGGATTTTCACATCAATTCCGCCAAGTCCATCCACCACATCGGCTACCGCTTTCCAATTTACAACGACCGCCTCTTCAATGTTCAGATCCAGGTTCTCATTAAGTGAATGAATCGTCCCTGTCGTTCCCTCATATGCATGGACATTCGTAATTTTATCGTACCCGTATTCTTCATTTACATGAAGATAGGTATCCCGGTAAACGGAAATCTGACGGATGGTATCATTCTTTTTATCCAGACTCAAAATAATCATCGCGTCCGTCCTGCAATTTTCATAATCATCCATATCTCTGGCGTCAATTCCAAGAAGAGCGATATTCTGGTAATCTTTCAGTTCCTCGGCCACCTGGGGATCAATTCCCAGATTGGAAGAATCAATTTCCAAATCACCTACTTTCTCCATCAGCCCCATTACCGCCATAACGCCTGCCGCGGCGAGAATAATCAGTAGTAAAAGGATCACTAAGATAATTCTTTTGACCCTTCTTTTTTTCTGTTTCGGCTTTTGTCTCGATTTGCGGGGAGGCTCTTCTTCATAAGATTCTAAGACCGGCTTCTGCCGTTTTTTCCTTGTGTATGTCTTTACATCGTCTTTTGGGGAACGGTTCGCGTTTGGATGTTCCCTCATGGCAAGATATTCCCGGTAAGCCTCCTCCCGCTGTTTTCTTTTTTTGAGTTCTTCCCTTTCTCTGTTCCTGCTTTGAAACAACATCTGGGTCTCTTCCCATCCATCATAGGCGCGGGTATCAAACCGGTTATCCCTGTTCCTGTCATTATACTTATCTGATCGCATCCACAATTCTCCTTCTCTTCAGCGGGTTTATTATAGCAGTAACGCGGGGAAAAGGCAAGAAAGGAGGGGAATTGTAACAAAAAATTAAGAGGACCTTTACCGGTCCTCTTCCCAAAGCGCGTCATTAAACAACTTCCACATCTCTCCATAACCCTCGGATGCCGGAGTAACGGGCTTTGGAATGTTATTATCCATCTGGATTTTAATCTTCCCTTCTTTGGAAAGAAGCATAATCCGGGTGCCCAGTACCAGCGCTTCCTGAATGTTATGGGTGATAAAGATAACGGTCGCGTTTTCCTTTTCTTTAATCTTCCACAGTTCTTCCTGCAGCTTGTTTCTCGTCATAGCGTCCAGACTGGCGAAGGGTTCATCCATAAGAATGATTTTCGGGTTCAGAGCCAGCCCCTTGGCGATAGCGACTCTCTGCTTCATGCCGCCGGACAGCTGATGGGGGTAGAAATTTCCATAATCCTTCAGACCCACCAGTTCCAGATGCTCCTGCGCGATCTTTTCCCTCTCCGCTTTATCCTTCATACCGTTTATCTTCAGAGGATATTCAATATTTTTGCGAACGGTTTTCCACGGAAATAACTGGTTAAAATCCTGAAAGACCATGATCCGGTCAATGCCTGGTTTTGTAACTTTCTCCCCGTCTACCAGAATCTCTCCCTCATAGTCTTCAAACCCCGCGATACAGCGGATCAGGGTTGTTTTTCCACAGCCGGAAGGTCCCAGGATACACAGAAAATCACCTTTATTTACGGTCAGATCCAGATTTTTCAGAATGTCTTTTGAGTCCGGGGAATCATGGTAGTTCTTTCTTAAACCTTTTATCTCAAGAAGCTTACTCATCTCACCATCCCCCACTTTCTTACCGTATTTCGCTCAATGGTGCTAAACACCACATATTCAATAATGATCCCAATAATGATAATGACGATCAGCGCAGCGAATACCCCCGCAATGTCCGTGTTGGTACGCTTCATAAAAATAAACCAGCCAATTCCAGCTCCGGATCCGGTGGTTCCGAAGATCATTTCTACACTGAGCAGACCTCTCCATGCTCTGGCCCATCCGACCCTCATTCCGGACAGGACATAGGAGAATGCCGCCGGAAGGTAAACGCCTTTCACAAGGGATAATCCCTTCAGCCCGATGTTCCGCCCGCTTTCAATATAGATTTTTGAAATCGACTGAAATCCATCCATAATGTTCCTGGACATCGGCCATAGAATCGAGTGGATTACAATAAAGATAATTGTAATTTCACCGATACCAAACCACACAATCGCCAGCGGCAGCAGAGCTACGCCCGGCAACAGATCGCAGATGGATACCACCAGATGATAAATCGCATGGAACGTCTTACTGATCACCGCGATACTGGAAAAGATAAATGCCAGAATGATCCCGATTAAAAGTCCCCTGATAATCAGAGACATAGAATAAAGTGTATAGGTCATCAGGCTGTCATCTCTAAATCCTTCGATAAAACTTTGTCCGATGTCTTTTAAAGATGGGAATACAATCGGGTTAAAGGTTCCCATCTGATAAACAATCTGCCATGCTGCCAGAAAGCAGATAATAAATATAATTTGTGTCCTTGCTTCCTTCATCCGTTCATCCTCATTTCCCTGATTTTAGTTACCCTTTACATTATCAAAGGCCAGATCGCTGAAGTCTTTCGGTCCCTCGTTTTCCAAGAATCCTTCTTCCGCCATAAAGTTTGCCATATCCATTACGCCTTTTGTTTCTGTGCTGTATACACAGTCTTTATCCGTCAGCCATTTTTCCATGGTCGCCGCGTCCACATCCTCTGCTTCACAGAGCATTTCCGCGGCTTCCGCTGTGTTATTATTAATATAATCGATGGCTTCGGCCAGAGCCGCCACTACCGCGTCGTAAAGTTCCGGATTATTTTCCTGTAAATCGGTGGACGCTACGGCTACGATAAAGGAATTTCCGCTGGGCCATACGGACTCCAGGGCTTCCACTTCCGTAATTCCGTCTTCTTCCGCTTCCTTAAAAACATAAGGAGACGTAGTCAAATGGCAGTCTACACTTCCGGAGATTAAGGAAGACATTCCGTCCGGATGAGCCATAGCCGCGATGTTTTCATCTAAAGCGTGAGCGTCGCCAAGCTGTTCCTTTGCCGCCATAGCCAACAGAATATGCTGGATACTTCCGATATTTACGAGCGCGATCTTTTCATCTGTAATATCCTTCAGAGACTTAATGTTCGGATTGTTCGTCATGATTTTATGGGGCTGAGCCGACATATTAGAGCAGATTTTATACGGCACGCCGCTGGTAACCCCTGTAACCGCAGGACCTACACCCATGGCGCCTACATCGATATCTCCGGACAGGAATCCCTCGTTAATGGCGGAACCGGAATTCAGTGTCGACCATTCTACCTCTACGCCGTCATAATGCTTTTCGATCAGTTTCTGCTGCTTCATCACTTCCAGAGGCGCATAAGCGATCCCGTACTGATGAGCAATTGTCAGCTTTGTCTTCCCATCTGCGGTTTCATCCCCGCCTCCGCAGGCGGCCAGGGATAATGTCATGATTAAAATCAGCATTACCGCGATTACTTTTTTTCCATGTTTCATTGTTATAAATCTCCTTCTCATTTTTTACTTAAGTAAGTTTTATTCTTCAAATGCCGATAAAGAATTCTTAAGAATGGAAATGAATTCTTTACCTGCACGTGACAGATATTTTTGTTTTGGATACGCGATATACATATCCCGGGTGCATAGATCCAGATCCGTCAGATAGAAGGCCGGATAATCTCTTAAATGCCCTTTCACAACTGTACTTTCCGACATTAGAGAGATTCCCGCACCAGCCAGCGTCAGCGCGTAACTGGTCATCGTCTGCTCGGCCGCGATGCGGTGCTCCGGAGAAAATCCATGTCTCTCAAAAAGTCGATTCATCATATTGCCGATATGCTGTTCTTTTCTCAGAAGAATAAAGGGTTCTTCCCGAAATTCTTTAAAATCCACATAAGGATTTTCCTTGTTTTCCAGCCATGCACTCAGCTTTCCCTCCAGGATAATTTCCTCCGGAATCCGCCAGTCCTTTAGCCGATCATTGATGGGCCATGCCGGAGGAACGCAAATCAGAATTTTTTCGCTTAAAAACTTCTCATAGCAGCACCGTTCGTCCATATTCCAGGAAGGCGATAAAAACAAATCCAATTCGTTGTTCAGCGCCTTTTCAATAATTTCCGGAAGATTTCCATCAATTACCGAAATCCGAATCCCCGGATACCTTTCCATGTATTCGGCAACCGCCCCTGGAAGATAGCTGACGTTAAAAAAGCTGGCGCCTCCAATTGTAAGGGCACCTCGCCGCAGACATTCCAGATCCGAAATTTGCTCCCGCAGTTCTTTGTCTAAATCCATTTGACGTTTCATGTAGTCAATATAGATTTGTCCCGCCTCCGTCAATTGGATCGGTTTTACAGCCCGATCAAAAATCGGAACCCCCAAAGCCTCTTCTATTTTTTTGATGTGGGCGCTCAACGCCGGCTGGGAAATCTTTAGTTTTTCCGCCGCTTTTGAGATGCTCCGCATTTTATGTACTTCCAGTATATAATTTAAATGCTGTCCCTGCATCACATCTCCTCTTTCCATTTCATAAATCCTTGGTTATTATGCCATATATTTTTATTTATGGCAATAGGTTCTTATAGAGTTTTTGTGAAGAATCTGTGAAAAACACTGAAAAAAATCGAAAAGAAAGATATAATTACACTGCGAATTTATATTTTTTTAAAGGAGTTTAATTCAAAAAATGTATCATTCTATTGTTGGAAGCATCGCTTCCCACGCCGATACACAGCCGGACAGACTGGCCCTGGCGGACACCAGTCAGTCTGTCACTTACGGAGAGCTGTGGCGGCGCGTTTATGGACTTTCCCGAAAATTATCGGAATTGGGTATCCGCCGCGAATCTTGCGTAGTCGTAGAATGCAATCAGAGCGTAGACTACATGACTTGTGAGTTTGCCATTCAGCTTTTAAAGGGCGTATTTGTTCCTGTTGAGAAGAATTCCGCCGCGGATCGCGTGCATGAAATTATAGAAAGCGTAGAGGCGGTTCTTTATATCGGGAAAAAGCCGCTGGATAATATCCCTTTTTTCCCGATTGAGGAAGCTGGCAAACATGCCTTTACCGGGACGATTCATGTGGAAACCATTGATTTTCCCGCTTCGGAAGATACCTCCGAAATTCTCTTTTCTACGGGTACTACCGGAAAATCAAAGGGCATTGAGCTCAGCCATGGTAATGACGCGGCCCTTGCGGAAAATGTCATCTGCGGCGTGAAGATGAAAAAAGATAATGTGGAACTGATTCCCATGCCCCTTTCCCATTCCCATGGTCTCCGGCGCACCTACGGGAACTTAGTAAATGGGAGCGCCGCCGTTTTCATCGAGGGCGTAACCCTGCTGAAAAAAGTGTTTAACATGATGGATGAATATAGGGTAACCGCTATGGATCTTTCTCCAAGCAGTCTTTCAATTATTTTCAAGCTGTCCAAGGACAGGCTGGGAGATTACGCGGAGCAGCTGGATTACATTCAGCTGGGTTCCGCGCCTCTTCCGGAAGAGGACAAGCTTCACCTTTCCAGGCTGCTGCCGAAAACACGGCTTTACAATTTTTACGGCAGCACGGAGGCCGGCTGTTCCTGTCTCCTGGATTTCAATTCCATGTCCGGAAAACCGGGCTGTATCGGAAAACCCGCGGTAAACGCGGAGTTTATCGTAGTAGATGAAAACCGCCAGCCGATTTCCTCTTCGGAAGAAAATCTGGGATTCCTGGCAAGCTCCGGCCCCATCAACATGAAGGGCTATTGGAAAGCACCGGAGCTGACAGCGGAAACCATGGCAGACGGATATATCTACACCAAGGATCTTGGCTATATTGATGAGGAAGGCTTCATTTATATGCTGGGCCGCAAAGACGATGTCATCAACTACGGCGGAATCAAAATTTCTCCGGAGGAAATCGAAAGCATCGTCATCAAATATCCGCTAATTATGGACTGCGCCTGCGTTCCGGTCAAGGATCCCCTTACCGGACAGGCTCCGAAGCTCTTTATCGTTTTATCCGACGCGGACGCTTACGAGCCGAAAGAACTGAAGAATTTCCTGGTTCAAAATCTGGACGCCAGCAAGCAGCCCAAGTATATTGAGGTTATTCATGAAATTCCGCGGACCTTTAACGGTAAAATCCAGAGAAAAAAGCTGATTGAGCTTGCGGAATAACTTAAGAGGAAAATTTTGAGGTGAAAAAATGAAAAAAATACTTTCCTATCTGTTGATTTTTACCTTAACCTTCACAATGCTCTTTTCGGGAGTATCCTTTTCCTTCGCGGCGGAAACGCAGCAACAGGAAAGCGATCCTGCCGCCGGAGAGGTCTATGTAGAGGATGAGGTTCTCGTTGTCTTCGAGGACGAGGTCAGCGAGAAAAAAGCAGAAGCGATCGTTGAGGACGCGGATGTGCAGACTGAAAATGTGGAGGAAATCGTTGCTCCAGAGGCTTCTTCCGCGCCGGAGGAGACTCCCTATCTGGTGACCCTGGATGACAAGGAGACTTCGGTTGAGGACGCGGTGGAAGAGCTGGAAAAAGATCGGGATGTGGCTTATGTTCAGCCGAATTATCTGTATACGACAGAGGAAGAAGAGATTTCGACTGCAAAAGCTAATAAAGCGAAACTTGCATCTGACACATTTCGTAGCAAGCAATGGAATCTGGACTATATTAATGCAGAGGAAGCTTGGGAGTACATTGACCAGCGCAAAGATGCTGGAGAAGAGCATATGTCGGAAAAGGCCATAAAAATCGCGACTTTAGATTCGGGCATCTCGCGAAATCATGAAGATTTAAATGCTAATATTGATTGGGCTCACTGCATTACAGTGGCAGGAAAATCTAGCCCCGATTATCCGCCGTATAACAACTCTAACCTTAAAGACGGCCATGGAACAGGCGTCGCCGGAGTAATCGCAGCGACTTCCAATAACGGAAAAGGAATTGCCGGCGCCGCCGCTGGTACAACAAATGATCTAATCCAACTGATGGGCATTAATGTATTTCAGAACTACAAAGGCGGTCAATCCGCTGCAACGACAGATGATATTATCAAAGGGATCGAGTATGCCTGCGAAAAGGAAGCAAAGGTCATCAATATGGCGCTAGGACATTCCTATGGCGAAAATGATGGAAATGGAAATCCACACAACGATAAGCTCCTGCAAGCAAAAATTAAGGAAGCCGTAAGTACATACGATGTTACCTTTGTCGCAACTGCTGGAAACACTAAGGATCAGAGTGGGTGGTATCCCTCGGATTTTGATTATGTAATCAGTGTCATTAATACCGTGGAATATGAGGATGCTTGGAGTAAAGAGTGCAAGGCCTCCGGCTCCAGCTATGGATCAAAAAAAGACATTTCCGCGCCTGGCAGCAACATCTGGCGGACCGTATTATCGTCAGAAGATGATGACAGTGAGCCGAAAGACGATTTCTACGATCCTGGTTATGGAACTTCCTTGGCTGCACCCCATGTAGCTGCGGTTGCCGCTATGGTATTATATGTGAATCCGACACTAACGACCCAGCAGGTTTACGACATTCTTTGCGGTACGACAACCGATCTTTATACCGATGGATTTGATATTTACACCGGATACGGAAATGTGGATGCCTACGCGGCAGTAAAAGCAGCCGGAGAATATACAGATACAGGAGATAAAGCAGCGATTCCGGATCCGGACCGCAACCGGCATTCCGAGCTTTTGGCTGAACCTGCGGAGCTTGACACTCCCACCGGCCTGAAGGCTGTCAATTCCGGTATGGAAGATATCACACTGACCTGGAACAAAGTGCCTGATGCCACCCAGTATTGGGTACTTCGTTCTGAAAGCGGAAAGTCAGGAACTTATGAAAAAATTGCGTCCGTCCCTCAGCGTAGCAGCTCTCCGCTCAAATATGTGGACAGCTCTGCGGATTATCCAAAAACCTACTACTACATTATACGTCCGCTTTCTACATCCCAGGAAACTCATAAAAAGATTCACGGCGAGGACAGCAAACCGGCTTCCGCAAAGTCTGCCATTGCCGATAAACTGACAACGCCTACTGTCAGCGCCAAAGGGACGAATTACAAGTCTGTCAAAATATCCTGGAACAAAATCAGTGGAGCCAGCAATTACCGTGTATGGCGTGCTACCAGCCAGAGCGGCGATTATAAATTGCTGAAACAAGTGGAGGGTAAAAATACAAAAAGTTATACAGACAGTACCTGCACCCTAGGCAAACAATATTGGTACAAAGTGTATGCCCGCGGTACAGCCTCCAACGGGAAATTTATACGCAGCACCGGAAGCAAGCCGGTTTCCTCCAAAGCAGTTTTGCCAGCACCTTCAGTCAGCATTACAAGCGTGGACTACCGAACCAATAAAGTATCATGGAAAAAGGTTTCCGGAGCAAGCGGCTACCGCATCTACCGAGGGAATTCAAGGAATGGCAAATATTCCAAGGTAAAAACAATCACCAATTCCAAGACAACCAGTTGGCAGAATACAGGTTTGAAAGCAGGAAAAGCCTATTACTACAAGGTTCGGGCTTACCGCACCGTTAGCGGCAAGCGTTATTACGGCACTGTATCCGCCTCAAACAAGCATATCGCAAAACCGAAAAAACCAACTTTCAGCATTAAAAAGAAGGGCCGTCAAGTTACGTTGACACTAAAGAAAAATTCGAAACTAACCGGTTATGTCATCTATCGCAAAAATGGAAACGGCAAATGGAAGAAGGTCAAAACCGTGACAGTAAACGGAAGAAGAGGAGCAACCTATGCGCGCAATTTATCCCGTGGAAAGACCTATTCTTTCAAAGTGCGGGCATATAAACGGGTATCCGAAAAACGCGTTTACAGCCTGTATTCCTCAATAAAGAAAAGGAAAATCTGACACAAACTAAATAGTAGATGGACAAAGTGTAGAAGCCTGTGAAAGAATTTCTACAAATTCACCTTCTATGGTAATTATAGACATAAAACATCTGAAACCAGCCGTTCCTGATTGGTAACAACAAGATAACTTACGCTTTTGAGCATGACAGGGGCTCCTCCGTTTAAAGAGTTTAAAACACCCAGCCAGCAATAGGCAGCCATTTCCTTGATGCGGTTATCTTCTCTTACAGAAAAGTAAACTTCTTTTTTCTTTGCCAGAGTCTGTCACGGTTTAGCCAGGGCATTTAAATAGCCTTCTATTGGCATTTTGATTTTACCATAGAAGGCTACCTCTTTCCTTATTTACAGCTTGGTATGGGGATTGTCCCAGACCATCTTTTCTTCGTCCGAAAATTCAGGTTTCTTTTCACAGACAATTTCCGAGCGGGCGGAATTTACAATCTTCTTGTTTTCACCTTGGAATAATTGCTGTAAACTATTTTTCCCTTTACTTTTTTATAACTCCGTATTTTATAGGAATACCGCACGCCGCGCTTTAATCCCCGATTACGGTAGTATTTCTGTTTTGGACTGACAGTTTTAATCAGATGCCATTTTCGATTGTCTGTTTTCCTGTAAATCTTATATCCACTTATCTTGCCTGCTTGCGTTTTTTTCCATTTCAAAACAACAGAGCGGTTCTTTTTCTTTGCAGAAAATGAAGGTGTTTTAGGACTGGCTTTTATGGAAACAGATTCCGACCACTCGCTGCAATACCGCTTTTTCTTATACAACCGATAAGAACGCATTTTATAATAATACGTTTTGCCCGGTTTTCGTCTACGATCCGTCCAACTGCCACTCCCCCCTTTTTTAATTGTCTTTGCAAGCTTATAGGGTCCATTTGGGGAGGATGCCCGGCCAATCTGATATCCATCCGCACTCTTTGCTCTTTTCCAGGAGAGTCGGATTGTTTGATAGTCCAGACGGCCTGTTTTTGTTACTGGTACAGCGGACCTTGCCTTTGAGCGGACGATTTTACTGCCACTGCTCACAGCCTGCTTTCCATCTTTCGTTGTTCCGTAGGCAACAACTTTATAAAAATACGTTTTATTAAATTTACGTCCGCCGTCACAAATAGAATATTGTTTTGAATCCGTTGTTGTCCTTATTTTCGTATAAGTCCCGTTTTTCTTATTCGCCCTGTAAATCCAATAACCGTTTGCTCCAGGAACTTTTTTCCAGGAAATTCGAATACTATGTGCACCTGCGGAACGCGCTCTTACGGATTTCGCAACTGAAAGTGTCTCTGTCTGTTTTCCAATATTCACGCCTGCTGCTGCAGCCACCGCCCGATAGGCATTTACATTACCATATCCTGTATAAGTATCATATCCTGTTTTATACAGATCCGTGGCCGTAGAATACAAAATATGTTTCACCTGACTCGCAGAGAGTTGCGGATTTACATACCGAATCAATGCCACTACTCCTGCTACCGCAGGCGTAGCCAAAGAAGTTCCTCCTCCTTTACGGAAGCCTCCTCCAAGTTCAGTCGTATAAACACTCTTCCCTGGCGCGGAGATGTCTTTTTTCGCTCCATAACTGGAACTTTTCGCTTTGCAATCCCTGCTCCATGAATTTGTATACTGTTTTGTGCTGATGACACTGATTACCGCATCAAAGTCCGACGGGTACCATGGTCTGGAATCTCCTTTATTCCCTGCCGAACAGGTTATTACAACATCTTTATTGTACACTGCATCATTCACAGCAGCCTCTAGCGCTGCATCATCATGGACTTGCCCATATAGATCCAGATCCCCTGTTGTATGCCCTAGGCACATGTTGATGACTTTCGCACCTTTTTCGCATGCATATTCAATGCCTTTAATAATGTCCGCGGTAGAGGCACTTGCTTGTGAATGATATCCTTCCTCATGAAATACATCTATCCCCATTAAGGAAACCAAATCATTATTATTGCCCGCAGCCACACCTGCCATTCCAACGCCGTTCCTTGACGTTGCCGCGAGTATTCCTCCGGTTGCCGTCCCATGAGAAAAACGCGGTCGTTTATATACTCTATAGGGTTCTTCCTGCCCTGTTACAGAAATGCAATTAGACACATCAATATTTTTTTTTAAGTCTGAATGCTCATAGTGAATTCCGGTATCCAGTGTTGCGACTATAACTCTATCTTCCTCCTTCCGGTCACTCTTCGGTTTCACCTTATCAATAAGATCCCAAGCTTCCGGAACATCCATGTAATCGAGATTCCACTGTTTTGGAAAAAGAGGATCATTTGAAGAATCAGCCTCATCTAAGGTATAATGATAATTAGGCTGAACCGCTTCAACCTCTGGCTTCTGCTCTAGGGAGCTTATTGCCGCGGCCTGTGCTTTTTTTGTCTCATGAGATACGACCAGGGTCTTACTGCCTGCGGAAAGGAACGTTTCTTCCACATCCCCATTCGCTTTCTCAATGGTTCGTTGGGCCTGCGTCTTGGTTACATCCTCCTTGAATGTTACCAGAATTTCATTTGTATCTTCATTCCCCATATCTTCAGCATAATCAGCATCAGCTATACAGCAGCCCGCACTCAACAGAAACACAAGCGACCCGAATATGCAGCACCGTATTACCGTTCCGATCTTCATTTTATTCCTCCATCTGTTTTCTTTTTTCCTCTGTAAAATCCAGATAGTTTTCATAGGCTTTATCCCAACTTGCATAGTCAGGATCTCCTCTATGATCTGTCACATTGTAATGTTCAACTATATAATTTGCCAAGTAGGCCGTATATTTTTCAGCTCCCAATATGTTGACATGATTTGAATTAAAAAAATCTGTTTCCCAGTTTATTCCAACTTTTTCAATCATTTCTTTGGTATTGAAATTTAGAACAGTATAACCCCTTTCACGAGCAATCTTTACAGCTTCATTTAGCCTCCCAACATTTTCTTCCGTGACTGAATGTGGAGACAATACAAATAGAACCTCTGTTTCAATAGAATCACAATAATCTAAAAGATCGTCAAATACCTCTTGCGTTTCTGGCGCCAACGGTACCGTTTCATCCGAATAAACCGCTGGAGATTGTGGCACTTGCCTAAATGATCTTGAAGGCGTCAAAAAAAAGCCTTTACATAAAGTTCTGGTTTTATCAATCCGCAAATCATCGGTTGTCAAATCTTCTTCATTCCATCTCCCATGATATTTTAAAATAGGAATATAGTAGTCAAATTTATTATCCACTACATCATTATCCCCTTGTATCGCATAGTCAACCGATTCATTCACAGCCTGAATTTTAGTTGCTGAAAAATGCATACTATCTGTTACTTTTCGGATAAAAGCCTCTTCTATTCGATCTGCATTTCTCACCAACCATCTCAACTCAATAATAAACACTTTTGGTTTTTGGGATTTTGCCGTTTCTTCCAGTAAAGACTTAACAACAACCAAAGGCTGGCTAGTTGTTCCCAGATTATACACAGCAATTCCTGTATCATGGTAAGCTTTTGCCGCAACCCAATACCGATTTACAGAACTGGCCCCAAAGAAAATGCCATCCAAAGAATTCTTTTTTTCATCGTAAAATTGATTGAAATTTTTCTTGCTTTCTTCTGATTCTGCTATAGAAAACACTTGATTTAGATAGAAAAAAACAATCCCAAGGATCAGCAAAAAAACAGTGCATCTTATTAAATTGCTTCTCGTATTTTTTAACATATTCGCTCCAATCTTACTTAAAATCCTCTATAGATAAATGTACTTGCATCATAACCCGGGCCATATACCCCCACTATTAGTACAACTATAATTACAGTTAAATAAATTCCCCAGCGGAACAGAATATTCTGTCTTGCCAGAGATTCCCGGATCTTCATTCCGCTTTCCTGCATCAGACTGATCACAAACCATACCGCGCAGCCGGCTAGCAGCACCGCATAATCCTCATAGGTAAGCCCCAACTCCACCAGATGGTCATTTAAGAAGATCCCCGGATTGAATACCATCGCCGACTTCATCATAGAAACCGCAGCGCCAAAGGAAGCCGCCCTGGGCAAAACCCTCCCGATTACAACCAGCAGGAATGTCCTGCAGATTTTGAATAGCCTCCAGCTAAAAGTGGTGGTATCAATATGCAGAATTTTTTCCAGTTTACGCAAAAACGGCTCAAAGATCAGCCCCAGAATAATCAGGCCGCCGTTATACAGACCGTAGGCAATATACTTAAATTCCGCTCCGTGCCAGATACCAATGGTCAGGAACGTAGCAAGCTGGGCTACAAGGACAGGAAACAGCTTGCCCAGACGATCACCGAATACTTTTCTCAGGTGCTTTCCCGCTTTTCCAAAGGTTTTGGAAAGAGAAATCGGGTAGAAAATATAGTCACGGCACCAGTTCCCCAACGTAATATGCCATCTTCTCCAGAATTCGGAAATACTGTCCGAAAAATACGGGCGCTTAAAGTTATCGACCATATCAATGCCGAGAATTCTCGCCACGCCTCTCGCGATGTCAATTCCTCCGGAAAAATCTCCATAAATCTGAATGCTGTAAAAAAGCAACGCCAGCAGAATATAGAACCCCTGATATTCGGTGTGATTATCAAACACTTCGTTTACCAGGATTCCTGCCCGGTCCGCAATCACCAGTTTCTTGAAAAATCCCCACAACATCAACTGCGCGCCAAAGGTCAGATTCGTATAAGAGAAGGCATGGCCTTTGTAAAGCTGTCCTGCCAACTGATCGTATCGGCTGATTGGACCCTGAATAATCTGCGGGAAAAAGGAAACAAACAACGCGAATTTAAAAATATTGGAATCCGCCTCAAATTTATTCCGATATAAGTCAATAATATACGCTACTGACTGGAAAGTATAAAAAGAAATTCCGAGCGGAATCAGGAATCCGGCATCAAAATGAATTCCCAAGCCAAGCGCTTCGATATAGTAGCGAAAATATTTCACTACCGCCAGCACTCCGAAGTCCAGAATCAGCACCAGCGCGACCATTTTGCGCTTTTTTTTCTGAACCGCGGCTTTTCTTTCCTTCTTTTCTTCTCTGGTTAATTCATTTCCGTGTTCTTCGATATACTTTTTATGTTCCGTATTTTTACGGCCGATGTATCTTCCTCCCAAGAACGTAATAATAGTCGTAAACAGCACAAAAACAAAAGTCTTGGGACTTGAGATCAAGTAGAACACATAACTGGCCGCCAGAAGAACGGTCCATCTGGCAGCCTTGGGTACAACATAATAAACGAATACAACAACAAGCACAAACACTAAGAAATAGAATGACGTAAAGTCCACTTTTTTATACTCCTTTCTCTTATCCCTGTGCTCTTGTAATTAATTCTACCATTGCGTCTACGGAATTGAAATTTTCCGGCACCAGATCTTCTACCGAAATTTCTACATCAAACTCATCGTTCAGCTCTCCGACAATAGCAACAATATCCAGAGACTCTAATATTCCATCGTCAATTAACTTTGTATTATTTTCAAAGTCTATATCACTACGCACTCCCGATAAAATCTCTAAAATTGTTTCTCTCATATTTATAACCTCACTTCTTAAATAAACTCTGCTTTTCCTACTAAATAAGACTGATTCTTTCTTAATTTCTTAAAAGCCATTATTGATATTAACACGCTCGTTTGTGTTCGTCAATAGACTTTCTTTATCGTCCATATTCTTCACGAAATCTTCATTTGCTGTTCCGGGAGTTTGACACCCTAAATTAGAAAAAGAGCCTGAAAGCGTTGCAAACGCCTTCTTTTTTTGTCAAGTTCAAACTTTTTGCTTGCACGTCCCTCTGCGTTCCACTATAATATAAATAAGGAGGTGTATCATGCGATTAGGATGGACAACCGGAAAATATTCGATTACCTACAGAGCAGTAAAAACCGTTCGAGTCAATGGAAAAAACAAGACGCAGATCGTCAGGTCCTTTGGTTCCGAAAAGCATATCTGTGAAACATACGGTGTAACCGATGCCAAAGCATGGGCAAAAGAACAGGTGCGACTTATGAATGAAGCAGAAAAAGAAGACTCCGCAAAGTTCCACATGGAATTCTGTGCCGGAACCGATCTGGTTATGAACCAGCAGCGAAGATTCAATGGAGGATATCTTTTTCTTCAGGACATTTATTACGAACTTGGCCTGCACAAAATATGCCGCGCAATCTCCAGAAGGCACCTTTTTGAGTATGATCTGAATCAGATCCTCTCCCGTCTGATCTATACAGGAATTCTCTATCCTTCCTCCAAAAGGAGCAGTTTCCACGAATCCAAAAGATTCCTGGAACAGCCTTCCTTTGAACTTCACGACATTTATCGCGCTCTGTCCGTAATCGCAGAAGAATCGGACTATATCCAGAGCCGTCTCTTTCAGAACACTACGGCCCTGCAGAAACGCAA
The DNA here is from genome assembly GCF_014333425.1 of Zhenpiania hominis. Classification (GTDB taxonomy): domain Bacteria; phylum Bacillota; class Clostridia; order Peptostreptococcales; family Anaerovoracaceae; genus Hominibacterium; species Hominibacterium hominis. Next base: position 3,165 of record NZ_JACRYT010000024.1, on the reverse strand, counting down.
TACACAGGTCATCTATTACGATTGCACAAACTTCTACTTTGAAGTGGATGCTGCCCGGGACGATAAACAGTTCGGCAAAAGCAAGGAAAACCGGCCACTGCCAATCGTAGGCATGGGGCTTTTTATGGACATGGACGGCATCCCCATATCCTTTTCGATTTTCCCCGGGAACCGGAATGAACAAAGGACCATGATCCCATTAGAGAAAAAAATGCTGTCAGAGTTTGACCTGTCAAAGTTCGTTGTCTGCACGGATGCCGGGTTATCTTCCGCCACGAACCGGGTATTCAATTCTTATGACGGCGAGGACGGACTGCGCGGATATATCACAACGCAGCCAATAAAAACGCTCAAAGCATTCCTGCAAAAATGGTGTCTGGCGGATGACGGATGGTTTCTCGACGGGGACCCCTCCGGGAAAACCTACCGGCTCTCCGAACTGGACGGGGAAACGGATAAAGATAAGATTTTTTACAAAACAAGGTGGATCCGGGAAGAAGGACTGGTTCATACCGACAAGGGAGATAAAAAAGAAATCATCGAGCAAAAGCTGATTGTTTCATACTCTATCAAATACTCCACCTTCCAACGTCATGTACGAGAAGGTCAGTTAGAGCGGGCAAAAAAACTCGTGGAAGACGGATACACATCCTCCGGCAGAAAAAAGCAGAACGATCCGAAAAGGTTCATCAAAACCGACCATGCCACGAAAGATGGAGAGGTCGCAGAATTATCTTCCAGTTATATCGATGAATCGGTTATCCGTGAAGAAGAAAAATACGATGGGTTTTATGCGGTATGCACCAACCTGGATGAGAGTGTTTCGAACATCGTAAAGGCAAACCGGCGTCGCTGGGAAATAGAAGAATGTTTCAGGATTATGAAGACGGATTTTGAAGCACGTCCCGTATATCTGAATCGTCAGGAACGAATTCTCGCTCACTTTATAACCTGTTTCCTTTCCCTGATTGTTTACCGCTATCTGGAAAAGAAACTGGATCAGAAATACACTATAGACCAGATACTGCCCACCCTGCAAGAGATGGATTTTATGAAATACGAAGGAAAAGGATATCAGCCGGTCTACACAAGAACGGAATTGACGGATGCCTTACACGATGCTTTTGGATTCTGTACCTCCAAACAAATCGTGCCCATAGCAAAGATGAGAAATATTTGTTCTCAAACCAAAAAATAGATCGTGTAACGTGCATTCATAAAATCAGAAAAAGTCTCGCAAGCCGCTAACTGTGCGCTTTGTGAGACTTTTTGCTTCAAAAGACTGTCAAAGACGGGATATTAACACGCTCGTTTGTGTTCGTCAATAGACTTTCTTTATCGTCCATATTCTTCACGAAATCTTCATTTGCTGTTCCTCTATAGATTAGCAAACTGGTACTTCCATAGGCTGTGTTTTTATGATAAACTTAGATGAAATTATAATTTGAAACTATGGTTTATAAAAGTTAGACTTATAATAGTAAAGGAGAGCATATGGAAACAAACGTTTCGATTCGTTGGCAGCTAACAAAAATCGCAAGAAAAATCAGAAGGCTGAAGAATAGAAATAGCAAAATGTATCGAATTCTTCTTCTAACAAATAGAGACTCCGATAATGTCGGAGATCAAGTGATTGAAGCCTGCGATATCAGTTTAATCAAAACGGTAATGCAAAATTTGCACATTGACAGTTCTTGTTTTAAGATAAACAGCCGCGCAGCTGGAATTATCTCTAAAGATTATGTAGAGACAAAAGATCCCGCGTTATTGAAATCTGCAGAGAAGCTGATTCGTGAGTCTGATCTGATTATTTTTGGTGGTGCGCCTTTGTTCAATTATCTTTATCAAATTTTTTATGAAAGAACTGCCACTACGTTAGAACTCGCAGAAAAATATCATAAACCGGTCATTTTTTCGGCTATTGGAATCGAAAGTTATCATGAAGACAGTTCTAAATGCCAGCGGTTGAAGAAAACGCTCAATTTTGAGTGTGTCAAACAAATCACTACCAGGGATGGATTCTCTTATCTGCAGCAATATAAAGATCGGGATAGTCTGGTAATTGATAAAGTCTCAGACCCTGCGGTTTTTGCGTCTAATATTTTTAGAAATAATATTGGCACCAAATCTTTAAACAAACGTAAAAAAGTAGGACTTTTTATATTACGCGCAAATGGTTTCAAAGACAATAAAATCAACTTTACAAAAACAGATGCCGCTACACTCTGGCAGGATCTGATTTCTGAACTGGTGAATCGCGGCTATGATTATGAATTATTGACGAGTGGCCATTTTGGAGATGAAGCTTTCATAGATTATTTAATTCGCAATTATAATATCGACGCGAAAAAATGTGTATTCAACATTAATTCGCCAGAACATCTGATTTCGAAATTGTCCTCTTATGACGCAATTGTCTCATGTCGGCTTCATCCAAGCATTATAGCCTTTTCATTCAATATCCCATCCATTGGGCTTATATGGAATTCCAAAGTATCCTATTTTTATGACAGTATCGGATATGGAGATCGCTTAGTTGATGTGACCAATACGAACGCAGCCGAAATTGCGGACAAAATAGAACAGGCTATTGTACAAGGGCTACAAAAAGATCCTGAATATCTGGAAAGCGTATATCGCTCTCTCTTCCATGGTATAAAATCTGTTGTCTATCCGCAAGGCAGCAATATCACCCCATACAATTATGCAAAGCTTATTCGCAGTTTTCCTCCTTATCCAGGGACCTCCGAAAAAGAACAACAAAAGAAGTTAGAAAGGAAATTCCGAAGAGCTTACTCAAAATATAATGAGTTGTTTGAACAAAATACGATTAATAAAAAAAAGATTAAAGATTTACAGGAGCAACAAAAAAACAAAAGATATTGAAAACGCAACACGTTGATTGCCAAAAGGGCTGCCGCATCAGAATTGAACCGCTCCCCGTCAAGAGGACATTGAAACAAAATAAGATTTTGTACAGTCAGTATCGTATGGTGCTGGCTGTTTTTTAGTAAGCGCTTAAAAAGACGGTGCCTTGAAGAATACCGTAAACGGTAAATAGCCCGTGCCATGAAAACATAAAAAATGCTCACTTGAATGTGAGCCATCTAAAGATGACAATCGCCGCCAGGTTCATGACTTGGCAGCGTTGATATTACTTGGATT
>NZ_JACRYT010000023.1 GCF_014333425.1 Zhenpiania hominis | reverse complement strand
CATCGATATCGGAAATCCCTCCGGAATATGCTTTCTCCAATATTTTGTTGATGAGTTTTTTTGCGATTTGTTGTATAATTGTTTCCATAAGAGACCAGTTCCTTTCGTGAGTTTTTGTGGTGAAAACTATTTTATCATTTTGGAACTGTCTCTTTTTATTTCTCTCTCAAAAATTCCACAATTATTTTACACTATCGCGGATGCACCCTAAAAAACGGAAACGCAGGACTGTATCCGAAGGATTCCTCCTTTCCGGATCGCAGTCCTGCAAAATCTGTCAGGCTATATATCCCATTTGGAATTTATTTATCTCCCTCCGCAGGGATCCACCACTGATTTTCCCCTCTCGCTGTAGTGATGTATTCCGGCCACCTGAAGTCAATCGGCGGTTTGTAATCACAAAGGCAAGGAATCCATTTGCTTCCTCCTACGCCTCCGCCAGTTCGTTCATTGAACTCATCTTTCGCAGCCTGCAGAAGATCCGGTTTTGTTAACAGATCCAGAATTGTCATTCCGATTGTTTTTGATGCGGTAACAAAGGTCGGATCAATACATTCCGGAATACCTCCAAGAGCGTTCATAACCCACGCTGGATATGCCACTCCCGGTTTCGGCGGTCTTAATGCCGGTCGTCCTATATACATGCGTACTGTCGGCGCATGCCAGCAGAATTCCGTATAATCATCCGATGTAAAGTGTTCCTGCCATTCAGGCAGCACTTTTCTCAGTTTTTCTTCGCATTCCTGCGGTGTAATGAGGTTCTGAATTTCATCAATGAATGGATCTTCCATTGGTTCATATCCGAGATTTTTCTGAATCTCCCTCGCTTTTTCTCTGGCTGCCTCGCTGTAAACAGGAGGTCCCGCAATTTCGAGGTTTTTATAGGTCAGATCTGCCATTACATGATTCGCAAGACCTGGTCTGGATTTGGCGATCCAGTCTTTCTGCCATGTGCAGTGGGTGGCCAGAGCCGCCGCTTCTGCGCACTGGTCCAGAATGCGAACGACAGTCTCAGCCATATCTACATCCGGTACTCGAATCATATAATGAATCTGTCCAATCTGCGCCGGGATATTATCCGCTGTCGCCTGCCCTACAGTTGTAATGGTTTCATTCATTGACCATCCCACATTATTGGAAATCATATGTTCTTTGAACATCTTCGATGTTGTATACATCTGAAGCACTGCATCTGTTGCGCCCGGGCATCTGGTCGCGGAGTGGGACGCCGGAATCGGAGAATCATCCGGAGAAGAGATCCAGGTTTCCGGATTATCGCAGCGGAACGTGTACATCACTCCGTAGCCCGCGCCGCAGTGTGTATTCCATCTTGTCGTATTACACAAAGGCAGCATATAGAATGGATGGAAGCTGAACGCCGCATCCAAATCATCATAATATCCAGCAGCCGCGTGAATTGGTTTTGAAGCTCTCAGTTTTTCCGCCGGTTCACCAAAGAATTTCAACGTTCCTTTGATGTCATACTTTTCCATTGCAGCTTTTGCTGCCAGGAATCCGCCAAAACTGCTCATTCCCAGGATGGAATGCGGATCCGTATGCCCTCCTGCCAGAGGAGAGAGTCCGTCCCGTGGTCTCTGTACGGTATCTGCAGCCTGACAGTTCCCCGGAATGCCGTCATATTCTGCATATCCACCGATCACCGGACCATCGCCATTTTTCCAGGTTGCGCAAAATGCAGTCGGCATTCCCGCACTTCCCTCTTCTACTTCAAAACCTTCCTCTTTCAGTTTCTCTACATACCACTTTGAAGAACGATACTCACGAAAGGCGGTTTCTCCGTAGTCCCAAATGATTTGGTGCCATTCTGAAAACTGTTTTTCCCTCTGCGCAATCCAATCCATAATAAATTGCTTTCTTTCTTCTACCATAGTTTCACTCCTTTCTCTTTCAGTTACTACAACACTCCCTTATTTCCAATGTGTCTGATGTTTTTCTCCATTCTGTCTTGCCTTGCTTTCCGCCAGCAGACACATCATTTCAAACGCCAGTCCTGCTGCCAGGCACGCGGACTTACCGGTCTGATCAAAATCAGGACTCAGTTCCATAATATCGGCCCCAACGAGGTTCATGCCATACATGCCGCGAATGATATCTCTTACTTCCCGTCCGAAAAGTCCGAATGGCTCCGGAAGTGTTGTTCCCGGCATTTCTCCACAGTCAAGGCAGTCAGTATCAATCGTTAAGTAGCATGGATGGTCGCCTACAACCCGCTTGATTTCACTTACTACATAATCCATTCCTTTTTCTTGAGCCTCGTCCGCCATAATTCTTCTCATTCCACTGTTGGTAGAGAAGTCACAACGGATAATTCCACGTCCTCTCTGTCCAACCTGAACCATCTTCTCCGGCAGGATGTACCCGCCGCATGCCGCATTCTGGAACAGTGACGCGTCGCTGACTTCACTTCCCTGGAAGCCAACGCTTGTATCTCCATGAGCATCCAGATGGACAACTGCCAGAGGTTCATCTTTGCCAAGTCCTCTCAATGTCGCGAAGGTACAGGTATGTTCACCGCCAATTGTCAGTGGAACAATATTTCTGTCTTTAAATTCCCCGTAGAGTCTGGAAATCTCATTCAGATTTGATGTCAGATCATAAGGATTATCCATGAATTCCAGATCGCCGTAATCTACGATATTGCAGATGTCGAAGGGGCAGAGATTATTGGCATAGTTTACCATATTTCTGTCAAGGCCCCAGAAACGGACAGCTCTTGGCGCGTTTCTTGTACCCGGTCTCGGGTTTGGCACACCGATATCCATAGGCAGACCGATAATCACAATATCAACTCCGTCCAGGTTCTGGCTGTAAGGTGCCCGGAAAAGTCCCAGGTGCGGTACATTATTGCTTACCAGTTCCACACCTTCCGCCTCAGCTCTTTCGTAAAAGGCTCTTACATCCGGATGATCGACCTCCCACAGACCTTTGCCTTCTACCATTTTTCTGTACTTTTCCATTCTTTCCTGCTTGTTCATTTTAAACCTCCTTTTTGATATATAAAATGTTTTTAATTTCCGTCCTCTTTAAACCATTTAAACAGTCCAATGTACATTCCAACCAGAATCAGGACAAACGGAATGGACAAAATAATGCACAGGTAGCGGATCGTTGTGAATTCCCCGCCTACAAATATGATGGACAGCGGGATCAGCGTCAGCATCGCGCACCATACAATTCTCAGCTTTGTAGATGGGTTGCCGTTTGCGTCCAACTGTTTGCTTGATGAAGTTGCCAGGGTGAAGGACGCGGAATCCAGAGAAGTCGTCAGCATACCGATAATAACAAGGGTATATACAATTGGCAGGAACAATTCTCCGAGCGGAAGTACGCCAAGCAAATCCATAACGCCTGCCTGTTCATCTGCCGCTTTTGTCAGTTCAAATGCACCAGTCAGTTCGGAATGAAGCCCAAAGGCACCATTGACTCCGAACAGAATCATAACGCCCATTGTCAGTCCTACAACTTCGGTCAGAATCATTTCCCGCAGCGTCCTTCCTTTGGAAATTTTTGTAATAAAAATTCCCATCATGCCTGCATAGGTCAGCGCCAAAGCAAATACGAAGATGGTATTGATATCCGCAAATCCGGAGGCTCTGACGGGATCTGTATATAAACTCATTTCCGGGAAGTGCTGAATCATTTTTCCAAAGCTGTAAGTCAGTTCACTCCAGATGAATTCTGTAGGGCCTAAAATGAATACAAAGGCAATCAGGAAAATCGCGGAATACAACGTCCAATCGCTGAGCTTCTTCATGCCGCGATCAATTCCGACAATAGAACTGATGGTAAAGATCGCTGCCATAATCAGCAGAACGACCAGGTTGAGCAGAAAACTCGCCTGAAGTCCGAAAATCTTACAGATTCCCGCGGTAACCAGAGGAAGTCCCAGTCCCAGAGATACGCCCAGGCCGCCTACAATACTGATAATCGTAAGAGCGTCAATCACTTTTTCCAGAGGCCCTCTATACTTAAAGTTCCCCATCATTGCTCCGCAAATTTTACTAATACGAAGGGAGTCGATCTTTCTCACATAATATCCATATGCCATCGGAATGGCTGCCAGAGCGAAAATCGATTCACAGCTGAATCCCCAGTGGAAGAAGGCGTAGGTAATCGACCATTCCGCCGCTTCTTCGGAATAAGGTTCAATTCCAAAAGCCGGGCTTTCATAATAATAAGACCATTCAATAAAGGAATAGAACGCGGCTGTCGCTGCCAGGGACGCGCAGAGCATCATGCCGAGATAACTAAACATGGAATACTGCGGTTCTCCTTCTCCCAGCTTTACATTTCCGTGTTTGCTGAGCGCAATATAAAGGCATACGGCCAAAGAGAGCAGTACAAACCAAAGAATCGGTTCAGCCGCAACAGCGATAACAGCATTGAAAATATTTCCAACTATGTCCAATGTCGCTTCTTGAAAAATACATACAAGTGCAACGAAAACAGCAACGATAATGATACAAGCTGCCGCGACAGGAACATCTGTTATGGCTTTTTGTTTTTTGTTCAAATTGTTTTCCATAGAATCCTCCTTTTACTCAATGTTTGATAAAATTTTACCTTATAAACGATGATGCATCTTTACACTCTTATTAAAACGCAACAATTGTGCCAACTTAAAAAACGTGCTTTTTTCAACATTTCCCGGTCCTTTCTCAGTACAAATCCTTCTCTTCCTTTAAAAGAGGGGTCAAATTTGCACCTTTCCCACGGTAATCAAAAACCGAATTTACGAAATTCGTTGTAAATTCGGTTTTTATCTGATTAGTTCAAAGTTGAACCATTGTGTCAATTTTGAACTAATCTCTTGGACGCAGTCCATATTTTTTCAGCTTTCGTTTTAAAGTGCTTTCGGACAACCCTATCAAATCCGCTGTTTTTTTCAATGTCAGCCCCTTCTCCATAATATAGCGGAAATACGTTTCTTCGAAGGCCTCCATCGCAGATTGATGTGTCATCCCTTTTTCAATCATATCAGCCCTCTGAAGCTTTATCGCCTGATAATCCGGAATGGCAAGAAGCACATCATCTTCCCCAATTACGGGACTTGGCGTAACCACCACCAGCCGCTCCATAATATTTGACAGTTCCCTGACATTTCCCGGCCATTCATAATCACATAAGATATGGACCGCTTCCGGGGACAGACGTTTTCGATAGCCGTGTTTCCGATTATAGACCTTCAGAAAATACTGTACAAATTCAAAAACATCCTCTTTTCGCTCTCGCAGGGGCGGCAGTTTGATTGGAATCACATTCAGCCTGTAATAAAGATCCTGACGAAACTTTCCCTTTAAGACCATTTCTTTCAAGTTCTTATTGGTCGCCGCAATAATCCGGATATCGACCATCTTTTCTGTCGTGCTTCCTACAGGAAGGAACACCTTTTCCTGCACCAGTCTCAGCATTTTTGTCTGCAGGTTCAGAGGCAGTTCCCCGATTTCATCAAGGAACAGTGTTCCACCGTTCGCTTCTTCTACCAGTCCTTTTTTCCCTTGTTTTCTGGCTCCAGTAAAGGCTCCTTCCTCATATCCAAACAGTTCTGACTCCAACAGGTTTTCCGAAATCGCCCCGCAGTCAATTTTCACATAGGACAGCTCTGCACGCATGCTGTTGTCATGAATCCACCGTGCGAAGACGTCTTTACCGACTCCGGACTCTCCTTCAATCAGAATGGAAGTTTCTGTAGGCGCAAGCCGTTTGAGCAGCTCCATATTCTGCTTCATTTTGGGACTTTTCGCAATAACCAAACCCTGCTTTTCAGAGGCAGTAATCCGATCCAGTTCTTCTTTGTAGTGCTTTACCTGCTCGCGCATATGTTTTTCGTCTTCACGCATTTTCATCAATTCTGTGATATCGCGTTCATTGACATAGACCCATTTGATCGCGTCACCTTCAAAAACAGGAATTCCCGTCAGCAGCAGCTGTCGTCCGCCTTTGATATCCATGCAGGTTTCTTTCTTCCCCGATTGAAACACTTTAACGGTAACCGAAACACGGTAGATTCCTTCTTCTTCCAGTTCCTTTGCCATTCTTCCCAGAATTTCCTCTTTTTTTACTTCTTCTAACCGCTCCGCAGCCGGATTCATGTACACAATCCTTCCCTCATGGTTTGCAATGACAATCCCGTCATAGGACATCTCCAGAAACGATTTCCAATCTTCACTGAAAAGAGTCGGTGGTTTCATACTTTTATCCTCACATTATTTGCGTTCGTAAATTTTCTCGCCGTCCAGCCAGGTTTCATCAACGGTAATTTCACGCATTTTTTCAATTTCCTCTATTGGAATATCCAAAGGCGATTCGCTAAGCACTGCGAAATCCGCCAGTTTTCCAACTTCAATGGAGCCGCAGATATGGTCTCGTCTCAGCGCTCTGGCGCCGTAGATCGTATACCCTTTCAGTCCATCTTCCACAGTAATTGCCTGTTCCGGACACATCACAGTCCCTAAGTTGGTCTTTCTGCTGACTGCCGTGCTTATCGACTCCATCGGATTCGGCGTAGTTACCGGAGCATCGGAAGACAGGGTAAAGTACGGGCAGTATTTCTTGAATCTTGCCATCGGCATAAACTCTTCGCCCTTTTCCGATCCCACGCCGTTTACAACGCCATCGCCGTAAAGGTACAGGAATTCCGGTTGTGTGCTTGGAATCATACCGACTTTCCCCATGCGGATAGCCTGTTCTTCTGTTACAAGGCCCGCGTGTTCTACTCTGTGAATTGCTTCAGGCCATGGATCTTCTGCCTGGGCTTTTTCAATCGCGTCAATAATCGGATCTACTGCGCCGTCACCACACGCGTGAGTCAGCGTATGCAGCCGATTTTTGTGAGCTTTTACCAGAATTTCAATCATTTCTTCCGGTTCATGGTAATTGTAGCCTTTATTTCTTTCGCTGTCCAGATATCCGGTACTTACATTCGCCGTCCCCGAAAGCAAGGATGCGTCAGAATAGAATTTAATAGACCCAATGGACAACCAGTTATCCCCAAAATCACTATTAAAGCCAAGATCGATTACCTCGTCCAGATAATTGGACAGGAAGGACATTTCCATACGCATCCGCAGTTTCCCCTGATCTCTGGCTCTCAGATAGGTGTTCAGTTCCTGTTTTGTCAGCTGAACTTCGTTTACAGTCGTGATTCCTGCCCTTACGAAAAATTCCTGCCCCACTTCAAACCGCTTCATCAGATTCTCTTCGGTTCCCGGCATATGAATATTCGGACCGTGGTTTTGCGGGCGAACGCCATGAATTCCGGAAAGCAAGTCGTTGGCGCTGTCAAAGAGCTGACCGTTCGGTTTTCCGTCATGATCCCGCCCAAAAGCTCCTCCTGGAGGATCCGGCGTGTCATCCTGTACTCCGATTGCCCGAAGTAATTTTGTGTTTACTACATTACAATGACCGCTGGCATGCATGATCTGTACAAATCTGTCGGTAGACACCCGATCCAAATCTTTGGCCGTTGGGTGAACTTTTTCCTTAAACATTCTCTGATCAAACCCATATCCACAGATGGATTCCTCTTCCGGAATCGTCTCGGCATGTTCTTTCAGTACGCGCACCAAATCATCGATGCAGGCAACCTTCGGGAAATCCAGATCCGCCCAAATTCGGCACATTCCAATCATCATAGGATGAGTGTGCGTATCCACAAATCCCGGAGTCATGCATTTCCCTTTCAAATCAACGATTTCATACCATCTGGCCACCTTTTTGCAGTCTTCCAGACTTCCTTTGGCTTTTATGATATTGTCTTCCACATAAACCGCTTCTACTTGCTTATCATCCGCCATAGTAAGTATTGTTCCGCCTGTAAAAATTCTGTTCATCTTATCTCCTTTTTTCTTATCCACTCTCAATTTTACCTTTTAGAAGTGTGTCGCGACTTATTATATTGATAAAGCAAAAAATGTGCCAAAGATACCCATCCTTAGATTGACTGCCCCCGTGCGTAGTATTTTGAACGTTTTCAAAAAAATCAAATAATTTTACACACAAAAAAGGCTCTGTCTATTGTACTGTCATTTTTAACAGAGCCGTCAGATTTGGGTATGGAAGAAAAATCGTTTGTTTTCAATAATTAGAATCGTTTTTTTAAGAATAGCCTAGTCAATCCTGAGCAGGTACTTCATTCAGATATTTTTTAATTTTGCGCGCCGCAGTTGATTGACTGATGTTTAATGCGGCAGCAACCTTTACGGAAGATCCATACTTTGCAAAAGCCGTTCGGATAATGTCTCCTTCAAATTCTTCCAGCGCGAGCTGCAGATCCGACACCTGTTTTTCCTGAACAGCCTGGGTTTCGATAGCTTTCAAAATTTCGTCTGGAACGCAGGTACTGGTAATAACTCGTTCTTCTGATGTAACTGCCATGTGAAAAACTGCATTTTCCAACTCCCTTACATTTCCCGGCCAGTTATATTCCGTTAATATACGCATGACTTCCCTGTCCAACACTCGTTCAAGTCCAAAGCGTTCTTTTGCCTTATCAAGAAAATCATTGCAAAGCGGAATAATATCTTCCCGTCGCGCTCTGAGCGGCGGCAGTGTAAACATAGTGGTGTTCAGTCGATAATATAAATCCTGGCGAAATGTTCCTTTTTCTACTTCTTCGTCCAGATTCTTATTCGTCGCCGCAATAATTCTGCAGTCTGCTTTTCGAGCCTGGGTTCCTCCAATTCTTCGGAATTCTCCATCCTCCAGCACTTTGAGCAGTTTTGCCTGAGATACAAGCGGCAGTTCCGAAATTTCATCTAAAAACAGAGTCCCTTGATTCGCAATCTCAAAAATCCCTTTCTTTCCATGATCATCCGCCCCTGTGAACGAACCCTTCTCATATCCAAAAAGTTCCGATTCAATCAGAGCTTCTGGCAGTGCGCCGCAGTTAATTTCTACAAAATCCCCATCCCGATAATCGCTCATCTTATGAATTTTTTTCGCGAGCAGCGTTTTCCCGACTCCAGTTTCTCCAAGCAGCAAAATATTGAGCGGATATCTTGCCGCGCGCTGCAGCGCCTTTAATGTTTGCTGAAAGTCCCTATTTTTTGTATGAAACTGATCAATAACAATTGCTTCATATTTCATCTCATCCATTGCTTTTTCATAGCGATGAATCTTTAACGCCATTTCTTCATAGAGCTCTTTTGTTTTAATGTATTCCTCAAGATTTCTGGTAAATGTAATCACACTGGAGATCGTCCTGCCTTCTCCATAAATGGGAAATGCCGATACGACTACTTTCTGTGTCCCTGCGATTGTCTGGATTAAATTAACCTCTTTTCCGGTTTTAAGAACAAGTGCGGCAGAGGATGGACGGAATACCCCTTGCTTTTCCAGTTCAAATACAGATTTTCCCATCAAATCATCGGGGGATTGTCCGTATTTTGTTTCAAATCCTTCATCAACATATATGATGTTTCCCCTATCATCGGTCATGATAATACCGGAAAAATAGGCTGCACGAAATAAATCACTGAAAAATGTCATCGTTTTATCCATTGACTACTCCTCTTCCTGTTCGGTATCCCATCTGATATCGTCACTATGTCCTTTAGTGTATCATGAGAATTGGGAAAATTCAATTTTTCAAAAGGATTATACATGAGGCGAACATCTGCTATATTTTCTGGCTTTTGTTTGCCCGAAAGCTTTTCGAAACCTGCCCGGCTCACCTCATCCGCGAACAAAGAAGAACATTTTTATCGTTTAGTTGCACATTTTTTCCAAATATTGTGATCTGAGAATGAAAATTTAGCGATTGGGCCTGTTTTGGGCAAACAAACTATCTCATCCTTCTAATATGTTCGCCCTAAATATCCCTCCGCGGCGATTCCCCGCAAACATCTTTCAATTTTTTAGAAATTGTTCGCCTTTCTGAGGAAAAATCACCGGGCAAGAGCCTACATCCAAGCGAAATCAAAGATACTGAATCAACATCACGATTTTCACGTTTTTTGAGTAATAGCTGAAAATATGGTACTTGACTTCTATTAATTCTGTGTATCCCTGGCAGATCACAACAAAAGCACCGTTTTTCGGTGCTCATGTTTCTCTTTTTTTGATACATTTTCAAATTCGGTTGACAATCCTCTGCCTGAAATTAGTCAGCGCCATTTCAGAGAATACCAACCGGAAGATTTGGAAGTACCTCTGTAAACTTTAACATAGTATGTACCCTTCTTCCAGTTATCACCCGTTATGAATGTAGTGTTTGAACTGTTACTCCTTATGGCGTTAAGCACCAGGGGCTGTCTCTCTCCTGCAAAGCGCATGCGCTTGTTCCCTCTGTAAATTACAACCTTAATTTTATTATTGGTCGCGCCTTTTATGGCAAGCTCATGTTTTTTCGACTTTTTCGTCACCCGGAATCGATACCAGTCGGTTCTCTTTTCACCGGCTACGATCGTGCCCTGTTTTTGTTTGTTCTTTTTCAGAAGAACCGCTTTGGATTTCTTTTTCCCGCTCTTTTCGCGGATCGCCTTATTGATTACGGTAAAGGTATGCGCGACGTCATGATTCTCGGCTGGAACCACCTTAATATAATACGTTTTTCCTTTTTTTACACCAAACGTAGGACTATACTGGAGATTGGTTGGGCTGGAAATCGCTTTTTTCTTGCTGTTGCACAGGGTAGCGTTCCCATAGGTATAGCCGTAGTAGTTATAAGACTCTAATTTCAGATATCCGTTCTTTACAGCCCTGAATTTGAAATAGTAATCCTGTCCCTTGTCCAATTCGATTGAAATCGGCTTGTTATTATAAACGGTTTGGGATCTTCCGCTTTGACCGCTTTCCGCAAAAACAACACTGGACGAAGTAAAGACAAGTGTAAAAATCAGTAATGCAGAAAGCAGTATATTTGTTCCTTTTTTCATGTTTACCTCCTTAAATATTTGCATGCCATAATTAACTTTATTATACCATATTATACCGTTATAAATAGCCTTTTCCTATCCTTCTGGGGCTCCTTCCTGTTGCAGAGAAAACGTTCGCCTCCCAAGGAAAAAGCATCGGAGAAAAGCACCAAGTAAGATCCACATCCAAGCGAAATCAAAGATACTGAATCAGCATCACGATTTTCGCGGTCTGCTCCTCCCGATTAACATAGCTGTGAGGCACGGACGCGTCAAAATACAAGGCGTCGTCTTTTTCCAATTGATATTCACAATCGTTTACAATCACGGCAGCCTTTCCTTCCATCAGCATCAGATATTCATAACTGTTGGAGGAATGTCCGATCGAAGTATATTCACACCCGCTCTCCATTTCCACCTGATAGACCTCGAAATTTCTTTCCGCGTTTTTGGGGTAATAACTGAAAATATGATACTTGTCTTCCACCAGCTCCGATATATCCTCTTTTCTTATGTGAACCGGCTTTACACGTTCCATTTCCAGAAGGCTCGTATACGGAAGTTCCAGCGCTCCCGTCAGCTTCCATATAGTATTAATGGTGGGATTGGAATCTCCCTTTTCAATCTGCGAAACCACCACCTTGCTCACGCCTGCCAGTTCCGCCAGCTGTCCCTGGCTGAGATTTCGCTCTTCTCTTAATTTTTTCAGATTATGGGCGATAACTTTCCCGATTTCCATATTTCAAAATCCCTCTCGACAAACTTTATTTTCTATATTGTAAATTATAATTAACGGTGTTATAATCTTGCTTGTAAATTTAATTTTACAATATGTTTACTATAGTTTCAAGAAGAAAGAAGGCGATTTTATGAGGTATCAGGCGCTGAAAGCGGCATTTCCATATACCATTCCTATTTTTTCCGGATTCTGGTTTCTGGGCCTCGCGTATGGCATCTATATGCGCGCTTCCGGCTTTTCCTTTGTGTATCCTATGATTATGAGCGCGCTCATCTTTGGCGGTTCGCTGGAGTTTATAGCGGTAGAAATGCTGCTCAGCCCCTTCGCGCCGGTTCAGGTGTTGATTATGACGCTTTTAATTCAGGCAAGACATTTGTTTTATGGAATTTCAATGTTGGAAAAATATAAGGGCCTGGGATGGAAAAAATTTTTTCTGATTTTCGGCATGTGCGATGAAACCTTTTCCATCAATTATACCGCCGCGATTCCGGAACATGTGGACAGAGGCTGGTTCCTCTTCTTTGTAACGCTGCTTAATTATGTTTACTGGGTTTCCGGCGCGACAATCGGCGGCCTTGCCGGCGCTCTGCTTAAATTTGATACTTCCGGCATCAGCTTTGTTATGACCGCCATGTTTGTCGTTATTTTCCTGGAGCAATGGCTGAAAGAAAAAAATCATATTTCCTCTCTCCTCGGACTTTCAGTATCCGCGATATGTCTGTTCTTCTTTGGAGCGGATTCCTTTATGATTCCGGCTATGGCTGCCATCGTCGGGCTTCTCACCCTGTTGAAAAAGAAACTATCGCGATTGGAGGTTTAAAGTCAAATGACACTTTTGCAGCAAATGATCACCATCGGCCTGTGCGTCGTAGGAACGATGTCGACACGTTTTCTCCCGTTCCTCATATTTCGTGAAAACCGCAAAACGCCTGATTTCGTCCAGTATCTTGGGAAATTTCTCCCGTCTGCTGTTTTTGGCATGCTGGTCGTCTATTGCCTTCGGGATGTCAGCCTCCTGCAGGGAAATCACGGGCTTTTCGAATTTCTTTCTATTCTTGCCACAGGAGCTCTCCATTTATGGAAGCGCCAGATGCTGCTTTCCATCGCCGGCGGGACGATCTGTTATATGATTCTTTTGCAGTTTTTTGCCTGATTGCGGGCTTCTGTGCTGTGATATTTTTTAGTTCCATTCCTCCATCAAAAGAAAATCACGGATATTGCAATGCTTGATCCCATTGCGGCTCATGTCAAATTCATCTAAAGAAACAACATACTTTGGGAAATTGTCGCGGATAGTATCGTATGCGCCGAACTCACGGCTGATGGTTTCGTCGGATGCAAGCAAATAGGCTACCTGAATATACAACTTTTCGCCACGCTTGTCACACACGAAATCAATCTCTTTATCCCCTGCCTTACCTACGGTAACATGATAACCCCGACGCAAAGCTTCCAGATAAATCATATTCTCAAGAATAAGATTGATATTCTTCATATTGCCGCCAAAGACGGCCTCACGGATACCATGATCCGCAATGTAGTATTTTTCGTTAGAAGAAAGGATCTGTTTCCCTTGTAGATCTTCACGCTTCACCTGATAGAACAGATATGCGTCACAGCAATATTTGATATAGTTCAAAATTGTCTCCGGCGCAACTGTATGCTGCTCGCTTTTGAGAAATCTGGCAATCGAAGTTGCGGAAAACGTATTTCCCACATTTGCCATAACATAAGCGATGATGCGTTCCAGCAAATCCACATCACGTATCTTATTTCTCTTCATGACGTCCTTGAACTGGACGGAGCTGAACAGATCTTGAAGATATTGTTTTGACGGCTCGTCCGCGTACTTAATATTGGAGAGGTACGGCATACCACCAAGAAGAAGATACTTCTGAAAGCACTTCTGCATTGATTCGTTCGGCACAACGGATCGATAAAGTTCCATGAACTCTGCAAAGGAGAATGGATAGATGACAAACTCTACGTAACGTCCTCCAAGATAGGTCGCAAGTTCACCGGACAGCAGCCTGGCATTTGAACCCGTGATATAAATATCACAGTCAAGAGAAACACGCAAAGAGTTGACACATTTTTCCCAGTCCCGCACTTCCTGAATCTCGTCAAAAAAAAGATAGACCTTGCCGCCGATTTCAGAAGCTTTTTTCGTAATCGCATCATGCAAGGCTTTTGCGGTCTGCAAATGGGCAAAGTTCAGGTCCTCAAAGTTGATAGAGATAAACTGCTGCGGATTGATACCGGATTCTTTGAGTTCCTGCTTGATAAGCTCCAGCATGACTGATTTTCCACAGCGCCGAATGCCAGTCATCACCTTTATAAGATCCGTATCAATAAACGGACGAATGCGGCGCATATATAGTTCACGTTTAATCATAAATCGGAAAGCCTCCTTTCTGTTGATCGCACTCAGAATACTACAATTATATCTTAAAAACAAGGTTAAAATTAAAATTTTATCAGTTATAACTGATAAAATTTTGATTTCGTTCTAATTTGACAGATATAACAAGAATCGGCATAATTGATACAAATCATACCAACTATGCCGATTGATTCAGGGTCTTGCCCCTATCGTCTTCTATCTTATGTCACCGGATTCCCGTCATCGGCGATGGTCGTCACGAATTCCACCCGTTCCTTCCCATCTACAACATTATCCGCGAAAAGGATCATGCCTTTGGACTCCAGCCCCCTCAGCTTTCTCGGCTTGAGGTTTGCTACAACCGTGACTTTCTTTCCTACACAGTCTTCCGGCTTGAAATACTCCGCTACGCCGGATATGATCTGCCGTTTTTCCGTACCCATCTTCACCTGGAAGACCAGCAGCTTGTCCGCTTTCGGATGTTTTTCCGCGGACAGAATTGTGCCGACCCGCAGATCCAGTTTGGCAAAATCATCATACTCAATGGCTGGCTTTAATTCCAGAGGAACATTTTCATCCTCAGCAGGAGTTCCTTTCAGAGCCTCCAGTTCTTCCAGCTCTTTTTCAATGTCCAGTCTCGGGAAGATCGGCTCTCCCTTCTTAACCTGTTCGCCCTGCATCATATTAAACGTAAAGGCATCTTCCCAGGCTACATCCGCGTACCACAGACCCAGCTGTTTTCTGATTTCATTGGAAGTTGAGTGCATAAACGGATAGATCAGAATCGACACAATGCGCAGGGTCTCCGCCAGATTGTGAAGCACCGTATCCAGGCGCGGCTTGTCCGCTTCGTTTTTCGCCAGAATCCACGGCGTGTTCTCATCAATATATTTGTTGGCCCGTCTGACAGCTACCCAGATTTCTTCCAGCGCCAGATTGAATTCAAATTTATCCATATGGGCTTCCACTTTATGTCCCGCGGAAGTGGCGATGGCTTTTAAATCTTTATCTGTGGCGTCTTCCGGCTCGCAGGCGTCCGGAACAATTCCGCCATTGTATTTCTCGATCATGGAAACGGTTCTGGAAACCAGATTCCCCAGGTCATTAGCCAGATCGTAGTTCATTCTCTTGAGCATTACCTCATTGGTGAACACGCCGTCCTGTCCGAAGGTGTACTCCCTGAGCAGGAAGTATTTCAGCGCGTCGATGCCATAGCGGTCGATGAGCATTACCGGATCCACTACATTTCCCTTGGATTTGGACATTTTTCCGCCCTCCAGGAGCAGCCAGCCGTGACCCAGAACCTGCTTTGGCAGCGGCAGTTCCATGGACATGAGCATTGCCGGCCAGATAATGGTATGGAATCTCACGATTTCTTTCCCCACAAGATGCACATCTACCGGCCAGTACTTTTCGTAAAGCTCCGGATCATCCGGATAGCCCAGTGCGGTAATATAGTTTGTCAGCGCGTCCAGCCACACATAGATAACGTGTTTTTCATCAATCGGCACCGGGATTCCCCAGTCAAAAGTGGAACGGGAGATGCACAGATCCTCCAGCCCCTGCTTTACGAAGGAAATCATTTCGTTTCTCCGGCTTTCCGGCTGCAGGAAGTCCGGGTTGTTTTCAAATAAATCCAGCAGTCTGTCCTGATATTTGGAAAGACGGAAGAAGTACGCCTCTTCCTTTGCTTTCTCCACCGGACGGCCGCAGTCCGGACACTTGCCGTCCACCAGCTGGCTTTCCGTCCAGAAGGATTCGCACGGCGTACAGTACATACCTTCATACTCGCCTTTATAAATATCACCCTTTTCATAAAGCTGCATAAAGATCTGCTGTACCCGCTTTACATGCCGCGGCTCTGTGGTACGGATAAAATCATCGTAGGAAATCTCCATAGTCTTCCACAGCTCTTTTACGCCGCTTACAATTTTATCTACATACTCCTGCGGAGTTACCCCCTGTTCTTTGGCGATGGTCTGAATCTTCTGCCCGTGCTCGTCCGTACCGGTGAGGAACCGGACATCATAACCGGCCAGTCGCTTGAATCTCGCCATGGCGTCTGCCATTACCGTACAATAGGTATGCCCTATATGAAGGTTGGAACTCGGATAGTAAATCGGAGTTGTAATATAGTATTTTCCTTTGCTTTGTGTCATTTTTATCATTCCTTTCCTGCGCGGCTTCGAATGGGAAGCAGCGTTGCTAATCATTAGAATATCACGGTTTTCGAGTATCGTCAATGAATGGTCCGGCTGAGGCGAAAACTTTTTTTCAAAAATTTTTAAAAAACAGTTGACAGACATAGTTCGTCATAGTATACTCAGGTTAGTTAAAGCTAACCAAACAAAAAAACATGTCCACACAGGGAAATGTCGCATCCCTTATTTTTTACCTCATTGGTTAGCCTATACTAACTAATTTTTTCTGAACAAGGAGGCAGCGTTTCTATGCTGGAAAAGTATTTAGTCGCGCACTGCTCACCAACCCTGGCAGGGTTAAAAAGTGCCAACATATTTAATTACTCTTTCACATCAATAAAACTTTTAAAACAGCAACTTGAGCATTGCGGCCGGATGCTTCGTCCAAAAGGCGTTTCCATCCATGTTTTGCGGGCTTCAGAGAATAAAGCTCTGATCTATGTCTACCGCGGGCACCGGGTTCAGGAAGAATTGAAAAGACAGGGTGTTTTTGACTTCCTTTCAAACTATGGCTACGAAACGGACCGTCTCGACATTTGTCTGCAATTTCTCAGCATGCGGATATCTTCTCACTTGGAATTTCCTCACGAGATTGGTCTGTTTCTTGGCTACCCTCTCGGTGATGTCATAGGTTTTGTTGAAAACAAAGGAAAGAACAGTCGCTGCAGCGGATGCTGGAAAGTATACTGCAACGAATGTGAGGCAAAAAAACTTTTCGCCAGATTTGAAAAGTGCAGATGCCTTTACCACGAATTGTTTAACCGCGGAAAAACCATCTGTCAGCTGACAGTTTCCGCCTGAATATAGAAAGAAAGACGAGGTATTGATTATGAGCAAAGCAGCAGTTGTGTACTGGAGCGGTACAGGAAATACAGAAGCTATGGCGCATGCCGTTATCGAAGGCGCGAAAGGCGCCGGGGCGGAAGCCGAGCTTTTTACAGCCAGTGAATTCACGCCGGATAAAGCGGCCGGATTTGACGCAATCGCGTTCGGCTGTCCTTCCATGGGCGCGGAAGTTCTGGAGGAAGAAGAGTTTCAGCCTATGTGGGACGCCTGCAAAGGTTCCCTCGCAGGGAAAAAAATCGCCCTCTTCGGATCCTATGGATGGGGCGACGGGGAATGGATGCGGAACTGGGAAGCCGAATGCCGCGACGCGGGGTTCAATTTTGCGGCTGAACCGCTGATTGTCAATGAAACTCCGGATGACGCGGGTCTGGAATCCTGCAAGGAATTAGGTGCATCCCTGGCCTAGCCAGCCAGTTTGCAAATAAATTACAGTTGTACATAGCCATAATAAAATGTAAAAAAGCGCCTGAAGCTCAGGCGCTTGTCTCCTTTTTTTGAGGTTCATGGGCTCCTCACCATTCCACCCTATCATTACAGAAAGGTCTTAACTCCAAAGTATCCCAGCACGATGACGCCCAGGACAATCCGGTACCAGCCGAAGACTTTGAAATCGTGCTTTTTAATGTAGCTCATCAGGAATTTGATCGCCACAATGGAAACGAGGAACGCTACAATCAGGCCGTTAATCAGCAGCAGACTCTCATCACTTGTAAAGTGGAATCCGAATTTCACCAGTTTTAAAAGGCTGGCGCCGAACATAACCGGAATCGCCAGGAAAAAGGTGAATTCCGCCGCTACGGTCCGGGAAACGCCAATCATCAGCCCTCCCATAATCGTGGCGCCGGAACGGGATGTCCCCGGAAAGATTGCCGCCACTAGCTGGAAAATTCCAATAATCAGAGCCTGCTTGTAGGTCAAATCGTCAATGCTTTCCACCTTGGGAATGGCGTGCTTATTTTTGTTTTCAATAATAATGAACAGCACCCCGACCAGAATCAGCATGATCGCTACGGTCTGATAATTGTAGAACAAGGCGTTAAACACATCGTCAAACAGCAGTCCGATAATCGCCGCCGGCAGGCAGGCTACGATAATCTTCAGCCACATAATCCATGTCGCTCTATTCGTAGGAATCAATCGCTTCCAATAGATCACCACAACGGCCATAATCGCGCCAAGCTGGATGACAACCAGGAACATTTCCATAAATTCCGGCGAAACATCCATTTTGATAAACTCATCTACCAGAATCATATGTCCGGTACTGCTGATGGGAAGCCACTCTGTAATTCCCTCAACAATCCCGAGGATAATCGCTTTTATAATTTCCATCTCCATTTAGCCAAAACACTCCTTCTTTCTTATCCTTGCAAGCTGTAAATTCCACAGCGTCCTAACTCTATATGATATAGGAAATATACAGGTTTGTCAAAAAAATCACGCTAATTTAAGAAGGATTTAAGGTGTCTTCTCAAATAATTATAACCCCGCCCCATGGCTTTGTGGTAAAATGGGCATAAGATAAAATAGTTTCAGAATCTAAGGGATTGGAGGGATGTAAATGAAAGAAAAATTTCACCTTACGGATAATGTAGCGATTCTTAATTTTGATCTTGCGCTTCCGGACACAAAGTCGGGACTTTTAAAATCGGAAGAATTCAAAGCCTTTGCTCTGCGTTATATGGATTATCTCCGGACTCATGATACCGATCTTTATGAGTGGGCTGCCGCGGGAAAAAGCGACAAGGAAGCCGTGGAGGATCTGTGCAGACTGGGAAGAATGATTCTCGTCTTCGATATACAGGAGGTCAGCAGCCCGTACCTGGACGGCACGGACAACGCCCTTAACTTTGTAGAGGGCATCTTTAATTACTGGAAGGATCATCAAAGATACTCGATTACCACCAATCGCCTCAGCGATACGGAATCGACGGTCTTTGTAAATCAGGACTCGGAATTTAACCAGCTGATCCGCAATACCTTCCGCAAGATCGAACAGTCTCTGAGCGGCCACCCCAATAAAATATTCCGCCAGCAGCCGGCAGGAACCAACGCCGCTATCGCGTGCTACATGAATTCCAGTATCCATTTGAGCGAACGATACCATTTCTTAAAGGAAATCATGTTCATTGATTCGGTCATGCTGCGGACGCCGACGATCCTTCATCCGAAATCCAATAAACGGGAAGGGTTATTTGAAAAGACACTGAAAAACCCGGCCTTTACCTTCAGTGGGGATCCTGCTGAATATTTTTGCTATCCGGCCAAAGTGGGGGAGCTTCTCTTCTTTATTTGTTTCCACCGGGATTATATGGCGAACGGGATCTCCTGCGCAAACCTTTTTGAACTGGCAACGCCGGAGGAAGCTTCACAAAAGCCGGACGGAATCGTCCTCTTTGGAAATCCGGACGGACAGGGACAATGTACCTTCTATCACGATCAGGACGAAGATCTCTGGGTTGGAAGCGTATCATCAAGTGAAAAAATCGAGTATTTCGGCTATATGAAAAAGATGGTGCTGACCCTTCATAATGTGGCTATGATGCAGCGGGGCTGGCTGCCGATTCACGGAGCCTTTATCAACGTAATCCTGAAAAGCGGAAAGAGTAAAGGGATCTGTCTTATGGGCGATTCGGGCGCCGGCAAGTCAGAAACCATCGAGGCTTTGAAATCTCTTGGAAATGATAAAATACAAAAGCTGGAAATCGTCTTTGATGATATGGGCACCTTCCACATTGAAGACGGCGTACCGGTTGCTCAGGGAACGGAAATCGGCGCCTTTGTCCGCCTCGACGATCTGGATCCGGGAGCGCCGTACCGGGATATCAACCGTTCTATTTTCTTCAATCCGGATCAGGCAAACGCCAGGGTTATCACCCCCGCGGCTCCCTATTCTCTCATCACGCGCAACCACAAAATTGATCTGTTTGCCTATGCCAACAACTATGATGACAAGCAGGGGCTGCGGCAGTTCGAGGATCTGGGAGAGGCAAAAGAGACCTTCGTAAAGGGGATCCGTATGGCTAAAGGCACAACCCAGGAAACAGGGCTTTCGGAAACCTACTTTGCCAATCCCTTCGGTCCGATGCAGGAGCAGGACAAATGCGAGCCGATTATTGAGGAAATGTTCCAATGTCTCAAGAAGAACAATGTATTTATCGGCGAGGTCTATACCCATCTGGGCCTCAACCCGGAGGGAGACGATATAAAGGACGCGGCAAAAGCGCTGCTGAAGTTTATTGAAAACAATTAGTTCTTCTGCCGTTAACGGCAGAGGGTTTCCCTTTGACTTTCATTTTTCACACCAACAGCTCCCGATGTTCCGGCATTTGGGAGTTGTTTTTATGTGCAAGAAAAAAGCTGCCGCTCTGACGACTTTTACTCGTCAATGCGGCAGCCCCTCTTTTATCATGCAGAAGACGGAACCCTTCGTTCCCATTATCTTTATCAACACTTTGCGAGATTTTCCGTTTGTTTCTAAAAATTACAGTGTTCCAGAGATCGCTTTCGCTTTTTTCCCTGCAAGTAAGCGACTCCGCCTGATTTACGACCTGAAAACCTTGAAATGTTAGTAACAAACGCGAAAAATTTCAATCTGTTACTAAATGACAACCCTTTTCTGCGTTCAAAGGTTTTCAATTTCCTGTGGACTAAGCCCTGTAAGCTCCGCAATTTCTTCCACTGACATGCCCCTGGCTTTCATTTTTTTCGCGACTTCAAGTCGCCCCTTGATTCGACCTTGCTCTATGCCTTGCTCTTTTGCCGTCCGCATGCGGATCGCCTGGTCAATCTGATACATCTCTTTTGACATCCGGTACGCGCTCAGTCGACCATCTTCGCTGACCTTCTTCAGTTCTTTGTCTGCCATGGCTATCACCTCATCTCCAGTCCCCAGCAGCCGTTCCACATACGCTTCCCTTTCCGGATCTCCAGAGCAACTCATATATGCGCTCAGCACTTCCAGCGGGTTCAGTTCCTCCGCCTCCTTCTCTTCCCATTGATACTTTCCCAATTCCAGAATGTGAAGCTGCATCATCTCGCTCAAAATTTTCCCTGTTTCTCTGCTTTTCAGCATAAAACAACTGTGGGGAGGCTCGCTTTCGGGGAAATATGTATCCCGCAGGATCACGATTACGATGCTTTTTTTCAGTTTACCATTGAAAATCACGTCGCTGGTCAGCGGCTCTCTATGTACCTTTTTCTTCATACAGTAACCCCCCTTTAAATGGATAATATTTACTGTAATATTATTACATTTAAAGGGGTCTGTCAATGCTCAATCTGAAATTAGAAGGCAGCCGCCTCCTTATTCCGCGAAATTCCCGGTATAGAGCTGATAATATTTTCCTTTTTCCGCGATCAGATCCTCATGGCTGCCCCGCTCGATAATGCGTCCGTGTTCCAGGACCATGATGCAGTCGGAGTTCTTTACCGTAGACAGTCTGTGAGCGATGACGAAGGTGGTCCGTCCTTCCATCAGCGCGTCCATACCGGCCTGAATCAGACTCTCCGTTCGGGTATCAATGGACGACGTAGCTTCGTCCAGAATCAGTACCGGCGGGTCGGCAACCGCGGCGCGGGCAATGGCTAAAAGCTGTCTCTGCCCCTGGCTCAGATTAGCCCCGTCGCCGGTCAGAACCGTCTGGTAGCCGTCCGGCAGCCTGTGAATAAAGCTGTCCGCGTTGGCAAGCTTTGCTGCCGCGATACACTCTTCATCGGTCGCGTCCAGCTTTCCGTAGCGGATATTGTCCATAACGGTTCCGGTAAACAGATGGGTATCCTGCAGTACCATGCCGAGGGAGCGCCTTAAATCCGGCTTGCGGATCTTGGTGATATTGATTCCATCGTAGCGGATCTTCCCGTCCTGAATATCATAAAAGCGGTTGATGAGATTGGTGATCGTCGTCTTTCCCGCCCCAGTGGAGCCGACAAAGGCGATCTTCTGACCCGGCTCCGCGTACAGACGAATATCGTGAAGCACCATTTTATCGTCGTCATAGCCAAAGTCCACGCCATCCATGACCACTCTTCCTTCCAGCTTTTCATAAGTAAGCGTACCGTCTTTATGCGGGTGTTTCCACGCCCAGATTCCGGTACGGGTTTCCGCCTCTGTCAGAGTTCCGTCCTCTGCTTCCTTCGCGTTGACCAGTGTTACATAACCGTGGTCTTCCTCCGGCTCCTGATCCAGCAGTTCAAAGACCCGGTTGGCGCCGGCCTGTCCCATAACGATAAAGGTCATCTGCTGGCTGATCTGCGCAATCGGCTGAGTAAAGTTCCGGTTCAATCCGAGAAAGGCGATAATCGTTCCGACCGTCGTTCCCGCTGCGCCGGAAAGAGCCAGCAGCGCTCCGAAAACCGCGCACAGCACATAACTGAGATTGCCGATATTGGCGTTCACCGGCATCATCAGATTCGCGTACCGGTTTGCCTTGTCCGCGCTGTCCCTCAGCCTGTCGTTGAGCTTCCGGAATTCCTCCACTGCCTGCTCTTCGTGGCAGAACACCTTAACCACCTTCTGACCGTCCATCATTTCCTCAATATACCCGTCTACCGCGCCCAGGTCATGCTGCTGATGCTGAAAATACTTCCCGGAAAGGGCAGAGAACTTTTTCGTTACAATCAGCATAATGACCGCCATAGCAAGCGTCAGAACCGTCAGGGGCACATCCAGCATCAGCATGGAAATAAAAGCTGCCGCCATGGTCACGAGCGAGTTGATGACCTGCGGGATGCTCTGGCTGAAAAGCTGGCGCAGCGTATCCACGTCATTTGTGTAAACCGACATAATATCCCCATGGGCGTGGGTATCAAAAAACCGGATCGGCAGGGACTCCATTTTTGTAAAAAGCTCGATACGCAGCTTTTTCATTGTTCCCTGACTGACATTGACCATAATCCGGTTGTACCCGTAAGTCGATACAATGGCGATGATGTACATAATCGCGATTCCCACAAGCGCCTTCGCCAGCAGCGAAAAGTCCGGCGAAGCGGACTGCATCAGCGGCACGATGTAGTCATCCACCAGAGACTGCACAAAGAGCATTCCCCGCATAGTCGCCACCGCAGTAATGAGAATACAGATTACCACCAGCAGAAACGAAAACTTGTAATTCTTTATCATGTATCCGAGCAGACGTTTGAAAATCCCCAAAACGTCACTTTTTTTCATTTTTTCCGGTCTTGCTTCCATCTATATCAAATCCCCTTTCATCAGCCTGCCTGGTCGAAATCACCGCCGCCTTTAATCTGCGACTCATAGATTTCCCTGTAAATCGCATTGTTCTTCAGCAGGTTTTCATGTGTGTCAAATCCCAGAATATGCCCGTCATCCAGAATCAGAATCCGATCTGCGTCCTCCACGCTGGACACCCGCTGAGCGATAATCAGCTTGGTAGTACCCGGAATCTTTTCCCGGAAGGCCTTGCGGATTCTGGCGTCTGTCGCCGTATCCACGGCGCTGGTAGAATCGTCCAGAATCAGCACCTTCGGCTGCTTTAACAAAGCTCTCGCGATACAGAGTCTCTGCTTCTGCCCGCCGGAAACATTGGCGCCGCCCCGCTCCAGATACGTTTCATATTTTTTCGGCATCTTTTCAATGAACTCATCCGCGCAGGCCGCCCGGCAGGCTTCGACGCATTCTTCCTCTGTCGCGTCCTCCTTTCCCCAGCGGAGGTTTTCCAAAATGGTGCCGGAAAAAACAACGTTTTTCTGCAGCACAACCGCCACCTGATTTCGCAGCGCTTCCAGATCATAATCTTTTACATTTCTTCCGCCGACGCGGACTTCCCCTTCCGTCGCGTCGTAAAGGCGGCTGATCAGGTTCACCAGGCTGGTCTTTCCGGACCCGGTCCCTCCGACAATTCCGATGGTCTCTCCGGATTTAATATGAAGATCGATGTCTTTAAGCACCTCTTCACCGGAACCCTTCTGATAGGAAAAGTCCACATGATCGAAATCAATGCTGCCGTCCGCCAGTTCCATCACCGGCTCTTCCGGATTTCGCAGTTCCGGCACTTCATTCAGCACTTCCGAAATTCGCTTTACACTGGCCGAACTCATGGAAACCATAACGAAAATCATGGAAAGCATCATCAGCGACATCATAACGCCCATGATATAACTGAACAGCGATGTAATCTGTCCGGTCGTCATATCTCCGGCTACGATGAACTTGGCGCCAAACCAGGAAACCGCCGTAATACAGCCGTAGATCACCAGCATCATAGACGGCGCGTTCAGCGCCAGCAGACTTTCCGCCTTTACAAAGAGCCGGTACAGGTTCTGCGTCGCTTTTGTGAACTTCTTGTTTTCAAAATCCTCCCGCACATAGGCCTTTACCACGCGAATGGCGGAAACATTTTCCTGCACATCCTCATTCAAATCGTCATACTTGTCAAATACCTGACGGAACACTTTCGAAGCCCCTCCCAGGAGAAAGAACAGCATAACGGCCAGAAAACAGAGCGCGACCAGAAAAATCAGACTCAGCGTCCGATTGATCCAGAAACACATAACCATACTGAAAACCAGCATCAGCGGCGCCCTTATCGCGATTCGGATAGACATCTGAAAGGCGTTCTGTACATTGGTAATATCCGTTGTCATTCTGGTAACCAACCCCGCGGTGCTGAACTTGTCGATATTGGAAAAGGAAAAGTCCTGTATCCGTTCGTACATATTCTGCCGCAGATTGCAGGCAAATCCCGCGGACGCGCTGGCCGCGTATTTTCCCGCCAGTATCCCGCAGGTCAGGCTGCACAGCGCCATAACAATCATGAGTAGTCCATAGCGGAATACGGCCCCCATATCTCCGGCCTGAAGCCCCTTGTCAATAATCAGAGCTGTCGTAAACGGAAGGATTACCTCCATCACAGCTTCCAGCCCGGCGTAGCACAGAGTCAGAATCGAATCTCGCTTGTACTTCCCGAGCTGCTTTAAAATTGTCCTCAATTCTAATTCCCCCTTTATTCCGTAAATTTCTCTCTTTTTTGTTCACGCACCTATTCTACCGTCAATTTTGTTGTTTGTAAAATTCAAATATGTTATAATCTATAACATATTCTTATAGATGATTATATATATTTTTTATAACAAGGAGAGCCTATGAATACCATTCAGTTAGAATGTTTCCTCGCGGTAGGGCGGCACCTGAATTTCTCAAAAGCCGCGGAAGAAATCAAAATTACCCAGCCCGCGGTCAGTCACCAGATTCGCTCTCTGGAAGAGGAACTGGGAGTCAAGCTTTTTCTCCGTACCAGCAAAAGCGTATCCCTGACGCCGGAGGGGCGGCGATTTTTCCCGGACGCGGATCGGATTCTGAAGATTATCGCCTCTGCCAGAGATCGGCTCCACAGTTCGGCAGATCCGATCCCCCTTGAAATCGCCTGTGACAATCAGTTAGAGCTGGAACTCCTTCCCCGCCCCATAAGCAGGCTGAAAAAAGAATTCCCTCAGCTTCAGCCCTTCATCCGTCTGGTTCCTTTTGATATACTTTCCAATCTTATGGAATCCGGGCAGATTGATGTGATGTTCGGCGCAAAGAACACCTATAAAAGCGACTCCCTGCAGTATCACAATCTCTTTTCCAGCCCGATTTGCTGTATCTGCAGCAGGAATCACCCTTTGGCTCAATATCAGTCTCTGACAGCGGACAAGCTGCATGGCCCCATCGTTTTATGCGAATCCCACCGGATTCCCCAGTCCCTGTTTCAGCTGCAGCTGAGAATCGCTTCTTCCTTTCCGGAGGAAGAGCGTTTTTTCGGGGACAGCTATGAAAGCGTTCTGACCTTAGTCAAGGCGGAACTTGGTTATACACTGCTTCCCGCGCTTCCCAATATGTCGACGAAGACGCTGTGCTGTATCCCCCTCACCGATCAAAAGCCCTTTTCTTTTGGGCTCTATTACTCGGACACAGACCGCAGCTGGCTTTTCAAGCGATTTTGGCAGATTATGAAGTCCTGTCTTGAGGAGAAAAATCCGTAAACACTTTAGCTTTCTGTTAAAAAAGGAGAAGGGTTCCTCCGTCATAAGAAAAGTCTTCTGACGGGAATCCCTTCTCCATATTCGTATTTCAGTCAGGATTTAATTGAGGATTTTGTTTATTTAACGTTCGTTTTTCAGCTCCAGATAATCTTTAATCAGTTTGACAATATTATCGATGGAGATATAACCGCTGTCAATGCACAGGTTATAGTTGACCGGATCTCCCCACTTGCGGCCTGTATGGTAATTGTAATAATTGGCGCGGGCCTTGTCGGTATCGTTCATAACCTTCTTTACATCTTTTTCCGGAACATTGTACTCTTCCACCGCGCGTTTGATCTTATCGCCTTTTTCCGCATAGATGAAAATGTTCGTCGCTCCCGGAATACCCCGCAGCACATAGTCCGCGCATCTTCCTACGATGACACAGGATCCCTCGTCGGCAATCTTGCGAATCGTATCAAACTGCGCCAGGAAAAACCGCTCGTTCAGAGAAAGGCTGTCCGGGCCGGAATCTCCGGTTCCAAAAGCAGAGGACAGGCTGTAGAAAAAGCTGTTCTTGGCTTTCATTTCCGCCTCTTCCATCATCTCTTTCGAAAATCCGCTTTCTTCCGAAATTCTGCTCAGAAGCTCTTTATCATAATAAGGAATCCCCAAATCATCCGCCAGTCGTCTTCCGATCAATCTTCCTCCGCTACCGAATTCACGGCTGATGGTTATAATCTGCTTACTCATAATATTGCCTCCCTTATTTCTTTTTTCTATTATAGCAGATCCGAGCGGATTAATCCAATATCATTTCGATACTGCATCCCTTCAAAGGAAATCCGTTTCACATTGTCAAAGGCTTTCTGACGAGCCTCCTCATGGGTTGCCCCCACAGCCGTCACGCCCAGCACTCTTCCTCCGGAGGTTACAATGGCGCTGCGGCAGGAGCTGGCGTCGCAGATATGGTCGCTGGCGGTACCCGCGTGGAACACGACCACATCCTCATCCACTTTATCAAGGCCGGTAATTTCCTTGCCTTTTTCATAGCTTCCCGGATAGCCGCCGGAAGCCAGAACCACGCACACGGCCTTTTTGTCGCTCCATTTCATCTCTGTTTCCGACAGCCGGTTTTCCGTCACTGCCGTAAAAATATCCGCAAGATCGCTGTCCAGACGCATCAGAACCGACTGCGCCTCCGGATCACCGAACCGATTATTGAATTCGATAACCTTCGGGCCGTCTTTTGTAATCATCAGACCGATAAAGAGCACGCCTTTAAAATCCAATCCGTCTTCCTGAAAGCCTTTCAGAGTCGGCTCAAGAATTTCCCGGCGAATCCGCTCTTCCAGTTCCTTATCGAACACAAGACTTGGAGAGTAGGTCCCCATTCCTCCGGTATTCGGACCCTTGTCGCCGTCAAAAATCCGCTTGTAGTCCTGGGCCGATTCCATGGGAACAATCGTATACTCGTCTACAAAGCACAGCATGGAAGCTTCCACGCCAGTAAGGAACTCCTCTACGACTACTTTGTCTCCGGCGCTGCCGAACACTTTCTCTCCCATCATTTCCTCTATGGCTTTTCTGGCGTCTTCTTCTGTTTCCGCGATGACAACGCCCTTTCCCGCTGCCAGACCGTCGGCCTTCAGCACCATAGGATAGCCGAAGATTCCCACCGCGTCCAGCAGTTCCTGTTTGTCAGTAAACTCTCTGTATCCGGCGGTCGGGATGCTGTGCCGCTTTAAAAAGTCCTTGGTAAAGGCTTTGCTGGCCTCCAGCTGGGAGCATTTTTTATTAGGGCCAAAGGCCGCGATTCCCGCAGCCTCCATTTCATCCACAATTCCCATGGCGAGGGGTACCTCCGGCCCGATAACCGCCAGATCGATCTGGCTTTCTCTGGCAAAGGCGCAGAGACCCTCAATATCCTCGGCCTTGATAGGCACACATTCGGCGTCCAGTGCGATTCCGGCGTTGCCCGGCGCGCAGTAAATTTTATCAACCTTCGGGCTCTGGGCCAGCTTCCACACGATGGCGTGTTCTCTGCCGCCGCCGCCCACTACTAATACTCGCATATGTTACTCCTGCAATTAATGTTTGAAATGGCGGATTCCGCAAAATACCATGGCGATTCCCAGCTCGTTGGCCTTGTCAATGGATTCCTGATCCCGAATAGAGCCTCCCGGCTGAATAATTGCCGTCACGCCCGCTTTCGCCGCCGCGGTTACACAGTCGTCAAAGGGGAAGAACGCGTCTGAAGCCAGAACCGATCCTTCCAGAGAAGTATTGGCCTGGCGGATGGCATTTTCCACCGCCCAGATCCGGTTCACCTGTCCCGGTCCGATGCCGACAGTCGCCTGATCCTTGGCAATTACAATGCCATTGGATTTAATATGTTTTACCACCTTCATGGCAAGGCGCAGATCCTCCATCTCTTTTTCCGTCGGCGCCCGGTCGGTCACAACGTTCAGCGCGTTTTCGTCAAAGAGAATATCGTCCACACCCTGAACCAGCAGGCCGCCGCTCACCTTCTTAATATCAATCTCGCCTGCCGCCTCTTTATTTTCAATGTCCGGCAGCTTCAGGAGACGAATGTTCTTTTTCTGTGTCAGAATTTCCATGGCCTCGTCTGTAAAGTCCGGCGCGATGACGATCTCAATGAAAATCTTGTTGATTTCCTCGGCAGTCGCCTTGTCAATCGGACGGTTTGCCGCCACGATTCCTCCGAAGATCGAAGTCGGATCGCAGTCATAAGCTCTTTTATAAGCGGTGTAGATGTCGCTTCCTGTTCCGACGCCGCACGGGTTGGCGTGTTTTACCGCCACGACGGTAGGCTCTGAAAATTCTCTGAGAGCTGCCAGAGCGCCGTTGGTGTCATTGATGTTATTAAAGGAAAGCTCTTTTCCGTGGAGCTGCTGCGCCTTTACAAGGCTTCCGTCCGCAGGCTGAATCTCCTTATAATAAGAAGCTTTCTGATGCGGATTTTCGCCGTAGCGCAGTTCCTGCACCTTTTCAAAGGTCATAGTCAGATTATCCGGCAGCTCCGCTCCGATCTGCTTTCTCAGATAGTCGGAGATCATCGCGTCGTAAGCAGCCGTGTGCTGGAACACCTTCAGAGCCAGACGGTATTTGGTGTCATAGGAAACGGTTTTGTTTTTCTTTAACTCATCAATTACCGTCTCATAATCCGCCGGATCACAGATTACAACCACGTCTTTATGGTTCTTCGCCGCGGAGCGGAGCATGGTCGGTCCGCCGATGTCGATGTTTTCGATGGCGTCTTCCAGAGTTACCCCCGGCTTTAAAATCGTTTCTTTGAACGGATACAGATTGATCGCCACAATGTCGATGGTCTCAATTCCCAGATCCGCAAGCTGTTTCATATGCTCCGGCTTGTCCCGCATGGCCAGAATTCCGCCGTGGACTGCCGGATGCAGGGTTTTCACTCTGCCGTCCAGACATTCCGGGAATCCCGTCACATCGGAAATTCCGGTAACGGCAATGCCGCTTTCCTCCAGTTTTTTATGCGTTCCGCCGGTGGAAATAATGGTAACTCCCAGATTCTCCAGTTCACGGGCGAACTCTACAATTCCGGTTTTATCGGAAACACTCAGTAATGCTCTCATTTTCTATTCCTTTCCATCCCAACAATAGGTACATAACTTACATTTATCAACACCAATGGCTTCGATGGTGTCCTCCAGGTTCTGGAACTTCAGACTGTCAAACTGCAGACGCTTGCGGATTTCCTCCACCATATCCTCATGCTTCTGCGTATTGCTGTCGGCGTATTCTTTCAGGATTTCCGCGTCGATTTCTTCTCCCTCAATGCCTTCCAAATCCCGGATAACCCGGCGGGTAATCAGCTCCAGGTCGCTGACAGAACGGGAGAAGTTCAGGTATTTGCAGCCGTACATAATCGGCGGGCAGGCGGAGCGGACATGAATTTCCTTTGCTCCGTTGTCCAGAAGGTAGGAAACAGTCTCCGAAAGCTGGGTTCCTCTTACGATGGAGTCGTCGATCAGTACGAATTTTTTATCATTGATAATCTGAAATACCGGAACCAGCTTCATCTTGGCAATCAGATTCCGGGCCTTCTGGTTCTGCGGCATAAAGCTTCTCGGCCAGGTCGGCGTGTATTTAATCAGCGGACGCGCGTAAGGCACTCTCGACTGGTTGGCGTATCCCAGCGCGTGAGCCACGCCGCTGTCGGGAACGCCGGCCACATAGTCCACGTCCAGATCGCTTTCTCCCGGTCTCTGAGCCAGAAGCTCCCCGTTGCGGTTACGCATCATTTCCACATTCCTGCCTTCGTAAATGGATGTGGTATATCCGAAGTAGGTCCACAGGAACGCGCAGATCCGCATGTCTTCCTGGGCCTCTCCCACGGTCTTTTCCTCTTCCGCGGTAAGGAAAGCGATTTCCGCGGGGCCCAGTTCGCGCTGGTATTTGTATCCCAGATTGATGAAGGCAAAGGACTCAGAAGCCGCGCAATAGGCCCCATCCTTTTTGCCGATGATCAGAGGGGTTCTGCCGTATTTGTCTCTGGCCGCGTAAAGACCTTCTTTCGTCAGAACCAGCATGGTAACGGAACCTTCGATCCGCTCCTGAGCGATACGGATTCCGTCCACAATGTCTTTTCCTTCCGAAACCAGAGCGGCTACCAGTTCTGTGTTGTTGATGCCTCCGCCGCTCATGGACATAAACTGTCCCGGCCGGTCTTCCAGAAGATCCTTTACGATTTCTTCTTTATTATTAATCCGTCCCACCGTTGTAATGGCGTAGTCGCCCTGCCGGCTGCGGACGGTAAGGGGCTGGGGATCCCCGTCGCTGATAGCTCCGATTCCCATATTCCCTTCCATTTCTTCGATATCCACTTCGAATTTGCTGCGGAACGGGGTGTTCTCAATATTGTGGATCGACCGGTTAAAGCCGTCCTTTTGCAGTACGCACATTCCTCCCCGTTTGGTTCCCAGGTGCGAATGGTAGTCGGTTCCGAAAAACAAATCCATTACGCAGTCCTGTTTTGAGACAAATCCAATAACTCCTCCCATCTATTGACCTCCTTTTTCTGGTAAAGTTTCCATTACTTTTTTTATTCCCTCTGCTAAAATAACATGTTCGGTTTTTAATACCCGCGCGGCCAGAGTCTCCGCCGTGTCCCCCGGCTCTACCGGCACCTCCCGCTGCAGGATAATTTCTCCGGTGTCCACGCCTTCATCCACAAAGTGAACGGTTGCTCCGGACACCGTTTCTCCCCCGTCCAGCACTGCCTGGTGCACCCGCTTGCCGTAAAATCCTTTTCCGCAGTATTTGGGAATCAGAGACGGATGGATATTGATAATCCGCCCCCGGTAAGCGTCGATCACCGGCGGCTCCAGTACTTTCATGTAACCGGCCAGAACCACCAGATCCGTGTCTTCCTCCGCGAGGGCTTTGAGCAGCCCGTCCGTATCCTTTATGACCTTTCCTTTGATTCCGGCTTTTGCCGCCCGCTCCAAGGCGAAGACGCCTTCCCTGCTGGAAATGACCTGCACGATCTCCGCGCCCGCCAGTTCGCCGCTCTCCACTTTATCAATGAGGGCCTGCAGGTTTGTCCCTCCGCCGGAAACCAGTACGGAAATATTGACCATTTATTTATCCTCCAATATTACTCGTTCACTGTCTGATTTGACGATCTGTCCGATAATATCCGCCGTTTCTCCCGCGGCCCGCAGATCCTTTACCGCCGCGTCCGCGTCTTTGGCTGATGCAATCATCATCATGCCCACGCCCATGTTAAAGGTGGAGAACATTTCGATCTTATCGATATTTCCGCATTTTTTGATGTACGGGAAAATCGGGGGAACTTTCCAGGTGCCTACTTTGATTTTCGCCGCAAGCCCTTCCGGCAGAATCCGCGGAATATTCTCGAAGAATCCGCCCCCGGTAATGTGGACGATTCCCTTCACATCATATTTCGGAAGCACTGCGTTGCAGGCTGCCGCGTAGATTTTTGTCGGAGTCAGCAGAGCTTCACCCAGGGTCTGTCCCAACTCGTCCACGTAGGTATCCACTTTCATATTCATCTTATCGAAAAAGACTTTTCTTACCAGAGAATAGCCGTTGCTGTGGATTCCGCTGGAAGCGATGCCGATGATAACATTTCCTTCCGCCACATGTTCTCCGGTGATGATCTTTTCCTTGTCCACCATTCCCACGGAAAAGCCCGCCATGTCATACTCGCCTTCCCCGTAGAAATCCGGCATTTCCGCAGTCTCACCGCCGACCAGGGCGCTGCCTGACTGTCTGCATCCTTCGGCGATACCCTTTACAATATCCGCGATTTTTTCCGCCTTTACTTTTCCGGTCGCGATGTAGTCCAGGAAAAAGAGGGGTTTTGCCCCCTGGCAGAGAACATCGTTGACGCACATTGCCACGCAGTCAATGCCTACCGTATCATGCTTGTCCATCATAAAGGCGATTTTCAGTTTGGTTCCTACGCCGTCCGTACCGGAAACCAGCACCGGCTGGCTCATGGTCGCCACATCGATCTGGAACAGGCTGCCAAAGCTTCCCAGTCCGGTGAGGACGTTTTCATTAAAGGTACGCTTTACATGATCCTTCATCAGGGTGACGGCCCGTTCGCCTTCTTTGGTGTCCACGCCCGCGTCTTTGTAAGTCAGTTTTTTTGTATCATCCATGATCTTTCCTCTCTTTCCGATTCTGTTCCGGCAGTTCCATCGGATATTCTCCTGTAAAACAGGCGGTGCAAATTCGGTCTTTGCCCAGGCCAATGGCCCGCAACATACCCTCCACGCTGAGATATCCAAGAGAATCCGCTCCGGTCATCTTACAGATTTCCTCAATGGTATACTTTGCCGCTGCCAGCTTTTCTTTATCCGGAGTGTCAATGCCAAAAAAGCAGGGGTCGGTTACCGGAGGAGAAGCCACGCGAATATGAACTTCTCTGGCGCCCGCGTCCTTCAGCATTTTTACAATCTTTCCGCTGGTTGTTCCTCTTACAATCGAGTCATCTACCATAATCAGCCGCTTGCCCGCGACATTTTCCTCCAGCACATTGAGTTTTAGTTTCACAGACAGTTCCCTCATTCTCTGATCCGGCTGGATAAAGGTTCTTCCGATATAGCGATTTTTAATCAGCCCTTCACCATAGGGAATACCGGATTCCTCCGCATAGCCGATAGCGGCAACCGTTCCCGAATCCGGAACCGAAATCACCATATCCGCCGGAACCGGCCATTCCCTCGCCAGGATTTTTCCACACTTACTCCTGGCGGTATACACGCCGATTCCGTCAATCCGGCTGTCCGGTCTCGCGAAGTAGACATACTCAAACGCGCAGGAAGCGAGCTTTTCTTTTCGAGCGTACGGATATGAGGTAATCTCCCCATTTTTGATAACAACCAGTTCGCCCGGCTCCACATCCCGCACCAGCTTCGCGCCCAGAAGTGGAAACACACAACTTTCTGAGGAGAAGATATAGCCATCTTCATTTTTCCCGATGCATAAGGGCCTCAAACCGTTGGGATCTCTTACTCCGATGAGTTTGTCCCCGGTGGTAATAACCAGCGCGTAAGCTCCCTGAATTTTCTTTAGCGCTTTCTCAATGGCTTCCTCAATGGGGACGTCCCGCCCGTATCTGGCGATCAGCGCGGCAATGACCTCTGAATCAATCTCCGTCTGAAAGATGACGCCTTTATTCTGCATCTTTTGCTTCAGAATCCGCGCGTTGACCAGGTTTCCATTATGGGCCAGCGCTACCGCCTTGTCCCTCAAATAGATCACCAGGGGCATCGCGTTGCCCGCGTGGCTTTCCCCCGCGGTGGAATAGCGTACATGCCCGATCGCGATATCGCCCTGCATCCGCTCTATGATTTCGTCGTTAAAGACTTCCTGCACCAGACCCATATCTTTATGGTACTGAATGGTTCCCTGCCTGTTAACCGCGATTCCCGCGCTTTCCTGCCCTCTGTGCTGCAGGGAATGCAGTCCGAAATATACGCCGCGGGCAATATCTTTTTTCCCCGGCGCGTATACTCCGATGACGCCGCATTCGTCATGAAATTTTTCTTCTATCCCCTTCATTAATCCGCTTTCTTTACGCGCTTTAATACTTCCTGATAAGTTTCTTCCACATTGCCCAGGTCTCTTCTGAACCGGTCTTTGTCCATCTTCTCATTGGTCTTTACATCCCACAGTCTGCAGGTGTCCGGAGAAACTTCGTCCGCCAGAATCACTTCTCCGTCATAAAGACCGAATTCGATTTTAAAGTCGATCAGCTTCAGTCCCTTATCCAGGAAGAATTCTTTCAGCGTATCATTTACGATAGCCGCGTATTTTTTAATGGTCGCGATCTGCTCTTCGGTAGCAAGTCCCAGCGCCAGGGCATGGGATTCACACATCAGCGGGTCGCCCAGATCGTCGTTTTTGTAGGAAAATTCAAAGGTCGGCTTGTCAAATACAATTCCTTCTTCCACTCCGTAGCGTTTGGCGAAGGAACCCGCGGAAACGTTCCGCATGATGACTTCCAGAGGCAGAATTTTTACTGCCTTTACCACAGTCTCTCTGTCACTGAGCTGTTCCACGAAATGGGTCGGCACCCCTTTCTGTTCCAGGAGCTGGAATACGATATTGCTCATTACGTTGTTCACCGCGCCTTTTCCCGCGATCTGCCCTTTTTTCTCGCCGTTAAAAGCGGTCGCGTCGTCTTTGTAGTCTACGATGTACAGGTTTGGGTCGTCGGTTTTAAATACTTTCTTTGCTTTTCCTTCATAGAGCTGTTCTAATTTTTTCATGGTATTCTTCCTTTCTTTCTTGGGGTTATTTATCGGAAACAATCACTTTTTCTTCATCCGGCGTGCGGAATTCTTCGTCCAGCTTGATGATATCTTCCGCCATCTTCTGTTTATAATCCTTAATGGCCTGTCGCAATTCCGGATATTTGGTACTGAGGATCTGGACCGCCAGGATTCCCGCGTTTTCCGCTCCGTCAACAGCCACGGTAGCTACCGGAACGCCCTTTGGCATCTGTACAACGGACAGCAGAGAGTCCAGTCCATCCAGTGTGCTGGATTTCATCGGAATCCCGATTACCGGAAGGGGCGTAGTGGCCGCCAGTACGCCTGCCAGATGCGCCGCTTTTCCCGCTGCCGCGATAATCACTTCAAATCCGTTCTTTTCCGCGTTTTCCGCGAACTCTTCCGCAACCTTCGGCGTTCTATGAGCGCTGATGATTCTCGTTTCTGTTTCCACATTAAAATGCTTTAAAATATCCTCTGCTTTCTGTACAACCGGGTAATCCGATTTGCTTCCCATAATAATCGCAACTTTCATTTTTCCCTCCTGTTTGTTCCGAGCCTTCCAGCCTCCGTCCGGGCTCAGGCTCCTTTGTATCCTTTTTGCTGAAAATGCGGGGCAGGATACAAAAGTTTCCCGGTTGCGAGATCGGGTTCTTGAAAAAAGGCTCTTTTCTGCTGCTTTCTTTCAAATCCGATCCTGCAAATCCATAAATTTTGTATCCAACTAGCCGCAAAACATAGGAATGGATACAATCCATTCCTATGTTCCAATTATTTAAAGTATTTTACGCCGGATTCAAAGATCTTCTGTTCCTTGTTTCCGTCTACATTTTTATATACATACTGTCCGATTCGTTCGGAATGACCCATTTTACCTAAGACTCTTCCATCCGGCGAGGTGATTCCCTCAATGGCCATGTTGGAAAAGTTCGGATTAAAGGCAATATCCATAGAAGGATTGCCGTCAAAATCCACATACTGAGTTGCCACCTGTCCGTTTTCAA
The DNA here is from genome assembly GCF_014333425.1 of Zhenpiania hominis. Lineage (GTDB taxonomy): Bacteria > Bacillota > Clostridia > Peptostreptococcales > Anaerovoracaceae > Hominibacterium > Hominibacterium hominis. The sequence continues at coordinate 14,914 of NZ_JACRYT010000023.1, read as the reverse complement.
TCATCCGTTTCATAACCGCTTCATCGGCGATAAATCTTCCTTCTCCGTGAGAAATCGCGACCGTATGAATATCTCCCAATTCCGCGCCGGCAAGCCATGGAGATTTTACGGAAGCCACTCTCGTCCGAATCAGGCAGGATTCATGGCGGCCGATCTTGTTGTAGGTCAGAGTCGGGCTGTTCTCATCCGTGTCGATAATCCTTCCTTCCGGCACCAGTCCCAGTTTGATGAGAGCCTGGAAGCCGTTGCAGATTCCCAGCATCAGACCGTCTCTGTTTTCCAGAAGATCCGTTACCGCGTCTTTGATCCGCGGATTGCGGAATACGGCGGTAATGAATTTGGCCGAACCGTCCGGCTCGTCTCCGCCGCTGAAGCCTCCTGGAATCATAATGATCTGGCTTTCCCGGATTTTCGCTTCCAGTTCTTTGATGGAATCAATCAGCTGGTTCTGAGTCATGTTGCGGATAATGTGAATGTCCGCCTGGGCTCCTGCCCGCTCAAAGGCGCGCTTGGAATCCATTTCGCAGTTGGTTCCCGGAAATGCCGGAATCAGAACCCGCGGTCTGGCGAGTTTTACTGCCGGAGCCTTGCGGTTTCTTTCTGTATAGGAAAGGGCCTCCACCGTTTCGCTGGTATTATCTTTGGTTCGTACCGGGAACACCCCTTCCAGCGGAGCTTCCCATTTGCGGATGATTTCATCCAGGCTCATGGAAATTCCTTTCATGAGAATTTCTTCTCTGTCGGTTGTGTTTCCGATCTTGCGGAAGGTTACCCCTTCAAAGAGAGTCTCAAGGGACTCGTCCGCCGAAAGCTCCAGAACCATTCCGCCGTAATCCAGGCCGGTGTTTTCCGTTTCCGGAGCGCAGACGCCGATTTTATTTCCCACTGCCATTTTCACAAGGGTCATAAAGAGACCGCCTTCTCCGATAGCGGAGGCGGACAGCACTCTCTTGGCCGCCGTCAGTTCTCTTACCTTGTCCATGGATTTTTTATATGCTGTAAAGTCGATGATACCTTCTTTGTCTCTGGAAGCAGGCAGGTAAACAAGCTGGGATCCGGCTTGTTTCAGTTCCGTGGAAACCACCTCGCCGGCGTCCAGCGCCGCTACCGCGAAAGATACCAGCGTCGGCGGAACATTGATGTCCATAAAGGTTCCCGACATGCTGTCTTTTCCTCCGATGGACGGGATTTCCAGTTCCTTCTGCGCCCGCAGCGCGCCCAGCAGAGCGGCAAAGGGCTTGCCCCACCGTTTTGGATTATCACCCAGTTTTTCAAAGTATTCCTGGAAGGTCAGACGGATGGTCTTATAGTCCGCTCCCATAGCGACCATTTTCGTTACCGAATCGATGACCGCGTACATGGCTCCATGGAAAGGACTCGCTTTGGCGATTTTGGGATTAAATCCATAGGCCATAAGGGTCGCTGTCGTTGTTTCTCCCTGGGTTACCGGAAGTTTCGCCGCCATACCCTGAGCCGGGGAAAGCTGGTACTTTCCGCCCAGAGGCATCAGCACCGTTGACGCTCCGATGGTGCTGTCAAACCGTTCAATGAGACCTTTCCTGCTGCAGCAGTTCAGATCCGACAGAGCCGTTTCCGGCGCCATAGTCTTTGTCAGCACGGATGGGTCGAAATTTCCTTTTATTTCTACGGCAGCTTCCTGTTTCGCGCCGTTGGTATCGAGGAACGCCCTGGAGAGGTTGAGGATGCAGTCTCCGCGCCAGTACATTTTAACACGTCCTTCATCCGTTACTTTTGCCACCGTTGTGGCTTCCAGGTTTTCTTCGCTGGCGTAGGCGATGAATTCCGCTTCCTTTTCTTTCTCTACAACAACGGCCATTCGTTCCTGCGATTCGGAAATCGCCAGTTCCGTGCCGTCCAGTCCTTCATATTTTTTCGGAACCAGATCCAGATTGATGTCCAGGCCGTCCGCCAGCTCGCCGATAGCTACGGACACGCCGCCCGCGCCGAAGTCGTTGCAGCGTTTGATCAGGGTCGCTACTTCTTTTCTGCGGAACATTCTCTGGATATTCCGTTCTACCGGCGGATTTCCTTTCTGGACTTCCGCTCCGCACTCCAGAATGGATTCTTCAGTATGCTCCTTGGAAGAACCGGTAGCGCCTCCACACCCGTCTCTTCCCGTGCGGCCGCCTACCAGTACGATAACGTCTCCCGGAGCCGGAACCTTCCGGTTCACATGGTCAGCCGGAGCCGCGCCGATTACCGCGCCGATTTCCATTCTCTTGGCAACGTAATCCTCATCGTACACTTCATCCACAAGTCCGGTGGCAAGTCCGATCTGGTTTCCGTAGGAACTGTATCCGGACGCCGCGCCCTGTGTAATCTTTCTCTGAGGAAGTTTTCCCGGAAGGGTTTCTTCCACCGGTTTTCTCGGATCCGCCGAACCGGTTACCCGCATAGCCTGATAAACATACACTCTGCCGGAAAGAGGATCGCGGATGGCACCGCCCAGGCAGGTTGCCGCGCCGCCAAAAGGCTCGATTTCCGTCGGATGGTTGTGGGTTTCGTTTTTGAACATCACCAGCCAGTCCTCTTCTTTTCCGTCGATTTCTGCCTTTACTTTAATGCTGCAGGCGTTGATTTCTTCGGATTCGTCCAGATCGTGAAGAATTCCTTTTTTCTTGAGGTATTTGGTTCCGATGCTGGCCATGTCCATGAGGCACACATCTTTTTCCCGGTCTCCATAAACCTCTTTTCGCATATCCATATATTCTTCAAAGGCTTTGCGGACAATCGCTCCGTAAGGGCCATCCTCAAATTCCACCTGTGTCAGCTGGGTATTGAAAGTCGTATGGCGGCAGTGGTCAGACCAGTAAGTATCGATGACCTTCAGTTCTGTCAGAGTCGGATCCCGCTGTTCTTCATTTTTGAAATACTCCTGAATCACGCGGATATCCCCTTCACTCATGGCAAATTCCATATCTTTGCGAAAGCTCTGCAGTCCCTCTTCATCCAGCTTTGTAAATCCGTCCATGATTTTTACATTTTCAGGAACCATTGTTTCCATATCCAGGGTCTGAGGCTTTTCATTTTCCGCGATCTGAGAATCCACCGGATTCACGCAATAGTTCTGGATTTCCTTCTGCTGCTCCGGCGTTACATTCCCTTCCAGAACAATCACCCGCGCGAACCGGACCGAAGCTTCCGCTTCCGCGTTCATCAATTTGATGCACTGAGCCGCCGAATCCGCTCTCTGGTCGTACTGTCCCGGCAGATATTCCACCGCAAAAAAAGTTGCAGAACCCAGGTTATCCGGCATCTCTTCGTCATAAGCCGTATCAATCGCTGGTTCTGCAAACACCGTGTATTTCGCTCTCTCGTAGGTCGCGTCATCAATTCCGTCAATGTCGTAGCGGTTTAAAACGCGGATTCCGGTCAGTCCGTCCACGTGCAGGTTTTCCCGGATATCGGCAAACATCCCCTGCGCCTCTACGTCAAATCCATCTTTCTTCTCTACGTATATTCTTCTTACCATGATTTCGCCCTTTCCGTACGTTATCGCCTCTCAGGCAAATATCGTTCGCCTTTTTGTCTAAAAACTGCATATTTACGGGATTATTCTAGCATCTTTTTTCACCTGATTCAATGAAGAATGCTCGGAAAAAACAAGTTTTTTTCTACAATGTCGAACGTTTTTCACATGCACACCCATCATCGTTCGTCTTTGTTCCATTTCCGCACTCATCATGCTTGTCCGGCACGCCCTGTACCTGCGCGCATCACGATCCATGCCAAAACCGCCGCGGCAATCCCCGCCGTCAATTTTCCTATCATCAGCGGCACCAACATCTGCATATTAACACCGGCGGTATAGCTGAGATGATCTCCTAACGCGCACATACGTGTATCATACATGGGGATGCTGTTGGCGAGCGTTATAAGAAATCCCGCGGCCGCGGTCTGGTTTTCTGACTTTTATTATATAAAGTTTATCAGAACGTGTAAAGTGGCGCCCCTTCGGAAAAACTTCACTCTCCTTTTCAGGATGTTGTGATATAATGATAAAAAAGAAGGAAAGGATACTGCTGTTATGCATCTGACTTTTTACGAGTTGTCCGCGTTTTTCTTCATTTACGGGTTTCTCGGCTGGTGTACGGAGGTCTGTTTTCAGGCTCTGAGCAGAGGAAAGCTGATAAATCGCGGTTTTCTAAACGGTCCCATCTGCCCTATTTACGGGGTCAGTGTTGTTGTCATTATATGGCTGCTTGAACCTCTGGCGGCTCACGGGGTGATTTTATTTTTGGGTTCTGTCATTCTTTGTTCATTTTTGGAATGGCTAACCGGATTTATACTGGAAAAGCTGTTTCATCAGCGATGGTGGGATTACTCAAAGGAACCGTTTAACATCGGAGGCTATATTTGTCTGCGCTTTTCCATTATGTGGGGATTGGCCTGTGTCTTTGTTGTATATATCGCGCACCCTACGGTCGCGTTTCTTCTTTCCCTGGTACCCCATACGCTGGGGCCTGTCATCCTGTGTATTCTGGGAGCGGCCTTTCTGGCGGACTGCGCCGCTACAATCGGCACCATGATAGGTCTCAACAAGCGGTTGCTGCATATTGAAAAAACGGCATCCAGACTCCGTGAATTTTCAGATGATGTTACAGAGGTTCTGTACGAAGGTTCTATCCGCGCAAAAGATAACGCGGAAAAAGCGAAATCTGAACTTGAGGAGCAGAGTGACGAATTTCGCGAAAAACTTTCAAAGGGAAAAGAAGAGCTGCAAATTCGCGCAAGGAAGAAAAAGCAGCTCGCCGAAGAACATCGCATGGAATTGGAACGAAAACTTACATATGGACAGCAGCGTCTGCTGAAGGCCTTCCCGGGAGCGGGCTCCACCAGGTATTCAGAAGCAATGGAACTGCTCAAACAGCATATTGACCGTTATAAAAAGCAAAAAGGAGGAAAAAAATGAAAGTACTGAAGGTTTTTCTCGCAGTGATCCTGTCTTTCCTGCTGCTCTGCGCGCAGGGCGCGTTGATGGGCGTCATCGCCTGCAATGAAGCAATCTCATCTGATTCAATCGCAAAAGCTGTTCAGGAAACGGATTTTACAAATCAAATTTCACAGCAGGCTCTGGACGCCGCCAGCAGGCAGGCGGATGAAAACGCGGACGAAAAGGTCAGCGAATTTCTAAACGAAGCGATGCAGACTGACGCGGCCTCTGAATTTATAGGGCAATACACCGCCTCTGCCATCCAGTCAGCTCTGCAGGGCGAAAACTTTTCCCGCTTCACAAAACAAGACCTTCTGGATCTGACGGACGAAAGTTTGGACGAGCTTTCCGCGGAATCAGGTCTTTCCATTTCGGATAGTCAGAAAGAACAGGTTCGCAATTATGTGGAAGAAAACGGCGATGAGCTTGTGCAGGATCTCAATTCCTCTCTGCCGGTTTCTCAGAATCCAATGGCCCCCAATTCCTCCCAGTCTGAATTATCTCAAGCTCAGACCTTTCTCGGAAGTTCTATGCAGCTTGTTCTGGCTGCCATTTGTCTGATTCTTGGAATTATGCTGATCATGCTGTTCTGGGGAAGCAAACTTGGTTTTATCTGGTGGGCGGTTGTCAGCTTTCTCGCTGGCGCGGTTTGTCTGCTGGCGGCAAACGCGGATGCCCATCTCACGGATTTTGTCCGTAGCATGGCCGACGAAAGCGACGCCGTCTCCCGACTGGCCGCGCAAATTATCAGCGAAGGGCTGCAATTTTCGGGATTCGCGGCTCTGATACTGACTGCGGTTTTGATCGTTATCTGCCTGCTCTGCAGGCTCCTTTCCCGCAAAAGGGCATGATTCCACGGGATCATGCCCTTTTACTCTATAGTTTCAATTCAGAAATTGCGCTTTTTTCCTCATAGGCTTTCACCAGTTCCGGCGCCATATCCACATCTCCCAACAAAACACCTCCACAGAATTTCTCATTTCTGAAATACAGCTTTTTATAAATCTTCTGCTGTGGAAGGTCCAGTTCTTTGGCCGCATAAAATACCTCTCTGTCTTTTCCTGTGTCGCCGATGGCGAAGAGGCTCAGTCCCAGTCCCGCGTAGGTGACTGCCGGCACGACAGGTCGGTAGCGCGCGTCTTCCCCCGCCGCGTTGGCCGCCGCAACCTTTGCCATTTCCACCGCCTGGGTCCAAAGCCCGTAGTTGACTCCCCGGAAAGCGGCGCAATCGCCGCAGGCATAAACATCTTTCACTTTGGTCCGCATCTTTTCATCCACCACAATCGCTCCGCTCTGATTCTCCGGAAGGATTCTTCCATTTTCCCAAATCCCGGCGCAGACGATCACTGCCTGAGCTTTCAGGATTTCTCCCGACTCCAGTTTTACGCCGCTCACGCTCCCGTCTCCCAGAATTTCCGAAATCTCCGCGGAGACACGTACCCGGATTCCCTTCTTTTCAACTGCCTCCGCGAGAAGTTCTCCGGCCTTCGGATCCAGCTGAGAAGCCATAAGAAACGGCGCGCTGTCCACGATAGTCAGATTCATTCCTGATCCGGAAAGCTCCGCGACTGTCTCCATTCCCAGGATTCCCCCTCCGGCGATCACAATATCCCGCGCCTGACTTTCACGCAGATATGTTCGCATTTTATCCACTGCTTCCACTTTGTGGATCGTAAAGGCTCCCTGCTTTTCCGTTCCGCGGATATCGGGAATCGCAGGCTCCGCGCCGGTAGCGATAATCAATTTGTCATAGCGCCTGTCTGTTCCGTCCGAAAGGAAAACTTGCTTTTTGTCCGGATCGATCCGCTCCGCGGCTGCGAGGAGTGTCACGTCGATCTGCTGTTTCTCATACCAATCCCTCGGACGCAGCATCATATTTTTATGGGAGATTTCGTTTAAAACGCCCTTTGTCAGCATCTGCCGGTTGTAGCCCGGCAGGGGCTCATCTCCGATTATCTCGATTGTACAGGTCCGATCCCGTTTGCGCAGCTCCTCCGCGGCGGTTGTCCCGGCGGCTCCATTTCCGATAATTACAAAGCGGCGGTTCGTTTCGATCCGGTTTATGTGTTCTTCCGCAGGCATTTCTAAAATCGGCAGCACTTCTCCTGCCAAAATACATTTTCCAAAATGTTCACCCAGGAATTCCGCCCTTTCCAGTTCTTCAGGCTGGGGCTGAAATCTTACGGAAAAGTCCTCTTTCAGAACCCGCATCTGCAGCTGCTCCATGCGCCGCAGCATATTGGAAACTCCTTTGGGCTGATAAGAAAAGGAGCCGAACGCCATTCCCAGTTTGCCTCTGCAGTACGAAGGAGACAGTTCCGCGGTCAGAAGCCGCATGCTTTTTTCGCAGTCCTCCTGATTTGTCGGGACGCCCATGGCAATCCCGTCTGCCCTATACAGCAGATCCTTCAGATTCTCCGGCGATTCCGCAAGAGAAATCAGACTTACCTCAAGATCCCGGTTTTTTTCAATTCCTTTCGCGACCCACTCTGCCAGCTGCTTCGTGCATCCAAAATCGGAACGGTAAAGTACTACCGCCTGTTTGTTTCCGGTCTCCGTGTTTCGTTCGTCTATCCATTCCTGATATTCAGACACCGCGGTTCGCAAAGAAAGTGCCCTTCCCTTTTCCGGCCGGATCGTCTCCGCGTCCAGCTGCCGGATCCGCTCGACGGCTTTTTTGACCTGCTCCCGGAAAAGCGCGAGATCTTCCAGATACATGGTTCTCCGGCTGCCGTCTTTTGCGCTGAATGTCTGCCCTGAAAAAACTGTTTTTTCTTCCGGGATATAAGTGTAAAGGCTGTCGATCCACTGCCAGTTGGGCATTTGAAGGAATTTATAGGCCTTTCTCCAGGTCCGGTTCTGATGCCTGCTCCATGTTATGTTGGGAACACAAACAAAGTGAAGCGTTACATCTCCCAGATCCAGGCAGTCTCCATCCCGGATCATTCTCTTCTGAAAGGTTCTCCCTAAAAATTCCTGTGTAAAGTTCAAAGTCACTTTGGTACCTATTATCTGAATATCCGGATTAAGGTCCAGAATGTTCCGCATTCCTTCCATCCGATCCGGACTGCACCGATTCAGAATCAGAAAGTCCGTATCCCGCAGAAAGTCATGGCTGACTTTTCCTCCATCCAGAACAGCTGTATATCTGCTGCCTCTTACTTTATAGATATTAAAACCTGTACCCGCCTCTCTCTCGCATAGAACGGGACCTTTGCCATTCGATCTTTCCATAATACGTTACCTCGTTTCTGTCCGCTCTTCTTTGGTGGATTTCTGCCTGTAATATACAGGATTTCAAGCGCGGCTGTCAAGGTATCCACGCGGCAAAAAGCGGCCTGCCCCGCAATGCCGGCATTTTTTGTCATGATACAATGTTTAAAGCCAATTACGTTTGCAATCGATTTATGCAGAAGAATGTAAAGATGTAAAAGAGCATAAAATTAACAATGAACTCATTGATATTGTATCGGTTTACCGTTATAATACCAATATAAGGAGGCGGAGCGAAATGACGATAAATGAATTGATAAAAGAGAAAAACATAACAAAATATCGTCTGGCTAAAAACAGTGGGATTCCATACACAACAATCAATGATATTTGTAATGGAAAGGCGCGAATTGAAAAGTGTTCCGCAGAAACGATCTATCGTATAGCAAAAGAGCTTGGCGTGTCAATGGAAAGCATAATTGAGCCATACCTGGAAGTCCGTATAGATTTTGAGCTTTTCAAAAGTAATATATGCCATAGTCTGAAAGAAAAAGGCGATATCCCATTTGTGGTAGAGGTATTAGAAGAAGATATAATCGGAAAATATCACAGAAAGAAATGGTATCCGGAATGTCTGTATCTTTTGGCAATGCTCGATTATGTCAGCCGGGTAAATGATATCCCGATTTGCGCGCAATATAATGATCTTCGGAATATGAAACTTAAGAAAATCATATATCCCTCAAGCGTATTGGTCGCGTCTCGCATCGCGCGGAATGACAATTTAAAGCGCAAGGCTATGGAAGAATCCATACCGGAGTTTATAAAATTTAACATTGTAGAGAGTGAGGTACGGAATGTCACCTAACAGTTTTACGAAAGATAATTTAGATAATTACCTGAAAGAGCTTGCGAAAGAATATCGAAGGGTGGCAGGAAAAAATATGCCTGCTGAGATTGTTCTGGCAGGCGGCGCGGCAATCCTTGTAAACTATGGTTTTCGGGATATGACAACAGATATTGACGCAATCATTCATGCCGCGTCTTCCATGAAAGAGGCGATTAATCGTGTTGGAGACAGATTTGGACTGCCGAATAAATGGATCAATAATGATTTTATGCGAACCGGATCCTACTCACCGAAATTGGATGAAATATCTGTTTATTATAGAACATTTGCAAATGTTGTTACGGTACGCTCGATTAAGGGCGAATATCTCATTGCTATGAAACTTCGTGCAGGAAGAAAGTATAAAAATGATTTATCAGATATTATCGGAGTTTTAGCGGCCCATGAACATGATGGCGAATCAATTACTTTGGACAGAATTAATGAAGCCGTTGAAAGTTTGTATGGTGGCTGGGACGAATTCCCTGAAAATTCGAAGCTATTTATTGAAGACGCGATGAAGAATGGTAAATTTGAAGAAATATATTCGTCTGTAAAGGAGGAAGAAAAGCAGTCGAAAGAAATTTTGATTGATTTTGGAAAAGAATATGAAAATGTCGCAAATGCAGAAAATGTAGATGATATCCTAAAAACATTAAAAGCAAAATTAAAGAAATAAATATCTGTATTCTATATACGGGATATTTGCTATTTGTGTTATATCAGGGCACTATCATAAGGATATGGAGTCCCTTAAAAAAATCTGTCGTTTTGTTTTGCCCGAAAGAAAGGAATAGCATGATAGAAGGCATGTAATGGTTATCCTGCAATATCCTGTGCTTGCCGGATGAAGCTAAAGTCAGGCAAGACTTTCTTTTTTCTCTTCTGGCGGTTATAATGAATTATAACCTTACATCAAGAGTAAACATTTAGGAGGTTTTTATGGACCTGCAAAGATTAACCATCGGTCAGATGGCAAAATTAAACCGGATTTCTCAGCAGACGCTACGGCTGTATGATCGGGAAGGGCTGCTGACCCCAATGATTACCGATCCCAATACCGGATATCGCTATTATCACATCATCCAATCCGCGCGGCTGGACATGATTCAGTACATGAAGGACTACGGCATGACCCTCAAGCAGATCCGCCAGCAGCTGGAGGAAGGAAATACAGAAAGCATCAAACAGTTTCTTCAGGAGCAGAACGGCGCAATTGACCGGCAGATTGAAGATCTGAACCGGAGAAAGCGCTCCATCTCCAGAACCCTGGAGAACTACAGGCAGTACGACGCCCTTCCCAAGGACGGACAGATGTTCATGGAGTATATTTCGGAACGCTATATTTACCGTTATACTTCTGAGAAGGATTTTTTTGATCAGGACTACACCGGCTACGAGTATATGCTGCGGGAGCTGAAGATGCATCTTGCGAATAATGACCTGGCTATGAGCTATTTCTGCAATGTCGGGACGATTATGCGGCGGCAGGATCTGTTGGACGGCACGTTTTCCGCCCATGAAGTATTTCTCTTTGTGGATCCGGAAGACGAATCCTTTCAGCCGGAAAAAATCCCTGCCGCCATGTACTACTGTATCTGTTCAGACGATTTTTACGCGGAACGGGACAACGCGCGCAGGCTGCTGGATCGGATTCAGGAAAGCGGCTTTGAGGTGTGCGGGGACTACATGTGCGAGGTGCTGGTGGAATTTCCGGTCTTTGAGGATGATCAGCGGAATATGTTTTATAAAATCGAAATTCCCATTGTATCCAAAAAATAATTTTAAAAAACACTTGACTTTATAGTTAGTATAACCTTTATACTGACAGTATCATAGGAAAACAGCATAAGATACGCGTATCAAATACTCGTTTATTGTTTATACTTTTAAGTAAGTGATTGTCCCAATAAAAGGAGGTCTTACTATGAAACGTAAAGTAAGAGTTGCCCAGTACGGGTGCGGAAAAATGAGCAAATATCTGATGCAGTATGTGCTGGATAAAGGCGCGGAGCTTGTAGCTGCTTTCGATATGAACCCTGAAATTATCGGAAAAGACGTAAGCAGTGTCATTGGATGCGATCCGGTGGGAGTGAAAATTTCCCCGGCGGATGAGGCGGACGCCATTTTGAAGGCAACAAAGCCGGATGTGTGTGTGATTGCCACCCGCAGTACAATGGCTGAGCTGAAGGAAGCATTTTCCGTCTGCGCGAAGAACAGCGTCAATGCCATTTCCACCTGTGAAGAGTCCCTTTATCCATGGAATTCTTCTCCTGACATCACAAAGGAACTGGACGCTCTCGCAAAGGAACATGGCTGTACGCTGTGCGGCAGCGGCTATCCGGATCTTTTCTGGGGCACAATGATTACCAATCTGGCGGCTTCTTCCGCTCACATCACAAAGATAAAGGGCAGCAGCAGCTACAACGTGGAAGACTACGGGATCGCGCTGGCTCAAGGCCACGGAGCCGGTCTGACGTTGGATGAATTTGAAAAACAGATTGGCAATTACAACTCCCTGTCTTCGGACGAAATCGGGAGTCTGGTGGAAAAAGGAGAGTACATCCCGTCTTACATGTGGAATCAGAATGGCTGGCTCTGCAGTAAGCTGGGGTTGACCATTACTTCTCAGACGCAGAAATGCGTGCCGCACACTTATGAAAAAGACCTGCATTCTGAAACACTGGGTATGACCATTAAGGCAGGCGATGCTACAGGAATGTCCGCGATTGTAACGACCGAAACTGCCGAAGGCATCACATTGGAAACGGAATGTATCGGAAAAGTATACGCGCCGGAAGAGTTTGATAAGAATGAATGGACTCTTTACGGGGAGCCGGATACGACAGTTATTGTCAACAGACCGGCAACAGTAGAGCTGACATGCGCTACGATTTTAAACCGGCTGCCTCAGTTGATCGACGCTGAGGCGGGCTACATCAGTACGGATAAGCTGCCTTACAGCCAGTACATGATAAAGCCCCTTCACGAATATGTGAAGAGCCTCTGATTTTGTCATCTTCTGACTTACAATATTGCTTATATAGCACAGGGAAGAGCCCCGGCTTGCCAGGCAGGGGCCCTTTTCTTTTTTGTTTTTTGGTTTTTTCACGTTTCCGTCCGGGGGGCTCCGTCCGAAACAGGTTAAAAACCGGAGATTTGGTACAAAATTTGTGGGCTAGAGGGGTTGGGAATCGAGGATGCGGGGCGATCCGGGCAGGTTCCCGGGTTACAGGGCGCGAAAACGGGAAAAATTCGTCCTAAATCTTGAAAATCCGTTCAGTTTGGGACGAATGGGGGCAGGCAAGGGAACAGGGCAGATTTTCAATAAAAGAAGAGGCTGTCACAGGAATGTGGCTTGCCCCTTCTTTGAAAAAGATTCTTATGGTATTAACTTATGATTTTTTCAGGACTTTTTCCGCTTTCTGCCGAGAGCCAGAACTCCCATCAGGGTGAGAGCCATCAGCATAGTCAGAATCAACAGGGTCATATTGCTGTTGTCGCCGGTCTGGGTTCCGCTGCCGCCCGGGGTATCCGATGTATTCGGAGCGTTCGGGTTGCCTTTCTTTTCTTTGTCGTAAGAGTTGACGATTGTCACATCGCCTTCGGTATCCTCTGTATCGAGAACTACCTTGCCGCCCTTTACAGACGCTTTGTATTCCAAACCTTTGGCGTCTTTCACCGGAACGCCGTTTTCATCGACTTCGGTGATATAGTATTCCGCGGAATCCTCTTTGTTAAACGGCACTGTGATTTCCACCGTTGTTTCACTCTCATCCTCCAGTACCAGCGGCACAATATACTGAGAGCCGTCATCATTTGTCAGCGGATCTTTATAATCCTTGTCGTTGAATATACCCGCGTAATACACGTCTTTTACATTGTAGTCATCGCCCTTCAGCAGCACCTGCTTGGTAATGCGGACGGTTCCTTCATAGTAGTAACCTTCGTAGTCCTGAATGTTCCGGATATCCATTCCGGTTACTTCCGGAGTATAGCCGTCTACGTATCCTTCTTTGACAGAGTACTGGTAAGCTTTTCCGTCTTCATCGTATTCCGGCAGATTTTCAAAGGTGTAGGTCCAGTTGTCCGCCGCGGTTACCGTCTTAATGTACTTGTCGCCGTTGGCGTCCACATAGTCCTGACCGTTCTGCTGCAGGATTACCTCGATGGAAGCCGGACGCTCGCTTGCGTCTTCATCCGCCCAGGTCTTAGTCCCGCCGATGCTGGCGAGGATGTTACCAAAGGCATTAGTAATGACTGCCGGATCCTCCTTGTTATCAAGATGCTTGATGTCAAGACTGATTTTTCCTTTTGTCACTGTCGCCTGGTACTTGAAGCTGTTATCAACCGGGGTTCCGTCTTTATCCACTTCCGCTACATAATAGGTAACCGGATGTGTTGTCGGACCTACCGGCATATTGTCGATGGTCACCGCCTTAGAAGATTCGCCGTTAAACTCAATCGCTTTCATAGCTTTGTTGCCGTCATAATCGGTTGCCATGGTCGTCAGCTCTTCATCTTCAAACAAGGCTACATAGAAGGTGTCAGTTACTTTCTGCGGCTGCGGATTTCCTTCCGCGTCATTTACCACAACATCCTTGCGGATTTCCACCTGACCCAGGTACATGTACTGAGGCGGCTGGTGGTAGTTGGTAATCGTCACTTCTCCGGTTTCCGAATCGGTCGCGTAAAACGCGGTGTAATCGTCATTGTACGCACCTTCATGATCCACCGGTTTGTTATCCGCATCCAGCTCTTTTACCGTATAGTGAATCAGGTTATCACCATCATACTTCGGCAGGTTCGTCCAGGTGTGGGTCCATCCGCTATCTTTATTTAGTTTAACCGTTTTACCATTTACCGGCTTCGCCTCTCCGTCTCCGATCTTCGCGTAAAGCTGCGCTGTGATGTTCGTCGGTCGATCAACCGTGTTCTCTAAATCTGCTTCATCATCGCCTTCCCAAAGCTTCGTTACGGTCTGAGAAGTAACCAGCGTGTTGGTGATGGTATAGTCGTCCGCCTGTGTTCCGCCGTAGTTTACGATGTAGTTCTTATCGTAAGCACCGTTTTCTTCAAGAGCGGTTGTTCCATCTGCCGCAATTTCTTTTACCGTATAGTGAATCAGCTTTCCATCTTCATATTTCGGAAGTTCCTTCCATGTATGCTGCCATCCATTACCACTGTTTAACGTAACCTTTCCATTATCTCCTGTTACCGGCTGCTCTTCTTTGTCTCCATCCAGCGTCTTGTAGAGCTGTATGGTGATTTCGCCCGGTCGTGTATCTTCCGCGTCGCTGCCGTCTTTCCAGGTCTTGCTTACGGAAACTTCCGTTTTACCGGTCAGAGTGTTGGTGAGCTCATAATCCGCATTCGCGGTTCCTTCGTTGGAAGCAGCGTAGCGGTCATCGCCACCCGCAGCCGGAATTGTTTCTTTCACGGTGTAAGTGTACACATTGCCATTCTCATCCGCTTTCGGCAGATCTGCATAGTTAAATGTCCACTCATTCGTATTTGTATCTTTCCAGGTCGGTTCAACCTTTACGGTTTCTGGCTCGCCGCCCTGAATCTGACGGGTCAGAGTCAGTTCCAGCTCGCCCGGTCTGGTCTGATATTTGTTGCTGTTGTCCACCCAGGTCTTGCTTCCACTGATGGAAGTCTTGATAGTGTAAAATAATTGTGGAATTTTTGAGAGAGAACTAAAAAGAGACAGTTCCAAAATGATAAAATAGTTTTCATCACAAAAACTCACGAAAGGAACTGGTCTCTTATGGAAACAATTATACAACAAATCGCAAAAAAACTCATCAACAAAATATTGGAGAAAGCATATTCCGGAGGGATTTCTGATATCGATG
>NZ_JACRYT010000022.1 GCF_014333425.1 Zhenpiania hominis | reverse complement strand
TCACATATAATCATGTGCGCCCTCATAGTTTCAATGGGTATCAAACACCATATCAAGCTCGAATTGCATAAATCGATATTTTTTAGCCATAAGTGTTACAAAAACGCTTGACCACAACACTTCATAATTTGTAAAGCTTTTTTCTGGGGCTTTCAGATGAAATCCGCTTCCACCATTGGCTAAATTCCCCTTTTCTTCTGAATAAGTCCACGTTTGATTTGTATCCAGACAGGTAATCGTTCCGGTTACAGCCTGATCAAACTGATCCGAAAAAAACGTTTGATTCAGATAAATATCCCAGTCTGACGCACTGGCAAAATCCTGTGCGGGGAAGTAGCCCGGAGCAGGATAAGCCGCAAAATCAGGCTCCATAACATCATATTGGCTGGAGCTTCCGCCTGTTGAGCCATATGTAACTTCGCCTAATCCAAAGTCTGCCCGGCTGACATTCGGAGACAGCAGGGCTGTCCGATGCCCTGCTGTATAGGTAAAATAGCTTTCTCCGAAAAAACCACTTACTGCGGAAGTATAATAGTAGGTGCTGATGATATTATGATCCGCTTCATTTCCGCTGTCATAAAACTCCTGGGACATATCCGCAGGCTTTTCATAATACTCCGAAATCCAGTGAGTCAGAGGGTTTCCCGCATTCAGGCTTAAAATCTGTAATACAACCGCATCCTGCAAATCCTGACGCTGTATTGGTTTTCTTGTAACCTCCGGTGATCCAATCAGCCAGCGGTAATAGTTCAAATTATTGAGAACGTTATCCAACACCTCCTGCTTTACCACACCTCCCGAATATGGCGCGGTAAAAGATGGTTCTTTCCCCTCCTCATAAATGGAATCTCTTTTCTGTATTTTAGAACTTTCCCATCTCTCCGTTATCTGTGCTTTTGTACGGTTTTTGAAATAAGGATCCTCATTCCCATTAATTGTATCTTCTGCCCCATAGACCGGTTGAAGGCAGACAAAGAGCCATGCCGACAGCAATAGCAAGAATGCCGCAACATAGTTATATATCTCAATTTTGGCTTTCATGAACTCCGTCCTCCTTTGCACTAACGGGTCTTCACTTTTTTCACTTTGCTATAACCCCCATAAAGCTTCATCTTGCCAACCTTCTTATACGCCCGAACTTTTACATAATAAGTTTTCCTTGCTTTCAGCTTTTTCACTGTCCGTTTGATGGTCTTATTCTTGCTAATGGTGATCGTCTTCTTCCCTTTTTTGAACTTTTTGTTCTGAGCGTAAGTAATCTGATAACCGGTGACTTTCTTATCCCGTTTCCAGCTTACAGTCATACGCTTTTTACCTTTTTTCACTTTCAGGCCCGCTACCTTTTTCGGCTTCACCGTGATAGTAACGTTCTTGCTTGCTGCATTGTAGTTTGCGGTTGCTGCGGCGGTGATGGTGATGGTCGCTTTACCCGGCCCCTTTAATGTAACCTTTCCAGCACTGTTGACCGTTGCCACCTTGGTATTGCTGGACGTATAACTCAGCTTGGTCTTCGCTTTTGCCCCCAGGCTGAACGCGCGATTCCCGTAGGTCTTGGTATAGGATTTTCCTGCCACGGTCTGGGATGCTTTCCGAATGGTAAATTCCTTCACCATCGTTCCGTGATACCGGCCGATCCCGGTTACCACCACCTGGGCTGTTCCGGCATTGACATTGTTCTGATAAGATACCGTATAATCCTTCCCTGCAGTCAGTCCTTTTACTGTTACTGCCGGTCGAATCGCTTTTCCGGTATAAGTATAAGTTCCTTCAGCTCCACTTAAGGCAAATCCCGCGATCTGGAAATTATCCTCCGGCAGTTCCCACAGATAGGTCGCTCCGTAATAGGTGTTATTGTCCGCATTAAATTCCTCTTTATCCGTCACCGTCTGCACCATGCAGTAGGCGCTTTCGTCCTCCTGGAAGATCATGCTGGAAACCGGATATTCCAGTTCCACCGTTGCGGCTTCTCCCGGATCAATGGAATCAAAATGCCGGCTTGCGATCTTTCGGTTTCCTTCCGCGTCACCGTACAGGATCACATCTCCATCGGAAGCCACCTTTCCTGTATTGGTCACCGTGACGGTAAAGCGAACGGACTTGTCCAATACCGTCTTTTCCACTGCCACTTCCAAATCTGCCATCTGCACTGTCTGCTCTCGGCTGCTGCCTTCCGAATCGATCTGTCCCGGAGCCATGGCCTGAATCGTCAGATTCGCCGTTTCTTTCACACCGCTTAGATCCACGGTATCTTCCAGATAGACCGTTTCTCCCGGTAAAATCCTTTGGGATATGGTTTTGTCCACAAGCACCTTTGTCCCGTCCTTCACGGTCAGTTGGAACCGGGTAATCGTTTCTTCACTGTCATTGGTTACCGAATACGCGAAGGGCTGGTTCCCATCTTCCATCTCATTTTCATTCAGAACCACGTCTTCCAGTTCCACTTTTGGCTGGCTTTCCGTCTGAATGAAATAGAGGGAGGTTTTCTCTTCGTTTGCTGTCTCCGAAGCATTCAGGACGATCTCCCAGCCTCCCGTTTTCGCGGGCTGCGCGGTAAAATAATTTCCCTGCAGGTTTTTCTTCTGATACACTTCGACCGGCTCGCTGTACCCCTCCTCCGTTTTCACAGATGCGTAGAAGGTACATCCATCCCCTTCATTGGTCATCCAGAGAAGGGTTTCTTTGCCATTTAGCGAATAGATTCTCGCATTGCTTCCTACCGCCTGCGACTGGCCTGCTTTCCATTTGGACAGGGTTCCATCGGCAATCTGATACTGCTCCAAAACTCCATCCTTTTTGTAGGTAATGGCGCCATCTCCGCAGTCCAATCCCGAAATCGGTGTTTCTTCCGACTTCGCGATCTGGGTTTCCGTACCGTTTTCTGCCAGATATACGGCTGGCAGTCCGCCACTGGCCGGGCTCCCCAGATAAGCGGCTTTTTCTGTTCCGCCCTGAGAAATTCCCACCAGCTGAGAAAGATATGCATCGGTTTCTCCCATCTTTTCCGGTTCGCTCCACTGAGTTCCGGTAAGCTGAGAAGTAAAAATGGTTTTCGTTCCGCTCAGTCCGGTCAGATCCGTTTTGTTGTTCTGCACCCACATTACGGTCGGAGTCTCTGCGTCCTCTGCCAGTACCGGCATGGTATCCGGAAGGGAATTATCGGTCAGATACTGAGGAGTATCAAAGACCTTCTTTTCCGGATCGTATTTTGCCCAGCAGATTTCGCTGGACTTCGCCGCCTGCTGGCTGAGTTCGCTAACATCGCTTCCGGTCAGAGGTTCTCTGCATTTCTGCCAGACCACATACAAATCCTCACCGACCTGTTCCAGATCCGCAAAGGTATCCAGTGTCCCATTATCCCACAGCGCCTTTGGCTGGGACCAGGCGCTTCCGTCATAAACCGAATACATCAGCTTCGTACTGTTCTGCGTATTCCGCTGCGCGTCATTGGACTGGAACACCAGAACGGTATCGTCTCCTGCCTGTTTCATTTGAGGAATCGTATCCGGAAGAACATACCCCTGCAGTTCCCAGGCCGCTGCTCCGGAATCCCCGCTCTGTGTTCTTGCGAGGCTCCTGCTGTTTTTAGCGGATGCCGGCTGTCCTTTCCATTGGGTCGTATATTCTTGATAGCTTCGGTCGGTCAGGGAAAGCTCTTTAATCGCTGCCTCATCCGTGAAAAACGCAGCTATTTTTGCCTGCCGGGTGTTATCCCAAATAGGACAGGTTACCTTCAGCACAGAATACTCCCAGTCAAAGACAAAAATCAATTTTGCAGTGATGGATGCCCCTCCATGAAAGGTCCCTTTTGACCATGGCACTAATTGAATCGCTACATCCGCATCCCCCTTCGCACCGACGGTAGCAACCCCGCTGACTCCCACTCCTCCTTCCAGCGAGAGTCCCGGCGATACGGTAACCGTTCCGGTCAGGGAAAGATTGGAATCCTGCAGGGTTCTTTCCAACCCACCTTTTCCCACTGCTTTCAAGCTTCCTCCCAGTTCCAGGTAAAGGGGTATCGGTCCTGCAAGAAACTGATTGGTCGTACTTGCGCTCCATTTGGCCGACAGCAGTACTCCGCCGCTGTCGGAAATGACTCTGCCGTTTTCATCACAGATCGCCTCGTAATATCCGGCTACTTCCATATCGGGTTTTGCTTTGAAAGATTTTGTCAGGTTAAAAGATCCCCTGGAAGCGCCCCATTTTTTCATCAGCGTATTTAAGGTGTTTATCCGATTCAGATTCTTTTTTGCGTCTGCAAAATCTTTTTTCAGATTGTCCCATGCTTTGGCAGATCCAAAGGCCATATTTTCATCTAGGCCAATGGTCATTTTATATTTATATGTCCCGTCTTCCATACTTTCCTTTGCAACCCCGGTTTGAATCATCGGAAATTTCAGGCTGTAATCACCTGGGAAAATTTTCGCGATTGGGGCGGTTCCAATACTTCCCCCTGTATCCTGGAACAGTCGAATGGAGCCGGAGTCACCGGGAGTGGTCATGTTGACATCTTCTACGGGTTTGTAGCCTGGTCTTGGGGACGCATTCGTTATTCCTTGTAAAATCGGATATTGGCTTATTGATGTATTAAATTCCCAACATGTGTCAAAATCAAATCCTACATAGAACTCTTTCTGCTTCATCTCTTCCCGAGATAATGCTGTCCCTACTAATGTTGTCCCTATGGCATCACGACTATAATAACAATTCTGAAGCTTTGAGTTGGAATCTCGACCTACAACCCCTCCCGTATACATTGATACTGCTCGACTCCCCGTTTCAAAGAAATCCGAAGTTGCTTGCATTTTAGTAATATTATAACAATTATTTAATGTCATATTTAATGCTAATCCAACAATTCCACCACAATGAGAGCCAACATTGCTTGAATAATATGCATACGCATTTGACGTTCCTTCACCAATATTATAACAATTTAAAATTTTTCCAGAATCACAAGCTCCGGCAATACCACCACTTCTTGCAACTCCACTTGACGAATGTAACGAATATCGTGAATATGCATCACTTGAAATCTTCCCCGTATTATAACAACACTCTATCGTTCCATATTCATCTAATCCTACAATTCCTCCTACTTGGCAAAATGAACTTGCAGAAACATATTGATATGTATCTGCTACAGCCCGTCCTTTAGCAGTAACATCCGCATTATTATAACAATTTCTTATGGTGCCTCTATATTGATACCCCGCAATACCTCCACACCATAAATCCGAACTATATTCCTGCTTTTCGGTAGACCGAATAGTTACACTTCCGCTTTCTATACCTAAATTGCTGATATCTCCACTATTCTGTTCAAACAACCCTGCCTTCAATCTACTTTTAGCACTTTTTATATTAATTTGCATATTTTTTATAACATAATGGTTACCATCAAACGTTCCGTAAAAAGCTCCTTCTATAGGAGTCCAATCTTCCCCCTTTAGATCAATATCCTTCATAAGTTTGTAATTTCCATGAAGATTATCTTTTACTGCTTCCAAATCCTCCCTCGTCCAAATTTCTATGGGTGCATCGTCTGTGGAATTCTCGTTTGCACTTAAATCCGCCTTAAATTCAGACGTCTTTTTCTTCTTTTCCGTCCCTTCTACAGATTTAGTTTTTAATAATATATCTTTATCGGAAAAATTCCTTTTTTCAACTTCTTGTTGATTTTCAGTAGTTCCCTGCGAATAAGATGCTGCATCAGAAATCACCGTATTTGTTGGACCTATAATGCTCATCGACAAAAAAAGAGTAATGATACCTGCGGTCCAACGCACCTTGTATCCCTTCGTTCTACGCTTCATTTCCTTACCTCTATTCGATATTCGGATTCATCTATTAATCCTAAGGTTGCAAAAAACTTACCTAACTTTCACTTTCTTCGTCCCACTGTAAGCTCCATAAATCTTCGTCTTACCAACCTTCTTATACGCCCGAACTTTTACATAATAAGTTTTCCTTGCTTTCAGCTTTTTCACTGTCCGTTTGATGGTCTTATTCTTGCTAATGGTAATCGTCTTCTTCCCTTTTTTGAATTTCTTGTTCTGGGCGTAAGTGATCTGGTAGCCGGTTGCTTTTTTGTCCCGCTTCCAGCTTACGGTCATGCGTTTCTTGCCTTTTTTCACTTTCAGGCCCGTGATTTTCTTCGGCTTTACGGTGATGGTGACGCGTTTTGTGGCTCCATTGTAGTTTGCGGTCGCTGCAGCGGTGATAGTAATGGTCGCTTTGCCCGGTCCTTTAAGAGTGACGCGGCCGGTGCTGCTGACGGTCGCGACTTTTGTGCTGCTGGATTTGTAGGTCAGCTTACCGCCGCTATTTGCCTTTGCTCCCAGACTGAATGGCTTATTGCCGTAGGTTTTGATGAAGGATTTCGCTGTAATTGCCGCGTTTTTTTTAACGACTGGGTTTGATGCCAAATTCACATATTTGATTCCATTTTTTGCTGCGTATTTTGCAGCCGCAGAAGTATCTGAGTAGCCATAGATAGTAAAGCCTGCTATTTTCAGATAACGATCATCGCCATTGTCGTCATAGACACGCTCATAACCAACCCCATAATCTTCGATGGTTGTAACGGTGTTTGGTACTACCACACTTTTCGTTCTGCTGTTGCAGATTGCTCCTTTCCCAATTGCAGTAACCGTATAAGTCCCTGGACGGAAACAGTAATCTGCATTTACTGTAATGGTTACCGGAACCGTCACTTTAACCCCCGGATCCTCAAGTCCATACCAATCTCTTAGTTTTGCTGTTCGATTCTGCGGATAAAGTCTATAATCTGCATCGGCCCCCCAGTAATCGTCATAACCAATCTGCAGTTCCAATGAATTCCTTTCTCCTACGATATCAGGGTGGGCTGCGCCAATAGACACATCACCTTGGGTTAAGGCTGTCAATGTATTATTTTTAAGGCTGACTTCTCCCGGATAAGTTACATTTTCCTCAATATACCATTCCCATTTGGCAGCCTCTACATTCTTTGTTGGAACAGTTAGAACTCCAAGCGTCAGCGATTCTCCGATGTCCATATATCTCCAACCCGTTGCTTTCTCCTCCATATCAGCCACATAATAGCTACACGCATCTCCAACATATAATGTTATATCGCTTGTATATCCATCGTAATAATTATTATATGCATATATTGTCACTACACCATCTGCAATCCCTTTTATTGCTATTCCTTCCTCTGTAGGCTCTCCCAATTGAATCATTTCCTCATCATAATCACTAGAGTCCCATTCCCAGTCTGTCTGAACGATTTGGTCACTATCACGGTTACTATCAATTTTCAGATTAATTGTCTCACCTACGTCAATCTGCGCATACAGCATTTCCTCATCATCGCCGTTATATTCATAGGGATTCTTTTGAAACTCACCATTCACCCGCGTAATCGAATACTTTTTAGCTTCCACATCTCCGGCTAAAAGATTAATACTGGCCTGTTCCATCCCTTTTTCATCATTTACTAAAATTTTTGCGATTCCCTCGGAAACATAACTTGCCATGCCATCTTCCGAAATTTTTACAATATCGGGATTCGCACTTTCCCAATACCAGTCCGGTGATACTTCTGACAGACTGTTGAACTGCTGATTATCTACTTCCGTTGCATAATTCAAATACAATTGAATGCTTTCATTCATATCAAGACGAATTTCATCTTCTTCGTAATCCTCTGTTGAAATAAAATAATGCTCATGAAATGCATAAGCCTGTACTTTTTGCTCTTTCCCATAGGCAGATATCGGTACCGCAAAGGTAGTAAGCAACATAACCAGTGCTACTAAAATACTAACTTTCTTTTTCATTTTGTCCTCCTTTTACTTTACCTTTATTGTCTTCATCTTACTGTAGGCCCCATAAATTTTTGTCTTTCCAACCTTCTTATACGCCCGAACTTTTACATAATAAGTTTTCCTGGCTTTCAACTTTTTGATGGTTTTTTTCACAGTCTTGTTCTTACTGATAGTGATGTTCTTCTTCCCTTTTTTGAACCTTTTGGTCTGGGCGTAAGCAATCTGGTAGCCAGTAGCTTTCTTATCCCGCTTCCAGCTTACGGTCATGCGGTTCTTGCCTTTTTTCACTTTCAGACCCACGGTTTTCTTCGGCTTCACGGTGATAGTTACATGTTTTGTCGCTCCATTGTAGTTCGCAGTCGCCGCCGCTGTGATCGTGATGGTCGCTTTTCCCGGGCCTTTTAGGGTTACGCGACCAGTGTTGCCGATAGCTACGACTTTAGTGTTGCTGGATTTGTAGGACAACTTTGTTTTAGCTTTTGCCCTCAAGCTGAAAGGCTTATTGCCATATGTTTTGATACATGCTTTTGTATGAATCATCTGCTCTGCTTTTTTTATCGTAAAATTCTTTATAACAGTTCCGCTGTAGCTACCTATACCCGTAAAAATTATTTTGGCAGTTCCTGCATTAATGTTATTTTCATAAGAAATCGTATAGTCTTTCCCTTTCTGCAAAACATAATTCCCATCCTTTAGCACAGGCAATGGAGTCTGCGGCTTTCCTGTATATACTTTAGCAGGTATGCTACTATATGTAAGTTCTCCAATATCTATAGCTTCTTTATTCCAATGCGCATATAACGTCTGATTATCGGTAAGATTTACTATCGTTTCGCTAGTAATTCTCATTCCACCTTCTCGCTCGGTGTACCAACCATCAAAAATATAACCTTCTCTTTTGGGGACAGGAAGTTCGCCATATAGTTCTTTTGATGTGACATCTTTTGTTGTAACATCAACGGTTCCACCGGCTGCATCAAACGTGACGGAATATATACCTATATATTCATCTACTGTTTTAAATGAAATTTCTTTTTCTGCCGCATAAGTTTGAGCAAAACAGCCTTCTATTCCATATATGACAAACGATTTAATTTCGCTTCCTCTCTTAAATGCATATATATCAATATCTATCACACTTGGTGGAATTACAATACACTTTAAGTTTTTCATACCTAAAAAAGTATATGCCCCAATCTTTTTTACACCTTCTGGAATAATTACATCTTTTAAATATTTCACATCACGAAATGCTTTTTCTGAAATACAATTTACACTTTCTGGTATTGTATAGTGGCCTTGCGGCTTTCCTGCTGGATATGCCATTAATGTTGTCTTCGCTTTATTAAATAGAACTCCATCAAGCGATATGTATCTAGAGTTATTCGTTTCTACACTAATGTTTGTTAATTCCCTACAACTGCAAAAAGCATCCGCACTAAGGCTTTGTACACTAGACGGTATCGTAACTTTTTTAAGACTATCACAATACGCAAACGCATCTTCTCCTATCATCGTTACGCTTTCAGGAATTTCCACTTTTTTCAATCTTATACATTCATAAAATGCATTTGCTCCAATAGTAGTTACACCCTCTGATATTTCTACATTAACTAAATTTCGACATGCCGAAAATGCTCCGGACTTTATACATACTACACTGTCTGGAATAATAATATCAGTCAACCCCAAACATCCTAAAAAAGCTCCATTTCCAATTTCCGTTACACTATTAGGTAACTTGACGTCTTTCAAACTTTTACATCCCCAAAAAGCACCTGACCCTATTTTTTCTATCGAATCCGGCATTATAACTTCTTCTAAACTATTCATTTGAAAAAAGGCATTTTCTCCAATACTTTTCATACTATTTGTCAAAAATATCCTTTTAATGTTATTGCATTCATAAAAAGCTTCTTTCCCAACATTGACAATTCCATCCGGGATACGATAACTTGTGTCAGACTTTCCCGCTGGATAAAATAATAACTCCCTTTTAATTTTATCTACTAGTACGCCACTTATTGAAGCATATTGAGGATTATCTTCATTTACATCAATTCTCTTCAAATTGCTACAGAGATGAAAAAGATTACTTCCAATATTTTTTATACTTTTTGAAAAAGTAACGTGCTTCAAATTATCGCAGTCTCTAAATACATCATCTCCTATGCTTTCTACACTATCTGGAATTATCATATCCGCTAATGCGTCACAATGTATAAATGCTGATGCCTCGATATTTTTTAATCCTTCTGCAAAACTTACATTTGCTAATGAAGTACATTCTGCAAAAGCCCTCTTGCCAATTGTTGACACATTATTATTCATCGTTACTGTTTTCAGCTCATCACAAAGATAGAAAGCTTCTTTTCCGATTGCTACTACAGGGATTCCATCTATATCGTTTGGTATCGTCACTGCTGTCACCCCCGAATCACAATCTATAATTGTTCCTGTAGACGAATCAAAATAGATATTCCCACCAACTACAGGATAAACCATAAAAGATTCCTCCTTTGCATTAACATTTTCTGTTCCCATCAGTGATAAAATCACAGAAATGAACATAGTCAAAGCTACAATAACATATAACTCACTTTTCATTATCTGTTTCATTTCTACGCTTCCTAACAATCTCTATTATCTTACTTTTATTTTTGTCACTTTACTGTAGGCCCCATAAATTTTTGTCTTTCCAACCTTCTTATACGCCCGCACCTTCACATAGTACGTTTTTCTCGCCTTCAGCTTTTTGATGGTTCTCTTCACGGTCTTGTTCTTGCTGATGGCGATGTTCTTCTTGCCTTTTTTGAACTTCATGTTCTGGGCGTAGGTGATCTGGTAGCCGGTTGCTTTCTTATCCCGCTTCCAGCTCACGGTCATACGTTTTTTACCTTTCTTTGCTTTCAGACCGATTACTTTTTTCGGTTTTACCGTGATGGTGATACGTTTTGTCGCTCCATTGTAGTTCGCGGTCGCCGCGGCGGTAATGGTGATGGTCGCTTTGCCCGGGCCTTTAAGAATGACGCGGCCGTCGCTACTTACAGTCGCTACTTTCGTATCGCTGGATTTGTAGGATAATTTCCCGCCGCTGTTTACCTTTGCTCCCAGGCTGAATGGCTTGTTGCCGTAGGTTTTGGTGAAACTCTTTGCAGTAATTGCCGCGGCTTTTTTGGTCACTGGTTTCGCGGGTTTTTGCGGCGTGGTCGGCTTCTGTTCTGGTTTTAAAATGGTGAAAGACAAAGTCTTCGTACCTTTATATGCCCCTTGCCCTTTAACGATCATCTTCGCCTGTCCCGGCGCATCGTTATTTTGATAAGTTACCGTATAATCCAGCCCTCTTGTCAGCACTTTTTCCCCATCCCAAATCGTCACCTTCGGACAGTACCCCTGCTCATCTTCGTTATATGGAACTTCTGTTTGGTACTCAAATTTTAAAGCGCTGATATCCTTCGTTTTCATATCAAAAACTTCATTTAGCAATTCCTGTGAAAATTTCTGCGGTTTCGCAATCCGTTTACGGTTCTCTGTAAAACGGGAAGTCGGATCGAATAGCCAGATTGTCCCATCTTTTCTTCCCATAATGAGTGTATCGGATCCTTCTACCGTTCCAACGCTTACTACATTCGTAAGTATTTTGTAGCTTCCTGAATATACGGTTCCATCTTCTTCAAGAGGCCATTCCAGAGATGTATTTTCTTCTATCACAATATTTTCATTATCGTCTTCATAATATTCCGGAAGGCCATGCTGCTTTCCCGACTTATCATAATATCCGTAATGAGAAAAGGAACCAAAATTATCGGTTACTTTCGTCAATTCCATTACATATTTCCCATCATCGGAACCCTCTGGATATTTCCAGGTTTCTGTATATAGATATAGATTTCCTTTTTCATCCGCAGCAAAAGCCCCACGATCTGTCGTTTTACAAGCGACCATTTTGCTGTCCAGCAATTTTCTTCCATCCGCAACAGAATAGGTCTTCCCATCTGCTCCAATCGCGAAGTATTCCATAATGGATATAATATTTTCTTTCAGCAATTTATTTCTCGGGATCTCCTCGCCTGTCGGTTCTCCCTCTTCATCTTGCGGATATTCTATCCAAAAAGTTTTCAGTTCGTGATTTTGGGTTAAATAGGAAACATCTCCATCCTCCCAGTCGCTTAGAGGATTATCCACAATGGCGGCAACTTTTACGTCGTCCATTTGCCATCGTACTCTTTTTGGCTGGTCAGTTTCCCAATCATAATCCTGTTCATAAAAAAATGGAATTCCATCTTTATTTACAGTATAGTAATCTCCCTCTAACCCAGGTCTGACATAACAATCATTCACATCTTCCGCAACTACCTCAGTTTCCAGGCCTTCGTTCTTATCTCTGTCCCAACCAGCGTACCGTTCAATACTTGTCAATCTTCCGTTATCCTGAAGGATATAGTCGGACTGAAAATCTTTTACATTATCAAAGGAATGGATTGTCTCTCCTTTCAGGTTTTCAATCGTCAGATTTCCCGAAGTGTCTAAATACATATTGTTGTACACTTCTTTTGCTATGCCTTTGATATTATTTTTTTTCGTATATCGAATACTTGCCACTGGCGCTTTCCAGAGTTCGTTATTGGAAAAAAGGATTTCGTTTCCAAACCGCGATATTTCGCTATTCATCTCCTTGTCATTTTCTAACGGTGGATCATAACCCTCAAAGACAACACCTTTCACGTTAAAACTGGTTTCCAGTGTTTTCACCAGTTTATCCATATACTGCTCGTCTTCGTAATCCGTTTCCGGATCGTAATTTGGATTTAACACGGTCGTATATTCGCGATATTTAACCGTAATTTTATTGTCTCCCTCTTTCAATTCACCATTTGCATCATATTCATTTCGATTGTATTCCAGCTCTATTTCCGCAAAATTTGAATTCTTAAGCTTGACGTCTCCCTGCTCCGCATACAAGTCTGATATAATTTTCTCACTTCCATCTTTCAGCTTGACTTTCAACTGAATTCGTTCAAACATTTCCTGCTCGCCAATCCCGAGCAGAACCTCTCCGTTTTCCGGAAGATTTACGACTTCAATGTTTTCGGTCAACGCAGAATCTGCCGCGGCATAGCTTTTCTGTATTCCGGAAAACGGTACGCCCAACGATACCAACATCATTATAATGACGCAGACCGTAATGTGTTTTCTGTAAGTTCTCATAACTTCCTCCTTCTTACCTGCCATTATTTTCTCCCATACACAGATACGCCACCTAACGGATCCGGACTTTTCGTGTTTTACTGTAAGCCCCGTAAAGTTTCGTCTTTCCAACCTTTTTATACGCCCGCACTTTCACATAGTAGGTCTTTCTCGCCTTCAGCTTTTTGATGATTCTCTTCACGGTCTTGTTCCTGCGGATGGTTATGTTTTTCTTGCCTTTTTGGAACTTCTTGTTCTGGGCGTAGGTGATCTGGTAGCCGGTTGCTTTTTTGTCCCGTTTCCAGCTTACGGTCATACGCTTTTTGCCTTTCTTTACTTTCAGGCCAGCTACCTTTTTCGGTTTTACGGTAATCGTCACGCGCTTTGTGACCCCATTGTAATTCGCGGTTGCCGCGGCTGTGATGGTGATGGTCGCTTTGCCCGGGCCCTTGAGGGTGACTCGGCCGGTGTTGCTGACGGTGGCTACTTTCGCACTGCTGGATTTGTAGGTCAGCTTACCGCCGCTGTTTACCTTCGCTCCCAGAAGGAATGATTTGTTACCATAGGTTTTGGTGAAGTTCTTCGCTGTAATTGCCGATGGAGCCTTTGTGATCGTAAACGGTTTCGTAATTGCTCCTGTATAACTGCCCTTTCCTGTGATGGTTACCTTTGCGGTTCCCGCGTTCACATTATTCGCATAGGAAAGTACATAGTCCACTCCTTGCTTCAGCACTTTTGTCCCATCTTTAATAATAAGAGACGGCGTGTATGGCTTACCCGTATATATTTTAGGTGGAATTGCTGCGATGGTCAGGCTCTGTATATCTTTGCCTCCCCTTTGGAGCATACGGGGAATGGAAATACGCGCTCTGTTTTTCGGTGTTTCCTGATCAAAAATCCACACCGTCCCATCTGTTCTCGTAATCAGGCTCGGCGTTGTCTGCCAGCTTATAGAAGACACATGCGTCAGTAATTTTTTTCCATTGACCAGCAAAGTACCATCAGCTTTCAGACGAAAAGAACCCCTTGAGTCTACAATTTCCTCTAACTTCCCATTTCTGTTATAGTGCTCTCCATTTTGGGTCCAGTATCCCCTTGGAGAAAATTTCAGGAATTTTCCCGGAAGTGATTGGATCGTTGTTGGAAAAGAGTAATTCTCGTATATCACATTATCCTCATCGACAATCAAAGAGAGTTCATAAGAATACGCTTTTATTCTTTTATCCAGAATTTTTTCTCCATTATAGTAGGTACTTCCGTCCTTACTGACTGCAAAGAAATAGTTACAAAGATAATCAATATTTTCTACCTTTTTCTGTATCCCATAGGACTCGGTATCCCAATCATACGTATCCGTATACAAGTCGCCATTTTTTCTCACCCAACCTCCGGCGTTTACATCTGCAACACCAGTATCCACAACTTCTGTAGCAATTGGTGCCTGTTGCGTAACACGTAATAAAGTGCCATCTTTCTTTAAAATTTTTAAAATATCGCTCCCCGATTCGACCCAGTTTTCGACATCTGACGTTATCTTTCTATTGTCCTTAACAGTATACAAATCGCCATTTTGCAGTAAAATACGATCTTCACTGAAATCTTTCACATTCGTATGTTTTCCCAGGACTTTTCCATTTCCATCATACACCGTCAGCAAGCCTGAAGTGTCTAAAAATACCCGATCATAGCATTTCTGCACATTGTTTCGATATTGATAATGAATGCTTTCAGGATCATTTGTATTCATATCCAGCCACATTTCCTGATTTGCATTCAGGATTGCGTTCCCACTGCTGCGAATTACAGACTCTACCGTTTGATCTGTAATAAGCGAGGGATCATAATCCGTAAAGGATTTTGCGCTTATTGTAAAGGTAACCCGCATTTTTTCTTCGTCCAATTCTCCCCATTCCCAGTCGCCAGTTCCGTAAATAAGATCGCATTTATTTTCTCCTGGTTTCAAATCAATCGGTTCCAAAAACAGCCCGTAGGAACCTCCACAACAGATTGGCTGTTCCATTTCCCGTATATCCGGATCCCACGAGACCACTTCCTCCGTTCCATCGGTGTATAAAACCCTTGCTTTCAGATTCTCATATTCCGAATCGTCATCCAAACCCGCATATACCCCTGTTGTTTTTGGATATTGCGCAATCTCTATCGCATTCGCAATTTTTGCCGCTATACCTTGAATTTTTAAATCCTGATTGCGGATTATCTTTAACGGTTCCGCATTATACTGCGAATTGATACGGTATTCAAGTGTAACATCATTATTTTTTATTTCCAGGTCGGTTGCTTTGATCTCGATATTCGTATATATTCCTGATAAATCATCTCTTAAATTGAGCGGACTTCCGCCGTCCATATCAACGATTTTCTCACTTCCATCGTCATAATGAATCTTTAGTTTCCAGGCTCCGAAATCCTCAGAATAATGGTATTTTGTTTGTCCGAATTCATCGATATACGCAATCAGGTTTTCCGGCATTTGCTCGACTTCAAGATTAACCGGAAGTTTTTCTTTTACGCCCATAACAGTAAAAGCCGTGCTGCAAATTTCCTGATAGTCCCCGTCGATCTCTTTTTCATAGGTAACCTGAATTTCATTTTTTCCCGGTTGAATCACTGGATCTTCTACTGTAATTCTCGAACTCGGATCATATGGCACGCTAAAAAAATCCCGATATCTGATTTCTTTTTTCCCATATTGTCCGTAATCCGCCTCAATTGTTATCGTACCATCCGCTTCAAATCCATATCCGGAAAAACCGGCGCATACTTTCTGTGACTGTAAGTTCTGATAGGCTTTCGTTTCAACAATCCGGATGCTTTTTGGCAATGGCGCCTCTACTCCCTCTACAGAAAAATTTACCGAGAGCAGTTCCTCTTCTTCGTCCACCTTATAATCGTTTTCTCGTATATATGCCGCTTTCAACGTGTTTTCTCCCAGTTTTATGTCCCAAAATCCAGATATTTCCACTTTGAAAGAATAATCTTTTTCTCCGTAATCTGTATAAGCGTCGCCATCAGAAGCCATTGTAACAATTTCCGACGTGCCATCATCATAAAATACAGTTATTTCAATACCTTTCGGATTGTAATCGGATCTTCCGGAATCACTGATAAACGCATATGGTTCCGGTACCTTCGTAACTGCGATTTTTGTTGCAGTTTTTCGTTCCGCTTTAACTTCCGAAATTTTTGCCTTATCCATTGCATTTTTTTCCGTACTTTTACGTTCAGGTTCCGCAGCTTCTGATTTTATCTCCGCTTTCTTTTTTTCTTCTACCTTGTTGTCTCTCTGTGATGGATTCTCTTGCCCTTCCTGAGAGGAAAAAGAAGGTCCTTCTGCTTCCTCGTTTTCTAAAGGTTCAGGCCCCACTACATCTGTCACTTCTTCCGCTTCTCTTTCCTCCGCCCATACATGCTCTGTCTTTGATAATGGGGAAAAGACTGTAACCAGCATTATCAAAGAGAGAAAGAATGCCAGATTTCTTTTTACACTATGATTCATATTCCGCTCCTTTCTTCATAACCTCGCGTTTTTCGTTCATTGTCACGCTTCTTATCCCGCAGAATTTCCCTGAATTTCTTTCAACCTTTCTATATATTTTAAATATTGCTCCTGCAATACAATTTTCGGTTTATCTTTTATCTTAAACGCAAGACAGGAGCTGTTTTCCTCCCTTTGCTGAATCCATTTTTCAATCCCCGTAATCTTTTTTAATAAATGAACGGTCTGAAGCTCGTCATTATTTCGAACCGCAAGGTCTAACGCCAGGGACCATCCCTGGATGCAGGCTTCATAGTTTTCCGGATTATACGGATCTGTCGCGATCGCCCTCTTTGCGTATTCCTCCATATCCGAAAAGTTGCCTTCCGATGCCGCCTGTAGCGCTTTCAGACGATACACTGCCGAACAACTGTGATTTCGCTCAAGAATATGATCGGCAATCCTTCCTTTTTCCTCAATCGTTGACGCATCATTCAGCATATCCACCTCGGAGAAAGTCAGTGCCGGAAACAGCTTTAAGGCGGCTTCCGTTTTTTTCAACTGCTCTAGTCCCAGAAAGGAAAAGGAATAGATTGAAACCAATAATACTGCCGCCACAACTCCTTGAAACAGCATGGAAGTTTTGATACATTTGCATTCACCGAAGTCAAAAAGCAGTAAAATAATAAAAACAACCACAAGAAACTGCAAGTCAAAATCAAATAGGCTATGGACAACGCATACCGTCAGTAGTTTTTTCTTCAATGAAGAATCTAACCGACGTCGGTATAAGGAAAAAAACAGCATTCCGGCGATCGCCACTCCACCTAAGAATCCAAAGTCAAGAAGGATCTGCAATAACTCATTATGAGCATACATCGTTACATAATTGCCACTGGCATAAGTGCCCTGTATAAAATAGTATCCTTTGTACCCCAGACCAAACGGATGATCCTTCAGAATCTGTAACGCATCCTGCCAATATAGTAGTCTCCCCCACAAAGTTGAATTCTGAGTAAATGACGTAGTAAATCTCGCGAACTCCTGCACATACCCCAGAAGAATCCCCCCTACTGCTATCAAGGTCAGCATATAGACGGAAAAACCGGCAATCCACTTACGCTTCTTTGTTTCCGTGATTGCGGTATAGATGAGACAGATTATAAAAAGAAGGAATACGCTGCGGCTTCCTGACAACAGCAGCCCGGTTATAGAAAGGAGCGCCTCTAAAAGATCCTTTCGGTATAATCGCGGACGTTCCAATAGGATCAGAATCGACAGGAGCAATACTAAGGCAAACGTGTTCGGATACTGAAAAAAGCTTCCCATTCTGTCCGCTGTAAAGAAAGACTCACGCCAAGGGGTAAAAAAAAGGATCATAGCGCAAATTACCATAGCCGACGAAATGTCCGGAATCAGTTGAATGCAGAACTCCCTCGCTTCTCGTTCCATCTGGCAGGCAGCAATAACAAACAGGAGCACAGGGAAAAATTTTATAACCCCCAACACCGCAGTCCCCCAATCCACAGCGTAGAAGCAGGATATTACAGAAGACACCACAAACAGACAAAGGCAAAAAAAGTTTTTACCAGTTGGAATTTTCAAAGTGCCCGCGCCTTTTGCATACCAGAGAATCAAGCCCGAATAAACAATCGAACAAAAAGAGGAGACCACCTCACCATATCCTCCTCCCATAAAGAATAGCAGCACAAATATAACATAAAAAGTTTTATCTTGTATACGTGTCTCTATTTTTCTAACGCATAGCAGCTCCTTCGCTTCCATTCGATTGTCCTCTTTATTCTTCAATTAGATTTTAAACACAATAATTACACCGTTATTATATCTCCTGCAACGTGAAAATCTTTCAAAAAAATGGCGCATTTTAGACATGCACTAACCCCAATCTGACAGAATTTTTCTGATCAGATCGAGGGTCTAATTTTGCTCTTATCTATCTTTACATCTTATCTGGTGTTCACTTTCTTTACCTTGTTGTAAGCTCCATAAATTTTCGTCTTGCCAACCTTCTTATATGCCCGAACTTTTACATAGTAAGTTTTCCTTGCTTTCAGCTTTTTCACTGTCCGTTTGATGGTCTTATTCTTGCTAATGGTAATCGTCTTTTTCCCTTTTTTGAATTTCTTGTTCTGGGCGTATGTAATCTGATAGCCGGTGACTTTCTTATCCCGTTTCCAGCTTACAGTCATACGCTTTTTGCCTTTTTTCACTTTCAGGCCCGCCACCTTTTTCGGCTTCACCGTGATGGTAACGTTCTTACTTGCTGCATTATAATTAGTTGTCGCCGCCGCTGTGATGGTGATGGTCGCTCTGCCCGGTCCTTTTAAGGTAACGCGGCCTGTGTTGCTGACGGTTGCTACTTTGGTGTTGCTGGATTTATAGGACAATTTCCCGTTTCCAGAATAGCTTACTTTCAGTTGAAACGGCTTCTGTCCAAAAACCTTTGTTAACGACATACTAACTAACTTCGGATTTTCTTTTTGGTAAATAAAGGGTATCCCATACTTTCTCGCATAAGATTCCGCATAACTCCCAGCATATCCGTACAATCTAACCTTATCGCTCCAAGCAAACGCAGAATTATAATAGGGCGAAATTATTCCATCATTTCGATAACAAGATTTTATGCTGTTTAAGCTCTTTGGTAATTCAACTTTTTTTAATCCTTCACATTGGAAAAAAGCATTTTCTTCTATCTTTTTAACATTCTCTGGAATTCTTAAGTTCTCCAACCTTGGACATGAGTGAAAACATCCATTAGGAATCGTTGTAAGGTTTTTTGATAATTTTACAAACTTAAGGTTTTCACATCCTTTGAATGTGTACATCCCTAGAGATTCAACGCTATCAGGGATTTCTATATACTTTGCATTCGTTCGACCAAACGCTGCATAATCAATTGTCTTTACAGAATTCGGTAATTTAATATCTAATGCTTCACAACCGAAAAATGCATAGCCTTCAATTGCTGTTACCCCCTCCGGTATCTCTAAGTCTTTTAACTTTTCACAGACATAAAAGCACTCCGGTGGAATTTCTTTTATATTTTTTGATAACTTCACTGTTTCCAAATTGACGCACCCATTAAAACAAGCCGCTCCTATGGATGTCACACTATCTGGAATTATAATGGATGTGAATTCCCTGTTTCCAGAAAAAACCTGAGTGCCTATCGTTCTGAGTGTATTTGGTAGTTCAACTGTCTTCAAGTGACAACCAGAAAATGCCCTATCAGCGATATTAATTACACCCTTTGGAATCACTATAGAATCTAAAGATGAACAATCAGCAAATGCAGCTTCGCATATGGATTTTAATGTCTTTGGCAAAGAAACTTTCTTTAATTCCGTACAATTTATAAAAGCACTTCTACCAATGCTGCTAACTTCTACGCCATATATTTGACTTGGAATTTCTGCCTGAGTAACTCCCTCATCGCAGTCTGTAATTGCCCCTATTGCGCGATCAAAATATAAATTTCCTCCTGTTACTGGATAGGAGACTATATCTTCTCCTTCAATAGCAGTCTCTGTTTCTGCGTTTACATTCTCCAATGTTGATAGATGAGAAAAAACAGCAACTACCATCACTAAAGAAATAATGATAGCCGAGTATTTTTTTATAATTCCATTCATATTTTGTGCCTCCTATTTTCTCAGTTTTAGATTTCTAATCTTCGAAAATAATTTCTATTCACAAATACAATTCGACAGTCTTCTCGAGCATCAACTTATTCTTTTTATAAATAGATGAAAAAGACTTGTGTTTCAACGGGGCAACTTCTTTTCCTGTCTCAATACAGACATATGGTGTCTTCATCGTCTGAATTATATACCGTTCCAAATCGCCGCCTGCGCCATAGCTTTTGCTCTCATCAATACATCGGTAGCCCGTATTCTTTCTTGCAAGCTTCGCCAGTTTCCAGGCTTTTTTCCGTAGTCCACTATTTCCTTTCGCGCCCCAGTAGATTTGTTCTCCCCGTGAATGCCAATTGATACAGGCCTTTACATTTGGCAGTCCCTTCAGAAGCTTCAATACTGCTCTGGTTTCTCTCTCACTTTTTTCCTTTTTCCCCGGATACCGCTCGCTGGAAGGCTTTCTAGCTTCTTTTTGCCTTCCCCATTTCGCCGGAAAATTCCGATTCACATCCACGCCTCTTGCATTGGCTTTCCATCTGCTGTATCCGCCCTGGCGTTCCATCCTTTTGATTTTCTTTCGCAACTTTTTATTTCGTATCTTTTCCGGCCCGTACTGACTGATGATAACTCCGTCCGGATTAACCATCGGGATTGCGTACACCGCTACCTCATTAAATAGCTCCTCATAAGTTTTCTTTTTATATGTTCCTGTCTTGTAACAAGATAGATACCGCTCTAGCATTTTCATCAACATTTGACAGTTAAGCCATTCTCTTCCGTGGATCCCCGCCTGCACAACGATCTGTTTTTTGGCCTTTGGATTTCCCATGCGCAGGCAATAAATCTGTCTCTTGTCTGCCGTTTTCCCCAAGGATTCCAGGGAAACAATTTCCGGATACTCCTTTACGAAAGCGTTCAGATCTGCCTGCATGTCCTTGTAACTGTATTTTTTGTCCTTTGCATTTACGATCGCAGTTGATGCAAATGTCTCAACCGGGTAGAACAACAAGGTAAATACACAAACGATCGCCAGCAGAGCTTTGACTTTTTGGTAGTTCATCTGTCGCACCTCTTGAAATTGAAAGAGTTTATATGCAGGTTACCGTACTTTTACTCTCTTCACTACACTGTATCCCCCGTAAAGTTTTGTCTTTCCAACCTTCTTATACGCCCGAACTTTTACATAATAAGTTTTCCTTGCTTTCAACTTTTTGATGGTTCTCTTCACAGTCTTGTTCTTACTGATAGTGATGTTCTTCTTCCCTTTTTTGAACTTTTTGTTCTGGGCGTAAGTAATCTGGTAGCCAGTAGCTTTCTTATCCCGCTTCCAGCTGACCGTCATGCGGTTCTTGCCTTTTTTCACTTTCAGACCCACGGTTTTCTTCGGCTTCACCGTGACGGTAACGTTCTTACTTGCTGTATTGTAGTTTGCGGTCGCCGCCGCTGTGATCGTGATGATCGCTTTACCCGGTCCCTTGAGAGTGACGCGGCCGTCGCTGCTTACAGTGGCAATTTTCGTATCGCTGGATTTGTAGGATAGCTTTCCGCCACTGGTCGCTTTTGCCTCCAGGCTGAATGGCTTGTTGCCATAGGTTTTGGTGAAGTTCTTTGCCGTAATTTCCGTAACTTTTTTAGCGACTGGTTCCACGGGCTTTTGTGGGGTTACTGGTTTTTCTGGCTGCGGCAGGTCCAGTTTCACATATTTAATTCCGTGTTCTTCTGCATATTCTGCTGCTGCAGAGTTATCTGAATATCCATAAATAATAAAATTGGGAGTTAATCTATAAACATCCTCATAGTAACCCAACTCAGGGTTATATTCATATCCTTCTGAATACCCTACCCCACAGGTCCCGATTTTGGTAACGCTGTCTGGAATCACCACACTTTTAATCTGGGGTTCACGGAGTGCTCTTATTCCAATTTCGTTTACTGTATAGACACCATCGAAGTAGGATTCTTCAGAGGTTATCGTCAGAGTCGATGGAATCTCCGCATGGATTTCCAATGTTTGATCCTCATACCAGGTCCAGTCGTTCAGTCTTGCTGTTTTGGTCTCTGCATCAATCGTATATATGGCATCACCTAAACAATAGCTGTCATAGCCAATTTGCAAATGAAAGAGAACTCTTTTTTCACCTGTAAGCTCCGGATGCTCCACAGAAACACAAACATCTCCGCGACTAAGTGCGGTTATTGTATTCCCAACAAAACTTACTTTTCCCCTGCTTTGTTCATCCTCTATTACCTCCTCTTCCACACTCCAAATCCATTTATTCTCATCCACTATCCGTTCTGGAACAGTTAAAACATTCAACTGAATTGTCTCTCCTACATTCATCTCGCGAAGATAGCTGTACTCATCTATGTTATCCGTTATATAACACCTGCAGGCATCGCCAACATATAGAGCGATCTGCATCGTTTCACTTCTGTCATTCTCATTTTTTGCATGAATATAGGCAATCCCATCTGTAAGGCCTCTAACCTGAACACCCTCTTCCGTTGGTTCAGACATTTCAACAACTTTTTCGTCGCTATATTGGTCATTGGAATACCATTTCCATTCTGTCTGAATCGTTTGATCGCGATCTTGATTACTATCAATTTTCAGATCAATCACATCACCTTTTTTGAGTTGTGCATAATAGACTACATCATCGTCTTCCGCATATGGATCTTTCTGAAATTCTCCACTCACAGGTGTTATAAAATAATATTTCCGTTCTGAAGGAAGTTGCTCGGACTCTTCTGCCAGAGCATATACAGGCATTACAGATGTTATGAATAGCATAACCAGCGATACTAGAATACTGACTCTCTTTTTCATATTACCCTCCTATCGCCGTTTTGATACAATTTTTGAGTAGGTGCCCTTACATGCATATCCATTTACAGATTTATAGGAGCACACCTTATAATAATACTTTCTTCCCTTTTTCTTTCTCTTCTTGTCAATATAATAATTACATTTTGGATTCTTGATTGTTTTGATACATTTATATCCGCTCTTTCTTTTGGTGGAACGATATATTTTATAACCTGTAATGTCGCGTCTCTTCTTCCATCTCAGCTTAATATTTTTCGCTCCTTTTTTGGAAGCCTTTATTCCTAAGATTTTCTTCGGCTTTTTGGTAAAGCTGATTTGATACTGCCCGCGGATGCTGGCGGTTACTTTAAAAAATGTAGTCCCGGCGGGGATTCGAACAAGCACAGTCTTTCGCGTTTTTTCGCCAATGGTAATCCCATCATCAATACTTCCTGTGTAATATGCATTACGAAAAACTTCCCGCGGTTTTCCATTGCCTTTATACGCATCGACATACAAAGCCGCACCGCCGGAATTAATTGGCTTGGAAAAATCAACGGTGCGAACCGTCATGTAGTAATCGGTCTTTGCGCTCGTTTTTATACGGAAGAAATCCTGATCATAAGTAACATTACTATTTGTACCATAAGTATCACTTTCCATCAGTCCGTAATAAATCTTACCGCTTGTCACTGGTGTTGCTTGACCCATATAGTCATTTGGCTCTGTGAAATTTTCCCATTCAACTGTTTTAAATTGCAGTTTGTAATTTAATTTTTCATGGTACGGTCCTGAAACATCCAAATAATAAGTACCCTTCGACAAATAGTGGCTGCAGGACCAGTAACTGTACCCTCTGTTTTCGTCATAACCTATCGTTTCATCTACGATGCTATGTTCTAAATCTTTCGATTTGTAAATCTCATAATAAAATACGTTGGAATTTTGTGGGTCCGTAGACTGAGAATACCCGAATGAAGTGACAGTTATCTTGCTTCCTTTCGTCAGTGTAAACCTAAACCAGTCATCTTCATCCGCATCTTCTGTCAAAGTTCCATTCAACGTATTTCCAGTCGCCACTGAAATTGGATCCGCGGATCCAATATAGTCGTTGTTCTCCGTTTCCTGCTGACTGCTGCTTGCCGCTGCCACCACACTGATACCGGAAGGGCCAAAAACAGTGGCCAGCATTGCCATTGCAATTAACAGGCTTATCCATTTTTTCTTAAGTATCATTTGCGTTTCTCCTTTCCGTTCCGACACGATGTAAATTTCAAATTTAAATATCATTTACATATAACTCACAAGTACTCATCAC
This sequence comes from Zhenpiania hominis, assembly GCF_014333425.1. Lineage (GTDB taxonomy): Bacteria > Bacillota > Clostridia > Peptostreptococcales > Anaerovoracaceae > Hominibacterium > Hominibacterium hominis. Next base: position 27,344 of record NZ_JACRYT010000022.1, on the reverse strand, counting down.
ATTCTCATTACCATTTTACTATAAATTTTCGCTCTTTACCGATCTGTTTGTTACATTTTACCGCCTGATTGTTACCATTTATAACCCAATCAGGTGTTTTGAGCATAACAAACATGCCAGACACTTTTCTTTACCACGCAGCCTCCGTAACACCATCATTACAACCTTCGCTTTCTTCCACCTCTTCTCTCACCAAAACTCTGTGTCCATTCCCTCAATCGCTTCCCCCGGACACATTTTTTCGTATTTTATGTGTCCAATCAAACCAATCGGAAGTTACCATTGAAATTCCGCAAGTGAACTTCTTTATCCCTCTTAATTGTTTCTAAGTTTCAAACAGTTCCAACAAAATTCAATCTTTTTCGGCAAATTTCGACACAGTCCCAAGTTAGATAAAACAAACTTTTTGTTCCCACTCAGAAAAAAAAGAGCTTTGGCCACAAAAGCTGTTCTTACAGCCAGTCACCAAAGCCCTTTCGTCCTTATACACAATACTGAGGAAAAGCTTCCCCTAAGCAACCGCAAGTTGCTCCATTTCTCTCACACAAACTCCGCCCGTTCCTTCCAAACCGGCCGATACAGCTCAAACAGCCGATACGCTTCCCGGCAGCTTCCCGCATCGCCGCTGATCCAGTTCACCTGAATCCCCTCCGCCCGTACCCGAACACTTTTGGTCCGATCCTTTTCGTTCTTCCGGTTCTGCAAAGCTTCTACATCTTTAACGGCAGCTGTTTCTCCCAAATCTCCCGCTGAGATCCGTACTGAATGGAAAAGCGGCCTGGACTGTTCGCCCGGATGGACCGGAATGCTATAGTAGTAATACCCATCGTCTTCCGGCACCCAGACGCCTCGTTTTCGCTCCTGGGGGCTGGGATTTTCCACAATTGTATCCGATACCAATTCGCAGCGCTCTTCGGATACTCCGCCGGCGGACGCCGCCCCGACATCCGGCATCTGAATTTCCACGCGGATCCACATATCTTTGCCGCCTCCGTTAATCACCTGTTTTTGCGTATTCATAGCAATCGCGGCGAGAGACATTTCCTCTTCAATCTCCGCTACACTACTCGCCGAAAGCCCGGGCCCTTCCCGGAACCAGGTCGTATAGACGATCGCCGCGCTAAAGCACATCAAAAAACAGATGGCGCTAATCAGCACTCCGCTGAGCCTGTCCATAAATCACTCCCCCTGTTCGCATGGTAACGTTCTTTTCCTGATTGTACCATACCTTTCGGGAAAAGCGTTCTTGATTCGTCCCCCAAAAATCTACAGGAAACCCGAAGAAATTTAGCGTTCTTTCATCTCCGCGTTCCGTTTCCCGTCCCATACCTCATTTTTCAAAATGCTGGTAGTCTTTCAGAGACGCCCAGTCACCTCCCCATGTAAAGCCATGCTCCCGAAAAAGCCGATAAACATAGTCCCCTTTCTGTATCATCTGCTCCCGGTATTTTCCCTCACACTTTCGCGGATCCCTCTGTGTGTAAGCGCTGCCATTTTCCGGCTGTATTTCCGCGCCCCGCACATATGGATTGATCCGCGGATTGATGTCAATCGCCATACCATAAGCGTGTTTGGAAAGGGTACTGCTCCCGGAAATGGGCCGATAATTAAAGGCCGATGTATTGTTAGCCCGCATGGAGCGTTCATCGTCAGCATCATATTTGTCAATGAGAGAAATCTCCTGGATCGGATACGGATGCTGATAAAGATCATAAAAAATTTCTACTATATCTTCGGCGATTTCTTGATTGACAATCAATTCTCCAGCCTTCGTTTCCCCGTCAAATCCACAGTACAAAACCCGCACATAGCGAAGCTCATCCAGCGCGATATTACTGTTTTTTCGGTAGGACTTTCCTTCAATGCGCGATCGGACAGAAGCGTCAACCGGCCCGTAGGAAAATCCTGCTTTATAATACACGGTCTCTCCCTGGGCTGGAGCAGCACTTACCGGAGCAAACCACGACGCGGCGGCCGTAACGGAAAGGATACCTGCGATCACAAGTTTCAGCGCGCTTCCCATAACCTGCCCCCTTTCTCTTTCACAATGCTTCCCGCTTTCTACCTTATGCGGAAAATGCTGTCTTTATACCGGAAATTTTGTACTCTGCCAAGCAGTTATTCCGCTTTCGATATCCCGCGCAGCAGCGGCCCTATTTCTCTAAGGCTCGCGATTTCGTAATCCGCGGCCGGACCGCTGTCATTAGGCAGCCTGCCGGGGTTAAACCAGATCGTCCGGATCCCCGCGTTTTTCCCGCCTTGAATATCCGATGTAAGGCTGTCTCCGATGATCACGGCTTCCTCTTTCCGAAACCCGGGGATCTGTTCAAAGCAGCGATCAAAATATTCTTTTGCCGGTTTATTGCTTCCCATTTCTTCGGAAATAAAGATTCCCTGAACATATTTTTTCAGGCCCGCGCTTTTAAGCCTGCTCCTCTGAACCGCCGCCGTGCCATTGGTTACCAGATATAAATTGTACTTTTGATACAATTCCTCCAACAGTTCCTCCGCCCCTTCCATGAAAAAGTGGCCGATTCCCAAAAGTTTCTCATAAATCCGCGCCGCCTTTTCCGGTGAGCAGTCCGCGCCGATTTCCTCAAACAGCAGGCGGTATCTCCTGACTTTCACTTCGCCCCGGCTTAGCTTGCCCTGCTCCAGCAGCTTCCATTGCGCGAGATTCAACTCACTATATCTTTCCAGGATCGTTTCCCCTGGCTCAATCCCTAACTGCTGTAACGTCTTTGTCAGGGCGTTTTTCTCTGCCTTGCTAAAATCCAACAATGTATTATCTACATCAAATAAAACAGTCCGAATCATGATTTCATTCCTTTCGCGTCCCTTTCCTAATATTATACTGTGTTCCTTATCGTTTGTAAAAGGTCTGGCGGCCAGTATATCGGTACGAAATACCAGTATTTCAGCCTGTCATTTTTGGTTAGATCCATCTACTATAAAATAGTAATGGAGGAATGTTTATGAATCTTCGCGAAAATTTTGCAGTTAATATGAAGACAATCTTTGAACGCAGCAATCATTCTCTTACTGAATTCGCAGACGAACTTTCCATTTCCCGATCCTCTTTGCAGGACATCCTGAAGGGAAAGAGCAATCCCACCCTCGCCACAGTGGAATTGATCGCGGAAAAACTGGATGTCAATCCCCTTTCTCTGCTTTCGTTTTCCGAAGAGGAAATCCAGGCGGCGTTTTCTCTGACACAACTCCTCGACTGGCTTTTCGAACTTTCCGAGGAGAACAGGGCTCTTGCGGCTAAAGCCGTTAAGACCTTTCTCTTCGCCTGCCTGGACAAAGCGGATCCGGAAAAAAATTCTGACAAAGACGGCAATTCCCGCAAATAGGCTTCTGCCCGTTTGCGGGAACCTGTTTCCACTCCGTATTCCGCTGAAAAAAAGCCAGAAAGCCACCTGGCCTTCTGACTCATTTTTTGATTATAAAAAGGGAACCATGTAGATTGGCAGACAAATGATATCCTCGTCTTTTCCCAGCTCCTTTGTATAAACCAGATATTTATGAAGGATCCGATCGGAAAACTTTTGCGAAAAAGCATCCAGCGATGAGTGTGTTTTGTATCCGGATGATTTGACTTCAATTGGACAGATTTTGTTTCTTCTCGCCAGCAGGAAGTCGATTTCATAATTCCGACGGGTCCTTTCTATTTTACGTTCTTCGCTGGGAATCAGTATATCTTTTACATTCCGTTTAATGGAAATCAGGGAACCCGTCTCTATATAATCATATCTGTGAATCTTTAACAAGAGATTTTATCGCCTGACGAGCAAGCGGACACAACTGAACTTCATCAAAAATTTTTCCTTTTAAACATAGATTGACTCCCTCTACAAAATCGCTGTTTTTATTCTTTTATTTTACCGCAAAATCGCTATTTTTATGCCTCTTGGTTTGCGGGAGTCCTTTTCATTCTTCTATCTCTATATCTTGTATCCCAGACTTGTTTTCTGCAACACCTTGCTGCTGATTGCGCCGAGTCCCATACGAAACAGCGCGCCGCCGGCGAAACACATCACAACGTTCCTAATTGTGGAATCCGGAGCGAACAGACCTTGCCCATTTCGAAAGTGCCTGCCGCTCCCCTTCATAATTTACGCACCATAATACATTTCTGCGCGGTTTCTTCCATTGCCTTAAATCCGACTTTTTCATACCTCCTGACGGCAAAGTTCGCTTTCCGCACTGCCAGAGAGATCCGGAGAATACGTATACCGCACTTCCCGCAAAGTTTTTCCACCAATCGAATCCTCCATAAAATTGCCGGAAAACAAGAATCCCATTTTCTCATAAAACAGTCGCGCACGATGGTTTTCCTCCAACACCCACAGGAAAACATCGTGAAACCCCATTTCTTTCAATTCACGAATCGCGGCTTTCAGCAGGGCTTTGCCATATCCCCTGCCTACATATTGGGGCAGAAGGTAGAGGGATATAATCTCTCCCCATGATGCAAACTGTTCAAACCGGGACTTGCAGAAACTTGTTGTTCCAATAATATGGCCTCCTTCGATGCAGATCAGCGTATGCCAATCCGGCTGATCCAAATACGGCGCCCAGCGCCCTTTTGGTATCGAATCCAGATAGGTCTGCGGGACAATTCCCTTATACGCGCTTTTCCAGCTTTCTTCATAGATCCTGCTGATGTCCATTCGGCTGTCGCCTGGACGAATTCGTCTGATTTCCATTTGATTCCCCTCACACCTTCCTTATCGGATGCCGGATCACGGTTTTCCGTTTCTCGGGCGCCACCCTTCTTGCATCGGAAAGATAGATTTCATGGTGCATGCGCTGATCGGTAATATCCAGCGCGTACCCTTCCTGTTCCATAAACTCGTGCATGCGCGCAACCGTCTTGGGTTCATCGTCGTATGGGCCGATGTGCATGGACTGTACACACAAGCCCTCGTCATAAGTGAAAAACTCCACCTTTGAATAATCCGTTTTCTTTTTCCTTGTGGCTTCTTCAACCGCCCAGTCAAAATCTTCCTTTGTGACAAAATCGGGCAGCCGAATGACCGAGATCCACTGAAGTCTTTCCTTATGCGCATAGTCGATGCCCTCTGTCCCTTCCTGCCACCAAAAGCCCTCCAGCGGCGGCACCACATAATCAAAATACCCTTCAATCCGATGATCGCCTTTTTTACTCATCTTGATGGTAAAGGCAATGCCATACAAAAGCCCGATGGACTGCTTGTACTCACCATCCTCCGCATTCGGATCGCCCTGGCCTCTCACCGCTATAAAGTTCATATCCGGCACTGTGACGATAGACGGCTTATTTTTCGGCATATAAAATTCCTTGTATTCTTTCTTGTAATCAAACGCCATTGCTCTATCTCCTTTTCTGCGACTCAATATTTCCATCATTATAACGGATTAAAACTTAACGCATACAGGTCTCTCCGTCATTCCTTCAAAAATTGTCCAATTTGCAAATCACTTCGATTTTGGACACGTTTTTTGGTGTCTGTATATTTAATCACCTGTTTTTTCTGCCTGTTTGAGGCGATTACGGGCTGTTTGGCGAAAAAATCTTCCCTCTTCCAGCCGGGCTTCCTCAAAAAACGTGTCCAAATGGAGGAAATTTTAAAAATTGGACACCTTCCAGGGATATCTGTAAGAATTTGTTTTCAGTCCTTTTCATTTCATTCATCCCCTATTCTATCCCCAATTAATTCCTTTTCTACTTTATACCCAATATATCATGGAAATTTTTAAGTGTAGAATATCTATATTTTCTTCTAAATGTAGCTTCCGGTAATACCTTTTTACCATTACAATGATTTATATATGTATCTAAATACGCATTGGCTTGTTTCACAATTTTATTTATATTTTTCCTTGTTTCTGTAAACTCATCGGGGTCAACAATGGCAGGGCTGGAATCTATATATGACAGATCCTCTAATATTATCATTTTACTGTAGTCAAGCCCTGAGCAATGGGATTTGGAACGCTTTGTATGCTTAAACAGATATGCTTCCTGATGTCTTATTTCAGTTCTATATGGAATACATATAAAGTATTCCCATTTTGTTTCAATCAAAAGGCAATTATATGGTCTTTGTTCCTTTAATAAAATTTCTGAATCTTTCTTGCCAATAAATTGAGCAAAAAAAGATTTTGATAATTTATACACCTGGTAATCAAACTTATCCGCATCCATTATAAAAGCTCCTACAAAAAACAAACGAGAGGAATAATTCCTCTCGTAGATATATCATCGCTCGGTTATTTTTTGTTTACCGACGAGTCGGAACCGTCACTCGTCATCATCGCTCGGTTATTTTTTGTTTACCGACGAGTCGGAACCGTCACTCGTCATCATCTACGATGATACTTCTCTTGTTATTATTATACGTATGAACTGAAATTATGTCAATCTTTTATTAAGAATTACAAATTTTCATTGCCAAATAACCATCGAGAAATATCTTTTATAAGAATCCCCTCATATGTGTATGTCTCATGCTTTGTTCTGGCAAGAATCATTTTCGGGTATGCGTCCTTAATACTCAGCAAAGGTTCATACTCTCTTTGAAAGGTTTTTTCGCTGCTGATATCATCGCTGACCTGAATATACAGTAACTCATTCCTTTTTTTTGCAACAAAGTCTATTTCTTTTTTGTACAATTTACCAACATATACTTCGTAGCCTCTTCTCAAAAGTTCAAGACATATGATATTCTCATATACCCGGCCGTAATCCATATTCCGTGTTCCCAAAACTGCCTGTCTCAAACCGGTATCACAGAGATAATATTTCTCCGATGTCTGGAGATATTTCTTCCCGCGTATATCATATCTTCTGATATCATAAAACAGAAATGCACTACAAAGGTACTTTATATACTTTCCTATCGTCACATGATTTGTGGCAACTTGATTCGACTGCAACGTATTGCTGATTCTGTTAGGCGAAGTTAGATTACTGATATTATCCATCAGATACTCTGAGAGCATATCAAGGACAACCGTATCAGGTAAATTATATTTCTGTATCAAATCGCGATGGAGAATCGTATCATAAACTTCTCTTATATACCCCATCCTATTCTGCGTATTTTTATAGAGATACGATCCGGACAATCCTCCCTGCAGCACATAATCATCAAACAGCTTATCCACATCTTTTTCTGTGTCGTAATACGCGCAATACTCTTTAAAGCTAAAGGGAAACACATGGATCTCCATATATCTTCCTGTAAACAGTGTTGCAAGATCCGCGCTCAACAAAAAAGCATTTGAGCCGGTAATATAAATATCATATTTTTCTTTTGCATGCAGACTGTTGATTGCAAGTTCAAAGCCGCTGCACATCTGTACTTCATCCACAAAAAGATAATTTTTCTTCCCACTTTCATATTTACTCTCTACGTAGTCATAGAAAGCATGGTATTCCTTCAGTGTTTCATATTTCAAATCCATAAAGTCAATGAATATGATATTTGCATCCTTATCAAGTTTAACTTTTTCAATAAACGCGGCAAGAAGTCTTGATTTTCCGCAGCGCCTTACTCCCGTAATGATTTTAATATCAGGAGTGTCTTTTAAATTAAAAAGGCGCTCCATATAATATGGCCTGGAAATGATTTTCATATAGCCCTCTTACTTTCAAAACTTTATTTTTTTTCATTTTTTGAAACCGATTATATTTTACTATAAATAGCATTCGCGTACAATAAAAAATATATTCTTCCTTAAAATGTGTAGCGTCTGTTTCACAAGATTTGTCCTGCCATCCACAAACGTCAAACCGCCATACGATTGACCTGTCAGAAACAAAGCCTTATCCGCAAATATTTTTTGAGAAAACTTCCGGAATACGTTCTGTAATAGAAAAGATGTTCGAAAAAAATGGAATGCCAAATCACGTTTTTCCTTTTCTCTGGCGACACCTGCTGTCATTCCAACCAATGTTATTCAAAATATCCACTCAAATAATCAGCAGTACCCTCACTCACTTCAAAATCCATGACCAAATCACTAACCTCAAATCTGATATAGGAATTCTCATATAAGGTAATCGTCGCAATATCAGAGAAAGTTCCATCCGTATCCGTTTGTCCCAATTTGATCGTCTCTTCTTGCGCTAACCCAAAAGAACCGATTTCTATAGCTTCATCTGGTAACGATGTCAATTTCCACTGCTCAAAATCCAGAGAGTGAACAAAATTCTCAATACCTTCTTTGGAAGTAATTGTCTCAATAACTTCCGATGTATTGGGAGAGATAACAGCTATTTCCTGCGCTTTTGAAATATCATCCCCATAATCAAAAGCATTTGTATTTTCGTCGGCTTGACAGCCACAAAGAAGTGTCAGTATTAACGCTAATATAATCCATATTTTTTTCATAATGCCCTCATTTTCTTTTCTGCTGATAAGTTTCATTCATAATAAGCAATCGGTAAGCTCGAACAATCCCCGACATATAGATGCATAAAAATGTTCCGATTCCCGCAATAATCATTCCCGTAGCGAGAGCAACTGTATCTGCGAAGATCAATTCTGCTGGAACAATTAACGGAAAAAACAAAAAGCCTAATGCGATCAAGGCAATTCCGAGTAAGTTAAATAGTTGCAGGAATTTCTTTTTCTCCGCGTATGTTGTATTAAGTTCTGCTTTTACAAGCTTATCAAACAACAACGGTTCCTTCCAGAGTTTTCTATAGGGATTATCTGTTAATTTGACAGAGAACAAGAGTATAATTCCTATAATCAGTATCAGCATAAACAGGAGCATGGAAATATCTGAAAACATAAACGAGAGCGCAAGGCTTCCAACCATCATACCTACGGCAACCGCGATTTTAAGAAATTTTCGTTTCTGATACAAAAGGAAGCCCTCTGCCATTTCCCGGCTTACATAGATTCCTTGTTCCGCAACAATTTCCGGTGTCTGTATACTATCCTCATTCAATAAGTAGTCAAGTGTCACATTAAAAATTTTACTCATGCGAACAATCTTTTCTGTTTCTGGATAGCCATTGTCACGTTCCCATTTGCTGATAGCCTGTCTGGATACTCCTAGCTGGTAGGATAGTTCTTCCTGTGACAGCCCGGCTTCTTTCCGCAGCTTTTGTATTTTTTCTCCAAAGGTCATATCTGCGTCCTCCTTTTCGCTATCAGTATACGGTTTTTATCGATAGCACACAACCAAAATACGGTTGCAACTACGCAACAGAGGGTTGCAACCGCAGGATGATAGCTGTTATTTTTTATTTGGCTTTCTTTTAATACCTAGTAATTTAATAAAATCTTGAAACATTGATGTATCGGTCGGTTCATACATTACCCATTTACCATCTCGATAGGTTTTAGCTTCATCATAGATTTTCTGGACTTGTTGAGAATAATCATTACGTTCTGTTTCAAATTTTGCTCTCTCGTCTTTTCCAAAGATAATCATAAATCCTATACAATTTTCTCTGGCATATAACGTACAAAGCGTTTTACCACCTCGACGATATTTATACTCATAGGTCCATGCCTTTCCACCTTGATTCCATAACCGTTCCATTTCATACTTTTCGTCAATTAAAGCGCATAGTTTATTCCATACATCATATAAGGATCGTCCTACCAACGCCGTCATTTCCTCTGCATCAGGTATTTTATCAAGCATAATTTTTTCTCCATTTTTTACTTAGACTTATTTTTTATCGGTTCTCCGTTTTCATCCACTCCTCCCTCGAGCCATGCCATAATACCAAACTTGCAGAAAGGGCATATAATCGCTTCTTTGTAAACTTCTTGCCTGCAACGCGGGCAAAGAACATATTCTTCTTTCCTGGTATTTTCCATCTGTTTATCACTTTACAACTTCAGATTTAGCATTCATTCAAAAGTCTTTTCAGTTCTTCCACAAATTGTCCGATATGCACACCATCTACAAATGAATGATGTGCCTGCACGGAAATTGGAATCATGATTCTTCCATCTTTTTCATAATATTTTCCCCAATCAAAAAGAGGTGTTGCATTATCTTTCTTTCCTGAGTTTGTGTGTGATATATGAGTATATGTAACCCAAGGCATTGGAGAACATTGGAAAACATCGTTTCCTAATGGCCCTGTGAAATATACTTTTTGTTCTTTGGCTGTTTTTGCTGCCAACTCACAGTATTCTTTCAAATCATCTAACATTGGAACATTTACTACTTTGAACAAGCCCGTATCCTCATTCAAATAAGTAAAGGCGGTGTCTATTTTGTTATAAAGGGCAACTTTTCCATCTACAAAGCGATAACGAAAAGCCTCTATATGATTGGCACATTTGCATACTGCATATACCATAGCTAATGTAAAGGATAATCCTTCTTCCTTAACCATGAGCCTAAAATTTGTAATATCCGCTTCAAATGTCACACAAAAAGCAGGTTCAACACTGTTTCTAAATACGGCGCAGTGCATTGCCCTTTCCCATGCTTTTTCATCTATTATCTGATATGAATTAGCCATATATTACCCCTCCAAATTCTCACTTGTCTTTTTCAATATTATAGCGTTCATTCTGGAAAAATACAATAAAATCGGGTAGGGGAACAGTATCAGGTTGTTGTGGAGTTTTTTGGTTCGAAAAAATATGTTGGGGTGGCTCGCAGATAGCGAGTCATCTTTTTTAATGAAAAGAAAAGCATTAGAAGCCTGAATCCTGTAGAATAAAGCTGCAGAACCATCACAAGCAAAGTCCATAATTACCGTACTCAACTGGTAAAAGATGTTTCTTAGAACTGACCGATGAGCAGACATGACTAAAACAGAATATGAAAAGCCAGTGAGCTACCGTGCAAATATTATCTTTTAGTGCCCTGATGTCCGTAAAACCGATCGAAAAGAATAAACATGTTCTACAGTAAACGATCTGTGGGATACTCCCGTAGGAGCCGATGAAAACAGCGTTTTTTCAAAAAATGAAAGAGGCTCTGAAATCCTTGGAGTATCCGCCACCCCAACATTTTTAACAGAGCCATTTTATCTATAACAGGTAGCTGCAGATTGCCGTTTATTGAGACGCAATAAAAAACCTTGGAATGATTAAAATTCCAAGGTTATATCCATGGTTGCGGGGACAGGATTCGAACCTGCGGCCTCCGGGTTATGAGCCCGACGAGCTACCAACTGCTCCACCCCGCGATATTAAATTGAAATTGGTGCCGAAGACCGGGGTCGAACCGGTACGATCGGTAAGGATCACGGGATTTTAAGTCCCGCGTGTCTGCCAATTCCACCACTTCGGCAAGTTCTTCGGAAGAACCTGCTTCCGAATGTGTACTATTTGAATTGGCTCCAAGGGTGGGGCTCGAACCCACAGCCTACCGGTTAACAGCCGGTTGCTCCACCATTGAGCTACCTTGGAACAATATCTTCTGTTCTGACGACGAAAATTATTATACTACAAAGTCTGCTTTTCTGTCAACTGGTTTTCAAAAATATTTACCTACAATTATAGGAAGTCTCCCATACTTTTGTGGCCAATGCAGTCTTTCATTCATTCGGGAACAAAAAGTTCACTGACACTAACTTTTTGCGCAGTCGATTATTGTCGAAACGCGTCAAAACAGGGCGTATTTGTTTAAATTTCAGAAACAATTAACTGCCTATGCCAGTCAATCTTCCGCAGAATCCGGAATTTTCGTCAAAGTTATGTGTCCGCAAAATTTTCTCAATTAATTGGCCACACAAAAATGAAAAAAATGTGTCCGGAAGTTTTATTTTAGATATTTGGCAACATCCGCTCTCCTTTTGTAGGTTCGAATTACCGGGAAGAAGTTTGCCAGGGCTTTGATTTTCAGACAAGCCCCTGCGCTTTCTGCGCATTTTTCGGTTCTTTCCCCCATCCCGTGCTTTTTTCTAACTCCCTTAAAAATCCTTTCCCATGCTCTTCATTTGCCTCGCAATCCACTCACAGATCACAGATACAATATACGCTTGTTCTTCTTCACTCAGCTCCCTGCCTTTCTCAATGCGGTGCCATTTGTACAGGCAGCCTCTGCAGCATGTGCCGGTGGCGTGCTGAGCCGGAAAAACAGGATGTCCCCGCATGGGTGTCTGTCTGCCGTCATTTGCGATTTCCGCGGGTGCCAGTCGCTTTCGCACAAACTCCTGCGCGTGAAGCCGGATTGTATCACGCCCTTTTTCTTCCGCATACTGGATCTCCTTTTTCCCCAACCGGAAACCGCTCCGAAACTTCGATCCAGACAGCCGTTCAAACAGAGACTCTAAGTCTGCCGCTTTTTCTTCCTGGGGATTATAGTCGATGCCCGCTTTTGCCGCCTGTTCTTTCTGAATCGCTTCCGCGATTCGGTACTGCTTTTGGCCTTTCTGAAAGTTCGTACCGGTCCGGGCAAAGCAAAATTCGATTTTCTGTCTGACACACTGCTCCCGAAGGTCCAACACCCATTCATAACGACACAGCCTGCCGCCGCTCCCCACTTCTCCGCTACAGGAAACGCGCTTGATCTTTCCTCCCGCAAGCCAGGGTTCAAAGTCCATTTTTTCTACCAGTGGATCTACTTTTATTTCCCTGCGCCAGATAGGGATTTCCAGAAAAGCAGGAATCTGTCTGTTTGCCTGCTGCTGGCTTTCACAGACGCAGACTACCGTAACATTTTTATATCCGCTGCCCCAGCCTTCAGGGAGTTTCCTGGAGAAGGACGCAATTTGTCCGGCAGGAACCTCAATCCGAACATTTTTTTCCCTCCGGATTGTCATCCAGTCCTGCTCTGTCAGCAAATCCCACTTTATCATCTGCTTTTGCCTCCCTGCAAATGCTCTTCTTATTACATCCATTTTTAGTATAAGAGAATTCATTTGAATCTACAACAAAATTTTGCTGTTTTCTTCTCACTTATCCTGTATAATACGCTTAGGTATCGGTGATGATCGCAAGGAGGTTTTTAACATGAATTCCATCATTTTATATGGAAGCTGCTATGGCACTTCCATGCGTTACGCTCAGGCGCTGGCAAAGGAAACCGGTCTGCGCTGCGTCTCTTGTGACCAGGCTCCGGCGCTCCGGGATTACGACCGTCTCTTTTATGTAGGCGGGCTGTACGCAGGCGGAGTCTGGGGACTTTCCGCAGCACTAAGAAAGCTTCCTACAGATGCCCGTACAGAACTTATCCTTCTTACAGTAGGGCTTGCGGATCCGGAAGATCCTGAAAACAGAAAAAATATAAAGGCTTCCGCCCAAAAACAGATTCCCGGCTGGCTCTTCCAGCGTACGCGGATTTTTCATCTGCGGGGAGGCATTGACTATCAAAAATTAAAATTCAAACATAAGACCATGATGAAGATGCTTTACCGTAAAGTAAAAAAAATTCCGCCAGATCAGCAAAACGCGGAAACCAAGGCGATGATTGAAACCTACGGCCAGACCGTTGATTTTGTGGATTTTAACCGTCTCAGGCCGGTAATCGAACAACTCTCTTTATAAGATTGTCCGCGTTTTCAATATTTTTTGCGCATAATAGCTCTCCCGCGGGAATTCCGCGGGAGAGCTGTATCTAAAAAGATAAGGGGAGCAAAGAGTATTTGCTTCTTTACTGGCTTAAATATGAATGGCGTTCCCGCAGGAAGCCGCATGCATGGCTTCGTGCATGATTTCCGAAACCGTCGGGTGAGGATGAATGGCCATAGCCAACTCTTCCGCCGTGCTTTCCAGCTTCATAGCCGCGGAAGCCTCCGCAATCATGTCTGTGGCGTGAATGCAGTACATATGTACCCCTACAATCTCTCCATATTTCGCTTCCGTGATCACTTTAATCATGCCCCGTTCTTCTCCTTCAACCTTGGCTTTTCCGTTGGCCATCATTGGGAATCTTCCCACTTTTACCTCTCCGTACTTCGCCTTCGCCTGTTCTTCGGTCAATCCGATGCTGGCAATTTCCGGCTGGATATAGATAGCGCTCGGAATCTTGTCATAGTCCATCTCCGCTTTCTCTCCGCAGATCGTCTCTACCGCCACAATCGCTTCCGCGGAAGCGGTATGGGCCAGCATGGCTTTCCCATTGACATCGCCAATAGCATAGATTCCCGGTACGGATGTCTTCAGGGTCTTGTCCGTTACAATCGCCCCTCTCTCGGTTTTCAGTCCCAGCTTTTCCGGGTCAATTCCCGCGAGGGACGGCGCTCTTCCTACCGCCATCAGCACCTGCTGGCAGTTCACTTCTGACTGCGTTCCCCCTCTTTCAAAGCGGACGCCTTCTGCTGTAATTTCCGTCACCTTCGCTCCGGTATGAATTTCAATTCCCATCTCTCGCAGATTCTCCGTTACCTGCGCTGTCAGCTCCGCGTCCACCATCGGCAAAATCCGATCCAGGAATTCAATGACTGTCACCTTCACTCCAATGGATGCCAGGAAGTAGGCAAATTCAATTCCGATAACGCCACCTCCGATGACTGCCATAGACTCCGGCGCTTCGCTGATATTCAGCATCTCCGTGCTGGTCAGAACCGGCATCGCCGGATCCACCGGAATCGGCAGGCTCTTAGCTTCTGACCCCGTGGCGATAATGACACTTTCTGCTGTAATCGTCTTTCCTCCTACCTTGATGGTATGCGGATCTTCCAGCACGCCTTCTCCGCTTTCCAGAACCGCCCCGTTTTTCTTCAGCAGTCCCTGCACGCCGCCGACCAGCTGCCCGATAATCGTCTGTTTCCGGTTCTGTACAGTCTCCAAATCCAGCGCCGCTTTCGACACATCCACGCCGATAACGCCAAAGGACCCGCATTCTTTCACTTCCTTCAAAGCCTCCGCGCTCTTAAGAAGCGCTTTGGTAGGGATGCAGCCCACATTCAAACAGGTTCCTCCAACATGTTCTTTTTCAATAATCACAGTCTTTTTCCCCATCTGAGCCGCCTTAATGGCTGCCACATAGCCTCCCGGACCGCCTCCGATAACCGCGATATCATAATCATAGGATCCGCTCTGTTCCGATTTTGGAGCAGGCTCCACAGTCTGCGCGCCAGAAGAACTCTCAGTCGAAGCTTCCGCTCCGGCAGACGCGTTTCCTCCCAGTTTCTCCAGGGATTCCTTTACCAGTGCTTCGATATCTTCTTCTGCCTCTCCTACAATGGCGATGGGCAGCGTTACCGGAATAGTATCCCCTGCCTCAATAAACAGCTTTCTTACCACTCCGTCTCCTGTTGCTTCGATATCCATATTGGTCTTGTCCGTTTCCACCGAAAACAGCGGTTCTCCCTTAGCAACCGCCTCCCCTTCGGCTTTATACCACTCCACCAGTTTTCCTTCACTCATATTAAAGCCCAGCTTGGGCATGATAATTACTTCCGCCATTCTTCTCTTCCTTTCTAAAGAATAGAATCAAGCTTATAAATTCGTAATGCCAAATAACCATTCCTAATTGGAGTACATGTGATCGTTTTGTTGTATTCGGTCTGTTTTATTATTTATAGAGGATTTATCTTGTTTCCATTTATAAGCTTGATGTTCTACCTATTTAAATTTATACCATCAGACTCATCGGGTGTTCCAGAAGGTTCTTGATTTCCGTTACAAACTGCGCGGCCAAAAGTCCGTCGATCACCCGGTGATCCACCGATACCTGAATATTCATCATCGGCCGGATAGCGATTTCCTTGTTACCATCTTCATCCGTGATCACAACCGGCTCGTCCTTGGTGGAACTGATGGATAAAATCCCCACCTCCGGCGGGTTAATAATCGCCGTGAAGTTTTCAATTCCGAACATTCCCAGGTTGGATATGGTAAAGCTTCCCCCTGTATATTCGTCGATGGCAAGCTTTCCTGCCCGCGCTTTTTCAAAGAGGGGCGACGCCGCTTTAGACAGTTCCACCACGCTCAGATTCTGCGCGTCCTTGATATTCGGCACAATCAGCCCGGTGGGAGACGCCACCGCGATTCCCAGGTTCACACTCTTATATTTTACAATGGTATCTCCCACCAGGGAAGCGTTCATTTCCGGATATTTCTGCAGCGCCAAAATCGTCGCTCTGGCGATATAATCCGTTACCGAAGTCTTCTTATCCTGGGCCGCGTTCACTTCCTTACGCAGCTTCAGCAGCTTTTCCAGGTCCACCTTCTGGGTAAAGTAAAGATGCGGCGCGGTAAACTTGCTTTCCGACATCCGGTCTCCAATGACCTTGCGTACGCCCGCGTAGGGAACTTCCTCCAGAATTTCTTTGCCGTCCGGAGAAAATTTCCTTTCCCCCGCTCCGGCTTCCGCCTCGACAGCGGTCTGCGCCGCGGCGGCCATCTTTTCGGCCAACGCTTTTTCCACGTCTTCTTTCATAATCTTGCCGTTAACTCCGGTTCCGGTAATGGTCTCCGGATCCAGTCCTTCCGCCTCGGCCATGGCTCTGGCTACCGGCGTAATCTTCAGCCTGTTGGAAGCCAGATAGTCCAGAATATCCTGCTCGCAGATTCCGCCCTGCCAGCCGGTTCCCACAATGGAAAGTCCCTCCAAAGACAGATCGTTTTCTGCTGCCACGCGTCTTGCTCTGGGAGATATTTTCAGTCTGCCGCCCTCTCCTTTGGGAGCTGCCGCAGGTTCCGGCACCGTCTCTTTGGCGGAAGGCGCCTCCTCTGCCTTCGTAGGAGCTTCTTCCTGCGCTGCTTTCTCCGCTCCGCCTGCTTTCAGCTGGGAAGCAGCATCTTCAATTGCCGCGGACGCGTCTTCCTCCGCGGCGCCGATGACCGCGATCGGTAAAGTAACCGGAATCGTGTCTCCTGCCTCAATCAGCAGTTTTTTTACCACACCGTCGCCGGTGGCTTCGATATCCATATTTGTCTTATCGGTTTCTACGGAGAAAAGAGGTTCTCCCTTTGCCACGGCGTCACCTTCTTTTTTATACCACTCTACCAGCTTGCCTTCATTCATATTAAAGCCAAGCTTTGGCATAATAATAATTTCAGCCATTTTCCCTCTCCTCTCTTCTTTATTTAAAATAGGTCTTTACTTTTTCATACACTTTATCCGCCGACGGAATCAGCGGGAATTCCAGGGCCGGGCTGAAAGGCAGCGGCACATTGGGGTTATTAACTCTTCCGCAAGGCGCGTCCAGATAATAGAACACCTCGTCGGCAACCGCGGCCGCCACTTCCGCTCCGATTCCGCAGCGTTCGTGAGCTTCGTCGGCTACAATCAGCTTTCCGGTCTTTTTCACTGACTCGATAATGGTCTCCGTATCCAGCGGCACGATGGTCCGCAGGTCGATAATTTCGCACTCAATGCCTTCCTTCGCAAGGCGCTCCGCCGCTTCCTCGGATTTCATGACCATGGAAGATGTGGCAGCGATGGTGATGTCCGTTCCTTCTCTGGCGATCCGCGCTTTTCCAAAGGGAATCGGCTCTACTTCATCATCGATCTGGTATTTCTTGTTGTATTCCATTTTATGCTCTAAAAACAGCACCGGATCATCGTCCCGGATCGCGGTTTTCAAAAGTCCCTTTGCTTCCTGGGCAGTCGACGGAAGTACGATTTTCGTTCCCGGGAACTGGGCTACCATCGCCTGCATGGACTGGGAATGCTGCGCCGCGGAAGATCTGCCCGCGCCGATAGGACAGCGGATGGTCATAGGTACATTAGCCTGCCCGCCGGACATATACCGGATTTTCGCCATCTGGTTGATTACCTGGTCCGCCGCCACCAGCAGGAAGTCGGAAAACATCAGCTCGATTACCGGCCGCAGACCGGTCAGCGCCATGCCGACGCCCATTCCTACAAAGCCCTGTTCAGAAATCGGCGTGTCCTTCACCCGCAGGTCTCCGTATTTTTCCAAAAGCCCTACCGTGCATTTAAAGTTTCCGCCAATAAATCCGATATCCTCTCCCAGCATTACCACATTTTCATCCCGCGCCATTTCTTCATCCAGCGCTTCGCAGACTGCCTGCGCATATGTAAGTTCTTTCATGTTTCCATTCCTTTCTGTAGTTTTCTTTCTTTACTCTGTACCTGATGTTTACAGCGTTCCCTGCTGGAACACGTCTGTAAATGCCTCGGAAGCCTCCGGATAAGGACTGTCTGCCGCGAATTGAACCGCTTCTTGAATCTGTTCCTCAATCTGGCTTTCCAGCTTCTCAATCTCTGCTTCTTTGGCTTTTCCGGATTCGATCATTTCTTTTCTCAGGGTTGCTACCGGACATCTTGCCATCCAGTCTTCCTTCTCTGTCTCACTTCTTCTCTTTCTGTAAGTGGCCGGATCGCCCACATGGTGTCCCTGCCATCTGTAGGTTTTACATTCGATCAGGGTCGGGCCTTTCCCCTCCCGAGCTCGTTTTACCGCTTTGACCGCGGCTTCATAAACGGCTGTCACATCCATACCGTCTACTACAACGCCTGGGATATCATAGGCTTTGGCTCTCACCGCCAGGTCCGGCGTGTTTGTTACGTCCCGGATATCCACCGAAATTCCGTAAAGGTTATTTTCAATTATATAAATACACGGCAAATCCCATGCTGCTGCCATATTCAGACTTTCATGGAAGGTACCCTCATTGGTGGCCGAATCGCCCATAAACGACACCGCCACCTGGTCGGTACCTTTATATTTGATTGTGTATGCGGCTCCTGTCGCGATGGGAATCTCGCCTCCGACAATTCCGTTAGCTCCGAGAATTCCCTTGTCCATTGCCATGATGTGCATAGATCCTCCCTTTCCATGAGAGTAGCCGGTCTCTTTCCCCAGAATTTCCGCCATCATCCGGTTCAGATCCGCTCCCCGCGCTACCAGATGCCCGTGGCCTCTGTGGGTGCTTCCAATGTAATCATCTTCTTTCAGCGCCGCGCATACTCCCGCGGCCACCGCTTCCTCACCCATGTACAGATGGGCCAGTCCCGCCATCATGCCTTTTTTATAAAACTCAAAGGTTTCTTCTTCAAACCGTCTCGTTTTAAACATGGTTTCATAAAAGCTCATCAACTGTTTCTTACTGTAGTTTTTCACATTCATAATTTACCTCCCTGACAATTTTGAATTCGCGCTTTCTCTATACCGAAGCTCCTTACCGTAAAATGATATGGAACGTTTTCTTGTCATTCATAAACAAAAGCAAGGCATGTGCCAAATTTACATATCCGTCGTCTTTTTTTTGCAGCTTAAAAATTATCGTTGAAATTCCAATCCTTTTTAAAATATTTTTGTGCTGCCTCGTCACAAAAATACGCGGCAACTTAAAAAACACCTGTGCTGACTGCGACATTTTGTGTCATAGCGTGTCAAAATTACCTTTGCATAACGACATTTTGTCATGTATAATAAAAAGAAAAATGATTATCTTCCGAAAATAAGAGGTGTTTCTATGACAGAATTTATCATTTCCCATGCCAGCGTCGATGATTCCTATCAGCAGCAGCTTCATGCCGCGTGGCAGCAGTTCATTCGCGGGGAATCCTGTGACTGCTCCTTCATGCCGCCGGAAATCCTCGCCTCCTGGGAACGCTCGAGAGCGGCCGGGGTCGATCCCATGGGGATCGTCAGCCAGATCCTTTCGCCGGACACTCTGAATCTGAAAATCAATAATAATATGAAACTGATCGAGGTTGCCCGCCCTTATATGGAGCGTCTCTACTCCATTATCCGCGGGACCGATTCTTACACTCTGCTTTCAGACAGAGAGGGATACATCCTCGATTACCTGGGGGATCATAAAATCGTCGCCAGCAGTCAGGCCATGACCCATCTGGTTCCCGGAGCCTGCCGCCAGGAAGCGGTAGCGGGAACCAACGCCATCGGTACCGCGCTGTATCTCCGCAAACCGATTCAGATCTGCGGCGGGGAGCATTATTGCAAAAAACATCAGATTTATACCTGTTCCTGCGCTCCAATCCTCGATCGGAGCGGAAATCTGCTAGGCGCTGTCAACGTCACTGTTCTGAAAGAGCACGCCCATCCGCATACGCTGGGCATGGTTCTTTCGGCAGCGGACAGTATCGCAAAGGAACTGGAGCTTACCGAGGCCATGCATAATATCGAACGGATCAGCGCTCAGAGAAACAGCATTATCGAAAATATGCCTTCCGGTCTTTTCCTGCTTACCAAGACCTGCCGGGTTTCCCAGGTTAACACACATGCCCTTAAAATGTTCGGCCTTTCCTACGAACAGATCATCGGGCAGAATTTTTTCGATTATCTCAATATTGACGGAATCGACGGCAGCCGGGCAAACGGAACCCAAATGTTTGAAAAAGAGCAGTATAACGAGGAAGTATCCGTAAAGTTGCGGAATTCCAACGCGCTCCCCAAGACCTTCCGCATGTCGGTCCATTTTATTCGGGATAATACCGGAACGATCACCGAAACACTGCTCCGGTTCAATAAGACCGAACTGATCCATAAGCTTGTCAATAATGTAGGGGGCTATAAAGCTCGCTATACATTTGATAATATTATCGGAAATTCCAGGCCTGTAAAAGATATGATTTCCGCCTGCCAAAAAGCCGCCCAGCGCAACTCCAATGTATTGATTCTCGGTGAAAGCGGCACCGGAAAGGAACTGGTTGCCCAGTCTATCCATAACGCCGGTCCTTCAGCAGACGGACCCTTCCTTGCCATCAACTGTGCTTCCATTCCCAACACGCTGGTTGAAAGCGAACTGTTTGGTTACGAAAAAGGGGCTTTTACCGGCGCGGATCGAAACGGACAGCCGGGAAAATTTGAAATGGCAGACGGCGGAACCATTTTTCTGGACGAAATCGGAGATATGCCGCTTAATATACAGGCAGCCCTGCTGCGCGTGATTCAGACCAAAGAAGTCGTCCGCATCGGCGGGAAATATCCGCGGCCTGTCAACCTGCGGATTATCGCCGCCACAAACCAGAATCTTCTGCAGCAGATCGAAAACAAAACCTTTCGAAGCGATCTTTATTACCGTCTGAATGTGTTTACGGTCAACACGCCGGCTCTGAGAGAACGCGGCGCGGAAGAAATCCGCCTCCTGGCCGATCATTTTTTAGAAACCTATAACCGTGATAAATTCAGCAATATTCAGATCGCGCCGGAGGTCTACCCTGCTTTACAGACCTACTCCTGGCCGGGAAATATCCGGCAGCTGGAAAATGTCATTGAGCGGGCGGTCAATCTCTGTGATGAGGACGGACAAATCACGCTGAAACACCTGCCTGCCGAGATCCTGCACGTCTCGGATCCCGCCGCTCCTTCCCCCGCTTCCCAGACTCCCGCGGCCCTTCAGCCGGAACCCCTTTCCTCCACGGGAACGTTGAATGTAAAAGAAAATGAAAAACTTCTGATCGATTCTACCCTGAGGGCCACGGGAGGAAACATGACAAAAGCCGCCCGGGCGCTGGGCATGAATCTGCGCACCCTGTACCGGCGGCTTGATAAATATGAACTGAATCTGTCTGATTACAGAGATTAAGCTTCCTTTTTACGGAAAATCTGTTCCAGCGCCATCGCCAGAATCGTACCTGTAACCAGTCCGTTGGAAGCAATAAAATGAACCGTCTCCGGCAGCGCTGAAAACGCCTGATCCGGAAGAAACATGACGCCCATTCCGCTGATCATGGAAATTCCGATAATATAGCTTTCCCGGTTGGTAAGCCGGATCTTCTGGAATTCCTTCAGCCCCTGTCCGAGGATCAGGGAAAACACCACCGTACTGGCGGCGTAAGCGACCGTAGACGGCATGGACGAAAGAAAGGCGGCAACCGGAGAAAAGATCCCAAAGACAATCATGCAGACGCAGGCGATGCGAAAGGGTTTCCTTGCGGCAACGCCGGTCATGAGTACCACTCCGGTGGAGGATACAAAGGGCATGAAGGGAATGACCGCGAAAATACCGGTCAGGATGGTGGCGATACCGTGAAATAACACGGTTTTGGAAAGCCTGCGATCGGTAACCGTCTCTCCTACCGCTTCCGCCATGCTGTTCAGGCTCGCGAAACTCATGGACAGCAGTACCAGCGCGCCGATGACGCAGGTGATCGTCACGCCCGGATCAAAGGAGGGAGTTCCAAAGGCCCACACCCTGGGAATGCTGAAAATCTGATCCATCGCCGGTCTGTGCTCCGAAAGTCCCATCAGCACAGCCAGCACCCATCCTGCCGCGACACCCAGAAGAGTGGCGATACTCTGTAAGAAACCTTTTGCATAAACCGCAATCACCAGGATCGCCACAATCGTTACCAGAAATACCAGCATCTGTTTCGGGTCCATCGCCGGACTTTCATCGGTTACGCCTAGCGCGCCCCGAATAAAAGTTTCACTCATCTGCAGCACCATCAGCAAAATGATCACGCCGTTTACAATGGGGGTAAACAGCTTGGAAATCTTTACAATCAGTCCGCTGGCGGCAAGAAGGGCGACAAGTCCTCCCGCGATTAGAATTCCAAGCTGTAAATCTCTTCGAAGCTCTCCTAAGCTGTCGCCCATTTCCGAAACCACAAGGCACATGACGATTAACATACTCGCCCACAGGCCCGCCGGTCCGTCAATAATCGGATACCGGTGTCCAAAACTAAGCTGCAGGAGCGTAACCACGCCGCATAAGAAAAAGGTTCTCTGTAAAAATTCCGCGAGTTCCCCCTGGGAGAGCCCGAGATAAAGGCCCACCGCAATGGGCAGCACGATAATTCCCGCGGCAAAATAAACAATATGCTGCAGGGTATAAAGGGGAAGTTCCTGTCTGGGGACCACATCTTCCAGGCCGTATTTTAAGGTATCTGGCTGTTTCCGCATAACACCCGCCTCCTTATATTCAGAAAGATAGATTGCTCTTCTTAGCAAAACGCAACTATTATGCCATTGGCATAAATCTTCGCAATTCTTTTTTTCCATCCCTGTGTTTTATCTGTAAATTATCAGGGATTTCGCATCCGGCCTTTTTTCTTATCCTGTCATCGCACCATTGCAGCCGTGTCAGTTATGTGTCACTTTTGTGCCACTTTCTGAAACACATTGACATTTTGTCGCAGAATTGTCATATTGCCTCGAAAAGAATCGCTGTTTTCCGCGTTTTTTCAGATTGGTATCTTTTTTGCATTATTATAATAAGGATTTCTTTTTAATATACCCATAAATCAGGATGGAGGAACGATTATGCTGAGAGGAATGAGCAGCGTACTGATTGTATTTATTCTTTTAGCCGTAGGTTTTTATTTCACAAAAGCAAAAAAATGGCCGGACAACACAAACAAAGTCTTTTCCACTACAGTGGTTAAGATCGCGGCGCCCTGTCTGGCCGTTGTCAGTATTGAAAACCGTTTCACGCCGGAGCTGCTGCGCTCCTCTTTCTGGAATCTGCTGATTATCGCTGCCAGCGTTTTTTTCATGTATTTCCTGGGAAAACTCCTTTCCCGCCTGCTGCGGCTGGCTCCGGAAAAGAAGGCGGTTTTTGAAACCACCTTCACCTTTAACAACACGATGTTTATCGGACTTCCCATCAACCAGATTATTTTCGGCCATGACGGCCTTCCTTATCTGTTTACCTTTTATCTTGTGACCATCGTGCTGTTCTGGAGCCTTGGAGTTTATACCCTGAGCAAGGCTTCCCGCGAAAACAGAGATTCCTTTTCTCTGAAAAAAATCCTCAGTCCGGGGCTCATTGGAGTTCTCATCGGCTGTGTCCTGGCGGAGCTGGAGCTTCATCTGCCCTCAATTCCGGAAACCGCCCTCACCTATCTTGGCGACATCTGCGTGCCTCTGTCCCTTCTGGTCATCGGCTCCAATCTGGCGAAATCCTTTTCCCATGGAATTCCTAAAATCACACTGGATCAGGTGGTTATTATGGCAGGAAAGTTTGTGATTCATCCGCTGATTATATTCGCTGTTTTCTCTCTGGTGGGGGTTCATGGCCTTCCTCTGAAGGTCTTTATTCTTACCGCCGCCCTTCCATGCCATGCCCAGACGGCAATTATGGCCGAATACTACGATCTGGAAAGTGAATACGCTTCCAACCTGGTCAGCCTGTCTACGCTCATCAGCCTGGTAACCATTCCGATTTACGCGGCGATTCTGCTATAGGGTCATGCGTTCCCTGACAATATACCATTCATATATGCGGACTATAAGCAAAAGGCAGCATAGAGAGGAACGGTTTTTTTATTGTCCTCAAATCCAAAATTTTTTGCGGAGAGCTTAATCGCGTAGGCGGGATGATAAGTATCCATATAGACCCGCAGGCTCTTTGCCCTGGTGTTATCGGCGGCTTTGACTTCAATGGGGATAATCTGTCCGTCTCGCTGAATGATAAAATCTATTTCAGCTCCGCGCCTGGACTCCCAATAGTAGTTCTTATAGCCGTTCATAGTAAGCTGCACATGGACGTAGTTTTCCGTCATACCTCCCTTAAAATCGTTCAAATCCTCAACCATATAAAGGACATCATTTGCCGCTAAGTCTTTCTTTGCGCAAAGCAGACCCAAGTCAGAAACATAGATCTTGAACGCGTCAATATCACGGTAGTTCTCCAAAGGCTTTTTGATTTGTTCTACCTTATAAACCTGTGAAACGATACCGGACAGACAGAGCCATTCAATCGCGTTTTCAAATTCAGATGCCCTTCCGCCTTTTTTTATCAGTTTATATTGAAAACGAGTATTCTTCTTTGAGAGCTGAACCGTAATGTTATCATAGACAAGTCTGGTTTTCTTAATTTCATTCACATTGTTGTACTTACTCATATCATTCAGATAGCTTGCGAGTATGGTATCCTGTGTATGTCGTACAAGAATGTAATCCTTTGTCTGCGTAAACTGCAGAACACACTCGGGCATACCGCCTACAACGAGATATTGCCTGTAGAGCAGCATTGCCGCATCGTGCAGGGCGGAAGGCATCGGAGTATCGGTTTCAAAGCACTTTTTAATCTGTGCTACAAGAGCTTCTTCACCCATAGCCATCATAAACTCCTCCATATCCATAGGATACATGGTTTTCATATCGACCTTACCTACCGGAAAAGAGAATTTTTCCCTGCTTGTCGCAACGCCGAGCAAGCTGCCGAGAGCTACGATATGATACTCCGGCGCATCCTCGCAAAAATATTTCAGAGAAGTTAAGGCCCGTTCGCAGAGCTGTACCTCGTCGAATACGATCAGCGTTTTCTCTTTCACGATCGTCTGACCTGCGATATGCGATAAAATAGGGAGCAGATAATCCGGACTAATGTTTTCATCAAAAGTTTCGTTCAGCTTTGGATTTGTTTCAAAATTAAAGTACGCCACATTTTCATAGTGGCTGCGTCCAAGCTCCAAAATCGAATAGGTTTTTCCAACCTGTCTTGCCCCCTGTAAAATCAAAGGTTTTCGATGTTTGTTTTCCTTCCATGCTTCCAAAAAGCGAGTAATCTTTCGATACATAGCGACCTCCCTGCAGATAGCTATAGTATATCATATTTTCATGTAAATATGCACGAAAATTTATAGATTTTTGACACTAAAATACACATTTTTTAAATTTCTTAAAACCCGACGCAAACACGATGTGATATTTCCTGCCACACCCAGACAGCGGCGCTGCGATAGTTAATCGATCTTCAAACCGGTTTCGAAAGCTTCCAACATATTTTTAAATCCATTTTTGACAGTTCTCGCATCACCGACATAAATAACGCGGCCTTGAAAGGAGTCAAATATTTTATCTTCAGGAAGCGCTTTCTCAACGCCTACCGCCATTACGACCATATCGACATCTGAAATTTCTATACAATTCTCCCCTTTCCTGGCGATTACACAATCGTCTCGGATTTCTGTAACTTCCGTAGAAGTGTAAATATCAACCTGGTATTCTGCCAGGCGTTCTTTTAAGTATTTATTCGGCGTATGCTCCCCATCTTTTACGATTTCCGGAAGCATCTCAATCATGGTCACTTTAGCGCCTTGCTCGGCCATCCAGTCCGCAGTTTCCGCCCCGATCAGGCCTCCGCCAATTACCACTGCATGCTTTCCAACTGGTACGTCTCCGTTTAAAACCTCATGGGCTGTTTTAACATGCGCTTTTGAGCTTCCGGGAATTGAGGGAATGATAGGGCGGCTTCCTGTTGCCGCAACAAGGATATCTGGATTCGTCTTTTCAATAAGTTTTTTATCATCCAAGATATTCATTCGAATTTCAACTCCCAAGCGTCTAAGTTCATTGGTCTGCCAGTTAATCAGAGACGTAAATTCGCTTTTGCCAATCGGAATCGATGCCTGCACCCATTGGCCTCCTAGTTTACCAGTTTTTTCAGCTAGCGTAACCTTGTGACCTTTCAGCGCTGCCGCAATTGCTGTTTCACAACCGGAAATACCGCCGCCGATTACCAAAACCGTTTTCGGCGCTTTCGTTGGAGTCAAGTCATATTCATCAAGCATGCCTGTCACAGGATTTACTAAACATCTTGTATACCTCCCAGTAACATGTTCCCCAACACATCCCTGCACGCACCCGATACAGCGGATAATCTCATCTTCTCTGCCCTCCGCTGTTTTTTTCGGCAGCATCGGATCCGCAAGGGAGGCTCTTCCCATAGCCACCAAATCCGCTTTTCCCGATACAATTACAGACTCTGCAATTCTGGGGTCATTAATCCTTCCAACAGCAATGACCGGTATGTCCACGACGCTTTTTATGGCCGCGGCATTATCAACATAGGCTGCTCTTGGTACAATCGACGATGGAATGATCGCATGTGTAGATACATAAATTCCCTGTGAGCAATGAATCGCGTCTATGCCTGCGTCTTCCAATATCATGGCTACTGTTTTGGCTTCTTCTATCGCAAGACCGCCATGAGCGTACTCAACCGTAGACATCCGGTATATGACAGGAAATTCTTCTCCACACTTCTTACGTATATTTTGTAAAATTTCCACAGCGAAACGGGCCCTGTTCGTGATAGACCCTCCATATTTATCATGCCTCAGATTGGAAAGCGGCGAAACAAAAGCGCCTATCAGATATCCATGGGCGCCATGCATTTCTACCGCGTCAAAGCCTGCTTTTTTGGCTCGCTCTGCCGCATCTCCAAATTGCTCTACAAGCTCATGTATTTCCTCAATCGTTAACTCTCTTGGGATTTCGCTCATTGACTGCTCCTTGACTGCGGATGGAGCAATTGGCTGTACTTCTGTTATCTCGCTGGTTGTCTCTCTGCCCGCGTGGTATAACTGCGCGGCTATTTTTCCACCTGCCGCATGTACCCGCTCTGTGACTTTGGCATGGCTTGCAATTTGCTCATCTTTCCACAGTCCCGGCAGGGTTTTAAAAGCGCCTGCGATAGTGTAAAATAGTTGTGGAGTTTTCAGAGAAATAAAAGAAGAGACCGACTCCAAAGTGATAAAATAGTTTTACCCAAAAACAAAATAATCACGAAAGGATAAGGTCTCTATGGAAA
>NZ_JACRYT010000021.1 GCF_014333425.1 Zhenpiania hominis | reverse complement strand
TTTTTTGGAATTTCCGGAAACGTTCAAGTTGTTTTCTTCTTGTCCGTCTTCCTTCCATCTCCCGGAAGCCTCTCGACTCCCGTTCGCTGGATTTCTATGCTATGAAATTTTCATGGTTCGCATCCCTTTCGGGATTTCTTCGCCCGCTCTTGGCGAGCTTTTTTATTCTATCTCATTTCAGGCTGTTTGTCAAGAACTTTTTTCCCTTTTTTTCAGCCCCTCTCGCCGCTCCCGCGGCCTCTCTGAGACAGCTTGTTTATATTACCAGATCCCCTCCTCCTTGTCAATCCCTTTTCCTCTCTTTTTTGATAAACCTAAAAGCCTTGATGTAATTACTTCGAATATCTCAAAATAATTAGGGGAACAATACAAGATATATGTTTTATGGAGGTGAATGCAGTTGCTAATTATTTTAGTCCGCACTATCATTCTTTATCTTCTTGTTTTGTTTACAATTCGGATTATGGGAAAATCCGAACTATCAAAAATGTCTCCCTTTCAGCTTGTCGTCATTTTTATGATTGCGGAACTGGCGGCGATCCCCATTGAAGCATCAGAAGCGTCTCTTATTAATGGAGCCATTGGAATTTTCACCCTGACTTTTCTCCAGGTGTTAATTTCGACTATTTCTATTAAAAGTGAACGGTTTAAAAATTTCATCAACGGAAAACCCAGTATCTTAATTGAAAATGGGGAAATCAACGAAAAAGAATTAAAAAATCTTCGTATTTCTTTAAACGATCTGATGGAACAGCTTCGCCTGGGAAACGCTCCCGCTCTGTCTGAAGTAGAGTTTGCCGTTATGGAGTCAAACGGCGATCTTTCTATTATCCCAAAAGCGGGAAAAAAACCTCTCACAGCGGAGGACTTGTCCATCCAAAAGCAGCCGGAAACGATGCCCCTCATTCTCATTTCTGACGGAGTGCTATATCGTCAAAATCTTCATTCGTTAGGATGGGATGAGGACTTTCTCAAAAGTCAGCTTTCCGCTCTTAATCTCCATTCTTACAAAGAAGTGTTCTTTGCCTTTAATGATGAAAAGAAAAAACTACACATTTACGTTTCTACTCCAGACAAGAGAAAAGCAAAGGAGGTAAGCTTATGCGCAACTTCATAATTTCCGCACTCTGCCTGGGGATTTTAATCGGAGGCTGGAGCATCTTCGCTGTTTATTCTAACGACAAAATCAATGACTTACAAATACAGCTTACTAGTGGCGTTATAGCAGCTGTGGAAGATGGCCGTTGGAAAGATGCTGACGCCTCGTTTTCCTATTTTTCGAAAGACTGGAGTCAGTATCGCAAGTCGGCGGCATTTTTTCTTAACACTCAGGAGTTGAACGAAGTGGACTGCACGATTGAGAAAACCGCTTACTATATCAAAGCTTTTGACTTGTCAAACGCTTCCGGCGAGCTTGCCAGTTTAAACGAGCAGCTGTTTTTTCTACACTATAATGAAACGCTTTCCGCGGAAAACATATTCTGATTCACAGACGCAGCCTTTCATTATTCAATAATCTCATACATGGTCGCTGCGTCTTCCTTTTTACTGGAATCCAGCAGTCTTAAAACCTTCGCTGTAACAACACTGTTTCCAAACTGTATCCGAATTACGTCCCCTTCCCGAACTTCCGTGCCCGGTTTTGCCACCTTGTCGTTGATTAAGATTCGTTCCTGTTCACACGCTTCTTTGGCAACGCTTCTTCTTTTAATCAACCTCGAATTTTTAAGAAATTTATCAATCCTCATATCTACCTCTGTAAAAAAATAAGGACAACTGGCGTTGTCCTTGGTTTATCTAATCGCTTATTTATTCACAGCATCCTTTAATGCTTTACCTGCTTTGAATACAGGAGCTTTTGATGCAGCAATATCGATAACTTCGCCTGGTTTTCTAGGGTTTCTTCCCTGTCTGGCCTTTCTGTCGCGGGTTTCGAAGGTACCAAATCCGATTAACTGTACTTTTTCCCCTTTCACCAGAGCTTCCTCAATGGTTCCGACAAATGCATTCACTGCAGCCTCTGCGTCTTTCTTTGTACACCCTGTTTTTTCTGCTACTGCAGCTACCAATTCAGCCTTGTTCATCAATAAATCCTCCTTAAATATTAATTGTACTGATCAAGCGGTTGTCTTCACTCTGCTTGTTACAAGCGTTTGAACGTTACATCTCTATTTTAGTTCCCCACTTTCTCTCTGTCGTCTATTGTCCCATTTTTCAATGGTTTTGTCAACAGTTTTAACCTAGTTTGGGAAAAAAAGCATGCCTGTGCCGTTCTATTATGATTATATGCTTATTTTATAAATTTATCCAGAATCCGAACAATCTTTTCTCCTTTCGGCATTCTCGAAATTTCGTCTTTTGTAATCGTCCTAGTAAGCAGAACCATTACTGCGTAAACAATAATGGCAAAAAGGATCGCGAGAACCGTCGCCATTCTGCTGCCGTTTAACAACGCGAAGAGAAGTTGATAGCTTCCCCACGCGCACACTGCCATCACCAGAGATGAAATAAAGGGTTTTACAGCAGTTGCTACAAAGTCAAAATAGGTTCCTGTATATTTTCTCACTGCAAGAATATTAAGAATCGAAGCAATCAGGTATGCGGTAACGGTTCCTGCCGCCGCGCCAAGTACGTTGATTGCCGGAATTCCTGTCAAAACCCATGTAATCGCAATTTTGGCGATTACGCCAACAGCTAGATTTCGTACAGGAATCATCTGCTTTCCAATTCCCTGCAATACACCGGTAAGGGTCTGCACCGTAGAAAGGAACACAACACCGATGGACATTACCATGAGCGCAGGAGCTGCTCCGATGGCGCTGGCCTGTTGCGATGGATATAAAAGTACCAAAATCGGTTCAGCTAGAGCGAAAAGTCCCAAAGCGCAAGGCAACCCGAGAATAACCGACATTCTCAGTCCATACTGCACATTTTCTCTCAAATATGGCAAATCTCTCTGCTTAAAGGCAGCCGCCACCAATGGTACCAGACTCATAGCAACTGCCTGTGTCAGAACCTGTGGAAAATTAATCAGCGAACCGGCAAAAGAGCTGAGCTGCCCATACATATTTTCCGCGACCGCGCGCTCCAACCCGCTCTCCATCAAACGCCGTACAACAATCGCTACATCAATAAGATTAACAATTGGCATAATGCAAGCGCCAATTGTAATAGGCAGCGCGATGACGATGATCTTCTTTAAAATGGTTCGGCTGCTCTCTCTGGCGCTACGAGGTCCACCTTTCCGTTCTCTGGCAATTCGGTTCTTAATCTTACCCTTGCTCCGGAAATATACAATCAGCATTACCAAAAGCCCACCGACAGCACCCGCCGCTGCTCCCAGCGTTGCGCCTGCCGCGCCGATTTCTTTTGGATCAAATCGGCTGGCCGCCCCCAATTCTAAAGCTCCATGGTAAAGGAAATACGCAAGACTGAGCCCTACAACAACACGGAATACCTGTTCAACTACCTGTGAAACCGCGGTTGGCGTCATTTCCTGCATCCCCTGAAAATATCCCCGATATGAAGCCATCAGCGGCACAAAAATCAGTGCCGGGGAAATCGCTCTCATAGACATGGCTGCTCCCGGTACATTGGAAGCCTGCGCTAAAATTTCCGCGCCAAAGAACACAATAATAAAAGAACCCACCCCGATAGCCATCATCAATGCCCTGGAAATTTTGAAAACATGGTGCGCTTCCCGGAACTGCCCAAAACTTACCCGTTCAGAAACCATTCTGGAAATGGCAACCGGAATACCTGCTGTTGCCAGAGTCAGAAAAAAGTTATATACATAATAAGCCGGATTATAATAGGCCATTCCATCCGCACCGATCATATTTCCTAACGGAATTTTAAAAATGGCTCCCAACACTTTAACCAGCAATCCGGCTACCGCCAATACTGCCGCTCCCTGAATAAACGATTTTTTTGCCATAATTCCTCCTACGCCAACTTAAAGAGCCTGCAGAATTTTTTTTGCTGCCCGCTCGGTTTCATAAACTGCCCGTTCCAGATCAATCGTAAAGTATTTTCCATTCTCATAAAGGATCTTTCCATCCGCCATAGTAAGAACAACATCGCTTCCGGAGGCAGAATAAACCAGATTATTGATCAGACTATGAACCGGATGCATATGAGGACCGCTGATATCCAGAACGATCAGATCCGCTTTCTTGCCGCGTGCCAACACACCGGTATCGGACCTCCCTTGTGACTGAGCGCCTGAGGAAGTTGCCGCCCGGAGTGCCTGCTTTGGCGTTACCGCGGTTGGATCTTTCACTCTTTCTTTTGCCGCTGTCGCGAAATACTTCATTTCCTCAATATAATTCAAACTGTTATTGCTGGCAACGCTGTCCGTCCCCAAGGACACATTAATTCCCATGTCCAGAAGTTTTGGAACGTTGCAGACTCCGCTAGCCAGTTTCATATTGCTCACCGGATTTGAAGCGACTGTTACGCCTTTTTCTTTCAGAATCTCAAAATCCTCCCCTTCTATCCAGACACAATGAGCCGCCGTAGTCGGCGTATCAAACAGGCCCAAGCGGTTAAAGTACGCTGCCGGTGTCATGCCGTGTCGTGCCTTACATTCTTCATGCTCACTCTGGGTCTCCGAAAGATGAACATGCATATTTGCCCCAATAGAAAATGTATACTCCGCCATTTGGCGTACAATTTTTGATGTGGAAGTATATTCGGCATGGATGCTCATATCCACTTTAATTCTTCCGCCTTCCGCGTTATGATATGTTTCAAACAGAGATTTCATTTCCTTAGCGCTCTC
The DNA here is from genome assembly GCF_014333425.1 of Zhenpiania hominis. Taxonomy (GTDB): domain Bacteria; phylum Bacillota; class Clostridia; order Peptostreptococcales; family Anaerovoracaceae; genus Hominibacterium; species Hominibacterium hominis. The sequence goes on along the minus strand of NZ_JACRYT010000021.1, from coordinate 47,689 downwards.
CAACTCCCACAGCTCTGAGTCGTCAAAGCAGGTAATCGAGCGTGAAAGGTTATTCTTTGTTCCACTCTCCGCAATCGCCCGTACCATGTCTTCGGAGAAATAATACATATCTGTGGTAGAAACGATTCCAAAACGGACAGACTCCGCCATAGCCAACATCGTTGCCCAATAAACGGCGTCTCCTGTTAATTTTGCCTCGAAAGGAAAAATCTTTTTATTCAGCCAGTCCTGCAAAGCCATATTCTCCCCATATCCGCGCATCAACGCCATGGGTGAATGGGCATGGGTATTTACAAAACCACTCATAAGGAGCTTCCCTGTTCCGTCATAAACTCGCCCGAACCCTCGTTTCGGAGCCTCTTTACTAATATAAGTAATTTTTTCTCCGTCTATTCCAACATACATATTTTCTTCAATCTCAAAGCTCTCATTTAGGATCGAAATATTTTTAAAAAGCATTTTTTCCTCCTTTTGAAATCATTCAATGTCAGCTATTATATCACAAATAAATGGGAATACAACCCTACATCAAAGGTGCTATAAGACGCAGAATCCTTCCGGCCAGCTTTTTAAATACATTATAATTCCGGCAATCTTCCTTTGTGATTTTCTGACATTTTTCTAGTGTCCGCTGAAAGTCCTTTTCTATCACTTTGATTGCCTGATTCCGGAATAGGTATACAGCATCCTCAAAATGGAGATATAGACTTCGAAAATCCAGATTAATCGTACCTACAACGGCCTTTTCATCATCGCTTGTAAATACTTTCGCGTGAACAAAACCCGGCGTATACTCATAAATTCGCACGCCTTCATCAATCAACTGCCCGTAGTAGGTTCTCGCCAGAAGATAAGCATAAATTTTATCAGGAATATGTGGCATTATAATGATAACTTCCACCCCTCTTTTGACTGCATATGTCAATGCTGTAATCATTTCTTCGTCTAAAATCAAATAGGGAGTCATAATATGCACATATTTCTTCGCGCTGTACAAGACATCCATGTAAACACGTTCTCCCACATTCTCATTGTCGTAAGGACTATCTCCATAGGGAGTTACATATCCTCCGCCCCACAATCTGGTTTCCATCTGGAAATCGTAACGCATATATGGCTCAATAGGGGTCGGCATAGTCTCGCGAATATCCCACATCTGCAGAAACATCAGGGTAAAGCTGCGCACCGCTTCTCCCCGCAGCATAACAGCGGTGTCCTTCCAGTGACCAAACCGCTCAATTTCGTTGATATATTCATCGGCAAGATTGACGCCGCCGGTAAATGCCGTATGTCCGTCAATAACCAATACCTTTCTATGATCCCTGTTATTCTGGTGCGTTGACAGGAACGGAGTGATCGGGGCAAAAACTTTGCACTGAATTCCCAACGCTTTCATCTTCCGCGGATAGTTCGGAGGAAGCAGACTCAAGGAACAGGTTCCATCATACATGAAACGGACTTCCACCCCTTCTTTTACTTTCTGTTCAAGAATTTCGAGTACAGTGTCCCACATAACACCTTTGTCTACAATAAAATATTCCAAAAAAATAAATTCTTTGGCCTCTCTCAGTTGACGCACCATTTCTTCAAATTTTTCCTCTCCTGAAGAGAAATAGCGGATTTGAGTATTTCGGTAGGTCGGATATTTTCCGCTGTCATGAATATACCTGGCGAGACCTGCCGCCTCTGGAGCTTCTTCTTCCAACGCTTCCAGCACATAAGGATCCTGCGTCAGATATGGTGCCTGTTCTTCCAGCGCCGCTTCTATCCGAATACCGATAAAGCGGGTTCCCGGTTGAACCCGGGTAAACAGATAAAAGATGACGCCAAAAAAGGGCGCAAAAAGAATCAGTATAATCCATGTGATTTTAAAACTAGAATTTTGTCTTGCATTGAGAATATAGAGCAGAATTATCAATGAGATAAAGCCCAGAAGATAGTTAAAAATAAAAACATATTTATCCAGAAGAACGAATCCTCCCACTAATGCCACTACCTGGACGAGGAGCATCAGAATCAGAATTGTCGTTCTTCCAAACAGCAGTTTCCATAAACCTCTGATTTTTCGCATTTTATTCTCCATTTTTTCAGATTCCATATAAGCATGTTACTATTTCCGCCTGCAAATGTCAAAGTTTTTAGGCTTATTTTTCTTGCAAAGGCAGTATATTTCACTTATTTTCGCAAAGACTAAGTTGCGAGGGAAAAAGAAAACAAGGAAGAAAGGATTTAAACTTATGAAAGCAACAGGAATTGTAAGAAGGATCGACGATCTGGGGCGGGTCGTAATTCCCAAGGAAATACGACGAGTCCTCCGCATCCGTGAGGGAGATCCTCTTGAAATCTATACCAGCAGCAGCGGAGAAGTGATTCTAAAAAAATATTCTCCCATCAACGAACTTGGACAGTTTGCCGGCGAATATGCGGAAACCGCGTCTTCCATCTTGGGGAGCACCGTAATCGTTTCGGATACGGATCAGATTGTCGCAGCCTCCGGAGCCGGGAAATCGGACTACATGGATAAAAAGGTAGATTACGAGCTGGATAAAATTATCCAGAGCAAAACCAGCCACCAAGAGGCAGGAAAAATTATCGTTCCAATTTTATCCCATGGAGACGCTATCGGCTCCATCACAATTCTTCCAAAGCAGGATCGCAGTCTCGGTGAAGTAGAGTTCAAAGCTGCGGAAATCGGAGCTTCATTTCTCGCAAAGCAGATGGAGCATTAAATCCGGCAATCTCTTATCCTCCAATAAAAATGCGCTGCATGCTCGTCCTCGGACGGGACGACAGCGTATTTTGTTGTATCCGCTTTTTAACGGATCACAAAAACAGACGAGTCAGCTTCTCTCTTCCCCGTCTGTTTCGTAATGATTTATAAATAGTAATCTCCGATTTAGCGACTAGTCAAGAATTTCCGCAACCGTATTTGGTCCGCAGCCTGCCGCGTTTCCTTCGTCTGTATCCAGATGGAATTCTCTCTCGTGCTTTTCACCGGCGCGAACCAGCACATTATCGAACACCAGACCTCTTTCTCCTTCGATCTTTACGCTTACCACGTCTTTATCCTTAAGGCCCGCTTCAATGGCCTGTTCCGGATTCAGATGCACATGTCTCAGAGCGATGATTACGCCATGATCCAGTTCCACTTCACCGCATGGCCCGATGATCTTACAGCCGGGAGTTCCTTCCAGCTTTCCGGATTCTCTTACCGGAGCCTTGATACCGATCGTTCTGGCATCTGTAGCTGCCAGTTCCACCTGGGTTTCCGGCCTTGCGGGTCCCAGAACGCGAATGCCTTTCAGTGTCGCTTTTGGTCCTACGATATCTACCTTTTCTTCGCAGGCAAACTGTCCGGGCTGAACCAGATCCTTGGTCGGAGTCAGCTTGTGGCCTTTTCCGAACAGGATTTCAATATCCTCTTCCTTCAGATGAAGGTGCTTGTTTGATAAACCGACTTGTACTTTGTAACCCATTTTTATGTATCTCCTTTTATCTTATAAAAAATAACTGACTTGTCCGGCTCCAATCCCACAAATATGTTTTATTCTTCCAGAAAACTGATATACGGAAGATTGCGGTATTTTTGATCAAAATCCAGTCCGTATCCGACGATAAATTTATCTTCCACCTCAAAGCCGATATAATCCACTTCGATCTCCACTCTTCTGCCGGAAGGTTTGTCCAGCAGCGTGCAGATGCGGACGCTCTTTGTGTTTCTGTTTTCCAGATAATGCTTCAGATAATTCAGGGTTGTTCCCGAATCGACAATATCTTCCACAATAATAACATTTTTTCCTTCAATGTCGGAATCCAGGTCTTTTACAATTTTCACTACACCCGAAGACTTTGTGGATGCTCCGTAACTGCTGACCGCCATAAAATCAATGGTCATATCCAGATCCACATGCTTCATGATGTCACCCATCCACAGAACCGCGCCCCGTAAAATTCCAATGAGCACAATCTCTTCACCCTCATAATCGCGCGTGATCTGCGCTCCGAGCTCTTCCGCTCTTTTCGTGATCTGCTCCTGGGTGATCATGATTTCTCCTACCACATCTCTTGCCATGTCCGTTACTCCCTGTTTTTCTTATTTCTGTCCCTAACTTCATATTCTACATCATCTATCACAGTTTTTCCACGGTATTTTTTCGATAAATCGACTTCTTTTCCTCCCAGCCAGTATTTATCCAGCTCTTCCCGCAGATGCCAGAGGATCCAGATCCATAAAATCAGATCATCCACCCAGGCGATGGGGAACAAAATCGGAGGAATCAGATCCACCGGAAGGAACAGATAGATAATGCCCGCAATAATCAAAGCCTTCTTTCGCTTTGGCACAGATCGATCCTTCATCATAAAACGGATGGCTTTTATTCGTTTGAAGATTACTCGAAAACCAAGAAACTGCATCTACCCCTCCAGCAGGGCTTCCATTTCAGAAAGAAGGTCTTCCTGCCCGGTCCGCTTCAGGGAAGAAACCGGGATTACCCTGTCCTCCTGTGACAGATTTAACGTACCGCGGATCTGACGGATACACTTCTGCATCTCATTTCGTGACACCTTATCCGCCTTTGTCGCTACTACAAGCCCATCCAGACCATAATGCCGCAGGTACTGATACATTTCCACATCCTGTCTGGAAGGAGCATGACGAATATCCACAAGCTGAATGACCTTCACCAGTCCCTGCCTGCTCTGAAAATAGGTTTCCATCATACTTCCCCAGCTTTCTGTGACAGATTTGGAAACTTTCGCGTACCCGTATCCCGGCAGATCCACAATACGGAAAGAATCGTTGATCCGGTAAAAGTTGATGGTTCTGGTCTTTCCCGGACTTCCGCTGACTCTCGCCAGATTTTTTCGGTTTGTCAGCAGATTAAGCAGGGAGGACTTCCCCACATTGGATCGTCCCGCAAAGGCGATCTCTTTCAGACTGTCCTCCGGATATTGATTTTTTCTGGCTGCAATCGCTTCCAGTTCCGCTTTTTTTACAATCATTTTTCTTCCTTTACGAGAGCCTGTTCCAGTGCCTCATCCACAGTGTGAAGCAGAACGAACTCCATCTGTTTGCGAACATTCTTCGGAATATCTTCAATGTCCCGTTCATTTTCCGCAGGAAGCAGAACTTTTTTGATTCCCGCTCTGTGCGCGGCCAGAACCTTTTCACGGATTCCGCCTACCGGAAGGACCTTGCCTCTCAGGGTAATTTCTCCGGTCATGGCGATGTCCTTTCGTACCGGCGTATCCGTCAAAGTGGAAATAATCGCCGTACACATGGTTACGCCCGCGGATGGTCCGTCTTTGGGAACCGCTCCCTCCGGAATATGAATATGCAGATCCTTTTCTTTGTAGAAATTCGGATCGATTCCAAGCTTATCCGCGATGGAACGGATATAACTGATTCCGGCTTTGGCGCTTTCCTGCATAACTTCGCCCAGCTGCCCGGTAAGAACCAGTTTTCCGCTTCCCGGGACGACCGTCGTTTCTATGAACAGCGTATCGCCGCCTACAATAGTCCAGGCAAGGCCGGTCGTTACGCCTACTTCCGCCTCTCCGGTAATGATATCATAGCGAAAACGCTTTTTGCCCAAATAATTTTCCAGATTCTTCTCTGTAATACGGAACTGTGTTTTCTTTCCGCTGACCATCTTTCTGGCTACTTTCCTGCAGATATTGGCAATTTCTCTCTCCAGATTGCGGACACCGGATTCCCGCGTATAATAATTGATCAAATCCCTCAGCGCCCGTTCGGAGAAATGAATATTGTCCTCTTTCAGGCCGTGCTCTTTCACTTTCTTTGGAATCAGATAATCCTGCGCGATCTTCACCTTTTCCTCTTCTGTATATCCCGCTACATTGATCACCTCCATACGATCCAGCAACGGTCTTGGGATGGTATCAATGGTATTTGCGGTTGTAATAAACATCACCTTGGAAAGATCAAAAGGAACTTCCAGGTAATGATCCGTAAATTCTTTATTCTGCTCCGGATCCAGCACTTCTAAAAGAGCGGACGCCGGATCGCCTTTGAAGTCGGCTCCGATTTTATCCACTTCATCAAAGAGGAATACCGGATTTTTGCTTCCCGCATCCTTAATGGAAGTAATGATACGCCCCGGAATCGCTCCGATATAGGTTCGGCGATGTCCTCGGATTTCCGCTTCATCGCGCACGCCGCCCAGAGACATTCTTACAAAATCCCGGTTAATCGCTCTGGCGACGGAACGGGCAATAGAGGTTTTTCCGACTCCCGGAGGGCCGACAAGACAAAGAATCGGGCCTTTAAGGCTTTTCGAAAGATGGATCACCGCCAGATATTCCAGCACTCTTTCTTTCACCTTTTCCAGTCCGTGATGATCCTCGTTCAGAATTTTTTCCGCCTTAGCCAGATCAATATTGCCTTTCTTTTCTTTTCGCCACGGCAAAGCCAAAATAGTCTCAATATAGGTTCGGCTTACGGAAGCTTCCGCGCTGGCAGGCTGCATCTTTCCAAACCTCTTGATTTCTTTTTCTACTTTCTCGTGGATTTTCTTGTCCAGTTTCAGTTTATTAAGCTGCTGGATCCAGTCATCCACTTCATCCTCTACATCTTCGTCGATCCCCAATTCTTCTTGAATCGCGCGCATCTGTTCCCTCAGATAGTATTCTCTCTGATTTTTACCCATCTGGGATTTGACTTTCGTCGTAATATCCTGCTCAATGTTCAGGATTTCAATTTCTCTGACTAAATATTCGTTTAAAATCTCCAGGCGCTTATCAATATCCAGGGTTTCCAGCAGAGTCTGCTTTTCTTCAACTTTAATATCCATATGGGATCCGATGAGATCCGCGAATCGCCCCGGTTCCTCAATTCCCGCTACAGTCGGCAGAATTTCCGGCGCCAGCTTTTGATTGACAGCCAGGTATTCATCAAAGTTATTCAATATAGAACGCATCAGAGCTTCGGTTTTCGGCGTCAGTTCTTCCGGTTCATCATCTTCCAGCTTGGTAACGGTGCATTTGAAATATGGCACTTCAAAAAGAATCTCATCGATCCTGCCTCTGCAGATTCCTTCCACCAGAACACGAATGGAATCTCCCGGCAGCTTCAGCATCTGCTTGATCTTTCCAATCGTTCCAATATGATAAAAATCTTCCGGCGTAGGAAGATCCGTATTTTCATCCTTCTGTGCCGCGAGAAAAATATATTGGTTCATAATCATCGCTTTTTCCAACGCGTTAATCGATTTCTCCCTTCCGATATCGAAATGCAGCACCATATTAGGGAAAACAGAAAGTCCCCGCAGCGGAATCATCGGCAGATCCATTACCTGTTCATCCTCAAAATTAAATTCTTCTTTCTCTATGTTCTCAGCATCTTCTTTTTTGTCGATTTCATCGTTTCTGTTGTTTTCATCTGTCATTGTCTGTCCTCCTGATCTCTAAAGTATCGTGCGAACAACCCATTCTCATTTAAAAGGCAGGGCGGCTCAAAAGCCGCCCCGTTCTTATGCAGTCTCATCGTGCGCCTTTGCCTTGCTCTGATCAACCAGCAGCAGTTTCGGCTCGATTTCTTTATCTATTGTTTCCTTTGTAATGACACATTTTTCCACGTCATCTCTTGACGGGATTTCGTACATAATATCCGTCATCACATCTTCCATAATGCCCCTCAGTCCTCTGGCGCCTGTTTTCCGTTCAATCGCCTTTTCCGCGATCCGTTCGATGGCGCTGTCTTCCACTTCAAGCTCCACATCATCGAGCGCGAACAGTTTTTTATATTGCTTAAGGATGGCGTTTTTCGGTTCTGTAATAATCCGCACCAAGGCGTCTTTTGACAGCTCTTCCAGAGTTACGATAACTGGAAGACGCCCGATAAATTCCGGAATCAGTCCATATTTCAAAAGATCCTCCGGTTGGATGTGCTTCAGAATTTCCGATTCTTCTACTTTGGAGAGTTTGATTTCCGAATTAAATCCTATGGTTTTTTCGCCCATTCTACGCTGAATCACTTTATCCAGTCCGTCAAACGCCCCTCCGCAGATGAACAGTACATTCGTTGTGTCAAACTGAAGGAATTCCTGGTGCGGGTGCTTCCTGCCTCCCTGCGGAGGAACGCTGGCTACCGTTCCCTCCAGGATTTTCAGAAGCGCCTGCTGTACCCCTTCCCCGCTTACATCCCTTGTGATGGACGGGTTATCGGACTTTCTGGCGATCTTATCAATCTCATCCACATAAATGATTCCCTTCTGGGCTTTCTCTATATCGTAATCTGCAGCCTGAATCAGCTTCAACAGAATATTTTCCACATCTTCTCCTACATATCCGGCCTCGGTAAGAGCCGTAGCGTCGGCAATGGCAAAAGGCACATTCAGAATCTTTGCCAACGTCTGCGCAAGCAGGGTTTTCCCGGAACCCGTCGGTCCGATCATGACGATGTTGCTCTTCTGAAGCTCTACATCGTCACCCGCTACTTTTGGGTTGTTAATTCTTTTATAATGATTATATACCGCCACAGCCAAGGCTTTTTTGGCTTCTTCCTGCCCGATCACATAGTCGTCCAGGATTTCCGCGATTTCTTTTGGCTTCGGTAGTCTGTAGCTGCTGCCCTGAGGCGCGTGCTTGGCGCTCGCCCGTTCTTCATCCGCAATAATATCCTGGCACAATCCCACACATTCATTGCATATATATACTCCCGAACCGCTAATCAGACGTTTTACCTGACTCTGTGGCTTTCCACAGAAGGAGCATTTTAACTCTCTGTTTTCATCATACTTTGTCATGAATAACCCCCTGTATTATCTGGATGCGACAACTTTATCAATCAGCCCGTAAGAAGCCGCCTCCTGCGCACCCATAAAGTTATCTCTATCCGTATCCTTTTCAATTTGTTCAAGCGGCTGCCCTGTATTATCGCTGAGGATACGGTTTAATTTTTCCCTAGTCTTCAGGATCCACTCCGCGTGAATCTTGATATCTTCGGCCTGGCCGTTTACACCGCCCAGAGGCTGGTGAATCATGATTTCCGCATTAGGCAGCGCGTAACGCTTGCCTTTCGCTCCCGAGGAAAGCAGGAACGCACCCATACTGGCAGCCATTCCGATGCAGATAGTGGATACATCCGGTTTGATATACTGCATAGTATCATAGATCGCCATACCTGCTGTTACCGATCCGCCCGGACTGTTGATATAAATACAGATATCTTTATCCGGATCTTCGGCTTCGAGGAACAAAAGCTGCGCTACTACAAGGCTTGCCAGATGTTCATCGATCTGTTCTCCTATAAAAATAATCCGATCCTTTAGCAGTCTCGAGTAAATATCGTAGGAACGTTCTCCTCTGCTTGTCTGTTCAATTACATAAGGAACTAATGCCATTTGCGTAAAATCCTCGCTTTCTTCTTTATCATAACGGGATGAAAAGTCTTTTTTATACAGACTTTCCATCCCATTATCATTATTCACATATTTTAGGCTCTTCAAACATAGTTTATTTGATTACTGCCTGATCATACATGAAATCGAGCGCTTTCTGAATACGAACGTCTTTTTCCAGGTATCCCATATTCTGAACGCCCAGCATTTCCCGAATCTTGTCGGCATCCAGTTTGTACTGGATCGCCATCAGTTCCAGCTGTTTGTTCAGGTCTTCTTCGCTGGCCTGAATGTTTTCCGCGTCCGCGACCGCGCTTACCAGCATTCTGGTCTTTACTTTCTTGTACGCTTCGTCTCTCAGTTCTTCTCTGAATTCTTCCGGTTTTCTTCCCAGATATTCAAAGTACTGTTCCAGGTTCATGCCCTGCATTCTGAGCTGCTGATCGAATTCGTTCATTTCGCTCGTAATCTGATCTTCTACCATTACGTTCGGAATGTCGATGTCGTTCGCGTTGTAGATTTTCTCCAGAATCGCGTTTTTCATCTGGCTTTCCGCTCTGGCGGCCGCTGCCTTTTTCAGGTTTTCTTCTGTTTCCTTTCTCAGTTCGTCCAGAGTATCGCACTCGCTGACGTCTTTGGCGAAATCGTCGTTGAGTTCCGGCAGTTCTTCTTCTTTGACTTCATGAACCTTGCATTTGAAGACCGCGTCTTTTCCTGCCAGTTCTTCGGAATGGTACTGTTCCGGGAAGGTTACCTTCACATCTTTTTCATCGCCGGATTTTGTTCCGATGAGCTGTTCTTCAAAGCCCGGAATAAAGGTGCCGGATCCCAGCTTCAGCGGCTGGCGTTCGGCTGTTCCGCCGTCAAACTGCTTGTCGTCCGCCCAGCCTTCGTAATCAATGAGGACGGTATCCCCTTCCTTCGCCGGTCTGTCTACGACAACCATGCGGGAATTTCTTTTCCGCAGATTTTCCAGTTCTTTTTCTACGTCTTCCGCCGTTACTTCATCGCTGACCCGTTCGATTTCAACGCCCTTGTAATCCTTTACTTCGATTTCCGGATATACCGGAACGGTCAGTGTCACGGTAAAGCCCTGTCCCTTTTCCAGCTTTCCGAAATCCGCGTCCGGACGATCGATCACGTCCAGCTTCAGTTCGTCGACTGCCTTCGGATACGCGTCCGCAAACAGATCGTTGACCGCGTCTTCAAAGAAGATGCCTTCTCCGTAATGCTTTTCGATAATGCTGCGCGGAGCTTTGCCTTTTCTGAAGCCATTGATCTGGAACTTATTCTTGGAAGCCTGATAAGCTTTAATCTGCGCCTGTTCAAATTCTTCTGATGTAAATTCGATTGTAAATTTCACATCATTGTTTTCTTTTGAGATAAATGTCGCCTTCATTAATTTATATCCTCCTAAATCATCAACACATAGTGCATTTTATTATACCGCTTTTCTATTAAAAAGTAAAGAAACAATCAAAAAAGGAGCCGTTTATTGCCCAAATTTGTGCTCAAACCGTCCCTTTTTGTTTTATATCCTGTAAAATTACGTTCATCTTTGCCCTAAAAGCAGCAAACCTCTGTAAAATTTGCTCTGCTTTTCGGATACCAGTCCGTACTTTTCCGCCAGTCTGTCTCCGACGCTTAGAAAGTCCTCCTGTTCTCCGGAGAACATTTCGATCTCCACTTCACAGATAGGGCTGGTGCCTTTCTCCGTTACGATCGTTCCATTGTCGATGGAAACCTCCAGAAGGCTCTTCTGGGTGTCGATCCGGAATCTGCGCCGCTCGATGCGCATGTCCATAATCGGATGAAGGGCCTTGCCGTCGATGATCCGCATCAGGTCGCCGCCGACATCGCTTTCCTCAAAGGTAACGGGGTTCGGCTTGGCGTCTTTTACCGGAATATTGATTTCTTCTCTTGTATGAAGGGCGCCTTCGTTTTTTCCGCCCCATTTCAGGCAGGCGATGAGATTGTCGTCCTCGCAGCGGATCCGGTATGCCATATCGTTTCTGCTCAGATCGAAATCATCCGTATCAAAATAGGTCGCCTTCATAAACACCGTCTGTCTGGTCTGAGGCTCTTCCATCTTTTTCAGGTCCTCATCCTCCCAGATACGGGCAGCTGTCTCTTTGCTGTCAATCGCGTACTTTAATTCAATTTCCATAAGATTTCCTTTTTCAATTGTAAAAACTACTTCATTACCGCAAAAAGCAGGTACAGACAGCATGATACCATTTTATCGGAGAAATAGCAAGGAAAAGTTTTCAGATGGTTTCTAAAGCTTCAAAATCCGGAATTTCAGGCTGAATATCGCCAAAACAATCCTCTCCGCCGTATTGTTCTATTAAGTCGGCAAATTCTTTTTTATGGTTTTCCTCTATATAATAACAGTATTCGTGAAATACAGCGATCAGTACCGTTTCTTTCTGCTGATAAAACACAAGATCGTAACCGGTCTCAAGAAACGAACGATACTCTTTGAAAATACCGGCTACCTTCGCGTTAAGTTCATAATGATTTAATTTTACATTCCCCCGGCCAGAACATCCCGGATAGTTCCTTTTCCATTCGGAAAATAAATAATACGGCGCCAGCCGTTTCAATAAAGATCTGTCCTCATATCCGTTCTGATCAAGCGCAAGCATCACGCTGTCACTGCATGTCCGCAGTCTTTCCAAAAGGGCGTCATGAAGGAGTTGTTCGTTCATCCGGTTCACCTCTCATTCTTTTTTGTCATAAATGGATACATCCCGCTGACATCCCTTCGGAACGATTTCGTTTTTTATCGCTGTTTTATATTCCTGATAAATATCATAGGCGTAGCTTGCGGTTCTTATGTTTACCGGCAGCGCGTCCGGATCGATCTTTGAGATATTTTTTCTGGTTTCTTTTTCGCCGGAAAGCAGCATACATCCAATTATCACTCCCGCAATCAGCAGAAGAACTGCAGCGGCAATAAAAAATGATTTCTTAGTCATAGCCAATCCCCCCTATTCGGAACGCACTTTATTTCCCCACAGATCGACTGATAATAAGAAAATCAGTCCATAGGCAAGACCGCCAAGGATTTCATAATCGGTCGGCCGCCAGATTCCCAGGTTTTCTTTTTTGTATTCATGACAGGTTCTCCTTTTTTGAACTCACATTGCCCAAACAATTATTGCCGAAAGCATCCTCGAATGCTGATTTTCGAGGATGCTAATTGAATGAGTCGTTATTGTAAAATGAGCGTTGTCTTTTGTTCCCCGGAATCCTGTGTTTGTGAAATTGTCACCTCGACTTTTTTTGGTTTTTCTTCACTATAGGATAACATAAGACAATCACACTGTTTGTATGATTTCATTAAAATCAGTTTTTGTTTGAAAGAAGGCTGTTCTGATCCCGTTGAACCGAATTTCTCATGTTCATATACAATTTCGCCATCTGAGACAACAGAAACGAAGACATCTTTCAATATGTCCTCTTCTCCATTATAGAAAAGAAACCCTTCCCACCAGCCGCTATCATAGGTTTTTATTAAACAGACACTCCACTCTCCATTTTTGCTTTCTGCATAGGAGACAGTCGCTCTTTCGCAGCACCAATATCCCACTGCCCCTGCAACTAGGATTCCAATACAAAGAAGCTTAACGATTGTTCCCCTGTTTCGTAAAATTTTCATCCTTATCTACTCCTCAAAACTTAAGCGCTCTGTATGCAACTGCTGTAGAGATCTTCGATATTGGTTGATCCAAACTTGGTTTTGAATGTCCACAATATGTTCTTGCCCCTTTCTCTCCACCAGTAATGATAATAGAGTGGAACCATTTTCCCTTTCCATTTTTCAATTGCACAACATTCCCTAACACCACACCATTTTGCAATTTTTTCTTTGTTGAATATTGAACTGTTTTCACTCCATGTTGCTTCCAGTAAGTATAAAAATCTCCCACATTAATGAAGGAAGAACTCTCACGATATGTAAAGGATTCTCTACCATTTGGAAAACGAACGCTATACCAATAATTCGTAGTCTTCTTTATAAGTGGTAATGTCCCAGATGGCTTTTTCATAGTTTTTCCACCTGCAAACACACATTGAGATACAAAATTTGTACAATCAGCGGTATGCCGACCATATGCCCGATTCCAATCTTTTGCCCACTTCTTTGCATATGCTACTGCTTTGTTATTACTATATGCCGAATAAGGTACTAGCTGTGATGAATTTTCATTTTCTAAAATAGCATCTAATCTTTCTTGCTGAACAGCTTCCAATTTTACAGTTTCAATTTTTTTCTGCTTTTCTTTATCTAACAGTATTTTTATTTCATCACCATTTCCCACCGTTTTGCTTTCAACCATGCCTCCGCTACTAATTTGATCAAGATATTCACTTGCATAAATCTTTATTTCTTCATACTGTGGATGCTTTTCAAGCATTTTTTCGTCTTCAAACATAAGTAAATCCACCAAGAAGTCAACATACTGTTCACTACCTATCTGGATTTCTGGATGATATTTTTGTAAGTATACTGTAAGCTCATTTTCTGCATCTCCAACTGTCATCTCTACAGATTCATTAGATGCAACAGCAAAAGCAAATGATGGAATCCCAATTGACAGACATAATCCTAGCATTAATATCAATCTCAATTTCCTTTTCATATTTTTCTCCTTCATCTCACAATTCCGTTTCTAAAAGACATCTCGTACTGTAACGAATTCTTTCAAGGTTTCAGAGTTCCCTTGCAATCATACTGCACCACTTCCCTTCTTTGACATGTTATAGAAAAACAATACACAATTTTTTATCCTTCATCCATTGATGATATTCATTCACTGTATTTATCTATTAACGCAAATCCTGAAAGAATGTTGCAAATAATCGAATTTTTTGCAACAAAATAGTTTTTTTATCGTTGATCAAATACAAAGGAGGATTTATACAATGAAAAAGCAACTACTATCTGTGTCTTTGGCAATCGCTGTTTTGGTTATACAGCCAGCAGTACCAGCTTTTGCGAAAGAGCAGCCTTCCATCAAAACAGAACAATCTTGTGATACTATAGAAACTGATACCAGGATTACCGTAAATCCACAAAAAATTACTGCTGGCACATTATCTTTTAATCGGCGTTCTGATTCGTTGGGGGTTGGCACGCTACAGGTCATTTCATCAACCACTCCATCTTCTATGAAAGCGACGATACGACTTCAAGTGAAAAAAAATGGAACCTCGACTTATAAAAATGCTTCAACTGCATCTGTCACCGCAAAAGTAACAAATAAAAAAACGTTAACCAAATCATTTTCATTTAAAATTTCAACGGCAAAAAAATATCGAGTAAAGGCTACAGTCGTAGAAACGATTAATGGGAATACGGTAACATCTACATTCTATAAGAAACTGTCTTAAATAATGGAAAAAGTACGGAAAGCATTTTGCCTGTTGCACAATCCTTCCGTACTTCTCTTATGTTTTATTCTAAATTTTCAGCAATCTTCTGCAGATCCAAATCTTTTATTCCTGTAGCTGATATTTGAACTGCACTATGGCTGAAAAATACGGTACATCCCTTCGTATCCGTAATCACATCTTCCCACATGGAAATCGTTCTGTCCGATAATTTAATCGTTTCTCCATCACCTGCTCCCATCGCGTCTGCGTTACTGTCAATTGGGATCTGTACAATTAAAAGCTCTTTTCTCTTGCGTTCATAATGATACGTAACTGTATAATAATGATCAGTTGTTTGTTCTACCACTATCTTTTGAAATTGATACCCCTTTGGAATATAGTCCGGTTGTTTCAGATCGGTGATCACCTGCTGGAGTTCTGGCAGCAAATCCGGATCTGTAATTTCCCAGGTCTCCTCTATTTCAGAGGAGTCTTCAGTTTCTGTAACAATGACACCGGAATTCCAGGTAAACATTCGTTTCTGAATATGATCTTTGATCGCATCCACATATCCATTTCCTATGAAGAGAGCTGTTGCGGACGAACTTAAGATAATAATCATAAGAATTGCCGCAACTCGAAACGCTTTTTTATAGGTTCGTCTTGGCAACGATACTATCACATCCTTTTGCAGAAAGCTTCGATCAAGTTCGGGTACCTTACAATTGTCTTCCTCATACATTTTTTGAAATTGTTCGTAGAATCGTTTTTCCTGTGTTGTCCATTGTTTCTCGTCCATCGCAATCCCCTACCTATCCATTTCCAGAAAAATTGTTTTTAACTTACTTAATCCGCGTGCAATAATAGAACGTGTTGTGCTGTAATTCAGATTCAAAATTTCTGCAATTTCCTGGTGGCTTTTTCCTCCAAAATACCGCAAACGAATGGGAACGGAATACTTCGTATCCAACAAATCCAACGCCTTCCTCAATCGCTTTAAATCTTCATTTTTAATCAAGATTTCAAGTGCGTCTTCCGTAAGTTTTGCGGATTTATCTTCATCCAATAGTTTGTCATTATTTGTATATAAATACTCTTTTGATACACATCTTAAAAACGTAATATATTCGTTATAAGCCACCCGAAACATCCACTGTTTTTTATAATCAACAGAAATCAGTTTTTCTCTGTTAATCCACGCTTTTTCCATTGTTATTTGCGATATATTTTCAGCCAGATGGCAGTCACAGCCAAGATGAAGCAGATATTTATATACGTCTCCATATAGTGGGATCACGGTCGCTTCAAATATTTCCTTAATTTGTTTTTCGTTTGTATGCTTTTTATTTCTATTCATTTTCTAATATCCTAATAATGTGTATTTATAATTTTAATGCACACTACCAGAGTTGTAAATAGAGAATCGCAGCCATCTACAATTCTCTATTTACTAACGCAGATCAGACGTAAATGTTGCAAAATATAATCCTTCACCCTCAAACAAAAAGCCCCGCGCGGGCGTTTCAGCCTTTGCGGGGCGTTTTAGACAATCGTGTATTTTCCTGCCTGCGCCTTTAATTAAAGGTCAGGACGGTTCCTGTTTTTCCCTCCAGGGCTTCCACGGCCTTGTCCAGGGATGTGATAATTGCCCGTTTCTGCGGGAAGGCGCGGACGAATTTCATAGCCGCTTCCACTTTCGGGAGCATACTTCCCGGCGGGAAATGGCCTTCTTCTACATATTCCGCCGCTTCGGCCAGGGAAATGTGATCCAGTTCCTGCTGGTTCGGCTTGTTGAAGTTAAGGGCGACTTTTTCCACTTCCGTCAGGATCATGAGGATGTCCGCGTCCACCTGTTCGGCTAACAACTCCGCGGCAAAATCCTTGTCAATGACTGCCGCGGTTCCTTCCAGGGTTCCATTGGGCTTTTCAATGACCGGAATTCCGCCGCCTCCGCAGGTAATGACAATGGCGTGATCCCACAGTTCTTTGACCGCGTCGATCTCCACGATTTTCCGCGGCAGCGGGGACGCTACCACTCTCCGGTAGCCGCGTCCGGAATCCTCCCGCATGATATAGCCCTTCTCTTTTTCCAGCTGCTTTGCCTCAGCCTCTGAATAAAAGGGACCGATAGGTTTGGTAGGATTTTTAAAGGCCGGATCGTTTGCCTCCACAATCATCTGGGTAGCTACCGTCACCACTGGAATGTTGCGGTTCGTCTTATTAAGGGCATACTTCAGACACTGCTGGATATGGTAGCCGATATATCCCTGAGACATGGCGCCGCAGACGTCAAAAGGCATAGGCGGGGTCACGTCCTTCGCCGCTTCGGAGGCCATGACAATGCGGCCTACCTGGGGTCCGTTGCCGTGAACGACCGCAATCTCATAACCGCTGCCGCTGATTTCCGCAATGTGTTCGCAGGTTTTGCGCACAACGGCAAGCTGCGCCTCCGCAGTAGGCTCTCCTTTTCCGGACTGCAGCGCGTTTCCGCCCAGGGCAATTACGATTTTTTCACTCATCGTTGTCCTCCTCGTTTCATACTGTTACAGATCGTCTCTGTTGACCGGGCAGCTCATACATCTGGGGCCGCCTCTTCCTCTGGAAAGCTCCGAGCTGGGCATCGTGATAACCTTGATACCTTTTTTCTCCAGAAGATCGTTGGTTACATAGTTTCTCTCGTAAGTGATAACAGTGGCAGGCGCAATCGCCAAAGTATTGGATCCATCGTTCCACTGCTCCCTCTGAGCAGCCATGGGATCGTCTCCTCCACAGCGAATCAGCTCTACAGCGGGAAGCTTCAATTCACTGCTGAGGATATCCTCCAGCTCTCCTTGAATACTTTCAAAGTGCGCCTTTCCATCTCCGCTCAGTGTAATTTCATAAATCTGCAGCGGTCCTTCAATTTCCGGATGGATGGTAAATTTGTCATAATCCACCATAGTAAAAACCGTGTCCAGATGCATAAAGGCTCTGCTCTTTGGAATGTCAAACACCAGGATCTTCTGAAAAGAAGATTCCTTCAGAATATTTTCCGCGAACCGCTCAATTCCTCCTGCTGTGGTTCTCTGGCTGAGACCGATTGCCACAATGTCCTTGGACAGAACCAGAACATCGCCGCCTTCAATGGAATATTCCTGGTCATAGTCATACCAGAGACGCGTTCCCTCCGGCGCGAAATCTTTATTATAACGATACATATAACGCAGCAGCAGGGCTTCTCTGCGCCTTGCCACGGTACTCATATGATGAACGTTTAATCCGTTCCCCACACAAGCTCCCGGGTCTCTTGTGAAATATAGGTTCGGCATCGGATCTGTATAATACGGATATCCGGAAGCGATATAGCTTGCCAGAGAGCCTTTATTTTTTACTGCTACTTCGTCTTTTTTGATTCCGGCAATCACCTTTTCCACCAGCTTTTTGGATGGCATGGAAAGGAGATAATCTCTTACCGCTTCCTGCGCTTCTTCCGAATAAATTCCGCTATCCGCTACAAAGTCATCGACAAACGCTTTTCGGATCTCATCTGTGCTCAGAGCTTTGGCTGTTTCATCGGCATAGTAGATAACTTCCACACCGTTTTCACGCAGAAGTTCCGCGAACCGGTCGTGTTCCTGCTGGGCAATTTTCAGATAGGGGATATCATCAAACAGCAGCCGTTCAAAATTATCGGGCACCAGCCCCTCAATCTCATTTCCCAATCTGTGCAGCAATACTTTATTCAGTTTTCCTATTTCAGAGTAATTGTTAATTCCGGGTTTCATAAACACCCTCCTCTCAGTTTCCTCTTACTAGTCTAACCAATTGTCGCTACAATAACAGCCTTAATTGTGTGCATTCTGTTTTCTGCCTCATCAAAGACTTTGGAGTGTTTGCTGCGGAATACTTCGTCGGTGACCTCGCGGATATCGTAACCTGCTTCTTTCTGCTCCCTGGCCATCTTGGTTTCAAAATCATGGAAAGACGGCAGGCAATGCAGGAAAATCACTTCCGGGTTTTCCGTAGCTTTGATCATGTCCATATCAATGCGGAATGGGGTCAGCAACTTAACACGTTCCGGAATTTCGGCTTCTTCTCCCATGGAAGCCCATACGTCGGAATACAGAACATCCGCCCCCTTTAAGGATGCCGGATCGCTGGAAACTTCGATTACCGCTCCGGTTTCCTTCGCGACTTCCTGTACCCTTGCCAGCACATCCTGATCCAGTTCTTTCGCCAGCACATCCGGACCGTAGGCTACATAATGCATTCCCATTTTCGCGCAGCCGTACATCCACGCGTAGCTCATATTGTTTCGAATATCTCCGCAGAATACCACTTTCACCCGATTCAGCGGTTTTGCGATATGTTCTTCGATCGTCATCAGGTCCGCCAGAATCTGTGTCGGGTGGTCAACGTCCGTCAGTCCGTTCCACACCGGAACGCCGGCATATTTGGCAAGATCTTCTACAACTGACTGTTCGTATCCTCTGTACTCAATGCCGTCATAAAAACGTCCCAGAACCTTGGCCGTATCTTCCAGGGATTCTTTCTTTCCCATCTGAGAACTTCCCGAATCGAGGAACGTTACGCCGGCGCCTTCGTCCATGCAGGCAACTTCAAAGGCACATCTTGTCCTCGTGGAGGTTTTTTCAAAAAGAAGAACTACATTCTTGCCTTTCAGGATCTGGTTGTTGATCCCCGCCCGTTTCTTTGATTTCAGGTCGTGGGCCAGATCCAGCATGTAACGGATTTCTTCCGGTGTAAAATCCATCAGTGTTAAAAAACTTCTACCCTTTAAATTTACTGCCATTTGTCTAATCTCCTTTTCATTCATAAAATTATTCTCAGAATTATTTTGCCTGTCTTTAACAAAATAATACTATATTTATCCTGAAACAGAAAGTACCAGTATATAGTTTTATCAATGTACCAGCTCTCTGTTTTACAGGGGTTTATCAAATAAATCCGATTCTTTCTGAATCTTCTGCATACATTCTTTTAAAATGCCCATTCCCTTTTCAATCTGCCGCTCCGACGCGTAGGAATAGTTGAGTCTTATGTAGTTTCCCCGCGGATTCTGATCCGGAAAGAACAGTTCCCCCGTAAGAAAGGACACGCCCTGCTTTTCCGCTTCTTTTCGAAGCCGGGAAATATCAACCGCGGAAGGGAGCCGCACCCACAGATAGACCCCTCCCCGCGGTTTTCGGAAGGACAGGGGAACCGATCCGGAGATCTCCTGCAGACACCGGCACATGCGATCCCTTTTTTCCTTATAAATACGGCGAAAGTCCTCCAGCTTGCGCACATACGTCCCCTCTTTCAGGAACTGGCAGGCCAGGTGCTGGGGCATCCACTCCAGGGTCACCAGCCGGACAGAAACCAGATTGCTCAGACTCTTTATGATTTCTCTGGGAGCGATCAGAAAGGAAATACCCACGCCCGGAACCATGGTCAGAGAGAAGGAATACATATAAATCACGTTTTCTCCCGGATCCATGGACTTCAGAGACGGAATCCGATCTCCCTCAAAAAATAGTTCCGAAGCTTCATCCTCTTCAATTAGAGGAACCCGGTACTGGTAGGAAAGCTCCAGAAGCCGTTTCTTCCGCTCCATGGACATGCCGATTCCGGTAGGATTGTGATAGCTGCTGTTGACATAAATAAATCTGGGCTTGTGCGTCTCAATAAGGGGTCCCAGATTTTCACAGATCATTCCCTCCTCATCCATGGGAATGGGGATAACTTTGCCGCCCGCCAGTTCGATCGCCCGGTAAACATCCGGCGAATTGCTTTCCTCGGTAAACACCTTGTCTCCCGGCGACAGCAAAATTGTCACTAAAAAGTCCAGAGCCTGGTTGTTTTCCGAAAAAATCTGAATCTGCCCCGGATTTGCCAAAATGCCTTTCGTCCGCATAAAACCCGCGATTTCCTGACGGAGCGCCGGGTCACCCTGATAGGGAGTATAAAAATAGGAGGGCCGATCCCCCGCGCTGATAATCCGCGCAAGGCAGTCCGCAATCTCCTTTGCACTGTATACCTCACCGGCGGCCATTCCCGCGGCAAAAGAAACGCGGCTTTCGGTCTGGGGTTTTGAAACATAATCTTCAAACGCGCTCTGCAGTTCCCGATACTCTTTTTTAATAAGTCCCTGCCAGTTAACCGCTTTTTTTCTCTGGCCGTTTCTCCCTGTCTCCTGCCTGCAGGCAACCCGATAGCCGACGCCCTGGTAAGAAGAAAGCAGACCGTCAGCCTTCAGCTCATTGTATGCCCGCACCACTGTATTTCGATGAACGCCCAGATCCTTTGCCAGAGTCCTCTCGGAAGGAAGCGCGTAACCGTCCGAGAGCCTTCCGCTGAGGATCTGCTCCTTCAGCTGAGAGCGGATCTGTATGTATACCGGCGTTTTTAAAGCCCGATCGATCTTCAGGTTCATCTCTTTTACTTCCTTTTTCCATGGAATTGATAATAACAGGTTTCCAGCCGCCCGTTATAAAGCTTTCTGCGCCGATCCGCCTCTCTTCCGATCCGTTCCTCGGTTTCTTTCTCTGTCGTGATGACAAAGAGCGACCAGCCGGGATTTTCTTTCATATAGCGGCGGAAACTCTCATAGATCCGGGCAATGGACGCTTCCTCGCCGATCCGCTGTCCATAGGGCGGATTGGTGATGATGATGCCGTCGGTCACACTTCCGGGCGCAAGCTCCTCCACATCCGCGATCTGAAAACGGATGCAGTCGTCGACTCCCGCCTCGGCAGCGTTTTCCGCCGCGGCCTCAATAGCCCGCGCATTGGTATCTGAACCGCAAATCTGAAGATCCGCGTCATAACGGATTTCCTGATAGGCCTTCTGCCGTTCTTCTTTCCAGATCCGCTTTGGAATCAGCTCCCACCCTTCGCTGGCAAAACTCCGGTTCAGTCCGGGAGCAATCTTTCTTCCGATCAGCGCCGCTTCAATGGGAATCGTTCCCGATCCGCAACAAGGGTCGACCAGCAGCCGCCCCTCCTTCCAAAAGGAAAGCTGTACCATGGCGGCCGCCAGGGTCTCCTTAATCGGCGCTTCTACCGCGCATACCCGGTAGCCTCTCTTGTGCAGCCCGGTTCCGCTGGTATCTACCGTAACCGTTACCCGGTCTTTCAAAAGTGTAACCTTCACGGTATACTCGGCTCCGGTTTCCTCAAACTGCTCAATGCCGTAATATTCACTCAGACGCTCCACCATCGCTTTTTTGGTAATGCTCTGACAGCTGGGCACACTGTGGAGCGTGGATTTGACGGAGCTTCCGGTCACCGTGAATTTCCCGTCCGGAGGGATCAGCTCCTCCCAGGCAATGCCCTTTATCTGCTGAAAAAGTTCTTCGAAGGTTTTCGCCGTGAACTCTCCCATTTTCAGCAGGACCCGATCCGCGCAGCGGAGCCACAAGTTGCTGCGCACGATCGCCCTTTCATCTCCCAGGTATGTGACTTTTCCGTCTTCTGTCTTTATGAGCCGGTATCCCAACTCCTGTATTTCCCTTTTTACCACCGCCTCCAGCCCGAAGGTGGCAGTCGCAATCAATTCCAGCTTCAAATATAGATCTCCCTTCTGTTCATCTGACTTCTCTTTATTACATCCAGATTATCCAGCGCTTCGCCGGTTCCAATGGCTACGCAGGACTTGGCGTCTTCGGCGATCCTTACCCGGATTCCGGTCCGCTCCTGAATTCTTCGGTCAATTCCCCACAGGTAAGCGCCGCCTCCGGTAAGAACGATTCCAGCTCCGCTGATATCCGCCGCCAGTTCCGGCGGGGTTTTCTCCAGCACATTATGAACGGATTCGCAGATAATCGTCAATGGCTCGTCCAGAGCTTCCATAATTTCTTCCGATGTGACGGGAATGGTTTTCGGAAGTCCGGTCACCAGATCTCTTCCTTTGCATTCCACAGAAATGCTTTCTTCCCGCGGATAAGCAGTCCCGATCCGGATTTTCAGATCTTCTGCCGTACGTTCTCCGATATACAGATTGTGATGTTTTCGCAGATATTTGATAATCGACTCATCAAATCGGTCTCCGGCGACTTTTTCGGAAGCGCTGGTGACAATTCCTCCCATGGAGATCACGGCCACATCCGTAGTTCCACCTCCGATATCAATAATCATAATGCCGTCCGGCCGGGAAATATCAAGACCGGCGCCAATCGCCGCGGCAACCGGCTCTTCCATGAGGAACACAGACTTTCCTCCCGCCTGGCTGGCCGCTTCCCGTACTGCCCGTTTTTCAACTTCCGTCACGCCGCTGGGTACGCATACCATCAGCTTCGGGCGGAAAAATTTGCTGCTGCCGCAGGCTTTGCGGATAAAGTATTTGAGCATGCGCTCTGTCACGTCATAATCCGATATGACACCATCTTTCAGCGGTCGTACCGCTACAATACTCGCGGGCGTCCTTCCCAGCATCTCTCTCGCTTCCTCGCCCACCGCCAGAATCTCTTTCGACTCTTTGTCAATGGCGACCACGGACGGCTCGTTCAAAACAATTCCCTGCCCTTTAATATAAACCAGGACATTGGCCGTTCCCAAATCAATTCCAACTTCCTCTGTAAATCCCAATTTGCTACCTCCTCTATTCTAGCAGTTTGTGTTTAGTTTTGCCAGAGCGTAAGGAAAATATTGATAAAGAATCACAGGAAATTAATTTCCGCAAATTCCGGCAAAAAATTGCCGTTCCGGAAATGGAGGAGCAATGCTTTCGCGAATCGCTCACATTTTTATTCCCATACATTTCGTTTATATAAATAGGTAGTGATTTCTATTTTTGTTCCGACCGTTTATTCTGGCACATTATTTGCTTATATTATATAACGTATTTAAATCTGTCAGCGCATACGCAGTGGGGTGCCAGCGCTGCATATTCACGGTTCTCGTATATGCGGCGCTGATTCCTGCTAATCCCTTTATTGGGAGAATGCCGTATTTTCTTATAAATCAAAACAATGCGGTCCTGTTCCGCGAAATACAAGTTTTTCATGCCGGGGATCTTCATAGTGCTTTTTATGAGGCTCCTTTTCTTTTGCGAAGAATACCTCCCTCCGGAAATTCTTATGTAAAGATTTCAAGCATAACCATCTCTTTCTTTTCATATATTGTGATATCCAAATGGTTAATTTTAGCCGTTTAAATATTACAAGAGGTGGTGAACGGTCTTAACATGAAAGATTACATAGAAGAGAGAGTACTGGAGCTGGCCGGCTATATCATAGAAACAGGCGCGACAGTCCGAGCAGCAGCAAAAAAATTTCGGATCTCCAAGTCAACAGTACACAAGGACATCACAGAACGGCTCCTTGAGATAAACCCCGGGCTGGCCGCGCAGGTCAAAACGGTTCTGGATAACAACAAGGCAGAGCGCCATATCCGAGGCGGACTCGCTACAAAGGAAAAATATCAGCACACAGCAAAATAGTAAAAAAAGTATCGCTGAACGAGTGGCTTCATGCAGCGATACTTTTTATAAGCAAATTCTATAAGCAAATTCAGGTTTCTATGCTCCTACTGGCGGCGATTCAGGATTTCCATGAATTCTTCTCCTGTAATGGTTTCGTGTTCGTACAGGTAACCGGCCAGTTCATGCAGCTTTTGTTCTTGTTCCTTCAGAATATTCATAGCTTTCTCATACTGGCTTTTAATCATTTCCACGACCTGCCGGTCCACCTGGGTCTGTGTTTCATCCGAACACGCCATGGAAGCGTCTCCACCCAGATATCGGTTGCTGACTCCCTGCAGCGCCGTCATGCCAAAGGAATCACTCATTCCATACTGCGCGATCATGGCTCTCGCGATTTTGGTCGCTTGTTCGATATCATTTGACGCGCCTGTCGTAATGGAGTGGAAGATCAGTTCTTCAGCGGCACGTCCGCCTGTCAGAGTCGCGACTTTGTTTTCCAGTTCTTCTTTGGACATCAGAAAATGTTCCTGATCTTCTACCTGCATCGTATATCCCAGCGCTCCGGAGGTTCTCGGTATGATCGTGATTTTATGTACCGGGGCCGAATTATTCTGCATAGCCGCAACCAAGGCATGACCAATCTCATGGTAAGCGACGATTTCCTTTTCCTCTTTGGAAAGGACTCTGCTCTTCTTCTGGTATCCCGCGATTACCACCTCAATACTCTCTTCCAGATCTTCCTGAGTCGCGCAGCCTCTGCCGTCCCGTACAGCTCTCAGCGCCGCTTCATTGACTACATTGGCAAGCTCCGCGCCGGAGGCGCCTACTGCCGCTTTCGCGATTTCGTGAAAATCCACATCATCCGCAATCCGGATCTTTTTTGCGTGAACTTTCAGGATTTCTTCTCTTCCCTGAAGATCCGGAAGCTCCACCGGAATCCGCCGGTCAAATCTTCCCGGTCTCAAAAGAGCCGGGTCCAGAGAATCCGGCCGATTGGTCGCCGCCAGAATCACAACGCCTTTGGAACCGTCGAATCCATCCATCTCCGTCAAAAGCTGGTTCAGTGTCTGCTCCCGCTCATCGTTTCCGCCGGCAAACTGGCCGTCCCGCTTCTTGCCGATGGTGTCAATTTCATCGATAAATACAATACACGGAGCCTTTTCCGCTGCCTGTTTGAATAAATCACGCACTTTGGCGGCTCCCATTCCCACAAACATTTCCACGAATTCTGATCCGGATATGGAGAAGAAAGGAACTTCCGCTTCTCCCGCCACTGCCTTCGCAAGCAATGTTTTCCCGGTTCCCGGAGGCCCTACAAGCAGCGCGCCCTTTGGCATCTGGGCACCGATTTCCTGATACTTACGCGGATTATGCAGAAAGTCCACAATCTCCTGCAGCAATTCTTTTGCTTCGTCTTCTCCCGCCACATCCGAAAATTTAATACCGTCTGTGGATTTCACATAGATCTTGGCGTTGCTTTTTCCAAAGGACATGGCTCCCGGGCCACCGCCCATCATACTCCCCATTCTCTTGCTCAGGACTCGCCCCATAAACATAAAGATAATGAGCGGAACGGCGATGAAGATCACCATTTGCAGCAACGGAGACATTTCCCTCACAATTTTCTGTGAAAAAATCGCTCCCGACTGATATAGCCTGTCTACCAGGTTATCATCCTGAATTCGTCCGGTCTGGTAGACAATATCATTGCCCTCCTGTCTGTCGCTTTTTAAGGTATAGTAGATGACATCATCTTCAATCGTAACTTCCTGCACCTGCTTTTTATCAATACTGGAAAGGAAGTCATTATATTCCGCCTCTTTTACCGTATTTCCCCCCATCATAGGCGCAAGGAACATGTTCAGGAGCACGATAACAAGCAATGCTCCAATCCAGTAATAGATCAGCGGGCGCTTGTTTGGCTTTCCCCCGTTTTCTTTTTGATCCATTCTTATTCTCCCCTTTCGCTAATTTTCTATTTGACTTTTGACGGCGCACTTCGCTCCGTCGGTTTTCCCGTATGTGACCGCAACATTTCCTCCATATCTTGTTTGTCCGGCGTCCTCTTTAATTCCGTAATCTGATTAAGCATCCAGATTAAAACGATAACCTGCCCCAGCAGTTCGAAAAGCCGCAGGAAAATCCATCCTGTAAAAATGCCGGCAAATCCCACCATGGAAAGGACCAGCATTCCGACAGGAAACCCTTTTTTCCATCCCCGCAGCAGATTTGTACCTTTGACATCCTCCATCGCGCAGAACAGATTCTCGCAGATTCCGATCAGAAATAGATACCAGATCCCGTTTTCCAGAATCTCAAAGATCCAGAGATTCGGGACCGTGCCTACTATAACCAGATTATAGTAGCCGACCATTCCAAGCCAAAAGATCATTCCTTGTCCACATCGCGTTTTCATCTGCGCAAAATATACCTCTCCGTCTTCCTGCGTCAAAAATATCTGCGCCGCAACGGATAAAAACAGCAGACCGATGATCCGGGTAGACATTCCGGACAGAATAAAATCAATCCGCACAGCCGGAATCAGAAAAAGTATCCCCCAAAAGAGACGACTGTAAGCCTTTGACCGCGTTATTTCAGTCATTCTGCTCGCCTCCCTTCTTTACAAGAGAGAGGAAGTCAAGAAAAGGCATCTGACAAACAGTGGTAAACTCCCCGTATTGATTTGGTTCGGTCCAGTTTCCGCCGAAGGGATGAACGACAATTTTTCCCAAATCCGAAGTAATTTTCCTTCCATTATCCAGGCTGACCGTACATTCCGATAAAACAAAGGGGTTCCCCCTCTTCTCCAGATCCGTTTTAAAGCTTCCATCCACCGCGAAGGTTTCTTTTTTGACTGTATAAGGACCTCGATTTTTATAAACGCCTGTATCCTGCTCCTCTTCGAATACAAAATCCTCCCACGCAGAATCATTCACTGCCCACAAATTATGATCCGGATTGTCATCAAAGGCAATGCTCCGGATTCTCCTGGGATCCCCCACATTTGTAACGTATGTAAGAGAGAAGGCTTCATATCCGCCTTCCTCATCCTCTTCCAGGGAGATCTCCTGATAAAGAGGGAGAATCCTTGGAGCGGGAAGCAGAAAGTAAAATGCCGCAGCCAGACCCGTCGCCGTGATAAACAGAATAACGGCAGATACAATGACGGCGCTCCTGCACGCCGCAAAGATACGCTTTTTCATAACCGTTCCTCCTTTATTGTTATACACGCTTTCAGTATACCAGAAGAACGGCTTTCTGTCCTTATTTTTTTAATCCTGCCCGCAGTGTTCCGCGGCTTTTACAAATTCGCGGAACAGCGGATGGGCCCGGTTGGGGCGGCTCTTGAATTCCGGGTGATACTGAACGCCGACGAAATAACGATGCTTGGGGATTTCCACAGCTTCCACCAGCCTTTCGTCAGGGGAAGTTCCGGCAATCTTCATTCCCGCCGCTTCAAAGGCTTCCCGGTACTGGTTGTTAAATTCGTATCTGTGGCGGTGGCGTTCTGCGATTTCACCTGTTCCATAGGCTCTTTCCAAAACGGTTCCTTTGCGAACCTTGCACGGATAAGCGCCCAAGCGCATCGTGCCTCCTTTCGGAATATCACCCGACTGATCCGGCATAAAATCAATCACCTTATGCTCTGCGTTCTCATCAAATTCTCCGGAATTGGCGTCCGCAAGTCCTAAAACATTTCTCGCGAATTCGATGACCGCAATCTGCATGCCCAAACAAATTCCGAAATACGGTATGTCCCTTTCTCTCGCGAAACGGGCGGCTGTAATTTTTCCCTCAATCCCGCGATCCCCAAATCCTCCGGGAACCAAAATTCCCTGAGCATCACCAAGGAGCGTCTCCACCGTATTCTCCGTCACTTCTTCGGCTTCCACCCACTCGATCTGCACTCTGCATCCGTTCTCATATCCACCGTGGCGAAGAGCCTCGGCTACGGAAAGATACGCGTCGTGCAGTTTTATATATTTACCCACAATCGCGATTTTTACACATTTGTTCCGCGCCTTAATCCGCTCTACCATCTCCGCCCATTCTGCCATTTCGCAGGGACCCGCGTTGATTCCAAGCTCTCTGCATACGATCCAGGAAAAATTATGCTTTTCCAGCATCAGCGGCGCTTCATAAAGAACCGGCAGCGTCTGGTTTTCGATGACGCAGTCCAGCTTTACATTGCAAAACAGGGCGATCTTTTCACGAATGCTTTCATCAATCGGTTCATCCGCCCGCATGACAATGATATCCGGAGAAAGTCCCATACCCTGCATTTCCTTGACCGAATGCTGCGTTGGCTTTGATTTGTGTTCCCCGGAGCTTTTCAGATAGGGCACCAGGGTCACATGGATAAACAAGCAGTTTTCTTTGCCCTGTTCCAGTGAAATCTGCCGGATGGCCTCCAGGAAGGGCTGGCTTTCAATGTCCCCTACGGTACCCCCGATTTCGGTAATGATCACTTCCGCGTTGCCGGTATTTCCCACCTGATAAATGAACTCCTTGATCTCGTTTGTAATGTGGGGAATAACCTGAACGGTATTTCCCAGATATTCCCCCTGACGCTCTTTGTTCAGTACGTTCCAGTAAACCTTCCCTGTCGTCAGGTTGGAATATTTGTTCAGGTTTTCATCAATAAACCGCTCGTAATGTCCCAGATCCAGATCCGTTTCCGCTCCGTCTTCGGTCACGAACACTTCCCCGTGCTGATAAGGACTCATAGTTCCCGGGTCTACATTGATATACGGATCCAGTTTCTGAGCAGCGACTTTAAGCCCTCTGGCTTTTAAAAGCCTCCCCAGAGAAGCGGCGGTAATTCCCTTTCCGAGACCGGACACAACGCCGCCGGTTACAAAAATATACTTCTTCATATACTTACTCCTCTCTTATAGTTCTGTGGTTTTAAGGTTTGCGGTTTTGCGGGAAACTCGGCCAACGCTTCTTTTACGGGCGCGTTTTTATTATAAGCCCGCAGCCTCCCGGCCTGCAGCTCCGGTTCACAGCTTCCGGTTTCTCCCGACTTCTCGCGGTCTCGGTTTCTCACCGGTCCGCCAATTAAAAAAGCGCCCGTAAAATAAAAAAGATAAGGCACCGCGGCGTTTTGAGTGAGAAGGATAACTAAGACCCCTCATCGCCGTCTTTCCTTATATCTTTCATTCTCGTGCACTTGAATTTAATTATTACTATGCTAAAAATTATACTATAAATTTTCCCTGAACACCAGTCTTTTTTTGTCTTTTATGGTACGATATAAAATAGATTTTATCCGATTTTCGGACTACAGGAGGACAACTTATGATTTTTTTGAAAAATGATTACGGTCTCGGGGCGCATCCCCGGATTTTAAAAGCGCTGGAAGACGCGAACTCCTCTTATTTTCCAGGATACGGCCTGGATCCGGTCTGTGAGGAAGCGGCATCACTGCTTCGCGGCCGCGTAGAGTGTGAAGAAGCGGATGTTCACTTTCTGACAGGCGGCACCCAGACCAACCTGACGGCGCTTTCGGCTTTTTTAAGGCCGCATCACGCGGTGCTTGCCGCCCGCACGGCGCATATTTATACCCATGAAACGGGATCCATCGAAGCCTGCGGGCACAAAGTAATTCCTCTTCCTTCTGAAGACGGAAAGCTTACACCGCTCCAGATTGAGGAAGCGGTTCTCTCTCATACGGACGAGCACATGGTAAAACCCCGCCTCGTATATCTTTCCAATACCACGGAGCTGGGGAGCGTTTACTCCAGGGATGAGCTGGAAGCTGTCCGCGCGGTCTGCGAAAAATACAGCCTATACTTGTATCTGGATGGCGCGCGCCTGGGCTGCGCCCTTATAGCGGACGGACAGAATCTGACGCTTGCGGATCTGTCCCATCTGACGGACGCCTTTTCCATCGGCGGAACGAAAAACGGCGCTCTGTTCGGGGAAGCGCTTGTGATTACCAACGATAGGTTAAAGGAAGATTTTCGTTTTCATATGAAGCAGAAAGGCGCTATGTTGGCAAAGGGTTGGCTTCTGGGTCTTCAGTTCCGGGAGCTGTTTAAAGACGACCTGTATTTTGAGCTGGCGCGTCACGCTAATGAAATGGCTCGGCTGCTCAGCGGCGCTCTTATGGGCGGCGGATACGAATTTCTCCTGCCTCCCGCTTCCAACCAGCTCTTTGTCCGCCTGCCCAATATGCTGATCGAGCATCTGAGACCGTCAGTTGCCTTTGAGCCCTGGGACGCTCCCGGCGACCGCGCTTCGGTTATCCGGCTTGTCACTTCGTGGGGTACGACGGAAGAAGATATCATGGAGTTTATGAAGCTGCTGTAACTCTTGCCAAGCCGCAGCCGCGGCCGTTCCCGAAAGGACGCCGCGAATTCTAATGAATTTCTAATTTTTCTTAAATCCCCTTTTAAGAAAGCTTTTGTATCATAGACCTTGTAAACAGCAATTCGAGATTTATGGAGGTTTGAAAATGAATCATCTGGAAAAAGTGGAAAAACTGAGACAGCGGGCGGACGTCAGCTATGAAGAGGCCAAAGAGGCGTTGGAAAGCTGCGACTGGGATATCCTGGACGCGTTGATTCTTCTGGAATCTCAGGGCAAGGTAAAAGCGCCCGCTTCCGGGGAAGCCGCCGGAACATCCGTCAGTTCGGAACACAGGGGACATTTCGGAGAATCCGATGCTTCCGCTTCCGGTGAACAAGCGCAGGAGGAACCGACTCACGCGCTTGCGGTCTGTGAAACAAAGGAGGAAGAAAATAAAAAGGGACAGAGTGGATTTTTCGCCAAGCTGGGGAGAGCCATTCAGTATCTCGTGGCAAAGGGATGCGAAAACAGCCTGGTTATCAAGCGTCACGGACAGGTACAGTTTGAGCTTCCGGTCATCGCCTTTATCATTCTGCTGATTCTGTTCTTCTGGGTTGTTGTACCCCTCATGTTCGTCAGCCTGTTCTTTGATTTCAGCTACAATTTCAAAGGCGCGGAGCTGGGTAAGGAATCCATCAACAGGACCATGGATCAGGCAACGGAAGCGGTAAACAATTTTAAATCAGAAATCAACAAAGAGGATAAAAATTAATTCAGGGAGGAAACCATGTCCGTACACATTCTGCTCATTGAGGATGAAGAAAAAATCGCCAGATTCACCGAACTGGAACTGATCCACGAGGGCTACGAGGTCACGAAAGCAGCTGACGGCCGTGAGGGTCTTGCCCTGGCGGAAAGCGGCCGCTTTGACCTGTGCCTTCTGGATATCATGCTGCCCGGCCTTTCGGGCCTCGAAGTCCTGCGCCGCCTGCGCAAAAGCTCTCAGATGCCGGTCATCATGCTGACAGCCAGGGATGCGGTTATGGATAAAGTCTCGGGGCTGGATATGGGCGCCGATGATTATATCACAAAGCCCTTTGCCATCGAGGAACTGCTGGCCCGCATCCGGGTCGCTCTGAAAAAATCCGCGGGAACAGAGACACAAAAGAATTCCCAGCAAGCCTCCGCCGGCAGCCCGCAGCTTTCCTGGGGCGCGCTGCGCCTGGATCCCGTGCGTCATACGGTGACTTACGACGGGCAGAATGTGGAACTGACCAAACGGGAGTTTGTGCTGCTGCAGACACTGCTGGAAAACAAATCCGTGGTTCTGAGCCGCGACACCCTGCTGGATCGGGTATGGGGTTATGATTATATGGGGGAAACGAACGTTGTAGATGTGTATGTGTATTATCTGAGAAATAAAATCGATGATGTCTTCGGAGTCAAAATGATTCAGACCGTCCGGGGAGTGGGCTATGTCATAAAGGATGAAACGCCATGAACGAAACCAAAAAAATGCGATCCATATCCAGGAATATCAGCCGGAGCCAGATAGCCGGACTCTTTTCGGCCTTCCTCTTATTTGATATTCTGGTCACCTGCATGGCCCTCTGCGGCTGGTGCTATTTTCAGGAAACAGCAGGCGGGCGGGAGTTTCAGCTCAGTACGCCCCGCCGCTTTGAGCTGGCGCAGGAACGGGACATCCCCAAAGAAACGAAAGCCGCCATCGAACATACCGCCTGGCACAGCAGCCTTCCCTTTGAAAGCACCCTGAGCCGGGTACGCTATTTTTACGAAGATGAAACAGGAAAAGAGCGCCCTGTCTACGCGGGCCGTTATCTGATCTTTATCTGGCAGTGCCTGCTGCTGCTTTTCGCAGTACAGCTTCTTACCCTGCTGTTCGATATGCTGGGCGGCGCGAAAAAAGCCAGAAGGCAACTGGCTCCCCTCTATGAGATGACCAAGCGGGCGCAGGAACTGACCGATGAGGCAGCCTTTGACGAAGAAAAATTCCACCACCTGGAAGACGCTATCAGCCAGATCAGCCCTACCGGGCCGGACGCCAGACTCCACACCGGCGACAGCGAACTTTTGGGACTGGAACAGGCGGTCAACAGTCTTCTGGACCGGATGCGGCAGTCCTACCAGCAGCAGGCCCGTTTTGTATCCGACGCATCCCATGAGCTGCGTACCCCCATCGCCGTCATCCAGGGCTACGCAAACCTGCTGGACCGCTGGGGTAAGGAGGACGAACAGATTCTGGAAGAATCCATCCGCGCCATCAAGAGCGAATCGGACCACATGAAAAAGCTGGTGGAGCAGCTGCTGTTCCTGGCGCGGGGCGACAGCGGAAAAACCAGACTGGTTATGGAAAAAGTTTCCCTTGGGAATCTGATGAAAGAAGTGCTGGACGAATCCGTATTGATTGATCCAAAGCACCATTATATTCTGAAAAATGAGGAAGACGACCTTCTCATAACCGGAGACAGCTCTATGATCAAACAGGCCGCCCGAATTCTTGTGGACAATGCCGCCAAGTATACGCCGGAAGGCGGGGATATCCTGCTGCGAACCGGCCGAAATGAAAAGGGTCACAGCTTCTTCCTGGTACAGGACGAAGGAATCGGCATTTCACCGGATGACACGCCCCATATCTTTGAGCGTTTTTTCCGTTCCGATCCGGCAAGAAGCAGAGAAAGCGGCGGCACCGGTCTCGGACTTTCCA
Source organism: Zhenpiania hominis (assembly GCF_014333425.1). GTDB lineage: Bacteria > Bacillota > Clostridia > Peptostreptococcales > Anaerovoracaceae > Hominibacterium > Hominibacterium hominis. The sequence continues at coordinate 14,524 of NZ_JACRYT010000021.1, read as the reverse complement.
TCGCCAAATGGATTATCGACCGTCACGGCGGCTATTTTCAGGTTCTCAGCCGGGAAGGAATCGGAACCCGGATTACCGTCTGCTTTCCCTCTTAAAGCGCGGCCTGTTCCTTACCTGGCAACACAATTTGTACAAAAGCCCTCGTCTGAACACCTTACTGTTCCTTCTCAATGTCCGTAAAGCCTTCACCGGTTCCCCACACGGTTTCCACCGGCACCACCGTAATCAGCGCTTTCGGATCCAGCTCCGCGGCTTTTCGCTTAATCAGAATGCTTTCCCTAGGCGAACACATGACATTAAGCTGTCTGTGGGCATGTTTTGTGTATTCGCCCCGTATTTCCGTACTGGAAACGCCTCTGCCGATGTCTTCCATGATATACTGGCTGATCGCTTCCGCCTGAACCGTAATCATCTCCAGCTTTACAATCTTCATTTCAAATCCGTAAATCACCATATCCGCCATTCTGCTGATAATCACCTGAGTAATCAGCGCGTAAAGGGCGATGTTCCTTCCAAACACAAACGCCGAAAGAATAATCACAATTCCGTCTATGGCCAGAAGCAGCTTGCTGAGGCTGTACTGGGGAAACAGTTTTTTTCTCAGTATCTTGGCAATCGCGTCCGTTCCGCCAAACACATATCCTCTCCAGAAGGCAAGCCCCGAAGCGATTCCGGAAAACACGCCGCAGAAAATCGCCGCAAGCAGCACGTCGGATTCTTCCAGAAGCTGGACGTCCAGGGTTTCAAAGACAAAAAGAACCGCCGGATACAGAATCGTAAGGAACAGAATCTTCCGCACTTCTTTCAGACCCAGAAATACAGCGGAAATAATCAGAATCAGTAAAGAGCCTCCGTAATAAAGCAGCGAAAAATCCACTGGAATATAAGTCTGTACAATCCGCACAATTCCCGTAAGTCCTCCTATGGTCAGTCCGTTCGGCAGCATGACTCCTACTGTGGCAAAGGCGCCCACACAGCACGCCAGCAGAAGAAACAGCACGTCCGCCGCGATTTTTTTAATCTGCTTATTCTTCCATTTCCCTTTCACATTCCGGCACCTCCCCCATATCCAGCACTTTCAGAGAACTGTTTCCAAACACATCGACAGCCCGCACGCTGATTTTCCCGGTATCGCTGACGATCTGCCTGCACACCTTTTCCATGGTATGATTTTCTTTCGGGAAAGAGAACTGCGGATTATGAACCCTTCCGTCATAATGAAAATCCACGCTCCAGTATTCCAAAAGCTGCAGCGGGTCCTTTTTCCGGAATTTTTTCAAAATCTCCCGATCCTCACGTTTCAGGGAAACCCGCTTCATATCCATAGTATAACCATCGAGAGTCACTGTTACCAGTTTTTTATCCGTCAGATCGATGGGTTCAACCTGAAGACGGATCTCCAGCTCATCTCCCTGCCGGTCCGGACACTCTTCCAGCAGAACAAAGGCGCTCTTTTTTACCGACATCCTCTTAAGGCTGCAGGCGGCGGCGATTCCTCCGATGTCACAGGCAATCCAGGTGCGGGAAAGCTTTTCCGCGGCCGCGGCAAAAGACCCGGAACCGCAGAAAAAGTCCGCGCAGCAGTCTCCCGGGCGGCTGCAGCTTTCGATAATCCGCTCCAGAAGCTGTTCCGGTTTCTGGGTGGCATAGCCGGTCCGTTCCCCGGAAGTCCGCCCCACCATATCGATCTGCCAGACGTCCTTCATATTAACCATGGTGTACCACCCCAGCTCATCCTTATACTCTTTCACGCCCTTAAACCGATAGGGCTTGTAACCCCGATTATAGGACTTTTCCTTCAGAGGCCGGAAATAATAATGTCTGCTTTTTCCGTAAAACAGCAGGGTATCGTGCTTCCTGGAAAAATTTCGTTTTCCCGTGCCTCCCGATTTGTAATGCCAGACCACCTCATTGACAAAATTCTTTTCCCCAAAGATGGCGTCCAGCAGGATTTTCACATAATGAACCACATGCCAGTCCAGATGCACCCACAGGCACCCTTCCTCGGAAAGCAGATCCCGAATTAAGAAAAACCGCACGCACAGCATCCGCAGATATTCCTCGATCCCGGTTTTCCACAAATCCTCGTATGCCAGCGGCTTGATGGCAGGCACATCGCCTACCGCTTCGGACTTGAGCCGGATCACCGCGTCGTAACTTGCTTTTGAATAAAAGGGAGGGTCCAGATAGGCGAGCTGCAGCTTTCCCTCCATTTTTTTCTCCCGCAGCAGATACTGGATAAAATCCAGATTATCACCCCGGGCAAGGAGGCTGCTTTCTTCTGATTTCCGGTGGTAGATTTTTTCCACCGGAAAAAATTTCGGTCCGCTCTCCAGGCTTTCCTTTATCTTGCAATATTCTCGTCTGCTTTCCTCCAGAATAGAAGGAAGCGAAAAAATCAAACTCATCCTTTTCTGCCTTTCCTGTGTTTTTCCGGCGTCAGAACCGGAATCAGATCCCTTCTTCCCGCCCGGGCAAGGGCCGCTTTCACAAGCTGTCTGTTTTCCGGCTTATGAAAATGGATCAGCGCCCGCTGCATCTTTTTTTCCTCCAGATCCGAGGGAATGTAAACCGCTTCCTTTGTAAAAGGATCTTCCCCGGTATAGTAGATGCAGGTGGAGAGGGTTCCCGGTGTGGGATAAAAATCCTGCACCTGATCGGGGATAAAATGATGCTCCTTTAAAAACAGCGCCAGTTCCACCGCGTCCGAAAGTCGGCTCCCCGGATGAGACGAGATCAGATAGGGAATCAGATACTGCTTTTTCCCCAGCTTCTCATTGATGCTCCGGTAAAGTCCGCTGAATTGCTCAAAGACTTCTTTTCCCGGTTTGCGCATGCTGGCGAGCACCCGGGGAGAAACATGCTCCGGCGCGACTTTCAGTGTTCCGCTGACATGGTATCTGCACAGATCCCACAGGAACTGCCTGTCCGGATCTGCCATCACATAATCGTAACGGATGCCCGAGCGGATAAAGACTTTTTTCACACCCGGAAGTTCTCTCAGGCGGGACAAGAGCTGCCGGTATTCCGTATGATCCACCTTCATCTGCGCGCAGGGCTTTGGGTACAGACAGTCTCGGTTCCGGCATACTCCGGATTTCAGCTGCTTTTCGCAGGCCGGATGGCGAAAATTAGCGGTCGGGCCTCCCACATCATGGATATAGCCTTTGAAGTCCGGTTTCTTCGTCAGTTCCTCCGCTTCCCTGACAATGGAGTCGATGCTCCGGCTGCGGAGTTCCCTTCCCTGGTGAAACGTCAGGGCGCAAAAGCTGCAGCCCCCAAAGCATCCTCTGCTGCTGACCAGACTGAACTTTACCTCTTTTAGGGCCGGAACGCCGCCCGCTCTTTCATAGACCGGATGGGACTCCCGTTCATAGGGAAGTTCATAAACCTGATCCAGTTCCTCCCGTTCCAGCGGCGGCTGGGGCGGATTCTGCACAACACAGCGGCCTTCCTTTCCGTAAGGCTCCATCAGGCGCTTTCCGCTGATGGCGTCGTTATTTCGGTACTGCAGGGCGAAACTGTCTCCGTATCTTCTTTTCTCTTCCCGGATTTCCTCAAAAGACGGCAGCAGGATGGTTTCTTCATCCGCGTCGGAAAGCGTTCCCCGGACGCAGGTTCCCCGAATCCATCCGATATATTTCGCCTCGATTCCGCTGTCCAGAGCTTCCGCGATCTCTATGACAGCCCGTTCTCCCATTCCGTAAATCAAAAGATCCGCTTTCGCGTCCAGCAGCACGGAACGCCTTACCTTATCGTCCCAGTAATCGTAGTGCCCCAGTCTGCGCAGGCTGGCTTCCAGGCCGCCGAGAATCACCGGAACATCCCGATAGGCTTCTTTCGCCCGGTTGCTGTAGACGATCAGCGCCCGATCCGGACGCAGACCCGCTTTTCCCCCCGGCGAATATTCATCCCGTTTTCTGCGATGTTTGAATACCGAAAAATGGTTCACCATGGAATCCACATTTCCGCTGTTAATGAGGAATCCCAGCCGCGGCTTTCCGAATCTGCGAAAGTCCTCAGCGGACCGCCAGTCCGGCTGGGACAGAATTGCCACTTTGTAGCCGAACCGTTCCAGAAGACGGCTGATAATCGCTGTGCCGAAGGACGGATGATCCACATAGGCGTCTCCTGTCACTAAGACAAAATCCACCTGCTCCCAGCCTCTCTTTTCCATATCCTTTTTTGAAATCGGCAGAAACATACCGCTTTCCTCCTCTTTCTGCAAGATCAGTAAAATTCCCTATTGGGAAGCCGCCCTCTCAATAGGGAATTTCATCTTTATACCCTCTTTGTATAAGATAGTTTAATCCAGTATCCGTTCTTTTTCAACTTGCCCCAGCCGTTCTTTCTCTTTGTAATCCGGTAGGTGCCTTTTTTCAATATACCTTTGCTCTTATACTTGATTCCCGGACCGGTGCGCATATTCAGTTCTGAAACCTTAACACGCGCTTTGTAAGCTTTTGTCCTAACTTTCGTTGTATAAGACAGTTTAATCCAATATCCGTTTTTCTTCAGTTTGCCCCAGCCATTTTTCGTCCTGGTAATCCAATAAATACCTTTTTTAAGTTTTCCCTTGCTCTTATACCTGGTTCCCGGACCAGTGCGCATATTCAGTTCCGAGACCGAAACCCGGACCTTTTGCGCTTTAGAGCGGGTGATTCCTAATGTATATGTTTTGACCTTTCCGTTTTCCGCTTTAACTGTAACCGGCTTAGAATTCAGACCTGTGCTGAGTTTTACGCTTCCTGTTCCGGAAACAGTGGCTTTTGAATGAGCTTTCAGCGCTTTTATGGTAACGGAATTTACATTGCTCGGCACAGTCAGGGAATAAGACGTCCGACTTGACTTGAAAGCAGGAGAAATCGAATATCCACTGACGCCCAAGCTTTTCAGCTTATTATTACTACTTTTTCCCGTAACTTTCGTCGTATATTCCAAAGCGATCCAATAGCCGTTGCTGGCGAGCTGTCCCCATTCTCCATCTGTTGTAACTGCCTTCAGCTTGTGGGTACCTTTTTTCACATAACCCATGTTCGAATATCCAGTTCCCGGGCCGGATCGCATCCGAAGCTGGGAAACTGAAACTCTCACACTGTAGTTCGCTTTCTTCTGGCTAATGCTGGAAGGGGTCTTATCAGTTATATAAATGTAGCCTTTGGGAGTCCCATTGCTGCTCCAGGGAATTCCATAATGGAAAAAGAAATCATCCGTAGAGCTCGGCCCATAGGTTTTTGTCTGCCATCCGGATTCAGAAACATAGATTTGGTTTCCCACTACTTGCTCCACAAATGCTACATGTGTCTTATATACAACGATGGAGCCCGCTTTTGGAGTAGAGCCGTAAGGATAAAACTTTCCCTTCTTATTACAGTCCCACCATTCACCCGCGTTTCCCCGCAGATTAGGATTAAGCGGCTCTCCCAGGACTTCACTGGCCCTGCTGTAGGCCCACCAGGTGCAGTTGCCCCAGATATATCCTCCTGTTCTGCCATCGTCCATAATTCCTTTATAATATTTAAAATCCGGCGCCAGCCTTCCCGCTTTCCAAAACCGGTTCAGATCGGAATAATAAAATTTCGCGTTTGGATCGGATAAAGTGGGCATGGTTGTCCGAATCTGAAAGGACCCGGCAGCGGATACTTCCGCGGGATTTGCCGCCGCGGGCACGAACAGAGTCATTACCAGCAACAGGATCAACAGGACAGACACACTTTTTCGCTTCATAAACAAAAGCCTCCTCATATTGGACATTTTCGATCTTTCTTTGTCAAAATTTCATAAGAATTCGTTATAATTATAGCTTTTGTCCAAAAATATGGCAAGATTTTTCCCTGATTTCTCCTTACAGACAAGGCGGATTTTGTCATTCATTGAAATTGATTTTTTCTTTCTGCCAATGGAACAACAAGATATGGTATAAAAAATATTAAAACGGTACTAGCAAAAAAGGCGCCCTTATCTCAGATATCGCAATATAAATTCCTTCCAAATTCATAAGCCCTGTCCAAATGTCCGGTTTTGCCAATCTGAGGATTTCCGTTTGTATCGCCGTAGCCTCCGGCAAGAAGCATGCCTTTATCTTGGAATCCGATATAATTTACAATCGCAAATTGATAGTAGGATACCGCCTGCTCAAAAGTCCAAAAGAAATTATCTGCCGCAGTCATCAGCAGCGCGCAGTCTTTTGCCGGGTATTTTTCATATCTGCCCAGCGGAGGGTTGTCATCTTCCTTCGCGATACAGTAAAACCGTTCAAGAAAGGCTTTTATCCGCGCGGTCAGGGTCCAGAAGTATAGTGGGGAAGCAAAGGTCAAACAGTCCGCTTCTCTGATTTTGGGGATTATCTCATTAAAATCATCTTTCTGAACGCACGGTTTTTCATAACGGCAAGCATTGCAGCCCAGGCAACCTTTTACTTCTTTTTCCATCAGAGAAATGACTTCCGCATTGTGGCCGGCCTCTTGAACTCCTTTCACAAACTGACTGACAAGCCGCGCCGTATTTCCGTTTTTCCGGCCGCCTCCCTGTATAATAAGGATTTTTTTCATAACTGCTATTACCTCCCAATTTCATTTTATCTGCTCCTGAATTTCAATATTTATTCGCTCCTTGTCACTTTCTCTGAGATTTCTTTACGCATAATTTCATATACAAGCACAGCGCCGTTTTCAACCTCGATCCCCTCGTGCCGCACGGTCTGATACCCTCTTTTTTCATACAGACCAACCGCGGGCAGGGAGCTTTCCAGATAAACCGCGTTGTATGTTTTGAAGATTTCCTGTTCCAGCTGAGCAAGGATTCCGCTTCCATATCCCTTTCCCTGACAGTCTGGTCTGACGAATACACGATTGATGTGATCCTCCGTACAGCTTCCGTCTGTCCGCTGGCCGCTTTTATGTAGTTCATAATTGCTCCTTTCCGGCGCCGGGAACCGCAGCCGCTTCTGAGGCCCCGGGCGCACACCATCGCGAAAATATCACAGATTGCGGGCAAAAGGTTCTTATTCGCCGTTTTGGATTCTCCTGATTTTTTCTAAATCAGGGCTGCATAATATATCCAGATTGTCAAATATTTTCTTTTCGTCCCAGTCCCACCATTTTATTTCTTCCAAATAGCGGATCAGCTCGTCATCGAATCGCTTCCTTTTTATTTCACAAGGGTTTCCGCCCGCAATGTGATAGGGAGATGACCGTATCTCCTTTAAAGGGTAAATCCTCCAGCGCAGGCGTCGCTTTTTCCCAACCGTTTCCCATCAGATTGAAGGGATAGGTCGTAATACTGTTCATTCTGTGATTGGCTCCGTTCATGATAATTTTTATTCCCGAAGCGATCTGACAAAATTTCCCGATAATCAGCTTGTCGCCAAAAAATTCGTAGTGATATAGAACGTGTTCCTCGAACTTGTCCGCTCCATCCACATCATCGTAGTACGTATAGTCTCCCACCTGGATATTCGGTTTTGTAATCACATTTTTGATAAAGCAAACGTTCGGCAGGTTTTTATTGGGGAATTTTTCGTTTTTATTTGGTCCATAGTTCATGCTATCACTTCCTTCCACAATTGCGCTCAGCGCAGACATTTCTATCTGCGCATATGGACGGTAGAGTATTCTCCATTATACTCATAACCCAATTTGACTGCCATGTGTCTCGATGTTTCGTTGGCCGCATCCCAGCACGGGCGTATCCCTCTTTTTTTCGCTTCCAGGATAAAACGGGCAGCGCATGGCAGGGCAAGTCCCCTGCGCCTGTAGTCTTCCCTTGTGGCAATCTGGATTTCGGTGCCTCCATCGTAAACGGTCATGGTGGATATTCCTGAAACCAGCTGTCCGTTATCCAGAATGCCAAAGCCAAAACCGCGGTTCAGATAATCCTCCGCATCCTCAAAGGTCTCACAAAATTCTCGCGACCATTCGCTGTCCATAGCCTGTCTGTACAGCTCCTCGTCAAAAGGCACAATTTGGTACCCCTCAGGCAGTTTTTCCATGTAGGAATTCAACCGTTTCTCGTCAAAATCATAGTCCTTCTGGACGATCCAAAATCGCATCACTTCTTCCGCCTTGTCAGGATGACACTCCAGTATCAGATCGCGCCAGCCGAGATTTTCCGGCGCATAGATAAATGTCGTCTCATTACCTTCGATATAATCGAAAACATGTTCGATCATATCCCGCACGCCAGCCGCTCCCGGATCTCCGCCCGGAAAGGAATACTCGCCGCTGACAATCAGTCCAAATTCCGGATTGGGAAAATCATTCACAAAGCCTTCTCCCTGATATCCCTGCAAATAACTGATCACCATGGAATCCCAAATTCCGTCAAATAACGGCGCAATCCCTTTGCGCTCCTCCCGCTTTACTTTCCGCATATTCTTTTCCCTCCTCCGGTTCTATTCCGTCCGCTCCTGTGGATACGATTTATCTTTCCAGTACCACCATTTCAACTTTTCCTTATCGGGATTTTCAGTCTCGGCAAAGTATACGGCAAGGCGGAATACATAAAGCTGGCATTTATCCTCCTGAAAGCCTTTGAATTCGCAGTCCTTCCGGTATAGCTCCTGCGGATCTTTTCCTTTTAAATCATCGATGGCCTTTATCCCGATATTCCGCAGATCCTCTTCAATATTTTTCCCTACTCCGGGAATCCTTCTTAACTCGCTCATGCTCCTCCTTTGTATTTCTCCTGCCTGCCGTTCAGCTGGGAACGGCAGTTTGGTATTTTTATTCATCTTATCAGTTAAACATTCTTTTCCATTTTTTGTATTTGTGTACATTTACACTTTCTTCAACACTTTGTACACGTTTTCTGATTCCCGAAGGTTTCTTTTTCCACGGAAAGCATTCGTTCTTCTGTCTTTTCCAGAAAAAATCGACCTATTTTTTCCATTTCGCCCCCCAAATATCCGTTCATAAATATTCGCGAAGAAAAAAACGTGTACAAACATTTCAACCTGAGCAAGCTGTACACTTTTTGGCGCCCCGGCAAGCGCTGCGCGTTTCAGCGATGACAGGAAACGCCTCCATACAAGCGCCTAAGTTCCGCTTCTAAATCGGCGACAAACCGGGCCTGCTGCGTTTTCAAATAACGTTTTATAAAGGGTTTCAGAAAAAATCGTTTTGCGCGGACCTCTTCTGTAAAACAAATTTCTGTTCCCTCTCCTTTACTGGAAAAAATGCCGGTCCAGTGCCCGCTCATGCTGCTGTTTTCCATATCAAACTCCCAGCGACGGTAGGGTTCGGAAGCGGTAATGGTAAATGTTGTCGCGTATCCCTTTTTTGTATATTCCACAAATTGCCTCTCGTTCAGACTTTCCGTCCGCTCCAGATCGCTGCGCCAGGTGTAATCCCGGACAGAAGTAACCGTATTCCATACGCTGCGAACGTCCCACGGCAGCACAGCTGTTATCGTTGAAATCGCCACTTTTTTACTCCTCTTTCTAAATTCCTGCTAAAAAGGGCTTTATTTTTTCTTTCACAGGTTCCGAGGCCTTTAGACCGATCATGGGGACCTGCAGGTGTTCCTCCCTCAGCCGCTTGTCAAGCAGTTCCATAAAAAGCCCCATCCCTTCGATTTCTTTATCCTGATCCGATGTCGTCTCAATGCCGACATCCGCGTCAAGAAGCGCTGTAATAACCTCCTTAAACGCTGCCGGATATACAGCGGTGCCATCCGATATGGCATTTTGATTCAAAAGACAATGGGCAATAAAAACAATTTTTTTGCTTCTCTTGTCTGAAAACATAACCAACCTCCGATCCAGATTCCGCTCAGACTGCATGGGAACCCCTTTCTTCATCCTTTCTCAACCCCGGAGCAGAATCACAACTCCGAAAACCGCCGTCAGAACTCCCAGCAGGCGGCCGAGTCCCGCGCTTTTTACATATCCGAATTTCCGGTATGTTTCCGGGGTGCAGAAGGGAAACAGAATCAATGTGATTCCCAGCAGCGCCATTCCGCTGCCCGCCAGATATTGAGATACTGAAGGAGTTTTAAAAAAGGCTCCCGCAACCAGCAGCAATACGGACGCGCAAATTCCTGAAAAAAACCATTTCAGACTCTTCTTTATTTTGCGCAGCGCTTTCTGATGAAGCTGCCGGCATTCTTCCGAGCAATAGGCATTTTCCCGATCTCCGTCCACATAGAATTTCGCCTGCCTGCCGCAGTAGCTGCAATTCACATCACTGCCGGTTATCCTGACTGTCTTGTTTTCCAAGTTCGTTCTCCTTTCTGCTCTTCTTAACGAAAGGCCGCTATACCGCGCAGTATACACCGGCTCAAAAATCATCCACATTGCGTATAATAATCGTATACACCACAGCATGAAAATCGTAAATTGCGTATAAAACCCGTCTATTCTGTCCTGATTTTATCAAAAAATCCGCTTCAAACCCTCTCTTTTTATGTTTTTTTGCACGCATTTTTTGCATTTTTCTCGTCCGTGTATACCCGGCCCGGCCTGGCCGCTTCACAGGGCATCTATGATATAGGACTGCAGACTCTTTTGGCAGCCGTTTTTCTCGTAAAAGGGTTCCACTCCCGGCTGGGCGCCAAAATACAGTATCGTCGGAGTATGTTCTCTGGCAAGGCAAAGCAGCCTGCTGCCGATTCCCTGATGCTGATACTGCGGCAGAACCAGCAGCTCTGTAATTGTTCCGAAAAAGCAGCCGTCCGAAAGAATCCGCAGGCAGCCCGCGAGAATCGCCCCGTCGTAAGCGGTAATATTTATGGTCTTCTTCAGCGCCTCCCGGGTCTTTGGCAGATCATACTCTCCCGGCCATACCTGCCTGGCCAGGGAAAGGAAATCTTCCGCATTCATTTTTTTATCGTCAACGGTATACTTTATTTTTCTCATCTTACCTCCCCAGAAGTTTCGTTAAAAGAGACTCTCGATTGTGAAGAAACATTTCCGTCACTTGATAGCTTTCCGTGTCTTCATATGCAATGAGTCGCGGTTCGCTTTTATCAAAAGACCAAATATCCGCATCCGGATACCCCAGCAGAATCGGCGAATGACTTGCAATTATAAACTGAGCCCCTTTCTCAACCGCCTGTTTCATGGTAACAAGAAAGGCCAGCTGGCTCTGAGGGGACAGTGCCGCTTCCGGTTCATCGAGAATGTAGAGCCCCTGCGCCGATAATTTACCCCGCATCACAGCCAGAAAGCTTTCCCCATGGGACTGTTCGTGCAAGCCCATGGAAGGATGATTTCCATCCGCGTATTCGGCTTCTTTGGTCGCTACGTTATAAAAGCTTTCCGCCCGGAGGAAATATCCCCATTTCGGTGTCCGGGCGCCTCGCACGATTGTCACGGCTTCCCAAAGGCCGGAATGGGAGTCATGGGTGGAAAAAGAATAATGAATGCTTCCGCCTTCCGGATTAAATCCCCACGCGATAGCGATTGCTTCCAGCAGTGTGGATTTTCCCGTCCCGTTTTCTCCCGCGAAATACGTGACCGGGCCGCTGAAGGAAAGTTCCTTCATTCCCGTCAGAGCGGGAATATGATGCAGATAGCTTTCCTCCGAAAAATGCTCCCAATCGATACATACCTTTTTAATAAATACACACACAATTTTTATCCTCTCTGAAATTCATCTTCTATATTATGCCAGTGATCGATACGAATATAATCACAGTTATATTTCCGGCACATTTTCAGATAATGGGCATTATCCGCAAGAACGTCCTCCATCGCGCACTGGGTGCCGCCGATCCGCTGCTCAATTACATTCGCGTATTTTTTTATATCCTCAAAATGCTGTTCAATATAATTGCGGCTCATTACCAGGCAGTAATAACGGATCTCTTTTAAATAATCCTCTGAGAAATCCTCTTTCCACTGAAAGGGAACGTAGCATCCCTCAACAATGAGATTCTGCTGATTCTCAATCGCCGTTTTTATGATTTCCCGAACAATCGGCCACAAATAACCTTCCAGTTCTTCATCGTTTTCCGGCGTGAGCGAGGTGTTTCCGCTCCGGATCAGACCCATCTTTAAATGGTCAATGGATAAGTAAGGGTATTGGTACCGCTCAAGAAGTCTCTGCGCCAGCAGTGTTTTCCCTGTATGAGAAGCGCCGGTAATCAAAATAATCATTTGCTGCCTCCTCGTTTCACTTTGCCAGGCGGTAACTCTCATCAATGCGGCTGCAGATTTCCTCTGTGGATACCGAACCGTCCAAAATTATGGTATACCAGTGTTTCTTATTCATATGCCAGCCCGGAAAGTATCTTTTCTTGTCTATCATCGCGTTCATCTGCTCCGGTTCGATCCGTAAATCAATAATTTCAACAATTTCATCTGAAGGGAACCCCAGCTTTCTGCGGGAAACGGTAAGAATCGCGCCATACCATTTCCGGGTCTCTTTCCTGCGCCAGACAGCATTATCCGGAAATTTGCTCCAAAGGAATTCAAGCTCATCCCCGTAGGTTTCGCGAACATAGGCGATAATCTCTTTTGTCTGCGCGCTCTTGAACACATCTGGCTCAAAACACGTTTCCGCGATGTCAGTAAGCACTTGTTCATATTCCAGCTTCACCCCGGTGACAAAGCGCCCTGTCGCGTGATCCGAAAGATGTAACGTGTAAGGTTCCTTTGTTTCCGGATCCATTACCACCGCTGTCACTAAGCCGTCCTGCGCAAGTTCTATTTCCATTGAAAACCCGCTGCCGGGCAAGACCGTATGATAGGCGTAGCCTCCGCCCTCTTCCGAGAAACCATATGCTAACAGCTTTGACCTGTCGGCTTTTCTTCTTCTGAAAATACGATTTATAAGATCCATTGCCGCTCCTTTTGCGTGTTTTGCCTTTTCGTTCATTATAACATAGAAAGCCGATATGCTTCCCGTCAACCTTGCCAATAAAGGCGCTCCGCGTTTTCCCGCAAACGATGGTGGAAAAAACAGCTGAACCAACAGGGATTCGCAATTCCCTCGTGATCCATTACAAGGATTGTTACAAGGGTTTCCGCTTGATAAGTAGCGGATTTTGCAGCCTCCGGTACGATTTCTGAAAAAACGACGCTGCCGAAAAAAGAGTTTTCCTTCAGCAAACGGACATTTCCATTCGGCATAGTCATTCGAATCTTGCCGGATAAAAGCAGAAAACAATACTGCCCGTTCTGCAGCAGTTCTGTCAAATCATCCTTTTCTTTGTAAAATTTTATTTTTGCTCCGATGCATGCCAGCAGCATTTCCATATCCTCTTTCGGGATTCCGTTAAACAACACATAATCCAGAAGTGTAAATTTTTTCATCTGTGTTTCACCTGCCTTATCTTCTTTACATCTCCTTGGCGAAGAATGGGTCTCCTCCGGTATGTATAAATATTATAATATCATGTTGACAGAAATGCGAACGAAAAAGGGGCATTTTCTGCCCCTACCTTCCTTTGTGTTTTTCTTTTTTCTTCTGTTGTTTTAATTCAAATTTACGCTTTTTTTCCTCTTCCGTGCGCCGGCGTTTTTGGCCTTTGCGATTCATTTTCAGCTGTTCCTGCTGCAGTTTCAGCGCCTGCTGGGATTTTGTCCCCGCTCCGGCGCGCTTTAACTGTTTTTCCGCTTCCCGCCGCATCCGCTTGGGGTTCTTTTTCTGCTCCTTTCCCACCACGCGGACGCCTGGGCTGAAACGCAGTTCGTCATAGTGCTTCTGAATAAACGCATACACTTCCTGCTCCCTTGGTTCGGCGCCAAAGGTTACTTTCGCTGCTGACAGTTTGCCCTTTTCCACCCGCTCAAAGATTCCCATCCAGAACGGATCTTCGAAAAATACCGTCAGCCTGCCTGTTACTCTGCTCATGACAATCCCTCCTTTGATTGGTCAATGAGCAAAGAATGGACAACCCGGAGGGGCAGGTTACTTACCTCATCTGTAGCAATGAGACGGCCGGGCTACCTACCGGCTCTGGCGCATGGAAAAATGCGCGTTGCGTTTTTATCTTTGCTGTTTTGTGAAATATCGCGGTTCCTGATCGGCGCCGCAAAAAAATAGTAGATCAGAACTTTGGGGAAGTCAAGGTTTCATGGATTTTTGTTACTTCCCGCTTAAGCCTTTTTCCTCAAAATCTTTTCCATCGCTTTTCCCTTGGCAAACTCATCGATGAGCTTGTCCAGATAGCGTATCTCCCGCATAAGCGGCTCTTCAATCTCTTCCACCCGCACTCCGCACACGACTCCTTTGATCAGCTTCCTGTCCGGATTTAACTGCGGGGCGTTTCGGAAAAAATCGCTGTAGCTTATCGACCCTGCCGCCGCCTTTCTAATATCTTCTGTCTGATAGCCGGTAAGCCAGGAAATAATCGTATCTACCTCTTCAGCCGTTCTTCCCTTTCTTTCCGCTTTTTGAACCAGCAGCGGATAGAGTTTCGCAAATTCCATATTATATACTTTTTCCGAATTCATTGGTTCTCCTGGTATATTGTAATTGACTCATTTAGCAAGTCATCTACAAGATACACTGGTATATTGTAATTGACTCATTTAGCAAGTCATCTACAAGATACACTTTCCTTTCTATCAACCTTCTTC
>NZ_JACRYT010000020.1 GCF_014333425.1 Zhenpiania hominis | reverse complement strand
TTCCTGAGCAGATGATCCTGAGGGACGAGTTCCTCTATCGAGATCATCTGTATCTGTTTTTTCTTGTCTTCGGTATTGAGTTTGGTGATCATTGCGGCATCCTCTTTTCATTTCTCTTTCTTATATTATATCATATTTGCCGTCTTAATTATTGGAATTTCAACATTTATCTTCATTTTATACATAGAAAAAGTCCAATCTCTTTCGCTCGAGATTGGACTTTTGTCTACAGTCTGAATTCCCCTTTTGTAAAAAAGGGGAATTATCTTTCTATCATGGGTTTAATTTATTGTAGATATAGTTTAATAAGAAACTATAAAACAAAATATTTAAACTTACCCCTCTTGTTTTATAGTATGATTGATGCTATAATGGTTTAAAATAGAGTTAAAACAGTTTTAAACAAACCTATATTGAGAGGAATTTAAAATGAATTTATATTTCGAACTATTAAAATACCCTGTTTTTACAATGGAACAGGTAATGATATTTTACGATAATATAGAAAGTGCTCGCAGTGCGATAAAGCGATTGATCAAGAAAGGTATGGTTGAAAAAATCAGAAATAATCTGTATACCTGTATCAGTGGTGAAACTGGAGCGCCTGTTGCAAATCGATTCCAGATAGCTAGTGCTTTGTCAGATAGTGCATGTATATCCCATCATACTGCGGCGGAGTATTATGGAATGACAGATCAAGTATTTTATGATGTATATGTGTCTTCTGATTCTAAATTCAACAGTTTTGAATTTGATGGGTACACATATTTATATGTTCCGGCAAAAATCAGCGAAGGGGTCAATACCGTTGAGTATAGCGGTGGCATAAAAGTTACAGATAAAGAACGAACTATCGTTGACAGCATCAAAGATATGGATAAAATATCAGGCATGGAAGAAGTTGTTGCAAATTTAGAGATGGTTACTAATCTGAAAGAGGAGAGATTGTTATATTATTTATCTGAATATGATAATCAGTTTTTATATCAGAAAATAGGATTCTTACTTGCAGATAAAAAAGTTCAGCTTGGATTATCAAATACCTTTTTTGATGAATGTAAAAACAAAATCGGAAAGAGTAAGCGATATCTGTCCAAAGACTATAAACAGGGGAAATTTCAGAAAGAGTGGAATCTGATAATTCCATATGAATTAGATGTAATGAAGAATGGGGAGATAAAGGATTATGATGGAGTATAACAAAGCAGTAATAGGTAGGATTGCAAAAGAAAATGGATTTGTAAGGGATACTTTTGAAAAGGTACTAAGATTAAAAAATGTATTAAAGTTTATCAATGAACATGAATATTTGAAAGAACATTTGGCATTAAAGGGTGGAACTGCCATCAACATGACTATTTTCAATTTACCGAGATTGTCTGTTGACATCGATTTGGACTACATACCCAATAGTGATAAAACTGAGATGGAATATGCCAGAGAAAAGATTTCAGAAATCATTAAAGAATATATGGCAGAAGAAGGTTATACTCTGTCTCCATCTTCAAGATTCAGCCATAGCTTAGATGCATTCTATTATCAGTATCAGAATGCCGGAGGTAATAAAGATGTTCTTAAGATAGAAATAAATTATTCTTTACGTGCACACGTATTTGGGCCGATAAAAAGAAAAGTGCTGTCAGATATTTTCGATGATGAACTGGAAGTGTTGACCCTCGCACCAATGGAAATATTTGCAGCAAAAGCTAATGCGCTTATGAGTAGGGCAGCAGCCAGAGATTTATATGATTTTAATAATATGACATTTTTAGGATTGTTTGATGAGTCGGAAGAAGATATGTTCCGTAAATGTATTGTGTTTTATAATACGATATCGCAGGAAACGGTAAATAAATCTTTTGATACATCTGCAATAGATAAATTAACATTTGCGAAAATCCGCAGAGATTTATTCCCTGTTATAAAGAAAAAAGAGCATTTTGACTTGGATGCACGAAAACAGAACGCAAAAGAATATATTCATGATTTGATGCAGCTAACAGAACAGGAATTACAGTATATGACAGAATTTGAAAACAAGAATTATAAACCAGAACTGTTATTTGATGATAAAGAGATATTAGAAAGAATAAAAAATCATCCAATGGCAGTATGGAAATGTCAAAAGTAATTAGGATGAGGAAAAGTATATGGAATATATAAAGTGGCTATCGCCTGATGACTGGGCTTTGGGTATTCACTTAAAGAGAATGGATGCTCTTTTAAATCATTATACTGATGAGAGTGAGTACACAGATATAAATGAAATAATAGAATTATATGTGGTATGTAAATATATAGACAGTGAAATATTCCCCGCAATTTGGAGTGAATCACAACTAGAAAAAAATAAAGCCATTATTAAAAAATTGAAAGGTATTATAGGCAAATTTTTTAATTGCATAAGACAAGAGCAATTTGCTGCATTGTATGGGAATATTGTTTATCAATATAAAAAAATGTTTTGGGAAGCGTTTAGCCTATATAAATTGTTTAATAAATTCGATTACACTATTATTTCCAATGCTATAAATAATGAACAAAATGGAATATGGAATATTTTGCATGAAAAAGATATAGTGGTTGCTTATGGTGTCGATATCCGAAATGAACTTATGTTAGAAGAAAATGCGGCAGAGTGGCTTTTAGATGAATATGAAGTTCATCATTCCTTTAAAAATGAACGTTTATATTTTCCAAAAGAATTAACATTAGAAGATAAAAAAGAAATTATAAAAAAATATATTTTATATGAAGAATCGGATTTGAACTATTTGCGATTGATTGCGAACATTCAAGATAATCCGGATTCTTTAGTAATTGGGGATAAAGTAAGATTACAGGCAAGAAAAAAAGTGCAAATACAAGAAAAAAAACTTTTTTCAAATGGTACAGGTATAAAAACTGAAATTACAGTAATATTTACTAAAATGGAAACAGATGATCCTGAAGTTAATGTGGATTTGCATAATATATCTTGTAAATATAATATAAATTGGATTAGGGAAAACTTAGATGAGCCAACACTTTTAAATAATTTTATTTATTTGTTTGGGTATTTGGACTCACAAGGTAGAATTACTTTAGTTGAAAAGGATATCTATAAAGGCGTAGTAGAAAAATTTCTGTTTATGAGATCAAGATATGCATATGAGCCAGGGTACTCAGCAAGTACTTTGAATTTACTTGCTGATTTGCAAATGGCTGGATATTATCAGCAATTAAAAGAAAACAATATATATTTAGAAACAGTTTTAAAATGGTTTTTTGAAAAATATTTAAAAGAAGAGTTTTCAATCGATAATTTCCGTATGAATACTCCATCAGAAAGCACTACATATTTAGAAAAATGTAGAACATTGTTATCGGAAATGGATGGTGTCTTAAAACAGTACAATTTGTTTGTTGAGGATGGATATATTGATCAAGAGTTATTCCAAATGTCATCATCACATATGAAATTTAACGATTGCAGTAGTGCTGTAAAAGAAAAATATGTGTATGGAACAGGTGAGATTTTTAGAACTGCTTGTCATCATTTATTTTCCGATCAGAGCATTATAGCGCATGTAGAAAGGATAGATAAAACATATGATTCATTCTATGATCTTTTAACTAATGAAGTGATTTACGATGATGATTTTAACGATTTTACAAAACGAATTATAGATTGGCTAATAGAAAATAAATTTATAATTATTGATAACCATGAAATTAAATTTAATAATCTTGATAGAATCCAATTATTACGGCAATTGAATGATAATGAAGTTATAAGTTTTTGGCATTTATCTGAAAAGTTAAGAGAAACTTTAAAAATAATGGAGTCAGAAGGCATTGTAATATTTAGATCATCATTGTTTTCAAAGCACGAAGCGGATTATTTTGATTTTTATTTGAATAAAGCAACTTTTAACAATGGCAATGATTTAAGAAATATGTATTTGCATGGTTCACAGCCCAATGCCTTAGAAGATGAAAAAATACATGAGAAAAACTATTGGATTATATTGAAATTGTTTGTGTTATGTGTATTAAAAATAAATGATGATTTGAATTTATTAGAACGAACAAAAGCTATATTTAATGAATGGTAATAGTTTATAAAATTAAGCTCTCCTCTCCGGGATTAATCTGGAGAGGATTTTTTATTGCCTGAAAACATGAGAGGTCCGACAAACGGGTGTGTCTCGTTGCCTAGTAATTAGAAAAAATTTAAGAAATTTATTATCACACCTTATATTTTCACCATTCTCACTGCCTACTAATTAGAGGAGATTTAAAAGGATTTATAAAAATTTACAAATGACCCTTATATTTTTGCCTTTCCCATTGCCTACATAGTGAGGGGACTTTTTTTGAAATCCTTATCACATGGAAAGGAGGTAGAAAGATGGTACACAGATTTCACACGGAAATTGCCAAGATGTATGGTGTTACAGCTGCAGTGATATTTTTCAACATTGCTTACTGGGTGGAGGAGAATGAAAAGAATAGAATCCATTATTATGACGGCTACTATTGGGTGTATTGCAGCATACACAATCTAGCTGAATCGACACACGACTATCTGACTGAGAACCAGATACGCAGGGCGATACAGAAGTTGCTTGATGATGACATGCTATACAAAGGCAATTATAACAAGAAAAAGTATGACCGGACTTACTGGTATACGCTGACACCCAAGGCAGAAGAGATTTTATGGAAAATCAAAATGCGTATGTGAGTATGTGCAAATGGTAGACGGTAAAAGCACAGACCTATACCTATGTAAGACTTATAGAAAAAGTATGAAAGAATATTACATTCTGAAAGAAGAGAATATAGGAGGACACGAGAATGAAGTATGAAGTAGTAATGATGAACAGAGAAGTTTTAGTTGAATATCCAAACAACCCATATAAGGTCAGATTGGATGCGGAGATGGTACAGTTGATAGAAAGTATTGAAAAATATGGCGTGCTTGTACCGCTTATTGTATGGAAGAATGAAAAAGGCAAATATGAAATCGTCAGTGGTCACAGAAGAAAGTGGGCATGCGTATATCTTGGCATTGATAACTTGCCGGTAATCGTTAAAGAACTGGACAGAAATATGGCAGCAGTCATGCTTGTGGAAAGCAACATGCAGAGAGAAAAAGTACTGCCATCTGAAAAAGGATTTGCTTACAAGTTGAGGCTGGAAGCTTTGCAGGAGATCAGAGCGCAGCAAAAGAAAACATGTGGACAAGTTGTCCACGAGAAGCGTTCACGAGATGAACTTGCAGAAACTTCAGAGGAAAGTGGGAGGCAAATACAACGATATATCAGGCTGACTAAGCTGATTCCAAAACTTTTGGAACTTGTGGATGAAAACAGGATTGCATTGACGCCTGCAGTAGCACTTTCGTATCTTGATGCAGAGTCGCAGGATATAATACATGAAATCATTGAATATGATGATATGACTCCGTCATTGCATCAGGCGACAGTTATGAAAGAACTTTATCAGCAAGGTTTACTGGACTATGAATCTATAGTGAACATCATGGCAGAACAGAAGCCAAATCAGAAGGAACAGATAAAGATCAAACGAGAGCTGATATCACATTTCTTTCCGGAAGAATATTCATCTAAGCAAATAGAGCAGGTGATAATAAAACTTTTAGCAGACTGGAGAAGGCGTGAAGAGAGGAAAAGAGCGAACCGTGGCAGCAGATAGTTGATACAATTAACAACTTAATAGCACTTGATTAGAATTAAGGGGTGGATATGCATGAATGATAGAACTAACTATGATGCATATGAAATTGCATCAGGCATGCTTATATATGTCCCTAAAGCTGAGTTTGCAGAGAATGAAGTGTATTGTTCCAATAACTATCAGAAGTTCCTGAACTTAATGGCAGAGGGAATCATCAGATATAACAGCAATACACAGGAAGCAGCATAGGGCATAGTGACGATACGGAAAGTGTCGTCATTACATAATATCCACAGAAAATATTAGGAGGAGAGAAATGTATAACGACAAAGCAGGGAAAGTAGCAGTAATTTATATTAGGGTAAGTAGTGAAAGACAGGTAAAAGGTTATAGTTTGGAAGGACAGAAGCAGTATCTTACAGAGTGTGCAATCAGACGTGGTATGAATGTACTGCGTGTATATGTTGAGGAAGGAAAAAGTGGTAAGAGTATTGAAGGGCGTACAGCTTTTCAGGAAATGCTTGACGATATAAAGAGCGGGAAAGAACGGATTGATTATGTGATGGTATTCAAGCTGTCGAGATTCGGAAGGAATGCCAGAGATGTATTGAATTCGTTGGAGTTTATAATGAATCACGGTGTTCATCTCATGTGTGTGGAAGATGGACTGGATTCATCTACATCTATGGGGAAAATGATGATAACCATATTGGGAGCAGTGGCAGAGCTGGAGAGAGAAAACATCATTGTACAGACTTTACTTGGCAGAGAGACGAAAGCCAAGAAAGGAGGTTGGTGTGGTGGGTTTGCACCATATGGATATGTTATCGAAAATGATAAGTTGGTTACTGTGCCGGAAGAAAAAGAGGTAGTGCAAATAATATTTGATAAGTATCTGAATAAAGGACTGGGATATGCAGGTGTAGCAACTTATCTGAACAAGCAAGGATATAAAAGACGAGCGGCACCAAATCAGAAAGATTTCAAATTTGATGACTGGACTACGGAGCACATTAAGCAGATTTTGAGTCATCCGATTTATAAAGGGAAGATGGTGTGGGGAAGAAGACGAACAGAGAAAGTTCCGGGAACAGAAAATGAGTACAGACAGGTTTGGCAGGAAGAATACACGGTGAGCGATGATTATACACATGAGGCTTTTGTCAGTGAAGAGGATTTTGATAAAATTCAGGAGTTGAGAGCAAAGGCTGCCAAGTGGGGAAACTTTGAATTGGGACAGAGCAAAGCACACTTATTATCGGGAATACTGAAATGTCCTACTTGTGGATCCTCGATGTATATCGATACAAATCAGTGGACCAATAAAGATGGCACGAAAAGACTGACATATTCTTATGTATGTAGCCATTACAAGAAAACATCTGGTTCAGGAAGTTGTGAAAGGAATGGTGTATCTGCAGTAGAGGTTGAAAGAGAAGTAATAGAGTTTATAAGTAAGCTGATGCATAATGAAAGATTTGCAGCGGATATTAGAGAAAAATTAATGAAAGCATTAGATACAGACGAAATCAAAGCTGAACTGGAGCACCATAAAAGCTATCTGAAGAAATTAAGATACAATCAGAAAACTTTAGAACAGTCATTGGATCAGATGGACTTTGAAGACAAGAATGCCTGGAGAAAAAGAGAAGAAAAGGAACGCCGTCTCGATAGTATATACGATGAGATTTATGAAACAGAAGATAAAATCGAAGAGTGTGAAAACAGGCTTCAAAAGTCAAAGCAGGATGCAGTAAGTTTAGAAGTTGTTCTTGAATTATTAGATTCATTTGAAGATATTTATGATACAATGTCAAATAGGGAGAAGCGTGAACTGATGAAAGCTTTGGTTTCAGAAATTCATCTGCTTCCAAGCAAAGAACAGAAGGAAAAGCAGCGCTTCGTTAAATCTATGATTCTTAACTTCCCGATAGACAGATCCGTTTTGGACTGTCTACGGGTATCAAATCAGGGTGTCGAAGTTGTGTGTTTGCTTTCGAAACTTAAATAGGATTAAATGGCTTTCACTAAGAATTAATAAATGAAACGAGGCACCTATCAGAAATGGCAGGTGCCTCTTCTATGGTATGACGGGCACGCCGTCAGCCTGTGGTAAAAATCAAAAAGAACGGATGGAATTGCTTCGGCCGTTAGTGATACAGCAGTTACAGACGTTGGAAACGGTGAGTTTAAATAATTTACCAGACTTGGAGGCACGTTTACAGAAAAAATGAAATATTAAATGAATGATTATGGTAAAAACAAAAGTAATGAGTCAATGCGGAAATAATCACGCTACTTTCATCTAATTATATTGATAACTATTTTAAGTCCATGTTTTCAGTTGCTATTGTGATAATGTTACCTTATCACAAGTTAACAACATTCTAGGCAGGAGGCAGTTGCAGGCAAAATTGCTGCATGATACAATTAACATGATACAAGTGTCCAAACAAGGGGACGGGCCGATTCCCTGTTCCCTTGGAACATAAAAAATGTAATTCGATGGGAGTATGAACAAATGGCGGAAGAGAAGATGAGACCAGATCAAATCCAGGGCGAAATTGTAATTTACCAGGCCGAAGATGGGGTCACAAAAGTAGAATGTCAATTTGTAGACGAGACTGTTTGGCTAACACAGAAGCAAATGGCAGAACTGTTTCACACGTCCAGAAGTAATATTGTAGAGCATATTGGGCACATTTATGAAGAAGGCGAGCTAGATGAGGTTTCAACCTGTCGGAAATTCCGACAGGTTCGAATGGAGGGCAAGCGGAAAGTAGCAAGAGAGTTGCCCTTCTATAATCTGGATATGATCATTTCCCTGGGTTATAGGGTAAAATCTTTGATAGCTACCCAGTTCCGCAGATGGGCAACCGAGCGTCTGAAGGAATATATGATCAAGGGCTTTACGATGGACGATGAGCGCCTGAAGAATCTGGGCGGCGGCAATTATTGGCGTGAGTTATTGGATCGGATTCGGGATATCCGCTCGTCTGAAAAGGTCATGTATCGACAGGTTCTGGATTTATATGCAACAAGTGTTGACTATGATCCAAAGAGTAGTGAGTCCATTGCTTTTTTTAAAATGGTACAAAATAAATTACATTATGCAGCACATGGACATACAGCGGCAGAAGTTATATATGAGCGTGCGGATGCGAGCCAGCCTTTTATGGGATTAAAAAGTTTTTCTGGTGATTTTCCTGTATTGAAAGATATAAGTATTGCAAAGAATTACCTTAATGATGAGGAATTGAAAATCCTAAATAATATTGTATCAGGTTATTTTGATTTTGCAGAGATTCAGGCAATGCGCCATAATCCTATGTATATGGCAGATTATGTGGAGCATCTTGATAATGTTTTAAAAACTACAGGCGAAAAGGTATTGCAGGGGGCTGGAACAATCAGTCATGCACAGGCAATTGAGAAGGCGACAGAAGAGTATAGAAAATATCAGGCACAGAATTTGTCGCCGGTTGAAGAGGAATATTTGAAAAGTATTAAAAATATTCAAAGCATAGTGAAGAAAAAAGACAATAACTAATAGAACAGGACGCTTTCATGTAAATAACAAAGTTGAAGTCGTGTGTTTGCTTTCTCGCAAAAAAGTCCAATAGCGTAATTGACGTAAAGGTGGAGTTTGGTGGGGGAAGGGAAAGTGGCGCTTGATAATATCGCTAAGAAAACTGAAGCGTACAAGCCAAAAGAGCAAGTCACCTACAAAATGATAAAGGAATACATAGAAGCTAAATATGGCTTCAAGGTACGTACCGCTTATATAGCAGAGGTAAAAAGAAGTTTAGGCTTGCCGATGTATGATGCTCCTAATGCGGTGGAAGAATTGAAACAGCCGAGGAAGCATCCGACGGCGGAGAAAGTGGAAGCGATAAAAGATGCGTTGAAGCATTTTGAGGTAATATAACGAATTACTATAGAGAGGGGTAAATATATGGGAAACATATTACAACGGCTTATATATAATCTGTCTGCTATGGCGCCTCTATGTTTTATTTTTGCTTTGGTCTGGTATTGGCAAAAAAAGACAATGAAAATTCCATGCATTGCTATAGGTATAGGAATTGCTCTTATTATATTATTTATGATATCCTTTGCGTATGGGAAAAAGCATCTTGCGCCCATAAAAATAAGAACAAGTGATATAGCTCCTTATGATAGTTGGGTTATCATGTATATAATCACATACATGTTTCCGTTTGCAAGTTTGGCAATTGAGGATTTTAATTTGATAATATGTGTTGTTATAGGTGGAGTGTTGATTATGGCAGTGCCATGCGTCAATACGGCAATTCCTAATCCAATATTATTTTTACGAGGATATCATTTTTATCAAGTAAGCGGTGAAAATGGGATATCAGGATGTGTTTTAATAAGTCGGAGGAGAATTAGAAAGGCGAAAGATTTGAAAATGGTTAATAGGATTTTCGATTTTTTGTTTTTAGATGCAGAGAGGAGATAAGGATAGAATGTTTGAGAATTGTTCAATAATAATTATTGCCAATGGAAATCACTTAGATGAATTGTATAGACTTGAAGTTGATGCAGACACGCAGAAGGAAATTTGCTTATCGTTTGATAGTGCAGTGGATGATCTGATTTCTGAGAAAACGAGAATTTCATTCGATGGCAGGTATAAACCACACAGTGACGAATTTTTGGCTATTGAAAATTTTCAGCTTTCAGATGGAATTAAAGATGCAATAAGAGATCCATTAGGTGTACCGACATATACAAAAGAAAATGGCGAGTTTTACGAAATTAAAGCTATATTTGTTGGAAAGAGGACAGAAACAGAGAATACCGAAAGATTTCAAGTTGCCTTTCAGCGTTTTCGTAAAGAACAATATATTGCTACAAGCTGGGTGAACTTATTTTTTACCAAAGATACATTTAGAAGAGAAAAAAATTTTGGCATAAGTATTTCTGATATGGCAGATTGCTATTATACAGAAGGAGAATTACAATTTTCTTCGTTCTATTTTGCACGGCAGATTTTTGATTTGGGTGAATATTATAGATCAGCAACTGATCAAGAAGTTCAAGCATTTACAACAAATGATAAATTGTCTTTTGAAGATACAGAGGCATTTAAAAACACGGCTAATACTTGGACAAGGAGAAAAATAGCAATGATTAATGATTCTGATGTGCTTGTAAATTATAAAGCATCAGAAATCAAAAAGTTGGCTAAGGACGCTGGGATAACAGTTGAGACTAAGAATAAGAAAGTTGTTATACCAAATGATAAGGAGCAGATAAGGGTTATTCTCGGTTTTTTGGATGAAGAGGCATACAAGGGACCGTTTTCTCAGAATACATTTCTTGCTAATTCAAAAAGAAAGATTAATAAATAGTTTGTAAAATGAAAGGGTGATTTTGATCAGTTGAATACATCTTTTTATAATGAAATCAAAGAAATTCTAATTTCAGCCAGAAATAAAGTCTATCAAACTGCTAATTTTGCAATGGTTGAAGCTTACTGGAATATTGGAAAATCAATTATTAGAAGAACAGGGCGGTAATGAAAAGGCGGAGTATGGGACAGGCTTATTGAAAGAATTGTCAAAGCAAATGACTCAAGATTTTGGGAAAGGATTTACTGTTGCTAACTTAAAAAATATGCGGCAGTTTTATTTAACGTTTCCAAATGGCTACGCACTGCGTAGCGAATTGAGTTGGACGCATTATCGGCTTCTGATGCGTGTGGAGAATGAAAACGCGCGAGAATTTTATATGCAGGAAGCTGTAAAATCCCAATGGAGTACCAGACAACTTGAGCGTCAGATAAATTCATTTTTCTATGAAAGATTATTATCCAGTAAAAATAAAGAACAAGTTGCAGAGGAAATACAGACATTAGAGCCTGCGAAGAAACCAGAAGATGTTATTCGTGACCCGTATGTGTTGGAATTTCTTGGGCTGACACCTAATGATGATTTTTATGAAAGTGATTTAGAACAAGCGTTAATTACACATTTGCAGAAATTCCTTTTGGAACTTGGCAGAGGCTTTTCATTTGTCGCAAGACAGAAAAGAATAACGTTTGATGCGTCAGGCTCCTTTTTATTTGCAATCAATATAGACCTCTTGGGTGAAAAAATGGCATCACCTCCAATCATTTTTGGACACGAAAAAGGATGCATCTGCTCTTTTAGGGAGCTTCTCCGGAACACTCACTTTTCCTTCATAGTTCAAGGCATATTCTAAAAGCTTGAATGCTCTTGGAGAACAGGAAAATCCCCCTTCCACTTCATACATCATCCCTAATACTCTGAAATCATTTACATAATCACTCTCTCCGTCAATTGTTCCCTCGGCGGATTTGACATTTAGTATTTTTGCAGAATGTATTAGCTGAAGCCATCTGTAGGTTCTCCCTTCGTGGTGTGTTCGCAACTAATATACTAAGGGAATACAGATGGCTTTTCAAATATGAAATTTTATTTTTGAAGCATGTGGCTATCTACTATCATACCAGAAGCCTCAGAATATATGAGGGTTTAAATGCTTTTTTAGAAGCTACAAAGAATTCTGGCAAGGACATTTATGCTCTTGCCAAAGACGGATATTGCCCGGTATAAGAGGGTTGATCTAACGGCGGTTACTCAAAACTGGATGATTGCAAAAAGAATCTTCCCATGCACGCGCCGAATCTGCCCGGAACCCTTGCGAATCAGAGCGAAGTGTGATATGCTTGTTGAAGTTTTATTATATAAAAAGCAATAAGATTGAGTGTATAGTGCGGAAATGAGTAAAAAATATATTCGGATACTTATCCTGCTCCTGGTGGATGTTGCGATTGTAGCGTTCAGTTCGATCATGCCGCTGGCGCTGCGGTTCGGAATCTTTACCATGGATGTTCAGTACCTGGAACCTGCTGTTCGATGTCTGCCTGCGGATATCGTTATCACATTGGTGGTCATGGCAGTATTCAAGTTATATAACAGGGTCTGGACGTACGCGGGTATTGATGAGGTTGTGGCAACCTTCAAGGCATCTTTAATTATTGAGGCGCTGTATGTGATGTATCGCCTTTTCATGGGGATCAGTATGCCCAGAAGTTTTTATATCTTCAACTGGGTATTTCTGTTCCTCCTTTTAGCGTCTTCAAGATTATCAGTCCGACTGCTGCGGCAGTTAAGGAGAAAATACCAGCATGGCGAAAATTCCCATAAAATCATGATTGTCGGCGCGGGGGCGGCCGCTTCCATTCTGATTCGGGAAATGCAGAACAAGGGGTCGGAAAAGATTGCCTGCTTGGTGGATGATAACCCGGCAAAACGGGGAAAGTATATTCATGGAATCCCCATTGCGGGGGATCGGCAGGAAATCCCTTACGCAGTGAAAAAGTATGATATTGACGAGATCATCATAGCGATTCCTTCCGCTTCGCCGCGGACCGTCAGTGAGATTATTACAATCTGTAATGAAACTCCGGCAAAACTGAAAATTCTACCCGCGATTTCTTCCACATTAACTTCATCTCTGAGCCAGAATGTAAGGGAAGTAAATTATGAAGACCTTCTGGGCCGAGATACGGTGGTGATCAGCAACCGGGAACTGGAAGACTTTGTAAAGGAAAAGACGGTGATGGTTACCGGCGGCGGCGGGACGATTGGATCGGAACTGTGCCGGCAGATTACAGCAAACCATGTGAAACAGCTGTTGATCGTAGACATTTATGAAAACGGCGCTTATGAACTGCAGATGGAACTTCTCCGGAAACATCCACAGGCTGATGTGAAGGTCCTGATTGGATCGGTGCGGGATTATGACCGGATGAAAGAGATTTTTGAAGAATATCGCCCGGATATTATTTATCATGCCGCAGCGCATAAACATGTGCCGCTTATGGAATATTCGCCGAATGAAGCGGTCAAGAATAACTGTAAAGGAACGCTGAATTTGGCGAAGCTTGCGGATCGGTATCAGGTAAAACGCTTTGTACTGATTTCCACGGATAAAGCGGTGCGCCCTACCAACGTAATGGGGGCGACGAAGCGAATTTGCGAGATGATCGTCCAGAGCTATGATAAAATGTCCGAAACGGAATTTGTGGCAGTACGGTTTGGAAATGTGCTTGGCAGCAACGGATCCGTTATTCCGTTGTTCTTAAAGCAGATCGAAGCGGGAGGTCCGGTCACACTGACCCATAAAGAGATTACACGTTTCTTTATGACGGTCAGTGAAGCGGTTTCCCTTGTGTTGCAGGCAGGGCTCCTTGCTAGGGGCGGAGAAATTTTTGTGCTGGATATGGGACAGCCGGTGAAAATTTATGATCTGGCAGTCAATTTGATTCGGCTGAAAGGCTATATCCCGGATGAGGATATTAAGATTGAGATTGTGGGACTGCGGCCTGGAGAAAAGCTGTATGAAGAGCTGCTGATGGCAGAAGAAGGTCTGGAAAGTACGCCCAATGAGCTGATCTACATCGGCAAGCCGATCAAACTGGAGTATACTGAATTCCTGCGGAAACTGGAGCATCTGATTGCGGTTGCAGAGCAGAACGGAAAAGCGATTAAAGAGGAGCTGCGGAAGGTGTGCGATACGTATCAGCCGCAGTGAGGATAGGATAAAGAAAGAAGTGAAGGCATGAAAGATAGAATGAATATCCCGTTTTCTCCTCCGGATATTACAGAGGAAGAAGTTCAGCAGGTCGCGGAGGCACTCCGTTCCGGCTGGATTACAACGGGACCAAAGACAAAAGAATTTGAACGGCAGATTGCGGCGTATATCGGGACAAACAAGGCTGCGTGTCTGAGTTCCGCTACCGCGGCTATGGAAATGACTCTGCGGCTTTTAGGCATTGGAGAAGGCGATGAAGTCATTTTACCTGCTTATACTTATACGGCAACCTGCAGTGTGGTCTGTCATGTAGGTGCGACCCCGGTTTTGGCGGATATACAAAAAGATACGCCCCAAATTGATTATGATAAACTGGCAGAACGGATTACGGAAAAGACAAAGGTAATCATACCGGTTGATTTGGGAGGGATCCCTTGTGATTACGAGCGGATTTTTGAAGTCTTGAATAAAGCGAAAGATAAATTCCACCCCGGGGAAAATACCATTCAGAAGCAATTTGATCGGGTGATTGTAATGGCGGATGCCTCCCATGCTTTTGGGGCGGAACGGGATGGAAAATCTGTGGGACAAATTGCGGACTTTACTTGTTTTTCCTTTCATGCTGTAAAAAACCTTACTACGGCAGAGGGAGGAGCGGTAACGTGGAAAAGGGTTCCAGGGATAGAAGACGATTGGATTTACCAGCAATATATGAATTTATCTTTGCATGGACAGTCCAAAGACGCCTTCCATAAAACAAAAGCCGGATCCTGGGAATATGATATTCTTTTTCCTGCCTACAAGTGTAATATGACTGATATTCAGGCGGGAATCGGCCTGGCCCAGTTAGAACGTTATCCACAGATGTTAGAAAAGCGGCATTCCATTATTCAGAGATATGATTCCGCCTTTGCTTCTTATCCGGTGCAGTTGCTGAACCATAAAGGAGCGCAGTACCGATCCAGCGGACATTTATACTTAATGCGGATTGGGGAATTGTCAGAATCCGAACGGAATGACCTAATTGAGCGGTTTGCCCAGCAGGGAGTGGCTGTGAATGTCCATTACAAACCGCTGCCTATGCTGACCGCTTATAAGAATATGGGATTTGACATAGAGGATTATCCGAATTCCTATGATTTTTATAAAAATGAGATTACGCTTCCGCTCTATAGTAAGTTGACAGATGAAGAAGTCAGTTATATTATAGGAAAGGTTAAAAAGATTTTGCAGGAGTTTTGCAGGTAATGCTGGTACAGTGGGATTCGCTTCCAGATGCTTTAAAAAATGATACAGTACGTCTTTATTATGAAAAACTGGAGGCAAAGAAGGGCGGATTAATAGCAAAACGGTTGTTTGATATCGTGGTCTCGGCGTTTATGATTGCGATATTGTCTCCAGTGCTTCTTTTGTTGGCGATTTTGATTAAAGCCGATTCGAAAGGGCCGGTATTTTACCGGCAGGAACGGGTTACGGCCGCGAATCGGAGTTTCCGGATCTTTAAGTTCCGCACGATGGTACAAAACGCGGATCAGATAGGGGCGCTGATAACAGCTGAAAAGGATCCCCGGATCACAAAGATGGGAACCCGGCTCAGAAAATGCCGTTTGGACGAGCTGCCGCAGCTTTTTAACGTGCTGAAAGGTGAAATGACCTTTGTAGGGACAAGGCCGGAAGTACGGAAATATGTGGATGTATATACGGATGAGATGCAGGCTACCCTCTTGCTACCGGCGGGAATCACCTCGCTGGCCAGCATTTATTATAAAGATGAAGACGAAATCATGGAGCGTTATATTGCGGCAGGCAGCACGGTAGATGAAGTATATATTCAGCATGTGCTGCCGGAAAAAATGAAATACAACCTGGAATATTTAAGAAGCTTCCGCTTCTTTGGGGATATTAAGTTAATGTGGAAAACGGCTGTCAGTGTGTTGAAATAAGATAGACAGAAAGGAGTTTGAGCGGTGAATATCCTGATTCTCAATCATTACGCGGGATCGCCTGAAATGGGAATGGAATTCCGGCCTTACTATTTTGCCAGAGAATGGATAAAAATGGGTCATAGAGTCGATATTATTGCCGCGGATTATTCGCATCTGAGAAGGAAAAATCCGAAAGTGGATCATGATTTCCAGGAAGAAGTCATTAACGGAATCCATTATCACTGGCTCAAAACGGGGACCTATGAAGGCAATGGTGTGAAGCGGGCGCTGACGATGTTTCGATTTGTATCCAAGATTTGGATTCATGCAAAAAAAATTGTTTTTCAGTTGCAGCCGGACGTGGTGATTGCCTCGTCTACCTACCCGATCGATACGTACGCGGGGCAGAAAATCCGGAAGGTTTCCGGTAAGAAGGTGAAACTGATTCATGAGGTACATGATATGTGGCCGGCGACACTAGTAGAACTGGGGGGGATGTCGAAGAAGAACCCTTTCGTAGTTCTTATGCAGATTGGAGAAAATAGCGCATATAAGCATTCAGATAAAGTTGTCTCACTGCCACCTCTTGCTAAAGAATATATGATTGAACATGGAATGGCACCGGATAAGTTTGTTGCGATTCCTAACGGAATTGTACTTTCTGACTGGGAAAATCCGAAGCCAGTGCCGCAGCAGCATAAAATGCTTCTGAGCGAACTGAAAAAAAACAGGAAGTATCTTGTGGGTTATTTTGGGGGACATGCGCTGTCCAATGCTTTGGGTGTGTTACTAGATTGTGCAGAGCAGATAAATGATCCGGCAGTACAATTTGTGCTGATTGGTGATGGTGTTGAAAAAAAACGACTTGTGGAGGATGCTAGTTCGAGACAGCTAGATAATGTTAGCTTTTTAGACCCTATCGATAAACGGGCAATCCCTAGCCTGTGTTCTTATTTTGATATTATATATATGGGGGCAAAGTCATCACCATTATATCGTTTTGGTCTTTGCATGAATAAAATGTTTGACTCCTTTATGGCAGGAAGACCAATTGTATGTGCCATTACAACGCCCAACTCTCCAATTGAAAAGTACGGGTGTGGAATTATGGTTCCATCAGAAGATGTAAAAGGTATTATAACAGCAATTAAAGAGATTCGAAATATGACGGAAGAAGAATTAGTTGCTATGGAAAAGAGAGCAAAAAAATTGGCTATGGAAGAATATTCTTATGAAGTTCTGGCTAAACGGTTTGAATCAATATTTTATTAGTTGTGAAAAGGAGTAGAGTACGTGAAAACACAATTATTAGAAAAAATTAAATTGAAAAAGATTAAAGTTGGTGTAGTAGGCTTAGGTTATGTAGGATTGCCACTTGCGGTGGAAAAAGCAAAAGCGGGTTTTAAAACAATTGGATTTGACATACAAAGCCAGAAGGTGGATATGGTAAATGCAGGACATAACTATATAGGTGATGTGGTAGATAAAGACTTGAAGAAAATCGTTGAAACGAAGATGCTGACTGCCACGACAGATTTTTCTTTTGTAAAAGATGTGGATTTTGTAGCGATCTGTGTACCTACTCCTCTGGATGAGCATCAACAGCCGGATATCAGCTATGTAAAAAACTCTACAATTGAAATTGCGAAATATATGAAGTCGGGAACTATGGTTGTTCTAGAGTCAACGACCTATCCAGGGACGACAGAAGAATTGATTAAGCCGCTTTTGGAGGAGGGCTCCGGACTGAAATGCGGAAAAGATTTTTATTTGGGATTCTCTCCGGAACGAGTTGATCCAGGGAATGCGGTTTTTAAAACGAAGAACACGCCGAAAGTAGTAGGAGCGATCGGGAAGGATGCGACAGAAGTGATTTCTGCCATGTATCGAGCGGTTCTGGAAGGGGATGTTCATGAGGTATCCTCTCCAGCAGTTGCGGAAATGGAAAAGATTCTGGAAAATACCTATCGCAATATCAACATCGGACTGGTAAACGAATTGGCTATTCTATGCGATAAAATGGGGATCAGTCTCTGGGAAGTGATCGATGCGGCAAAAACGAAACCCTATGGTTTCCAGGCGTTTTATCCGGGACCTGGTTTGGGAGGACATTGTATCCCATTGGATCCATATTACCTTTCATGGAAGGCGAGAGAATTTGGCTTCCATACGTCTATGATCGAATCCTCCATGATGATTAACGACAAAATGCCAGAATACTGTGTGGAACGAGCCAGTAAAATTCTGAATCGCGATAAAAAAGCGTTAAATGGCTCAAGGGTGTTGGTACTAGGCGTTGCCTATAAACAGGATATTGATGACTACAGAGAGAGTCCGGCAATTCCAGTTATTCAGATCCTGGAAAAGAACGGGGCTGAAGTGGAATTTTATGATCCTTATATTTCGGAGTATAAAGAAAAGGGTATTGTAAGGAAAGGGCTGGAGCGCATTGATGAAAAGATAATTCAGGAGTATGATCTTGTGATGATTACCTGTGGGCATACTTGCCTGGATTATGATATGATTCAGAGAAACGCTAAGGCGATTTTTGATACGAAAAACGCGATGAAAGATGTTTTAGAAAGAGGAAATATAGAGGTACTATAGCATGCAGTTTACGTATGGTGCATATCGGAGCCTAATCAGAATACTGAGAGAGAATGATTATGTATTTGCCGATTATATAACCTGTGATGATTTAAAAAAATCTGTGATTTCGCGGCATGATATTGATTATTCAATTGAAAAGGCAGTGGAACTAGCGGCACTTGAAGCTGAGGAGAATGTTAAATCAACCTATTTTGTGTTACTTTCATCTGAGTTTTACAACCTTGCAGCAAAAGAAAATAAGGATAAAATACTGCAAATTAACAGGCTGGGTCATGATGTTGGATTGCATTTTGACGAGTTGAATTATGATGACGATTGTAAGAAGAATGTACCTAAACTTATTCTTAAAGAAGTGCAAATGTTAGAAGATCTTTTGCAAATAGAGGTTAAGTCAGTTTCTATGCATCGGCCTTCAAAAGAGACATTAGAGGCAGATTATGATTTATATCCATATATTAACTCGTATGGAAAGAAGTTCTTTAAGCAATTTAAATATGTTTCTGACAGCCGCAGAAGATGGCGTGAGGATGTAGTGAATGTTATTGAATCAGGGAACTATGAAAAACTGCATATTCTGACACATGCGTTTTGGTATCATAAAGAGGAAAAAGATTTATACACAACGATTAAAAATTTTATAGAACAGGGAAAGACCGATCGGTATTATATACTAGATAAAAATATTACAGACTTGAAAAATATATTGGGAGAAGAAATTAAATGAATAAAAATATCTCCATAAAAGAAATCTTAGAGTACCTTAATTGTAAAAATGAGAACTATAAATTCGAGGGGAAAAGAGATATTTACATCAATGGCTTTTCTTCTTATGCAAATTATAAAGTAGGAGGAATAACATGGATTAAAAGTCGTAAGACGATGGAACAGTGTAGTAGTGTCCAGAATGTAACGCTCGCTGTCGTGCAGGACGGGGTAGAGGCTCCTATTGCAGAAAGTAGAATTATAGTTGAAGAGTCAAAGAGAGTATTTTTCGATCTATTGGATCATTTTTTCTCAACAGAAAAAAAGCAGGAACCCATTGGACATAACACATATCTTTCGCCAGAGGTTAAATTAGGGAAAAATGTAGTGATTGGACATAATTGTACACTGGATGGAGATATTTCGATTGGAGATGGAACTCGAATTTATAACAATGTAAGCATTATTAATTGCGTCAAGATTGGAAAAAATTGCGAAATACAGTCTGGTGTAAAAATAGGGCATGATGGATTTGCTTTTACGGAAGATCAGCAATTTCGAAAATCTATGATAAAGCATTATGGTGGAGTAACAATTGAAGATAATGTTTTTATTGGAGGAAATTGTCATATAGCGCGGGGTACAATTGATCATACAGTAATTGGAGAGGGGAGTAAAATTGATGCTTCTTGCTCGATCGCACATAACTGTAGAATCGGAAAAAATGTTGCAATGATTATGGGAAGTCGTATCTATGGCTCTGTTGATGTGGGAGATAATGCTTATATTGCAACTGCGACTATTAGAAATCAAATAGCGATTGGCATAAATGCAGTAATTGGCATGGGAAGTGTAGTGACAAAAGATGTAGAGGACAATGCGGTAGTCATTGGAGTGCCAGCGGAAATAATTAGATAGTGAATTAGTTGTTTCACAATGAATGAACTAAGATTATAAAGGAAGAGAATTCAATGAAAGATTTTTTTGTACATGAGAGCAGTTATATTGATGAAGATGTCCAAGTCGGAGAAGGAACAAAAATTTGGTTTTTCTGCCATGTGCAGAAGGGAGTGTCTATTGGAAGCAATTGTTCACTTGGCCAAAATGTCAATGTCGCGAATAATGTAATAATTGGTAACGGATGTAAAATACAAAATAATGTATCCATTTACGAAGGTGTAGAACTGAAGGATTTTGTTTTTTGTGGTCCTTCTATGGTATTTACAAATGATCTGACCCCCAGAGCAAAATACCCGAAAGGAAGCGAAAATTATAAAAAAACAATTTTAGAAACAGGAGCGACCGTTGGGGCAAACGCAACGATCGTATGTGGACATAATATAGGGAAATGGGCAATGGTAGCGGCTGGTTCTGTAGTAACAAAGGATGTGCCGGATTATGCGTTAGTAGCAGGGGTTCCTGCCAGGAAGATTGGATGGGTCTGTGAATGTGGAAAACGGCTTGATGAGGAGTCTTTGATATGCGGATGCGGAAGAAAATATCAGAAAACGGAAACAGGGTTAAAAGAAATAGATAGGAGTAATTTGTAATGAGATATGCATTAATAGGTTGTGGCCGTATTGCTACGAATCATATGAAAGCGGCGTTAAATAATCAGTTGGAAATCGTTGCTGTTTGCGATATCCTGCCTGAAAAAATGGGAGAATTACTGGATAGACATGATTTGGCGAAAGATGCTTCTATTAGACGATATACAAACTACAAACAGATGCTTCAGGAACAGAAGCCTGAATTAGTAAGCATTGCAACGGAAAGTGGAATTCATGCAGAAATAGCGTTACATTGTATCGATCAAGGAATCAATGTGATTATTGAGAAGCCGATGGCAATGAACATGGCAGATGCAGATGAAATTATAAGGCGCTCGGAAGAAAAAGGTGTGAAAGTTTCTGCATGCCACCAGAATCGGTTTAATATCGCAATTCAGGAGCTTCGTAAAGCAGTTGAAGCGGGACGTTTTGGAAAACTTTCTCATGGAACAATTCACGTACGTTGGAATCGCGGTGTGCAATATTATGAACAGGCGTCCTGGAGGGGAACTTGGGAGCAGGATGGAGGAGCTTTAATGAACCAGTGCATTCATGGAATTGATTTGCTTCGCTGGATGATGGGAGATGAAATTGAAGAGATTTATGGCGTAACAAGGCAGCAGTTTCACGATTACTTGGAGGCGGAAGATGTAGGACTTGCAGTTGTGAAATTTAAAAATGGGGCTATTGGTACAATTGAGGGAACCACAAATGTGTACCCGAAGAATCTGGAAGAAACGCTCTATATTTTTGGTGAAAAGGGAACTGTAAAAATTGGCGGAACCTCAACAAATAATATTGATGTATGGGATTTTGAGGATGAAACAGATGCAGATATGCGAAATAAAGGACTTCAGGAACAGACCAGCAATGTATATGGCAATGGACATACGAGTCTGTTCGCAGATATGATTGATGCAATTACAACTAACAGAAAACCTTATGTTGATGCGATGGCAGGAAGAAATGCTTTGGAAGTCGTACTGTCAATATATAAGAGCCAGAAAACGAAAATGTCAGTCAAATTGCCTCTTAAGGAATTTGCAAGTGTTGATATGAAAGGTGAGTTTTGATTCCTGATGAAGAAGAAAATAATCCATATTGCGTTTAAACACAGTAGCAACGATACAAGGATTTTTCGCAAACAATGTGTTTCATTAGCGAAAATTCCTGATTATGATGTAACTTATATCACTTCAAATATTAATTCCTCTGGCGAAGTGGATTGTAGAGAACAAGGAGTGTATAAAAAAATTATTGAAGCAGATCCGAGGCGTATCATTAGACAATTTCGTTATCTTATTCAAATAAAAAAGATAATTAAATCATTGGGGAAAATAGATATTGTGGAGCTTCATGAAGCGCCATTGTTGTTGCTTGCATTATGGTTACAACGCAGAGGCATTAAAGTTATTTTTGACTCACATGAAAATTATTACAGCCAGATAAAACATACTTATGGAAGGAAAGCTATATATAAATGGGTGGCGGTATGTTATAAATTATATGAAAAACACGTATGCAGGAGAATTAGTGGCGTCATTTTTCCTTGTAAAATGCTGGAAGAAGATCCGTTTGATTATGGTGTGAAGCGTTTAGTTTATTTGGATAACTATCCGATCCTGTCAAGTTTTAATTCAAATATAAATAAGGATGAAACATCTGAAAAGGATCCATATACAGCTTGTTATACGGGAGCGATTTCTTATGAAAGAGGAGTTGTACATGATATTCAAGCTTGGAGTAAAGCAGGGATTGCAGGGATCCTTGCAGGAAAATTTGCAAATAAAAAGCTAGAAGATGATATTAAAGGGATGGAAGAATTTAAAAATGTTGATTTCAGGGGATATTGTGGCCCTGACGAGATTAATGAGATTTATCTACGTTCGTCGGTAGGGATGGCAACCTTGTTGAATTATGGTCAATACCATAAGAGTTGTAATTTGCCTACAAAAGTCTGCGAATATATGATGTTTTCTATACCTACGATTATATATCGAACAGAATATGTGGAGCAGGTTATGGGAAAATATGAGTTTGGAATTATGGTCAATCCTGAACATGTTGAAGAGATCGCGGATGCCCTGATCTATTTAAAAGATCATCCGAGTGAAGCAGAACGAATGGGAAAAAATGGAAGGCGGGCAGTCGAAGAAGTTTTTAACTGGGAAGCTGAGGAAAAAAAGTTGTTTGCTCTGTATGATGAAATTTTGAATGATGAAAAGTAAATTGATTGGTAATAAAATAGAAGATAATATTTCGCTTAAAACTCTTTTTGGGTTTTGCTTTTTGTTTTTGATTGTTAATTTTTTTATTAATCTTTGTATGCCTTTTCCATTTGCAAAAGGCTTGGCTTGGCGTATCATACTGAATATTGGTTATGTCTTGATTTTCCTTGTAGATCTTATACTTATAGCAAGATGTTTTCGTGAATGCAAAAAAATATTAGTATGTGAAGTCTATAAAAATAAATGGATTTTACTGTTTCTGGCTGCATATCTGATATGGGATTTGATTAACTTTATATATGCGGATCATTTTGAATATGCGGCGGGAAAAATTATGTCAATGATAGAGTTTTTCCTGATTCTTATTAATTTTGTACTTTATACAAGTTGGAGGGATATTAATAAGGTTTTTTTATGTCTGGGATTGACATCCTTGGGCATTTCAGTCGTATATCTTGTTGGATTCCTTACAGGGGACTATTGCTTCTATTTAAGAAAGATATCTGCCTTATCAGATTATAATGTTTCCTCTACCGCAATCTTATTGGGAACAATCGCAAATTTTTATATTGCAACTAGAAACGGCATTCCGATGGGCAAGCGGTTATCGTTATTTTTTTTAAACTTTGTATTAAATATACCCGTGGTACTATTGTCTGGATCGCGAAAAAATCTTGTAATTATCTGTGGCCTAATACTGTTTTATGTATGTGTCTTTTTGGTAAAGGCAATCTATCAAACACAGAAAAAATTTTGTAATGATAACAGATTGAAAAAGAGAATGCTTCTTGTTTTTACACTAATATTCACAATATGCAGTATGGGAACAATGGTATTTCTTCTAAAAAGCTATTCTGATAATCGTTACGAACAGTATCTTTCTGGTAGTTACACTTGGGTTCGGTATGGGGAGCATGAGCAGGGTGATGGGGAAATTATCCGAGAAACAGATGTGAAAGAACGCTATGAAACGATTCGATCCGGCGAATCCTCAAATGCAAGGATGATTATATGGAAAACTTCACTCAATTGGATAAAAGAAATGTCGACTTTGGAAAAAGTAATAGGTGGAGGAAATTCTCATAACTCCGAAATTTTTGATGACTTAGATCATCCAATTAATCAAAAGTGCAGAGTATTATATGCAGATGTGGACGATGAAGAGAAAAATTGGCTGTATCCACATAATATTGTTTTAGGAGATATGTTAGATGGGGGAATCATTAAAATTATTTTACTTTTTGGTGTCATACTGACAATGATTTTTAAAGTATGTAAAAGTATTTTTTATAAATCGGAAATGGGCTTTGCAGTTTTGTGGATTGGTGGAACTATTTTGATTATGCTCATGACCAGCGGAAGTTTGGGTTTATTTGGTAATAAATTTTTCTGGATTCCATTTTCATTGACCCTGGGATTGGAACAAGCAAAGCCAGAAGATGCAGAGGGGAGATAGAAGGAACATTTTGGGGACCATACGAGTAAATAGAGTTAAAAATACGTTAAAAAGTATAAAAGAAAAAGGAGCTTTCTATATTTTTGTCGGGAATTTTGCTAATAAATTCGTGACTCTTTGTGGTTCTATCTTTGTAGTTCGGTTATTAACAAAGGAAGAATATGGAACGCTCTCATATCTTGAAAATTTATACTCCTATGTCTATATTTTTGCAGGATTGGGGTTAGCTGCAGCGTTATTAAGATATATTGTAATTGCAGATTCCTTAGAAAAAAGGAAGGGCTATTACTATTATGTTTTAAAACAGCAAACATTATATAACCTGTTGATTATTGTAATTGTTGCTGTTTTTAATGTTTTTTACAACCATCCAGAAGAATATCTGAATGCCTCCTGGCTGTTTGCGTTATTTTTATTGGACATTCCATTTTCAGATGTGGTTAATAGCAATTTATCTACGGAACGATCGATGTTCGCGAATAAACGATATGCATTTTTAGCGCTAATTACGGTGGTAATATCGGTATTATTTCGAGTCCTGGGCTCATTTTTAGGGGGGATAGTTGGGAATATTATCTTCAGAATCGGAGCGGATATTTTATGCGCAGGGATTTTATCTGGGATTGTAATTAAAAGCTATTTTAAAGGTAGAGTGAAAGAAGCTCTGACTAAGGCAGAACGAAAAGAAATCAATCGGTACTCCTTTCAAAATATGATGGCCAATGGATTCTGGATTCTTTATCTGGCGACAGATATGTTTCTGTTAGGCCGTTTGACGGAGGATGCCACTGTTCTTGCAGACTATAAAGTTGCAATTTTAATTGCGAATAATGTGATTATTATTTCAAATGCAATCGCTGTTTTTGCAGGTCCGTATTTTATTAGAAATGAAATGGATCATACATGGGTAATGCGGAATTACAAAAAAGTGATTATCGTTAATGCGATACTTTTGGGGGGACTGGTGCTGCTTTTAATTATTTTTGCTAGACCGCTTATCTGGCTCTTGTATGGAGAAGCCTATATGAATGTTGTTCCATTAATGCGTCTTTTTTTGATTGCGGCGTTTTTAAACGGTTCATTTAGGGCAATGAACTCAAGTCTATTGGCAATTATGGGGCAGGCAAAAATCAATATGGTTATTTCTTGTATTGGCTTTTGCGTACAGGTTGTAGGATGTTTGATTGTTATTCCACGATTTGGGGTAATCGGATTAGCGGTAGAA
Organism: Zhenpiania hominis; assembly: GCF_014333425.1. Classification (GTDB taxonomy): domain Bacteria; phylum Bacillota; class Clostridia; order Peptostreptococcales; family Anaerovoracaceae; genus Hominibacterium; species Hominibacterium hominis. Next base: position 26,799 of record NZ_JACRYT010000020.1, on the reverse strand, counting down.
AATATAGGAATGTATATTTTATTATCGCTTGTGTTTACAGGAGCATTTATATATAAATATGGAAGAAAAGTTAGAAAACTTAGCTAGGGGAAGGAACTGTGTATATGCAAAGTACAAAGGAATATTTAGGCAAATTAATTAATTTAGAATTTTATAATTATAGCGAAGATGATGAACTGAAGGTTTTTTACAACGGGTTAGTAGTGTTTGAAAAAAATGGTAAAACAACAACTGATTTATTGGAGATTGCACATGCCATAGTAGAAGAACAATTAGATTATAATGATTTATATGGGTTTTATAGGATGGTTATCGTTGAGAAAAGCCAAAGTAAAATTATTTTCTTTGGTGACAATTCGGGTAGTCAGCGCTTTTTCTTTGACAAGCAGACCGGCTGCTTTTCAGACAGCTTATTGGCACTAATAAAATTAAACAAACGTAGAGCATTGCCCAATTATTCTGCGATCTATCAGATGCTATCATATGGTGGGATTTTCACAGATGATACTTTAGTAGAAGGGCTTTTTCGTACAGATTCCGAAAAGGTATATAGTTTAAAGGACGGAGAGATAAAAGAAGAGACTAAAAAGTTGAACTCGTTGACTTTAGATGAAGGGAAAACTTTACATGATGTTATGCGAATTCTAATGCAGGGCATTGATACAGAGCATACCTGTGCAGTTTGCACAGGTGGTACTGACAGCAGAACGATTCTTGCTCATTTAGCTTCATTAGGATTTTATCCAGAGTTGATTATAACGGGCCATAAAGATAATCCAGATATAAAAGTTGCTGATAAAATTGCGGAAGCCTTACATGTTTCTTTAACGATTAAGGATCCTGGCATAAAGGAGCCTGATTGGATAGAAAAAGGTTTTTTGTTTTCAGACGGACTGTATGATGTAGTTCTTTCGTACAGGCATTTAAAGAAAATCGAATGGGCTGTTAATAAGGGATTCAAATTTGAGTTCGGTGGAGTTGGTGGAGAGTTCTATAAAAATGTTTATGCACGACCATTCCGGGATAAATTGCTTTTTAAAAGAGTGAAAATGAAAGATGCCTTTCAAATTTTGTTTGAGGATCGTATGAGTCGGTTATCTTGGTTAGGAGAAAATGTTTCTGAAACAGGCGAGCAAGTGAAACAAGAGATCCTTTCTATCATTCAAAATTTTGAAGAGAGCGGAAATCTCCATGTGATGAATCGGGTTGGAAACAGGATTTTACAAAATAAATACAGTTTAATTTGTAATAATGCGGCTTCAAAAGGATTATGCAAAGTCGATCCATTAATGGATCGAGACTGTATCGCAAAAGTAAGTAAAAAGAATCCTTTGAATTTGACAATGAATATCTGGCAACGCAAAGAAGTGAATGAGTATTGTAAACTGCTGAGCGATATTGAAACAGATCAGGGATATTCTTGTACTGTACAGAGATTAAAGCTGGAACTGGAAAGAGTAAAAAAACTTGTCTTTTTTATTTCAAGAATTGCAGCAAGGTTGCGCAAGCGAGTTGGACTATCGTTCAAAAGTTCAGAGCCTAGATACTGGGATCGTGACTATGTAACGGCAAAACAATCCGAGCTATTTCGGATATCGCTAGAACGGTGCAGGCAGTTAGGAATTATAAAAAAAGATGTGACAGGTGATATGATTGCAAATAAGTATGTCGGTAGTATTATTTTAATAGGGATGTTGTTTACAGAATAGAGGTTCTGGCCCATAAGGTTCAGATGAGGATATATTTAGCCTAAAAGATAGACAGGAGCAGGTATATGCTATTTTCAAGTTTAATATTTTTATTTGCATTTCTGCCAATTGTATTGTTTTTATATTATACAGTTTTTAGAAAATCCATAAAGCTGCAAAATTTGCTACTGCTGATCGCCAGCATATTTTTCTATGCATGGGGAGAACCAAAGTTTGTATTCGTAATGATGGCCTCCATTCTTATGAATTATGTGTGGGCGCTTTTGGTTGATCGACATAAAAGATATAAAAAGAGAATCGTTGCCTTAGCGGTAGTAGCGAATTTGGGACTTTTATTTATATTTAAATATTTGAACTTTGCGGTTAGTAATATTGATCACTTCTTTGGAAATATACTTCCGCAAACAGATATTGTACTGCCTATCGGAATCTCTTTTTTTACTTTCCAGGCAATGTCCTATGTTATTGATGTATATCGAGGCGATACGAAAGTACAAAAGAATATTTTGTATGTGGCATTATATATTTCTTTCTTTCCACAACTGATTGCAGGCCCGATCGTCAGATATACCGATATTGAATCAAAGCTGGATGTGAGAAACGTGAGTTTTGATGATTTCTCCAGTGGCACAAAAAATTTTTTAATAGGATTATCCAAAAAGGTAATTATTGCAAACAATCTGGCCATGATTACAGATGCGGCATTTAACAGTGTTGAAGACGGATATCTTTCCGTTTGCTTTGCATGGCTTGGAGCAATTGCATATGCGTTACAGATCTATTTTGATTTCGATGGTTATTCGGAAATGGCAATTGGTTTAGGAAAGATGTTTGGATTTCAGTTCCCGGAGAACTTTATCTATCCATACAGAGCAAGATCGATCCATGAATTCTGGAAATATAATCATATTTCCCTTTGTACCTAGTTCCGAGATTATGTATATATCCCATTAGGCGGTTCAAGACGGGGAAAGCTGATTTGGGTAAGAAATATGTTTATTGTATGGGCTTTGACCGGAATCTGGCATGGTGCAAGCTGGACATTCCTGATCTGGGGGCTTGCTTATTTTGTGCTATTAGTAATAGAGAAGGAATTAAAACTCCCAGAATGTTTAAATCGCGCAGGATTTTTGTATCGCATATTTACACTCATTTGTCTGTTTATACTGAATGGTGTGTTCTTCCGCGATATAGGCGCAGAGTATACAGCCAAGTACCTTCTTTCTATGTTTTCTTTAAAGGGAGGTTTATTTGATAATTTGGCAATGCAATATCTTCTGGAATACAAAGTGATTCTGGTGGTCGCTTTGATATATGGATTTGCTGGCTTTTACTCCATGAGAAAGTCACTGACGCATAATAACAAACTAAATAGTCTGATTGAAATGGTCAGTCCGATTGTTTATATTGCTTTATTTTTTGTTGCAGTTTCTTATCTTGCGATAGGAGCGTATAATCCTTTTATTTATTTTAATTTTTAGGAGGAAACTGAGAATGCTATCCTGGTGGAAAAAAGCAGCGGTTCCTGTTCTATTCCTTATTGTGATTTTCGTAGTCGCAGCGCTTAATTTGAAAAATTTGTATCATATCGTTGCGGGAGAAATCGGTTGGAACCCTTCCCAAATAGAAAATACTTATAATGATAATTTTTACAGCAAGATGAGTTACATCAATTTACAGGGTGGTCTTGCCAATCTGATGGACCAAAAGATTTTAAACGGAGTGATAAAAGGGGATAATGGGAAACTGAATTTTTTGTGGGCGGTTGACTATAAATTTAACGAAAAAGAGGAAGCCAAAAAGGTAAAAAAGGCGATTGCTATATTACAGCATGCAGAGAAAAAAGGCTGCAAGGTTTTATATGTGCAAAGACCCTGGGCAGTAAGTGCAATGCCATACGGAAAGCAGTTCGAATATAGCAGACAGTATGATTACTGGTGTAAACAGATCAAAAAGGCGGGAATTCCGACAATTGATTTAAGATCAGAGATGGAAGGTGAACTGGATTTTTTTACAACGGATCACCATTGGACAACAGAAAGTGCCTATTGCGCAACTGCAAGGATTATACAGGAATTGAACCAACTGTATGATTTTCGTCTTGCAGATCGGAAGGGGGATTTTTTCAATGAAAAAAATTATATAAGAAAGACCTATAACAATGTATTTTTGGGAGCAGAGGGTGTCAGAACTGGAACTTATTTTGCTGGAAAAGATGACTTTGAGATAGTTTATCCAAAGTTTGATACCAAATTTTTATTTCAGCAATACAGTGAAGGAACAATGTATTGGGAAAAAGAAGGAGATTATCAAAGTGTCTTGATCGATCAAGACCTTCTCAATGATGAAACCTATTTGAACAAATATAATGCGCATGCTTATGGGGCATATAATGAGAATCGGGTAAAAAATGAAAAAGCCGGTAACAATTTAAAGACATTGCTTATAGCGGATTCATTTGCAAGGCCGCAATTAGGATTTTACAGTTTATGCTTTAAAGAAACTAGATATTTAGACCCACAGGAGGGAAGATATACGGATAGTTATGTCAAATATATAGATGAATATCAACCGGACATTGTAATTTTAATGTTCCCTGGAGATGGAAACTTTGTAAAAGTATGATAAAATAGGAGGAATTCAAAATGCAATTCAGAGATCTAAAAAAACAATACCAAGCATTAAAAAAAGACATTGACCCAGCCATGATACAAGTCGCTACAGACTGTAATTTCATAAACGGCCAGCAGGTGAAAGAGCTGGAAAGGGAGCTGGCGGACTATGTTGGAGTAAAACACTGCGTTACTTGCGCAAACGGAACAGATGCGCTGACAATGGCGATGATGGCTTGGGATATAAAAGAAGGAGACGCTGTATTTGTTCCGGATTTTACTTTTTTTTCGTCAGGAGAAATTGTAGCCCATGCAGGGGCAGCGCCGGTATTTGTAGATGTGAATTTGGATACTTTCAACATTTCAGAGGAAAGCCTGATTGTTCAGATCGAAAATGTAATAAAAGAAGGAAAACTGAGACCACGTGCTATTGTTGCAGTTGATCTGTTTGGGCTTCCGGCAGATTTTATGGCATTAAAAAAGATTGCCGATAAGTATGGTCTGTTGCTTTTAGAAGATGGAGCACAAGGCTTTGGAGGTTCTATAGATGGAAAAAAGGCGTGCAGCTTTGGTGATATTAGCACAACATCTTTCTTTCCGGCAAAACCTCTTGGCTGTTATGGGGATGGAGGAGCAGTTTTCACAGATGATGATGAAACTGCGCAGCTTTTGGAATCCATTCGTATCCATGGAAAGGGAGATGGAAAGTACGACAATGTAAGAATTGGTCTAAATTCCAGACTGGATACGATCCAGGCAGCGATTCTGTCTATCAAATTAAAGGCGTTTCGTGACTATGAACTGCAGGATATTAATCAGGCGGCACAGCGGTATACGGAAAAGCTGAAAGATATTGTTAAAACACCGATTATTCCGGAGAGATTCTATTCAAGCTGGGCACAGTATACGATTCAGCTTGAGAATCGGGAGACGCGGAATAGAATTCAGCAAGACCTGAAAGCAAAAGACATTCCAAGCATGATTTATTACCAAAAGCCAATGCATAAACAAGGCGCTTTCGGCGGACAGGCAGGAAGCGATGAACGGTTCCCCAATACAATAAAGCTGTGCGATACGGTTTTGTCGCTGCCGATTCATCCGTATATAACGGAGGAAGATATCGCATTGGTGGCGTCGGTTATAAAAGAAAATCTATAAGGGAGAATAAGATAAGTTTGTCTTTCCCCCCTGAATATGGTAACATAGTAGCAGCGTAGACATAAAAAAGAGGGGTTATTATGGAACTGCTACAGTATGTGTATATAACAGTACTAAATATTATCTATAAAGGGACAAGGTACATTAGCCCTGCCATTAGGCAGGGCATTGCCTTTTTCTCATTTTTTGCGATGATAATGTTTCTTTTCATGTGCTATTCGCCTGGAATTTTTGGTTTTGATTTGAATTATACGCAAAGAGGAATTGTCAGTACGATTTTTCTTTCTATTAACATTATAATGTCGATAGCTCGACCATTAAAGGCGATCAAATGGAATCACTTTTTTAGTGCTCTCTGGGTAGCATTTGGCATAATTATCTTTATATCCTGTTTGGTTCTGGACATGGGAGAGGGATTCATGACCTTTGCGACATCGGTTCTTTTTCTGTTTCCCTGTTTCTATTTGGTCTGGAATAACAGAGGCGATTATGAGAAATGTTTTTTAATAGCAGCGAAGATCATTGCGATTGTGTTTTTCCTGTTCTTTATCCTATGCGTTATTTTTGCTCCGTTTAACGAGCATACCGTAATTTCAGGAAGATACATGGGCGCTACAACGAACGCCAATTATCTGGGAATGATCGCCGCTTCCGCGATGACATGCGGGCTATATCTGTTTACCTGCAGAAAGGGCTCTGCATGGATTATGGGGGTTTTTACCTGTGAAATTGCAATCAGTCTGACGATTTTCTCTGGATCGAGAACATCGCTGATTTCGATAGTAGCACAGAGCCTTGTTTTTCTGATTTTTTATTTTCGATATGATCTAAGAACGTCTAAAGATAAGTTAAAAACGGTAGTTAAATTTTTATTGCTGATTGTTCTGGTGATAGGGTGCAGACCGGTAAATGAAATGCTGCTTAATAACACTTTTGTACCAGTTAAAGAGCCTGTTGCGACTGTAGTAAAAGGAACCGTAAAAATGGTAAAAAGTGAAGCGCGCGAATTGCGGGCAGAAAAACGCGGGAAAAAGTTGCGAAATTCGGAGACAGCGCAAGCCGCGCTACAGGGACAGCTGAGCGGATCCGAAGAAAGTGTACAGCCTCAGCAGAGTGAGATTGCACAGCGGTTTTCAATGGAGGGAAAAGATTTAAATCAGCTTTCTTCTGGCAGATTGAATATTTGGAAACTATATCTTGAAGAAATCAGTTGGAAAGGGCATGATAAGAATAATGTGATTCAAGGATACCCTGTTGCAGCAGGAGAGCCGTGGGCGCATAATGTATTTCTTGAAGTAGCATATCGTTTTGGACTAGCGGCCGGCATTCTGTACTTGATGATCGCGGTCTATGGAGGCGTTTGCCTTCTTCGCTTCCTTTTTTCAAAAGATTTTTATAGGAAATATCAAAGAGGGGGGCTGTTCAGCGTGCTGGCTATTACTTCCTTCTGCATTTTGTCTATGTTGGATAAGGCAATTTTCCCGTTGCAGCAGGATTTTATACTTTTATATTTTATTGGCTTGGCACCCTTTTTTAAATTACAAAATGGCAGGTCTTAAAGGGGAGCCGCGGGGAAATAGCAGGTATTGAGCATCTGTCCCCCTTAATTGATTTTTGTATATAGTTGTGATAGCATATTGTGAAGCAAATGGCTTTATCGTTTGGAACAGGATATGTGTAGAGGGAAAGAAAGGAATATTAGGCGATATGTTTCAATATAAGTTTTCAGTAATCATGCCACTGTATAACGTAGAAAACTTTTTTGCAGAGGCAGTCGAAAGTGTCATCAAACAGACGATTGGGTTTCGAGAGAACATTCAGATTATCCTTGTTAATGATGGGAGTCCGGATCGCGTTGAAGACCTGTGTCTGCGGTATAAAGAAGACTATCCTGAAAATATTATATATGTCAGCAAAGAAAACGGGGGCGTTTCGAGCGCGAGAAATGAAGGCATAAAGCACGCCCAGGGGAAATATATTAACTTTTTTGACGCGGACGACAGATGGGAGTTGGATGCCTTTGAAAAGGCCTATGCATTCTTAGAGCAGCATAACGAAGTCGACGCAGTTGCCTGCAGGCATCGATTTTTTGGAAAAAGAGATGGCTTTGTTCACCCGCTGGACTACAAATTCAGACAGGCCAAAGATGGGCTTGTGGATATTAAGTCAGAGCATACTTATATTCAGATGGCGGTAAACGCGGTTTTTTTTCGGAAGGATGCGTTAAGAGGCATAGCGTTTGATACGCGGCTGAAAATTTCTGAGGACTCGATTTTTGTTACACAGGTTATCCTGAAAAAGGAAAAATACGGAATACTTCCGGAAGCAGTATACCATTACCGGAAACGGCTTTCAAACGATTCCGCCATCGATTTTAGCACTTCCAGCAGAACCTGGTATTTTGATACGCCGGAGTATTGTTACCAGGAGCTATTCAAACTATCCAAAAAACAATATGGAACCGTAATCCCATATATTCAGTACCTTGTCATGTATGATCTCCAATGGAGGCTGAAGACGCTGATGCCGGAGAACTTTTCCCAGGAAGAACGAGGTTTGTATAAAAGGTATCTGACAGAGCTTTTAGAAGAGATCGATGATGAAATTATATGGGAACAGAAGTATTTGCCTGCGGCCTATAAAATTTTCGCTCTTGAGATGAAATATAAGGAGAAGGTGGTAGAACAGGCGGAACTGCGCAAGCCGCGTTTGTTTTATCGGGGAATTGCGATTTTTAATGTCAAAGAAAGGTCGCGATTTAAGATTAACATTCTGGAAGTACAAGGGAAAACGTTGCTAATAGAAGGAATTACGACTTTAAATTATCTTGGAGAACGATGCCGGTTGTATGTGAAAGGGAAAAATGGCAAGGAGTTTCCGCTGAAACTGTATAAAATGGGGTATGAGGACCAGGTAGCGTTTACAGGAAAGACATTGCTTTATAATACTGGTTTTCGGGTAGAGCTTCCGCTTGAGAGTGGAAAGGATTTTACGTTTGTTGCGGAAGTGGACGGACAGAAACTAAGAGTGAAGCCTTGGTTTGGTTATTATGGGAAGCTCGATCATAAACTCTCTAAAGCCTACTACGCAGAGGGGGGATATCTCTTTAAATACGAAGATGATAAAATAAAATGCCGGAAGGACAGAAAAAAATCTCGCATCAAGGCAGAATGGAAATATATGCGGGAGCTTCTGCAAAAAAGAAAGGGAGTCCTTATTTTATACAGAGCGTTATACTACTGGAAAAAAATTTTTAAGAAGAAACCTATCTGGATTCTTTCGGATCGAACGAATATGGCCAGAGATAATGGGGAACATCTTTTTCGATACTTAGCCGATCCCAAGAGGGCTGGAAATCAGAAGATTTATTTTGTATTGGATAAAAAGTCTAACGATTTTCAGCGGTTGACACAGTATGGAAAGGTTTTATGCCCTGGGACAATAAAATATAAGCTGAATTTTTTGCTGGCAGATAAAATTATTTCGTCGCAGGCCAGCCCCTGGGTGCAGAACGCGTTTGACACTGACCGGGATTTTATGAAAAACTTATACAAGTTTGACTTTGTATTTTTGCAGCATGGAATTATAAAAGCGCAATTGTCCGACTGGCTGCACAAGCAGAAACAAAATATTAAAATTTTCATTACTTCCGCGGAGAGGGAACGGAGCTCTCTGTTGGAAGGTGGCTATGGTTATACGGAGAAAGAAATTGTGCTGACAGGACTGCCTCGTTTTGACGCGCTGAAGGATCAGAAACAGAAAAAAATTGTAATCATGCCTACCTGGAGAAAAACACTGGCAGGTCCGATTATATATGGAAATTCAGAGCGTCCTTATCAAAGTGAATTCAAAAACAGCGAGTATTTTCAGTTCTATAACAATTTGATTAATGATGCGGAACTGCTGAGGGCTTTAAAAGATTACGGTTATATGGCGGATTTTTATCTGCATCCGGTCTTTAAAAATCAAGCGGTAGATTTTACGGGAAATGAAACCATAAGAGTAGTTGCGGAGGCAGCGGATTATACCAGGATTTTCAATGAAGCGGCTTTGTTGCTTACAGATTACTCCAGCATTTATTTTGATTTTGCGTATTTGAAGAAGCCTGTAGTTTATACCTTGTTTGACGTGGAAGAATTCTATAGGGAACATTATCAAAAGGGATATTTTGATTATGAAGCCGACGGATTTGGTCCATGCTGCTATGATTATACGGAAACGGTAAAAACGCTCATTGCCTGCATGAAAGATGGCTGTCAGATGGAAAAGAAATATAGGGAGCGCGTGGAACAGTTCTTTGCGTGGACGGATCAAAACAACTGCAGCCGCGTATATGATAAGCTTTTGTAAGGCAGAGTAAAAGTCTGAACGAATGGAAAGGTTAACAGATGAAAGGAATTATTTTAGCTGCGGGGAAAGGGACTCGTTTGTATCCCATGACAAAGCCGGTATGTAAGCCATTGCTTCCAATTTACGATAAGCCTTTGCTTTATTATCCTCTGGAAGTGCTGATGAAAGCGGAGATTACGGATATTCTTATTATTATTCCGCCGGGAGAAGAAAAAAGTTTTTCTGAGCTTTTAGGTGATGGAAGCCGATTAGGACTGTCGATTTCCTACAGGGAGCAGAAAGTTCCGAAGGGAATTGCAGACGCTTTTTTGGTAGGAGAGGATTTTATTGGGACGGACGGAGTCTGTCTTATTCTTGGAGATAATATTTTTTACGCGCCGGATTTTGACAGGTTGTTGCTGGAGGAAAAGCGCAAGCACCAGTATGCATCCGTGTTTGGATATTGGGTGGAGGATCCGAGGCCCTTCGGCGTGGTAGAGGTCAACGCGGAGGGGTATGCGGTTTCCATTGAAGAAAAACCGGCCGTTCCAAGATCAAACTATATTGTACCCGGGCTGTATTTCTATGATAATGATGTAGTTGCCAAGGCGAAGACATTACAGCCCTCCGCTCGAGGGGAGCTGGAAATCACAGATATTAACAGACTTTATATGCAGGAGGGAAAGCTTTCTGTGTGCCCGCTTCCGAGAGAATTTACCTGGTTTGACGCGGGAACCGCGGACAGTCTGCTCTATGCGGCAAATTCCATAAAGAAAATGCAGGATAGTGGAATCTTTGTCGGCGTTTTGGAGCGGATTGCCTGGGAAAAGGGATACATCAATGAGGAATGCCTGAAACAGTCCTGCCAGGAGTATGAAAATACACAGTACGGAAAATATATTCGATCTCTGTTGCAGAGGGAGAAAGGAAGGTAGAGGAATATGAATGTAACGATTATCGGAACCGGATATGTGGGGCTGGTATCGGCGGCTGTTCTAGCAGAAATCGGACATGATGTTGTCTGTATTGACGTGAATGAAGAAAAAATACAAAGACTGAGAAATGGAGAATGCCCGATCTTTGAAAAGGGGCTTCCTGAGCTTTTGGAAAAGAATAAGCATAGAATGAGGTTCCTTTCAGATTATCAACAGGGATGCCAAGACGCTGCGATCATTATGATCGCAGTAGGAACTCCAGAGAAAAAAGACGGATCCGCAAACCTTTCTTATGTTTTCGGCGCGGCAAAGGAAGTCTGTTATAATCTTGACCATGATGCGATTCTTATTGTAAAATCGACGGTGCCTATAGGCACAAACGATGAGGTGGAACGGATTGTTCAGGAAAACCTTACAAAAGAAATACATGTGGAGGTAGTCTCAAATCCGGAATTTCTGTCGCAGGGGACGGCTGTTTCTGACATGATGCAAGGCTATCGGATTGTGGCAGGCTGTGAAAGTGATTATGCGCGAGAGAAAATAAAGGCGTTATATGAGCCCCTTAAGCAGCCGTTGGTACTGACGGATCGCAGAAGCGCGGAAATGATAAAATATGCGTCAAACGATTTCCTGGCGCTGAAAATTTCTTATATTAATGAAATAGCCAATCTCTGTGAATGTTTGGGCGCCAATGTGGAAGATGTGGCGACTGGTATGGGATTCGATCCGAGAATTGGCGACAAGTTCCTGCGTGCCGGAATTGGATATGGGGGGTCTTGTTTTCCGAAAGATACAAAAGCCCTGCACTGGATGGCAATCCAGAATGACTATGAGATAAAAACCGTAAAAGCAGCAATCACAGTAAACGAAAATCAAAAATTCCGTCTTTTGCAGAAGGCAAAAAATTATTATGATTCTTTTGAAGGAATTGAAATTGCGGTTCTGGGGTTAGCATTTAAACCGGGGACAGATGATTTGAGAGAAGCTCCTTCCCTGGCTATTATCCCGGCGTTGCTGGAAGATGGCGCGAAGATTCGAGCGTGGGATCCGTGCGCGGAAGACGCGTTTCGCGGGCAGGTGGATAACAGCGCAAAGGGGGAAATTCGCTTTTGTGGTTCTCTTAGAGAAAGCCTGCGGGAAGCGGATCTATGCCTGATTCTCACAGAATGGGATCAGGTGAAGGCCCTTACTCCTGCGGACTTTAAAGAAATGCGCAGACCGATTATTATAGACGGGAGAAATTGTTTTTGCCTCGAGGATATGGAAAATGAGGCGATTGTTTATGCTTCAATCGGAAGAAAGACCGTGGGAAGCTTATCTCAAAACTTAAATATATATATGATGGAGAGAAAAGATGGAGAGTCGTAAGATTGAAATTTCAATTGTAATGCCAATTTACAATCTGGAGAGGTTTTTAGAGCAAAGTATGGATTCTTTGTTGGATCAGACATTCCAGGACTTTGAAATCATATGTGTTGATGATGGATCCAAAGACAGAACCCCTCAAATTCTGGAAAATTACGAAAAAATGGATTCCAGAATTCAGGTGCTAAAACAACAGAATCTTTACGCGGGGGTTGCACGAAATAACGGAATGAAAAAGGCGCAAGGGAAGTATATCATTTTCCTGGACGGGGATGATTTTTTTGAAAATACGTTTCTGGAGAAATTATATAATCAGGCCGAGAAATATCAGACCGATATCTGTATTTGTAATGCGAACGCCTTTAATCACAGCGAAAATAAAATTCGGAAACCAAAACAATATCTGGATACCCGTATTCTTCCATCAAAAGCTCCTTTTTCCTGGAGGGATATTCCGGATGTAATTTTTAGTATTACGTCACCGGCTCCTTGGAACATGCTTTACAGGAGGGAGTTCATTGAAGAAAACAATCTGGAATTCCAGGACTGTCAAAGGGCGAATGATTTACGCTTTTTTGGCATGGCAATGGTAAAAGCAGAGAAAATCGCGACAATTAATGAGCGCCTTGTGAATTACAGAAAAATGGCAGGGGCAGGGAATCTGCAGTCGATGAATGATAAGACACCGCTGCTTTTTATGTCTGCGCTGGAACAGATTAAAGAAGAACTGGTTTCCATGGGAATCTATGAAAACGTAAAAATCGGGTTTGCCAATCTGGTATTAAATACAAGTGTATATAATCTGAACTCATTGAAGACTCCACAGGCGTTTCAGAAATTGTATCAGAAATTCTTTTCAGATGGTGTCAGGATGGCAGATCTGGATACTCTGACAGCAGATCACTTTTATAATAAATTACAGTATGCAGAATTTGAAAGGCTTCGAGATACAGAACTGTCTGTCCTTCTGAAGCGATTTGAAAAAGAGGAAACGGTTGGGAAAGAGACGATCAAACAGGTTATTGACTGCCGCCAGTATGGCGATGATGAATGTAAGGCCTCCATTATTATCCCGGTATATAATACCGGGGAGTATCTGGCGGCAGCTTTGGAGAGCGCGAGGAATCAGACCTTGTCGGATATTGAAATTATCTGTGTAAATGATGGTTCAACAGACAGAAGCATAGAAATCCTGAAAGAATTTGCCCAGAGGGATCCTCGAATCGTAGTAGTGGATAAGTGCTGGCAGGGTGTTGCCGTTGCCCGTAATGTGGGGATGCGGATGGCGAAAGGTGAATATATCTTATTTTTAGACAGTGATGACTATTTGAAGCCGGAGGCGGTAGAGCATCTCTACGACAGGGCGCATAGTGATGGATTCAAGCGTTTGGATTTGATACTATATAACCTGACTGTAGAAGAGAAAGAACAGCTAAGTGAAAAAGAGGCAGAGTTTAAAAAGTACTATACACGTACCCATAATTATATGCTCGATATGCCCGGGCAGGAACTGTTTTCACGTATGATCCGAAATAATGAATTCAGAGAATCTGTCTGCGCGCAATTTTTTAGAAGAAAATTCCTGTGTGATGAACATATTGTGTTTAAGGAAGGTATGTTGCACGAAGACAACTACTTTTCTTTTAAAGCGTTGCTGCGCGCGGAGTTAGCGGGATATTTAAAAGAAAGTCTGTATATACGTAGAGTTAGAGATGGCTCCATTATGACAAAGCAGCTTTCCGCCGCGCATCTTCAAGGATACTTCACAGCATATATACAAATGCTGTCTTACGCGGCTAACTTTGAAGGCCCGCAGGACGTTCAATCCAGTATTTTGAAAGCTGTACGCAGGGTTTATATCGCATGCGAGCGGACTTACAGTCAGTTAGAAAAAGGAGAGCGGGATAAAGTGAGTTTCCTGGATGATTTGTTCTCAAGAATACTTTATAACCTGTTTCGCAAGGAAATGAACCAAAAAATAAAGCTGGAAAAAGAAAAAAGGAACATTGGAGAACAACAGTCAAAAACTATATTGAAAAAGGTAAAAAGGCGGCTGTTAAAGTGGATTGGACGTAAATAATTTGTTTGTATTCAAAAGAAGACCATGCTATAATACCATATGTTTGAATACAGATATTGAGAAGCTAAAGGACAGAGAGTGGAACGGTATGAGACTTGTAGTCAATATAATTAAAGATCATATAGCCTGGCGACATCAAATTTTTAAGCTGGCAAAAGCAGATATTGTTAAAACATATAGTGGAGCCGCACTTGGATGGTCGTGGGCCATCGTAAAGCCGACTATTACAATTTTTGTGTATTGGTTTGCCTTTTCCATCGGATTAAGGCTTGGCGCTGATATTAATGGAATCCCATATATTTTATGGCTGATTGCCGGTATCATCCCGTGGTTCTATATGAGCGATATGATTACGCAGGGGGCGAGTGCAATTCGGAAATATAAATTTTTAGTCACAAAGATGAAGTTTCCTGTTGCGACAATACCAACATTTGTGTCATTGTCAAAATTTGCGATTCACCTATGCTTGATGGTTATTGTTGTAGTTATTTATGGGGTATCAGGTTTTTTCCCAGACGTTTACATGTTGCAGCTACCCTTTTACATGTTATGCATGTTTCTGTTTTTTACATGTTGGGGACTATTTTCATCAATGCTATCCGCTATGAGTAAGGATTTTCTTAATTTAGTCAAATCTTTTACAACGGCGTTTTTTTGGCTTTCGGGAATCATGTGGGATGTAAATAGGATCGATCATGGAACTTTGCATACTGTGTTAATGTTTAATCCGATCACCTATATTGTCTCAGGTTTTCGGAATGTATTTGTTTATAAAGTCTGGTTTTTTGAGGAACCGACGCATTTATTGTATTTCTGTATTGTACTGGTAGTTATGATGCTTCTTGCTTTTTGGAGTTATAAAAAATTAATAAAAGAGATCCCGGATGTTTTATAGGAGAGAAAAATGCCAGATATTGTGATTGAGTTTAAAGAGGTAACGAAGACCTATAAACTATATAAAAATGATAAGCAGCGGCTTCTTTCGGTATTTTCTAAAAAAATACCCCATAAAGATAAAAAAGCAGTAGATAATGTTTCTTTTAAGATCCAGAGAGGCGAATCTGTCGCGCTGTTTGGAAAAAACGGAGCAGGGAAATCGACGATTTTAAAAATGATTACGGGCGTTGCGTATCCGACACAGGGAGATATTATTGTCAAGGGCAGGGTCAGCGCATTGCTGGAATTGACGTCAGGCTTTGATCCAGAGTTTACAGGTCGAGAAAATATTTATTTGAAGGGGCAGTTAAGTGGCATGCAAGATACGGAAATCCGCGATCTTGAAAGTACGATCGTTGACTTCGCAGAGATTGGAGAGTATATCGATCAGCCAGTCCGTACGTATTCTAGTGGAATGAAGGCCAGACTTGGATTTGCAATTAATGTAAATATCAACCCGGAGATTCTTATTGTTGATGAAGCCCTTAGTGTCGGCGACGTGGCATTTAAAAATAAATGCCTGAATAAAGTAAATGAAATTATTGAAAAGGATAATGTCACACTTCTTTTTGTTACACATGCTACTGCTACGGCAAAACAGTTTTGCAAAAGAGGAATCGTTATGAGAAACGGGAAGTTGATTCTTGATACTGACATTGATACAGCAATTCAGCGGTATGAGCAGATTGCTAAATAAAGAGGAGTAGCTATGGGTCTGGCGATAAAAATGATGGCTTTATTAATGAATTTAATCTATGCGGTAATTAAATTTGTGGTTCCAACTAGAGAGGAAGTTGTGTTGATTAGCAGGCAGAGCAATATTCCGTCACTTGATTTTCAGCTCTTGAATGAGGAACTTTCGCATAGAGGTGCAAAGACAATTATGCTTTGTAAAACTTTAGATAAATCTATATTGGGAGCGATCTCTTACGGATTCCATATGTTGCGTCAGATGTACCATGTCGCGGGAGCGCAAGTGCTGATTATAGATGGATATTGTATTGTCGCCAGTATGCTTAAACATAAAAAGGCGCTAACAATTATTCAGATTTGGCATTCTATGGGGAGTATGAAAGAGTTTGGCTATACTGCAATGGGAAAGGAAGAGGGTGCTAGTTTCAAGTTGGCCAAGGCTATGAGAATGCATCGAAATTACGATTATGTAATGATCAGTTCGGAGGCCTATAGAATGGATATGGCGCGGGGATTCGACTGTGATGCACATAAAATTCGGATTTATCCACTTCCCAGAGTTGATCTTTTAACAGGTAAGAAACCTTATGAGGGGGAAATCCGTAGTAAGATTTATAAGCGATATGAACAACTCCAGAATAAAGAAAACATTTTATATTGTCCTACGTTTCGAAAGGGCGACGAAAGTAAATTGGAGGTGGCGCTAAATTCATTGATAAAAGAGATAGACTTTGAGTCTTATAATTTTATTGTGAAGTTGCATCCTTTATCACAAATTTCGATAACGGACAGTAGGGTTATTATCGCTCAGGAGTTCTCCACATTTGATATGATTTTTGTTGCAGACTATGTGATAAGTGATTACTCTTGTGTCGTTTATGAAGCTGCGGTAAGAAATATTCCTCTCTATTTTTTCGCATTTGATCTTGAAAAATATGAAAAATCCAGGGGACTTGCAATTGACTATAGTGCAGAATGTCCCGGGCCGATATCGCCAGATGCGAGACAGATTATGGACGCTATTGAATCAAGAGAGTATAATTGGAAAGCGCTCAAGCTATTTGCTGACAAGTATGTACAACCAACTGAACACGCTACAGAGGCCATGACCGACTTCATATTGACTGCTACTAGATAAGAAGAGATATCCATAGATTTCTCAGATAATTTCCAGAAATTTTTCTATAAGCCTTTCACTTGCATGACCGTCTTCTACGATACCATACTCTCGGAAAAATGAAAAAATTTGTTTTTGGTAAACTACTATATCAAAGCGGTAAATCTGTTCGACTACCTCCGATATGGTAGAACTGACAGGAAAAGGTGTTTCCGCAAAAAAATCTAGCTCTGGTGCTATAGAGCCAAGATCCCGTTTCAGAAAAAAGCACGGGTGTTGTGATATCATATAATCCAGGCTGCGCACAGAGCCTTCCAGGAGATAAGCGTCTGCATAGACGGGAAGCTCATCCGTTTTTTTCAATATAATGCTCCAATTTCCAGAAAATTTTTCTTTTAAAGCATATTCTAGCATTTGGAGTTCCTGTGTCGAAAGAGTTGTGGGCTGAGAAGTTTCGTAGCAAAGTATTTGATGCTCTGGAGATATGTCAGCGTTGCTGCAGATTTTTTGATGTAGCTGTGCAATTTTTCTTTTATCTGTAACAAAAAATTGATCATTTCGGGCATGACCATAAGCCAACATAGGGATGTCAGTGTCTAAAACAGAGTGAAAAAATTCTGTTTCAAAAAGGCTTCCAATAATGCAGTAATCAATTTGATGTGTTGCTTTTTTTTGGACGGGAAGGCTGTGGGAAGCGCTATTGTAAAAGGAATTTTGGAGGGATCCATAAATTGAGTTTTCCCACGTTTGAAATAGCACTTGATTTGCCTTTTTAGGCAATTTAAAAGAGGTGACAGCAAAGGAATCTTCGACCAGAATATGGCTTATTGCAAGGGCCCTGAAAAACTTATAGGAACCGATCGAAACTTTCTTTATTTGTTTTGGTAAAATAGCGGAAGTTAAATCACTATCTGCTGCCCAATATATTTTGAAAGGCAGCTTTCGATCAATCATTGCTTTTGCAATGGCGTATAATTCAGAATGCGATCCCATATTGGAGCTTAACAGTAAAATCGTATTGCGATCCACATTTCGTATGTGATGAAAGATCCTGCGGATAATTTGACTGATTATATTCTGTTTGGGGCTTTCTATAATTGTATGAAATAATTTACGCAACATATCTTTCTTCCTTTAAATTTCAGATATTATAGGATATAACTCCCGATAACATGATATCATTTAAAAAATATTACGTCAACGTATGCAAGAAGGGAATTTGCTATGATATAATTGGGATAGAGTTTCATTCATATTCAAAGGAGTGGTTTTGTGACTGATGAAAGAACAAATGGCGATTCGCCTAAGGTATCTATTATAATACCTTGTTATAATGTAGAAAAATATTTGGTGGAAACCCTCGAATCTGTGAAAGCACAAACCTTTGCAGATTATGAAGTATTATTAATTAATGATGGATCTCAGGACCATACGATTGATATTATAGAAGAATACTGTAAATCTGATTTCAGATTCCATGTATATACACAGAAAAATCAGGGAGTTTCAGTGGCGAGAAACCGGGGGATGGATTTGGCTCGTGGTGATTATGTTGCTTTTTATGATGCAGATGACTTTATTCCTAAATGGGCATTAGAAAATATGGTAATGGCGGCAGAATTGGAATTTGCAGATTTGGTTATTGGTAGGTATCGAATCCGAAATGTTAGTGGCACCAAAATGGTAAAATCTTCAATTCGGCTATCAAATAAAAGAACAATTCGAAGATTTGATCCGGATATGCTGTGGGCTTTCAGCGTTTGTAATAAGCTTTTTCGAAGAGCCGCGATAGAGAAATTACATCTACGGTTCCGTACAGATTTAAAAATTACGGAGGACGGACTCTTTTTAATTCAGTTCGCGCATAATTGTGGGAAAATCACTGGCGCTCCAGTGATTGCGTATGAATACAGACGGCGGCCATTCTGGGAGGAGGCATCAGCGACGCAGATGGCTTCTTTACAGCAGTTGAAATATTCCCACCAGACGTTTCAGTTGCTGGAAAAGAGAATTCTGGAAGATACAAAAATGGAAGGTAGTTCCGAAGAGCATATGGATGGCGACTATGCACAGGCAATAAAGGATCGGTTAATCTATCGCTCTACGTTCTATAATCGCTTTGTAAGGAGTGATTTTCTTGCAGACTATTATCGTAAACTATGGTTGAGTGATACGGATTTGTCAACAGAATTAGAGATACATCTGGAATATTGCAGGCAACAAATGTTCCCGGATATGTGGGAGAAGATTCTGGAGCAGAACCCTGAATTAAGATTGCATGAAGGTGTGATGACAAGAAAAAAGGCGGCGGAACGCCCGTTTGTTACGATTTATCTAAAAAGAACTCTGATGGAAGATGAAGTGAATGGGATTTTAAATTCATGCTATAAGCAGGAAATGCCATTTTTCGAAATTCTAGCTGATGGTGAACTGGAACCTCGTGTTACTGAAACATATAAAGCAAAAGAAAACTTTCACTTTCGTAAGATAGAGCGACGTTTGAGCGAACAAGTTAAAGGAGAGTTTATAATAATACTTGATGAAGAGCTTTGGTTTACAGAAAATACACTAAATGAACTTTTGAGTGTCTTTTGGGAACGTCCACAGCTGCAAAGTATTTTGATTCCGATTATGGAGTTGAAACAGGGGAAAATGGTTGCGGCAAGATGTTACAGTTGCAAGGCTGGTGACGTATTTAAGTCTCCCAAAATGTTTAGAACTCCTTTTTTAGCATATAGGAAAAAAGGCGCTGTTGATTGGATTGAAGGACAGCCGGAAGAGGGAAAGGGGTTCATGATGAAAAAGCCCGAGGGCTTCAAATGAGCGAAATGTTGTATTTTCAACCGATTTATGGTACGATATACAAGCAAATATCAGGGAGGACACAGTAATTCATGGAGTGGTGCAGAGATTTTAAATTTCAAATGATTCGTCTGGAGTGGGAACGTATTTTCCTGCATTTTGAGATAGAAAGCAACTATCCGGGGCCGGAACAGCCTAAATTTGTTTTGGCAAGATTCCGGCGCGCGGTCATCAATCAAAAGCAGGTCTTGAAAAAAGGCGCGGAGCCGATTTTGGAGCTGCAGATCAATGAGACGGTGGAATTGGTTCCGGAGTCCTGCAAGGACAATGTTTATTCTTTTACCTTGAATCTGTCGGCAGCAAACGGCCGAGAATTTTTGGACAACGGGCAGTGGAGAATTGCCGCCATTGTGCCGGAGGGCTTCTGTGTTTCCAGCGTGACTACGGAGCTGGGATATCACCTGGACGAGCGGTCGAGGATTTTCCGTTATGGAAGGGGAAAATACGCTTACAACCTTTCCTTCAGCCTGACCTGTTTTGATGGGGAAAATCTGGAGCTATATTTCAATAACTACTTTATGATCATGAATAAAAAGTGGCGTAAGCGGAAATATATCAAGGAAGCGTTTACCTTCCTGGGCAAGCTGAACCGCTTTTACATGTTTACGGTTATTCGTCTGATTCGTATTTTCTATCATATAGCGGCGGCTTTAACGCCGAAAAATGGAAAACGGATTCTCTTTATGTCTGAAACAAAAGACTACCTCTGGGGGAATCTGAAATATATCGATGAACGTATCAAAGAACGGGGTCTTGACAAAGAGTTTAAACTATCTTATGCTTTCCGGACAGCCGTGGGAGAACATACTAGCGTTCTGAGCTGGATCAAGACTGTTTTTCGCGTGGTCAGACAGGACATTATCTTTATTGACGATTATGCTCCCCTGTTTGGATTTTTCAAGCTGTCAAAGAGAACGAAGCTGGTGCAGGTGTGGCATGCGGGAGAAGGATTCAAATCCGTGGGATACAGCCGGTTCGGAAAGGCAGGATCGCCGTTCCCTTCCGAGTCCTGCCATAAGGCCTATACCTATGCTCTGACCGGATCAAAAAATCTGGTCCACGTTTATGAAGAGGTTTTCGGCATTGAAAAAGACGCGTTTCTTCCGGTTGGAATGCCGCGGCTGGATGATTTTCTGGATAAAGAAAAAATCGATGAGTTCAGAAAGGAATTTTACAGCCAGTATCCGGCCCTGAAAGGAAAAAAGGTAATTCTGCTCGCGCCTACCTTCCGGGGAACCGGGCAGAAATCTGCTTACTACGATTATGAACAGTTGGATTTGAAACAGCTCTATGAGTTCTGCGGAGAGGAATATGTGTTCCTGATTAAGATGCATCCCTTCGTAAGTGATCCTATTGAGATTCCAAAGAAATTCCGGGATCGGATTTTTGATTTTGGAGACTATCCGAATATTAATGATTTGTATTATATTACGGACTTACTGATTACAGACTACTCATCAAACTACTACGAGTACGCCCTGATGAAAAAACCGGTACTGTTCTTTACTTATGACCGCCATATGTACGAGCTGACTCGGGGCGTGCACAGGAGCGTCAAGGAATGCGCGCCTGGAAAGGTATGCGACACTTTTGCGGAAATGATGCGGGCTCTGAGAGAACAGGATTTTGAAACTGAGAAAATAGAGCGGTTTGTGGAAGAAAACTTTGGGGAATATGACGGCCACGCCTGTGACCGGGTAATTGATAAAATTTTACTGAAAAAGGAGAGTTAGAGATGGGAGCCAATATCGCGATTATCTTTGCCGGCGGAAGCGGCGCCAGAATGGGAGCGGGACTTCCAAAACAGTTTATTGAAGTAAACGGAAAACCGATTATCATTCATACGCTGGATATTTTTGAAGAACATCCGGACATTGACAAGATCTATATTGCGTGTAAAGCGGACTATATTTCAAAGCTGGAGAAATATGTTCAGCGCCATTTTATCAGCAAAGTGGCAGGCATTGTTCCGGGAGGGGCGACCGGCCAGGACTCCATTTACAACGCTCTCAGCGCGGCGGCAGAGGAAAACGATCCGGGATCCGTGGTATTGATTCACGATGGCGTAAGGCCCTGTATCACTTCTGAACTTATCGACGATGTGCTGGAATGTGTGAAAGAAAAAGGTTCCGCCGTAACCTGCAACGCGCTGTTTGAGACTCCGGTGATCAGCCGGGACGGACAATTTGTAGAGGAAGTGCCGCCGCGGAAAGAACTGTTTACCGCGCAGGCGCCGCAGTGCTTTTATCTCGGGGAAGTGATGGAGGCCCATCATAAAATGCGGGAAGTCAATCCCGGGTATGAGGGAATTGTGGATACGTGTACGTTGATGAAACAAAACGGAAAGGAAATCGCGATTGTGCTGGGAAACCGGGGTAACATTAAAGTGACGACCCCGGAAGATCTCTACACCTTCCGGGCCATGATCCAGTACAGAGAAACTGAACAGGTTTTCGGATTCGCGGAAAAGGAAGTTCCCGGAAAACTAAACAAATAGAGGAGAATCATATATGTCAAGAATAATGGAAGAAGATATAAAAAATATTCTCAGCGCGGATATTCAGTGGGAAAAGCTGAAGTCCGCGGCTGTGCTTGTAACAGGAGCCTCCGGAATGCTGGGAACTTATATGCTGCGGACCTTAGCGGCGTTGAATGATTCAGAGCATTACGATATGAAGCTGTATGGGCTGGTACGGCATCCAGAAAAAATGCCGGAGGATCTGAAGAAGCGGGTGTCTCTGATTACACAGAGCGTGTCTCGGGAGATTGAGACGGATGTTCGTTTTGACTATATCATTCACGCGGCGAGCCCGGCGAGTCCTTTGATTATGAGGGAAGATCCGGCGGGTACGATTGCCGCCAATACATTAGGGACCTATTATACTCTGGAACTGGCACGAAAGAGTAACGCCAAAGGATATCTTTTCATCTCATCAAGAGAGATCTATGGACAGCCATATGAAGGGCAGAGGGAGTTTACGGAAGACACCTACGGATTTGTCGATCCGCTGGAACCTCGCTCCTGCTATCCGGAGGGTAAAAAAGCGGCGGAAACCATGTGTTCGTGTTTCCGGCAGCAGTATGGCATGAACACAAAAATTGCCAGACTGGCCCATACCTTCGGCCCGGGGATGTCCATCGACGATGGGCGGGTGCAGGCGGATTTTCTGCGGAATGTAATCCGTAATGAGGATATCGTGCTGAAAAGCGAGGGTTTGGCAGTCCGCACCTATACCTATGTAAGCGATGCGGTAGCGGCGCTGTTTTATATCCTGCTGAATTCACAAGAGCTTGTATATAATATTGCTTCGGAAGAATCTACCGTTTCCATACGGGAGCTGGCACAGACGCTGGTGGATGCTTATCCGGAGCGGAATCTGAAATTAGTTTTTGATCTTCCGAAAGCAGATGAGAATACAGGATGCGCTCCGTTTACACTGGGAATTTTAAACAGTGATAAAATCAGGAAGCTTGGATGGAAACCTTCCTATACGCTGAAAGAAGGCTTGATGCGGACCGTGGCGTATCTGGAAGAATAGAAGCAGAATGAAGATTTGGTGAAAAAATCTTGACGATTACGGAAGCCTCTTGACGAAAATAAAGGAGCGTGCTAATATCAATAATGGCTTGATTGGCCGCAAAAGCGTCAAAGCGCTATTCATTAACAGAAGAAAATAAGAAGTGAGTTTGCAAGGAGTGAGATTATCGTTATGAGAGAAACAATTTTAGAAATTTTAACCGGCGTACGCAGCGACGTGGACTTTGAAAATAGTACAAAGTTAATTGACGATGGAATTTTAGAATCGTTGGATATCGTAGCGATTGTCGGCGAACTGAATGACGAATTTGATGTGGAAATTTCCGTAGAAGATTTAGTACCGGAAAATTTCAATTCCGTAGACGCAATGGTGGAGTTAATTACAAGAGCACAGGGATAAGCGAAAGGAGTATAAGAAAGTGGCATTTACGTCATTCTATTTCTTAGTATTTGTGCTTATTGTTGTATTCGTTTATTATGTTGTTCCTAAGGCTGCCAGATGGACCGTTCTTTTGGCAGCCAGTTATGTGTTCTATTTGATTTCAAGCCCGAAGACCTTTGTATTTGTGCTGTTTACGACCATTATCACGTTCTTGGGGGGGGGAGATATATCGGCCGTAAAAACACAGAGCATAAAAAGTATATCGAAGAACATGGAAGTGAACTGACCAGGGAAGAAAAGAAGGCGAGAAAAGCGGCAGTTCAGAAGAAAAAGCGGAAAATGGTCGCGCTGGTACTGATTTTGAACTTTGGCGTGCTGGCCGTTGTAAAATACTTCCGTTATTACATTGAAGCTCTCGGACTGGGGATCCATTTTGATGCCGGATTTCTGATTCCATTAGGCATTTCTTTTTATACGTTCCAGTCGGTTGCGTATATCATCGATTTATATAGGAATAAATTCGAAGCGGATTCTAATATTTTTAAATTCGCTTTGTTTGTGTCCTTTTTCCCGCAGATCATACAGGGCCCGATCAGCCGTTACGATCAGCTGGCAGGGCAGCTTTATAAGGGTCACGCCTTTTCCTATACGAATCTGACCTTTGGCGCGCAGCTGATGCTGTGGGGATTTTTTAAGAAGCTGGTAATCGCCGACCGGGCCGGAATTCTGGTAAATGAGGTGTTTGACAACCATACCGAATATCAGGGTTTCTATATTCTTCTGGCGCTGCTTTTTTACAGCATACAGATTTACGGAGACTTTTCCGGCGGTATTGATATAGCCAGAGGCGTGGCGAGGATTCTCGGCATTGATATGGTTGACAACTTCCAGCGTCCGTACTTTTCCGACAGTATCTCCGAATTCTGGAGAAGATGGCATATTACTCTGGGGAATTGGTGTCGGGACTATATCTTCTATCCGATTTCTCTTTCCAAAACCTTTGGAAAAGCGGGAAAGAAGCTGAGAAAAGTATTTGGAGACCGTCTGGGCAAGCTGTTCCCTGTCCTTGTAGCCCAGCTTGCTACCTTCCTAACGATTGGTATCTGGCATGGCGCGGAATTTAAGTATATCGCTTATGGTCTTTATAACGGCGGTCTGATTATTCTGGGCCTGATATTTGAACCGTTTTTGCGTAAATTGGAAAAAATTCTCCATATTGACACTACGACTTTCAGTTGGAGACTGTTCAAAATCTGCAGGACCTTCCTGCTGGTTGTAATCGGAAGGGTTTTGCCGAAAGCAGCTTCCTTTGGCGTGGCGATTTCTATGATGAAGTCCGCCCTTGTATTCAACCCGGGTATTTTCTTGAACGACCATCTTGTGGAACTTGGTCTGACTTACGAGGATTACGCTCTGCTGCTGGTGGGATGCGCAGTATGGTTTGTCATCAGTCTGATGCAGGAAAACGGAATAAAAATCCGGGAATCTCTGGCAAGACAGAATATCCTTTTCCGTTGGGGAATTTATCTGGCAGCATTTATGGTTGTACTGGTTATGGGTGTTTACGGACCTGGCTATGATGCAAGCACTTTTATTTACAGAGGGTTTTAATGAGAAGAAAGAAAAAAGAATGGAGTAACTATGTCAAAGGCTAGCAGAAACAATTTGATAAGATGCCTGATTTTTCTTCTGATCCTCGGAATTGCGTTCCTTTATTTGAATCAGGTCTTTTCCATAGCGGAATCAGAGGAAAGTAAGCAGAATTTCAACCAATTTTACAGTGAAAAAGAAAATACGATAGACGGTTTTTATTTTGGTTCCAGTAACGCAAATCGATATTGGAGCGCCCCTCTAGCTTACCATGAGACTGGGATGACCGTATATAATATGGGAACCAGCGGGCAGCCCTTTGTTGTTGTCAAATCCCTGATGAAAGAAGTGGAGAAGACACAGAATCCGGATCTTTTTATTGTAGAACTGCGATGGCTGAACAGAGGATGCGATCGAGTTTCCGAAGGAGGTCTGCGAAAAGTAACGGACTCTATGCGGTTTTCTAAGGAAAGGATCGAATGTATCGATGAGTCAATCGATTTTGCACTTCCGGGAGACAATGATATTGTTGATGATAGAACGAGCTACTATGTTCCTTTTTTTTAATACCACAGCAGATGGAACGGCGGTGATTTGAGTTCTGATGACCTCTGGAATCGTGACGCAAAATCATTGTGGAAGGGATTTACTTTGAGCGAGGGAAAAACCTTTGCTCAAAAACCTCAGAAACCGGCAGTATATACGGAGAATACGGAGAAATTAGCTCCAGAAACAGAACGAATGTTTAATGACCTTTTGGATTATTGTGATTCCATTGATACAGAAGTGCTCTTTGTGTTGTCTCCTTTTTCAGCGAAAGAAGACAATGTGGGCCGACTGAACGAGGCGGTAAGAATCGCAGAAGAGAGAGGGTATCCGGTATTGAATTTCAATACGAAGGAATTGGTTGAAGATGTCGGTATTAATTGGGAGACAGACTTTTATAACTCAAATCATGCGAACATTTTAGGTGCGGAAAAATATACGAAATACTTAGCGAATTACATTGCAGAGCATTATGATATGGAAGATCATAGAGGCGATCCTGCTTACAAGAGTTGGGACGAGTCCTATGAATCGTATGTGGAGTTTGTGGAGAAAAAGCAGAATAAATTGGATAAATAAAAAGAGTTGAATGGTGTTGTAAAAAGTTTTAATATGGGACTGTTTCAAAATATGAAAAAATTCTAATAAACTGTACCCTATGTCAAGGATAAATAATTTGGGATGGAGCCTGAAAACTGGACAAGCCTAAATCTTTTACATATGTAACTGGACACTCCAAATTGATAAGTTAAAATATATAGAAGGATAGCTTGATATGCGACCTTCTATTTTTGTTCGACGGATAAATTGTTCGAGACTGTGAAGAAACGTAAACGGTAAATAGCCCATGCATAGATTGAGCACACAAAAAGTATTAAAATGCCTTTAAAGGATTTTTAGTACTTTTTAGGTTTTTGAGGGGAAAATATATGAACATCAATGAAGAA
>NZ_JACRYT010000019.1 GCF_014333425.1 Zhenpiania hominis | reverse complement strand
AGTTCTACCTTTCTGATAATGATTTCCTCCTGTTCATAAGTCTCATAGGAGGATAATTATACCACATTCGGGACATTTTCTTTTGTGGTATACTAAGACATTATCATATGTGAACCATAAAATTAGTAATTTTTACGAAAATGCCTTGCAATTTCAACGAATATGTAGTATCATATTTAACGGTTCTGTCCAGTTTTACAGAACGGAAAAAATTATTTAAATACGCACACCGCATCACTTAAAAGCGGTGCCGGAATTTCCGGTTTCTTTTAGGGCGACATGCGGTGGAGGCAGAAAACCAGGAGGAAAAGAATATGTCAGTAATTTCAATGAAACAGTTGCTTGAAGCAGGTGTGCATTTTGGACACCAGACCAGAAGATGGAACCCGAAAATGGCTCCGTACATCTTTACGGAAAGAAACGGGATCTATATCATCGACCTGCAGAAAACAGTAAAGAAGATCGAAGAAGCCTATGACTTTATGAAGGAAGTGGCAGAATCCGGAAAGCCGATTCTGTTCGTAGGAACAAAGAAGCAGGCGCAGGCCGCAATCGTAGACGAGGCGAAAAGATGCGGACAGTTCTATGTAAACCAGAGATGGCTGGGCGGTATGCTGACCAACTACAAAACCATTTCCGCAAGAATCAAGAGACTGCGTGACATTCAGGCGATGGAAGAAGACGGGACTTTTGAAAAGCTTTCCAAAAAGGAAGTCAGCAAACTGAGACTGGAACTGGAAAAGCTGGAAAAATTCCTGGGCGGAATTAAAGATATGAAGGGAATGCCGGGCGCTGTTTTCGTTGTTGATCCGAAGAAAGAAAAGATCGCGGTAAAAGAAGCGAGAATTCTGGGGATCCCTGTAGTGGGAATTGTAGATACAAACTGTGATCCGGACGATGTGGATTATATTATCCCGGCTAACGACGACGCGATCCGCGCGGTAAAACTGATTGCGGGCAAGATGGCTGACGCGATTATCGAAGCAAAACAGGGTGAAAGCTTTGATGAAGGCGAAACGGAAGGTTCCACAGAAGCCGCGGAGCAGGAAGTAGCAGAGGAAGAGGCTGCTGTAAAGGCAGCAGAAGGCGAAGCTGAGGAAGCGGCAGATACGGAAGAATAATTGAGGAGGAGAAACACATGGCTGTAACAGCACAATTAGTAAAACAGCTGCGCGAAATGACAGGCGCAGGTATGATGGACTGTAAGAAAGTACTGGTCGAAACGGACGGCGATATTGATAAAGCGGTAGAACTCTTAAGAGAGAAAGGTCTTGCCAAAGCTGCGAAAAAAGCAGGAAGAATCGCGGCGATGGGACTGGTAAAAACCGCGTTCTCCGCAGATGGAAAAGCGGCGGCAATTGTAGAAGTAAACTCCGAGACTGACTTTGTCGCAAAAAACGAAGAATTCATTAACTTTGTAGATACACTGGCAAAGATGGCGCTGGAATCCGACGCCGCGGATATGGACGCGTTCATGGCTCTTCCGTATGAAGGCGAAGGAACCGTGCAGGACGCTCTCAACAACAAGATCGCTACTATCGGCGAGAACATGAATATCCGCAGATTCCAGAAGCTGAACACACCGGGCGTTGTTTACACCGGATATATCCACGGCGGCGGCACCATCGGCGTTATCGTGGGACTGGAAACAGAAGCGACTGCGGATGAAATTCAGGTAACAGGAAAAGACGTGGCAATGCAGGTTGCGTCCATGAATCCGAAATTCCTGGACGAAACTCAGGTAGATCCGGCATGGCTGGAATCCGAAAAGGAAATCGCAAAACAGCAGCTGCTGAATGAAGGCAAACCGGAAAATCTGCTGGAAAGAATCATTCCGGGCAAAGTAAAGGCAATCCTGAAGGAAGTATGCCTGGTTGACCAGAAATTCGTTAAAAACGGCGACCTGACGGTAGCGCAGTACGTTGCGGAAGCAGGCAAAGAGCTGGGTAAAGATATGAAAGTAGCGGAAATGATCCGTTACGAAGTCGGCGAAGGAATCGAAAAGAAAGAAGAAGACTTCGCGGCTGAAGTAGCGGCTCAGCAGGCAGCGGCGAAAAAGTAGCAAAACAGATGAAGAAGTAAACAAAAGACGAGAACCCTTGAAAAACGGTCTTAGATCCTGATTTTTCAAGGGTTTTTTACGTTTGGGAGAAGTTCGCAGATTATCATAATTTAGCGCAAATAACAGGGTGATTTGGGGGATTTTTTGGGACAGCGGTTGGGACAAAACGCTGTCCCAAATGCGTTTTTAAACTTCGCTTCATTTTTCCGAAAAAGAACGAAAAGTTTGCGTAGCGTTTCTTTTTGGGGGGTTGGAGTTGTCAATATTTGTGCAGTCTTTAAACCCACAAAATTAAGCAGCTTCTGCTAACGGTTGTTCCAGACGTCTCCTGTAAGCTGCTGGCGGGAGGCCATCCGGATTTGAAGTGTATATCCTTATCCGGTTGTAGTAGATAAAGACATATCTGAAAACAATTACTTTAACTTCTTCCATCTTCATCTTGTATGTTGGAATCCTGTAGAGGAGTTCCTTCTTGAGAGTAGCGAAGAAGCTTTCCATCCCGGCGTTATCAAAGCAGCGGTTAACGCCACTGAGGCTCTGCAGAACACCTGCATTATTGAGTTCTTCACGGAATGTTTCACTTGTATACTGGCTTCCGCGATCTGAATGGAGTATGGCTCCGTTCAAAGGAAACCTTTTGGCTGCTGCATTGAATGTATCAATGCACAGTTCTTTGCACATATTGCTTCGCATTACCAGAGAAAGTATTTCTCCGTTAAAGCAATCCATTATTGGAGATATGTATAGTTTGCCGTCACGGCACGATATCTGAGATATGTCGGTAAGCAACTTCTGATACGGCCGATCTGACCTGAAATCTTGTTTGATTAGGTTTTCCTTCTCCTGTATTTCAGTAGTTGCCTTGGTTAAGCCTTTCGGACGGCGCTTACGTTCATGAAGCCAACCATTTTCCTTCATGATTCTGGCTATCCTGCGCTTGCCAACCTTGTACCCGAGATTTCGAAGTGCTATCTGCATTCGATCTACACCGTAGTTATCGTTGTATATATACTCATCGAGTATTTCCTGCATAACTGCCGAAAGAACAGCGTCCTTGCTGGGATTGCCGAGATTTCTTTTGAATCTGTAATAACCGGTCTCGCTCACGTGCAGGACATCGCACATAACGCTTACAGGCCATCTGCTGCTGTATTCGCTAATGAACTCAAAACGTTTCCGAGCTCTCACTTCTGTCGGCTTTGTGCGAAAAAACCGAGAGCCTCCTTGAGTATATCGTTCGCTCGCTTGGTTTCCCGAAGTTCCGCTTCCAGTTCCTTAATGCGACGATCCTTCTCGCTGAGCGGCATCATTTTGTTACCACTGCCAACGAAAGCTTCTTCGCCGCGAGCCTTGCGCTG
Source organism: Zhenpiania hominis (assembly GCF_014333425.1). Lineage (GTDB taxonomy): Bacteria > Bacillota > Clostridia > Peptostreptococcales > Anaerovoracaceae > Hominibacterium > Hominibacterium hominis. The sequence goes on along the minus strand of NZ_JACRYT010000019.1, from coordinate 57,144 downwards.
ACGACGCCAGTCGGCAAGTGTGTAATACTTGATGCCGAGTTGATCTGCAGCTACCTTGACGCCAATTTCATCGGACAGTTCAAGAGCCTGTAGTTTGAATTCCTTATCGTATTGCATGTCTCCACCTTCCTTAATGATATATTATCATCTTTTGGTGGATTTAACGACTGCATTTAAATGATACTACTCCAGTTCTGCCATGTCGCCTGCCCACACCTATTTACCGTTTACTCATAAAATAGGAACGGATAACACTCCTCATTGACGGGGGGGGGATAACGTGATATAGTTGTATTATAATTATAGTTATCGTTTTTATAATAATTATAAAATGGGGGAGTGTTATGTTTAGACATAAAAGCATAGCGATAATTCTATCTATGATGCTTGTATTTACTATGATACCAAGTATCTCCTTTGGTGATGAAATCAGCACGATAGAGAATCAGCAGAATAATCTAGTGTCAGAAGAGGATAACGAAACTCCGAATGACAAAACTTTGCCGAGTAAAGAAGATGAAATAGAGAAGGAGAATGCAAAAGACTCTGTAGAAAATAAAACAGAAACAGAAAATAATGCGAACTATGATGCTGACGTAACAACTACTAATAGCGTTGTATCTAGTGAACAAGAGCTTCGTGACGCAATCGAATCAATTTCAGATAATGATAGTACAACTATAACATTAGGAGCCAACATATCGCTTAACAATATAGTTGAAATAAAGAATGGAAAGAAGATAACCCTTGATTTGGCTGGTTATACAGTCACGAATAACATTCAGACTGAAAGAGCTATACACGTTATCGGCTCTGAACTTATTGTGAACGGGACTGTCGAAGGAAGCGGCATGCTAATACCTGACAGTAATAATAACTCCTATGGGTTTATAAAAATAATGGGTGTAAGCAATGTGACATTGAATGGCGGTACATATAGTGGTGACACTTACAATGGCTCATTTGTCAAGATAGTTAGAAATGGAACTGTTGATGGTTCAGGGTCTTCAGTAGTTTTTAACAATGTTGATATGACATCGAATAATAGATTTTTTGACACCAATACTCTCTTGACAGAAGCGGATGTGATGACATTGAATGTCGAAGGCGGCAGTTATAACACTGAAGGACAGGCATTTGCTGCAGATACTATGTATCTCACAAAGCTTAATTTTGAAGGTGTACAGGTAACAGCTGGCGGAGGCCCTTGTATTGAAGTTTGTGGATCGGATGCAACATTTACTAATTGTGAATTTGAAGTAACAAATAGTAGCAATCCAAGTCATTTTTCTGCGTCTGCCATAGGCGTTAGTTGGGATGGAATTGCGACTATAGATTCTGGAAATTATACATCCACAGGATATGGATTATATGTTTATAACAGTGGAGGAACGATTGTTGTAAAGGATGGAACGATCAGTGGCGGTAAAGCGGCAATTAAGGCAGATAAAAATGTTCAACCGAATGGTGTGAAGTCATCAATCACTGTAGAGGGAGGAAACACGGTAGGTAAATGGCAAACTAATGATCCGACAGAAGCACCTCTCTTAGTTAAAGGAGGCACTCACACTGAGAATATTGAGAAGTATTTGGACAAAGGATTAAAAGTAGAGATAGTAGATGGTAAATATGTTGTTGTCGAAAATAATACAGTATTTTTAAATGGCACTAGCGGTAATGATGATAATAATGGGGCGAATAAAGATAATGCCGTGAAGTCGTTAGATAAAGCTCTTGAATTGGTTTCCGAAAATGGAACTATATATATTTGTGGTACTGTAACGATCGATTCCGAGTATACATTGGAGAACGCAAACATAAAGCGTGCAGAAGGATTTGATGGAATACTGCTTTCCGTTGTTGATGGAGGCAAACTTACTATATTAGACTCAACGATAGACGGTAATAATGAATCGATTAGCTATGGCAGTTATCTTGTATTCATTACTAATGGCGGATCCTCAGTTATTGAAGATGGTACTAAAATTATAAATAACAAAACCTCTGCAGTGTATGTAAATAATAATGCCACCTTAACAATGAATGGTGGTGAAATAAAAAATAATAGTAGTGCTAACGGATGGGGTGGCGGCGGCATACTTAATTGTGGTACAACGACAGTAAACGGAGGTGTCATTTCCGAAAACATAGCATCGACATTAGGAGGCGGAATATACTGTGAAAGAGGTACAGTTACCCTTAATGGCGGCGAGATAAGAGAAAACACTGCTGAACAAGGTGCAGGCATAGCTGTTGTTGGAGGAAAGGATGTAGTATCCGCTATTTTAGACGGAACAACTATTTCCGGCAATAAAGCGACATACTATGGCGGAGGTGTATATTTGCAGAGTGTCGCTGAAGGTGGCGTTAAATTTGAAATGAAAAAAGGCTCTGTTATAGGAAATGAAGCAAAAATGACAGGCGCAGGAATTTTCGGATACGTTTATATTGGACCTGTAGATATCAAAATCTCAGGAGGAACAATTAAGGAAAATGTATCTACTGACGAAAATATAGGACATGCTATAGGAATATACGGATATAATGGAAGCAGTGCTTATCCAAGACTTGAGTTAAGCGGTAGCCCTGAAATCGTCGGAGATGTATTCTACCAAAATGATTACGAAGATGGATATGTTATTCATGTTACAGATACGTTTACACCGATAAATTCAATCGAAATAAATAGGAGCAATAATATAGAGGGACTCGCTGCTGTAGAGTATGCGGTAGGAATCTCACCGAACCTTGAACATTTTAATTCAGGAAACATTTATGATGGTTTAGAAATAGAGGGACAGAGCCTTATTTGGGCGAAAGCAAAACCTGTATATTTCTATGACGAAGATGGAACAGAGTACCTTGATTATCGCCATGGTGTCATAATTGGAGAGACTATTAATCCTAACAATGTTCCCGCTCCTGAAAAGATAGGATATACACTTGACGGATGGCATTTAGAGGGCGAAACGGAACTTTGGGATTTTGACAACGACACGATTGAGAATAGGACAAAGTTATATGCTGTATGGTCGTTAAATGATCCAAATGTATCAGTTGAAGCCGATAAGACGACCACTCATGAAGATACTGATGCAATACTAACAGTAAAGGTCACTCATAAACTTGATGACCTTGATTATACATATCAGTGGATAAAGGATGGAAATGAAATAGAAGGTGCTACAACGAATACTCTGAATGTTTCTGACACGGGTAATTATACCGTAAAGGTAACGGCTAAAGATACAAATAGCAAGACAGCCACCGTAGAAAGTGCTGCAGTCAGAATTACTGTTGAGGGGCATGTATATGTTCCAGTAGTGACAAAGCCTACTTGCACTGATAAAGGATATACGACATACACTTGTGAAATATGTAAGGCATCGTATGTGGATGATTATAAAGATCCTGTAGGTCACTCATACTCAGATAAGTGGAGCAGTGATGCGAATGGACACTGGCATGAGTGTACAGTTTGTGGAGACAAGACGGGCATAGCGGCGCATACTTTCAAGTGGGTGATAGACAAGAACGCAACAACAACAGTCGAGGGTTCAAAACATGAGGAGTGTACAGTTTGTGGATATGAAAAGGCAGCTGTAGCGATTCCTGTTATAGATGAGCCTAAAGATAGCAACGCTAAAACGGGAGATGATTTCAATATAATAGCGATGCTTGCTATTATGGGTATGGCAGCAGCTGTAAGCGTGTTTATGGTATATAGTCGTAGGAGAAGTAATTAAGAATTAGCGAGTCTTCATTTTTATGGGTGAGGATCCATCCGATTTGGGAGTGGATTCTCGCCTTCTTTTTTGGTGATAACGTATGGCATTTTAATGCTTTTTATCCTTATTATCTATGCACGACCTATTTACTGTTTACATTTGAAGGAAAAAGAAAAGAAAACGAAGCTGTAAAATGTGAAGAAACAGAAAGATGCTCTGTGGAGTTTATCGAAGCTCTGGCCAGAGTTGTTGACCGTAGTATGATGCAAGCGGCAAAAGAAAAAGGAATCACAATCGACGTATATACGGATGTGATCCACAGGATAGGCGGGTATACGGAAATGTGGGAGCTATTTAAATATCAAACATGTTGACTGTACACTGAGTGTGTGTGAAACGGTCGCTGAATATAAGGGAAAAGAAAAGTAAAACTGAATAATGAGAATAGCAGAAGAACCGGTGAACTGGGCAGGAACCCTTAAGGCCGGCGCTGCTATCCGAGAGTTTGTGAATGGTCTGTACTTGACAAAGAATCATTAAGAGCCTGGCAAAACATAAGTGATCCTGCTTCAGGATATGTTTTGTCAGGTTTTTTTGTTGCCTTTTCAGATCGCTTATGTTGGGAGGCTCGGAACGGAGCACCCTGTGAGAAGGAAATGGCAGCCTGACATGGCGAAATATCCGTGATCTCCGATTTCAAACAAGTTGGAACAGTTTGGAATTCGGAGGTCAGGAAATGAAATTTAATTATAATACAGAGAAGAAAAAATATATCAGGAAATGGGAAGTGCTGGAGAAGGAATATGAAATAGCCGGAATGGATAAGAGCTCAATTGAAGAAATGAAACGCTTTGATTGGGAGCTTTTTAAGAAAGAACGGGTTTTCTGCAGACATAATCAGTATCTGGAAGTCAGTTATCCATATAATGAAGGGAAAAGCCCAGAGCAAAATTCTTTGATGCTAAAGTTTATAGAGGAGTTTTCATATGAAGAACGATATTTTCAGGACAGCAGATATGGATGGATCGAGGAAATTGAAAATACGAACCTGGTAAAGAAAATAAAAAATCTTAACAAAGGAGACTTAAAACCTCCTGCTCTTTTTCAGTCACCTTTACAGTCACCCTTACAGTCACCCTTTCAGTCACCCCTTTTAAAGTATTCGATATCAGCATGTCTTCAGAAGCAGTGAATTTGATCATAATATCGCCGGGATTTACCGTATATTCCGGAAGCGGTGCGCCATAAGATTTGCAGGCACTGCATATTTTTTCAACACCGCGACCCCAGTTTTCAATAAAGCCGGCGAGATAATATACATTAGCAATTCCGGGATTATATGGCTTTGAAGCATGTTTGGTCATCAAATTTTCGATTGTCCAGTTTTCAGGCAGTCTGCCGCAGTTGGCAATATAGAGCCTGTCTTCATACACACTAATCTGAATCGGAATACCGCTTTCATATTGTTTATGACATAGAGCATTCAGTAAAGCTTCTCTTAATGCCTCATCAGGAACAAAATAGCGTTCAATCCTCTGCATGCCCTCATAAGTGATTTTAGCCTTCATGTATTTGAGATGGAGAACTTCCATGATCTGATCGATCTGTTCAATCAGAGAACCATGTATTTCATCCTGATAAAGCAGATCGGCGTCGGTTTCAAAGAACCCGATTTTTGTATAAGCACCTAACTGCCACTTGTCCGGATTGTTACAGAACAGCAGCATGGCGGCGTTTGTATGCTCTTCTCAAATCATGATTACACAAAGAATTTCAACCAAAGATATACATAATCATCTGCCCCAACTACTGTGATTGGGAATTGAGCATAAAGCGATGAAATGATGTTACATATGGAAAGAAAGATAATCTATTAGAAAATGGATGTTTGAAGGGATATATGATAAGTTATGGGTACTATCTGTGTTCGCACTTCAGCAAGCAGCTGTGGTGAAAAAATAGCAAAACAGCAGGCAGCGGCAAAAAAGTAGGGAGAGCTATCCCGGCGATCTACGGCGCAATCTGTCGTAGGGAGTATTTGCTTCGCGAATCTCCATCTCAAACTGTTGGCACAACTTTGGTTCGGATGATAATATCCGAATCAGACAAAAGACGAGAACCCTTGAAAAACGGTTTGTGATCCTGATTTTTCAAGGGTTTTTTGCGTTTGGGAAAATTCGCGGACAATCATATTTTAACTGTCAATAACTTGAGAAGTTGCAGTTTTTCATCCACCCGATTCGTTTCCATTCCAAAGCCCTATGTGCGGAGGCTGCAGTGTCTGCGAGTTTCCCCGGGACGTTTCGAATCAGACCGTAATACGGATGAACCGAGTGACGGAGCTTCGGCAAGCATATCAGAAAACGGGCTTAAAATGGAAGAGCAAAGGACGAAGGAGGTTATTATGTTTGAGCTATGCCAAGTCGGGGAAAATACCTATTATATCAATTATCCGGTTAAAGTAGGTGTTTACAGAGCGAATGAGAATGAGGTATATCTGATAGACAGCGGGAACGATAAAAATGCCGGACGCCGTATAATGAAAAAGGTGCTGGATGAAAATAAATGGAAGCTTAAAGGCATCATCAATACCCATTCTAATGCGGATCATATTGGAGGCAACGCCTATTTGCAGCAGCAGACAGGGTGTAAAATATTTACATCAGGTCTGGAGGCCGCCTTTACAAATTATCCTGTTTTAGAGCCATCATTTTTGTATGGCGGATATCCATTCAAAGAGTTTCGGGACAAATTCCTGCTGGCACAGCCAAGCAATGCAGTCGATATTGGGGACCCGGATTTTCCGAATGAGCTGGAGAGCATCCCGCTTCCCGGACACTTTTTTGATATGATCGGTATCCGGACTCCCGATGATGTTGTTTTTTTAGGTGATTGCGTTAGCAGCCGCGCAGTTCTGGAAAGATATCAGATATGCTTTATTTATGACATTGCAGAGTATCTGGATACTCTCGATAAAGTGGAGACTATGGAAGCGGCTGTATTTGTACCGTCACATACCGAAGCTGTTGAAGATATACGTGGATTGGTAAGTATAAATCGTGAAAAGGTATACACTGTGTCATCTAGGATACTGTCCCTGCTACGAACGCCAATGAGCTTTGAAACCTTACTGAAGCATCTGTTTACGGGTTTTAATATAGCCATGACTTATGACCAGTATGCGCTTATCGGCAGTACTGTACGTTCATACCTTGCATGGCTGAAAGATACCGAAAAGATCAGCGCTTCTTTTGAGGAAAATGTACTGGTATGGAAAACAAAGAAAACTGATTCGAAATGTTCAATGAAATACTAAAAACAAAGCCCTTGAAAAATGGTTATTACAGCCAGAGTTCAGGGGCTTTTTCGTTGTGTAAAGTGAACTCCGTAATTCACCGTTTACAGATTGCTATTTAATATGTGGGAGCCACAGAAGACGGGGCGGTTTCACGGGAAGAAGCCGGTGACTGCTTTCCTCTTATCTCGCGGCTTCGGATGCCCCCCCGATGATACAGGCGCTGAAACAAAAATTTTCGGTTCAGCGGGAACTTGTTCCAGAATCCAAAATTTCGTTTTCTTCAAAACGTAAATGGGGCGCGGTTCGTTTTGCGGGAACGGGGAGCGTTTTTTTTAGGTGCGCCGGAACGCATTTTCACGAATGGAACGGAAATAGCCGAGCATCGGCTGCATCGGAGCTTTGCGGTCTTACCGGAAGAAATTCCAGAAGCTGGCGACAGAATATTGTCTGGAGTGCGTCCATGGGAGCTGTTCCGGAAAAGGCATGAGCAGTATCTGGAACGGAGAAAGTCGGAAGGGGATGATATATACTATATTCTTCGTACAACCAATGAAATTCTGCACTGTCTGACTGTGTGGAAAACCGGACAGATGCCTGTGGGAACAGATATGCTTTTAGGACATGAATCAGGATACAAAACAGGTATCAGGGCATATCTTGACATCCCGCGGTGAGAAACCTATACTGACGGTAGAGATACCAATTAAGAATTTACTGTTCAGGAGGTGTAACGATGAATTATTACGAGACAGACCCGGAATTTATGGAACGGGTGGATCATTTCGCATTTGAAGAGGTCGTGAAAGAAGAGGGACAGCAGCTCCCGCCGAAAACCAGGTGGCTTGCCATACTGGCCGCTTTAATCGGATGCCAGGGGATTGACCTGTATAAAGAGATGTTGCCGAAAGCGCTGGAAGACGGGCTGGAACCGGAAGCGATCAAGGAGACGGTGTATCAGTCGGTGGACTATCTGGGGATGGGCAGAATGTGGCCGTTCCTGCAGGCCACCAATGAAATCTTTTCCGACAGGGGAATCGCCCTTCCGGCGAGTGGAAAAGCTGTTACTACGATGGAGGATCGGCTGGAAAAGGGCGCCCAGGCGCAGGTGGACATTTTCGGCGATCCCATGAAGGACGCGTGGAAACAAGGCCATATCAACCGCTGGCTGGCGGCAAACTGCTTTGGCGATTATTATACAAGGACGGGGCTGGATCTGGCTCAGAGAGAAATGATTACATTCTGCTTCCTGATGGCGCAGTGTGGCTGTGAACCGCAGCTGATCGGCCACGCACAGGGAAATATGAATATGGGAAATGATAAAGCGTTTCTCCTTCGGGTGGTTTCGCAGTGTCTTCCGTATATCGGATATCCGCGCAGCCTGAACGCGATCAGCTGTATTAACAAAGCGGCAGAATCATTGGAGAACGCATAGATAGTTGAATGAAAGAATAAAAATTCAATAAAACTTTGCCAGGATACTTGAAAATTGTCCAATTTTTAAAATTTCATCCATTTGGACACGTTTTTTTTGAAGAACCGGCTGTCGCCGGGCGGATTTTTCACCAAACAGCCCGCAATCGTTGAAAACCTATGAGAAAAAACGGGTAATAAATATACGGAAACAGAAAAACGTGTCCAAAATCGGATTTTTTTGCAGATTGGACATTTTTAAGGTTTTTGGCGGAGAGACCCGCGTTGATGGATTCGCAAAAATGGAAAATGGCCCTGCTGCGGAAAGCGTTCGGAATCGATAAAATCTTCGGTTACGGACGCTTTTTACAGATCCTATGATATAATAAGGAAAAGGGCAGGGCGTCGGTTATGAAAGAGAGCTGGAGCTGATTCCAATATGAACCTGGAAAAGGAGAAGAACATGTTTTATAAAACCTTTTACCCTTCACCCATCGGACTCATTACACTGGGATGCAAAGAAGACCATCTGGTGGGGCTTTGGATTGAAAATCAAAAGTACTATGAAGATACGGTCGAAGAAGAAATGATTCACAAAGACGATATGCCGGTGTTTGACGCGGCGAGAGCATGGCTGGATCGATATTTCGCGGGCGAAAAGCCGGAAATTTCAGAGCTTCCGCTGGCTCCTATCGGAGGCGAGTTCCGGCAGGCAGTCTGGAAGATTTTGTGCGAAATTCCTTACGGACAGGTTACGACCTACGGCGAAATCGCGAAAAAAATTGCGGCTCAGAGAAATCGGAAAACTATGTCCGCCCAGGCGGTTGGCGGAGCGGTCGGCCATAATCCGATTTCCATTATCATCCCATGCCACCGGGTGGTGGGAAGCAACGGAAGCCTGACCGGTTACGCCGGAGGCATTGATTTGAAAATTAAGCTGCTGGAACATGAAGGCGTCGATCTATCCAAATTTTTCGTCCCCAAAAAAGGGACCGCGCTGTAGGCCCGGACTCACAAAATAAAGATCCCCTGAATTTCGGCATTTCAGGGGATCTTTCCAAATTAACCGAAAAGATTTAGAGTGATAATGCTGAGAATAATCAGCATTAAGGCAAAGATTCCGGTTTTCGTTATTTTCTGCTTATAGACAAAGTAGCCGACAATCGGTGTTACAATGGTGCCGGTGGCGCCCCAGGTGGCGTAACCGATGCCCAGATTAATATCCGACAGGCACAATCCGAAGAAATAGTAGCTGAAGCCATATCCCAGGATACAGATAATGGTCGGTTTTAATATCGTAAATCCCTTGCTGGAAGTCGTTACAGACGCGGCGACCAATTCACAGGCAATGGAAATCGCCAAAAGAAAATAAGAAAATACCATGGCTATTTATCCTCCTTTGGTGTTCCGAAAAGATTCAGGAGAAAGACTCCGATCGCCAGCGTGAAAATAGAGATCCATCCCGCGATACTCAGCTCCTGATCAAAGAGTACCAGTCCAAGTACCGAACAGCCGATGGCGCCGGCGGCAGTCCAGGTAGCGTAGCCGACAGCAAGATCGATAATATGCAGGATCTTGGAAAACAGCGTGAATGCTACCAGATAGCACAGAATTAAAATAACGGTCAGTGTTTTGTTTTCAAAACCATTGCAGGCCTCCAGGCAGATGGTTCCGATAATCTCGCAAACGATTGAAAAGGCAAGAATCACATAAGCAACAGGCTTTGATACGTTTAACATAAAAACTCCTTTCAAATATGTGTTTCAACCATATTTATAGGGGTTGACGCAAAGTAAAAGTCAAGAGAGTCCGATGTGGTTTTATCGTTTTCTGAAGATCCTTATCCCGCTTTTTTTTTTCGGATTTTTGGCTGAATTTACACAAAAAATGGATAAAAAGGCGAAAATAGGGATAAAACTTTTACATAACGTTAAAGTTTTTGCTGCCAGCGGCTCATGATTTTCATGTTATCGGTCTCCTCTTCAAGAGGAAGCAGGAGTTCTGTCACAAACAGGCTCCGATCCCGCGTGGAATAAATATCCAGAACCTGCCGCTCGAGGCAGTCTCCGCAGAGAGCGAAAATGTGGCGTTCACACCACTCGACCAGTTTCTCATAGGTATCGCGGATCTGGTCGGTATCTCCAATATGATAAGCGCATACCGCGTTAAAACCGCCGAATTCAATGGTATTTTCCAGACTGCTGCTGTTTTCGTACTAATCTGCAGCAGGGTCTGCCGGGTATATGTATTCTCCATCCGCTCCCGCCAGGAAGGATAGTAAAGGGTGAAAGCTCCGCCTACATCGACCATAGAATGGCCATCCTTTTTGGATTTTGTGAAATATTCGGTTTCAATATAAATCTCAGAATTTTTTTCTTCCGGAGAGCGTTCTCTTTCATAGTAAAAATACAGTCGCTTGGGAAGATAGGTAATGTGCGGGGAAAAGGCCCTGTGGCGCAGCGCTTCCTTTCCTTCAATAATCAGACCGCACCATCCTTTCAGACTGTCCAGACGCTGATGGTAGTATTCGATTTTGTGTTGGGTTTCCTCGGAAATTTTGTCCGGGTGAATCAGACCGATTTCTTCGTAATAACGGAGCATCCGGGGGGAAACATCACAGATTTTGCTGGCCTGTCCGATGGAATAATACCGGTTTGTCTTCATGGTTTCGCTCACCTCAGCCTTCCTGTTTTACGACACTGGACATGCCGCTGCAGATCAATTTTGTCGCGATATCGATCAGATCCTCAAGGGGCAGTTTTTTCCCGTCCGCTACCCATTGCCGGTACAGCAGGGTGGAATTTGCTCCATAAAAGGCAAATACCATATTTTCGGAGTATTCATCAAGGCCGAAAGCTCCGCGATTCGTTTCTTTTCTGTGATCCATGATCTTTTTGTTGATTCGTTCCCACACCATCTGGTAGCTGCCGTTGCACATCAGTTTCTCGTGGAGCAGCGGCATGTTCGCGGCCTGCTCAAAGAACACACGGATCAGCTCCCGGATATCCTTCATGTTGCTGTAAGAAACCTTTCTGCTGATAAAATGATCGGCGATTTCGTCCTGCAGCTCCGCGAGCAGATCTTCCAGGCTGTTATAATGCAGATAAAACGTCTTGCGGTTGATCTGCGCTCGGGCAGTCAGTTCTTTTATGGTAATCTGGTCATAATCCATCTCGCAGATCATGGTTTTAAATGTGCGGTGAATCGCGTCTTTCGTCTTCTTTACCCGCAGATCTTCTTTCTTTCTTTGCTCCATAGCTTATACACCTCCTGATTATGCCGCATAAAGGGATAATATGGGGCATAATACGCAAATTAATTTTTATGTCCATTGAATGGAATCGTTGTATCTATTATAATGCAGATATGAGGAAAAAACAACATAAAAGAAATAAACCTCATAATGTGCAAAATGGAACGTACATCAAGAGAAAGGAGTTCTGTGATGGAAAAACAATTATTCCCTTTACTACCCACGGAGGCAGCGGATTCTCTTCTAATATAGAAACCATTGCGCAGCTGCAGCCGGACGCGGAGGTTATTACAGAGGGTCTGTCCATTTCAAGAGAAAGTGTGGCGGACTCGGGAGAGGAAATTCGGGACTGGGTAGACGCGTTTCAGCTGACATCCGGATCCTGAAAGAAAACCATTTAAAGGAGGTTACCCATGCTGTTTTATTTTACAGGAACCGGCAACAGCCTGTTTGTTGCCAGACAAATCGAAGAACATCCGATCAGTATTCCGCAGGTGATTCACCAGGAAAATCTGGAGTTCAGCGCGGAAAGGATCGGAGTCGCGGCGCCGATCTACGGACATGAAGTGCCGCCGATGGTAAAAGAGTTTTTAAAGCGGGGAACGTTTCACACCGACTATTTTTACATGGTGCTGACTTACGGAAACCGGCATGGAGGAGCGGCGGAGCTGGCAAAGCAGCTGTGCGATGAATGCGGGATTGCGGTCCGTTATATTAATGTCATTCAGATGGTGGACAACTGGCTGCCGGGGTTTGTGAAAAGGTATGCCCGTCCGCGTCGATTCGACTGAAAGAGAACCGGGCGGTATTTACTCCGGGAAACTGCCAGACATGTCTGGCCTGCGCCCATGCCTGTCCGCAGAAAGCCATAGGGCTGACAATTCCGGAAAAAAATCCGCAGGCGCGCTACCGCAACGAACATGTGTCCCTGCAGGATATTATTCAGGCAAACCATCAGGGATGAAATTTACGAGATCCTTTGTGAATGTCTGTAGAATAAAACGATGGAAATAAGAAGAAAAGGGGTTTTTTATAAGTGGCAAGATTTCCCCGCGCTTTTTAAACGATTTTTCCTGGCAGCGGTCGCGGTCGTGATTCTGGGAGGCGCCGCGGTAGGGCTTAGCCTTCAAAAGCAGATCGTTGAGTTGGGAGGACATCTGCGGGGCGGGATGGAACTGGAAGGGGAATTTCCGGAAGGTCTCTCAATTACAGAACCGTCTGTCGGCGCGCAGGTCGCGTTTTTCATATATGGAGCGGTCTGCTTGCTGTTGTTTCTGGCTTACTGGCTGATTGTAGCGGCGTGGCTGTACCAGAGGGCGGTTGTCTGCGGAATGCGGACAGACCTGCGGGAAAGAAGATCAGTATTGCTCCAGATGCGGGAAACCTCTGGAGGGAGACAAATAATCGGGCAGACAGGATAGGGATAAGCGTACATGGACAGAACAGACAAATACAAAACATTACTGAACAATACGTTTCTGATCAGCATCGGCACATTTGGATCAAAGCTTTTAAGCTTCTTTATGGTTCGGTTTTATACGGGTGTTCTTACACCTACGGATTACGGAACAGCGGATTTGATCGTACAAACGGCGAATCTGCTGTTTCCACTGATTTCCATGGGAATTACAGAGAGTGTATTCCGGTTTGCCTTAAACGATCCGATCGGGCGCAAAAACGTATTTTCGGTAGGGACGGCGGCGATTTCCGCCGGCGCTCTGGTTCTGACAGCGGTATCTCCCTTTCTGTCCGGGATTCCTTCTTTCGGAGAAACTATGTGGCTGGTGACGCTGTATACCATCGCCTCGTGCTATCATTCTTTATGCGCGCAATTTATCCGTGCCCAGGGAAAAACGGCTTTGTTCGCGGGGCAGGGGGTTCTGAATACCGCTTTGGTTATCGGGATGAATATTCTTTTTCTGGCAGTCTTTCAATGGGGGATTACCGGCTATATCTGCTCAATTGTATTTGCGGATTTGTTATGCAGTCTCTACCTGGTATGGAAAGAGAAGCTGTGGCGATATATAACCTTTCATCCGGAGAGACAGGCGTTCCGGCTTATGCTTAGGTACAGCGTTCCCCTCATTCCCACTACGGTATTCTGGTGGATTGCCAGTGTATCGGATCGATATATGATTACAGCCTTTCTGGGAAGCGATGCCAACGGTCTTTACGCGGTGGCCTGCAAGATTCCTACCCTGATTAGTCTGGTCTCCGGAATCTTCCTGGAAGCATGGCATTTTTCCGCCATATCGGAAGCGGGAAAGGAGCGAGGAGAGCAGGCGCGTTTCTTTTCTCAGATCTGGAGCGCGTTCCTCGCGGTGATGTTCCTGGCGGGCAGCGTGATTATCGCTTTTTCTCAGTGGGAGATCCGGCTGCTGTCGGATCCGAGTTACCATGAAGCGTGGCGGTATATTCCCATGCTATCCGCGGCTATGATTTTTTCCGCTTTTGTGACCTTTATGGGAAGCGTCTATGTGGTGGAAAAAAGGAGTCTATTGTCTTTCTGGACAGCAATGGCGGGGGCGGGGCTTAACCTGCTGTTGAACGCGCTGCTGATTCCTTCGGACATGGCGGATATGGGTGTCCAGGGAGCGGCAATCGCGACCATGCTAAGTTATCTGGTGGTATTTTTATTGCGCGCCAAAAACGCCAGGGCGCTGATTCCCTTTCGATTGTATAAAAAAAGACTTCTGGGAAGTTTTACCATACTTTGCGCGCAGATTTGGGCAGCGATTGATATGCCGACTGGCTGGCAGGTCATGCAAGGAGGCGCTCTGCTGCTGATTCTTGCCGTAAACGGAAAAGCCTTCGGTTCTTCCGCGCTCCGGACCGCGGGACTTCTGTCCGGGAACTTAAAAAGGAGAAAAAGAGAGTAAATAGTTGAGGAAAGTACCTAAAATATACAATCTTGCGGGAAAATAGTATGGGAGGAGGGAGAGGGAAAATAAGTTTTTTGAGGGCATATTTGTTGAATTTTCAATGAAAAATGGGAATGGAACCACATGGATGTTGGGGCAAAAACTTGACATGTTCACTCAGTTTGCTATAATAATTTGTGCACAGTGTATTGTAGTAGAGTACACTGTGTTTTGTTTGTCGCAGGAATTCAGGAAATAGAAATGGTAAAGATATTAGCAAAATATAAAATGTTAATAGCGACACTTGGACTTCTGCTGCTGGTTGTAACGCTGGGATGGATTATGGTGACTCAGCTTACAACAAAGGAAGTGCGTTTGATTGTAGATGGGCAGGTATCCAAATGTGAGACTCAGAGTTATACGGTAGATGAATTTCTGGAGGAAAAAGAAATTCATCTGGTAAAGGAAGACTCTCTTTCGCCGAAAGCGGATACAACGATTACAGATGGGACGGAAGTGAAAATCATAAAATCACTGCCCTTTACCCTGCAGGCAGACGGCAAAGAACGTGAACTCCGCGCCCTGCCTCAGACGATAGGAGAGGCGCTTGAGCAATATGATGTGGAGGTAGGGGAGGCTGATAAAGTAACGCCTTCTCTCAGTGAACCTCTGACAGCCGGAACGGAAATCGTTATAAATCGGATTACCACCGGGACGGAAGAGGTTCTTGTAGACACGGATTTTAAAACAAAAACAACAGGCGATGGTAGTCTTCCGGCGGGAACGAGTAAAGTTGTGCAGAAGGGAAGAAAGGGACAGGACAGAGTCACCTATGAGATTACCTATTCCGATGGCGAAGAGATCAGCCGGAAGGAGATAAAGCGTGAGACTGTAACCAAGCCAAAGACAAAAGTGGTTGCGAAAAGTACACGAGGAATGATTGCCGGCGCGGAATATACAAAGAAATTTACAGTGAAAGCTTATTCTTACTGCGTAAAAGGCACAACCGCATCAGGGACGACCGCGAGAGAAGGAGTCATTGCCGTTGATCCCAGTGTGATCCCCCTGGGGACAAAGGTATATGTGGAAGGCTATGGGTTTGCTACCGCTGAGGATACCGGAGGAAATATCAAGGGGAACACCATTGATGTGTACAAAAATACAGAGAGTGAATGCCTGAATTGGGGCGTGCGAAATGTAACGATTTATATTCTCAGCGATTAGCAGAGAGCGTAAAGGAGGGAGCATGAAAGAAGAAGCAAGTATACGTATCAAAAAGAGAACAGGGGCCCTGGCAGTAGCGGCTATGATGGCAGTTACCGTCTTTTCCCCGGTTTCCGTCTTTGGAGACTCAGCAGAGCAGGACGCGGTGGAATCCGCGGGAACGGAAACAAAAACAGTCCAGGAAAACAAAGCGCAGACAACCGCGGTTTCATCCGTAAGTTTAAATCGGAGTTCGGTTTCCATGAAGGTGGGAAACACGGTAAAGCTGAGAGCTACGATTGCGCCGTCAAAAGCGACTGGAACAACCGTTACCTGGAAATCTTCCAATCCCAAAGCAGCTGTTGTAAGTTCATCCGGTGTAGTGACGGCAAGGGGTGCGGGCAAAACGGTAATCACAGCCTTGTCAGAAGGAAAATCCGCCTCCTGCAGTGTGAGAGTAACCCTGACCGCGCCAACAAAAGTGAAAGCCAGATCCAAGAGCGTCGGCAGCATCCAGATTAGCTGGAAAAAATCAGCAGGCGCAGATAAATATGAAATTTATCGTTCTAAGAAGAAAAACGGCGCTTATAAAAAGATCGCTACTGTAAAGGGAACAAAAAAGACCTACAGGGATCGGAAGGTAACCGCCGGAAAAGCGTATTATTACAAGATTAAGGCGCG
Organism: Zhenpiania hominis; assembly: GCF_014333425.1. Taxonomy (GTDB): domain Bacteria; phylum Bacillota; class Clostridia; order Peptostreptococcales; family Anaerovoracaceae; genus Hominibacterium; species Hominibacterium hominis. The sequence goes on along the minus strand of NZ_JACRYT010000019.1, from coordinate 40,710 downwards.
TTCCGGCTCATATAAGAGCTCATTTTCTTCCAAGGTAAAAGGCAAGGCCAGACCTGAAAAAACGGATGTGACCGCGAAAGCGGGAGAAGAACGCGTCCGCCTTTCCTGGAAAAAAGTGAACGGTGCCCACGGTTACCATATCTATCATGCTGAGGGGAAAGGACAGAAGAAGTTCAAGAGGATTAAAGTCGTAAAGAAAGCGTCCTCAACTAGCTTTACTCATTCCGGACTTACCGGCGGAACACAGCAGCAGTATAAGGTAAAGGCATACCGAATGGTGAACGGAAAAAAAGTACTTTCCGCAAGTTCGGAAGCAGTATCCGCAAAAGCGAAAAAAATAAAGTTAAAAGAAAGCGGCAAGGGCTTTCAGTATAAGAAAAAGTTTACTGTCAAGGCATATGCCTACACAGGGGGCGGAAGAACCGCGATGGGAACAAAGGCAAGAGTTGGGGCCATCGCTGTAGATCCCAGCGTAATTCCTCTGGGAACAAAAGTCTATGTGGAAGGCTACGGTTACGCGAGAGCGGAAGATACAGGTGGAAATATCAACGGAAAGACCATCGATGTGTATATGAATTCTACCGGCGCTTGCATGAAGTGGGGCGTGCAGTATAAAACGATCTATGTAGATGTAAGAAAATAGAATAAAAGAGAAACAAAAGGAGCGGCCGTGGAAACAGCACGGTAGCTCCTTTTCCATTTCGATTACCGGGAACGGAGAAAACGGATAAATTCATCCAGAGCCGCTTGCTTCGAAAAAACAGCTCTTGCGGAGGTCGGGTTTCCGCCGCCCTTTCCGCCGTAAGAAGAGACGTTTGCCTTTACCAGACTGCCGCAGTCGGGATCCCCTCCGGAAAAGAGCAGAAGGGTTTTCTCCGCGGGCGCCAAAATCAAAAGTAGGGCGTTCAATTCTTGAATAAGAGCCTTGCCAATGTTGAACAGATCTCCAGTCTTCATGTCGTCGTACTGGCGGAAGACCACCGATTCGTCCCCATTGCGGAGAACGGCGCGTATTTCTTCCGCTCTGGAGGCGACTGCCGATTGACGGAGCGTGTTCAGTTCATCTTTTACCGCTTTCGCGCGCTGCTCCTGGGCGAGGACTTTGTCTAACAGATCATCGGTTCCTGCAGAAAAGTGGATTCCCAGTTCCGTGATCCGGTCGTGCTTCTTATCATAATCCAGCAGAGCGCGTTTTCCGGCCTCAAAATAAATGCGGAACATTCCTTTATAATGCTCGATTTTGTAAATCTTCACAAGACCGACTTGGCCGGCGGAAGAAGGGTGAGTGCCGCAGCAGGCTACACAATCGGCTGCGTTTCGGATATCGCCTACACATACGATGGAAATTTCTTCATCAATGGCAAGCGCTTTACGGAGAGGCAGCTGTTCCGCTTCCTGGCGGGTTTGAAAACGCCGTACTGTAACTGGAGCGTCAGACCAGATCACCTGGTTCGCGAACAGCTCTGCGCGCTTCGCCATTTCCCAGGTGATTTCTGTAATGGAAGGATCTTCTTCCAGAGAAATATCTATGGTCATGTAATCTTCTCCCATGTGAAAGCCGCGGTTGATACCGCCAAACTCCCGGTAACAGATTCCCGAAAGAATGTGTTCCCCGCAGTGACGCTGCATATTATCGAAGCGCCTGTCCCAGTCAATGCGGCATAAAATTCTACTTCCTTCTTTTAAAGAAGCGGCGCTGCGGACCTGGTGGTAGATGAGGCCATCTTTTTCCGACACATCGAGAACCTCCTGCCCTCCCAGAAATCCGAGATCACAGCTTTGTCCGCCACCTGTAGGGAAAAAGATTGTCCGGTCTAAAACGACTCGATCTTCCTGAAGTTCCAGAATGACTGCCTCGCATTCTTTTAAGTAAACATCCTGCTGATATAGCTTTATTGTAGACATATGATCTCCTTGATAGAAAAGAAATTTCTTTGAGTTTTGACTTATGAAAAGATTGTAATATAATTTATAGAAAAAAGTCAATGTAAGACTGTCCAAACAAACCCGTTTGTTATATAATAGGGTAACCACGTACTAGTTTGCTGTAGAATAACTGCCATCTTTTATTCATACAATTCAAGAGAGATTGAACGAATTTGAGGTGGAAATATGAAAAAACAACTGATCGGAACAGGCATCTGCCTGGCGATTCTGGTGGCTGCGGGATTTTTTTTCTTGCAGCGGGGAGGGCTCGCGGCAGGCGTGCAGGGCGTTTTGTCCGGTGAAGTTCTTCTGATCGACGCGGGACATGGAGGCATTGACGGCGGCGCGGAAAGCGGCAGAGGTGTGTGCGAAAAGAGTATCAATCTGGCGATTGCGCAGGAAGTAAAGACGCTGGCGCAGCAGGCAGGCTGGCAGGTGGTTATGACCAGAGAAACCGACGAGGGACTTTATAAGGAAAACGGGGGAACCATACGGAGCAAAAAAACGCAGGACTTAAAAGCGAGAAGAGATATGATTCAGAACATGCGGCCGGAAGCCGCGGTAAGCATCCATCTGAACAGCTTTCGTGAGGACCCTTCTGTAAAGGGAGCGCAGGCATTTTACCCCGATTCGGGAGGTGAAGAGGAGGTGCTGTCCGAAAGCAGGCGGTTGGCGGAATGTCTTCAGAAAAAGGTGTCTTCCGCCGCGGCAGATGATGGCCACCGGACGGCTCTTGGGAAATCCGATGTTTTTTTGTTTCGGGAGGTGACTTGCCCGATTTCCATTATTGAATGTGGATTCTTGTCCAATCCGGAAGAGGCAGAGCTGCTGCGGAGCAGTGAATACCAGCGCAAGATCGCGGAAGCTATCTTTGAAGGGATCATGGAGTTTTCAGGGAAAGAACCACGGAAAAATATAAAATTGATTGACAGCGGTCAGGATTGAGACGTGCGTAACTAAGGAGGAATAATAAGTTGCTTAAGGAAAAGAGTATTTATAAGGATGAACTGCCGGTCAATGTAGTGGTCGCCAATATCGAAGAATATCCAATCCACTTTCACGACGATATGGAGGTGGTTTATGTTCTGGAGGGAACCGTAATCCTGCGGAACGGGTATTATACCTATACTCTGAAGCAGGGAGATATTTTTATTCTCAATGATCGGGAAATGCATAGCTTTACAAATACCGGCGAGAAGAATATGGTGATGATGCTCCAGCTGGATTTAAGTTACTTTTCCAAGTACTACGATAACCTGAAGAATAATTTTTTTGTTACAGATATGGATGATGACAGTGACGAAAGCCTGGAAATTCTGAGAAACATTCTGGCACGGATCATGATGGAGATCCTTCAGAAGGGATATGGATACGAACACAAAGTCATAGAAAGTACCCATAATCTCATCGCCTGTCTGATGTCCGATTTTCAGTACTTTGTCATGGAAGATGGGAAATTTGTCAATGAAGCGAAGAACAAGGGGAATAAGATTCTGGCGGGAAGACTGAACCGAATTACAGATTACATGTATGACAACTATTCGCGCAAGCTGACTCTGAACGAGATCGCCAGCAGAGAGCATCTGAGCATCTATTACCTGTCCCATGTAATCAAAGAAGCTACCGGCTTAAGCTTTCAGGATCTCCTGAGCTTTATTCGCGTGGAGGAATCTGAAAAACTGTTGCTTGGGACAAACAAGAAAATCGGAGCTATCGCGGAAGAAACGGGATTTTCCGCGGTTCGTTATTATATTAAGCATTTTGAAACCTGGTACGGTATGCATCCTCTGGAATATCGGAAGCAGTTTACCGGAAAAGTGATCAGCAGAGAAACTGCCGCTAAATATACCAGGAGCACGCCTTCCGAAATAGAAGAAGCGATCCGGAAACAGGTAAAAGGTGTGTATACCGATTATATCAACAAGCAGAAAGCCAATCCTGTGATTGTCAATGTGAATATGCAGGAAGAATACACGGCCGCGAGGGAGATGACCTGGGAACTGAAGGAACTGATGGAGAGGGAGAACATGAAGCCGATGACCGGTCCTTACGAGCTTCTTCGGAGTCTGGGGGAAACGATTATCGCCTCGGGGCGAAACTATATTGTGACAACCGCGTCCAAGTATCCGGGGAATTTGCAGAATCTCAGTATTTTGGTCTACAATTTCAGCGAAGTGGTAGAGGCGGCTCTGAAGAGTACAAACAGCAAAGAAGTCACCTATGATATCATCAAAAAATATGATGAAGAGATGGAATTTCTGATCCGCTGCTCCGGCCTGTCGGGTGAGTTTAAGGTTTCCAGATATAAGATGTTTCAGAATAAAGTGATTTCAGATCTGGAAGATGTAGTACGACCGCGCGCTATCTACAGCAGGCGAGAAGAGCTGATCCGCCAATGGACCTCTCTTCCGGTTATTGAGTTCGGGCAGCTTACCAGCTCGGATACCCTCAGCTTGCGGTCCACGCTAAAAGGGTTCAGCGCCGAATTGTTGCTGGTTGACAAAAAATAACAGCAAATTAGTATGGTTTTAACGCAAACCAATTGTTGAAACTTTCAGACTACTTTGATAACATTGAATTGTCAAAAAAGAATGTGGTGTTGAAGAAGAAATGTTTGGAGGTTGAGAAGATGAAACTATTGATTATCGGAGCAGGCGGAGTTGGCACCTCTGCGGCAAAAATTATAGAAAGAAGAGGCGCGGAAGCAGACTGGGCGGAAAAAGTAGTTGTTTCCGATTATGACTTTGAACGGGCAAAGAAAGTCGCTAATGAAATCTGCGGCGGAGGAAAATTTATCCCAGAACAGATCAACGCGATGGATGCCGAAAGCATTAAAGAAGTCGTAAAAAAACATGGCATTACGTTTGCCATGAACGCATGTGACCCGCGGATGAACGCGACGATTTTCGACACATGCCTCGAGATTGGAATCGGGTATCTGGACTGCGCTTTGACACTGGGTACGGAGCATCCGGAGAAACCCTATGAACTGTCGAACATCAAATTGGGAGATTATCAGTTCGCGAAGCAGAAAGAATGGGAAGCTTCTGGTCAGATTGCTTTGTGCGGCTCCGGAGTAGAGCCCGGCATGGCGGATGTTTTCGCGAAATACGCGGAAAAACACCTCTTTGACAAGATTGACGAGGTAAACGTAAGAGACGGCGACAATTATGGAAATACGGATTCTGACTTTGGATTCTCCGTATGGACGACAATTGAAGAATGTCTGCAGCCGCCGGTTATCTGGGAAAAGAACGAAGAATATCCGCAGGGACACTGGTTCTGTACGGAAAACTTCTCGGAGCCGGAAATTTTCAACTTCCCAGGCGGAATCGGCGATGTGGAGGTAATTAACGTTGAACACGAAGAGGTTGTCCTGGTTCCAAGAGAAATCGACTGCAACCGCTGTACCTTTAAATACGGCGTTCCCGCTGATTTCAGAAAGAAGCTGTTGGTTCTGAAGGAATACGGTCTGTCTGATAAGAGGACGAAGATCAAGGTGGGAGACAGCGAAATTACTCCGAGAGACTTTGTCTGCAAAGTTATTCCCAGCCCGGTAGACGCGACTATGACCATGACCGGAAAGGGATGCGCCGGAACTTGGGTAACAGGATGGAAAGACGGAAAATATAGATCCGTGTATCTGTATCAGGTAGCAGATAATCAGGACTGCATCGAAAAATACACGACTAACTCTGTTGTAGCCCAAACGGCGGTAGGTCCGGTTATTATGATGGAACTGGTAGCAAAAGGTATCTGGAAGGATCCGGGAGCATGGGGACCTGAGCACTTTGATCCGGATCCGTTTGTAGAACGGCTGGCAAAATATGAATTTCCTGCCGGAATCCGTGAAATGGATTCGGAATACGCAGATATGGTCAATGAGCAAAAGCTGATGGATCTGATTGAAAAATAAACAATTTGATATTTGCTAATAGAGAAAGGAACTACCACATCAACCTGGCAGTTCCTTTTTTCGATTGTAGGGATAATTCGGAGGTAATCCGCATAGAATGGACCAGCACGGAAAGGAATCGGTATGGCGGATTTTATGAAACAGAGAATTGCGGCAGGCGTTTTGCTTCTGGCCGCAGTCTTTTTATTTTGCGGTATGGCCGCGTCTTCAAAGCAGACGGCCGGAATCCGGGTAAAGGCGCCGGAAGCGGAAGACAGCGGAGCCCAGTATTACTATGAATCAACCGTTAACCCCTTCTATCCTGAGTTGGCTCCCTATTACGAAGTAAAGGGCGGATATATTACAGGGAACTGTACCTGGTACGCATGGGGAAGGGCCTGCGAGATCGCGGGGCGAAAGCTTCCTCATGTATTTTTGGGAGATGCGGGTACCTGGTGGGAAACGAACCAGAAAGAAGGCTGGTATCCTTATGGAACCAGCCCGAAAAGAGGCGCAATCGCCTGTTATGAAACACATGTGGGTATTGTGGAGCAGGTGGAGCCTCTTCTTATCTCGGAATCCGGATGGGGCGTTGAAAAGCAGAGAGCGCCTGTTGTTTTTCACTGTGGAAAGCCCTGGCACAGCAAACCAAAAGGATATATTTATCCGGAGGAATAACTGGCTATTCAAAGATTTCCGCGGTTTTTTTCATGATTTCACTGATGGGAAGATGCTGCGGACAGTGGTCTTCACAGGCTTTGCAGGCTATGCAGTCTCCAGGCTGCCTGTCTTTGACCAGCCAGTTGGGATAGTCCGCCTTGATTTTCGGATTTCCCTCATAGAGGAACCATTCGTTGTAAAAGCGGATGGCTGTAGGAATATCGATTTTTTTCGGGCACGGCATGCAGTATTTGCAGGATGTGCAGGAATATTGAATCAGCCGGTTGTATTCGGAGGACACCTGATCAATGATGGAAAGTTCCTTTTCTGTAAGGCTGTTCGGCTTTGCCTGGGAAAGAATTCGCAGATTCTCTTCCAGTTGCTCAGGAGCGCTCATCCCGCTGAGGATGGTCAAAATTTCGGAATGATTCGCAACCCAGCGAAGCGCCCATTCTGCCGGAGTGCGCTGAATCTCTGCCTGTTTCCAGAGGGCTTTTACACTGGGAGGCAGAGTGTCTGTGAGCTTTCCGCCTTTCAGCGGTTCCATAATGATGACCGGGATCCCTTTTTCCGCCGCGTAATGAAGGCCTTCTTCGCCCGCCTGGAATTCTTTATCCATATAGTTTAGCTGAATCTGGCAGAAATCCCAAGGATAGGAATCAATGACCTCTTTAAAAAGGGAAAGCTGATCGTGGAAAGAAAAGCCGATATGACGGATTTTTCCTTCTGCCCGCTTTTCTTCCAGAAAGTCCATCAGATGAAACTTCTGCGCCCGTTTCCATACTGGTACGGTTACATTATGGACCAGGTACATATCAATGACATCCACCTCCAGCCGCGCGAACTGTTCGTCAAATATACTGCGCATGGCCTCCTCATCTTTTGCCAGCCATACGGGCATTTTATCCGCGAGAAGAACTTTTTCGCGATATCCGTCCTTTAGAGCCTGGCCGACTATTTTTTCACTTTCTCCATCGTGGTACATGTAGGCGGTATCCACATAATTAATCCCCTCATCGATGGAATGACGGATCATGGAAATGGCGGCCTCACGATCCACTTGGCCGTCTTCCGTTACTGGAAGGCGCATGGTCCCCATGCCTAAAAGAGAAATTTTCTGTCCGGTTTTATCAAATGTACGATATTGCATATCTTATCTCCTCACCTTATGATATAATGAATTTCACTTTAAGATTATAAACCAGGGAGGATATTCCACGCAATGAAAAATATAATAAATCAGCTGGATTCTTATATGCGGGAGGCTTTGTGCCTCTTTGATCTGCCGGGGCTCGCCGTATCGGCGGAAGTGGGAGAAAATGGGCCCCGCGCCCTTGCGGGACTGAATTACAAAGGCGCGGCAGGAGTAAAGGATATTACAACAAAGGAACCGTTAAAGCCAGAGCATGTCTTTCATATGGCTTCGGTTTCCAAGCTTTTCACGTCAGCGGGGATTTTGGCTCTCTGTGAAGAGGGGAAACTGAGCCTGGAGGATCGGCTGCGGGACGTGCTGCCTTATGTGGATATTGCGGATGACCGGGTGGCGGAAATCCAGGTACGCCATATGCTGACCCATACTTCGGGAATGGCGGATGTAGAGGATTATCACTGGGACACACCGAGAACAGATGAGGCGGCTTTGAAAGACTACGCCACGAGCCGGGAGGTCCGGGAATCCCGAATGCTCTGGTCCCCGTCAGAAGGACGTTTCCGCTACAGCAATATGGCCTATGAGCTTTTGGGACTGATGATTGCCGAGCGGTCCGGTATGAGCTATGAGGCCTATATGAAGAAAAAATTCTTAGAGCCTTTGGGTATGGAAGCTTCCACGTTTTTGACTTTTGAGCGGACTGGGGGAAGTCTTGCGCTGGATGATCTGAGCCAGGCGGGTCTTGCTATGCCTCATACCAAGGATTCGGAGAAGCGGATTGTAAAGGAGGTTCACTATCCGTATAACCGGGAGCATGGACCAAGTTCAACGCTTACCAGCAATCTTTCCGATCTGGCCAGGTGGGCGAAGGTCCATCTTGACAGGGCCCTCTTTCCGAAAGAGCGGTATAACGAGATCTGGACCAGTTACGCGACGGTTCCCAATAATGGAGAAGGAATGGGACTGGGGTGGTTTCTGCGCAGGCAGGAAAGCTATGAAATTTATGGACATGAGGGAACCGACGATGGATTCCGTGCCAGCTTTTGGATCTGTCCGCAGCTTGACGCGCATGTGACCGTTGTTTCCAATATCAGCCGCGGAGCAGTCAAAAAGATCAGCAAAAAGATATTTGAAATGCTTATTCATTCCGTATAAAATCGAGAAATTCGTTAAAATCCTCAAAGTCGCTCTGGATGAACTCATAGAGCACAGGTTCTTTGAATTCATACTTGGCGGTTGCCATTAGATAAGGGGCCAGCACACTTTTTCGCAGATCCCGTTCCAGAGCGTGGATTCCGGGAAGGCTGTAGGAAGAAACGATCAGCTGTCCGAAATCCGTAATATAATACAAGCCGAAAACATCCTCACTGAGACGGAATACCCGCTTGTTCACATGGTTATTGTTCTTGTTGAACGCAAGGAACAGCTTTCCGTTTTCATGTGAGGTTGTCATGCTTCCAAGAGTCATTTGCCCTAAGGCGGCGCCGAATTCTTCAGGCGGCATCAGAACTTCGTAGACCGTTACGAATTCCGCCCGTGACAGCATCATCGCGGCTTCCGCCGAACTTACCGGAAAACCGGAACACTTCTCAAAGGAGGTGATGCGGTTGTTTTTTACAGTGACTTCCGAAATCAGGAGCATGTAATGATCGTCATATTCAATGAGGGATTCACACAGATAGCTGCCCGGTTCATATTCATCTTCATCAATTGTATTTTTACACAGGGTGGCGGGCTTGTGCTCCGCGTAAATATCCAGGGGGAATTTTCCATCGCACAGCCAGGAAGCGGCTTCGTAGTCGTGGCCAAAGCAGCGCATCAAAAAATAATTGATTGCCTGATAATCGGAAACAATTTCGTCACACTGCTTTCTGTTTAGTATTTTCTGTTCATTGGGATTCAGGACTGTTTCATTTTCAAGGAGAAATCCGTATTCCTCCCTGCCCTCCGGAAGGGGAAGTCCATGGCGGTTATTAAAGCGCGCGTACTGACTGATCAGATAACGGGCTTCCCGCTGTGTAAGTTCTACCTTGCGTCCTCCAAGGCCACCAATGAGAGCTTGCTCAATAGACGCGATTTCTTCGACATCGTTTCCCAGAATGCTCTTATAAGTTTCAAAACCATATTCCTCCGCATCAAAATAAAAGAACTGATGGAAATCAGAAGAACGCTCAGAAAGCTTCCAATGGATATAAAGACCGGTTACTCCCATAAGACGGGTGTCGGTGATATAAGCTCCCACAAATTTTTTTTCTTCAGCATTTTTCGGGACGGAAAGGCCGCCTTCAATTACAGTAAATGTTGGTCTGGTCAATTGGACACCTCTTAATAAATTTCATACATACAAGTATAACCTATTTTTAGAAAATTACAAGTAGGACAAAAGCCAAGGGCAATCGCTTTCAGAATCCGCTATTGACAAGCGACTGAAATCCGCTATAATAAAAGAGGTAGAAAATGAAATAATAGAAATCCTTATTAAGAGCGGCAGAGGGAATAGGCCCAGTGAAGCCCGGCAACCTAGATGTTTCTCGAAAACAGAAAAGGTGCTAAATCCTACAGAATAGTTTATTCTGAAAGATGAGGAAACATGATGAAAATCAGACCTCTTCTTTTCGGAAGAGGTTTTTTCATAACATAAGGATTCTATAGGAACAGGAGGAGAATATGAAAAAGTTTTTTACATCGGAATCGGTAACAGAAGGTCATCCGGATAAAATCTGCGACCAGATTTCGGACGCGATTCTGGACGCGATTTTCGAACAGGACCCTTATGGGCGGGTAGCCGCGGAAACTACGGTCAATACCGGATACGCCATGGTGATGGGAGAGATCACGACAGACTGTTATATTGACATTCAGAAAATCGCCAGAAACGTAATCTGCGATATCGGATATACAAAGAGCGACTACGGGTTTGACGGCAATACCTGCGCGGTGCTGACCGCCATCGATGAGCAGTCCCCCGACATCGCTATGGGAGTTGACAAAGCGCTGGAATATAAGGAAGGCTCTCTGGCAGATGAAGCGGAGGAAACGGGAGCCGGCGACCAGGGAATCATGTTCGGATTTGCCTGCAATGAGACGCCGGAGCTGATGCCGATGCCTATCGCCATGGCTCACAAGCTGGCGAGACGTCTGACGGAAGTGAGAAAAGCGGGACTGCTGCCTTATCTGAGACCGGACGGAAAAACGCAGGTGACCGTCGAATACGATGATGACAAGGTGGCGCGCATTGATACGGTACTGGTTTCTTCCCAGCATGATCCGGACGTGACTCAGGAGCAGATCCGCAGGGATATTATCGAACAGGTTATTAAACCGATTGTACCGGCGCAGCTCCTTGATGAGAATACAAAGTATTATGTGAATCCGACCGGAAAGTTTGTAATCGGAGGTCCTCACGGCGATTCCGGCCTGACCGGAAGAAAGATTATTGTCGATACATATGGAGGCTATGCCCGTCACGGCGGCGGAGCCTTCAGCGGAAAAGATCCGACAAAGGTAGACCGTTCCGCGGCTTACGCGGCGAGATACGCGGCGAAGAACCTTGTGGCGGCAGGACTTGCGGACAAATGCGAGATTCAGCTGGCATACGCCATCGGCGTGGCAAAACCGGTGTCAATCCTGGTCGATTCTTTTGGAACCGGAAAAGTGTCGGATGAAAAGCTGGCTCAGCTTGTGGAAGAGCACTTTGATCTGAGACCGGCGGCGATTATTCGGGATCTGGATCTGAGAAGACCGATTTACCGGCAGCTTGCCGCTTACGGTCATTTTGGGAGAACGGATATCGACGTGCCGTGGGAAAAGACGGACAAGGCACAGGCGCTGAAACAGAGCGCGGGAATTTAAAGAGGGGCGGAAAAGAGCAAAATACGCGGCAGACGCATAGTCTGAAAACAGGAATGTAAGCACTACATCGAGGAGGAATGATTGAAGTGGGAATAAAAGTAGCAAAATTCGGCGGTTCTTCCGTAGCGGACGCCATTCAGATCGGTAAGACAAAAAAGATTATCGAGGCGGATCCGGATCGGAAATATATTGTTGTATCCGCTCCGGGAAAACGGTTTGACGGAGACACGAAGGTTACAGATCTGCTGTATCTTTGCAAAACGCATATTGAGCACAATCTGCCGTACGAGCAGCTGTACCAGGTGGTGTGTGACCGCTACAAAGTGACGGAAGTAAACCTGGAGGTGCAGGTGAATATTCAGAAATACCTGGATGAGATCAAAGAAAATCTGGAAAAGGGAACGACCGCGGATTATGTAGCCAGCAGAGGCGAATATCTGAACGCGATTCTCATCGCCGCTTATCTGGGTTACGATTTTGTGGACTCCGCGCCGCTGATTCACTTTAATGAAAAGGGAAAACTGCTTGCGGAAGAGACGGATCAGGCTTTGAAAGCGGAACTGGCGAAACACGAAAGAGCCGTGCTTCCCGGCTTTTACGGGAGCACGCCGGATGGCAACATTAAAACCTTCAGCCGGGGCGGATCGGATATTACCGGCGCGCTGGTAGCAAGAGCGGTAGAGGCCGATGTTTATGAAAACTGGACCGATGTTTCCGGATTTTTGATGGCGGATCCGCGGATTGTGGAAGACGCCAAACCCATCAGTACGATTTCCTATAAAGAGCTGAGAGAACTTTCCTATATGGGAGCTACGGTTCTTCACGAAGACGCGATCTACCCGGCCCGTATCGCCGACATTCCGATCAATATCCGCAACACCAACCGGCCGCAGGACGAGGGAACCCTTATTACCGCGGAAGCGGGACCGTTGGAAGACGGACAGATTATCACGGGAATCGCCGGAAGCAAAGACTTCATCGTTATCGCCCTGTATAAAAACATGCTCAGCGATGAACGGGGATTTGTCAGAAGAATCGCGGGAATTTTAGAGGATTTCGATATTTCTCTGGAGCATCTTCCAACGGGAATTGATACGGTATCCGTCGTAATTTCCAGCGAAAGCGTTGACGGCAGGCTGGATGAGATTGTTGAAGAATTCAAACAGCAGCTTAAGCCGGATAATATCGATGTCATCGAGCATATTGCTCTGATCGCCACAGTCGGATACGGAATGTCCTCCCGTCCGGGAGTTTCGGCAAAACTGTTTTCCGCACTGGCGGAGGCAGGCGTCAATATCCGCATGATCGACCAGGGTTCCAGCGAAATGAATATTATCGTTGGCGTGGAAAACGATGCTCTGGAAACTTCCATTCGGGCGATTTATAAGGCGTTTGTAAACGAATAGAGCATACTTTTATCAGGACTGCCGCCTTTTTGAGCGGCGGTCTTTTGTTTTTTGGGAGCGTTCACAAATTCTGTTTCCGGTAGGCGTCGGTCGCGTCCATCAGCCGGACAGACAGTTTGATGAGGCGCAGGGATGCCTGCTGCAGGTCAAGATGATTTTCCTTGAGATCGTGCTCGATTTCGGAGAGCATATCGTTTTTTTCTAAAATCAGGGCCGCGGTCGGATCGGAATCATCCAGTTTTCCGCGGGAAATCTGAATGATCCCGATTTCCCGCAGCAGATTTTCATAATCAGCAGGCCCGTCCTTATGAGTCAGCAAATCCAGTTCATTGAGTACCCGCAGCAGATGGGCGGCAGTATCTTCCAGATATTTAATGTGCAGGACGCGCTGTTCCTGTTTTTGATCCAGACTGCGGTAATAACGCGTAACAATGACTCCGGACAGCCATCCGGAAAGAATCCCGGTTCCCATGCCGATGGCGGCGGAGAGCAGCATTTCGTAGACAGACAAATCGGTGTTCCTCTCTTTCCTGGTATTTATTATGGACGGGAGAACGGAAATTCATGCCTGCCCTGAACAACGCTATCCACAAATGAGATAGAGGGCTATAAAGATTGAATTTCCTGCCAGTTTAAAGGAAATCCCATTTGAGATAATACCATATCAACAGAAATGGTTGATAAATTGTGTGATAGAATTTGAATTTGCTCTTGGAGTGCGGGAAAGAATTTGTTAAAAGAGCTTTTCGAAAGTATAATTCTGAAAATGATGACGATCGCAAATAAGTCATTTTTTCCACAAACTGGGTTGTTTCCAGCGTTTATAGGGATATTCGTCATTTTATGTAAAGGCATGGTTGGAATACTGTTGGGTTTCAGATTATACCGAAAGGACTTCTCAATAATACGTTTCGCACGGCGGCTGTCGGAGATAATCATCCCTCTGGATTTTAACTTATGCAGTTGGGAATCTACTGTACAAAAAATTTTATCCATACTTTTCTTTCGTAATAAAAAACCCCGGGCCCGTAGGACACCGGAGTATGATCCGTAATATAATATGCAACGTAACTAAATTCTATAATTTATTATAGCCGGATGCTTCCAAAAAAGTCAATATGAATTTAGACTGAATTTTATTAAGTCCTTTGGGTCTGTATATTATAGCATGAGTGGAATTATAAATCTATACATTTTTGTAAAAAAATGTATATTTTGATGGAAGAAATACCAGTTTATAAAATTACAGATAGACAGAGGGAAGCTACTCCAAGCTGAGTTCTATTTGGGTGAAAGTATGCTATACTGACTGTATGCTGAAAGGAAAATCATGCCTGCAGGGAAAAAGACATAAAAAGGACACAAGGATTTGTAGAATAAAGATACAGGAGGTAAGTGTATTGTGTATAGCCTGTTAATAGCGGAAGATGAGGAAAAGCTGCGTTTTATTGTGAAGGAATTTTTTGTGAAACGAGGATTTGAGGTGTGGGAAGCCGCGGACGGTGAGGAAGCTGTACATCTGGCGGAAAAACGGGACTTTGATCTGATCCTGCTGGATGTTATGATGCCCAATATGGATGGGTTTGAGGCATGCAGGAAAATCCGCGGGAAGAAGGACGTTCCAATTCTCTTTCTGACCGCGCGGACATCGGAAGAAGATCAGCTGCGGGGATTTCAGCTGGAGGCGGATGATTATGTTATAAAGCCCTTTTCTCTTCCCGTGCTCCACGCCCGGGTCTGCGCGTTGCTCAAACGCAGGAAAGGAGCGGATGCGGGCAGAGAACTGAGAGCGGAAGGGATCCTAGTGAATCTGGAGACCCGGGAAGTGCAGGTTGACGGGGAGCCTGTTTCCATGCCTCCCAGAGTATATAACCTCCTGGTGTATCTGATGCGAAATCAGAACCGGATTCTTACAAGGCAGCAGATCCTGGATCAGGTCTGGGGAGAAGACATCTTCTGCTATGACAGGGTTGTGGACACCACCATTAAAAAACTGCGGCATGCTCTCGGTGACAGGGCCGGGTGCATCCGCACGATTGTAAAGGTGGGGTACAAGTTTCAGGAGGAGAAATATGAATAAAGAGAAGGGACGGTTTTCCTTTGCGGCGCGGACGATCGCGGCGCTGGCTCTGCTCGGTATCGTTCTGATGGCGATTGCGACAGTTACGTATGCGGATCATTACGCGGATCAGGTACTCGACAAGTCGAGAAAGCAGGTGGAGGATATCGCGGCCGAAGTGCGCGGCTGTATTGATGTGAATCCGGAAAGCACGGAGTACCGGAACGGGTTTAACTGGGCGCAGGCCGCGGCGGTGATGCGGTATTACCGGTTTATGAAACGGCCGGAGTTTAAGCGGATGGGAGTAGACTTTGATGTCCAGCTGTATGTTGGAAAAGAGAAGAACGGCGTGATTCAGTCGCTGGAAGAACTGCGACCGCAGACGCCGGTTCTGCTGTCCGCTCCCTTTTCCCGTCTGGGAACCACGATTGTTTTTGCGGATGTCTTTGATGATGGTCAGATGAAAGAACTGGAATCTGTGCTGAAAAAGAATGAGTCCATCTGGGTTGAAACGGCAAAGGGGTACAGGGAAGGGTGGTTTTTCTTCCCGACGAAACTCGAACTCGAAAATGAACGTTCCGAAAAAGCAGAGATGCAAACCGCCTATCAGGGCAATGGAAAAACGCTACGGGCAACGAGTATTCAGGATATTCAGATCCTCGGTTCGGAAGGAATTCTGGCGGGCGACCGGGATCGCGGAGATGAAAAACCGCCGAAGGTATTGCGGGAGTACATAGCGGAGCTTCAGGAGAGGGTAAAGCAGGGAGCGAGCAGTGAAGAAATCCCGGGCGGGAACAGTTCCAATTATCAATGGACGAGTCTTGAGGTGAAAGGATTGGAGGATGCTCTCCCCGGAAATGCGGTACTGCTGTACGGGGCGGAAGCGAGGCCGCTCAGCTATGCGCTTTCTCAAATGAAGACGTTTTATCTGTTCGGCGCCGCGATTTGTGTCATCATTGGAGGCATTCTGCTCGGCGGGCATAACAAAGTGCTGGAACGGCAGTGGGAAACAGAGAAAAAACGCCGCCGCATGATGGATTCCATGGCTCACGATCTGAAAACCCCATTGGGAATTATTAAAAATTACGGGGAAGTGCTGTTAGAAGAGCCTTCGCCGGAAAAGCGGGAACAGTATACCGTTACTATTCTTGAGGAAGCGGATTCCATGAATGAGGCAGTGGTCAGTATGCTGGATCTTTCCAAAATGGAAGCGGGAACTTACCCCATGGAGCTCAGCAGTTTGTCTGTCAGTGAACTGGCAGAACATCTGGCGGATCGGATGGAAACTCCGGCTGAACGGAAAGGCGTCCGGCTCAATCGGGACCTTCCGCCGACGGATAGGATTGTAGCGGATAAACGGCTGATCTCTAAAATTCTCTCCAACTTTCTTTCGAACGCTCTGCGCCATACGAAAGCCGGAGGCTTCATTGAACTGAACGTAACGCAGGGACAAAAAGGCGTCCGGATTTCCGTGAAAAATCAGGGGCAGCCTGTTTCCTCCAGTGAAATGAAAAAAATCTGGAATTCCTTTTACCGCAGCGACGAGGCGAGAAAAAGCGATGAGGGCGGCAGCGGACTGGGACTTGCGATTGTCCGGAATGCCTGTCTGATGCACGGTGGCAGTTATGGCTGCGAGAATGAAGAAGACGGCGTGCGTTTCTGGGCGGAAATTCCGTCTCTGGAAAAAGGGCTGCGAAAAACGGAGGCGCGGACAGGACCGGTTCTGAATGTGACCGGAGACGGCTTGCGGCTGAAAGGTCTGGTGATGGCAGCGGCAGGTCTGATTGTGCAGGGGCTGTTCGGCTGGATTTTTTATGAAGCGGCTGTAACCGAACTGTTTGTGCCGGACGCGGGGTATATTCATATCTGGCCTATGTCCGCGGGGTTCGGCGGCTTTCTGTGGATTGGAGGCGGTTTCAGTTGTCTGGGACTGATGCGGCTCAAAGACAGAGTGGCTGTTTTCAAAACTCCGTTTAAAGCTGCCGCAATTTCTTGGATTGTGATCCTGGCATTGGAGGTGAAGCTGATTCAGTGCCTGCTGGCGGACGTAGACGATGGAGGTTGGCCGCTGATTGTTCTGGAACTGACGGTATGGCTGGTATCGATCGTTACCGTCCTGCTCGTGTTCCGAGCCTGTATGCTGCTTGCGAAACAATATGGGGACAAGCGATTTTACTGGAAAATGCTCTGGAAGTGCGGGTTTTATCTGCTATTGGTGATTTCGTATTTCCTCTTTCTGTTCGCCGGAAGCCTCTGGGGAATCATGCTGCTTTACTCCTGGATCTTCTGGCCGGGAATCTGCGTTTTCGCCGCCTGGACATGGATTCAGGTTTACCGGCGATTTAACGGAAAGGAGCCGCGGGAGGAATAACTGATAAAATTTATCAGCTAAAGCGGCGAAAATTGACGAAAGCGCTCGCAGGCTGTTACTATTGATAGTGAACAGAAATCAAAGGAGTGAGAAACGATGAAGCAGCATAAATTCTGGGCCTGGGCGGGCGCGATTTGTTTTTTCCTGGCGTTTATTACCGGGTACAAACGCAAATAAGAAATACAAAAGTGCGCGGATTTCCGTAAAGTCTGACAAAGAGACGGAATCCGCGCACTTTTTTTCAGAATGTGAAAAAACGCTGTTTATACCAATGCTTTCATATCACCATTCTTTATAGCCTCTATTTTCCGGGCGATCTTTTCCCTTGGCCAGTTCCACCATTTCAGTTCCAGAAGGGCAGCGATGGTTTCTTCTGAAAAGCGGCGGCGGATTTGTCTGGCGGGAACGCCGCCTACGATTGTGTAGGGCGGTATGTCTTTTGTCACAACCGATCGGGCGCCAATAATGGCACCGTCTCCGATGGTTACGCCGGACATGATGACCGCTTCATAGCCGATCCAGACGTCATTGCCGATGATAATGTCGCCTTTCCTGTCCCATGCGCTTGTGATATCCTCTACGTCCAGATCCCACTCCTCAAAGAAAATGGGAAAGGGATAAGTGGATAAGGATTTCTGTGTATGATTGGCGCTGGTAAAAAGAAATTTCGCGCCGCAGGCAATGGAACAGAATTTTCCCATAATCAGTCGGTCACGATTGATCGGAAAGTGATATAATACGTTGTTTTTTTCAAAATCCCGCGGATCTCGGACAAAGTCGTTGTACATCGTGAAATCACCGACTATGATATTCGGGTTTGTGATAACGTGTTTCAGATATACGGTTTCCCGGTCGTTTGCGCGGGGGTATATTTTTTTCTCCGATATAGTCATATTTATCCTCCCAATGAATTAGCTCTAAGTTATACGGCTATATCGGACGCTACAATGCAGCGTTTCATCTGCCTCACTCCTTTTTTCGTTGTTTCTCCGGTGCGCCACTGGAAGACTTTTCTACCCCAAATCTTCTATCTTTTCCGATTGGGGTTTTTCGGAAACCACCCTTTCGCTACCCGCTGGGCCTGTTCTTTGATTTCCCGGATACTCCACAGGCAGGCAACGCCAACCAAAGCAAGGAGAATGGAAAAAAGCCCCTGCACAAAAAGAGCGGCGGCAAGCAGTAATAGTCCCGCGATGAGGAAAAGCGGCCAGACGCGCTGGGAAAAATAGTATTCACATTTAATTACAATCGGATGAAACAGTCCGATAATCAGAAGAGAAGCGATTCCGATTAGAATACCCTCAAAATTCAGTTCCATAAAAACAACCTCTTTTTTCTTTTCATTTTATCATATAGGCAGGCTGGAAGGTAGGGAAAGTTAACGGGACCGCGAAGTTTCGATCGGAAAGGAGGAAGCCGAGCGCCGAATTGTAGCCAAAGCCTTTAAACCTGGCTTGGTGGATACAAAAGTTCCCCGTTAGAGGAAGGCGTCTTTTGGCAAATCGCCGGTTTTTCTGTATTTCTGATAAACACATCTCTTCAGACCCATAACTTTTGTATCCACCAGGCTCTTTTCGGCCATCCGGGATACAAAAACCGATTTTTGGACTAACGGAGCTTATCCGTTCCTATATTTTAATAATTCCAAAACAATTCCAAAGCAATTCGCTAACATGCCGGACTTAAAATACAGCCATAAGATAAAGATTGCTGGAGGAAAAGAAGATGAAAAAGAAGAATTTTGTGTCACTTATTCTGGGAACCATCGGCGGACTGCTGTTTGCAATCGGCATGTGCATGTGCCTGGTGACGGTCTGGGGTATGATGCTCCCGGGAATTCTGATCGGTATTGTAGGGATTCTGCTGCTGTTGGGACTGATCCCGCTTTGCAGAGGACTGACCGAATAATCAACGTAATTTTGAAAAGAGACAGGAGGTAGTAAAAGTGGCAAAATCAAAGCTCGTAAAAGCAAATGACAAAATCGCGGAGCACGTTGTATCCGGGTACAAGAAGATCGAGGATGGTGTTGTCAATGGGTATCAGAAAGTGGAACCGAAAGGACATGATTTTATCCCTGGCAGCCGGGAACGCCGGCTGCCTTGTCTTTGGTACAGGCATGTGCTGCGTGCTGATCTTGCAGGGAAGGTTTTTCCTGAAGGGGCTCCTGATCGGAATCTGCAGTATTTCCGGAATTGCCGGCGCCTGGCCGCTGTATTTCTGGATTACGAAAACTGAAATAATCGATAATTGTGTTAAATCCGTCCATGCTGTCTCGTCTTCCACGACTAAAATTTGAAACATGTCCATTCCCTCCTTTGCGCCAGATCCGGCGTCAGCCGGTATTTCCCGCAGTTTAAATTGATTATAGCATGGAAATGTTAAAGTTTTGTTTCTGTTTGCCGGGAAAAGACGAAAATGTCGGCATTCCGCAGCTATTTACCGCTGGATCCGTAGTTGGAAAGCACACGGGCGGACGGATCGGAGACATCGCATCCCGCCCAGTCTCTGTTGGGCATCCAGAAATCTTTGACCATCCGGGCCTGACCCGGGTAATAAGTTTCAAACAGCTCCCGGTACAGCAGGGATTCCTTGGTAAAAGGCGGGACAAACGTGTATTTCTGCCGCTTTTCTTCGAATTCCGAATCGCTGTACCTGCTTTCGGCGTACGCTTTCAGGTCATCTACCATAGAATGACCCACCGCGTCGGAAAAGGCCGCCTTTTCACGCGTCAGAATCGAATGAGGAAGATAGGAACCTTCAAAAGCATGGCGGAGCAGATATTTTCCGATGCCGTAGGTGTTCCTTTTCTTCTCCGGATCGATACTCATGACATATTCCACAAAATCCAGGTCCCCAAAAGGAACTCTGGCTTCCATGGAGTTTACGGAGATGCACCGATCTGCCCGCAGGACGTCGTACATATGGATTTCCCGGATCCGTTTTTTGGATTCTTCCTGAAAGGCCCGGGGGTCCGGCGCGAAATCCGTATATTTATAGCCGAACAGCTCGTCTGAAATTTCACCCGTCAAAAGGACGCGAATATCGGTGTTTTCGTGAATGTATTTGCAGACAAGATACATGCCGATGCTGGCGCGGATCGTTGTGATATCGTAGGTCCCCAGGATGGAAACGACCCGGGGCAGGGCTTCGAGCACATCTTCCTTTGTAATGATGACCTCCTGATGTTCCGATCCGATGTATTCCGCCACTTCACGGGCATATTTCAAATCAATGGCGTCCGTATCCATACCGATGGAAAAGGTGCGGATCGGCTTTTTCAGAATCCGCGCGGAAATGGCGCATACCAGGGAAGAGTCCAGTCCTCCGCTCAGGAGAAAGCCTACCGGAGTGTCTGAATCAAGCCGTTTTTCGATGGCGGCGATCAGTTTGTGATGGATTTTCAGACAGATGGTTTCTACATCATCCGCACAGTCCGGTTCGGTTGCCGCGATATCACGGTAACAGATAAAATGCTCTCCGTCATAGCAATGGCCCGGTGGAAACGGAAGGATCTCGTCACACAGCCCAACCAGGTTTTTGGCTTCGCTGGCGAACAACATACCGCCGCTTTTGTCTTTCCCGTAAAACAGAGGGCGGATTCCCAGCGGGTCTCTTGCGGCAATCAGCTTATCCTGTTTTGCGTCATAGAGGATCAGGGCGAATTCCGCGTCCAGCTGCCGGAACATGGAAAGCCCCTGCTCGCGGTAAAGGGGCAGCAGTACCTCACAGTCTGATTCGCTCCGGAACACATAACCCTTTTCCTCCAGGGATTCTTTTATCGGGCGAAAGCCGTAGATCTCTCCGTTACAGATCAGATAATCCCCGTCAAGGGAAAAGGGTTGCATGGCCTCCGGCTGCAGCCCCATAATCGCCAGTCGGTGAAATCCCAGAACTACATGTTCCAGGCGGATCATTCGCGTTTCATCCGGACCTCTGGAAATGGTCCGGTCAAATCCTTCTTTAAATGCGTCGATGGAAAGCTCCCCGCCGCAGTATCCCATAATTGAACACATCGTTTCTCATCTCCTTTGATTTTTATCTGTTTCTTTTTATAGAATGCCGAATAACAGTTTCCCGTAGCCAGGATACGGGTAATGCTTCCGATCCATCATATTTTCAATTTCATCCGCGGTAATCCGCAGCTCGTTCATCGCCGGCAGCACGATATTCCGGTAGTAAATCGCGGTCCGCAGTTCATCGTCTTTTCCCTGCTCCGCGTTCATCAGCGCGTCTTCCAGCTGGCGTATGTTCTGGTACATACAGCCGCACAGACCGGAGATGGTGCGGATCAGTTCCTCTTCATAACGGCAGTCCGCCTCCGGCACCGCGGCTTTTTTGGCTATGACCGTATCGCTCAGTTCCCGCACATAAGCGGTATAGGCAGGCAGCAGATCTTTTTTTGCCATATCCGTCATGGTAACTGCCTCGATATTGAGGGTTTTGCTATACGTATCCAGCAGAATTTCATAACGGGCGTAAATTTCTTTTTCCGTCAGAACCTTATGCTTTTCAAAAAGTTGGATGTTTTTTTCTTTTGTATAGTAAGGAAGACAGTCCGGTGTGGTTTTCAGGTTGAGCAGGCCGCGTTTTCCGGCTTCTCGAATCCATTCCTCGCCATACCCGTTGCCGTTAAACAGGATCCGTTTGTGCTCCTTAATCGTAGCGCGGATTAACTGATTGAGGGTTTCGGAAAAATCATCGCTGTCTTCAAGGGCGTCGGCATATTGGCACAGACTTTCCGCGACCGCGGTGTTCAACATCATATTGATGCAGGCGATGGAGTCGGAGGAACCCAGCATCCGGAATTCAAAGCGGTTTCCGGTAAAGGCAAAGGGGGACGTCCGGTTGCGGTCTGTCGCATCCTTTGGAAAGCGGGGAAGCGTATGAACGCCCACCTTCCAGATTTCCTGTTCCCTGCATCCGTATTCCTCTCCTTTTTCAATGGCCTGAAGGATTTCGGAAAGCTGTTCTCCAAGGTAGATCGAAACGATTGCCGGAGGGGCTTCGTTGGCGCCCAGACGATGGTCGTTGCCCGCGGAAGCGGCGGCAATGCGGATCAGATCCTGATAATCGTCAACCGCCTTGATGACCGCGCACAGGAAGAGCAGGAACTGGGCGTTTTCATGAGGCGTGTCGCCGGGCTCCAGAAGGTTTTTTCCCGTATCTGTGGAAATAGACCAGTTGTTGTGCTTGCCGGAGCCGTTTACGCCGGCGAAGGGCTTTTCATGGAGCAGACAGACCAGACCGTGTTTTTTGGCGATCCGCTGCATCAGTTCCATGGTCAGCTGATTGTGATCCGTGGCAATGTTGGCGGTTGTGAAAATCGGAGCCTGTTCGTGCTGAGCGGGCGCCACCTCGTTGTGCTGGGTTTTCGCCAGTACGCCCAGCTTCCATAATTCCTGATTCAGTTCGTCCATAAAGCGGGCGACCCTGGTTTTAATGGTTCCAAAATAATGATCATCCAGCTCCTGGCCTTTAGGCGGTTTGGCGCCGAACAGGGTACGGCCGGTGTAAATCAAATCCGGACGTTTGAGGAACATGTCTTTGTCAACCAGAAAATATTCCTGTTCCGGCCCAACGGTTGTCTTTACAGAGATGGCTTCCTCATCTCCGAATAATTTTAAAATGCGAAGAGCCTGTCGGTTAATCGCTTCCATGGAGCGAAGAAGGGGCGTCTTTTTATCCAAGGCTTCTCCGCTGTAAGAGCAGAAAGCCGTCGGAATGCAGAGCGTTTTTCCCTTAATAAACGCGTAGGAAGTCGGATCCCAGGCCGTATAGCCTCTGGCTTCAAAGGTAGTGCGAAGCCCGCCGGAAGGAAAGGAGGAGGCGTCCGGCTCGCCCTGTACCAGCTCGCTGCCGGAAAACTCCGGAATTACACGACTGTCGTCAAGAGGAGAAATAAAGCTGTCGTGCTTTTCCGCGGTAATTCCGGTCATGGGCTGGAACCAGTGGGTAAAATGGGTCGCGCCCTTTTCCAGCGCCCAGTCCTTCATGGCGGCCGCCACCGCGTCGGCGACGGTAGGATTCAGGCGTTGATTTTCTTTTATGGTTTTTCGGAGCTGCTGATAAGTTTCTTTTGTCAGGCGCTCTCTCATTACGGTGTCGTTAAATACATGGGTGCCAAACATACTTGTCATGGTGTTCATGGCTGCATCTTCCTTTCTGTTTTGTACTTTGCCGCAAAAAAAAGACAAAGACCCCGCAGATTGCTCTGCGACGTCTTTGCCGCTTGTTGCCGTATTTTTTATGTTGTCAAGTATACGGCCTTTTATTTTGTTTGTCAAGAGGGAATTTTCAGGGGATTTCTCATATGGGCAGCCTTGACAACTATGGATTCAAGTGGTACACTGCACACAGTTTTGATATTTTTGAATTTTATGAAAGCGTTTGAAGCGGGGGAGCGTTATGTATCGTCGAGAAGAAGTGTTGTCTTACTGCCAGGAAGAGGATGTCAGTTTTATCCGGTTGGTTTTCTGTGATCTTGCGGGGAGACAGAAAAATATTTCGATTTTGCCGTCGGAACTGGAAAGAGCCTTTGAATACGGGATCTCTTTTGACGCGTCAGCCATTGACGGTTTTACAGATGAAGTGAAATCGGATCTGTTCCTGATTCCGGATCCGTCGACTTTGTCGGTTGTGCCCTGGAGATCGGTACAGGATCGGGTTATCATGATGTTCTGTAATATTTATCATCCGGATGGAACCCCTTTTTGCAGGGACAGCCGGATGCTGCTGAAGAAAGCGGTGGAATTCGCGAAAGAGCGGGGAGTTTCCTGCTCCTTTGGTTCGGAATTTGAATTTTATCTGTTTGAAACCGATGAGAACGGCTATCCCACCAGAACTCCTTTGGATCGGGCCGGGTATATGGACTCTACTCCCGAAGACAGGGGAGAAAATGTCCGGCGCAATATCTGCCTGACCCTAAGTGAAATGGGCATTCAGCCGGAGAGCTCTCACCATGAAGAAGGGCCGGGGCAGAATGAAATTGACTTTCGCTACGGGGATACTCTGACAGCGGCGGACAACGCGGTCATTTTTAAATCGGTAGCCCAGAATATCGCCATGCAGGACGGTCTCTACGCGGATTTTTCGCCAAAGCCTCTTGCCAGAGAAAGCGGAAACGGCCTGCATATTAATGTTTCCGTAAAAAGCTCGCAAGAAAAAAACGTGCAGGATCCTTTCATTGAGGGAGTTCTGCGGTCGATGCGGGAGATTACAGCCTATCTCAACACAATGCCCCAGTCTTATCTGCGGCTTGGTGAAAAAAAGGCTCCCCGGTATATTACCTGGTCGTCAGAAAACCGTTCGCAGCTGATCCGGATTCCGGCGGCAAAAGGCGAGTACAGACGATTTGAACTGCGATCTCCGGATCCGATGACGAACCCGTACCTTGCTTACGCCCTGATTTTGTACGCGGGCATGGAAGGGGTTCAAAACAATTATCGGCTCCGTAAGCCGTTGGATGAAAATCTGTTTAAGGCGGCTCCGGCAGTGACATCACAGCTGGACGTACTGCCGGCCACATTGGAAGAAGCCAGACTGTGCGCGGCTCAGAGCGAACTGATAAAGCGGTATATGCCGGAAATTCTCATTGGATAGGCGTGGAAGGAGCAGGAAAGGAGGTGATGGAAGATGAACCGTGAACAAAAGCGGCTCCGGGTGCTGATCGTCTCTTCAAGTGAAAAGGCGGAGCATCTGCTGCGGGATCTTCTTCCGTCCGCCTCTTTTTCACCCATCGGCTCGGTGTCCTCAATCGGCGAGGCGAAACGGACCATTCTCCGATCGCCGGTTGACGTCCTTATTATCAACGCCCCGCTGAAAGATGAATTTGGAACGCAGTTCGCGATCCAGGCGGCAGATACTCACAATATGGGAGTTCTGATGCTGGTGCGATCGGAGTTCTTCGGGCCGGTTTCGGAAAAGGCGGGAAAATTCGGCGTTTTAGTGCTGTCCAAACCGGTAAACCGGGTGCTGGCTTCCCAGGCTGTCGGACTGCTGGCCGCTATGCGCAGGAAAGTGGGAGCGCTGGAAAAAGAGGCTTCCTCTCTCCAGCGGAAAATGGAAGAAATCCGTCTTGTAAACCGGGCCAAGCTGGTTCTGATGGAGCATCTGAATATGAGCGAGGCGCAGGCGCACCGGTATATTGAGAAGTCCGCTATGGACAGCTGCACAAAGCGAAGCGAAGTGGCGGAAACGATTATCCGGACTTATGAAAATTAAATCCCTTGTTTTTACAAGAAAAGCAGCAGACTGACGGCCATGACCGCCATGCCGGAGATCAGACCGTAGATAGAAAGATGGTGCTCGCCGTATTCCCGGGCAGCAGGCAGCAGCTCATCAAAGGAAATGAAAACCATGATTCCGGCGACCCCCGCGAAAATTACGCCGAAGATAACGTCGTTCATAAAGGGCATCAGTACCAGCCAGCCCACCAGAGCGCCTATCGGCTCTGCCAGTCCGGAAAGGAACGAGTAGCGGAAGGCTTTGATTCTCGAACCGGTAGCGTGATAGATGGGTACGGAAACCGCGATCCCCTCCGGGATATTGTGGATGGCGATGGCGCAGACAATGGGAATTGCCACGCCGGGATCCTGCAGGGCCGAGACAAAGGTAGCGAGCCCTTCCGGAAAATTGTGAAGGGCAATGGCAAAGGCGGTGAATACTCCCATGCGCATAAGGTTTTTCGGCTTTCTGCTTTCTTCTTCCACCGACTTTACTTCATGGGGATTTTGTTCGGAAGGGATCAGCTTGTCAATGAGGGCGATGAGCAGCATTCCGCCAAAAAAAGACAGGACGGTAATCCAGTTCCCCATTTTTTCTCCCAGATCGGAAGTCAGAGAATCCTGGGCTTTTACAAAAATTTCGATCATGGAAACGTATACCATGACACCTGCGGAAAATCCCAGACTGACGGAAAGAAATTTTCGGTTTGTATGTTTGGTTAAAAACGCGATACCGCTTCCGATTCCTGTGCTGAGGCCAGCCAGCAGGGTCAGAAGAAACGCGAGTAAAATTGAGTTCATAGTAATCCTCCTTTTAGGGAGTTAGATATAACTAACTCTATGTATACCATATCATTGTCCGGAACTGCTGTCAATGTATGACGGGCAGGATCACCTGCTCGAAATATCCGGCCAGCTCCTCCGGCGATTGTTTTAAATCCTGCCGCACCCACCATTCGACCATTCCGATAAAGCTGCAGGTAATATGATTGATCAGAAATTCTTCCGGAATGGTCCCGCTGCTTTGGCCCAGTTCCGCAAGCAGGTGAGCGGTGACGAATTCGCGCAGGTACTGCTTGAAATAAGATAAAAACAGCTCGCTGCTTTCACAGGAGAGCAGGCTGACGATGTTTTTACGGTTATCTCGCAGGTGATAGAGGATATGCACGATCATAGCTCCGGGATCGCCCGCGGAAGCGGAAAAGTCATGGGTATGTTCGCTGGAAAGTGTCTGTGAAAAAACGTGGGTAAACAGATCCGTGCAAAGCTCTTTCAGCAGTTCGTCCCTGGTTTCGAAATGGGCGTAAAAGGTGCTTCTTCCGATATTAGCTTCGTTAATGATTTCCTGTACCGTAATTTTCGTATAGCTTTTCTTTGATAACAATTCGGTAAACGCGCGGAATATCGCGTCCCGTGTTTTCTGTTGCCGTCTGTCCATGAGGGTCCTCCTTTTTTCGGACAAATCCGCCGAATTGTTTCGTATTGAACATTCCGGAGGGATTGTTTCTTGCCCGGTTTTCTACAGATCCTTTATAATATTATCGAACAAAATGTTTGATAATATACAAATTGTATTCTATTTTAGAAAAAATCGCAAGAGGGAGGACCGGTATATGCTGAAAAGAATCAGTGATTTTTTTGCGGGAGTGAAAATGACGGCAGTGTCGGGAGTCTGCCTGGCGGCAAGTCTTGTGATGCTGCTGGCGGACGTTAATCCGATTTTGGATCCCGCCTGGATTACGGTGGTGTTGTCCGGATACCCTCTGCTGTATCTGGCTCTGACCCGTTTGTTTTTCGAAAAATGGATTTCGTCAGCGCTGTTGATCTCTATGGCCATGGTAGCGTCCCTGAGCATTGGAGAACTTTTTGCGGCGGGGGAAGTCGCGTTTATTATGGCAATCGGCGCGATTTTGGAGGATAGGACTGTAGCACGGGCGAAAAAGGGGCTGTCACAGCTGATTGCCCTGGCGCCTCAGGAAGGACGCCGTCTGACAGCGGAGAACGGAGTGGTTCGGGAAGAGAAGATCCCCGCGGAGCAGATTCAGGAAGGGGATCTATTGCGAATTCTTCCCGGCGAAAAAATCCCGGTTGACGGTGTAATTGTGGAAGGGCAGACCTCTGTTGATCAGTCAGTCATGACGGGTGAATCCCTGCCGGCAGATAAAGAAGCGGGAGATGAGGTCTACTGCGGAACCCTCAACTGTTTTGGCGCTGTCGACATCCGGGCGACCAAAGTGGGGGCAGACTCGTCCCTGCAAAAGCTGATACGGCTGGTAGAGGAAGCGGAGGAAAAGAAGGCTCCGGTTCAGCGAACCGCGGACAAATGGTCTGTGTGGCTGGTGCCCATCGCTTTGTTTATCGCAGTGGCGGCGGCTGTTATCAACTGGCTGCTGGGAGTCGATTTGACGGCTGCTCTGACCCGGGGCGTGACGGTACTGGTGGTGTTCTGCCCCTGTGCCCTGGCTCTGGCAACGCCGGTTTCGGTCATGGCGGCCATCGGTCAGGCGGCAAAACACGGTGTGATTATCAAATCCGGTGAGGCGCTGGAGAAGATGGGCAAGGTGGACACCATTGCCTTTGACAAGACGGGAACGCTGACCTTTGGCGCGCCAAAAGTCAGTGATGTTATTGTTCTGGAGCCGCATGGGGATGATAGGAATCGGGAGCGTCTGCTGGAACTGGCGGCCGCGGTGGAATCCAGGAGTGAACATCCCCTCGGAAAAGCGATTGTCGCCTTTGCTGCCGAATCGGGGGTGGCCTGTCAGAATCTGCCGCGGGCAGAGACGTTTCATATGGTTCCGGGAAAGGGCGTCCGGGCGGAAGTGGCCGGAAAAAATGTGTTCTGCGGTAGCAGCCGGTATCTGAAGGAAAACGGAATCGCGCTGAATGAATTGGCGGAAAAACAACTGGCAAAGCTTCAGCGGCAGGGGAAGGCCTGCATCCTCATTGGGGAAGAGGGCGTCTGTATAGGACTGATCGGACTGTCAGATACCCTTCGGCCGGACGCGAAGGCTATGATACAGAAGCTTTCAGAGCTGGGAGCCGGAACCTGTCTGCTGACAGGAGACAGCCAGCGGACCGCCTGTTACCTGGCGGAGCAGGCGGGGATCTCCAATATTCGCGCGCAGCTGCTTCCGGGAGACAAGGTAGCGGAAATTACGCGGCTGCAGGCGGAAGGAAAGATGGTCTGCATGATCGGAGACGGAGTGAACGATGCGCCGGCTCTGAAAACCGCTTATGTAGGGGCCGCAATGGGAAGCATGGGAAGTGACATCGCGGTGGAGGCGGCGGACATCGCGCTTGTGAGCGAAGAACTGTCGAGAATTCCGTATCTCACCCGTCTTTCCCGATCTGCCCTGAATACGATAAGAGGGAACATCGCGGCTTCCATGTGCATTAACGCCATCGCGGTCGGATTGTCGGTGCTGGGGCTGCTGAATCCGGTGACCGGAGCCCTGGTTCATAACGCCGGTTCCGTGCTGGTGGTGCTGAACGGAGCGCTTTTGTACGATCGGAACTTTGAGGAATGAGGCGCTGCCGGCTGCTAATAGCGGCAGGTGCACACCGTTGCTGAATTTACTTGAATTGCGTATACCCGCTACAGGTAAACCGTTTTTACAATTCCTTTTTCATCGACGATGTTTACTTTTTTCAATTCTGCCCCATTTCCCAGATCGCGAATATCGATCTGAATGGTTTCCTCATTTTTCATAGACAGATCTATCCTAGTGACCAGAGATAGTTCCATGGTATCGTTGACTTCTGCAGCATTTCCGGACATATAGTCGCCGGATAGACTCCGATAAAAAGGAAGATCCGTTACGATCTCCAGTTTTCCTTCAGAAGCTTTTATCGAAACAATCTGCTCCGGAGAAGATAGGTCCTGATATTCAAGACCTTTAGAAACTCCCAATATACATACCAGCCAGCAGAGCAGGATCAGAACTTTCAGCACACGTATTTTTCTGGTTTGGGATTTTCGTATTCGCGTATCGTTTGCGATTTCCTGCACAATATCACTCTCCTCTCTCAGTAAAGTATCCAGCGAAAGATCCAATACGTCAGATATGGAAACGATCAGTTGAATGTCTGGATAATTCCTGCCCGTTTCCCTTAGTTAAAGATATTGTTGGGTATCTCAAGATGTGTCATTCGATTTTGCCGATAAAGCGGTAGAAGATTTCTACCTCCTGTTCCCGGCTTCCGTCCTCACTTTTGACCGCTTCATGGACAAGGATTTTTTCAATCAGCGTATTCAGAAGTTCAGCCGTCAATTCTGTGGGATTGACATACTGTTTCATCAGACCTATCCACTTTTCAGCGTCAACCGCTGTCTGGGCGGCGGCCTCCATCGCTTCGTGAAGCCGTTCAATTTTTGCGTCCAATTCTCGCTGTTCGCCCTGATACTTTTCGGACAGCATATTGAAATTGTATTCTGTGATGCGTCCGGCAGACCAGTCCTCATACATTTTTGCAAACAGGGTGTCTACTTCTGCTTTGCGCTTTTCCGCCTTTTTCAGTTCGGCTGTCTGCCGCTTCCTTGCAGTATTGCGTTCCTTGTCGCTGGCGTTAAGTAGCCGTTTCAGAAGTTTGTCTCCGTCCTGCTGTGCCAGCACAGACCAGTATTGCAGACGGGAAAGGACATAGGCGTAAAGCACATCATAGCGGATATAGTGCATGGAGCACTGGTGCAATCCTTGCCCGTACTTGCTACAATGGTAGTGGGCATAGGGATTTTTGTTTTGACTGTTCACACCATAGGCCAGCGACCAGCCGCAGTCCGCACATTTTACCAGCCCGGAAAATACCTGTGTTGTGCCATTCTTCTGCCGTCTGCGCCTGTTGCAAATCTGCTCCTGTACTTGACGGAACACATCTTCGGAAATAATCGCTTCGTGGGTGTTCTCCACACGATACCATTCCTCTTTTGGCTTGCGTACTTTCTTCTTGTTTTTGAATGAAATGTTGGTCTGCTTATTGTGGACGCTGTGTCCGATATAGGTTTCCTCTTTCAGAATACTTTTTACCTGCGCTATCGTCCACGCATAGGCTTTTTCCTCCGGCGCTCCGGCATAGATATTTGCGAAAGTGCCGTATCTCTGGAAATTCAGCCAGCCGAGAGTAGGTACTTTTTCTTCGACCAAAATCCGTGTAATGCTGGCGGCTCCCCGGCCATGAACGGCAAGGTCAAAAATCTTTTCGATAATCCACCTTGTTTCCGGGTCAATCAAAAGATGGCCTTTTTTATCTGGGTCTTTTACATAGCCCAGCGGGGCATAGGCTCCATAGTGTGCGCCATTTGCAAACCGTGTCCGCATGGCCGCTTTTACCTTTTTGCTGGTCTGGCGGGCGTGCATTTCATTCAAAATGTTGAGGAATGGGGCAAGCTCATTTTCTCCGTTGATGGTGTCCACATTGTCATTGACAGCGATATAGCGAACGCCTTTGCTGGGAAAGTAGATTTCCGTGTACTGGCCGGTCAGAATGTAGTTTCTGCCTAAGCGGGATAAATCCTTCGTAACAACGCAGTTGATTTTCCCGTCCTCAATGTCATCAATCATTCTCTGAAAATCCGGCCTGTCAAAGTTCGTTCCAGACCATCCATCGTCGATATATTCATCTATGACATTCAGGCCATGCTCGGCGGCATATTGCCGGAGCATCATGCGTTGTGTCTGAATACTCCCGCTTTCTCCTTGCAGTTCATCGTCCCGGCTCAATCTCATATAAAGCGCCGTGTTGTAAATCGTAGTATTGTAAGGTTGTTTCACCGTTAAAAATCCTCCTTCTAAAGAAACAACCCACGCTTACAATACTTTTGCTCTATGGCAATTATATCATAAGCGTGGGCGTGTTATCAATGATGGGCTATCAGGTTGAAGCGGCTTTTTCTGCGGTATACCGCACCACATCTACAATCAGATCACCGAGGGGCTTCCCGCCTGCGGCGAAGTGTTCGGAGATTTTTATACGGTTGTTCCCACATACAAAATACTGCGTGCCGTTCTCTGCTTGTATGACCTGCCCTGTCCGGGGTGTAAAAATATCGCTTTCGCTTTTTGCCATCCAGTGTCCTCCATATTCAGTTTTCAAGGTACAATGCCGCACAGAGGCGGCGAAAATTTCTGCTTATATCTATCACCTTTCCTTTACCGTGTGCCGCTGCTGCCGTTTCAGCTCCGCCAGTATATCCGGCGGGATACGGTCAACCAGCCGCTGTAAATTGTCCAATTCGCTTTTCAGCTTTGCCCGTTCCATCGTATCTTTCATCTTGCCTTTTTCACTGGCCTTTGCCCTTGCTTCCAGCTTTTCATTTTCCGCTAACAGGTCATTGATTGTGACCTTGTACTTTTTCAGTTGCCCGGAGAAATTCTCCATCTGCGGGAACCACTTTTTCAGTATGGAGAGGGCTTCCTCTTTTTTCTTTCCGGCGTTCAGCGGGTTAATGCCGTCAAGGGCGGCTTCAATGGCTCTGGCCTGTTTGGAGAGGGAAACCGCCTGTTTGAAAAGCCGGGTGGGGATATGCTTCCGGCCTGTCTTGCTGGCACTTTCCCCACGCTCCAAGTCGGGATATTTCTCTACCATATAGGCGTGAAAATCGTCCTGCCACTTCGTCAGGTTTGCCCGGTTGCCGATAATCTCCTTTGCACACAGGCGGTTGTCCCTTGTCAGCGGAACAAAGGTCAAATGCAGGTGGGGCGTTTTCTCGTCCATGTGTACCACCGCCGACACGATATTTTCCCGTCCTACCCGTCCAATAAGGAAGTCCGCCGCCCTTTGGAAGAACGCCTGTATCTCCTTTGGGGATTTCCCCTTGAAAAACTCCGGACTGGCGGTTATCAGCGTATCGACAAACCGGGTGCTGTCCTTGCGGGTTCGGCACCCGGCCTGCTCAATCCGGCTCTGAATGAAGTGGTAATAGCGTCCCTCCGGCTTGACGATATGGAAGTTGTATTTGCTCCGGCTTGTGTCAATGTCGGGGTTGCTGGCGTATTGTTCTTTCTGTCTTTCGTGATGGGCTTCCAGCGGCCTTGCCGGGTTGCCCTTGTGCTTCTCAAACCGTAAAATTGCGTGTTGTGCCATTCTGCTCCTTTCCCCATTCCTTTCCTATCCGGGGTTTTCCACAGGGAAAATCCCGCCGGAATTATCTCTGATACGATAGGAATGGATATAAATAGATCATTTTAATCTTTGTATTTCTATATACCGTCCGGTTTTCGTACTTCAAGGGGGCGGTTTCCGTACTTCATGAGTACGGTTTTCAGTCCTCCGGCGTACCAGAACGGGATTTCTTGAAGTCGGTGTTTGGAACCGCTTCATAGGATTTTGGGAAAATGCGGTTGGGTTTTCCACAGCCCTGCTTCTGGATCTCCACCAGTCCGGCGTATTGCAGTTCCCGCAGGGTGTTCACCGCTTTCTGCCGCCCACAGTGGAGCAGGTCAACCACTTCACAGATAGGGTAATACAGGAAAATCCGTCCGCAGTCATCCGCCCACTCATTCTTGCGGGATAACTCTGTCCGGTGCAGGATAAAGGCGTACAGAACCTTTGCCTCGTTGGACAGGGGCTTGAATGTGGGGGCTTCAAAGAGAAAATTCGGGAGCCGGGTGAAGCTGAACGCCTTTTCCGGCTGGTGGATATAGATGGTATTTGTCATAGTTCGTTTTGTGGACGGTTAGAAGCCCGTTTTCCGGGGCGGGCGATACTTTATACCACCTGCCCCGGTTTGGGGCTTGCAAAGCCTGATAAATCAAGGCTTTTTTCGCTCCTAACTGTCCACAGCAGACCTCCTTTTCCGTTCACTTTCGGTTTTCTGCCGCCTGTGAACTCTGGCGGCACAGCCGGGGCAGTATTTTGCCCGGTTGGATTTGGGGACGAACACACCGCCGCAGACCGCACAGCGTTTCAAGTCCTTATCCCGGAAAATTTCCGCTTCCAGCGTCCCGTCCAGCGGCAAGACCGCCCAGCGGAACCACTTACAGCAGACCGAGAAAGAAATCGTCTGCGGGCAGGTGCAGGTGTCCCCATCATCAAGGACAATGCAGTTGCCGTCCTCACAGCAACTGCACTCCCGGCGTATCAGGCTGGCCGCCTGTTTTCTCTGCGCCGGTGTCATGCGGTAAAGGGAACCGTCCGGCCTGCGTTCCAGTGGCGGCAAGTCTTTATAGGGGTTATCTCTCATGCGTTCCCTCCATTTTGCTTTCCGTTGCCGTTCTCCCCGAAAAGGTTTCCTGCCCCATTTCTGCGGCGTGTTCCGGCGTTGGCACGCTCCCCGCAACTTCGGGACATTTTGTCCCGAAGTCCGGCTCCTTGCGGTGCTTCCCCAGCCGGGGTATTCCTTTTCGGACGGTCATTCTGTTTTCAAGGTGCTGTCCATCGATGAACTACCCTAAGTCTACACGAAAAAAATGCAATCCCCGGAATTTTGCGAGAATTGCATTTTGATGAAGTTTACACTTTGGAAATTGCATTTTTGCAATCATTCTGTATAATGGAAGTATGCGGAGGAGGTGCGTATCTATGGCTTTACCCGGAACACCCGGACAGCGGATTTCCGATTTATGCAACGGGAACCACATCACACAAAAGGAGCTTGCGGAGAAGATAGGCGTTTCCGCTTCCCAGTTGAGCCGCATTGTCAACGGCGAAACGAGAACGGTCAGCAGTGATATTCTCATGGGTGTGGCAAAGGAATTTAAGGTATCGACAGACTACATACTGGGCTTGTCCACCGTGAGCGTCCGTAAAAGCTACGATATTTCTGAATTAGGCTTGTCCGAGGGAGCCGTGAGGGGGCTTGTGACGGGTGCTGTTGATGTGCAAATTCTCAACCGCCTGTTGGAACACAGGAATTTTCCCAAGCTGATAGATTTGATACGGATTTATTTTCAGGACACGGCGGCAAAGGGGATAATGGCACGAAACCAGCTTATCGAGATAGCAACGGCTTCCCTGTCCGACCTGATGAAAGAACACCCGGAACACCGGGCGGAAGCAAAGCAGGATTTACAGCTTTTGAACGCCCAAAAGATGGGGGAACATGAAGCGGAGATTGAGAAAATCAAAAATGTGTTCCTCACTATCCTGCGGGATATTAAGAAAGACATTGACAACGGGGAACAGCCGGGAGAAGCTGTGACCGCCGCTATGTTCCAAGCCATGCAGGACGCACTGGCGGAGCAGAAACAAAACCCGCTTTCCATTGACGATGTAGCGGCGATGGTTGCCGGACAGATCGGACAGCTTGCGCCGATGGACAACGAAACTGCCGACCTGTTCCAGCAGTTAGCGAAGAAGATGATTGAGCAGGTGGGAAAGTAATCATAAAAAAAAGAAAATAAAATTCTCGTTGTCCGCAAAAAGAAAATGTGATATAATGCAGTTAGTTAAAGCTAACCACGAAAGGAGCATTATGCATGTCTTTTTTTCAAAATACTTGTAAGCCCAAAGGGATTGGCGGCAAAATTATGGTTAATATGATGAATACGGGACATTCATCTATGGCTGAATGGGGATTTACGCATATAGAAATTAGAAATAATTACATATGTCTGGATATTGGGTGTGGCGGTGGAGCAAATGTAAAAAGGCTATTGGCAAAAACTCCATACGGCAAAGTGACTGGTATTGATTATTCAGAAATTAGTGTAATAAAATCCCAAAAAATCAATAAGGAAGAAATAGAAAATAAGCGTTGCGAAATCTTGCAAGGTAATGTAATGAAACTTCCTTTCGGAAATGAAACTTTTGATATAATTACTGCGTTTGAAACAATATATTTTTGGTCTGATATTAATGAGGCATTTAAGCAAGTATATCGAGTTTTGAAAGGCAGCGGAACTTTTATGATTTGCAACGAATCAAATGGTGAAAATTCCAAAGAAGAAAAGTGGACTAAGATTATACAAGGAATGAAAATATACAATTCTGAACAAGTAAAAAAATCTTTAGAGGGTGCTGGTTTTACAGACATAAAAATACACAAAAATAAAAAAGGCTGGCTCTGCGTAGTTTGTAAAAAAGATAAGATGTAAGATAACTATTGTTTTCTCAATAGCAAAGCCTGCCGAGGCAGTCAACGGTCAAGATGAACGGCGCATTTCATGCGCCGCCGTTGACAGTCCCGCCTGTCTTTGCTGATGGGCAATCAAGGCGGGAAAGCCCTAAAATGGCTTCCCGCCCATTTCAATTTTTAGAAAAGAAACGCTCCAAAATCAGAAAGAGGCGGCCAAGCACTTTGGGGGATTGGCCGCCTTGTCCACCCATTTAGCGGGACGGCGGGCGGCGGTCAAGGCCGGGTGTAAATCCGTTCATTTCAGCCTTGACAGTTGCCCGCTGTCCTGCTACTTTTCCGGGAGTGTGGTCACAACTTCGGGACACTTTGTCCACAAGTTGGAGCGTAGGACGAGGGACGGGGCTTTCATATACGCCCTGTCTGCCGATGAAACCAGACCTGCGCTTGCGGCTCCACGCCACGCAAGCACAGCCCTGTTTTCCTGCCGCTTCAAATGCCCTTGCCCTCCCCGGCGGCAACGGCATTTTCACGGCAACGCCGACAGAGCGTATAACACACTACACTTTGCTTTGCAAAGTCGTGTGCCAAATGGGGGCGTTGCCCCCTTTGGAAACCCCCACAAGAAAAGGCGGTACGCTACCCCCTCCACGGGGCGCATACCGCCTTTTCTTGTTATCCAGCCCTCCGGCTGTATCAGTTGAGCAAAAGTCAGCGTGGGATTGATGTGGTATCTTTAACTTTGGGAAAGTCCAATCTCCCAGTTTGAAATGGTGGATCGGGCGCAGTTTGTCATGTATCAGACAATTCTCACGGTCTGCAGCGTAATCGTAACCGCGTATTTTGGAAAGCGCATGGCGCAGGGAAATATCAAGCTGATTATGGTGATCTCTGCCCTTTGCTCAGTGGCAGGATATGTTATCCTTGCCAATGCGGGAAGTATTTCCTGGTTTTATGTCGGTGCCGTATTGCTGGGGGTGGGATTCTCAAATTGTACGGTTCTTCCGGTGTCGATCATTATCAACAACTGGTTCGGAGGGAAAATCAGAGGTACGGTCAGGGGGTTTACCTTTATCGGAAGCGGTCTGGGAGGACTAATCCTGCTTCCTGTGCTGAATGCGGTGATTCAGTCTTCCGGCTGGAGAATATTTCCGTGATGTGAAAAAGGGAATGGACATTCAGGTGCCGGCCAATTATTTCAAAGATGATGATCCGGAACAGGAGATCCTTTTCCGGTGGCGTGCTCACGCCAACCTGCTGTTTTCAAACTGGCTCAATTACTATGTTTATCAGAACACGCCTTATGATATTCGCCAGATACGGTAAAAATGCTGATTTTCAATATATACTGGCTTTATAAAATATCACAAATTATCGTGGGTTGATGTAAAATCCACCTGAAATGGCGTACCAAGTCAACGTAAAAAAAGTAAAAGGCTGTCGCATTAACGATCAAAATTCGTCAATACAACAGCCTCATTTTTTACATTGTATTTTCTTGAAAAATTGAATAACCTTAACGATACTTATCTTACTTTAATCTGTTTCGCCTTGCTGTAGGCTCCATAAATCTTAGTGTTGCCAACCTGCTTGTATGCCCGTACTTTATAGTAATAGTTCTTCCTGCTCTTCAGCTTCTTGAAGGTCTTGGAAGTGGTCTTGTTCTTCTTAATCAGAGCAGTCTTCTTGCCTTTTTTGAAATTTTTATTCTGAGCAATCACAACCTGATAGCCTGTCGCTTTTGTATCCCGCTTCCACATCACTTTGAGCGTGCGTTTTTTCGTGGATTTTGCTTTTTTCAGCACTGCTTTCTTTGGCTTTACCGTGATGGTGATCTTCTTGGTCGCACTGTTATACTGGCTGGTGGCCGCAGCGGTGATGGTAATAGTTGCCTTTCCCGGTCCTTTCAGGGTAACATTTCCGGTGCTGCTGACTGTTGCCACTTTCGTGTTGCTGGATTGATAGGACAGTTTTGTTTTGGCTTTCGCTCCCAGGCTAAATGCCTTATTGCCGTAAGTTTTCGTGAAGGATTTTGCTGTAATGGTCTGTGAAACTTTTGTGATAGGCGCTGTCGGTTCTGAGGGTGTTGGGGTCGGCTGATCCCAATGATCCCTCGAAGTTGCTACTCCGGCATAGGACCAGAGATCCGAGTTCAGATTTAAATACAAAGCCGGTCGCAAGCCGTCATAATTATGGGTGGCCCAACTGCCATTCAGGTTGATTAAACCCGCGAGGTTGATGCTTGCGGCCTTATCACTGACGGAACCCGGCGAACGCAGCCAGTATCCGTTACTGTTACTTTCGCTTGGGCCGAATAGCGCTTCGCTTTTATGCGCTGTGTATGCTGTCATCACCGTTTCTCTACTATCACTGCTATAATAGTCCGCCGAAAATCCATAATACGTGGTTTTCATTTCTCCAATGGATGGGAGAAATAACTTGTCTGAAGTTGGATTCCCGCCTACGCTGTGATATCCTGGATTATCTGCGTTTTCAATTGTCTTTTGCAGAATTGCAATCTGTTCATTGGCTGTAAAGGCGCGGTTGATAAAGTTGTCTGAAGTATAGTCGGCTTCATTCAGATTGGAGTTACCTCCATATCCATTCAGCCAGCTTCGTATGGTGCAGGTTTTCCAAGTCAGATCCGGAAAGGTTTTATCCTGATTGTATGGAATACCTATATCCAGAATTTTATCTGCGAACAAGAAGGCTTCATTTCCCTGTACCCACAAAACCCGCCATCTGATCGGGTCGTTTTTGAATCCGCCCTTTCCATCGGAACTTTGCGGATAATGTCCGAAGTATACGCAGTCCCAGGTAACCACTCCGTCCGATGCGGTTCTTGGATTCTGTAATGTTGTTGCACTGGCTCTTGATACGTTCATCGGAAGCATCAATGTTGCCACCATCAGAAGACACACGGTTAATGAAATCAAACGCTTCCCTTTCTTTTGTCTTTCCATTTTCGTTTCCTCCTCTGTAAGATTTTCAATGTTCTTTAAAATTTACTTTGACTTTAGTATAATCAACTCAAACAATGAACGAAAGATTGTTTCTGCATTTGCCATTGTCAACGCGGAAATCCCGTTGGTTTTTTATTGATTTATTACCATTTTTCGTTAGACTGTTTATATAGTTGAATACAAATGAGGTGACAAAGATGGATTTTAAGGATAAATTAAACGAATGTATCATCCGTTTGGATTGTACCGCAAAGGATTTGGCGGAAAGCTCCGGACTTTCCGCCGCAACACTTTCCCGTTACCGCAGCGGCGAAAGAATTCCGGACAGCGAACAGCTTGCAAACTTGATAAATGGGATGATCAAACTTGCGGAGAAAAGGAATATTGACGGATTTTCCACGGATTTACTTGAAAATGAATTATTACCGTTTTGTACCAATAGACAAAATTTTGATTATGAAAAGTTGAGAAACAATTTTAACACACTGATCTCCGTATTGTCGGTTAGTGTTTCGGAGCTTTCCAAAAGTATAAATTATGACGCGTCTCATATTTCCCGTATCCGAAACGGTCAGCGTCAGCCGGCTGACCCGCAGAAGTTTGCTGCGGATATTTTACGATTTATTGTGCGTCGTTATACGAACGAAAACGAATTGTCTGTTGTTGCAGAACTGATTGGCTGTTCTCCGAAAGATATTGCCGATGAATCCATATATCATAAAAAACTTTCCGAATGGCTGACAAGCGGAGTTCATGTATCCAAGGATTATACTTTTGATTTTTTACAAAAGCTTGATTCCTTTGATTTGAATGAATACATAAGAGCAATTCATTTTGACGAATTAAAAGTGCCGAGCGTTCCATTTCAGCTTCCGACATCCAAAAGCTATTTCGGTTTAAAGCAAATGATGGATAGCGAGCTTGATTTTCTGAAAGCCACCGTATTGTCCAAATCCTCTGAATCCGTCATTATGTATAGCGATATGCCGATGGAGGAAATGGCAAAAGACCCGGACTTTCCGAAACGGTGGATGTTCGGAATGGCAATGATGTTGAAAAAGGGACTGCACCTTAATCAGATACATCATATCGACCGTTCTTTTAATGATATAATGTTAGGGCTTGAAAGCTGGATTCCGATGTATATGACGGGACAGATTTCACCGTATTATCTTAAGGGCGCGCAGAATAATGTGTTTATGCACTTGCTAAAGGTTTCGGGCAGCGCCGCACTGACGGGCGAAGCGATTTCCGGCTGTCACGCAAACGGGAAATATTATTTGACCAAGCAAAAGGACGAGGTTGCTTTTTATAAAAAGCTGGCAAATAATTTGCTGAAAAAAGCGTTGCCTTTAATGGATATTTATCGTGAGGATACACACAATGAGTTAAAGGCGTTCTTGCTTGCCGATATCAAGTCGCAGGGCAATCGCCGTTCCATTCTGGCTGCGCCGCCTCTTTATACTATGAGTGAGGAATATCTGATATCCTTTTTGCAGGCTCATTTTATCCCAGAGACAGAAAAACAGCAGATTCTTGAATATGCGTCGGTTCAGAGAAATTATTTTGAAACGATCCTTTCCCACAGTGCAGTTGAGGATGAAATACCGTCGCTTACGAAAGAGGAGTTTTCACAGTTCCCGCCTGTTTTGAGCCTGTCCGGTTTGTTTTACGAAAAAGACCTCGCATATACCTATGAGGATTATACCGAACATTTATCACAGACAAAGAAATTTGCTGATACTCATGAGAATTATTCTGTAAAGTTGACAAATACAAATGCCTTCAGGAATATACAAATTGTCATTCACGAGGGGGAATGGGTAATGGTATCCAAAGGAAAATCGCCTGCGATTCATTTTATCATCCGTCACCCAAAGCTCAGAAATGCTATTGAAAATATGATTGTTCCAGTAATAGAAAAATAACTGCTTTCAAAGAGATGACAAAGAGTGAAAAGATTGTGGTGGATGTCTGGATTTGTTGACAGGCTGTCGCGCGCTGTGGTATATATCCCCATCTTTGACAGTTAATTAGATAAAAAAGCTTGTTATCCCTTGGAAATACTGGGTTAGCAAGCTTTTGTGTTTTGCATCGATATGTGCTATTTTTTCTTAATTGTGCTGTCTAACTGTTTGGTCGATCTGATAATGCTTCGCATCGTTGATTTTGATATGAATTCGAAGTCTGTCC
>NZ_JACRYT010000018.1 GCF_014333425.1 Zhenpiania hominis | reverse complement strand
GAAGAAGGTTGATAGAAAGGAAAGTGTATCTTGTAGATGACTTGCTAAATGAGTCAATTACAATATACCAGTGTATCTTGTAGATGACTTGCTAAATGAGTCAATTACAATATACCAGGAGAGAAGTTGCTATGGATGGAGCTTCTACATACGGGATCCTTAGTCTGATACCCGTACTGGTGGTAATTGTAAGTGCCATAATTACAAAGAGAGCGCTGGAGCCACTTATCTTAGGTACTCTGGTGGGATTTGTCATTTTGGCAAAACAGAATTTTATTGTTGCTTATTTGGATTCACTCTACGGAGAACTAGGGGAATCGGCGTATTATGTAGTCGTATTTGGACTTTTTGGAATTTATATTCATTTGCTTGAAAGAGCCAACGCGATTTCCGGTTTCACAAAGCTAGGGTTAAAATTCGCAACGAATAAGAAAAAGACAGGTCTTCTTGCCTGGATCATGGGAATCATCTTTTTCCTGGACAATTATTTCAGTATTCTGGGAGCGGGTGTATCAAACCGCAAAATCGCGGATGAAAACAAAATGTCCAGAGAGATGTTCGCGTTTGAAATTAATTCCGTGGCCTGCTGTACCTGTATTCTCATCCCGCTGTCACTGTGGGGCGTATTTATGAGCGGACAGCTGGAAACGACTCTGGGGCTGGAAGCCGGGCAAGGGCTGCAGGAAGTGATTAAAGCGATTCCGTTTATGTTCTTTGCCTTTGTCCTTCTGATTTTTGTGCTGCTTTATCAGTTCCGGATTATCAAACCGTTTGGATTGATGAAGAAGGCGGAATTGAGAGCGGAGCAGACCGGAAAGCTGTTGCCGGAAGATCTGGAAGAAGAAGCGGATGAGAATGAAAACAAAAAAGACGTTAATATCCTGAACTTCCTGATCCCAATGGTAGCGCTGATTGTTGTAACTCTTGTTTTCCAGGAACTGCTTTACGGCCTGATTGTAGGTATTGTTATCTGTTTCCTGATGTATATTCCGCAGAAACTGGTCGGATTTACAGAAGCCTTTGATTCTATTGCGAAAGGATTTGAGGAAATGTTCGGAGTAACAGCGATTGTAATCAGTGCTTTTGTACTCCAGAACGCCAACGATGAACTGGGCCTGGCGCCGTTTGTTGTAAACAGCGTAGTAGATATTATCACCGCGCCGCTGCTGCCGGTAATCGCGTTTATTATTCTGATGATTCTGGGTTTTGTAACCGGAAGCTTCTGGGGCATGGCTGCTGTATGTTTCCCGATTATGCTGCCGCTGGCACAGGCGCTGGACGCGAATCTCTATCTGGTAATCGGCGCGGTAATCGCGGGATGCGCGGCAGGAAGCGCTACCTGCTTCTACGGAGACTCTGTAACGCTGACTTGCGGAAGTATCGCGAAGATCCGAAACATTGACTATCTGAGAACTTCGCTGCCAATGTTGGTTCCACCGATTATTGTAACGATCATTTTTTATCTGATCGCAGGATTTATATTCTAAGAAATGAGGTGACGAAATGAGTGCGGATTTAGTAATCAAAAGCAACGCTATTTTCGACAGTGTGAGTGACGAGCCTTTTTCCGGTTTTGTGGCAATAAAGGGAAACAAGATTGCCGCGGTTGGAAAAAACATGGAAGACGCGGCGCAGTATATCGGGCCGGACACAAAGGTGTATGATTACAAGGACAAGCTGGTTACGGCAGGTCTTGTTGACGGACACGATCATCTGTGGTGGGGCGCGGTTGCGGATAGCGATCATACTGTTGATCTGACGGCCTCCACTTCCGAAGAAGAAGCTATTGAAATGATTAAAAAGTACGCGGCGGAACATCCGGAGGAACCGAGAATCCGAGGTTTCGGATGGTTCCCCGCGAACTGGAACGACGCGCCGTTGCCGACCAAAGAATCGCTGGACAAAGCGGTGCCGGATCGGCCGGCGTATATGAATTGCGCGGACGCACACACAATATGGATGAATACGAAAGCGCTGGAGGAATCCGGGTATACTCCGGATATGGAACTGGTAGCGGGTTCTGTCGGCGTCGATGAAAACGGCGAACTGGACGGATTGGTTTATGAACCAGATGCGATGGCTTATGCCTGGAACAAGTATTATGACTTCCCGGATGATCAGATGAAGGCGATTATGCGGCACTTTATGAAAGGGCTGGCCGCTCATGGCGTTACTTCATTGAGTGAAATGAGCGCGGATGATTATGAGGAAATGTTCCATCATCGCTACGAAGTGTTCAAAGAAATGGCGGAAGCCGGCGAATTTACAAGCAGAGTTCACGCATATACCGCTTTTATGAGAAGGACAGATTTTTTCGACGCGGTGAAGTGGGCAAAAGAGTTTAATTCTCCGACTTTCAAAGTTACGGGTGTGAAAGGATTCCTGGACGGCGTGACATCAACCTATACCGGACTGCTGCTGGAACCGTACGCGGATCGGCCGGATACCATCGGAGAGGGCGCTCCTTTGGACAGTCAGGAATCTCTCAATGCCAGCGTAATCGCGGCTAACGCGGCAGGTCTTCCGGTGAG
This sequence comes from Zhenpiania hominis, assembly GCF_014333425.1. Classification (GTDB taxonomy): domain Bacteria; phylum Bacillota; class Clostridia; order Peptostreptococcales; family Anaerovoracaceae; genus Hominibacterium; species Hominibacterium hominis. Next base: position 58,337 of record NZ_JACRYT010000018.1, on the reverse strand, counting down.
AATTCACTGTATCGCGGAAGGTTCTGTCAGAATGGCGCTGGACGCTTTTGAAGAATCCTTGAAAGTAAATGGAAAGCACGGCCTTGTGAATACCATCGAACATATCGAAACCATTCATCCGGATGATATTCCGAGATTTAAAGAACTGGGAGTTGTCGCTTCCATGCAGGGGGAACACCTGCCGCTGGAGATGAATGAAAAAATTATTCGTCTGGGCGAGGAGCGCTGCCGATATGAGTGGGCGTTCCGTTCTTTCCTGGACTCAGGGGCAGTTCTCGCTCTGGGTACGGATTTTCCTGTAGTTCACTATAATCCGTTCCCTGGCATCTACGCGACAGTGGCTCGGAAAAATCATGACGGGTCTATGGCTGGCGTAGATAACGGAGAATACCTGACAGTAGCAGAGGCGTTAAAAGCCAATACAATGGGTTCGGCCTTTGTTTACGGAAGAGATCATGAGTTGGGTTCTCTGGAAGAGGGCAAACTCGCGGATGTGGTTGTTATGGACCGCAATCTTTTTGAGATTCCGGCGGATGATATTAAGGATACGAAAATCCTGCTCACCGTTATGGATGGAAACGTGGTATATGAACAATAAAGAAGCATAAAAAAAGGGGATCTGCTGGTCAGATCCCTTTTTTACAGTCTCTGTTTAGAAATAACGGAATACGCCTCTTACTTTTCCCAAAATCCGTACATCCTGGACAATAATTGGACTCATGGACGCGTTTTCCGGCTGAAGGCGGATATGGCCGTCTTCTTTATAAAAGGTTTTTACTGTAGCTTCACTTTCGAAACCGTCAACCATAGCTACGACAATGTCCCCGTTTCTGGCTGTTTGCTGTTGCTGAACCAGTATGTAATCACCGTCCATGATTCCCGCTTCGATCATACTTTCTCCCTTTACAACCAGCATGAAGTTCGTGCTGCTGCCTAGAAAACGGGAAGGTATGGGAAAAGAGTCCTCGATGTTCTGCTCGGCCAAGATTGGCGTTCCGGCAGCGATGCGCCCGACAACCGGGATATCTACAATATCCGTGCGCCGCGCATTGTCAATGTGGGGTTCGGGAGTCAGGTTGGGTTCGTCCTGATCGACTAGCATCAAAGCGCGGGGCTTGGATGGGTCCTTTACGATGAATCCCTTTTTTACCAGACTGTCAATGTCCTTATGGGCAGTGGAAGTGGACTTTATATGAAGCGCGCTGCATATTTCGCGTACCGTTGGGGGATATCCCTTTTCCCTGATTTCCTCTTTCATATAATCCAGAATTTTCTGTTCGCGTTCTTTTAACATAACGGCGCCTCCAAAGTTCATTTATTTTTAATAGGATACCATAAAAAGAACAAAATGTAAACAAATGTTCACGATCAAAAAAAGAACGCCTCAAATATGAGACGCTCTTAAAAGGAGTACTTTTCATGATCAAGCTAACTCTAAAACTATTTAATCATGTTGTCAACTGAATCCATAACTCTATCCAGGATTCCCATAGCTTCTCTCAGTTCTTCTTCCGTAATAATGAGAGGCGGAGCCACGATAATCATATTTTCATGTGAATATGTATAGAATCCTTCTTTTTTCAGCATTCCTATAATTTTATTCATCAGCCCCTGTGGATCCTCGTTAAAGGCGACAATCGGCTCCCTGGTCTGCTTATCTTTGACAAGTTCAAAGGCGGAAAACAGTCCAATATATCTTACTTCACCCACGCAGGCGTGCTTTTCTTTCAGATCTTCCAGAAGCTGACCCAGAACTTTGCCCTGCTTTGCTACATTATCAGCGATATTCAGGTTCTTATATTCGTTCAGAGTGGCCACAGCGGCCGCGCAGCCGATGGGATGGGCGCTGTAGGTAAGACCGCACATCATTTTGTGATCATCGAAGTATTTAGCAATCTTTTCACACGCGATAACGCCGCCCAGAGGTACATAGCCGCAGGTGCAGCCTTTGGCAAAAGTGATCAGATCCGGCTCGATTTCAAACTGCTGAAAGGCGAAGCAGGTTCCTGTTCGATACCAGCCGGCCATTACCTCGTCACAGACAAGGAGAATTCCGTATTTTGTACAAAGCTCCCGAACACCTTTTACATATTTGGCGGGAGGAATCAGAATTCCATTAGAACCGACAACCGATTCCATAAAGATTGCAGCGATGCTTTCCGGGCCCTCATATTTTACCTGGTTCGTCAGAAGCTCCAGATAGAAATCCGCGACATCATCTTCATTTTCGAATTTGCACGCTTTCGGAGCGCGGTAGGCATAGGGACCGTCGTATTTTACAAATCCCGCAGGGCCCGGCTCGTTGGCGAAATGTCTCGGTTCGCCTGTCAGCATACCCGCGCCGGCAGAAGACCCATGATAGCAGCGGTACATGGAAAAGATCTTCCATCTTCCAGTGTATTGCTTTGCCATTTTTATCGCGTTTTCATTGGACTCCGCGCCGGCGTTTGTGAAGAACACTTTCGCCCCTTTCAGTCCGGATGCCTCGACAATCGCCTCAGCCGCGTCAGAACGCACATCAAGCGAAAATCCCGGTCCGATGAACGGAATCTTATCCGCCTGCTCTTTGATCGCGTTTACGATGGCTTTATTTCCATGCCCAAGATTGGAGTTTACCAGCTGAGCGGACATGTCGTAATATTTCTTTCCATCTTCATCCCAGAAATAAATGCCCTCGGCTTTTGTGATAACGGTCGGATCGATCGCACCCTGAGCGCTCCAGGAATGCAGATTATATTTTAAACTCTTTTCTTTAATTGCTGACATTTTTAATCTCCTTTTATGGGAAAGGAGATTAAAATAGGTCTCCTTTCCCTAACACTCAAATTATTTTCGCGAAATACCGCTCTTATTTGTCCACTTTTTCTCTGAGCTCTGCCGGGAACAATTCGTTCGGATCCGGTCTCCAGTTCAGAATCTGTCTGGATACATAAGTGAAGTTCAGCAGATCTTTCCAAGTCGCATTGTGGGAAACACTGTTTCCACCCCAGGTTCCGCAGCCCAGAGTCATGGATACCGGATATCCGCAGTTCCAGCCGCCGGAGTTCGTCAGACACTGAGGCTGATTTACAACTACCTTCGTAACTGGAACGACAGCAGCCAATTTTGCTACCAACTCGTTATTGGCTGTATGGATACCGCAGGAATGGCCTTTCCCCATGTAATCCAGAGTCTTCATTAACTTATCGACTGCGTCGTCAAAATCTTTCGCCTTCTGAATCCCGGATACTGGAGATAATTTTTCCCCTGTGAACGGATGATCCAGCCCGAAGCCATTCAGTTCTTCGGCCATCAGAACTTTTGTTCCTTCCGGAACGTCAATTTCTGCCAGCTTGGCGATTGATTCCGCGTTCTGCGCGACAATGGCTCTGTTCAGAACGTGATCGTTTGGCGTGTTTGGCCACATTGTTTTCTGTAATTTCGCTTTTTCTTCAGAACCTTCCTTAAAGAGAACCGCGCCGTGTTTTGCCATTTCTTCTACAAATTCGTCATAGCAGCTTTCGAAAACAATAATATTATTTTCTGTGGAACAGGAAGTGGCATTGTCATAAGCCTTAGAGCGTACAATCATTTCCGCTACCTTCGCCATATCCGTTGTGCCATCGACGATAGATACGGTGTTGCCGACGCCGACGCCGATAGCCGGAGTTCCGGAGGAATAGGCGGATTCTACCAGTGCTTCACCTCCGGTTGCCAGAATAAAGTCACACTGCGCCATTAATTCTTTAGAAGTTTCGATCTTTACCCATTCCGGTTCAACGGTTTGCACCAGATCTTCCGGATAGCCCAGTTTTTTTATAGTGGCGCGGATATCTTCAACGATTTCCCAGTTCGTTTTCTTTGCTTTCGGATGAGGGGCGAGGATAATCGCGTTTCTCGTCTTCAGCGCCATATTGGCTTTTACAACCGGTGTGGCTTCCCCGTTTGTTACAGGCATGATGCCGGCGACAACGCCCATTGGTTTTGCCCATTTTTCAATTCCCATAGCTCTGTTTTCTTCCACAAGGCCAACGGACTTTTCGTCTTTCATCTGGATATAGGCACCCCAGATTTTTCCGTACATTTTCTGTTCTTTATCTTCCGCAATGCCCATTCCGGATTCTTCTACCAGCATTTCGCCGTATTTCAGGGCTTTTCCACCCTTCGTAAGATTATAGGCAACCGCAGCAGTCAAAAGGTCAACATCTTCCTGCGTGAAGTTGTTGGCGACAGCCTGTGCCTTTCTTCCCTTTTCGACCAGAGAAGCTACATAATCATGTGCGTTCATTGACATTTTTAAGTCCTCCTTATACATTATTCTTTAAATCTATGCGAAGCGGCATCAATACCAATTGCTGCCACTTTATAAGTGAGCAATCAGCGTGCCAAATTTGAAAATAAAAGTAAGAATTTTCCGCAAAATTTGGGGAGGCGATGAAAACATAAGCGGAAACGTTGAAAAGACAAGCAGTTTGGATGGAAGTAAGGGAAAAATATAATGTATACATGAAAAGTAAGAGATGGGAATTTTGGAAAGCGAAAAAAAGGAAAGGAAAAAATCGATACAAAAAAGTATCAAAATGGAGAGAAAATAATGAAAATAAAGAAAAATATTGAAATTTAAATGAGGCTGAGTGTGATACAGAAAAGTATCGTTGATACAAAAATGTATCAATCGTCAAAAGAGGGTTAACCCTCTTTTGGCGTCAGCCCGTATTTATGGAGTTTTCGTACAATCGTAGGCTGGCTTACCTGCAAAGCTTTCGCGATTGCGCGGGTAGACTTATATTCTGCAAGAGCTCTTGTAAGAACTTCCTTTTCCGCCCGTTCCATGGAAGCACGCAGAGATGTATGCTCCATACTTTGGACAGGTTGTGCCTCAGCTGATGTTCGAATAAATACGGGAAGGTTTTCTTCTGTGATAAGATTGTCTCGGGTGGTGAGGATCAGTCGTTCCACAATGTTTTGCAGCTCACGGATATTACCGGGCCAGGAGTAGTGCAGCAGGACGGCCAACGCTGCCGGTTCCAGGGTTTTGTTTTCTCCCAGTTGATTGTTGTATTTTTCCAGATTAGATTGAATTAGCGGCAGGATATCCTCAGGGCGTTCCCGCAAAGGCGGTACGTTAATGGGTACTACATTTAAGCGATAATAGAGATCTTCCCGGAATTTTCCACTCTTAACAAGGAGGTGCAGATCCTTGTTTGTGGCAGAAATGATGCGTACGTCTACAGGGATCCGATTTACCCCTCCTACTCGGGTGAATTCTCGATCCTGGATCACTTGGAGGAGCTTGACCTGAAGGTTGAGAGGGAGCTCCGAAATCTCATCCAAAAAAATTGTTCCTTTCTGCGCGGCTTCAAAGAGCCCTTTTTTTCCTTCTATGCGGGATCCGGTGAAGGCTCCTCGTTCATAACCGAACAGTTCCGATTCGATCAGGCTCTCAGGAATTGCGCCACAATTTACAGTAATAAATGGAAATTCCTTTCTGGCGCCGTTTTCGTGCAGCAGCTTTGCGATAACTCCTTTCCCCACGCCGGACTCTCCGGTAATCAAAACGGTGGAATCTACCGAAGCAAGGCGGAGGGCAAGCTGCATTACATTCCGCATGGAACGGCTGCTGGCGATAATCGGTTCGCTAGAAGAAATTTCGATAGACTCAAATTGTTTGAGCGTATTCTGGACAAATTCAAGTTGTTTCTGAAGACTGGTTAGTTCTGTGATATCCCGGGATGTAGTAATGATTTTCGTCATTTGACCGTCGGGATCAAAGATTGGGGTTCCGGTTGAAAGTATTTTTTTTCCGTCCCTGTTCTCATGGATGATCGTTATCTCTTTTCTCTGTTCCATGACCTGCTTTGCGACAGAAGGGGTAAAGATACCCCTTTTTTCGAGTTCAGAAATATGGATACCGTGAATTTCTTCCGGAGTTACTTTATAGAGTTCCTGGCAAGCATCGTTACACCACAGGGAATAGCCATCGCTGCTGTCGATGAAGACGGCGTCTTTAACGCTGTTTAAAATAGGAATTAATTCACTGACCGAAAGAGTTTCCAAAAAACGTTCCATAGTTAGAATCTTCGTCCTTTCCAGAATTTGATACAAATATTATAGTATGAAGAAAATTTTTTCGCAAGAATGGAAAATCGGCTTGATTAGGAAACCATTTTGTGGGTATTATAGATAATAACGAAAGGTAAGGAGGACGGAGAAATGGCGGTTATAACAATAACAAATGATAATTTCGAACAAGAAGTTCTAAAATCGGACAAGCCGGTACTGATCGATTTCTGGGCGGCGTGGTGCGGACCCTGTAAAATGATGGGTCCTGTCTTTGAAAATGTGGCGGAAGAACATGCGGATGTAAAGATGGGAAAAATCAATATTGACGAGCAGCCTCAGCTTGCGCAGAAATACGGAGTTATGAGCATTCCGACGTTGATCCTCTTTGAAAAGGGACAGGTAAAGGATACTTCGATTGGGCTGGTTCCAAAAGAAAAGATCGAAATGATGTTAAAATAAAAATGCTGAGAAAAGAATGGAGGAATAAAAATGAAAGTGAAGTTTTTTAGATGTAATCATTGCGGGAATATTATTACTATGGTAATTGACAAGGGCGTGCCGGTAATGTGTTGCGGAGAAGCTATGGAAGAGCTGAAAGCGAACACCACTGACGCGGCGACAGAAAAGCATGTTCCGGTTGTAAAGACAGAAGGGCATAAGGTTTTCGTAGAAGTAGGCTCTACACTGCATCCGATGACAGAGGAACATCTGATTCAGTGGATTTACCTGGAAACAGAAAAAGGCGGACAGCTGAAAACGCTGACAGCGGCAGACGAGCCGAAAGCGATTTTCTGCCTGGGAGAAGACAAGCCGGTGGCTGTATACGAGTACTGCAACCTGCATGGTCTGTGGAAAACGGAGCTGTAAAAACAGTCAGCAGAAAATTTGATAAAGTTGCTTTTTTTAAAAGACAATTTGTATGTACGACGCATCTCACAGTCTGTGAGGTGCGTTTTTTAGGTTTTCTTAAAAGAGGGAGAAAAAATCTTAATTATGTGAATAATTTCTTAATAATAATATTTTGTCGAATAATCTTTAAAATTGTACTCAAATATGAGACGATAGACGAGTTTGGCAGGGGTCTGAGCCTTGAAACCCACATGTCACAATTAAAAAACATGCCCACGCCACTCGAAGCTGTGCATGGTTAATAAGAGAAAGGAATTTTGTATATGCAATTCTTAGATTACTCATTCTGGTCCATTATTCCACCTTTATTGACCATCTTTTTAGTTATCAAAACCAGAGAGGTTATCCTCTCCATGTCCATTGGCATCGCTTTGGGATGCTTTCTTCTCGCGGATCTGAATCCGCTGGGCGCCCTCGAAACGTTTGTTGAGATGCTGATTGGAGCGCCGGCGGAAAATGGTACGTTGACGCCGGGAGCGATTACGGAAACGGATAACATGCTGGTGTTATTGTCCATGGTGATGATCGGCGCGCTGATTGGCCTTCTGGTAAAATCCGGGGCGTCCCGGGCGTTTGCCAACTACCTGGGGCATCGCGTTAATACGAAAAAAAGAACCGGCATCATGGCAAGTGTCGTCGGAACTCTGCTTCTGATTGACGACTACTTTGACAGCCTGACAAACGGAGCGATTATGAAGGAGATTTCCGACAAGAATAAAGTTCCGAGAGAAAAACTGGCTTATTATCTGGATTCCACAACGTACGCGGTCTGCCAGATTTCTCCGATTTCAAGCTGGGTCGCCTTTATCGCGTCTCTGCTGGCGGCAGGTATGATGTCTGCCGGCATAGAGGGCAATGCCTATCAGATGCTGCTCCATTTGGCGGTGAAGAAGAGGACGCCTACGCGGGCATGAAGCTGGCAAACGGAAAGCCCAGAGATCTGATTATCCCGGTTGTGGTACTGATTTGCCTAGTGCTCGGATTTATGATGTATACCGGCGGATTCTTCGAGCATCATAATATTTCTCAGACCATCGGACAGATGGAAGGCATCCGGTCTATGTCTTACGGATTCGTTGTTACGATTCTCTTCACAATGGTTTATATGAGAATACGGAAAGTCGGAACCGCTCCGGAACTGGTTTCCGCGGCATTTGTGGGAGTGAAATCCGTTCTCTACGCGGTATTTGTTCTGTCACTGGGATGGACACTTGGAAATATAGCGGAAGGTCTTGGAACCGCGGATTTTATGATTTCCGTGTTCCAGGGAAATATTCCGCCTGCTGTAACTCCGGCGATTCTCTTCCTGATTTGCGCGGCGATGATTTTCGCCATCGGAGGCGGATGGACGACCTTCGCGATTATGATCCCGATTGTGGTTCCGTTTACTGTGGCAACCGGAGCGGATCTGTCCTTGTGTCTGACAGCGGTAATCGGCGGAAGCGGTCTGGGAGCTACCTGCTCGCCTCTTGCGGATACCTCCATTGTAGCGTCGACCGCTGCTGAAATCTCCATTATCGATCATATTAAGACGCAGCTTCCGTATTCTCTTGTCTGCGGAGCGATTGCCCTGATCGGATATCTGGTAACCGGGTTCAGCGGCAGCTTGCTTATCGGCTATGTTGTTGTCGCGGCTCTGTTTATCGCGGCGGTTATCGTGATGAAGAAAAAATGGGGAGCGTCAGAAAGAACAACAGAAAAAGAAAACTTGACATCGGCGGAGTCTTCTGATATAGTATTCGAGTAGTAAAGAAGAAGTTATCCGCTTCTCACCTCGTGGTAAAGGCGCTGCTGGGGTTCAATAGAGCGTATCACACATATGTATGTGTATTTTAGAGCGGATAACTGAGTTTATCCGCTTTTTTATTTATGGAGGTACGAGACAATTAGTAAGGAAAACCAGATCAACGAAGAAATTCGTGATAAAGAAGTCAGAGTGATTGACAGCGACGGAACCCAGGTGGGGATCGTAAGTCTGAACGAAGCGCTGGACCTGGCGGCGGAGCGCAAGCTGGACCTGGTCAAAATCGCGCCGAAAGCAAAGCCGCCGGTATGCAAAATCCTTGATTATGGAAAGTACAGATATGAACTCCAAAAAAAGGAAAAAGAAGCGCGCAAAAAACAGAAGACCATGCAGGTCAAGGAAATCCGGCTCAGCACATTTATTGAAGAACATGACGTAGAAGTAAAGGCGAAAAACGCGGCGAAGTTTCTGAAGGCTGGAGATAAGGTCAAGGTAAGTCTCCGGTTCAGAGGCAGAGAGCGGGACTACACCAGCAAAGGCATGGATGTTATGAAGCGTTTCGCGGAAGTTGTGGCGGAAACAGGTGAAATTGAAAAGAAGCCTTCTTTTGAAGGAAGGAGCCTTATTATGATTCTGGCACCAAAAACGGATAAGAAGTAAACACATTAAATTAACATAGGAGGATAATCACCATGGCAAAAAACAAGATGAAGTCTCACAGAGGCGCAAGCAAGAGATTCAAATTAACCGGTTCCGGTAAAGTGAAGAGAAACAAGGCCTATAAGAGCCATATTCTTACAAAAAAGAGCCCGAAAAGAAAAAGAGGTCTGAGAAAAGCGACAACTTTAACAGGCGCGGATCACAAGAGAATTAAATCTGTTTTGAGCAAGTAATTCAGGAGGTAGGAAAATGGCAAGAGTAAAAAAAGGTGTAAACGCACATAAGAGACATAAAAAAATCTTAAAGCTGGCAAAAGGTTATTATGGACAGAAGAGCAAGGTGTTCAGAGCCGCGAACCCGGCTGTCATGAGAGCGCTGCGTTCTGCGTATGTAGGAAGAAAGAACAAGAAAAGAGAATACAGAAAACTGTGGATCGCGAGAATCAACGCAGGCGCGAGAATGAACGGAATTTCTTACAGCAGACTGATGGATGGACTGAAGAAATCCGGAATTGAAATCAACAGAAAGATGCTTTCCGAGATGGCGATTCATGACGCTCCGGCTTTCGCCCAGCTTTGCGAAACTGCGAAAAACGCGGTAAACAAATAAAGAAAAACTTCGACAGTTCATTTTGACAAAAAATGACCTCCTTTAGGACTATAATCGAAAGAAAGAGTCCAAAAGGAGGTTTTTTCTTTGACCGTTTACGGCGAGCTTCTGTTTCTGGAAAACTTCATAACAGGCATGGTGATTTTGTATCTGACCGGGAAGCTTTGCGGGCGAAAACGGAGCAGATCCGGTATGGTTTTAGGGGGGCTGATGTGCGGATCCTATTCCTTTGTGCTTTTTGTGCCGATGGTCTGGCCGGCGGCGCTAGCGGGAAAGTTGGCCTTTTCTCTTATGGTAATTTTGGCGGCTTTTGGCTATGGCGGAAGAATTCAGTATTTAAAGACGGTCGCCGTTTTTTATATAGTCAGCTTTCTTATGGGAGGCGTCACGGTAGGGCTGATGTATGTGACCGGAGCGCCGGGGCTTGCTGCTAACGGCAGTGTTTATCTGCATCAGGCAACTTGGATGCAGGTGGCGGCAGGTGTTTTCGTTACATGGGTTCTGGGAAACTGGCTGGCTGACTTTATTCGTGGAAAGTTGCAGAAAGAAAAGGTTTTTACCAGTATGGAGGTGGAAATTTCCGGGAAAAAATGGGAAATGAGGGCTTTTGTCGATACAGGAAACTTCCTGAGGGATCCGGTTTCCGGAAAACCCGCGGCTGTGCTGTCCGCGTCCTGTGGGAAAAAGTTGATGGAGGAGGTAGCGGGAGCGGGGGAAGAATCCCTGAAAACACGGATCTGCGTGATTCCCTACAGTACGGTGGGGGAGAAAGGAATCCTGCAGGGGGTAAGGCCCGATCGGGTGATCGTGGAAGGAAAAACGATTGAAAAAATCGTACTGGCAATCAGCAAAGAGGACTTTAAGCGCTGGAACGGTCAGGAATCCTATGAGGTCCTGTTGCAGCAGCAGATTATAGAGGAAGGGGCACTGGAATATGCAAATTGACACATGGAAAAGAATGACGGCATGGGAACTGGTCAGAAGGCGAATCCGCAGACTTTTGGGAGCAGAGGAATCCTCTGATATACATTATATCGGAGGGAGCGACGTTCTGCCGCCGCCGCTTGATTCCGAAGAAGAGCATAAGGCGCTGATCGCGTTCATGGAAGGAAGCGAGGAAGCGAGAGCAATGCTGATTGAGCATAATCTTCGACTGGTAGTATACATAGCGAAAAAATTTGAAAATGCCGGGGTGAATGTGGAAGATCTGATTTCTATCGGAACCATTGGGCTGATTAAGGCGGTTAATACCTTCAAAATGGATAAAAAAATTAAATTAGCGACGTATGCTTCTCGCTGTATTGAAAACGAAATTTTGATGTATCTGAGGCGCAATAGCAAGACGAAAAGCGATGTTTCGCTAGATGAGCCTTTAAATGTGGACTGGGACGGAAATGAACTGCTGCTTTCCGATATTCTGGGGACGGATACGGATGAAGTGTATACCCATATTGAGGAAGAAGTGAATAAAAGCTTGCTGGCCTATGCTATGAACAAACTTTCAAACAGAGAAAAAGAAATTATGGAGATGCGTTTTGGACTAAAGGGAGGAAAAGAGATGACGCAGAAAGAGGTTGCCGATGAAATGGGAATTTCCCAGTCATATATTTCTCGGCTGGAAAAAAAGATCATAGGCCGACTGCAGAGGGAAATCAAAAAACTGGGATAATCAAGGGAACTTTAGAATAATAGCAAACAAAAACCGGCAGAGCCTACTGCCGGAAAAGAGTTACTTTCTTTTTCATCAAAATCATATTAACGAATTGTTCCCTGCTGAACACATTCATCGATCAGTTCCGCGCAAGTTTCCAACTCATGCTTAATGGCTTTGATCGCATTGATGATTGTGTTTTTGGTAGCAGTACTCATAATATCCCTCTTTTCTTTTTTTGTCTGCTCTAAGTTTTCTTACAATTCTATTATATTGCTTGTTTTGCGCAGTGTCAAAGGGCAAATGAAGATTAATTTGCGAACATATAAAAATTAGTTTGTTTGAAAAAAGGATTTATTTGCGTTTGTATGCTGTTATAACAAATGACGTACAATATCCCGGCTATAAAAATACTGACCGGCAGGCGCGGCGCTGTTGATAGCGACAAGGGGGACGGTACGTTCATAAAGAGAACCGTGGGTCCTGACCTGATTTGTATGAAGCTGGCGTCCCTCCACTTCTCCGAAAGCACAGTCTTTTGCGGCGAAAACCATATAATCACCAATTTCACCTTCTGGCAGGCGATAGAGCCGCGCGGCTTCTTCGGAGGAAAGTGTCCGCTCAACCACGGGCAGATCGGCCAGCAGCTTTAGAACCGAACCTTCCTTCTTTCTGTTTGAAAGGTACAGATACAAAGCGCCGCCTTCTTGGTAAATATGGTTTTCGATATAGCGGTCCTTTAACGGTGGGACGCAGACTACAGGGAGGCATGCCTCGTCAAAGATATTCTGCAGATTGATGATTGTTGTTTTTTGATTCATTCCATGATCCGCGGTAATGTAGATCTCCCGATCCGGATCCAGATTATGGATTTTTTGTACATAATGATTCAGTGTACAAATTTGCTCCTTGGCTTGAGGCGCGTCAGGTCCATAGTGGTGCATAACGAAGTCGTTGGTGGTACAGTAGACCAGATCCGGACTTTCTTTTTTTATGCATTGGTAAGCGGCGTGAAAAATCCACCTGCTGCTGTCCGGGCTTTGAACCTGCGGAGGGGGAGCCAGTTCCAGTTTTTCCAGAAGGGAAGGATCTGGATTCTGCACGCTGAGCCCGAGATGAACGCCTTCTCCGAATACCTCCAGTACTTTTCCTTTTACAGTAAGCAGGGCCGTTTTTCCTCCGGCGGCCTGATAGCGCTGTAAAATTGTAGGTGCTTTCATAAAACCGTGAGATTCAATAAAGCCCTGTTCCCCGGTTTGCCGATTGTAATAGTAATTTCCGATTACATGTGTATCCTCGGGAAAAGCGCCGGAAAGAATACAGGCATGATTGACATTGGTCACAGTCGGAACTGCGGCCTGAACTGTTTTGACAAAACCTCCGTCCTGCTTCGCCAGCCGAAAAATATCTGGCGCAGTCTTTTCTGTTAGATACTCCGGAGCACAGCCGTCAATAACGAAAATTAAAACCTTTCTCATAAAGCACCAACCTTTCTTTTTGTTCAGTTTACCGCAGAATTAACGGATTGTAAAGAAGGCTAGGAAGCAGGGCAATTCGGAAAAAGGAGATTCACTTTCTTGCGGGAACGTGTTAAAATGGAGCGTGGAAAGGGAGGGTTACAAGAGAATGTTTGAATTGATACAGGCCGGTGAGAAAACTTATTATATTAACAATCGCAATATTATGGGGCTTTATTGCCTTAACGATAAAGAAGTGTGCCTTATTGACACGGGGGACGGGGAAAAAGCGGCGGCAGCTATTCAGGAAATTCTGGAGGAAAAGGGATGGAGCCTAAAGTTTATTATTAATACCCATACGCACATTGATCATTTGGGAGGGAATGCTTATCTGATGGATAAGTGGAAATGTCCGGCTTATGCCACTAATGTGGACAACGCGTTCGCGAATCATAAGATTCTCGAAGCGTCCTATATGTTTGGAGGATATCCTTGCGAAGAACTGCGTCGGATTTTCGCGCATCCCGGACCGCTGGGATTTCGGGATATTGAAAATTTTGAACTCCCCCAGGGATTGGATATGATCCATCTTCCGGGGCATAGTTTTGGCATGATTGGGATTAAAACCTCTGACGATGTGTGGTTTATTGGGGACAGCGTTCTCAATTGGAAGTCTCTGGAGAAATATCAGTTCGGGTATCTGGTAGATGTGGAAGGCTATCTGAATACTCTGGCGCTTTTGAAGACCCTGGAAGGGAACCTTTTTATTCCCACACATGGCAAGGCTGAGACCGATATACGTCCTCTGGCGGATGGAAATCAGAACAATATTAAAAATAACATGGACGTAATTCTTGAAATCTGCAGAGGGGGGAAAAATTTTGATTTGATTCTGCGGGAGATTTTTACCCACTATAGAATTGCGCCGCGCATGTCTCAGTATGTTTTGATTGGCTCGACACTTCGATGCTATCTGACCTGCCTGCAGGAAAGGGGAAAGCTGAGGTTTCGTTTTGAAAACAATATTCTTATATGGGAGACATTATAAAAAAAGAACAGGCTCGCTCATTCTGCAAGGACCAGGATAAACGCAGCCTGTTTTATCAACCGATTATTTTAAAGATTCCATGATCGCGGCGGAGGCGCTGCATCCGATGCGGCTTGCGCCGAGACGCAACATCTCTCTGGCGGTGAGAATATCTCGTATTCCTCCGGAAGCTTTTATCTGCGCTTTGTCTCCTACCGTTTCTTTTATCAGAGAGACTGCGTGGGGAGTTGCGCCTGCCTTTCCAAATCCGGTGGAGGTTTTGATATAAGCGGCGCCTGCTTCGATGGCCAGATGACAGGCTTTTACGATTTCCTCATCTTTAAGCTCGCAGGTTTCCAGTATGGTTTTCACAATTCCCTTGTGCCTGCCGGTGGTTTTTACCACTTCCAAAATCTCTTGTCGGACATAATCATAGAGGCCTTCTTTTAAAGCACCGATGTTGATCACCATATCGATTTCCTGGGCGCCATTTTCACAGGCCCATTCGGCTTCGTACTTTTTTGTCTGGGAAGAGTTCATGCCAAGAGGGAATCCTGCTACAGTAACGACTTTAATTCCTGTTCCCGCTAGTTCTTTCGCGGCCAGAGGAACGTAGCAGCTGTGGACACACACACCATAGAAATCGTACTTTTTCGCTTCTTCGCATAGGCGCAAAATATCCGTGTGAGGAGCATCCGGTTTGAGATTTGTGTGATCAAAGTATTTATTCAATGGCTTCATCGCTTCGTCTCCTTTTATTCTCGTTTTCACTGTCCGTATATTTCTATTATATCATACTTTCGCTGCCGGATTACGGAAAAATCTTTACAAAAGACGGAGTGGGACCTTCCATACCTCCCTTTCAGCCCTGTATTGACTTTTTTTGCCAGGGTTGCTATACTTACAATTAGAATATTCTCGATTATCGTTTTTCAGGAAAAGGGGGATTTTTTGTGCCTGTTGGGCTAAGTTTGATTTTAGTCGTTTTCTTTTTATTTATGAACGCGTTTTTCGTAGTGGCAGAGTTCGCGCTTGTAAGGGTCCGCAAGTCGCAACTTCAAATTGCGGAAGAAGAGGGCAGAAGCGGGGCAAAAGCGGCCCTTCGGGTAGCGAATAATGTAAACGCGTATCTTTCCGCGTGTCAGTTGGGTATCACATTGGCGTCTTTGGCTTTAGGATGGCTCGGGGAACCGGCTGTCTCGGAATTGATTCATCCGGCCCTGGGTCTCTTAAACCTTCCCAAATCAGTAATTTCCGCCATTGCAGTCGCGATCGGATTCGCGTTAATCACAGCTCTGCATATTGTAGTGGGGGAATTGATCCCCAAATCACTGGCGATCTTTTCCACGGATCGTTACGCGCGTATGACCGCTCCGCTTCTCGTCTGGTTTTATCGGCTGACCGCCCCGATTATGTGGCTGTTTAACTCCATTACAAACGGAGTGATGAAGCTCCTGGGGCACGATATCGCTAATGAGCATGAAGTGTACACAGGTGAAGAAATTCAGATTCTCATTGATGAAAGCACGCAGAGCGGGCTGATTGATCCTAAGCAAAATGAGCTGGTTGATAATATTTTTGAGCTGTATGACAAAGAGGTCTATTCGATTATGACTCCGAGGACCGATATGGAGTGTTTTGATTTAACCGTTCCGTATGAGGAAAATCTGGAGATGATCAAACGCTGTAAATATACCAGGTATCCGGTGTGCAGAGAAGATAAAGATCATATCGAAGGATTTATTCATATAAAAGATCTCTACTGGAATGATGAAACCATCAGCGGGACCAATTACGAAAAACTGTCTATAAGGGAAATTACAGCGGTATCGGAGTCTCTCTCCGTGGATCGCCTTTTACAGATTATGCAGGACAAGGAAACAAAATTCATGCTGGTGGTGGATGAATATGGCGGCACAGCCGGTATTGTGACATCGTCGGACGTGATGTCGCAGATTTTGGGAAATGATGATGATGAATATATTCAGAACGAAGAGTCGGAAGTGGTTGCTCTCAGTTATGATTGTTTTCTCATAGATGGTTCCCTTCCGGTTTCGGAAACAGTGGAATTGATCGGATTTGAGCCCGAAAAAATTGAGGAATGTGAGACTGCCGCGGGACTGATGCTGAATGTTTTTGGAAGGATTCCAAGTGAGGGCGATCAGATGTCTGTGGAACACAAAAATACGAAAGTAACCTTTACGATTGTAAAAATGGACAGGCATCGAATTGATAAGATCAGTGTGAAAATTGAAAGAACGCAGCAAGAGGAAGAAGAGTCCTAGTCTGGGAATGGGCGGGACAGGCAGAAAAAGCAACCGCTGCTTAAAGCGGCCGGATGGGAGAGACGCTGCCTTGCTGATATTGCTTTAATACCCGTTCGATCCGCAGATTTAAGGATTCTACGACACTATGAATATCGCGATCTGTTCGCTTGATCCAGAGATGAAGATTCTGGTATCTTGCGGCAGTTCGCTTTTTCTTTTGGGGCTGCTTTTCTGAGGCCTGGATTTTGACCAGCGCCATCTTATGCTCGAAGAGGGGAATGGCAATGTAATACAGGCGATCATCAGGAAAGGAAAGGTATCCCAGTACCCGTCCCGCTTGGTTTTTCAGATATAGTCGATGATTTTTGACTCCGGCGGGAGAAAGCTGTTCTCCCGGTTTCAGGCAGGTGGGGCTGCCTGAAAACTCCAACATGGCGGGCATGTAAAAAATCGGATTGCCCTGGGAATCCGGAGTTTCGGATCTCGCAAATTCTTTCAGCAACGCGGTGCCGTCTATAAATTGCTGCGCCAAAAGATAAGTCAGTTCACCGTGAATCTGCCGGCGATTCGTGGGAGGTTCTTTTCTGCGGAACTCCAGGTCGATTTCATCCAGCAGTTCTTTGCCGCACTGGTAAACGCTGAGCAGGAATAACGGAAAATCCTCATCTGTTTTCCACAGATACTTTCCGTGGGCAATCGGAAAGGAGCCCAGCGCCGATCCATTGGAGTCTTCCGCGTAATGGAGGATTTCGCGCTCCGTATAGGCATGGGAATTAATTGGCGCGCTCCAGGCGCCGGTTTCTTTTTTCGCGGGGGATTGGGAGGAAGTTTTTCCGCGGGCCTGTGGTGTATCGGCATTTCCGGCAAACCTTTTTTTCAATACGGCATAAGCATGGTTGATTCGCTGAGCATGGCGGGTATAGCGTTCCTCGGAAGAGCCGTGAATGTCCGGATGTACCTGCCGGATCAGCTGGCGGTATTTTGTTTTGATTTCCCTCTCCCCGGCATCGGGAGAAAGCTCTAGAATTTTTAAGGCTTCTCTTTCTGTCATAATGGGCTGTGTCTCCTTTACAGACAGTATAGATCATTTTGCAAAAAAAGAATAGAGACCCTCCGTGAAAAAAGGAAAACTTCATTGCTGAATCGGACAGTGTAGATTATAATAGGTATGGAAATTCCGGCAGAGACCGGAACCGTATCTGCTTTGGAAAGGAACCTGTTTTATGGGAATTCTGGAACTGATTTCAGCCTTAATCAAAACCTTTATCATTATTTTCCCCGGATATATCCTGAAAAAGAAAGGAATTTTAACAAAACAATATACCGAAGGACTGTCGTCTATTATTACTTATATTACATATCCTTGTCTGGTAATTAACGCCATGCAGAGAGAGTTCTCCATGGAAGTGCTGAATAACTGCAAATATGTAGTGCTGATTTTCATGGGCGTAGTCCTTGTGTCCATGCTTCTTTCCAGGATTCTCACGCGTTTTATCCGGCTGCCGCTTTCACAGGTCGGGATCCTTTCGTTTATGATGGTATTTGGGAATACCGGCTTTATCGGACTTCCGGTACTAAACGGAATTTTCGGTTCAGAAGCCGTTTTTTACGGAGCTCTCTGCGACGCGTCCTACGATGTATTCATGTTTACCATCGGAATTTCTTTGATTCAGAGTTCTGCCGCAGGTGGAGAAAAGAGGAAAATCGGAGAGATTCTGAAGGGAATTTTAAATCCATGCTTTTTCGGTGTGATGATTGGACTGATTTTGTTTGTTTGCAGGATCGATCTTCCGGATCTTATCGGAAGCCCGATCGAGTCTGTAGGCGCTATGACCAGTCCTATGGCCATGCTCATCGTCGGATCTCATCTGGCGGATATGAAGCTGAAAGAGTTGTTTGCGAGCAAGTCTGTGTACCTGGTTTGTTTCCTGAAGCTGATGATTTCGCCGTTGATCGCGCTGCTTTTAGTGAAGATGTTTATCGGAACCGGTTCTCTTATCGCTTCGGTTTTGATCTTGCAGGCAGCGATGCCGGTGGCAATGTGCAGTGTCATTTTCTCAGAGCAGTATCGGGCGGATGTGAATTTCGCGGCAAAGGGCGTGCTTCTGTCCTCACTGCTGTGCATCTTTACAATTCCAGCTTTTGCTATTCTGCTGCAGTATAGTTAAAAGGAGTATATGTTATGATTGAGATAAAAAAATGGACAGAGCAGTTCCTGGCCGCGTTGGAGGAAACCTTTGGCGGACGGATCTGGTTTTTCGGGCTTCAGGGCAGCTATGGACGGGGAGAAGCGACAGAGGACAGCGATATCGATTTGGTGGTGATTCTGGACGAGCTTTCCCCTGCGGATATACAGGCATACAGCCGCATGCTGGAACGGTTTGCCGAAAGACCTTTCCTCTGCGGTTTCCTCGCGGGAAAAGAAGAGCTGCTCAGTTGGGATGCCGCCGATCTGTTCCAGTTTTATTATGATACCCAGCCGATCAAAGGCAGCTTGGAACAACTGCTTTGCCGAATTGATCCGGAGGCGGCAAATCGAGCGGTTCAAACGGGAGTCTGCGGTATTTATCATGCCTGTGTTCATAATATGCTCTATGAAAAGGATGAAGCGATGCTGCGGGGCCTGTACAAATCCGCGTCTTTTGTCATCCAGGCGGTTGTTTATCTGCAGACCGGGCGGTATGTCAGAAAGCGGGAAGAGCTGATGGAAGCCGCCGGTGAAGAGGAGAGGCGTATCCTCCGCACGTTTGCCCATTTGAAGCAGGGCGGGGCGATAGAGTTCGGGGAAATGTCGGAAACGCTTTTTCTGTGGACAAAGAAATGGATTGGGAAGGAAAAATTATCATAGAAAGAGAGGAAGGAAAGAATGGAATGCAGTAAAAAGAGAAAACATGGTGTGAGGGCAGTTGCCTTCATTTTATGCGCAGTTTTTATGGCAGGGCTGCTGAGCCCGCTGAACGCAAGACAGGCGCAGGCAGCTTCCAAGCAAAACTGGAGGAGTGCATATAAGGGCATTCTCGCGGATTGGAGGAAGGTAGAACGCTATCAGGATACCAGCTATCTGAAACAGTACTTTGGTGAAGGCTACCGGTTCGATCGCTATTATCTTTATGATCTGGATAAGAACGGAACGCCGGAGCTGTTTCTCAATTCAAGAGGTATGGGGCTTACCGTTGTGCTGACTTATAAGAATGGCTTGAAATCTCTGGGGTATGAGGCGCTGGATCGAATACACAAAGGTAAAAAAGAACTGATTGTTCACGGGCACTGGCACGGAGCAGGCGGTTCCGGAACGGATGAATGGAGCATTTACCGGGTTTCCGGAAATAAGTTGAGCCTGACCTACTATATCGATCACATGGCCGGGTATTACTATGTCTATGATTATCGGAAAAATACGTCTTCGGACAGCCGCGGCGCTTATAAGAAAATCTATAAAGAACATGTAAAACCGGCGTCGAGCATCTCCGGATTTAAAAAATATAAGTTGTCCGATCAGACCGGTCTTGCCGTTTACGGAAAGAAACCGGCAAAGACCACAGTCCGCGGCCTGACTGCCAAAAAGAAGGGATTTCGCGTAAAATGGAAAAAGAGAAAAGTCAATACAAAGGGCTATGAAATCCAGTACGCGGGAAACCGCAAGTTCAAAAACGCGAAAAAAGTTACAGTCCGGAAAAAAGGGTCCACCGCAAAAACGATCCGCGGACTTAAAGGAAAAAAACGTTATTATGTGCGGGTTCGTGTATACAACACCGTAAAGGTGAACGGAAAGACAAAGAACGTTTACTCCGGATGGTCGGCGAGAAAAAGCGTAGTGACAAAGAAGTAGATAAAAACTACTGGTAGGAAGTAGAGCGCAAGTGAGAAAGTTTTATATAAATGTAATGAATAAGTGAAAAATGTGAAGAAATGATATGAAATTTTTTGCTATAAATTCACATATGTGATAAACTTTAAATATCATACTAATTGAATTTACGGAGGGAAACGGATGAAAGGAAAAAGAAGAATTGTGATTCTGACTGCGCTCATAATGTGTATAGGCACTATTTTTGTGCCAGTGAGCGGATATGCCGCTACTGCGGAGAAAAAGGGATACGATAATGTGGCTCCAACAATTAATAATGTTACGTTTGCGCAGTCTGTAACAAAGCCGGATGTACTGAAAGTTAGTTTTGACTTGAAAGAAGAAGATACGGGTGCAGTTGGGGTAAGTTTTTATTTTCATAACAGGGAAAACCTAAATTATATGTATTCTAATGTTGGTATCTGGAATAATGGGAGTGAGGGGAATTGGTCTAAAAATCCTAAATTTACCGGACGATATACAGTAAATGTGCGAATACCATCAACAGCTCCAGAGGGAGAATATTTTCTAAGACAGATAGATGTTGCAGATCAGGCAGGAAATCAACGACAATATTTTGAAACTAATCTAGGCGATGAAAATGATATCCAAAATGTGAACATCAACAATGGGCGGAATTCAGTAACTGTAAAAAATGAGTTTGATGTTGCTTTTCAGACATATATTACAAACAGCACGATTCTTTCCAGATTAAAGTCCATGCCGACCGGGACATGTGCGATGATTAATTTCGACAAATACAATCATACCGCGAAAAAAGCATGGTTTGATGCCATTAGAGGGCAGAATAAAACAATCGTCTTTTCTGATGACGGGATTCAGTGGATGATTAATGGGCGAGACATTAAAAAGAAAACCAAGGATGTGGACTTAAATGTGAAGGTAAAGCGGGAGCTTGGGACCTCATATGGGACAAAGGATAATATTGTATCTTTAGACTTTGCATCGAACGGCATTCTTCCGGGAAGCATGACGGTAAGAGTAAAGACTAATTATGTTCTGGGAACTGGCCAGAAGCTTTACTACTATGATGACAACAATTTGAAACTGGAGTCAACGAAAGTGTTGGGATATCAAGATGGGGACAGTACATGGAGTGAACTAAAATTAACACATAACTCGAAGTTCCTATTAAGTAAAAAGGACTTGGTTAATTCGCCTAAGAAATTGAAAACCATACGAAAAAAGGGAAGAAAGCTCCAGGTGAAATGGGGAAAAATAAAAGGTGTAAAGAAGTATCAGGTTCAGTATTCGACCAGCAAAAAGTTCGCGAAAAAGAAAACCAAGACAAAAGTCGTAAAAGGAAATAAAGTAACTTTAAAAAGACTTAAAGCCAAAAAACGTTACTATGTAAGAGTAAGGGCAGTAAAAAGTTCAAAGGTATATGGAATTTACAGTAAGAGCAAAAGAACTGGAAAAATAAAGAGATAGCTTGAAGTGCTCCCGTCCTTCTGAATGTGTATTTTCAGAAGGACGGGAGTTTTGGTTTTCGATTCCCTATTTCCCGAAAATATTTCCCTGATTCAGGAGCATCTCCGGATCTAAACATTGTTTTACTTGTTTCATAGCGCGAAGTTGTTCCTCCGAATAAAGCGTTTTCAGAAGGCCGGCTTTCAGCTTGCCGACGCCGTGCTCTGCCGAAACTGTGCCGCCCATTTGGACGATCGCTTTGGCCCAGGTCTCAAACAGCGTTTTGCCGCGGCTGTATTGAGCCATATCATGGGGAATCAGATTGACATGTACATGGTTATTGCCAATGTGTCCGAAGACAGCGGACTCAAATCCGCCCACCTGAATCCCTTCCCGGTACAGGGAGAAAACGTCTTCCAGACGTGAGTCCGGGACAGACATATCGGTTCCAAGTTTCGTAATCTGGGGAACCGATTTTTTAATTTCGCGGATCTTCCTGTTGACACATTCCGGCGCGGCGTGGCGAAACTCCCGCAGTTTTTCGATATGGGAGGCATTAATCGCGGCCCAGGAGCGTGCCGGATCGCCGCCTGCCGCGGAGAGCTCCCGGCAGACCGTGGAAAAGGCATCCATGAGCAATGCGCGGTCGTCTGCTGTAAATTCCACATAGACCGCGCAGTCCGCATCCTCGCGGATTAATTCGGATTCCCGCAGGACAAGACCGCGGCGCTGATCGTGGCGGAGGAGATTCAGAGTATCACTTCCAAAGAATTCTAAAGCCTCCAGAGGAAAAGCGGAGTCATCCGTTTTGTTTCGCAGCGTTTTAACAAGGGAAAGGGCGCAATCCTCTTTCGGAAGAAACAGAACCGCTCCCCAGCGAAGTTTTTTCCGTGGCAGCAGTCGGAGGCGCGCCGACGTGATAACCCCAAGGGTTCCTTCCGCGCCGATAAAGAGATCGATCAGATCCATGTTCGGCTTGATAAAATAGCCGGCGGTGTGTTTTTTTACCTTTGGCATAGAAAGAGCGGGAAGGGCTCCGCTGATCAGGCGTCCGCCGCGGGTTTTAAATTGAAATTGCAGACCGGACGCATGTTTTTTTCCGCGTACCAGATGAAGCTTGTCTCCGTCCGGAAGAATGAGATCCAGGGCGAGCACATAATCGCGTACCGCCCCATAGCGAAAGCTGCGCGCTCCCGAAGAATTGCAGGAAATCATTCCCCCCAGAGAAGCGGTGGATTCCGTGGGATCCGGCGGAAAAAAGAGGGGGAGGGGATGCGGATGCCGCTGGAGATACTGGCGCAGGGTCTGCAAAAGAATTCCGGGCTGAACCGTAATGCTGCCACCGTTTTCAGAGGGCTGAAAATCCAGAATTTGATTCATGCGTTCCAGGTTGACGGTAAGGCCGCCTTCCGGGACACAGCCGGCGGTCAGGCCGGTTCTTGCGCCTTGGAGTGTCACAGGGGTGTGGGGATTTTTCCGAAAGACAGCGCAGACATCCGATTCGTTTTCCGGAAAAAAGATGCGGGTGGATGTGCCGGTTTTACGGGATTCATCCTGTAAATAGCTTTCCAGAATTGATGTTTCACTGGTTGATTTCAAAAGAGACACCTCCCGATTCAAAGTATATTCTTATCCGGATTGCGCAGGCAGAGCCGGATCTCTTCCTGAACCTGCTGCAGAAACTTTTCCGCTGCCTTTGAAAATACCTGATATTTTTTCCAAACGAGATTCAGATTCGCTTTCAGAGGCGGGGAAAGGGGGCGGAAGCAGAGCGGACTGTCTCCGGTGGTGTTGACAAGTTTGTCCAGAGCCAAAGCGTATCCTACGCCCTCCTCTACCATGAGTGCCGCGTTGTAAATTAAATTGTAAGTCGCGCGGATATTCAGCTTTTCATAGTCGAAACCCAGCCAGCCGGCCATGGTATTCTCTACAAGCGTCTGGCGGGAGCACAGGAGAGGCAGACTGGCGAGATCCTCTGGATGTATGAGACGGCGCTCAGCAAGAGGGCTGTCCTTTCGCATTAAAAGTCCCCAGGTATCCTGGCGGGGAAGCTTCAGATAATCATACTTTTGGATATCCGCGGGCTCAATGAGCACGCCGAAATCCAAAAGCCCCATGTCCAGTTTTTCTTTAACCTCATCTCCGTTTCCACTGAAAATATGGTACTGAATATGAGGGTATTTCCCCTCCATTTTTTTTACCGCGCCGGCAATGAGACGCATGGCGTCTGTTTCACCGCCGCCGATATGGACGGAGCCGCTGATAAAGTCATCGTCAGCATGAAAGTCGTTTGCGGTTTTATCGACGAGCTCAATGATCTCCTGGGCTCGTTTTCGGAAAAAGACCCCTTCTTCCGTCAGTGTGATTTTTCGGTTCCCGCGGATCAGGAGCTTTTTGCCGAGCTCTTTCTCCAGATCCATCAGCTGGCGGGAAAGAGTCGGCTGTGTAACGTGCAGAGCCTCCGCCGCGCCGGAGATGGTTTCTTCTCTGGCGACAGCGAGAAAATAGCGCAGAACCCGGATTTCCATAACGGTTGTCCTCCCTGTATGTTCAGAATGAATTTTGCCTGTGTCGGCAAACAGCTACCTGTGGATCACTATAGCACGGAAAAACTATGCCTGTAAAGCATATATTGATATTTTTTATAGGTATTTGCTATTTATCTGAACCTATATTAAGATGAGAAGAGAAAACTGATTCAGGGGAGGATGAAAATGAATTTACAGGAATATCTCGCGCGTTTAAATCGGGGAGAAAGCGTGCGGGGAGGCTCGGAAATGCACGCGTTTATGACAGAGATGAGTCATGAAGCTATGAAAATTACCGCGGAGCTGAATGGCAGCTACCATACCGCGGAGGAAATACGGCAGTTGTTTTCCGAACTGATCGGTAAACCGGTGGACGCGTCTTTCGGTATGTTCCCGCCGTTTTATACGGACTGCGGAAAAAATATTACCGTAGGAAAAAATGTATTTATTAATACAGGCTGCCGTTTTCAGGATCAGGGAGGTATCCGCATCGGTGATCATGTTCTGATTGGGCATAATGTTGTACTGGCGACTTTGAACCATGATTTCGCGCCGTATAACAGGGCAACCATGCATCCGGCTCCGATTCATATCGAAGACCGGGTTTGGATTGGCGCTAACGCGACGGTTGTCCCGGGGGTCACCATTGGTGAGAATTCCATCGTCGCGGCCGGCGCGGTCGTAACAAAAGACGTGCCTCCGAACACCATTGTAGGCGGCGTGCCGGCGAAGGTATTAAAGCGGATTGACGAAAACGGAAATCCGGTATAAAATTGTCTTATGAACAAATTAAAAATTATTTGCCAATTATGATGAATAATCAGTTAAGGCTCCATACTTTCGAGTATGTGGGCCTTTTTTCATCGGACGCCACAAAAAATCAAGACTGAAAAACTTAGAAAAGTTTTTATTTTTTTGAACCGATCACGCACCTTTCTTCGTCTTAATATTATAGAAGACTATATAGAATATGCAAAAGAACAGGAATCCCCATGGTGAATCAAAAGAAAGACTGGTTAGAAGAAAAAGCGATCTTACTTTATGGACAAATCTATCAATACGCATTGGCAAAAGTAAAAGAGGTTGAGATTGCGGAGGAAATCGCGCAGACAGTCATGGAAGTGGTCATCCGGAAAAGGAATACATTAAAACATCCGGAAGCATTCAAACGATGGGTCAAAGTGATTACCACCAATAAAATCCGGGATCATTTCCGAAAGCTGAAAAGAGAGCGGGCAATCTATATTTGGGAAACGGACACCACAGAGTGGATTGCCGATATTCAGGATTTTTCAGTAGTGGGATACTTGTCAAAAGAAGAAGGGACGAGAGTAATTGAAGGAATCGTCGAACAAAAATGATGTGAACCAGGGCAATATAGGAAAGCCTCCGGAGCAATGATGCTTTTGGAGTTTTTTTTGTTTCTGTCCGAAACAGGATGAAAAACAAGGATTTCGTACGAATTTGGTGGGCTGGAGGGATTGAGAACCGAAGGCACAGGAGGATCCAGACGGCTTGTCGGATTGGAGAGCCGGTAAACGGGAAAGTTTCGTCCCAAACCTTGAAGATTCATCTGGTTTAGGACGGAAACCAGAAGTGGGAAGATGGAAACTGGAAAAGATGCCGGGTACTCGGAAGAAAAGGCTCTCCGCACGTTGGCAGAAGCGGAGCACGCGCTGATTTTGAACCGATCAGCTGCTTTGGATCGTCTTTTATAGAAGGGTAAATTGAATGAAAGCTTTCCGGGTAATCTTTATCAACCGAAACTTATGATACAGGGAGGAAATGTGAAAACCCTATGTCCGGCAGCTGTTGGAAGAGTTTGTTCTGCAGCCGGAACGGATTCTTCTTTTATTTTAAATTGCGCTTTTATTGCCGGGTGTTTATAATATCAGTAACAGATCCGTTCCGCGGACGGAGCGGAGTCTGCCTGCGAATGAAAAGGAAAGGAGAGCTTTGATGTTCAGAGAAGTAAGGAGAAACAAAAAACAGATTCTATCAGAGGCAGAAAGCCGCGGCATCCTTAATAAGGCAACTTCCGGCGTGCTGTGCGTGCTGGGAGATGAAGCGTATCCCTACGGCGTTCCGATGAGCTATAGGTTGGAAGGGAATCGGTTGTATTTTCACTGTATGCCGGTCGGCCATAAAGTGGACGCGATGAAACGGCATGATAAAGTGTCCTTTACCGTGATTGAGACCGATCAGATTGTTCCGGAAGAATATACGACTTATTTTCGCAGCGTGATTGCCTTCGGTAAAGTAACGTTTATAGAGGAACCGGATGAAAAGCGCAGGGCGCTCCGGATTTTAGCAGAAAAGTATTCGGCAGAGTTCCTGGAAGGCGCGGAAAAAGAGATCGAGGACAAGCTGAGCGCGGTCTGTATCTTTTGCCTGGAAATCGAGCATCTTTCTGGAAAAGAAGCGATTGAGTTCGCGGAAGCCAGGTAGGGAAACGACAGACCGGGAGTCTGCGTGTTTGGATGGAAAAAAGAAAGGGGCTGTTCGCGGCGCTGCCTGACAGGAATATCAGGGGAAGCGCAGCGAGACAGTCCCTTTTTCACGGAGCGGATTTTCAACCGTTCAGAATGGCGTCTTTTCGATCCAGCAGATCGTCAGAAAGAAGCTGTTTTTCTACATTCTCAAATCCCAGGCGTTCAACGGTCTGGGCAAAACGTTCTCCAGGCTGACCTTGTTCTTTGAATAGGAGGATCGCCTTTTCGATAATGGCAAGAGCCTCCTTTCGTTCGGTGAACTTCTTTGACAGAGGCTTTCCGATGGCGATTTGTTTCCCCCATCTTCCGCCAATGTAAATCTTGTAGCCGCTGATACCCGTTTCCACCGCTTTGAAAGGACATTTGCCGACACAACGTCCGCAGCTGGTACACCGATCCGGATTAATACGGGCAAGTCCGTCGATCACAGTCGGGATATGAAGAGGACAGGCGGTTTCGATGCTGCATTTTTTACATCCTTTGCAGAGGGCTTCATCGAGAACCGGCGTGTACTGGCCGATAATTCCCACATCATTGAGGTTCGGTTTAACGCAGTTATTAGGACATCCACCCACCGCGATTTTGAATTTATGGGGAAGTTTTACATCCTGATAACCTTCAAAAAATCGTTTATGGATTTCCTCGGACACGTCAAACGTATCAATTCGGCCGTACTGGCAGGTCGTTCCTTTGCAGCTTACCACAGGACGAACCTTCGCTCCGGTGCCGCCGGTTGTCAGGCCGGCTTTGGCGATATAGCGGCGAAAGTCCTCGATTTTATCATAAGGAACTCCCTGACACTCTATCGTGAGCCGGGTTGTCATGGTCACGATTCCATTTCCATAACGCTTTGCGGCTTCCGCGATACAGATACTCTGATCCGCGGTGATTTTTCCGTTTACAGTAATAACACGGGCGGAAAAGCAATCCGTACCCTTGTTTCTGAGAAAGCCCAGAGCTTTTACTCTTTTTTCCTCACTTGCAGTAATTGTCATGTTGATTCTCCTTCTGTCTTTCTTTTAATTTCTCAGCAATATCGGTCTCTCTTTGCGGATCTGTTAGAATTTTAACCAGAAACACAATTATTCTACTTCCTATTATACACATAAATACGGGAAACAAAAGGAGAATGCAGATGGAAAGGAGCGATTCACATAAAATAGAGGCAGTGGACGCAATACCCTAAGGGGCAGGCGGTTTGAAAAAAGGCGGGAATAATTGTTAAAAAATAAACAAAAAAGACAAATTAATAAGAAAATAAAGCAAAATAGTTTCAAGAAAAGAAAATGGAATTACTGGAATGAAAAGGACAAAGAACGCATAAATACGACAATTTCTCTTATAAATATAGAAAAAGACTGTCTATATTAGAATTTTTTGCATATTTAAAAACGTATTGCAAAAACCTTGCCAATAAAGTAAAATATTCATTGTGAAAAAGAAACGTATAGAAAAACAGCTTGATAAAGCGGAAAGGCAGAGGAGTATGGACGTAAAGAAAGTATTTGTAATCGGTGCCGGATTTATGGGTTCCGGTATTGTGGAGAATGTAGCCGCGAAAGGACTGGAAGCAGTCGCTTATGATATTTCTGAACAGCAGAGAGAAAGAAGCCGCAAGAGCATTGCCAAAAACCTGGAGAAGCAGGTTGCCAAGGGCAGACTGAAAGCGGAAGAAAAAGATGCCGTTCTCGACAGGATTGAGTACGTATCCGAGATTTCCGCCTGCAAGGACGCGGATGTCGTGATCGAAGCGGTTGCCGAAAATAAAGATATCAAGGTCAGCATCATGAAGGAAATTGAAAAATACGCGAAAGAAGAGGCGGTGATCGCCAGCAATACTTCGTCGATTTCCATTACATCTCTCGGCAGCGTGTTTCAAAACCCGGAACGTTTTATAGGAATGCACTTTTTCAGTCCGGTTCCGAGAATTCCGCTGATGGAAATTGTAAGAGGATACCAGACCGGAGAACGGGCAATTAAAATCGCCAGCGATCTGGGAGAATATATGGGAAAGACCTGCATTCTGGCGCAGGATGAACCCGGTTTTATCGTGAACCGTATGCTGATTCCGATGCTCAATGAAGCGTGCTTCCTGGTAGAACGGAAAATCGGGAGCATCGAAGAGATCGATATGGGTATGAAAATGGGTCTGAATCATCCAATGGGCCCGTTGGAACTGATGGATATGATCGGGATAGATGTCGAACTTGCGGTAATGGAAGTGCTCCATGAAGAGATCGGTGACTCCAAGTACAGACCCGCGATTTCCCTCAAGCGTATGGTGGATTCCGGATTCCTGGGAAGGAAAGTGGGAGTCGGATTTTATGTTTACCATGAAGACGGAACAAAAGAGCCGAATCCGAAGCTTCTGGAAATCCGCTAGGCCGGTACAACAGCGGAACCGGCGCCGGAGAAACAGAATTTAAGCAACAGCGAAAGCCCTCCTTTTATCAGAAATTCTTCTGAAAAGGGAGGGCTCTTTTATTGTCCTGATCGTTAAAAAATGATATACTTTACAAAAAGACAGAAAAAGAGGGAAGCGGGTAGATGGATTTAAAAGATTTTACAGATTTGGGAAACGATATCGGAAGGCGTGTCAACGACGCCATTTACCATATGAATTTTGACCAGCTTAACAGGGACATCCGGAATAAAGTCGATCAGGCTTTCGGAGATCCGTGGGCGAACGGCGGGTTCGGCGGGTTGGATGGGAAATTGTACCATGGGGAAGAATTCGACGGAACTGAAACCGGATCCGAGGACGATGGGGTCCGCGGGCGGCCCGGAAGGCACAGTGAAAAAGCGGCAGATACGATCCGGCCTTCAGCAGCCGGAGTTCCGGTTATTTCAAAAATCCCGGGGAAGGCTGGGAGCCTTGTCATGCTCATCACAGGCTGTCTGATGATGGGGATTTTCGGGATTGCGGTGGTGACTCTGGGAATCCTGAGCGTGACCATGACATCGGTGGGAACGATCCCCTCCGCTGTGCTGGGAGCTGTGGCAGGGGGCATGGTGATTCCATTTCTTGCGGGAGCGTTTCTTGCGGTTTCGGGCGGAAAAAAACGCGGTCTGACTCGCCGGTTTTACGCCTATTTATCGGTTCTCAAGGGAAGTAAATTCTGCGAGCTTCAGAAACTGGCGAAAAAAACCGGAAAAAGCCTGCGCTTTACGGCAAAGGATCTTCAGAAGATGATCGATAAAGGATTTTTCCCGGAGGGGCATCTGGATGACCACAGAACATGCTTTATCGGAACAGAAGAAATGTACCAACAGTATCTTCAGGCAAGAGACAGCGCCGCCCGCAGCAGTGACGCGGGGATGCGGGAAAGCGCGGAAGCGGACAGCGCGGCGCGGGAGCCGGACAGTCGACTGGAGCAGATTATTCGTGAAGGAGAATCCTATATACAGACCATTCGGGAGGCGAATGACGCGATTTACAACAAAGAAATTTCAGAGAAGTTGTACCGGATGGAACGCATTGTAAAGAAAATATTCGAGTATGTGAGAGAAAACCCGGAACAGGCCGATCAGCTGAGACGGTTTACGAGCTATTATATGCCGACGACGGAAAAGCTGGTAAATGCCTACCGGGAGATGGACGAGCAGCTTGTACAGGGAGAAAACATGAAAGCGGCAAAACGGGAAATCGCGCAGACGCTGGATACAATCAATGAAGCTTACGAAAAGCTGTACGACAGTATGTACGCGGAGGTGGCGATGGACGTTTCCAGCGACATCGCGGTACTAAAGAGCCTGTTTGCCCAGGAAGGACTGACAAACGACGAATGGAACGGAGGGAAAAAGAGATGAGTGATTTTAGCACAGATTTTAACATAGGAAATACACCGACGCCGGAACCGGAGCAGCCGGCGGCAGCGCCGCAGACAACGCAGACGCTGACCGCGGAACAAGAATACGCCAAATACCCCCTCAGCGACACGGAAAAGCAGCAGGTGGAGGAGTTCGCGAAAAAAATCGATCTGTATGACAGCCAGACGGTGCTGCAGTACGCGTCGGGGACGCAAAAGCAGATCGCGGATTTTTCGGAGCAGGCATTGGAAAATGTGAAAACCAAGGACTTCGGAGAAGTCGGAGAAACGTTGACGCGGGTAATCGGCGAACTGAAAAGCTTTGATGTAAAAGAAGAGCCGAAGGGGATTTTCGGCTTTTTCAAAAAGAACGCCAACAAGTTGGCTGCTATGAAAACCAGATATGAAAAAGCGGAAACCAATATCGAGAGTATCTGCAAGGTACTGGAGGAACATCAGATCCGCCTGATGAAAGACGCTGCCATGCTGGATAAGATGTACGAGATCAATCAGGAATATTTCAAGCAGCTGACCATGTATATCATAGCGGGAAAACGCAGGCTGGAATACGCCAAAGACGCGGAGCTTCCGACCATGATGTCCCGGGCAAAGGCCACAAAATCCAGTGAGGATCTGAACGCGGCCAATGATTACGCTTCTCTTATCGCGCGATTTGAGAAAAAGATTTACGATTTGGAACTTACCAGAACCATCGCCATGCAGACGGCTCCACAGATTCGCCTGATCCAGAATAACGATGTTCAGATGTCTGAGAAGATTCAGTCCATGCTGGTAAACACCGTACCTCTTTGGAAGAGCCAGATGGTGATCGCTCTCGGTATTGAGCATTCCAATAAAGCGGCGCAGGCGCAGAAAGCGGTAACGGACATGACCAACGAACTGCTGCGAAAGAACGCGGAGACCTTAAAGACCGCCACTGTGGAAACGGCAAAGCAGATGGAGCGGGGTGTTGTCGATGTGGAGACTCTGGAACATACTAATGAACTCTTGCTTTCTACCATTGATGAAGTGATGCAGATTCAGGAAGAAGGCAGACAGAAGCGCGAAGCCGCGGAAAGCTCTCTGCAGAAAATGGAAAATGATCTGAAGCAAAAGCTGCTGGAAATTAACAGTTAAAAAGAGCAAGGAGGAGCATGAATGAACCAGCAACCCGTATATATTGTCGGACACAAGAATCCGGATACCGATTCCATCGCGTCCGCAATCGCTTACGCGGATATTAAAAATAGAACCGAGGAACGGACCTACATAGCGGCCAGAGCCGGGCAGCTCAATGAAGAAACCGAATATGTCCTGAAGCGTTTTCAGGTAGAGCCTCCGGTATACCTTTCGAATGTAGGCACCCAAGTGAAGGAAATGGAAATCAGAAGAACGCCCGGAGTGAGCCGGGAAATTTCCATTCGGAACGCCTGGCGGATTATGAAGGAAACGGAAGCTGTTACCCTTCCGGTTACAACCGAAGACGGGCATCTGGAAGGAATCGTAACTACAGGCGATATTGCCAAATCCTATATGGACGTTCACGACAGCATGTTTTTATCAAGGGCCAAGACCCGTTTCCGCAGTATCGCCGATACGGTAGGCGGAAAAGTAATCGTAGGAGATGAGAATGGAATCTTCTGCAAGGGCAAAGTAATCATCGGAGCGGCCCATCCGGATAAAATGGAAACCTATCTGGAACCGGGGGATCTCATCCTCTTGGGAGATCGTTACGAAGACCATCTGCGGGCGGCCGAACAGGGCGCGGGATGTATGATTATCTGTGTCAACGCGAGAGTAGGTCCCAGTATCCGTACTATTGCCGAGCGCAACGGATGCGTGATCATCAGCGCGCCTTACGACACCTTTACGGTGGCGCGGCTGATCAATCAGAGTATTCCTCTCAGCCACATCATGAAAAAGGAAAATCTGATTACCTTTAAAACAGAAGATTACACGGAAAGCATCAAGGAAGTAATGGCGAACACCAGACACAGGGCCTTTCCGGTGCTGAACAAAAACGGCCTTTATGAGGGAACGATTTCCAGGCGTAATTTCCTGGGAATCAAGAAAAAGCAGCTGATTCTCGTGGATCACAATGAAAAGAGCCAGGCGGTGGATAACATCGAAGACGCTCAGGTGCTGGAAATTATTGACCATCATAGATTAGGCTCCCTGGAAACCATTGAGCCGATCTTTTTCCGCAACCAGCCGGTGGGGTGTACGGCCACCATTTTGTATCAGATCTATCAGGAGAGAAATCTGGAGATTGAAGAAACCATCGCGGGGATTCTCTGCGCGTCGATTATTTCGGATACACTGATGTTCCGCTCCCCGACCTGCACAGAAACAGATCGGCAGGCGGCCATATCTTTGGCGGCAAAGGCGGGAATTGAAATTGAGCCTTTTGCCCGGGAAATGTTTCACGCGGGGAGCAATCTGGCGGATAAATCCACGGAGGAAGTCTTTTTTCAGGACTTTAAAAAATTCATTGCCGGAGAAGAAAGCTTTGGTGTCGGACAAATCAGTTCCTTTGATGAACAGGAACTGGAGGAACTGGAGCAGCGCCTGCAGCCATTTATGGAGAGTCAGTGCGGAAAGAGCGGTATGAACATGGTATTTTATATGCTGACGAATATTCTGGAAGAAAGTACCCGCCTTCTGTGCTGCGGCAAAGGAAGCTCTTATCTGGTGCGGGAAGCCTTTGAGCTTGAGGGAGACGCGGATGTCTATGAGCTGAGGGGGGTTGTTTCCAGAAAAAAACAGCTGATTCCCGCGTTTATGAGTACCCTGCAGGAAAACGAGTAATTTCCCTGGTGAAAACCCCTTGCAGGTTGCTCTGGATCCGGCATCTGTGCTATAATAAAATGCCACGTTTAAATGTGGTCTGCGCAAAAAAATAAAGGAGAATTAGATGGAAGCGAAATATAAAAGAGTCCTTTTGAAGATCAGCGGCGAAGCGCTGGCGGGAACCGGAAAATTCGGGTTGAATGAGGAAATGCTGAAAAAAGTCGCGCTTCAGGTAAAGGAAGTCCACGATATGGGCGTGGAAGTAGCGGTAGTGGTTGGCGGCGGCAACTTCTGGAGGGGAAGGAGCAGTAAAAGTATGGACCGCGCGACTGCGGACTACATCGGAATGCTGGCGACCGTTATGAACGCCATGGCTCTGCAGGATGCCTGTGAAGCCGAGGGCCTTCCCACCAGAGTACAGACGGCGATTGAAATGCGCGAAGTGGCGGAGCCCTATGTACGGCGCAAGGCAATCAGCCATCTGGAACACGGGAAAGTCGTGATTTTTGGCGCGGGAACGGGAAATCCGTTTTTCTCCACCGATACGACAGCGGCTCTCCGGGCGGCGGAAATTGATGCGGAAGTCATCCTGCTGGCAAAGAAGGTGGACGCTGTATATTCCGATGATCCGGAACAGAATCCGGAAGCGGTGAAATACGATGAACTGACCCATCAGGAAGTTCTGGAAAAGGGCCTGAAGGTGATGGACTCGACGGCGGCATCCCTTTGCAGGGATAATCACATCAATATTCATGTGTTCGGAATCGCGACAGACGGTAATGTGATGCGGGCGATCTGCGGCGAACCAATCGGAACGATTATAAGATAAGAAAACCAGGAGGTAGCGAAATGGCGATTAATGTTGAGGAAATTTTACAAACGAAAATTGAAAAAAGCAAACATCATTTAAAAGAGGAATTGACGACTGTAAGAGCGGGAAAGGCTAACGCGGCCTTAGTTGATCGGGTGATGGTCGATTATTACGGCTCCCCGACTCCACTGAAAAGCCTGGCGAATATTTCGGTACCGGATCCAAGGACGCTGATGATCTCGCCGTTTGATCCAAAGTCCATTCCGGAAATTGAAAAAGGAATTAACAAGGCGGATATCGGGATCACACCGGCAAATGACGGAAAGGTAATTCGGCTGACCATTCCGCAGGTGACCGAGGAGCGGAGAAAAGAACTGAATAAAACCGTTAAAAAAATGGGAGAAGAAACAAAAGTCGCAATCCGCAATTTGAGAAGAGAGGCCAACGACGAGCTGAAGAAGGAAGAGAAAAACGGAGAACTGACCGAAGATGATTTGAAGGGCGAAATGGAAGAAGTGCAGAAGATCATCGACAAGGCGGTAAAAGACGTGGACGCCATGATCGCGGATAAAGAAAAGGAAATCATGGAAGTATAAGTAACGAAGGAATTGACAGAATCAACAGACAGGATGTGGTTAAATTTAGCCACATCCCTTTAATAGGGGAACTTTATGTTAGACAAAGAGCGGATGCCGCGGCATGTGGCGATCATTATGGACGGCAACGGAAGATGGGCGAAAAAACGGGGTCTCCCGCGGGTAGCGGGTCATAACGCGGGAATGAAGACCATGAAAAAAATTGTGGATCACTCCGACAAGCTGGGAATTGAATATCTGACGGTTTATGCCTTTTCCACAGAAAACTGGAAGCGTTCCATAGCGGAAGTGTCCGGAATCTTTAAGCTGCTGGTGACGTATGTGAACAGCGAGCTAAAAGAACTGGTGGAAAACAACGTTAAGGTAACGGTGCTGGGTGATTACAGGCAGATCCCTTCCGATGCGGAGAAGAGTCTGGAAAAGACACTGGAAGCAACGAAAAATAATACAGGGCTGCGTTTCAATATTGCCCTCAATTACGGCAGCCGGGATGAAATCCGCAGAGCGGTGGAGGAAATCGCCCGCGGTGTACAGGCAGGAAACCTGAATCCGGAGGATATTACGGAAGATACCATCAGCGCGCATCTGTTTACGGGAAAACTGCACCTGGATATTCCGGATCCGGAGCTGGTGATCCGCACCAGCGGAGAACTGCGCCTGTCCAATTATCTTCTGTGGCAGACTGCTTACAGCGAACTGGTTTTTTCCGATGTCCTGTGGCCGGACTTTTCACCGGAGGAATACGAAAAAGCGATTGAAGAATATCAGAGCCGGGATCGGCGTTTCGGCGGGAGGTAAATGTCAAAATGAAAACGAGAATTTTATCAGGCCTGATCATGGCGCCTCTGCTGATTGTCCTTTTTTTGGGCGGGTATGTGCTGCTGGCGGCCTGCTTTGTCATCGGAGTGATGGCGGTAAAAGAATTCTATGACGGATTCGGGAACATGGGAATCCGGCCCAGTTATGTTACCGCCTATGCGGCGATTTTGGGTCTTTATGCCATCAATATGTTTACAAGCGATTACCATTGGTATATGGTGTGGTTTTTCGGGTGCGTAGTCGCCAGCCTGCTGTATCTGTTCCGTATTGAGGAACGCAGGCTGGAGGACGCTATGGCCACGATTACGGGAATTTTTTATGTAATCTTCTTCTCCTATCATGTTCTTTTAGTAGAGCAGACAGGAGAATATTCGCTGATGCTGTGGCTGATTGTACTGACGGCTTTCGGCACAGATATCATGGCGTATTTTGCAGGCGTTTTCTTTGGAAAACACAAATTATGTCCGAAGATCAGCCCGAAAAAAACAATCGAAGGATCCATCGGAGGAATTCTGGGCAGCGTGATTCTCTGCGGCGTATTCGGGTGGATTTTCATTCCGAGGCTGTTTATTCACTGCCTGATTATCGGAGTCCTGGGCGGCGTGATTTCTCAGTTCGGGGATTTGACCGCTTCCATTTTCAAGAGAAAAATGGGAATCAAGGATTATGGAAATCTGATTCCGGGACATGGCGGAATTTTAGATCGGTTTGACAGCGTGCTGTTTACCGCGCCCATGGTATACTACTATATTTTGCTGATATTAGGATAGAAATGATGAAAACGATTGCAATACTGGGAAGTACCGGCTCCATCGGAACCCAGGCGCTGGATCTGGTGCGGAGAAATCCGGAAAAGTTTTCGGTCTCCGTACTCTCCTGCGGCCGGAGGATCGAAAGGCTGAAAGAACAAATTGAAGAATTTCATCCGCGGATGGTTGTCGTTCAGCGGGAAGAAGACGCCGCGACGCTGGCAATGGAATATCCGAAGCTCCAGGTGGAATACGGGGACAAGGGATTGATTGCGGCAGCGGAAAGCAGCTGCGATCTGGTACTGAATTCCCTGGTGGGAATCCGGGGGATGATTCCGACTTATTACGCGCTGCGGGCAGGAAACGACATTGCCTTCGCCAACAAGGAAACCCTGGTAGCGGGGGGCGAGCTTATCATGCGTACTTCCGAAGAAACCGGCAGGAAGCTTCTTCCTGTGGACAGTGAACACAGCGCGATTTTCCAGTGCCTGCAGCAGAATTCCGGGCAGGCGGTAAGACGGATCCTGCTGACGGCTTCCGGCGGGCCGTTCCGGGGGTATACTCTGGAGCAGCTCCGGGGCGTGACGCTGGATCAAGCGCTGCGGCATCCAAAATGGGATATGGGAAATAAGATCACCATCGACTCCGCGACCATGATGAACAAAGGGCTGGAGATTATCGAGGCAAAATGGCTGTTTGATGTGGATCCGGATCGGATTCAGGTGGTGGTCCATCCTCAGAGCATCGTGCATTCAGCGGTGGAATACTGGGACGGATCGGTTCTGGCTCAGATGGGAAATCCGGATATGCGGATTCCCATCAGCTATGCCTTTTCCTGGCCCGAGCGTCTGGAAAACGATTTTAAGCCGCTGGATTTATTCGCGGAAGGAACGCTGACTTTTGAGCGGCCGGACCCGGAGGTTTTTAAAACGCTGCGCCTGGCGCGGCAGGCATGCAGCCAGGGGGGAACATATCCGGCGGCTCTCAACGGAGCCAACGAAGTATTGGTGCAGATGTTCCTGGAGAAGAAGATCGGGTTTACGGATATTCAGGATACCATTGAAAAGGTGCTGGAAGTACATAAGCCGGAAAATCATCTTACGTTAGAGGGGATACTGGAGGCAGACCGAAAAGCCAGGGAAGCGGCGGTTCGCCTGCTTTCAAAGAATTAAAAGAGAAAGGGAAAAGAGAAAATGACAATCATCTACGCGATTATCATGTTTTGCCTGCTGATTTTCATTCACGAACTGGGGCATTTTATGGCGGCAAAAGCATGCGGGGTCAAAGTCAATGAATTCGCGCTGGGCATGGGACCGGCGATTTTTAAAAAACAAAAAGGGGAGACCCTTTACGCGCTGCGAGCCATTCCTATCGGCGGCTACTGCGCTATGGAGGGAGAAGACGAAGAATCGGAGGACGCGCGGGCTTTTAATAACAAACCGGCCTGGAAGAAAGCGATTATTGTGGTAGCGGGAGCCGCGATGAATCTGATTTTATGTATTCTGTTTCTGATTATTATCGCTCTTTATACCGGGACGGTGACAACGACCATCGATCAGGTGACGGCGGGAAGCCCGGCGGAGGCCGCGGGAATCCAAAGTGGGGATAAGATCGTCGCGGTGGATCAGAAAAAGACAGACGACTGGGCCTCTCTTGTCACCGCCATCGGAACCGCTAAGGAAGAGGTCACTCTTGAGGTTGAGCGTGACGGACAGAATCTGACGCTGACTTCGGAACTGACGGAGGCGGAAGACGGAAGAATGGTGATTGGAATTGTTCCGGTCCGGGAGCATAACGTGCTGACCGCGATAAAAGATGGTACCGTCAATACCTGGAATATGACAAAGATGATGGTGGACACCTTCCGGCAGCTCTTTACAGGAGACGTATCCGTAAAAGAACTGTCCGGGCCTGTGGGAATCGTTTACGCGGTAAACGATACGGCGCAGTACGGATTTGTCTACCTGCTGTATCTGACGGCGCTCATCAGTCTGAATCTGGCGATTGTCAATATGCTGCCCCTGCCGGCTCTGGACGGGGGAAGGCTTTTGTTTATCATCGTGCGTAAAATCACAGGGAAGGCCATTACCGATGAAATGGAAGGAAAGGTTCACTTTATCGGAATTATGCTTCTGTTCGCACTGATGATTTATGTAACCTGGAACGATATTGTCCGGTTTATTGTACCGATATTTAATTAAGTGAGGAAACAGATGACAAAACAAGTGTTTTGCGGAGATGTGAAAATCGGCGGAGGCGCGCCGATCTCCATACAGTCTATGACCAATGTGAATACCGCGGATAAGGCCGCGGCAGGGGCGCAGATTCGTCGTCTTGAGGAGGCGGGCTGCCAGATTGTGCGCCTTGCTGTTCCGGATATGGAGGCGGCGGAAGCGCTGAAGGATCTGAAAAAGCTGGCAAAGGTACCGCTGGTGGCGGATATTCATTTTGACTATCGTCTCGCGCTGGCGGCGATTTCCGCAGGGGCGGATAAGATTCGCATTAATCCGGGAAATATCGGCGGAAAGGAAAAGGTGCGCCGGGTGGCGGACGCGGCAAAAGCGGCGGGAATTCCCATCCGGGTGGGCGTGAATTCCGGTTCTCTTGAAAAGGACATCCTTGAAAAAAACGGGGGGCCTACGGCAGTCGGCCTTGTGGAGAGCGCTCTGCGAAACACCGAGCTTTTGGAGGATCTGAACTTCCATGATATTGTTATTTCCCTGAAATCTTCCGATGTAAAGATGAATTACGACGCTTACCGGATGCTCGCCGCTAAGACGGACTATCCCCTTCATATCGGCGTAACCGAAGCGGGGACCTTATCCAGGGGCAAAGTAAAATCCGCGGCCGGGATCGGCGCGCTGCTGCTTGCCGGAATCGGCGATACCATGCGGGTTTCCCTGACTGCTGATCCGGTGGAGGAAGTGCTGTTTGCCAAAGAGCTTCTGAAGGCTACGGGAATCCGGGAAAGCGGATTTGATCTGGTATCCTGTCCCACCTGCGGAAGAACAAAGGTGGATCTGGAGGCGATTACGCTGCGGATCGAGAAAGCGCTTTCTGCCTGCAAAGAGCCGGCGGACGGAAAAAAGCGGAAAATCGCGGTGATGGGATGCGCGGTCAATGGCCCGGGAGAAGCAAGGGACGCGGATCTGGGAGTGGCCTGCGGCGACGGCAAAGGCGTAATTTTCGCCAGGGGCGAGATCCTCAAAACCGTAGAGGAAGAGGCAATCGCCGAAGAAATGATTCGAATGATACAGGAGGGGAACTTTTTCAGCAAGGTATGAAGACTCTGATAGAAAACAGCATTACATGGGCGCGCCTTTCCGGGCACCCGAAAGAAAATTATACATTCAGCATCGAACGAGCGGTACTGGGCCGTCAGGACAATATCCTGACGATCCGGATACGGCTCAATTTTGTTGTGCCTTTTTCGGATGTGGAAAAGATCGAAGCCATCTGTAAAAGCGAGGTGGAAGGGCTTTCCGGAGTCCGGCTGGAGTTTATTTATGAAGACGTTATTTTAACTCCGAAGGAGGTTATCGCCCTCTTCATCGAGCATATGATCCGGATTGTCAACGGCAGCTACGCGCCGATTACCAAGACGATTTTTCCGGAAAAATTTCAGTTTGAGGACGGCCGTTTAACGATTTACGCGGTAGGGGAGACTTCCGTCGCCCTGTTAAACGAACAGGTAGCCTCCAAATTCCGCCATCTTCTGATGGAGAATTTCGGGATTGAGGCGGATGTTCTCTTTCAAAATCATAAAGAAAGCTGCGAAAAAACCTATCGGGAGATCGAAGAAAAAGAGAAAAAAGACGCGGAGGAAAACAGAAGGCAGCAGCTGAAAGCGGCTCAGAACGCTCCTAAAGAAAGCAGCGGGGGAGGCTTTCGGGAAAACGGCGGCGGAGCTCCCTGGGGCGAGAAAAAACAGTGGAGCCGGAAAAAAGACAGATACGAACCGGTTTCCGGCAACCGGATTATGGGGAAAGCCATTTTCGGCGAGCCGACGCCCCTCGGTGAAATTACAACTGAAAGCGGACAGGTGGTTGTGGAAGGAGTTCTGTTCAAAAAGGCGGAGCGGACCATTAAGAGCGGTTCCAAGCTGATTACCCTTCTGATTACCGATAAGAAAACCTCTCTGTGCGTCAAGTTTTTCGCGCCGGAGCAGAAGTGGATCGATATCGACACTCATCTTGATTCCGGGGATATTGTCAAAATCCAGGGAGACGCGGAGTGGGACACCTTTGATAATGTCCTGACCGTAAAGGCAAAGAGCATTGAAAAAGGCGAAAAACAGTTCCGTCAGGATAACAGTCCGGAAAAGCGGGTAGAACTGCATGTACATACGAAAATGAGCGCCATGGACGGGCTCAACGATGTGAAAAATCTGGTGAAAACCGCGGAAAGCTGGGGGCATAAAGCCATCGCCATCACGGACCACGGCGTGGTACAGGCCTTCCCCGACGCTTCCCATGCCGGAAAGGACATCAAGATCCTCTATGGGGTAGAAGGCTATCTGCTGGAGGACCGGGACTGCATTCGCGAGGACGGAACCATTGACTACAAGAAAAAGGGAACCAACCACGTTATTATTCTGGCTCAGAACCGGGCAGGACTGAAAAATCTGTACAAACTGGTTTCCTATTCCCACCTGGACTATTTTTATAAAAAGCCGCGGATGCCTAAATCCGTGATTGAAAAGCACAGAGAAGGCCTTATTATCGGATCGGCCTGCGAGGCGGGAGAGCTTTACCAGGCGGTGCTCCATAAGGAAAGCGAAGAGGAAATCAAACGCCTTGTGGATTTTTACGATTATCTGGAGATTCAGCCTCTGATTAACAACCAGTTCCTGATTAACAACGGAACCGTTAAAAATATGGAACAGCTGATGGAAATCAACCGGGAAATCGTAGCCCTGGGGGAAAAATACGGAAAACCGGTCGTTGCCACCTGCGATTCCCATTATTTTGACGAGGAAGAAGCCCTGTACCGCCGGATTCTCATGGCAGGCCAGGGGTTTAAGGATGTAGAGGGAGACAAGGGCCTGTATTTCCGGACCACTGAGGAAATGCTGGAAGAATTTCAATACCTGGGTGAGGAGACGGCCCGCAAGGTGGTCATCGAAGCGCCCAACGCTATTGCCGACCGGATTGAGCGCATGATGCCGGTGCCGGAAGGAAAGTTTCCTCCCAAGATCGATCATTCGGATGAAATTCTGCGGGAAAAATGCGAGAAGCGGGTTGTCGCCATGTACGGCGATCCGGTGCCGCAGGAGATCCGCGCGCGGCTGGATAAGGAACTGAATTCCATTATTAATAACGGTTATTCGGTTATGTACATGGCGGCGGAGATGCTGGTACAGAAATCCATGGAGGACGGCTATCTGGTAGGCTCCAGAGGGTCAGTCGGATCCTCTTTTGTCGCCACCATGTCCGGGATTACGGAAGTAAACCCCCTGGAGCCCCATTATCTGTGCCCCAACTGTAAACACCTGGAATGGGGCGATAAGGAAAAATATGACTGCGGAGTCGATATGCCGGAAAAATACTGTCCGGTCTGCGGAACCAAATACAATCAGGAGGGGTTTTCCATTCCTTTCGAGACCTTCCTGGGATTTGAAGCGGACAAAGAGCCG
Source organism: Zhenpiania hominis (assembly GCF_014333425.1). Lineage (GTDB taxonomy): Bacteria > Bacillota > Clostridia > Peptostreptococcales > Anaerovoracaceae > Hominibacterium > Hominibacterium hominis. Next base: position 16,464 of record NZ_JACRYT010000018.1, on the reverse strand, counting down.
GATATTGACCTGAACTTCGCCGGAGAATACCAGGCCACCGCCCACAAATTCGTAGACGAGATTTTCGGCGCGGAGAATGTCTATAAGGCGGGAACTATCGGCACGATTCAGGGCAAGACCGCTTACGGTTATGTAATGAAATACTTTGAGGAGCGCCAGCTCCCCATCAACAAGTTTGAAGCGGATCGGCTGACAAGCTGCTGCGAAGGTGTGCGGAGGACTTCCGGCCAGCATCCGGGAGGCATCATCATCGTGCCCCGGGGCCATGAGATTTATGAGTTCTGTCCGGTCCAGCATCCGGCAAACGATGTGAATTCGGACATTGTCACCACTCACTTTGATTACCATTCCATCGATCAGAACCTTTTGAAACTGGATATTCTGGGTCACGATGTGCCGTCCATGATCCGTCAGCTCCAGGATATGACCGGAGTGGATCCCCTGAAAGTACCGCTGAAAGACGAAAAGGTCAACAGTATTTTCAATGGGATTGACGGACTGGACATCAAAGACCCGGATTACAAATTTACCCATGGAAGCTACGGGATCCCGGAATTCGGCACCAGCTTTACCCGCAAGATGCTGGATGATACCAAGCCGACAAAATTCGCGGATCTGGTACGGATTTCCGGATTTTCCCACGGTACGGACGTGTGGCTGAACAACGCTCAGGAGCTGATTGTCAGCGGAACCGCGACTATGAAGGACGCCATTTCCACCCGTGACGACATTATGAACTATCTGCGCCTGAAGGGACTCCCCAATAAAGACGCCTTTACCATTATGGAAAAGGTCAGAAAGGGAAAAGGCCTGACTCAGGAGCAGGAGGATCTGATGCGGGAGCATCATGTGCCGGACTGGTATATCGGTTCCTGTAAAAAGATTAAATACATGTTCCCACGGGCTCACGCGGTGGCCTATGTAATGATGTCCTACCGGATTGCCTATTATAAAGTATATTACCCGCCGGAATTCTACGCGGTTTACTTTACCACCAAGGCGGCGGACTTTGATGAAAAGACGATCCTGCGGGGTTCTCTTGCGGTTCAGGAAAAAATGGACGATATCATAACCAAGGGAAACAACGCTTCCAAAAAAGAAGAGGCGGAGATGATCGTTTTGGAGGTGGCTTACGAAATGTACGCGAGAGGTTATGAGTTTCTTCCCGCGCGCCTTGGAATCTCCGATGGAATCAAGTTCGGCACAAAGGATGGAAAGGTCGTGCTCCCCTTTGTGGCGGTTTCCGGCGTGGGAGAGACGGCCGCCAGATCCCTTGCCGATGAATACAAGGTGCGTCCGTACGAGACCGTGGATGAAATTCGGGAACGGGCGAAAATCAATAAAACCGCAATCGAAGAGCTGCGGGAACACGGTGTGCTGGAAGGACTTCCGGAGACGGATCAGCTGAGTTTGTTTTAAGTTGAGACGATAATATTCAAAAAAATATAAATAATCAGAAAGTGTGTGTTATAATAAATGAAACGTGGGTAGGAAGTAAAAGAAAGGAACAGACTTATGAAAAAAATTTTAAGAGGAATGCGATTCGCGATTCTGCTGGGATGTATCCTTTTTTGTACGGCAGGAGTCGCGTCAGCAGAGGACAGCGGCTTTGAAGGCGGCGATGGTTCCAGAGAAAATCCATATCAGATTGCGACCAAGGAACAACTTTGGCGCGCGCTGGAAAACAAACAACGGGACGATTCTTATATTTTGCTGAATGATCTGTTTTTTACAGAAGAAGAGTTTCAGGAAGGCGGCGCGTTTTATAATGGAGGAAGATTTTGGGATGGAATTGGAGGATTCAATTACTACCAAGGGGATTTCAACGGAAATGGACACACGATTAAGGGGCTGAAGATGAAAGAAGAGTATGGGTTTATTAATGACCTTGATTCTAAGGCTTCTGTAAGAAACCTTTATTTGGAAGACGTATACAAAATGAAGGCAAGCGGTGGTGTGATCACGCATTCCAACAGGGGAACGATCCAAAATTGTTATGTGAGCGGGGTGATTGATGGCACACAGAGAGGAGGGAACCTAGGCGCAATCGCGGGCGTGAATAAAGAAAGCGGGAGAATTGGAGAATGTTATAATTCAGCAGATATTCAGGCGGGATCGAGTACTGTTGGTGGAATCGCGGCTAGGAATTCAGGTGGAAAAATTGAAAATTGCTATAATATAGGAAATGTTCTCCTCAAATGTTCAGAATCCGATGTTTGGGTCGAAAATGGTGGAATTGTAGGAGCAACGAAGAATGGAACCATTAAAAATTGCATGAATCTTGGTTTTTTAAATCTGTCTCACAATGTTCTGCCGGGCGGAATTGCAGGGGAGTCAGATGGAACTCAAATTATTAACTGCTATTCAATCTCTAATTTTACGTCAAATGAGCTGGGGGAAGAGCTGGATCTGGAACAGCTGCGAGAAAAAGACGTTTATAAAGGCTTTGACTTTACGGATGTGTGGTGTATGGATTCAGAGAGTACATATCCTTTTCCATATTTAAAACAGCAGGGGCAGCCGGTCATCAGCAGAGGCTTGGAATGGGAGAGCGGAGGAAACGGGACCAATATTGATCCATATATAATTAAGACGACTTCCGATCTTGACAGAGTACGGGAAGCGCTAACTTCCTGTTTTGTTTTGGAACGAGATCTTAATTTCTCAGACTCTGATTTCCAAGAGGGCGGCGCTTTTTTTAATGACGGGAAGAAATGGATTGCGATAGGGGACGGTAATCCGAACTATACACCTGAAAATTATCCCTTTGTCGGTAAACTGGATGGAAATGGGAAAACGATAAGAGGAATTCATAATCAACGTGGAGGAGGAGTTTTTGCGGTAAGCGAGGGTACGATTCAAAATCTGTCAATCGAAGAATTTCACATAGAGGGAGTATCCAACGCTGTTGGATGTTTTGCCGGAGCAAATAGAGGGCTCATTGAGTTCTGTAATAGCAAAAGTGACTTAAGTGTAACCTGTGAGAGCAATTATTGGGATGATGTAGGAGGAATCGCAAGTTATAATTATGGAACGATTCGAAACTGTACAAATACTGGAGATATCACAAATCTTGACGGAGACACAGCAGGCGGAATTGTAGGAACGAATTATGAAGGCAAAATAGAAAACTGTTGGAATTCAGGAAAGATATCCGCAGCGATCGCAGGAGGCATCATCGGATATGAACGCGCGAAACATTCCGTGCAAAATGTTTTTAACTGTGGAAATGTCGGAGGCGGCAGACAGGCAGGAGGGATTATCGGTGATCTTTTTGTAGATAATGAAGAGGCACATCTTTTAAATGCGTATAACATTGGGTGTGTTGGCGCCTCGGAACGGTCAGGTGCAGTGACAGTTACAGATAATAGAGCAACGAACTATGTGGAGAAAAATTCCGTGTATGTACTGGAAGAACAGTTTTGGGAAGGCGCAAGTCTGATGTCCGAAAGGGAAGCAAAGCTACAAAAAAACTATGAAGGTTTTGATTTTGGGCAGACCTGGATTCTGGACACAGAATGTGGATATCCGTATCCTTATTTAAAAGGTATGGAACTTCCGGATCCGGGAAATACAAGTGATCTATTCGAGAAAGGAAAAGGCACCCTAGATGATCCATATTGTATTTCTTCAAAAGAGGAATTGAATCATATTCGGGAAGATTCGGCAAATTATTTTCTGCTGACCGAAAATCTGGAGTTCACGAATGCGGATTTTGAAGAAGGCGGGGATTATTATAATGATGGAAGCGGATGGATTCCAATTAGCAACGAGCGGACCAAATTGATGAAAGCTTATCATTGCGGATTTAATGGGGTGATGAATGGAAACAATAAGGTAATTGCGGGGATTCGGATCAATGCAGCGCAATATGGAGGCGTTTTTTACCACAATGATGGAGTGATTCATAACCTGGATTTCTATAACATTGAGACCACAGGGAGTTGTCAGACGCTGGGAACGATCGCGGGGACAAACAGCGGAAGAATCAGCGACTGCAGCGCCTATGGCACAATTATTGCGAATAAGAGCGAGAACAGTATTGGGATGGGAGGAATTACGGGAAATAATTCTGGAGAAATCGTAAGGTGTTCCTTTACAGGGACGATAAAATTCTATAATGAGCCAGCTTATTCACGAGTGATAGGGGGGATCGTGGATTATAACGCTGTGGAAGGCCTTATTAAGGACTGCTATGCTCAGCTGGAAGTAAAAGCTCTTGAAACATATGATAGGAATCATTACTGGATCGGCGGGATAGCAAGAAAAAATGTCGGAGCAATCGACTGTGTCTATAGCGCATGCGATTTCAGTGAAGCGGATTCCGCTAAAAATTCATGGGGAATTTCTGGCGGGGCAGGAAGCATAGAACACGCGTATTTTCTGTATGGAGAGCCATCCGGAACGAATAGGGATAAACAATTAACTTCTGAGGAAATGAAACAGAAAGAATCTTATCAAGGGTTTGATTTTGAAAATACCTGGGATATGCTAAAATCGTACAAGTATCCCAAATTACGGGGAAGGAGTACTCTGCAGCTTCAGGGATTAAAGTTTTCAGAGGAATCTTACCTTGTTTCGGTTAATAATGATGTGACAACCAAAATAGAAAAGCAGCCAGCATGCAGTGAAGTAAATATTCAATATACCGTTTCAGATGAAAGCAAAATAACCGTTAATGAAGACGGAGTCCTTACTGGGAAAGCAGAGGGAGAGGCAGTACTTACTGCGACCGATCGGATAAGCGGGAACTCGAACTCTGTCAAAGTAACAATAGAAAGGATTCCCCTAACGGACTTCTATATTTCTTATGACAATATAAATAGTTCAGGTGAGATCGAACTGGAAAATACAGCAAAGATCAACACCAGATATTCTCCGGAGAATGCTTCCGATAAAGAGCTTTCCTATGGTACACTTGATGAAGCTATTGCGGTTACGCAGAGAAATACGGTAATTCCGGTTTCTCCGGGGGAAACGAAAATCACAGCCAGACATGAATCTCTTGCAAAAGAAAAGACACTGCCACTAAAAGTGTATAAAAAGACGGAAGATGTGAAAGCATTCCTCAATGGAAGAGATGTGACCGAATTTTATACGGACAGAAATACGCCGGTTACTTTGACGGCGAAGGTGGCGCCGGAGGATGGAAATCGTAATTTTCAGTTTACCACGAGCGACTGGTATTACGCGGGGATTAACAAGTTTGGTGAGGTCAATCCAAAGCAGACAGGAAAAGTGACACTTTCCGTAAAAAATACGACCAGTGAGAAGAAGGATACCATAGAGCTTCAAATTATAGATTCTCTGCCGGAAACGTTGGAAGCAGATGATATTCAGATGAAGAAAGGAGAATCTCAGAAACTGGAATATACATTTTTGCCGAAGACGCCTCCAATTGCGCCAGATATAGAATCTTCGGATCCGGATATCGCAGTAGTTGATAAAGAGGGAAATATAGAAGCGGTTAATACGGGAACGACCACAATCACCATACGGTCAAACGGCGCGGATCAGTTACAGAAAAAAGTTAAAGTTACAGTGACGGAGGATATTCCTTACTCCATACGGTTTCATCCTAATGGAGGCAGCGGAACAATGCCCGACATGAATATGATTTGCGGCCAAGAAGAGACATTGATAAAAAACCGTTTTACAAGAGCAGGGCATACATTCCGAGGATGGTCCTTTACGCCTAACGGGAAGGCGACAATGGCAGATGGCGAAACGGTAAAGGATCTTGCGGCGGATAAGGGTAAGATCGTTATATTATACGCTCAGTGGGATGTGAAATCTTATAGAGTAAAAGCAGTGAGCGAGGGAAGCAAAAAAGGTCGAATTAGCGGTACTGGGACAAAAGCTTATGAGACAAAAGCAGTTCTGACGGCAAAGCCTCAAAAAGGGCATCGATTTGTTAAATGGGTGGAAGGAGACAGGACCGTATCAACAAATTATCAGTACTCTTTTTATGTAACAGAGGATCGCACGTTGAAAGCTGTTTTCGCAGAGATAAAACGACCAAAGGTTACGTTAAAACCGATAGGCAGATCCAAGATTAAGGTAAAGTATACATCGGTCAGCGGCGCGTATCAATATCAGATTTACCGCTCTGCGAAAAGAAACAAAGGGTATAAACTGGTGAAAACCGTTTCTTCCTCCCAAAAGTCCTGGACAAATAAAAAACTGAAAAGGAACAAAAAGTATTATTATAAAGTAAGGGTAAAGTGTAAAGCAGGTAATATTTATACCTACAGTGAATTCAGCCGCATAAAAAGCAAGCGTGTAAAAAAGTATTGAGTGGAAATAAAGTCAAACAAAAAAGAGGCAAAAAACAGCCTCTTTTTTGTTTGCAGAGAATAATTGAAATACAGGTACTAAATAGAACCTGTATTATAGACTAAAAAAGAAAGAGGGTTTAGGATAAAATATAGGTATAGAAATGAGGTTATCTGTTGTGAATTATGCACTCGAGAAAATAGAAGCTATATGCTGTAAAAAAGGAATCACAAAATACAAGCTGGCAAAGCAGGCGCAGATTCCATATACAACACTTACAAATATGTTCAAAAAGGATACGATGCCGACTCTTCCGACGCTACAGAAGATTTGTGAGGGTTTGGATATTACCATGTCGCAGTTCTTTTTAGAGGATGAATCCAGAGTGGATTTAACCGAAAAGCAGAAAGAATTGCTCCTGTTATGGGATGATCTTCCCGGGGATCTGCAGTCCAGGGTGATCGGCTATCTGGAAGGGTTGAAGGAAAGATAAAAGGGAGTTTGGGTTGCCTGGGGGATCTTGCGGCCTGAACTCCCTCTGAATTAATCATCAAAATAAAACACGTTCTGTTTTTTCATCTGATCTAGTTGGGCCAGTTCTTCGGCACGTTCCAGCAGCCTGCCCTTTGAAAATTCAGAGAGTGAATTATAAAGCATCAGGAGTTTTGTCGTGTCCTGTGTATACTCTTGAAACAGAAAGTATTCTTGAAGAACCGTACGAACGTCATACCTTAGCATGGTATCCATATTGACATGATAAAATTTGCATAATGTATATAGTGTAGCGACATCGGGGAGTCGATCCCCGTGTTCATACTGACAGTACGTTGAACGGCAGATCGAAATTTTTGCGGCCAGCTCGCTCTGACTTAGTTTCGCGTTTTGTCGAAGGATGGATAAATTGTGCGCGACTCGCTGCTGCAGTTCGGTTTTCATGCAGGTCCTCCTTAATTGTGCGTATTCAATGTTCTCTCTTTATAGAGTACAAAATGAGGGAAAAAGGTGCGAAAATACTCTGTTTTTTTTCTTATTTAGACAAATTCCGCTGAAAGGTATGGAAGAATCCTCTTTAAGAGTATTTCGGGAGGCGGAGAAATCAATAAACTATATAAGTAGATAAGAATTATTATTACAGATCAGAGAGGGAGCAACATTGGATATAAAAGAAAAAGAAGCACTACTATGCAGCAAATATAACAATATAAATCGGCTTCTGGCTATTATGAATGTGGAAAAACAGGATCGGGAAGATCTTCTTCAGGATATTTTCATCAAAGCGCTGCGCTCTCTGAAGCAGTTAAAAGATGTGGAGAAGATGGACGCGTGGCTCTGGAGCATTACCAGAAACGAAGTGAATCGTCATTGGCGTCAGGTCATGAAAAACAGGGAATCCCTGCGTTTTCTGGATGCGGAAGAAATTGAAATCAACGTGGCAAGGCGGGATGGAAGCTATTATTTGCGCTTGGCGGACGAACTGGAGCAAATCGGTGATAGGGAACAACTGGCCCGGCTTTTGCGAAAACTTCCGGAAGACGCAATTATCCTTCTGCGGTTGTATTACTATGAAGGTTACAATCTTTCAGAAATTGCGCAGATTACCGGAGAAAGTGAGAATACCGTTAAAAGCAGGCACAGGAGAGCGCTGGAAAAGCTGCGGGATTTCGCCGCGAAGGAAACGGTTATTGAGAATCGGCAGCAGGGAAAACGTTAAAGTTTCAGGCGGACGGCCCTCAGCCTATAAGTATTGCTTGTTTTTTCCAGGTAAGTTCGCTATAATAACAATATGGTGAACATAGGAAATGACTGGGACACGATCCTAGATGGAGAATTTGAAAAAGATTATTATCAGAGATTAAGAACATTTTTGATTAAAGAATACAAGACCCAAACGGTTTATCCGAATATGTATGATATTTTCAATGCGCTGAAATTTACGTCTTATAAGGAGGTAAAAGCGGTTATTTTGGGGCAGGATCCATACCATCAGCCGGGACAGGCTCATGGTCTTTGTTTTTCTGTGCAGAAACCGGTGCCTCCGCCGCCATCGCTTGTAAATATCTTTCAGGAACTGAAAGACGATTTGGGAATCGAACCTCCGAATCACGGATGTTTGGAAAGCTGGGCTAAAAACGGGGTACTTCTTTTAAATACGGTGCTAACCGTTCGGAGAGGGCAATCAAATTCTCATAAAGGGAAGGGATGGGAGATTTTCACGGATCGGGTGATTAAACTTTTGAACGATCGAGAGGATCCCATGGTGTTCATCTTATGGGGAGGAAACGCGAGAGCAAAGAAAGCTCTTATTACGAATAACCGCCATCTGATCCTTGAAGGAGCGCATCCAAGCCCTCTGGGAGCAGGGAGAGGTTTTTGGGGTAAACAATACTTTTCGAAAACCAACGCCTTTCTGCGGCGCTTTGGAAAAGATCCGGTAGAGTGGAAAATTCCGGAGTAAGGGAGGCTGTGTTTATGTCATCAATAAGTATCGTGGCTGCGATTTTTCTGCTGGCGGCTGTATTTGCTTTCTGGCTGATCATGTCCTATAAGGGCTTTGTTCGTTTGCGAAACAGCGCGGAGGAAGCTTTTTTGACTACTGAGGTCTACATGAAAAGAAGGCGGGAGCTTTTGAGCCGATTTGTGAAGCTGGCGGAAAAAAGTCCCGGGGGAGATGATTGGAGAGATATCCTGCGGAATGTTTCCGATGCCGTACAGCTTGCGGAAGCAGCTCAAAGCGCGGACGAACGAATTCTTTGTGAAAGCGCAGTGGCGGAGACCATTGAGACTCTTTTTTTCGCGTTGGATATGGATGAGAAGAGAAAGAAGGATAAAAGCTATCTTCGGCTGAGGCGGCAGATTGAAGAGGCGGATCGGAATATTGCTCATGTGGGCTCTTTTTACAATCGGATTGCGGGCACAATGAATAAAAGGATTCATATGTTTCCAAGTAGTGTGGTTGCAAAGATGTTCCATTTTACTAGTTATCCGCTGATCGGATGATTAGAATACGGAGAATCTGAAAGATATAGAAATGAGGAGCGGATTATGAAAAGACGCGGCTGGGCCCTGCTGCCCTTTATTGTATTTATTGTACTATTTGCCGGAGTAGGAATTATAAGCGGGGATTTCTATGGAATGCCCGCGCTGGTGGCTTTTGTAGCTGCCTTGTTTGTGGGAATGCTGCAGAATAGAAAGCTGACCTTTGACGAGAAACTGTCTATCATAGCGAAAGGCGCGGGAGATGTGAATATCATTACGATGATTCTGATTTTCATTGTTGCGGGAGCTTTTTCCGGAGTGGTGACTGCCGCGGGTGGTGTGGACAGCACCGTTAATTTTGGTCTGTCTGTAATGCCTCCCCAGTTTATGGTTCCGGGGCTATTTGTGATCGGGTGCTTTATTTCTCTCTCCATGGGGACATCGATGGGAACGATTACCGCGCTGGCCCCCATTGCTCTAGGTGTCTCACAGCAGACAGGATTCCCTTTGGCCATCTGCATTGGAGCTGTAGTATGTGGCGCCATGTTTGGAGATAATCTGTCTATGATTTCGGATACAACGATCGCTGCTGTACGGACGCAGGGCTGTGAAATGAAAGATAAGTTTAAGCAGAATTTTTTCATTGTTCTTCCTGCTGCGGTTGTGACGGTGATTCTATTTTTCATTCAGACCCTGGGAATGAGTTATAATTCCCAGGCATCTTACGATTACAACTTTGTCCAGGTGATTCCGTACCTGGTGGTTCTAATCGGCGCGCTGATTGGATTCAATGTATTCCTGGTGCTGATTTCTGGAATTATTCTATCTATGATTGTGGGAGTCGCTTACGGAGAATTTACTTTGCTGGAAAGCTTTACCGCGATCGGTGACGGAATGACTGGTTTGTTTGAAATTTCGATTATTTCTCTGATTGTGGCTTGTATTGTTTCCTTAATTAAGGAGAATGGCGGAATCAATTTGATTATCGATACGATTAAAAAGCGTACAAAAGGAAAACGGGGAGCTGAGTTCGGAATCGCTCTCCTGGTTCTGTTGGTGGATCTTTGCACAGCCAATAATACAGTGGCCATTGTGATGGCAGGTCCAATCGCAAAGGAAATCGGTGATGAGTTTGGCGTGGAACCAAAGAGGGTGGCATCGCTTCTGGATATTTTTGCTTCCGTAGGCCAGGGTTTAATTCCTTATGGCGCGCAGCTTCTGACAGCCGCCGCCCTGGTGGGACTGACTCCGCTGAATATTATTCCAAACCTGTACTATCCGGCGCTGATGGCTGTGTGCGCGATTTTGTTCATCATCTTCAGACCGCAGAATTTTACTCCAAAAGGAAAGAAAGAGGAGGAAAAGGAAATACAGGAAGAGCTTGCGGAAAGAATTAAGCTTTAAAACTAAGAATATGAAAACAGCCGGACAGAAAACATGAGCTTCTGCCCGGCTGTTTTTTATTTTATCACTACAGACTGTCGATGGTGGGGTGCACGCGGTAAAATTCCTTCAGCCGTTCGTATTCCGCTGCCGCCCGGCTGTTTTCTTTTCCATTTTTGACCGCGCGGATCATAATATTTTTTGAAGTGTGTTCCAGGCTGGTAAATTCAATCATTGCCACATCATATCCGCAGGCCTCCAATTTCAGGCCCCGGAGACCGTCAGTAAGAATCTCTGTAAATCGATCTTTGAGAATGCCGTGTTTGAACATGGGTTCGTGAATCTCATTTCGGATCTGTCCAAACAATTCATGCTGGCAGCATGGGACAGAAAGGATGACCTTTGTATTCCATTTCACGGCGTTGATTAAGGCAAAATCTGTGGCTGTATCACAGGCATGGAGGGTGACAACCATGTCAGCGTGATCATTTGTATAGTCCGCGATATCACCCATGAGAAACTTGAGATCGGTGTAATGAAGATCTGCAGCCACCTGATTACAAAAGCGGATGACATCTTCTTTTAGATCCAGCCCGACAATTTCCACATTGCGATTTTGGATGGTCCTAAGGTAGTGGTAAAGCGCGAAGGTCAGATATGCTTTTCCACAGCCAAAATCGATGATACGGAGAGGGCGGGTTTTGTCCTGGGAAAGGCTGGGAAACACATCCTGCAGGATTTCCAGGAACCGGTTGATCTGGCGAAATTTCGAATAGTGCCTGGGAAAGACCTTCCCCTGCGGATTCATAACACCCAGACGGATCAGAAAGTCGCAGGGCGTTCCCTCAGCGATGGTATAATTTTTGATGTGGTTATGGGACAAACTTTCCTGCCGGAGAGTCGCGGGCTTGCGGATGATTCTCGGTCGGTCCGGCTTTGCCGCAAGGAGTTGGACATCCTCCTCCTCGGTAAAAATATTGATCTGCTTGAAATCACGCAGAATAAAGGCGGCGCAGGCTTCCAACGCCTCATCTTCCGCTAGATTTTCATGAATCGCTTTTTTTTCGTAATGAAATTCTGCCTGAAACATCGGTTTGTCCTGCAACAGGACCGGCCGGAGGGTCACTTTTTTATAAGGCAGAGATTTTTTGCGAGGGCTGCTGAATATCATTTTTACCAGAGTGTGCTCAAAAAGAGCAGAATACAGAACCTTTTCCAATTCTTCCATGCTAATTCGCTTCCTTTATCTAAAATGTGATGACATTAGTTTACCACATATGATGGCGGGAGACCAGCTTCATCGGTTGAGTTCTATACTGGAAACCGCGGTATTCTGAATTCTCTTAACGCATATTTAACATGGATTCACGGGATTTTAACAAACAGCTGCTTGTATTTAACAGGGCAGGCGCATACACTTTTATATAAGATGAAACTGAATAAATACAGCGAAAGTGGGGGATTTTATGAAAAAGACGTATGTGCTGGATACGAATGTACTGGTGCAGGCGCCGCATGCGCTCTGGTCCTTTGAAAACAACGATGTGGTTTTGCCGGTCGCGGCACTGGAAGAGCTGGACGGGCTGAAGAAAGCAGAGGGAGAGAAAGGAGCTAACGCAAGACAGGCTATCCGGTTTTTAGAACAGCTCCGCCAGATAGGAGACTTGTCCCGGGGTGTAGAGCTTCCTGACGGCGGTATGCTGAGGCTGGAATTAAACTGTGTAGATATTGAGCTTCCGGACAGCCTGAAAAAAGACAGCCCCGACAATCGAATTCTAAAAGTTTGCAGAGGTTTGGAAAATCAGGGAATTGCCAATATTTTAGTTACAAAGGATATCGTGGTCCGAATCAAAGCGCAGATGATGGGGCTGAAGGCTGAGGATTTTACGACAGAACAGGTTCCGGAATCAAAGCGGCAGTATACGGGCAGAGCGGAGGCCTATGTCGCCGATGAGAAAATGGAAGAATTCAAGGAAAAAGGACTGCTTCCTGAAGATTTGTATGTTATGGGAGAGGACGGAACGCATAAGCCAGTGGAACCGATAGAAAATCAGTTTTTTATTCTGCGCTCGGAACTTTTTGAAAAGAAAACGATGCTTGGAAAATACCAAAAGGGAAAAATTGTCCCCCTTGCTTATGCGAAAGCGCAGCCTTACGGTGTTAAGCCGAGAAACGCGGGGCAGTATTTTCTGCAGGAAGCTCTTATGATGGATGCGGAAGAAGCGCCGCTGGTTATTGTAAAAGGTATGGCGGGAACAGCGAAAACTTTTTACACGATGGCAGTAGGGCTTTCAAAAGTTCTGGAAAATATTCCTCCGGAATATCGGAAGATTTTGGTATGCAGATCAAACGCCCAGTTTGACAAAGAGATCGGGTTCCTTCCTGGAACGGAACAGGAAAAAATTTCTCCTTTGCTGCGGCCGGTAATCGACAACTTGGAAGTGCTGTTGAGCCAGGAGGACAAAACCGGCACGTCTATGCTCGAAGACGAAAAGGAACTGCGAGGAAAAATTGATTATCTCTTTGACGCGGGGATTGTAACGGCAGAGGCGATTAATTTTATCAGAGGGCGTTCTATCTCTCATACTTGGCTTGTAATAGACGAGGCGCAGAATCTGAGCCCGATTCAGGCGAAGGGTATTATTACCCGCGTGGGAAAAGGTACAAAGGTGATACTTCTAGGAGATCCGGAACAAATCGATCAGCCTTTCTTAGATGAGAGGACAAACGGGCTCAGCTTTGCGGCAGAAAAGATGAAGGGTAGTCCGCTGTGCGTTCAAATTACGATGAACGCCAATGAGTGTGAGCGCTCTGACCTGGCATGGGACGCCGCCCAGAGAATGTAGATAAATTTGACTTGGCGCCTTTTCTACAGTATACTCGAAGAAAAAAGTTGTATTTACAACAGAAGTGGGGAGTTTATGGAAACATCCAGATTATTTGAAGGTATACAGGAAGCGGAGATAAAGGCGCTTTTAAACTGTCTTTCTGCGAAAGAGCAGTGCTTTTCTAAACATGATTTTGTTCTGAACGCGGGTATCTCAAACCCTGTGACCGGAATGGTGGAGACAGGGACTCTTCAGATTATAAAGGAAGATTACTGGGGAAACCGGGCGATTATTGAAGTTATAGGGCCAGGCGATATTTTCGGAGAAGCCTTTGCCTGCGCGGAAATCGTACCGGTACCCATCAGTGTCGTTGCCGCGGAGCAGACCAGAGTACTTCTTTTTGATTACCAGAAGCTTTTAACAACTTGCCCTTCTTCCTGTGAATTCCATTCAAAAGTGATCAAAAATATGACAAGAATCCTCGCGGAGAAAAATATTATGTTGATGCAGAAGATGGAGCATATTACAAAGCGCTCAACTAGGGAAAAGCTTTTATCTTATTTGTCAACACAGGCTTTTATGAAAAAAAGCAGCAGCTTTGATATCCCTTTTAACCGCCAGGAACTGGCTGATTATCTGTCCGTAGATCGGAGCGCTATGTCTGCGGAACTTTCCCGGATGCGGGGCGAAGGTATGATCGACTTTAAAAAGAATCATTTCACACTCCTCCAGTGAAACAGAGTTCGCTTTTATGAAATTTTAAGAAAACCTCTATACAAAAAAGAGGGATTTTAGTGTACAATAATTATAATTGTGTAATTACTGAGAACTAAGACAGGAGAACGAAAACAAAATGATCATTGAAAAAAAAGATAATTTTCATTTAGATGAAGATGTGGTTCCGGGAGCTTTAAAACCGCTGATGGAAGAATTTCAGGATTTTATTCTGCTCAGAAACACATATCATGCGGCGATACGGGAGGTCAGTACAAAGCTGGAAATTTTGGACGATGAGTTTCAAGTGCGCTATGATTATAACCCGATCCATCATATGGAGTGCAGATTGAAATCCCCCCGGAGCCTTTTTGAAAAATTGGAGAGGAAAGGGCTGGAGATTGAGATCGCGTCCATTTATCAAATCACGGATATGGCTGGAATTCGGGTAATCTGCAACTATATTGATGATGTATACGCGGTAGCTTCCTTGCTGCTCAAACAGGACGACATCAAATTGATCCGGCGGAGAGACTACATAAAAGAACCGAAGGAAAGCGGATATCGCAGTCTTCATCTGGTGGTGGAAATTCCGGTCTTTCTGTCGGATAAAACAGAGATGGTGCCGGTGGAGATTCAGCTGCGGACCATTGCTATGGACACTTGGGCCAGTCTGGAGCATGAACTGAAATATAAGCGCAGCGGTGGAATTACGCCGGAAATGGAAGAAGAATTGAAAGACTGCGCCAATGCTATGGCGGAAGTAGACCGGAGGATGGAAGAGATCCACAAAGCGCTCTGATACAAAAGTATTGTGGCGGCTGTGTGAAGAATAGGAACAGGTTCTTTTCAATGTGTGCAAGATGTGTTAGAATCTGATAAATTATGAAAAAAGGAAAGAGGATATTATGAAAAAAAGAATCATTCCGTTTGTGTTAATGATGTGTTTGGCTGTCAGTCTGGGGCTTACCGGATGCGGCAGCGATAATCCTTACAGCGGGTACGATTTATCCGAGTATGTGAAAACGGCAAACTATAAGGGCTTGGAAATGGAGAAAATCGAAGTGTCGGTTTCCGATGAGGAGGTCAGCACGCAGGTAGAAGCGAATGTGGAAGATACGAAGACAACGGAAGAAGTAAAAGAAGGAACCGTCGCTAAAAACGATACCGTCAATATTGATTATGAAGGAAAAATTGACGGAGAGACCTTTTCCGGCGGCAGCGCGGAAGACACGGATTTGACCATCGGATCCGGACAATTCATTGACGGATTCGAGGACGGGCTTATCGGAAAACCGGTAGGATCCACCCAGACCCTGAACCTGAAGTTCCCGGATGACTATAACAGCTCGGAAGTAGCCGGTAAGGATGTGGTATTTACAGTAACGATTAACCACATTGTCAAAGAAACGATTCCGGAGTATAATGACGCGTGGGTAGCGGACAACAGCGATGTGGAGACAACTGCCGAATATGAACAGCAGGTCAGAGACGAACTTTACAAGGAAAAAGAAGACCAGGCCAAAAGTGATGCCATCAGCGATCTCTGGAGCCAGGTGGTGGAAAGCTCCGAAGTCATCAAATATCCGGAAGACGAAGTAAACAAATATGTGGAAGAGATCGAGACCCAGTATCAGGCTATGGCGGATAACAATGGCATGGAACTCAAAGATCTCTGGGAGCAGTACGGAATTGAATCCGAAGAGGAGTACAATACTGAGAATAAAGAAACGGCCCAGGCCTATGTGAAAGAGCAGATGGTCATGTATGATATCGCGGAAAAGGAAGATCTGAGCTATACCGATGAAGAAGAGGACGAACTCAGAACACAGCTGGAAGACGCGGGTTATCAGGACGATGAGACGTTTGTGGAGACATTTGGGCAGGATATGGATACCTATATTGAACTTGCGCTGACCTTTAACAAAGTCGGCGAGTTTATCTATGACAACGCGAAGGTTGCGGGAGAAGAAACAGAGTCCACGCAGGAAACTCAGTCTGAGCAGACGACAGAGGCAACTGAGGCAACTCAGGCTGAACCCTCACCGGAGGAAGATATGAGCCAGCAGGATGACGCGGGTGCGGATGACGCCACATCGAATGATCAGCCTGGCGGAGCGGACGCTTAATGAAGGGATGAAACCTGAAAAACGGCAGAAAAATCGGAAGGTGACTTGTAAAAATAACGTCCAGTTTGTAAGAGTAAAATCCATGTTGTAAGAGTTAAGTCTACAGGATGGATTTTACTTTTACAAAAATAGAGAATTATGGATGGATTTGTGCCGGT
>NZ_JACRYT010000017.1 GCF_014333425.1 Zhenpiania hominis | reverse complement strand
ACCGGCACAAATCCATCCATAATTCTCTATTTTTGTAAAAGTAAAATCCATCCTGTAGACTTAACTCTTACAACATGGATTTTACTCTTACAAACTGGACGTTATTTTTACAAGTCACCCTTTTTTTCTTACATTCGTTTTTTCCTGCTTAAAACTGGATTATATCATCCATCGTATAAAGCCCCGGCCCCTGTCCTGCCAGGTACTGAATCGCATCACAGGCACCAGTCGCGTAACATTCCCAGCTATATGCATGATGCGAAATCTCCAGCATTTCCCCTTTGCATCCGAAAATCACTTTATGGCTGGACGGAATATCGCCTGCTCGTACAGAATGAAAGACGATTTCTTCTGTGGGATGTTTTCCCTGTTCTGAGATTTCTTCAGCCAACTCCAACGCAGTGCCGCTGGGCGCATCTATTTTGGTCTCGCTATGGAGATCAATAATTTCAATTTTCGCCTTACTGCCCAAATTTTTAGCTGCCTGACCGAGGAGTTTTCTCATAACATTGACCACAAAGGAGGTATTGGCCGCTTTCATAACTGGAATTTCATCAGCTGCATCCTCAAATAAGGCTTCCTGCTCTGGAGAAAATCCTGTCGTCCCGCACAGGAAGGCTTTTTTATGCTGTCTGCAGGTTTCGAGAAATCCTATGGAAAGCTGAGGCCTGGAAAAATCCACAACAAGATCGCATTCATTAATGACATCTTCCAAATTATCCGAAACAAGAGCGCCGATACTTCTTCCAAGACCGGAAACCAATCCGATATCACTCCCAATATACTCTCGGCCTACAGGCCCGATTCCACCTGTAATGCGGATGTCTTCTCTTTCATACGCAGCTTTTACAATCAAGCTGTCCATATGGCCCCGAGGCGCTGTAATAACTACATTTACCATAATTAAACACCTTTCTCCCTTCGATATGCCGCAAGTTGTCTTTCATCTTCTATTTCAAGGTCCCGCTCTCCCGCTAAAGATTCTAAATGATGGGTAAACTCGTGAAACAGCGTCTTTTTCAGCCTTTCCTTAAACTCTTCTTCGCTCAAGCTGCCGAAAAGCTTTTCAAAAGATCCATAATAAATTTTAATCAGACGTCCCATACTGCCGCCGCTCTGATATTCGCCCAGAATATAAAGATCATCCCCGACTGCATAAGGGCTGATTTTTTCTTGGGGCAACAAAAGGATTCCTCCATTCAGATCTTTATAAAGCTCCGCCGGAAGTGTTTCAGCAATCTGTTCCAACAAGACCTGCGCCCTATCAATGGTTATCGTCATATTACTTTACGGACGAATCGCCCGAACCTCCTTTTCTTTTACAGTATACCTTGTTTTCTCTGATATGTACAGGATTTGAAGGAACAGGAATGAAGTACAGCCGATCTGCGCAGAATAAATTCAGGCAGCGATTGCGTTACTGATGATCTGTGTATTTTCTTTCTGACAGGAATATTTTTTTGAAATTCTAAAGAATTTTAAAAAAAATCATGGTAAAATAAATAAAATAGACTACCCCATGTTGTCAGATGAGATTGGTTGCAGACGCTGAAATTATGAAAAAGGAGGACTGAACATGTCTGCATTCATTGTTCTGGGCGTATTGGCATTATGCGGTCTGATCGCCGCTATTGAAATTATCCGAAATCGAAGGATCCGTTCCTCGGCTTCCTTTACGGAACCGAAACGGCCGGCTCCGGTTATTTATCTGCCTGCAGATATTGAAAAGGAAAAACGGAGACGGAACATCCTGTAGCCTGCGTATATGAGGAAGGGAGGATTGAATTATGCCGTTGATTCTTTTAGGACTTCTCGTAGTAGCCGGACTTTTGGCCTACTTATATTTTACCCGCCAGTCCGAAACTTCTGCACCGAAAACAACAAAGAAGCACTCTTCTGAAAAAAAGGAAGACGCGGCATCTGTGATCTATCTTCCAGATGATATCGAAGGAGAGAAGCGAAAACGTCATGTAAAAACCGGAAAATAACCGAAAAGATCGGAGCCCGCGAAATTTCGCGGGCTTTAGTTTGCGGGTATTGCTGTTTTTAAAAATTCGAGGATTTCCTGCAGTCGTTCTTTTCTCTCTGGCGTAAAACGCACAAATGGCTTCACGCCTCCATGGATAAAAAGACGCATCCCATATCGTTCTGACAGTGCAGCCAAAGAGCGCGGACTGAGTCCATTTGCCTCTGCAAACTGAAAAATAACCTTTTTTCCTTCCTCATGGATTCTGGTGATACACAATTTCTCTGCCATGGATCGGATCCTTGAAACTTTGATTAAGTTCATTGTATCCCTTGGAATTTCCCCGAAACGATCAATCAGTTCATCAATCACCTCATCTTCGTCTTCATCACTGGAAACAGATGCTATTTTTTTATACATATGAAGCTTCAGCACTTCATCCGGAATATAGCGCTGGGGTATCAGCGCAGTCACGTTAAGTTCGATGGAAGCTTCTTCTCTATCCGGGTTTACCACCTCGCCGCCAAGAGCCCGCACTGCGTCGTCTACTAACTTGCAGTAAAGTTCGTATCCGATATCCATCATGTGACCGTGCTGCTCGGTTCCCAGAAGGTTGCCCGCTCCGCGGATCTCCAAATCCCGCATAGCGACTTTAAATCCCGCTCCAAATTCCGTGAATTCTTTAATTGCCCGAAGGCGCTTTTCCGCAATCTCAGAAAGGCTTTTATCCTTTTGGAACATCAGATAGGCATAGGCCATCCGATTTGATCTTCCGACTCTGCCCCGCAGCTGATAAAGCTGCGACAGACCAAACCGATCCGCGTCCAGAATAATCATAGTATTAACGTTGGGAATATCGATCCCTGATTCAATGATTGTCGTCGCAACTAATACGTTGCTCTCTCCCTGGACAAAATCCATGATCACATCTTCCAGCCTGTGCTCATTCATCTGTCCGTGTCCAACCGAAACTTTGGCTTGGGGAACCAGTTCTTCAATATGCGCCGCCACTTTATTGATGCCCTTCACCCGGTTAAAAACCACATAAGCTTGACCGCCTCGATCCAGTTCTTTTTCAATAGCGTCACGAATCAGCACATCTTCCTGCTCCATTACATAGGTCTGTACCGGGTACCGTTCCTCCGGAGGCTCTTCAATGACACTCATATCTTTAATGCCTACCAAAGACATATGCAGGGTACGGGGAATCGGAGTCGCCGACAGGGTCAACACATCCACATTCTTTTTCAGCTGCTTGATAACCTCTTTATGCTGGACACCGAAGCGCTGTTCCTCATCCACCACAAGAAGCCCCAGATCTTTGAACTTCACATCCCTGGACAACAGCCTATGAGTTCCGATAACGACATCCACACTTCCCTTTTCCAGCCCTTCAATCACTGACTTTTGCTGCGCTTCACTGCGGAATCGGGACAGCATCTCAACCTTAAAAGGGAATTTTTCAAATCGCTCTTTAAGGGTGTAATAGTGTTGATTTGCCAGAATGGTAGTCGGTACCAGCACCGCTACCTGCTTGCCGTCAGCGGCGCATTTGAACATAGCCCTCGCCGCCACTTCGGTCTTACCGAAACCCACATCCCCACAAAGCAGCCGATCCATGGCCACATCTTTTTCCATATCCTGCTTGATTTCTGCAATGCACCGAAGCTGATCATCCGTTTCCGTATAGGGGAAGCTGTCTTCAAACTCTTTCTGCCATACGGTATCTGGAGAAAAGGCGTATCCCTTCTCCATCTGTCTTGCCGCGGAAACTTCTAAAAGCTCTTTTGCCATATTGGCAATAGCGGCCTTCGCCTTTGCCTTCGTCGTCTTCCACTCGCTGCCGGAAAGCTTGTTTAACCTGGGAGAGGCAGTATCCGAACCGATGTATTTTTGAACCAGATCCATCTGCTCCACCGGAACATAGAGCACATCCTGTCCGCTGTATTTAATCTTCAGATAATCCTTTTTGACATTTTGGACCGTAAGCTGTTCAATTCCTACAAACTTTCCAATTCCATGGTTTTCATGAACTACATAGTCTCCGGTCTGTACATCCGCAAAAGAGCGAATCGGCTGACTGAAATCATGGGATGTTTTCTTTTTTCTTTTTTTCTTTTTCGGGGTCCCGAAAATATCGCCATCCCAGATATAACAAAGCTTTTCTTGTGGAAAATCGATTCCCCCTGTTAGGTTTCCCATTTTCACCCAGACCCGGGACAGCAGATCCACCCGGCTTAGGAACTCCTCCATGTTGGATGCCCGCTCTTCATTAGCACAAACAATCGTAACCTTATACCCGTTTTTCAGGTAGGTACGAAGCTCCGTTTCCAGCAGATCCATCCTTCCATTAAAAACCATTGTCGGTCTGCTGACCACATTTCGAATTTCCGCGAAAGAGTCTGCGCCTTTTATCGTTTTCTGGATAGGGGTAAACAAATATGCCCGATCCATCTGATAAAGCTTCAAATAATCCTGTTTCCCGGAGAAATCCTTCAACTCGGAAGGGACGGTCTGCCCCCGCTCGAGAATCGTCTTAAAGTCCTCGGCAAGTTCCCGCTCTCTAGCTTCAAGATTTTCCATCACTCTGGACGGGTCATCGATCATAACGACCGGTTCCTTCATATAATCCCAGATATATTCGGTGGTCTCATAAAAATAGTGCAGATAATTTTCCATCTGCTGGAGGTTGACTCCGTTTTCTGCGAACTCAACCAACTGATCCCGCCGCTTCTTCAGTGTCTCTCCGCGTTCTTGTTCTTCAGAGGTCAGATCCTCTCCGGAAAATTTACGAATCTGGGCCCCATAGGCCCTGCGTATTTTTCCTGCCGCCTTCTCTAGAATTTTCTTATCTCTGACAATGGTTTCCGCCGGGTAAATATCGATACATGAAAGATTTTCAATCGATCTCTGCGTGTCCGGATCAAAGCTTCGGATAGAATCAATTTCCGTATCAAAAAGCTCGATCCGACAGGGTGCCTCTCCATCCGCGGTAAAAACATCGATAATCGATCCCCGAATGCTGAACTGCCCTCTAGCATCCACAAGAGATACTCTCTCATATCCCATGGCCGCTAGTTTTTCTTTTACCTGATTCAGTTCGATTTCCTCGCCCCCTGCCAGACGCAGCACCTTCTCTTCAAAGTCTTCATGAGGAGGAAGTTTCCGGATCGCTCCACTGACCGGAGCCACCACCAGGCAGTCTTCTCCGGTACGAAGAGCCTTAAGAATTTTCAGTCTTTCGAGCATGGAATCGCGCGCCTTTGCTTCATATCGGACGAAAACTTCCTCTTCCGGAGGCAGCACATAAATGGTTTTATCTACAAAAAAAGAAAGGTCCGTGGCAAGGCGCTGCGCTCTGACATACGAAGACGCCACTACCAGACATTGGCCCTTTGCTTCCTGCTGTAAAATTCTCCCCATTAACGGAGCTACTCTGCTTTCGGCAGCTCCCGTAATATTAATCAGTCCCTTTTTACTCATCTTCCCTTTTCTCCGCCGCCTTTTGCCTTATATTGTATTCGTTCATCGCCTTATCTATGCCCTTTTCTACAATACACTCCGCGGCAAGCACCGCCCGCTGCACCGCGTCCTGCAGCAGGCTTTTTTCTTCTTTTGAAAACCCTCCCAGAACAAAGTCCTTCAGCTCCGCTCTGCGCTCGCGTCCCATGCCAATGCGGATTCGCGGGAACTGATCGGATTTCAGATCATAGACGATCGATCTCATACCATTATGCGTTCCCGCGCTTCCTTTTTTCCTTATGCGTATCATCCCCTCCGGGATATCGATATCATCATAGATTACGATCAGATGCTCGATTTCTTCTTTGTAGTAATCCATTACTTCTCGCAGGGACTGTCCGCTTAGGTTCATGTAGGTCTGCGGTTTGATCAATAAAACCTTTTGGCCGGAGATACGTCCCTCTCCGACCAAAGCTTTGTGTTTGAGTTTATTAATTTGAATATCATTTCGCTCCGCCAGAAGATCCAGGGCAATAAACCCGATATTATGTCTCGTGTTTTCATACTTTTTCCCCGGATTTCCAAGGCCTGCAATCATATACATACTTGTTATACTCTCCCGTTTTCCAATCCACAGCTGTGCCTAATCAAACAGTCTGCTGATGGAATCATTTGTAAAGATGCGAGTCATAGCTTCCGCAAAAATCGGAGCTACGGACAGCATTTTCATTTTGCTGATTTTCCGTTCTTCCGGAATCGGAACGGTATTCAAAAGTACCAACTCTTCAATAGCCGAATCTTCCAGCCTCTGTTTTGCCGGACCGGAAAGAATCGGATGCGTGGCACAGGCCCTTACACTCTTTGCCCCCAGATCCTTTAAGGCATTTGCCGCGTTGGTAATCGTTCCGGCAGTATCGATCATATCATCTACCAGGATACAGTTCTTCCCTTCAATATCTCCAATGATATTCATAATCTCGCTTTTATTAGGTTCCGGACGTCTCTTGTCCACAATCGCGATAGGAGCGTTCAAGGGTTCCGCCATACTTCTGGCCCTTGTCACACTGCCGTGATCCGGCGACACAACAACAATATCATCTAAATCTTTTTCTTTAAAATACTTAGTCAAAATAGGAAGCCCTACCAGATGATCCACTGGAATATCAAAATACCCCTGAATCTGCGCAGCATGAAGATCCATCGTTACAACGCGATCCGCCCCTGCTGCCATCAGCAGATTCGCGACCAGCTTGGCTGTAATCGGATCTCTTGCCTTTGCTTTCCGATCCTGTCGCGCGTATCCGTAATAAGGAATAACCGCATTGATTCTTCCCGCGGAAGCCCGTTTCATAGCGTCCATCATAATCAACAGTTCCATCAAGTTGTTGTTGACCGGATCGCAGGTGGACTGTACAATATATGTATCCATCCCCCGAACAGTCTCCCATAGATTTACCGAAATTTCTCCATCACTGAATTTCGTCACCGTTGCTTTTCCCAGGGGTTTCCCTACAATTGCCGCAATTTCTTCCGCCAGTTCCATGTGTGAGTTTCCTGCAAATACTTTGTAATCTGCAAACGCTCCATTCTTCATCTGTCCTTTTTACCTCTTCTTTCTCTTTACTTGAATTAAAAAACGTTTATTTCTTTTCTTTTTTAAGGATCCCTCTCTTTTCGACCCATCCATCCAGGGTCCGACCTTTTGACCTCGCTACATACAGAGCTCCTGCCGGCACATCGTGAGTCACCGTGCTTCCTGCCGCCACATAAGCACCCTCCTCCACTACCACCGGTGAAACCAGATTACTGTTACATCCGATAAACGCTCCGTCCTTTACGGTCGAACGATATTTCTTGCTTCCATCATAATTCACAAATACAACACCGCAGCCTAAATTTACGTTTTTCCCCACGTCAGAGTCTCCAATATACGTCAGATGGGACGCCTTCGCTCCATCTCCCATTGACGAATTTTTAATCTCCACGAAATCTCCAACTTTGCACTGATTTCCCACATTGCTGCCCGGTCTGAGATATGCGAAGGGACCAACCTTTGTTTCACTGCCAACTCTGCTCTCTAAAATAACCGAACTCTGAATTGTTGTTCTGTCTCCGATTTCCGAGTCTACAATCCGTGAGTTTTGTCCGATCACACAATCTTCACCGATTTTAACACTCCCCTCCAGTACAACGCAAGGGTAAATCGTCGTCCCCGGTCCGATTTCTACAGTCTCATCAATATATGCGGCTCTGAGATCAATAAACCGGACACCATTTTCCATATGCCTTAAGTTGATCTCCATCCGTTTTTGTTCGATTTGCTCATATTCCTTTAAATTCATCTTGCTCTCCCTGAAACTTTAAAATTTTCGATCCTTTTCCAGAATCATTTCTCCCGCTTTATAGATATCGCCAGCTCCCATGGTTATAACCAGATCTCCCGGCTCCGCGTTATTATATACAAAACTGGCGATTTCCTCAAAATCTTTGAAAAAATAAACTTCCTTGTCCGGATGAGCCTCCTTAATGCGGTTTACCAATTCCTTTGAACTAATCTTGTAGATATTCTTCTCCCTAGCCGCATAGATCTCTGCCAGCACAATTTTGTCCGCATCCCCAAAAGACTCTGCAAAGTCGTCAAACAGAGCCATAGTTCTCGTATAAGTATGGGGCTGAAAAAGACACCACATCTTATTGTGTTTCATATTTTTTACCGCGGAAAGAGTTGCCTTGATTTCTGTCGGATGATGGGCGTAGTCATCAATGATTTTAATCCCTTCCGATGTAGTTCCCATGATGTCAAACCGTCTTTGGGTTCCTGTGAAGGACTGAAGCGTACGCGCAATAGACTCCGCTTCCACCCCCAAAATATGGCAGCAGGCAAATGCTGCCAAAGAGTTCAGAATATTATGTTCCCCAGGAATGGAAAGCTGGACATTGCACAATACCTTTCCTCTATGATTTACATTAAAGTCCGGCATGCCTTCTCCATTAAAGACAATATCGCCGGCATAATAGTCGCAACTTTCATTCAGCCCGTAAGTCACCACATTCGCCCGTTCTTTTACCACACTCTTCACAAACGGGTTGGCATCGTAAGCAATGATTGTCCCATCTTCCGGCACCAATGAAGCAAAGGTTTCAAAAGAACGGGCAATGTGATCAATATCCTTAAAATAGTCCAGATGATCCGAATCAATGTTTAAGATAATCTCAATTTTAGGCTTCAGAGACAGAAAGCTGTCCATGTATTCACAAGCTTCCGTAACAAAGTACCGGCTGTCTCCAACTTTCACATTTCCCCCGATTTCGGACAAATTACCGCCCACCAAAATCGTCGGATCCTTTTTGGCGTCCTTTAAAATTAAAGAAACCATAGAGGTTGTCGTAGTCTTCCCGTGAGTTCCTGAGATTGCAATACTGTCTTCATACTCACTCATAAGAAGCCCCAGAACTTCCGCTCTGGTCGCGGTCGGAATATTCAGTTCCTTCGCCCTCGCGAGTTCCGGATTGTCATTTCCGACTGCCGCGGAGTAGACCACCAGGTCTGCTCCCTCTACGTTCTTTTCTCTATGGCCTAAAAAAATATTCGCTCCATCCGCGATAAGTTTTTCTGTAATATCACTTTCTCTCATATCAGAGCCTGTGACCTTATACCCTCTGGCGATTAGGATCTCCGCAATTGCAGAAAGTCCAATACCCCCAATTCCAATGCAATGTATCTGCCTGCAATCAGATAAATTCACCATTGTCTAATCCTCCCTGGTCGTGATAAAACGATTATACCATACCTGCGCCAAAAAATGCGCTCTATTTGACAAAAAAATAAAAAGCGAATATTATCATAGAATACGCCATATTTTATCGGAAAATTTATTCATTTCTGTTTCTTATTATTCATTAAGGAGGCATCTTCATGAAACGTGTACAGCGCATTGGCGCACTGATGGAGATCCTAAGCGGTTCTCCCAACAAAGTGTTTTCTCTAAGCGAATTTTGTTCTCTATTTGGAGCCGCAAAATCCAGCGTCAGTGAAGATCTCGCGCAAGCCCGCGAGATTACCCGCCTAACCGGCCTTGGGAAAATTGAAACAATTTCCGGCGTAACAGGAGGCGTCCGCTATGTTCCTTTTATTTCTGAAGAACGGGCCGCTCAATGCCAGGAAAAACTGTGCCGCAAGCTCCGGGAAAAGAACCGGGTTTTAGGCGGTGGTTTTTTGTACACTTCCGACATCATGTTCCACCCGGCCATTGTAAAAGAAATGGCTCAGGTCTTTGCCCGCAAATTCAGCGACTGCGGAGCTGATTATATCGTGACGATCGAAACCAAAGGCATTCCTCTCGCTTTAAAGACAGCGGAACTTCTCAACCTTCCTTCCGTTGTTGTAAGGCGGGAAGCAAAAATTTCAGAGGGTGCCACCATGAGTATCAACTACCTGTCCGGTTCTTCAGAGCGGATGCAGAAAATGTCCATTTCCAAACGAGCGGCGCTCAGCGGTTCCAGAGCGCTTATTATCGATGATTTTATGCGGGGAGGCGGCAGCGTCAGAGGAATCAGTGATATTCTTTCTGAATTCGATACAGAAGTCATTGGCATCGGTGTGGCGATCGCGAACATCTCTCCGGAAAAAAAGAAAGTCTCAGATTATTGCCCTATCGTATATCTGGGACATGTAGATGAGGAAACAAAGGAGATAGAGGTTTTTCCAAACAATCAGATTTTTCAAAAAAGTGCCTTGTAAAAGAAACTCAATTCATGTATAATATTACTAGGTGTATTTAAAAACACTAATACATTTGTCAGCATGAAAGGGTGGTAACTAAGAATGAACATAACGGATGTTAGAGTACGTAAAGTCAACGACGAAGGGAAAATGAAAGCGGTTGTTTCGATCACGTTCGATGATGAGTTCGTGGTACATGATATTAAAATTATCGAAGGTCAGAATGGGCTTTTTATTGCAATGCCTAGCAGAAAGATGGGAGAAGGCGATTTTCGCGATATTGCGCACCCTCTTGTATCTGAAACAAGGAATAAAATCAAGGAAGCAATTTTTGCGGAATACGAAAAAGTTTTAGCGGAAAAAAACGCCATGGAAGCAGCTTCCGAAGAATAAATACACCGACCTGAGAAAGACTTCACTGACAATCATATAATGAAGGGATGCCATCTTTTACAATGACATCCCTTTTTTACTTGCCATTTTTTAATATCTGATAAAAAAATTACGATAAGACAACGCCGTCAGCTCCAACGTTGACGGCGTTGTCTTGTCGAGACCCGAAAGAGTTGTACTGGCCTCTATGCTTATGTAAAATTGGCGAGATAATCAGTAATCTTTAAAGAATTCTCTCAAGTCCTTCCCTGCTGTATTCTCCTGTTTTCTTTTTATCCTCAAGCGCTTTCTGTACAAGCAGGAATTTTTCTCTTGAAATCGGGTATGCGATAATAAATACGGCGGAAAGCAGAATTCCAATTCCAGGAACGATCGTACTCAAAGATAAAATCGAGTCCAAAGCGCTATCAGTCTGCGCAGCTGCTGTCGCGTCGAATCCTCCAAAGGCAAGAACCCATCCCCAGATCAGCATACCGATGGAACCGGCAACCTGCTGCAGAACCGTCTGCAGAGAAGCAAGCGCTCCCTCCAGCCTCCTGCCGCAGTTAATTTCCACAACCTCCACAAGGTCATAGCTGAGAGCCGCGATTAACTGCCAGTAAGCTGCCATCGCGATCATGACTCCCGCTCCCAGCAAAATAATCAACGGTATCGACGGTTCAAATAAATCGAAAATGAACCTGAACACAAACAACCAAACTGCAGCCGCTACGAAAAAGATAACATAAGCTTTCCGTTTGTCCATTTTGTTCGCGACAGTACCGATTAACGGAACGAGTACCAACGCAATCAACATTCCTGCTCCTGATACGATCGATACGATGGAAGCCGGAAGACCGGAGTAATAGGTAACAACGAAAGAGAGGTTAGAGGCATAAATGGTATTGATAATAATATAACATAAGATCGCTCCTATTAGCCATTTGGTCGGTTTTGCCTTAACAATTTCAAAAGTATCTTTCACAATATTTGTTCTGTTCTTACTTACATCAATAATCAGCTCGTGCCCTTTGGTTGCCTTTATTGTAATTGCAAAAATAATGCAGGACGCAACCACCAGGATGGCGGCCATTACGGTCCACGACATCGATTCCCCAAGGCCGCAGGCAGCCAGCAGACCTACCAGTGCCATCGGCACCGCACCACCGATGAAATTTCCACTCTGTGTAAAAATCGCCGCGCGATTACGCAAGTTAAGCCGCTCGTCATAATCCTCTGTAATCTCTGCTCCCAAAGCTGTATAAGGAACAAACCACATGGTATACGCGCACCACAGAATCATAACCAAGGTTCCATAGTAGAGAATCGCCGTCGTTCCGGAGAATCCAAAATCAGAAAATAACAGTATCATTGCGACAAGCAACACCGGAATCGCTACTTTAATAAAAGGCCTTCTCCTTCCATTCGGGTTTTTACAATTATCGGATAAATACCCTACAACTAACGCGGCACCCGCGCTTACAAATAGTCCGACTGAGGACATAGTTCCCGCCGGACCTGCCGCCACGCCCGCCGGTCCGGTCAGAAAATAAGCCAAATAGCTGACCAGCATACAATATACCATCGCGTCACCTAACTGCCCGATAGCATATCCAAATATAACTTTATTTGATAATTTCTTTTTCATACTTGATAACATCTCCTTTCCTTACAAATTGCAGTACATTATTCCAAAACAGATACGTTTATCTCGCCATATTTACGCTTTCTGTCTTTTCACAAATAATGAGATTACCAGTCCTATCGCCGCAATGACAAAAGCAGCGATGAATCCACCGATATAGGGATTTGAACCGACATTTCCCAAGGATACGGTAAGCTGCGGACCCACAAGTCCTCCAATGGCGAACCCCCAAAACATGATTCCATAATTAGTTCCCTGATTCTTTGTTCCAAAGTTTTCCGCTGTAATTGCAGGATAAATGCCGATAAATCCCCCATAGCAGATTCCTACCATTGAAATTCCGATTAAAAAACGAATCCAGGTTCCGTAACCCGATGTGATAAGCAACGCCTCTCCCGCCAGGATTGCCAGGAACATGATTATCAGCACATTCCGCCATCCAATCCTGTCGGCCAGAATACCGTATGTTACTCTACCGGCCGCATTCATAAAGGAAAAAACACTGACCGCTACCGCTGCGGCCGCTGCAGTAACCTTTACGATTCCCTGTGCCATAATCGCAAGCTGACTCGCGATCATCATTCCTGCGGTCGCTCCCGCAAGAAACATCAGTACAAGCGCGTAGAACAACGGAGTTTTCAGCATTTCTTTCCAGTTTTTATCCACGCTTCTCACCTTCCTATGAGGAACGCTAAGTCCTTCCTGTTCCGGCGCCTGTCTGATAAAAAGACTGGCTGCTATCATAATTACCATACTCGCGATACCGATGATTCGAAATGTCATCTGGACATGGAATATATGAATCAGCATTTGCACCAGAGGTGCGATGAAAATGGTCGCACCTCCTATGCTTGTTGTGACAACTCCTGAAACCAAACCTCTATGTTCCGGAAAAAATTTGATGCTATTATTTACAGTGCAGTTGAAGACCGTTGACATCCCAAGGGTGACGGTAGCCGGATAAACCACATACAACACCGCTAAGGATTCAATCACTCCGCAAAAAAAATTTCCAGCGCTGTATAAAATGGACGCCAAGAGAATCACGACGCGCACTCCGTATTTATCCATCATTTTTCCACCGATTGTCATAGAAACCGGACCTAATAAAGCCGATAAAATAAACACGATCGTGAGCTTGTCCGCAGGCCATTGAAACAAATCCATATAGCCCGCCGCAAAGATACTCCACGCGTAATAGGTACCGAGACAGAAATTAATCGAAATGCTGGCGGCTAATACCTGCCACCTTTTGTGTTTCAGACTGCTCATTCCGTACTCCTTATCTCTATATCATCTATTTTTCATAAATTATTTTTCCATCCAGCATCGTCATCACCACTTTGGCATCTTTAATTTCTTCAACATCGATATCAAAAAGATTCCGATCAATTACTGCGATATCCGCCAATTTTCCTGCAGAAAGGGTACCCAACTCGTGATCTCTTCCCTCCGCGTAAGCACCTCCCAAGGTATAGGCCCGTAGCGCCTCATAGAGATCTATTTTTTCCCACGGGTTAATACTCGTAATTTTCCCGTCATAACCATGCCTTGTTACCGCATAATAAATGCTAGGAAGCGGGTTGTAATCCGATACAAAGTAGTCCGTTCCAAAGGCCAGGATCCCTCCCGTTTCCAAAATCGACCGGAAAGGCCACTCGTATACACAGCGCTCATACCCTACGCGGGACAATTTTTCATTGTATTCCAGAGGCACGTGAGCCGGCTGCATGGATGCTACTGTATTTAATAATTTGAATCGCGGAATATCATCCGGGTGAATCGTTTCGATATGCTCCACCGCATTTCGGATATTCGACAGATCGTTTACCCTTGCGGAAGCTTCATAACCGTCCAACGCCCATCTGACCGCCTTATCTCCGATACAGTGAATCCGTACTCCGAATCCCGCCGCGTTAGCTGCTTTGATATTTTCAATCAGTGCTTCATATTGATAAAGTGTATCTCCAGATACGCCCGGATTGTCGGTATAAGGCTCGAACAGGCTGGCGGTATAGGTGGATGTCGTTCCGTCAAGCATTCCTTTTACACAGGGTACACTTAAAAACGGAGAGGAAAACCTCTTTCTTAACGCTTTCGCCTCTTCCAGCTTTTCCGGCCCGTCCAGGTTGCCGCTCAGATGCATCCGGATAGTCAGTTCACCCCTCTGCTCCATCGCTTCCCGGGCGTCGTATTCTACATGTGGCAGATGTCCGGACAAATCATTAAAGGAAGTGATTCCACACGCGTTACATCCCCGAATCAGGTTTCTTTGAACTTTATAGTCGATGTCAAACCCCATTTGATAAATATGGGGAGTTACATAATCAAATAGAGCTTTTTCTTTTACGACTCCCGCAGGATACCCGTTTTCTTCTTTCAATATGAATTTATCCAGATCCGGATCCTGATTTTTGTCTACCCCTGTCAATTCAATGGCCTTCGTATTCAGCCACGCGGAATGTCCGTCGGCCGCATGCAGCAGAATCGGTCTGTCCGGACACACCGCATCAAGGCTGTGCCTTGTCGGAAGGGGCGCGTCATTCCAGTTGGCTGGAAACCATCCCAAGCCAACGATTTTTTCCAGCGCCGGATGGCTCTCCGCAAATGCCTGAACCATCTGAACACACTCTTCTTCGGATTTACTTTCCGCAATTTCTCTGAGGAAATCCTCGCTACCAAACAATGCTCCATCCTGAAAATGCGCGTGCGCCTCACAAAATCCCGGTAGGATCATACAATCCCCGTAGTCTTTGAGAACGGTTTGCGGACCAATATATGTCTCCGTGTCATCCCATGAAACAAAAGCAGTGATCCGGTTTCCGTTAATGATTACGGCTCCTTTCTGGGGTATCGCAGATAATCCGGTAAATACGGCGCTGCTTTTCAAAATTATATCTGCCTTCTTCATTCACCTGCCCCCTATCAATCTCTTTCGTACACCACATTTCCATCCATAACCGTCAACAAAATTTTCGTATCTTTAATTTCGTCAACCGGAATTTCAAACAGATTCCGATCCGTTACAATGACATCCGCGAGCTTTCCGGCCTCCAGAGTCCCCAGTTCTTTTTCTCTTCCATAAACGTACGCCGATCCGATGGTATTCGCTTTCAGCGCTTCCGGAAGGGTCAGGGATTCCCCATTGTCAACCCCCGCCATCGATCCATCGTAATTTTTACGGGCGATCGTCGCATAAATTCCCGGGAACTGATTGTAACGTACAACCGGATAATCCGTTCCCAGCGCCAGTCTTGCTCCCGCGTCCACAAGAGAACGAAATGCCCATTCATAGCGGCACCGTTCTTTGCCCAGACGAATAATTTTTTCATTCATTTCCAATGGAAGATGCTCACCCTGCATAGATGCCACAACTCCCAATTCCTTAAATCTAGGAATATCGTCCGGATGAATCGTCTCAATGTGCTCGATCGTATTGACAAGTCCATGCCTGCCATTGACTTTTATGGACTCTTCAAAGGCATCCAGCGCCATCCGTACGGACCCTTCGGCAATGCAGTGGATCCTGACCGGAAGCCCGGCGGCATTCGCCGCGATTACACTGGCAGTCAGTGATTCTTTGCTGACCAGAGGAACTCCTTCTCCGATTGTATCCGGACGATCCGCATAGGGTTCCAGCAACAGCCCCGTATAAGTTGATGTTACGCCATCCAGGAATCCTTTTACGCCTACCACCCGGAAGTTCGGCAATTGAAATTCTTTTGTCCATTTTACGGCTTCCGAAAAATCAGTCCGTCTCATAAACGCCGTGTATACATGCACTCTGCTTGTAATTTCTCCTTTTTCCGCCATTTCCTTAAAAATTTGATAACGATGTTTGGTAGAATCTGTATATTCATCCGCGCTCATCTCACTGAGAGACGTTACCCCCTGGGAGGCAAGTCCTTTCATAAAATTCCGCATAATCTCTTTCATCTGCTCTTCCGGAAAATCATAATAGTTTTTCCACGCGTATGCCATAGCGTCCGGTTCAAAAACCAGACCATTCAACTCCCCATTTTCGTCGACTCCGACCGATCCTGCTACCAGTTCCATATCCGGAGAATATCCGGACTCTTCCAGCGCCCTGGAATTCATCCATATCGTATGCCCGTCCGCGCAGTTCATATATGCCGGTCGATCCGGCACCGCTTTATCTAAAGACATTTTCGTTGGGAGGGGCGCATCGTTCCAGTTGGCCGGAAACCACCCGAATCCCCGGATCCTCTGTTCGTCCGGATGTTCCACCGCGTACTTTTTGATCATCTCGATCGCTTCTTCCTCTGAGCGGGAAGCATTTAGATCCAGTTCATGGTCGCTGTCTGAAATCGCTCCGCTCCACAGATGGTCATGCCCGTCCACGAGACCCGCCATGATCAAATTATCCTGATATTCGTAAACCTTTGTTCTTTCATCGCAAAACTTATCAATTCCATCATCTTGCTCAACCGCTATGATTTTATTTCCCTTAATGGCAACTCCTCCGCGGAAAGGCTTGTTTTCACAGCCTGTAAATACCGCATTACTCTTTAAAATCAAATCCGCTTTCACTTTTTACCTCCCCGTATCTTATTTTGGGCTTGCTGCAGCATCTCATTTTTTCTAAATCATACGATATATCAGAATATTTTAAAATTATTTTTCAGTGTAATTTTTATCATCTAAAAATCAATTTAATCACCTAAAAGTAGTAGTACCCCTCCCCCAGAATAATTATTTCATCCTGCTTTATTATGGTGTATACTTGGAAAGTAAAATCAAAAAGGAGTGTTGTTGCATCATGCTTGAAAAAAACAGTATCCTGCTGCTAAATGAAATTATTTATCGAATTTATACTGTCCGTGATTTTGATGAAATGCGCAGATCGGTTTTGGAGTTTTTGCAATATCTTATTCCCTCCACCATTTCCACCTTTTATCTTGCTTCCTCGGAATCCCCCTATCACTTAGAGCGGCCCGTGGGACTTGGAGTTAGCGATGAACGTCTCCAGTTATATCTGGATCAGTATTTTGAAGTGGATTACACCAGGTGGACCTTTGCCGCCCCAAAATCCAATGTGTATCGCGAAACCGATCTTCTTCGGGATGAAACACGTACGAAAACACCCTATTATCGGATGCTCTTTGAGCAGGAAAAGGTCCACTATTCGGTCATTGTCGTCCTAATTTATGACGGTGTGTTTTTAGGTACGATCGATTTATTTCGTCCCAGAGAATACGGTGATTTTACTGATGATGAAATCTTTTTTCTTGATATGCTGAAAGAGCATTTAAATTTCCGCCTATATCAAATTATGGAAAATAATACCCTCCGTGAAAAAACATATCCCAGCAAAGAAGATCTGGTGGAAGCCTACCACCTTACACCCCGTGAGCTGGAAATCGTCTATCTCCTTCTGGACGGCATCTCCAAAGCACAGATCTGCGAACAGCTCTGTATCAGTCCCAATACCCTGAAAAAGCATACATTGAACCTTTATAAAAAATTGGGAATCAAAAGCTGGAGGGAGCTTTTTTCTCTTTTAAAATAAGGAACAGGAGAGTTATCTATGGAAACAATCTATCTTTCGGAAACAGCAAACCCTTTGCTGATATCCTACCTGAAGGCACAGGGGCATCTGGTTCAGCTCATCCGAAGCACTCGCCGCACCTACGAACCGGTTTCGTCCCACCCTGACATCTATTTCTGCAGCCCGGCACCCGGCCACAGGCTTTTTCGCGGGCAGCCCGATCGAATCGGTTATTCTTATCCGCAAAATATCATCTATAACGCCGCCTGCACCGGCAAATACTTTATCCATAATCTGAAATATACGGATCCGGAACTTTTACGGTGTGTCCGCGATATGCGCAAAATCCATGTTTCTCAGGGATATACCAAGTGCAACACGGTTGTTGTGGATGAACATTCGATTATCACCTCCGATCAGGGGATCTTCAAGGCCTGCCGCGATCACATGGATGTCCTGCTGATTCGCCCTCGCCATGTAAAGCTTTCCGGTTTTCCTTACGGTTTTCTCGGCGGAGCTTCCGGCCGGGTGGAAAATACGATCCTGTTTCACGGAAATCTGAAAGCCCATCCGGACTTTGGACTCATTACGGATTTTATCCGTTCCCGTGGGTTGAAGCCTGTCTATTTTGAAGAGTTTGAACTGGAGGATATCGGAAGCATTTTATGGGAGCCGTGATAAAAAAGGGAAATCGCATTTACAATCTGCCTGAAATGTGATATTATGACTCATGTTAATTACTGAAAGAAACTATACAGAAAGGTGGAATCCCAATTGAAGAGAATCAAGACTTTAGTATCTCGTGATCTTGCGAAGTCCGCAAAGACAGGCGGATGCGGCGAATGCCAGACTTCCTGCCAGTCCGCGAGCAAGACTTCCTGCAGTGTTGCAAACCAGCAGTGCGAACAGTGCAAGAACTAACAGATTCGGCAGTTCCGATTCTGTAATATCTGTATGAATGCTGCATTTCCCCTCAGGCGATGCAGCTATTTTCTTGTTACGCAAAAAAGCAAACACGTTTTTTTCAGATTAAATGTTAAAGAAAGGATCCTGATATGGTTCATCAATATAAAATGAACGGCTATAATATCGTCTTAGACGCGGAAAGCGGCTGCGTACATACGGTGGACGATGTTGCCTACGATATTATCGAGCTTTATGAAAAAGTCCCTAAGGAAGAAATAATCCGGATCATTACAGCCCGCCACGGAGTTTCCGCTGAAGATGTGACGGAAGTCATGGAAGATCTGGAAATCCTGCGAAAGGAACAGAAACTGTTTACAAAAGATATGTTTTCCGGACAGGCCGATCTGTTCAAGCAGCGCCAGTCGGTCGTCAAGGCTCTGTGCCTTCATGTGGCCCACGCCTGCAATATGACCTGCGGCTATTGTTTCGCTGGAAAAGGCGAATACCATGGAGAAAAGGCCCTTATGAGCTATGAAACGGGAAAGAAGGCCCTGGACTTGCTGATCGAAAACTCCGGTTCCCGAAAGAATCTGGAGGTTGACTTTTTCGGAGGGGAACCGCTGCTGAATTTTGACGTGGTCAAAAAGCTCGTGGCTTACGGCCGTTCCCGGGAAGAAAGCTGCGGGAAAAAATTCCGCTTTACCCTTACAACCAATGGTCTGCTTCTTACCGATGAAGTAATTGAGTTTGCCAATCGCGAAATGAGCAATGTGGTCATCAGCCTGGACGGAAGAAAAGCGATCAACGATCGGATGCGCAAAACCCATGAGGATGGCGGAACCTATGACAGCATTCTTCCGGCCTTTCAAAAGCTGGCCCGCTCCCGCGATCAGAAGGACTATTATGTCCGCGGAACCTATACCCATTATAATACCGACTTTGCCAGCGATGTGCTCCACATGGCGGATCTGGGATTCAAGGAACTCTCCATCGAACCGGTGGTTGCTCCTCCGGACGCGCCTTATGCCCTTACAGAGGAGGATCTGCCGAAACTGCTGTCCGAATACGAGCGTCTGTCCGGCGAAATGCTGGAACGCAAGCGTGAGGGAAAGGGCCGCGATTTTACCTTTTACCACTACATGATCGACCTGACCGGAGGCCCTTGTATCGTAAAACGGATTTCCGGATGCGGAGTGGGCACCGAATATCTGGCGGTCACCCCTTCCGGTGATTTTTATCCGTGCCACCAGTTCGTGGGAGATGAAAAATTCCTGCTCGGAAATGTATATGATGGGATTACAAACGCCTCTTTATGCGATGAATTTAAAGGCTGCAATATCTATTCCCATGAGGAATGTAAAGACTGCTTCGCTAAGCTTTACTGCAGCGGCGGCTGCGCGGCTAACGCCTACCATACCACGGGCGCGATTACCGGAGTTTATGATTTTGGATGCCAGCTGCACAAAAAAAGAATCGAGTGCGCGATTATGCTGAAAGTTGCGGAGATGTGTGAAGAATGGTAACGATTGCAATTATGGTTCTGGGAATCGGGATCGGACGGATCTTTCCGGCCGATCATAAGGGGAAAAATGAGCGGCTGCAGCTTGTGTGCACACTGCTGCTTATTTTCTCGATGGGCGCCACTTTGGGCGGACGGGACGGATTCTTTTCAGAACTGCTCTTTTTAGGCGCCCGGAGTTTTCTGTTTTTCGTGTTTCCCACCGCGTTTTCCATTGCGGCCGTTTATTTATTAACCAGACGGTTTATGGGGCAAGGGGTTCAAAAGGAAGCCTCTCGCGGAATTCCCGAAGATACGTCTGATACGCCAAAAAGAAGCGATCCTATGGTGCTGATGGCTCTTGGGGCGCTGATTCTGGGGATCATCGGCGGAGCATTCCCTGCTGTCTCCCGTATTCTGTCGCCTCTGACCGCCTACTCCCAGTGGATTCTTTACCTTTTGATGTTTTCTGTCGGCATCAGCGTTGGACTTCACAAGGGGATCCTGGCCGAAATACGCCGGCATCACATTAAAATTCTGGTAATCCCCCTCGGAATCATCATCGGTTCACTGGCTGGCGGACTCCTTTGCGGTCTGATTATGCATTATCCTCTCAACCAGGCGATTTCGGTCGCCGGCGGGCTGGGCTGGTACAGTCTGTCCGGAGTCGCGATCGGCAATTTCGCCGGTGTAAAGCTTGGGAGCATCGCCTTTTTAAGCAATCTGATTCGGGAAATCGGCGCTTTTTTTATGATTCCGTTTCTCTCCCGCCATTTCAACAGCTATACCTGTATTGCTCCGGCGGCGGCTACCAGTGAGGATACCACTCTGACTATGATTATTCGCCACACCAACGAGGAAACCGTTGTGTTTTCCGTTCTTAATGGAATCCTCTGCTCTGCCTTTGTTCCGGTGCTCATTTCACTGTGTTATTAGGAGACGCTCCTTTGCGTCTCCTAACGAATCCGATTAATTCTTTTGGATTTCTTCCAGAAAAGCTTGCCCGTACTTTTTAAATTTGACTTCTCCCACGCCGGAGATCTCCAGCATTTCCGCTTTTGTCCGCGGTTTTTTCGCGCACATTTCTTTCAGGGTCTTATCGGAAAAAACCACATAAGGCGGTACGCTCTGAGTTCTGGCGATTTTCGCCCTCAGCGCTCTCAAAGCTTCAAACAGCTGTGGGTCTTCCGCATCATAAACCGCTTTGCCGCCTTTCGCCCTCCGAACAGCCGGTTCTTTTTCTTTGGGGATTTTCATGGTCACGGTTTCCTGCCGTGCCATAACCGGACCCGCTTTCGGCCCCACCTGCAGAACACTGTAACGGTCGTCACTCTGAAGCAGATATTCGTTCAGAAGCAGAAAGTCCGCGACCTGGCGGAGATAACGGACGGACTTATCCGACTCGCTGCCGTAATAATCATTTTCATCCAGATGGTATCTTCTGACCTTTTCCGTATCATTTCCATGAACCGCGTCCAGAACGACAACAAGCCCGTACCGCTCTCCGCTGCTGTCCACGCAGCCGATGATATGCCGCGCGGTCCTTGTAATATCCCTTTCCTCAAACTGTGTCAGACAGTTGATACAGTTGCCGCAGTACCCTGGAGATTTTTCTCCGAAATAGCGGAGCATATAGTTTCTGAGGCACTCGTTTGTATGGCAGTAAAAGGTCATTTTTTTCAGCCGCTGACGGTCTCTCTCCCGAATCAGCTCCCGTTCTTCCTCATCCAGATCCTCATTTTCATTATCCTTTTCAATGAAAAACTGATTCGTCACCACATCCTTTCCGCCGTAAAGCAAGATACAGTCGGCTTTTTCCCCGTCTCGTCCGGCGCGCCCCGCCTCCTGATAGTAGCTTTCCATGTTTTTCGGCATGTTGTAATGAATGACAAAGTTGACGTTGGATTTGTCGATTCCCATTCCGAAAGCGTTGGTCGCGACCATAATCGGTTTGACATCATAAATAAAGTCATCCTGATTCTGGCGCCGCTCCTCATCGGAAAGCCCCGCATGATAACGGGTTGCCGCCACACCTTCCTCGCAGAGGCGTTGGCAGACCTCCTCCACCAGCTTGCGGGTCAGGCAGTAGATAATACCGCTTTTCCCCGGATGTGTATCGATGTAATTCTTAACCACGCTATATTTGT
The DNA here is from genome assembly GCF_014333425.1 of Zhenpiania hominis. Lineage (GTDB taxonomy): Bacteria > Bacillota > Clostridia > Peptostreptococcales > Anaerovoracaceae > Hominibacterium > Hominibacterium hominis. The sequence goes on along the minus strand of NZ_JACRYT010000017.1, from coordinate 42,417 downwards.
TTGCCGGTTTCTGAACCGAAAAAAACAGATTTTTCCGGTCAAATCCGGTTGTTAGAACGGTAGGATTTTTCAGCCGCAGAATCCGGATCACATCCTCTTTTACCTGGCTCGTGGCGGTGGCCGTAAAGGCGCTGAGAATCGGCCTTTTTTCAAGCTGCTCCACAAAGTCCAGGATCTTCAGATAGCTGGGCCGGAAATCCTGCCCCCACTGGGAAACACAGTGGGCCTCATCGACGGTTACCATTTCGATATTTACAGATTTGGCAAACTCTAAAAATTCCCGGTTCATCAGCCGCTCAGGAGCCACATAGATAATCTTGTAGGTTCCTTTTTTCGCGTATTCCAATGCTTTGCGATACTGCCCCGGGGTCAGGGAGCTATTGAAATAGGCTCCCCGGATTCCCGCCTCTTTCAACGCCGCCACCTGATCCTTCATCAGCGAGATCAAAGGCGTAATCACCAGTGTGATTCCCTCCATCATAATCCCCGGGATCTGATAGCAGATGGATTTCCCCGCTCCGGTGGGCATGATCCCAAAAGTATCGCGACCTTGCAAAATACTGTCGATTAAAAGTTCCTGCCCTTCCCGGAAGGAGTCATAGCCAAAATATCGCTTTAATACTTTGTATTTATTATCGTTCATTACTTGCGCCTCATTTTTTATTACATTTTTTTCCATAGTACATCAAAAAGCGCTCAGACGCAAGACTGTTTTTGCGATTTCAAACAGCGTCGGTTTTCCAGCAGCCCGAAAAGCAGAACCCCCGCCGCCGCACCGGCGCAGTTCAAAATAAAATCATCAATATCCATAACTCCATTTGGATAGTTTGTAAGAACGTTAATCAGAAGCTGCCCAACTTCAATTCCGGCGGATACAGCCGCGCAGCACAAAAATGTTTTCAGCTGAATATGTTGACGTTTCTGCTGTCCCAGTATCCTTCGGATAAAAAAAGCCAGTGGTATAAGGAGTACAAAATTCCCAACAATCTGCCTCATATTCAGTTCCCCGTTAAAAAGCCAATGAAAGGGTATAAACTGGGTCCAAGGCACCGCGTCCGTCATAGACAGCTCTTCCCCCGGCAATGGAACCAGAATTGGCAGCATCGTAAATTTGAACAGACACTGCAGATACAAAGCAAATAGAGCGGAAAAAATAAATGGATTCCTTCTCCGTCTGGTGAACTTTCTTATGAGAAAAAGGACAAAGAGAATCACTCCGTAGACAACAGCAAATGTTGCCGGATAAAAATCATACATCATAACAGAATACACACCTTTCCTTCTTTATCTGTATGATTATTTTACCATCATCCACTCAATCAGATTGAAACATTTTCTTATTAGGTGCTTAATCTTTCCTTAAATATCCCCCTATCACAGAGTTAATGAAACTGCTGTTTCTGCCTGTTTCCAATAAGACCAAAGACGTACAGCACAGCCGCGGCCAGCATAAGATAGATGTATTTTTCTTCCAAAAGCTCTGCTGTCATGGATCGTGGATCATAGCAGTTCAGTATATCCAGGGGAATCTGATGAGCGAACAGCGACGCCATCCAGTACAGCGCCACTGCCAGAAAAGCCAGTGTCATGGAGCCGCCCCAGTACATGACGCAGTAAAGCAGTCCCGTGTAAAAACAGCAGCTGATTACCTGACGCAGGTATTCCATCCAGACCCCTTCCAGCCAGATACCCGCAATTCCAAACCACAGGGCCAAAAATACCAGATACAGTCCCAGCCAGAGGAGCATCTGACTGTCCTTCATGCGGTGGTTCACGTAATGAACCTCCTCACCTTCGCTTTCAATGAGATTTACAAAGGCAAATCCCGGTCCCCAGACAGACAGTACCGGCATCAGATACTGCGCCAGAAGTTCCAGATATTCTTCCGCGTAGGACAGATCCTCGTATTTTTTCATTGTCAGAAAGAGCAGCAGCGGAATCAGAAGAATCAGAAACACTCCCGGTATCAGGAGCAACTTTTTTACATCCCGGAGCTGAAAGAGAAACAGCCGGAATTCCCGCGTTAAATGTGTTCCAGTACGCATATATACCCATCCTCGATTCTCGGTTCCACTTTCCGGCAGACCTGCGGTTCCTCTGCCACCAGCCGGTAATGTACCGCGTTCTCCTGTTCAAACTGTCGTTCCATATAAAATCTTCCTGTCAGCTTTTTCTGTTCGAGTTCCGTACATTCAAAAGTTTTTCCTTCCGCCTGGGCTTTCAGTTCCCCCGCGGTTCCAGAAAACACGATCCGACCCGCGTCCATAATCAGAATCCGGTCACAGAGGGCGTCTACATCCTCCACAATATGGGTGGAAATGAGAATAATCCGCTCCCTGGACAGAGAGGAAATCAGCATCTTAAACCGCAGCCGCTCTTCCGGATCCAGACCGGCCGTAGGCTCGTCAAAGATCAGAACCTCCGGCTTTCCCAGCAGTGTCTGGGCAATGCCGAGACGGCGGAGCATGCCGCCGGACAGATGGCGGACCTTCTTTTCCGCCGCTTCCGTAAGGTTGACCGCTTCCAGAACCCGTTCGCTTTCTCTGCTCCATTCCTTCTTTTCTATCCGTTTCAGTACGCAAAAATACCGCAGCATTTCTTCCACGGTCAGTTCCTGGTAGGCCCCGAACTTCTGAGGCAGATAGCCGATACGATCCAGGTAATCCGTGTTTTTCCGAATGCTGCGCCCCTTCCAGAGAATCTCTCCCTGAAAACGGTATAAATTGGTCAGGCAGCGGATCAGCGTCGTCTTGCCCGCCCCGTTAGGTCCCAGCAGCCCGTAGACCCCCGGCTGAAGGGACGCGGACAGCTGATCTACCGCGCAGTTCTTTTTAAATCGTTTCGTTACCTTTTTAAGTTCCAGCATATTCCGCTCCTTTTCCCCTAAACTTCCAATTCGGATACATCTTCAAAATAGTTGCGCGTCAGAATCTGTTCCTCACTGACCGCGCTGTCTTCCCGATTCATAATTGGAGTAATGAATACCTTACAGTCCCGGTAACCCGCCTTTCGAACCGCCTTTGTCACAGCATCCAGCGCATCCGCATTCCACCCGCTAAGCGGCGCGTAAACAATTTCCACTCCGTTTTTTACTGTGGAGGTATACAGCCCGCTCAGAAGGGTCGGACCGTTGCTCATTCCGGTCCAGCTGCCGTCCTCCTGCTGGCGCAGATTGGAATACACCTGCTTTGGCGTATGTACCCGGATCTCAAACCACGCATCCTGCTCCAGAAACAGCGGATTCATCAGAAGTCCGTCCTCTGTGATCTGCCGGTATCCGGAAATCGGATAATACGGAAAGCTGCCGTGCAGATTCATGCCCTGGGAATTGGAGTAATAGGCTTCATTGGCGCCATGATATTCCACGGTAATCCGTTTGGTGTTCGCCCTTCGGTTGTCCACCAGCAGAGCGTCTCCATCCCGATCAAAGGCCATCTCTTTCCCCTGGGCATCGGTCACCCGCTCCACTTCATAGCTGTGAGATAAAGTAAATCGATACTCCTTCCGACAACGGGATACATCCATGGTAACCTTCGCCTTCAGCAGCCGATGGACATCCAAATCCATGCGATATCGCTCCACCTCAAAGCCTCCTTCCCGCTCTCCAATCCGGTACTGCCCCACTTCATAATAGTGCTGGTCTGCCATGACAGAGCCGCTGCTGCTCAAACTCATATCCACGCGGGATGAGGGAAGCGCGTATCCAATCAAAGCGGCAATACAGCAGGCGAGCCCGATCAGAGTCTTGATGCTCCGTTTGTTTTTGCTGTCCCGCACCAAAAGAATCAGGATCATTACCAGACACCAGAAGAGAATCAGACAGACGCGATAAGTCATAATCGGAAAGCCGAAGGCACTGTTAATCTGATAATTCAGTCCTATTGGCATAATCTGGAACAGGTCCAGCAGATCGGACAGATTGACCGCGTAATCCGTAAGGACCATGACGATCATGGAAATTTCCTCGAGCAGATAGGAAACGACCAGCGCTACTCCCATAATCACTCCGTAACCGACTACCCTCTTTTGGATTTTTGACAGCACCAGCCCCAACAGTACCCCGATGAGGCTGATGAGGAACACGTTGACGAACATACACTTCACAATATAGACAGCGCCTATATGACCTGCATCTACTGTCCGGCTGGCTGTAAAAGACAGGCTGGTCAGGAATAAATTCAGGCCGGTAACCGCCAGAAAGTTGATAAACAACACGGTTGTCAGAACCGCCAGCTGGACGATGGCAGGCTGGTTCGCCCGTCCCCCTCCCGTTGCCACCAGCGTTTCCGCCAGATTGGCCCGGTGCTGTCTGGAACAGAACTCATAGCTGAGGATCAGATACAGGAGCAAAAACTGCGGACAAAGCATCAGAATCATCCGGGTATGCTCCAGCATACTGCCAATTCCCAGATCCACTTTCGCCCAGTAACCGATATTCGCCATACTCAGTACATTGTAGGCAAGAAGTACTGCCCACAGAAATTTGTCCTTCCGGAAAAGGCGGAAAGTTTCTTTATATAGTCTCATTATTCCCTCCCGGTCAGATAAATTGAAGTTCAAACAAATACTGGCCTTCGTCCTGCAAGTAGCAGAGCTGCCAGTTCTCATACCGATCATCCGGAAGATCTTCTTTCACTACATCGATCACCCAGGTTCCCTTTGTCGTTTCTCCTGGCTCCACTGTCCCCCATTTTGTTTTCCGGTTTTCTTTATTCTCATAAGAGTCCTCCGGCCAACCGTACCATACGCGCCCTGCCGATACAATCTGCAGATTTTCAACAGGAAAAAGGTCTTGTTTCTCTTCCTCCAGATTCTCCGCTGTAAAAGGAATGGTATAACGGTATACGTCTGCCGAATACTCCTTGTCATAATATTTTTGAATTCGCGGTTTCTGTACTTCAACGATAAATCCATTTACTTCAAACGCTTCTCCAAAAGAAATCGTTTCTTTCTCGATTTGAAAGGCCCGCTTCGGGTCGTTAACGCGATCATAGCAAATAGAAAAAAGGCTTCCCAGGAGCAAAACAACCGCCAGAGATATACACAAACAAAACTTTGGCCTTCTTATTGCCGGCATATTACACGTCCCCCTTCCATTGTAATAACTTCATCTGCAAGGTCTTCTAAAAACATCCGGTCATGACTTGTCAAAATCAAGGTGCTTCCCTGTTTTTTCAAGTCAGTCACCAATTCCTTTATCTGCTGTACTCCACCGGCGTCGATGGCATTGGTCGGTTCATCCAGCAAAATCAGCTGCGGAACTCCCAAAATAGCCTGGGCGATCCCCAGACGCTGTTTCATTCCCAGAGAATATTTCCCATAGCGCCGGTTATCCGTTTCATCCAGTCCCACACTGCGCAACGCCCAAACAATGTCTTGTTCTGTAATCCCTTTCTGGATCAGCGCCAGAAGCTCCAGATTTTCCTTTCCGGTAAACTCCCGTAAAAAGCCGGGAAGTTCAATCATCACTCCGATGTCAAGGGGCTGCCCCTTTGTCACCGGATCCCTGCCCTGAATCCGGATCTTCCCTTCCGTACGCATTAAACCGCTGATCGCCCGCAGCAGCATGGTTTTCCCGGATCCGTTAACACCCTGAATCCCATAAATTTTATGTTGCTCCAGCTCCAATGTCACGTTCTTTAACACCGGATTCTTTTTTATGGTTTTGCTCACATTTCTCAACTCAATATAACTCATATCATTCACCTTCCTTCCCATACACATCCGCAGTGGATACAAACACCGACATACACACCAACAAGCATGCCAGCAGAACTCCGAATCCTGCCGCGCTCTGCCAGAAACAGACATCTCCGGAAAGATCCAGCATACGGCTGCGAACAGGCATAACCTGATTTACCGGAAACCAGGGGGAAACGCCTGTCATTCCCGCACATAAAACACAGATCGCCGCAGCCACACCAATTCCTTCATTCAGCCACAGGCAAACCGTCTGAAAGATACTGCAGGCTATCGTCATCCCCATAAAAAGAAATACGCTCGACATCAGATAAAGGGAAATACGCAGACCCGCATTCTTCCCCTCTGCCATCTGTGTCCACAAAAGACCTGTTCCCGCGTAAACACAGCCATGCAGCAATGCCATCACCAGACAGACACACATGCCTGCCGCGAACTTGCTCTGTCCGAACCGCTTCCTTTTCTCCAGGCGGACCAGAATACCGCAGGCATGTTCATAAAAATCCGTACGGACAAAATCATATAAAATAAAAACTCCACTAAGCTGCAGCAGGATCCAATGTACCGGAAAGATTCCAGGATTTTCCGCAAGGGAAAACGCGTCTACACCGATCAGGCTCCGCCGCACAAGCTCCGGCTCACCCATAACGCAGTAGAGCAGATTCAGCGCAGCGGAAACAAAAAGGACCATAAGCATTCTCTTCCTGCAATGCATCTTGATCAGCAGCAGATCTCTTTTTAAAAGTACCAAAAATTCTTTCATCGGATCACCGCCAGTTGATAAAGGAGGACTCCCGGACATGCCATCTCCAGATGATGACAACAAACAGAAGCGACAGGGCGGAAAAAAACAGATCACTTATCAACATTCCATAAACCTCAATTTTTTTCCAGAACAGATAAGTGAGAATCAAAACAACCGCCATTGCCCCTGCCGGCTGTACATTCTTTGTCCTCAGAAACAGAAATAAAATCGAAATAATACAGAAAAATAAGAAGAGCAGCAGCATTTCACTCAGCCATACAATCAGGCTTTCTTTCCGGTTCTGCCATGCCCCTTCTGAGAAATAAAGGGCAGACAAAAGATACACGCCGGTTCCATAGTAGGCAATGAAGCCCGCATTCATCCCAAGCACCCACTTTATAGACCTTCGGAAATAAAGCTCCCTTCCCGCGTGGATCAAAAGGTCGGAACTGCTGTATATCTGCCAGACTGTATTTAAAAGAAACAGAAGAGCCGGTACGGTCGATACCGTCAGAGAAAAACTCCAGAAAGCCCGAAAAAGCTCTTGCTCCATCCAGACAGATTCCGCATCCCCTGCCAGAAAAAATCCCAGAAAGCAATAAAGCATCGCCCCTTTGATCCAGTGATTCCTACAAGTCGCCTTAATGATCCATCTCCCAATATCACACAATCGGCACACGTTTTTTCACCCCGATTCCGTACAGGCAGGAAACGGCCAGCAGCCACAGCCCAATCACTCCGCAGGCCAGTTTTAACGTCACCTGGCTGCCCTGCTGTACACAGACAGAAAGCAGCGCGTAATTCCCTTTGCCCGTCAGAGCAAGCATCAGACTGATATACAGATAATTGATCGCGTACGGCCCAATCCACACCAGAAATCTGGAAGGTACAAAAAAACTCAGAGCCAGCGCGAAAGACGCGAAAATGCCCGCGGCAAGAAATCCTAAAAACAGATACAGGCAGACGTGCAGGAACGGATGCGTGTAATAAAGCGCCGCGAAAAGAGTATCCTGCCCGTAATAACTCACCGCATTTGTCCCTTCCGCCAGCAGATCCGGTGTTCTGTCCGGGCACACCAGAAAGCAAGCGTACAGATTAACCGCAAGCGGAATCAGGATACATAGCCCACCTGCCACAAAATTGCAGATGTACAGGCTTCGAAAGTAACGTCTCCTGTCTGCTCTGGAAACGAGAACATTCAGATACCCGCTTTTCTGATCAGCCAAATAAAGCTCCGCCATAGCCATGGCCGACAAAATGGGCAATAACATGAAAAACAGGGACTGTAGTTCAGAGGAGGACAGCGCCTCGATCCATTTGGTATAGACGGTTTCCCGGTAAAGATTTCCCGGCAGAATCACATCCCATACCACATGAAAAACACACAAGAGTGTCCCGATTCCCATTGACAGGAAAAACAGCTTCCTGCGAATTAAACGATTGATAAAAAAACGATTCATTTGAATTTCCCTCTTTTATTGAATACATACTTTACTTATTCTTTATGAGTATCCGTATTAATACGGCAATTGTGACACATAAATCCAAAGTCAGCACACTCATAAATCCCGCTTTTGCTCCTTCTCCAAATACATTAATCGCGATGGTCCAAATCAAAAGAATGATGTTTAATATAATTAAAAAGATCAGTTCCTTTTTCATAGAGATTCTCCTTCCTGATTCCTCACTCATTATATAATTGCAAAATATATATGTCAATACTATATATTCTTTTAAAATGTATCTTATTTTATTGGGCTGTATTGACAACCTTATTTTTCTTGGATAAAATCAAGGAAGAAAATAATAGTTAAAGGAGCACAGCCACGAAAAAAGAATATGCCTGATACCGGACACACATTTGAAGCGTATCTGAAAAGGGCCACCACTCCGCTCTTAGTATTGCAAATGCTGAGCGAACAGCCGATGTATCCCTATCAGATTATGCAGGAAGTAAACAAGAGAAGCGGTGGCGTATATAAAATGCCGCTCTTATATACGGTAATGGATCGACTGCAGCAGCAAGGATTTGTCTACGAGAGCAAGAAAGAAATTTCGGAAAGCAACCGCGTAAGGAATTACTATGCGCTCACAGAGGCAGGGGGAATTCATTTGCAGAAGCTGAAGGAACAGTATTCCCAGTTTACTTCTGTTATTAATGAAATTTTGTTCCCATCAGACAAATAAAAAGGATCAAATGGTATTTATGAAAAAGAAGGAAACATCACCACTTCAGAAGTATCTGGATGAAGTAAAAAATTATTTAAAACCTGTTATTTCTGTAAACAGGAATTTTTTGTGCGCCCTTAAGCAGGATCTGGAGGAATACCTTGATACACACCCGGATTCCTGTTTTGAGGATTTTGTCGAATATTTCGGTTCTCCCGAGTCTGTCGCCATGCAGCAGTTGGATGAATTAGAAGAAAAGGATATCCGTCAGATTGCCAAAAGAAAAAAAATCAGGATTTTGTTCCTTATCCTGTTACTGTTCTTTCTCCTGGCTTCGATTGGATATATTATTTATCTCTCGACTTTTGCGCAGGGAACAGAAACTTTAACCTTGGAAGTAAGCGAACCGGAATATATCGATGATTCCGTGCTGGAATAACTCTGTCGCCATTTTTCAACACTTCCCAGCCTTTCCAAAAATTTTATAAAAAATTAACAACTTCTTAATTGAATTCCGGGGAAAATAGGTTTATATTAAAAGTGTGAAAAAAAGAAAGCTGGTGTTGCACATTGAAGTTTGATTTACACTGTCACACGAAGGAAGGTTCCATTGACTCCAAAGTATCGGTGGAACGTTATGTTGAGCTTTTGAAAGCCAAGGGCTTTGACGGGTTTATGATTTCGGATCATAATTCCTATAAGGGATGCCGCGCCTGGGATCATATCCGACACAGGCCGGAATACAAAGATTTCGTGGTAATTCGCGGAGTCGAGTACGACACGAAAGACGCGGGACATATTCTGGTAATTATGCCCGACAATTTATATCTTCCGATTTTAAACGTCCGCGGTATGACATTAAAGCGTCTCCTTAAAATCGTACACCGGTTCGGCGGGATACTTGGCCCTGCCCACCCTTTCGGCGTAAAAAGTTCCAGCGCCATGTACTTTAAAAAGATGAACATGGAGCTGATCGAACGGTTTGATTTTATCGAAACATTCAACACATGCGAATCCGACCGTTCCAACGAACTGGCCAAACAGCTGGCGGAAAAATACGATCTCCCCACTTTTGGAGGATCGGACGCCCACGAGGAACGTTATGTAGGCATGGCGGAAACGGTATTTCACGATGTGATTACCTGCAACAACGATTTAATTCACGCGGTAAAAGCCCGGCATCCAATTTATGCCGGCGGTTTTGTACGCGAAACGACTGTAAAAGCAAAACGGAAGGAACATTGGACCGGAGTTTGGGGCTTCAAAATTTACAACCGCGGTCTTGCGAAATTGATTTCCCCCTACCGGAAATATCATCACATGAAGCTTCCTTTCCGCTCATAATTCGGCAAAAGTATTTTTATCCATTTGAAAGACTGTCTCAGGATCTCTAGGAGATGCCTATAGGCAGTCTTTTTTCAGGCTTTTCAGCAGTGTATGCACAATGTGCCTTGAATTAATCTGAAACGCCTCATAGGGCTGCTCCTGCGCCTTCATAGGTGTCCAATATTTTTCCAGATACTTTTCCAGGATTTCATCCTCGTTCAGCCCTTCCTTTATATACTCCGCCAGAACCTTTCGTTTGTCCTGCACTTCCTTTTCAAACAATTCCCAGTAGGTATCGTTAAAATCTTTCGGAAGCAGTCCGAAATGGGGGAGCACGATATGCTCCGCGCCGCAGTTTCTGCATTTCTCAAAAGCCGCCATCGCGTCTTCATAACTTTTTAGGATCGGCGTATGGATATAGTCCAGACGTTCCAGGATCCCGGTGCTTTCGCTGGTAAACAGAATGCTGTCCGGCTCCAGAAGAAAGCTCAGGGAACAGTCCGTATGCCCTTTCGTTTCCAGCACAAGGAATCCCCGTTTTCCCAGAGGGATCTGCTCCCCCTCTCGGATGATCCGGTCTACAGCCAGTCCTTCTGTGGGAATCTCCGCCAAAGATCCCGGTTCGTATTCGTCTCTTGCGTTTTCTCCCAGTTCTTTCATCAGCTTCCGCGCTCCGGGGCGGAGAAAAACATCTCTCGCGTGCTCCGCACCCAGGGTCACCGCCTCCGGATAAGCCTTTTTTACATAGGGAAGCGCTCCAATATGATCATAGTGACTGTGGCTGAGCAGCACATAATCCAGCTTCCTTCCTGCAAGTTCCTTTTTCAGATTTTCCACCATCCTGCTGCCGCAGTAAGCCATGCCACAATCTAAAAGCGCGGTTCTTTCCTCCCCCAGAATCAAAATCGCCTCTCCGCCCCGTCCGGCTGTCACCCTGCGAATTCCCTCAGGAAAGGCAAATCTATCAAAACTGCTTCCAAATATATCAAAATACTCTTTTTGCTTCATCATTTGCCTTATCTCCGTAATTTCTTAATGGTTTCCATCATACCACTAAAAATCCGGAAAAGCAAGAACGCCACGCGAGCAAGGATTCTAGTTGATATCTGTTCTGCTCAGTATCGCGGCCGGCCGCTTTCTCATGGTACGAAATACCGGGAGCAGTCCGAAAACCAGGTTAAATCCGTAAAGCAGCAGCAGACACAATCCGATCACCTTGCCATTGATTAAAAACAGATTGGAAAATATGGTGTACCCGGAAATCTTATCCAGAATATAAGCCATAAAGAGGAATCCCGGAACACTGGCCATGGTCGTAATAGCGAGGATTTCCCCCAGAAACATTTTATAGATATCCCTTTTCTTTACGCCGATAGCGCGGTACACGCCCACTTCCTTGACTCTGGACAAAAAGGAGGCCCTGATAATCAGGAAAATCTCAATAAAGGAAACTGCCAGCACAACGCCCGCCATAATCAGCGAAGAGCGAATGGAGGACCACAGGCTGTCCTTATATTCTTTTTTACTTTCCGCATAAGTATCCTTTACATTTACCTGCTCTTCCTGCAGCCGCATCATGGCTGCCTCCTTGTCCGCCGTCTCTTCCCCCGGGCAGACGGTAATATTGGGCTTGGTGTCAATCAGGTTGTATTTGACTGTTTTGTTTGTAACCAGCATAGCGCCGCTTGCGGCAGGATCCGAGTAATACCCGGTCACCTTCAGCTTGTGTCCGTTCACCTGCCTTGGGATCTCTTTGTTTAAAGGCATTTCCTCCGCGTTTTCCTCAGGAACCGCCACTTCATACAGCGCCTGCGGCCATCTGCCTTTTTTCAGAGACACATCCCCCTTTTTCAGACGATAATCCAGCAGCGCAGGTTCACCGCTTTCATCCGTCATCTCTCCGTACATGGCCATCTCCGGATCTTCCGGCACATTTGCCAGGAGATTGATGAAAATGCCTCGGTCCGCGTAAATGCACGGACTTGTCTTGTCCGTAATTCCCACGATTTTCATATCCGGCATATTGGGCACCGTAACCGTCTCACCGAGAAAATCCCGGGCAGAAGCGAAGCCGGCCATCTTGGTAGACTGCTCCTCCACCGCCTTTTTCAGAACCATTTTGTCGATCGCCACTTCACGCTTGTTATCCGGAAGACGTCCCCAGGCCAGATCCGAATCGCGAAGTTTTGCCGAGTCTGAAAGGGAGCCGGTAAAGACCGCCGAGTATTCCTGCAGCTGATAATAATCCCGGTACGGCATAATAAGGGAAACACTCCCATCTCCCGGTATCAGATATTCAAAGTCTCCGTTTCTCTCATAATTCAGATAGTCTTTTACCCGCACGTTGGGATCCTCAATGGTCAGATAGGATTTGTCCGCCGTCACAAACTCGTCGTCTGTAAGATTCAAAACCCCGAAGATATTGCTCACCGCGTAGGTAATGAACATCGCGGAGATCAGAAATCCCAGCAGCAGAATTTTTTTGAGAGCCGGATAGCGGAACACCGTTTTAAATCCCTTTGTAATCATGGAAACCGGACTGATAATGGAAGCGTAGCGGCGGCGTCCCGCAGCTTCGAGTTTTTCGCGGTTGATACTGTTTTTCAGCGCTTCCTCTTTTGTCAGCTCCCGGTAATGATCATCGATCAGCTCCATACTGGAATGTTCGTCAACAATTTCTACCCGGTCCCCTTCCGATTTTGTCTGAATATAGATATTTCCTCCCCGCACGACAATATTGAGAGCGGCGGGATCTCCGCTTTCGTTGTACAGATCAATCTGGTACAAATCGGTTTTCAGCCGTTTATGATCCCGAATATCCTTAAGGTAAATCTTATTTTCCATACGGTAATCCAGGTGATCGCCATGCTCATTGTTTTCATCCGATACCAGCTTTCCATCCCGGATGCGGATGATTCTGGAAGCGTAAAACTTTGCCAGATTTTCCTCGTGGGTCACCAGCACTACCAGTTTGTCCCTGGCGATGGAATGAATCATGTTCATGACTTCGATGGTGTTGCGGCTGTCCAGATTTCCCGTCGGTTCATCGGCAATGATGATAGCGGGATTTTTGACAATGGCTCTGGCAATTCCGACCCGCTGCCGCTCTCCGCCGGACAGCATGTCCGCGTAACGGTTCCGGTACCGGTACATCCCCACCTTCTCCAGAACATAGTTCACTTTTTCCTCGATCTCTTTTTTGTCCTTTACACCCACCATTTTCAGGGCAATGGCAACATTGTCAAAGACCGTCATATTATCCACCAGATTGTAGTTCTGGAAAATATATCCGATATTCAGATTCCGGATCTGATCGATTTTAGCAGATCGGCGCCTTGTAATCCTCTGCCCGTTAATATAGATTTTTCCGCTGCTGACCTTGTCCAATCCTCCGATGGCATTTAAAAGGGTCGTTTTCCCGCAGCCGGAAGGTCCCAGCAGGGCAACCAGTCCCGACCCGCCCAGTTCCAGGGAAGTGTTGTTGATTACATGAAGTTCATTTTTCCTTCTGCGATTAAAATATTTATTTACATGTTCCAGTTTTACCATGCTTACGCCTCCTCTCTGTACGACCCCATAGCCGTCTTCTTAAACAGTTTCCTCGCGAATTTTCCTGAAATCAGGTAAGACATGGCAAGGAGCACGACATAGAGAATCACGTAATCCCAAGCGCTCATATATTCCATCAGCGTCTTCAGATATTCAAAATGAATCAGACCGTAACGGACACATGCCACCAGCGTCAGAAAGAGACCGTAAGCGATATGGACAACGGTAATCAGCTCAACATCCAGAATACGGCGGATGCTCCGCTTGTCCAGCCCCAGCATCCGCAGAATGCTGAAATAGGAAGCCCTGGAGCGCAAAATCAGTTGAATAACAAAATAAGCGATAAAGAACACCGCGATCAGCAGAACAACGGTTACCGGGACCTGCACAATGGAAATCAGTTCATTCGCCGTATTTATCAGCGTATTCTTCAGCGCCAGAGGCTGATATCCCATTTTCTCAAGTTCGGACGCGGTCCGGTCCACGTCCTTTAAGTCCGCGGTATAAACAGATACCTGGTAGTTATCTGTTTTGAACAGCCGGTTGTAATCAGACGGATTCAGAAAGATCGCGCCGTCATTGAGCTCAAAATCCTTTAGCCCCGTCTTTGCCGTGAAGGTTTTCTCATTGTAGGTATCCGCGGCTTTGACCCGGATGCCTTTCTCATAATAAAGGTTTTTTGTTTTGATCGCGATTTCCTGGCCGATCACCTTCCCTTTTTCGTAATAGCTGTTCAGTTCTTCGGAAACAAGCGCCTCTCCCTTTTTTACATTGCTATTTGCCATAGGCCGGTAATACTGCATCCCCTTTTCGCTTTGCAGCTCATTTTCATTGACAACGGCAATTATGTTCCCCGAAACGCTGTATGTCTGGCGGAGCAGCTTTTTCATCATCGCCTCGGTCAGATAAATATGCCCTCCATAGGTGTAGAGGTTTTCTGCCGGCTCCTCCCAGGCAACGCCTACAACCTTTAGCTTTGGTGTATAGTCGGATGTCACCAGCGTTGCCGTATAGGATTTGTCCAGAATCTGATCGAGGTTTTCTTCCTGAAAGTAATAATCATCTTTGGGGCCGGTAAGCAGTACTTCATTCTCTTTTTCAGGCATTCTTCCCCTGGCGAGTTCTCCCTTGAAATCCCTTGCGCTGCGGGGATACGCGTCATAACCGAACTGTGAATCCTCCAAAAAAATGGACGAATCCAGCAGAATGTCTTCTTTTACGACGGATTTCACAGTTTCAAGCCTCTGCAGCGTTTCATAATCCGAAGCCGTAAAGGCGGAGTGATCCTGCTTTCGCAGAACAATCCGCTCTTCGCTATAATTCATGAAGTAATCGTTATATCCCAGCTTTGCGGCTTCCGCGTCACTGTAGCGGAACGTGGTATATTCCCCGCACACCGCCAGCACCACAAACAGAAAGACAATTAAAAGCAGCACAAATTTCGGCAGGATGTTAAAGGTATTGCGCAGCCCCAGCCGCAGCTTGCTGGCAGCGGAAAGCGTTCCCGCGTGAAACTGGCGTTTTCCCGCCTCCCGCGCCGGCTCCGTTTTCCTCAGAATCTCATCCTCCACCACTTTTCCGTCGTGCATTTTAATTTTCCGCGTGGCGTAGGCTTCAAACTGTTCATAATTATGGGTCACGACAATCACCAGTTTGTCTCTGGCTATTTCACTGAGAAGCTTTACGATCCCCTCCGCGGACTTACTGTCCAGATTCCCCGTCGGCTCATCCGCCACTACAATCGCGGTATCCTTGGCTAAAGCCCTGGCGATGGCGACCCGCTGCTTTTGCCCGCCGGACAGCTTGGAGACTTTGGTTTTCGCGTATTTGGAAAGCCCGACGCGTTTTAAAATCGCCGGCACCTTCCGTTTGATTTCCGCTTTTTTGCAGCCGTTGACACGAAGAATCAGCTCCACATTCTGATAGACGGTGTAGCTGTTCACAAGATTAAAGTTCTGAAAAATATTTCCGATATACTTTTTGCGGTACGCTTCAAAATCCGAAGCAAGATAATGGCTGGTTTCTTTTCCCTCTATGTACAGTTCTCCCTCTTCATAGGAATCCAGCCCGGAGATTACATTGAGCAGTGTGGTCTTGCCGCTGCCCGACTCTCCTGTGATTACGACAAATTCGCCTACATCAAACCGGAGATTTACCCTGGAAAATCCGCTGGCAATCATCCCCTTGCTGTAGTAGAATTTGGAGACATTTTTTAATTGGATCAAAAAAATACCCTTCCTTTCTCTCCTACACAACGATACACTACGGATTTACTTTACCATATCCGAATCAGCTTGTCACGTATTTTCACAGCGGCAAATTAACAACTGAGAAAAAAAGCTCCCCGGCTCCTGACAAAACAGGAGAACCCGGAGAGCCTTCGCGTTTTAGAACCACTGAACAGGCAGGCTGGCAAACAGATCTAGAACAGTCCGCCGAACAGACCTCCTCTTCCGTGGCCGTTGTTATTACAACAGAACAGTAAGTACAGAATAATCAGGATCCAGATAATATTTCCGTTATTGTTATTGTCGCAGTAACATTCTTCGAAACACTTTTCTTTACAATCTCTCAGACATTCCCTTTCACAGCATTCTCTTTCATCCATAAGAAAAAACCTCCATCCTACAAAGTTATTTTCTTCATAGTATGCGAGGTTTTCAAATTCTGTGATTAATGAAGTTTTCCGGACTTATCCGGCGTAAAAATCTGATCGGTATATTCCAGCCCGGGGAAATCCACATCAGAAAGCGTCTCAAGTTCGATGTCGCGGTCCTGTCCGCTGCCTGTATCGCCTGCCAGTTCAGCAAAGGACATCGTATATTCATCCATCTCAAAGCCCATAATGTCATCAAAGATGTATTCGTATTTTTCTCCTCCCAGCCGTTCCATACGCGAAAGAGTAAGGGCATCCCGCAAAGGCATGCAGATTTCTTCGGAACCGCTGGAAAACGCCTGTACCCAGACTTCCGAGTCAAGAGAATACCAGCTCCTGAAACGGCAGAATTCATCGGCCAGCAGCACCAGATCCCGTTCTTCTTCCAGATTCCGCAGCATTCCAATAAAAGAAAGCTTCACTGAGTCGAGCAACGTATAAAGTTCCACCGCGTCTTCCGGCACAGCTTTCAGCATTTCCTCAAAATAGTTGGTAAACAACTCTTCCAGCACGGTTTTGTCAGCTCCCTCAAAAAGGGGAAACACCGCCTCTGAAGGGATTTCCGCCTCTGCCTCGACTAAATCCGCCATATTCTCAAAATATTCGAATTCTCCCGGCTCTGTAATTCCCAGGTATTCCAGCAGTTTATCAAAATTCATCGTCTGCCTTCCTCCACTTCTTCCAGTTCCAGATTTTTAAACTTCACTTTAATTTCCTCATCGTGGAAAATCCGATCGATCATGTTTACAAAGTTCTCCGAAAGGTCGCTGGCGTAAAACACGTTTTCAAATTCAAAGTCTCCCGCGAACATATCCCTTTCCTTCAGTACCCGACGGATACTGTAAACAATTTCCTCGGAAGGGTTGATGATCCGCAGAGACGGGTAGAGTCTCTTGATATTGGAACGGATCAGCGGATAATGGGTACAGCCCAGCACAATGGTATCCAGCCGGTTTTCCAGGATAAAATCTTCCATATAATATTTGATCGTCAGATCCATGATATCGTTTTGGATAATCCCTTCTTCAATCAGCGGAACAAAGGCCGGACACGGAGTCTGGTAAATGTCCAGCTCGTCGTTGAGACTCTGAATCTGCTCTCTGTAAGCGCCGCTCTGGATCGTCACCTTGGTACCGATAATCCCGATTTTATTCATAATGGAGCAGCTTTTGACAATCCGCTCCGCCGCCGGCTGAATAATCCCCACAATGGGAATCTGCGGCCAGCGCCGCTGCAGCTGGGGGATACATGTCGCGCTTACGGTATTGCAGGCGATCACGATCATCTTCACATTATTTCTCACCAGAAAATCCGCAATCTGAAGAGAAAAGCTCTGGATCGTGGAAACCGCTTTCGACCCGTACGGGGTTCTCGCCGTATCGCCAAAATATATGATTTTTTCTTTTGGAAGCAATTTCATCAGATTCGGGATGCAGGTCAGCCCTCCAAGCCCTGAATCAAAAAAACCTATCGGTCGATTATCCATTCCGGTTATTTTCCTTTCCCTTTTGTGGTATAATAATTCCTGAATTGACACCCAATAAAAGGAATCCCTTTATTATACGATAAAATCCCGGCACATACAAGTGCGCGCCGCGGATTTCAAGCAGGAACCAAAATTACAGGAGGAATATGAAATATGAGCGAAAAAGCACAGAAAACCAGAGATCAGATCGATTCCAAATACAAGTGGAACATCGAAGCAATGTTTTCCGATGAATCTCAGATAGAACCCATCTTGCAGGAAGTTTTAGAGGAAGCCGGATCCTATTCCGATTTTGCCGGCCGCCTGACAGAAAGCGCCGCTACGCTCCTTTCCGCCCTGCGGCAGCGGGACGCCATCTGGCAAAAGCTTGAGAAGGTCTATGTTTACGCCAGGATGCGCCGGGACGAGGATAACCGGAAGACCGAATATCAAGCCATGACAGACCGGTGCCAGACGGTAATCGCCCAGGTTTCCGCGGCCATGTCCTTCTTCACGCCGGAGCTTTTATCCGCTTCTGAGGAAACGCTGCTTTCTTATATCCGGCAGGAGCCCGGACTGGCGCAGTATGAATTTTTTATCCGCGATCTGCTGCGGGAAAAGGCCCACGTCCTTTCCAAGGAGGAAGAAAATATTCTGGCGCAGATGGGAGAAATCACCGGGGCTACAAATGACATTTTCACCATGCTCAACAACGCGGACATCAAGTTCGGGAAGATCACAGACGAAGACGGAGACGAGGTGGAACTGACCCACGGAAACTATATCACATTTATGGAAAGCCACAGCCGGCAGGTCCGCAAGGACGCTTACGAGCAGATGTACGCGCCTTTTAAATCCATGATCAACACCATCGGCGCGACTTACAACTACAACACAAAGACCGATGTCATCAGCGCCCGGATTCGCAAATATGACTCCGCCCGCCATGCGGCCCTTTCCGGCGATAATATTCCGGGAGAAGTCTATGACAACCTGATAAAAGTAGTCAATGACAATCTGCCGGCTGTCCACCGCTACATGGAAATCCGCAAAAGACTGCTGGGCGTTGATAAGCTTCATATGTACGACATTTATGTGCCGCTCATTGAACTTCCCAAACAGGTCATTCCTTATGAAGAGGGACTGGAAATCATGCGGGAGGGCCTTGCGCCTCTCGGCGGGGAATATCTCGCCCGTATGAACCGGGGAATCGAGGAAGGCTGGATCGATGTTTATGAAAACCAGGGAAAAACCAGCGGAGCCTACAGCTTCGGAAGCTACGACAGCTATCCTTATATACTTCTCAATTACACGGATACATTAAAAGACGTGTTTACCATTGTCCACGAAATGGGACATTCCATGCATTCTTCCTACACCAGGGAAGCGCAGCCCTATATCTACGGGAGCCACTCCATCTTTACGGCAGAGGTTGCTTCCACGGTAAACGAATCGCTGCTGATGCGCTACCTGCTGAAAAAAGAAAAAGATCCGCAGATGCAGAAATACCTTCTGAACCTGTATATCGAAGAATTCCGCACAACTCTTTTCCGTCAGACCATGTTCGCGGAGTTTGAGGATATCACCCATAAGGCGATTGAAAACGATCAGGTGCTGACTCCTCAGTGGATGTGCGAAGAGTACCAGAAACTCAATGATAAATATTTTGGCCCCGCGGTAGAAAAGGATGATACCATTCGCTATGAATGGGCCCGGATTCCACATTTCTATAACGCCTTCTATGTGTACAAATACGCTACCGGCTATTCGGCGGCAACGGCGATCTCGGGCAAAATTCTTGAAGAAGGAGCGCCGGCAAGGGACGCTTACATCGAATTCTTAAAGACCGGCGAAAGCGATCATCCTATCGAGCTTCTGAAGCTGGCCGGTGTGGACATGAGCAGTCCGCAGCCGATTCAGCAGGCAATGGAAACCTTTACTGCTCTTGTCGATCAATTTGAGGCACTGGTGTAAAATGAGAATTGTGACAATATTTACAAACGGCACTTCAGTGTCCGAAAAAGAAAAAGAAAACCTGATCAAGACTTTCGAGAAAAACGGATTCGCTGTCCGGGAGAACTGTTCTCCGGACAGCGAACTGCTGGTCTGCGTGGGAGGAGACGGCGCGTTCCTCAGAGCGGTGCATACCTATCATTTTCCTCCCATTCCGATTGTAGGCGTCAACACCGGACATCTCGGATTTTTTCAGGAAATTTCCCCCGACGATCCGCAAGAGCTGGAACGATTTATTCAGGAATATAAAGAGGGAAGATACACCTTACAGCCCCTTAATACGGTGCAGGCGGTCGTCACAACCAAGGCGGGAAATCAGATGGTTCACCGGGGTCTTAATGAAATCGTTATTCGCGGAAGCCACTCCTATTCGGTACACCTGAACATTGCCATCGGAAACAGCCCCATTGAAAAATTCAGCGGAGACGGAATTCTCGTTGCCACCTCTGCCGGCAGCACCGCCTATAACTATTCTCTGGGAGGCTCCATTGTGGATCCGCGAATCAAACTGCTGCAGGTCACTCCCATCGCGCCGATGAACACAACCGCGTATCGGTCGTTTACTTCCAGTATCCTGCTGCCTTCTGAGCTGTCCCTTGGAATTGTTCCCGAGATGGCTCCCGGAAAAAGCGAGCAGCTTATTCTTCTCAATGATGGAATCGAACATACTTACACGGACGTAAAAGAAATTAAAATCGAGTTTTCGGAAACGATTATTAATCTGCTGCGGTTTGAGAGTTACGATTTTTGGGACAAGGTAAAAACAAAATTTCTATAAGGAACGATTATGAACTATGAGCGAATTTACATATACGATTACAGCTGAGGATAAAGATCTGGCGATCAAACAGATCCTCCGCCAGAGATTTCAGTTTTCCGCCCGCATGCGCAATAAAATCAAGCGTGAAAAGCTGGTATATCTCAACGGCGAGCAGATTCCGGGTTGGATCACCGCCAAGCCCGGCGATGTTCTGGAAATCCGGCTTCCTGAGGAAACCAGCGATTTCATTCCGGAAGACATTCCGATCCGCACGGTCTATGAGGATTCCAGCCTGCTGATTATCAACAAGCAGCCGGGAATCGTTGTCCACCCTACAAAGGGACATCCCCAGCATACGCTGGCAAACGGGATTATGAAAGAGATGCTGGATCGGGGCCAGAGCTTTAAAATTCGTTTTATGAACCGGCTGGACATGGATACTTCCGGAATTGTAGCAGTAGCGAAAAATTCCCACTGTCAGGCCAGCTTTATGAAGCAGAGCCAGGCAGGGCTTGTGGAAAAACGATATCTGGCCATTGTCAAAGGACTCGTAAAAGAGGATCAGGGCACCATCTCTCTTCCCATCGGACAGCCGGACCCGGAACGTGTGGAACGTGCCGTTGTGGAAGGCGGTTCCCCGTCTGTCACCCATTACCAGGTGCTGGATCGATTTCGGGCAGGATATTCTCTGGTTGAGCTCTCGCTGGAAACCGGACGTACCCATCAGATCCGCGTCCATATGGCCGCCATCGGTCATCCCGTTGTGAGCGATCATCTCTATGGGGAGTCAAACCCGTTCCTCATTGAAAGGCAGGCTCTTCACGCGAGAAAACTCGCTATGCTCCATCCGGTGACCGGCGAGCCGGTTTCTTTCGAGGCGGAACTGCCGGAGGACATGGCAAACTTGCTGGAGAAGCTGCGATAACATAAAAAAGCCGGTTTTGCCGTATAATAAAGACGGCCTCCGGCTTTTTTTCGATATTCCGTTCCTTAGTCTGCCCTATCAAAGCGCCGATCCATTCCACATTCCTTCCAGTACATAATCCGTAAGCTGCGCCTTCTCTTGCCCCAGCTTTTTAATATTCCGGTTCCGCAGGCAGTTGGCGTCATCCTCGGTAACCCGCAGTTTTTCCCCATTGCTCTGAATTTCTACAAACTCCAGATTCTCCACAAGCCCCAGCACGATACCGGCCTGACGGGTAAGTTGTTCCCTCTGTTGTTCCCTCTGTTCTTCCGTTTTCACTGACAGGGGCTTTTCATACTGGAGAATCATGCCGTAGGGCTCTTTCTCCGTAACCAGCTTTATCGTATATGTTCCAAAATCGCCAAAGCCTGCCCCGTCGGAAAGCGTCCGCGCCTTGCTGTTATCACCCGCGTACTTCGTCCGGTTTTCCCAAAGTGTATTCACCCTTTCCATAGCCAGCTCCGCGCTCTGAAAAGACCGCAGCATCTCCGGATATGGGAATTTTTTCTGTTTTTCATAAGATGAGAGGACCACACAGACATCCTTTCCTTCCTGATTTTGAGCGATATTCAGAATATAGGCACCTGTTATCGAGGTTCTGTTTGACTCTCCTCCTGCCGAAGTTTTCATCCGCACCACTTTTCCCTTATCAATAGTCTTGTTTTTCACTTCTTTGGCCCAGGCTCTTTCCGCCTCATAGAAATCATTTTCCCGGTAAGCCCGGTTAATCGCTTCATCGGCGGTTTCGTCCTCTTTCAGAGGAATCAGCCGGATCGTATCCTCCTCCGTACTGTAGGAAACCATGCCCAGGTATGTTTCCGTGCGGGTTACCCATCCGGACAGCGGAAATAGAAGCTCTCCTGCCTGACCGGTATTCTGCGCGTACACTTCCTCATCCATTTTATCGGTGATAGTGAAGGAATCCAGCACCTCATCGTAGGCTGCCTGCCTCTTTTCCGAATTAATTCCTGTGCCCTGAACAAAGTAGGCCCCAATCCTGGTCTCCATTCCGGTTATAATCCATTTATGATCTTTTTTTCTCAGATCGCCGTCTGCTTTAAAGGTAACCACAATTTGTTTGGCAGGCTGGCCTCCCATCTCCGCATCCTTTCGTTCCACCTGGATCCCTTCCGTTTTTTCAAGATCGGAAACCGGAGCGAACAGAAGCTCCTCGCATTCCTTCTCAAGGGTGTCAATACTGTCTGTTTTTACAAAGCTGACCGTATAGGAGCCCTCTCCATCGTACTGGTAGAACTTTGCCTCAGAAGGATATGGCTCCACCATTTTTTCCTTCCAGCCTTTCGGCACCTCAAAGGCTGCGTAGTAAACTTTCTCCTTTACAGTCTCCGGCTCTGACGCAGTATCTTTATCCGAAGAACTGCCGCAGCCGCAGACAGTAAGAAGCATTGCCGCCAAAAAACAAAATAACACAAAAACACGTTTCTTCATTACGCTCACCCCGCGGCGTCAAGCCGCTCCCTTTCTTTTTTTGAATACTCACACATTTTTTATATTATAACAAAAGAAGGCGGAATATGCAAGCTCCGCCTATTTCAGTTCATACTCTACCAGCTTGTTGAACAGCTGTCTCCTGGAAATATCCAGAATTTCCGCCACTTTATTCATATCTTTCGGATAACGTTCCAAAAGACTTGCGATATACGCTTTCTCCACTTTTCCGCGGTACTCTTTGAGGGAAATCGTAAGATCCATCGCTTCACTTTGCACTTGCCGCGCGGTTCTCTGATTTTTTACAACATCGGAAGGCAAATAAGCTTCCCGGATTTCTCCTTTCTCCGAAAGCACTACAAGACGCTCGATAATATTTTTCAATTCCCGGACGTTTCCCGGATAGGAATAGCCTGCCAACAGTTCTTTTACGGAATTCTCCACATCCGTAATCCGTTTGTTCATCTCGCGCTGATATTTATCAAAGAAATACTGAATAAACAAAGGAATATCCTCCGGCCGTTCCCGGAGAGGCGGCAGTTCCAGCACAATCGTGCTGATCCGATAAAACAAATCGTCTCGAAAGGATCCATCACCCATATCCTTCCGCAAATTGTGGTTGGTGGCGGTAATCAGACGGAAATCCACATTGATGGGCGTACTGCTCCCCAGACGGTAGATCTGTTTATTCTCAATGGCCTTCAGAAGCTTAGCCTGTAAGTTCACGGAAACGCCTCCTATTTCATCCAGAAACAAGGTTCCACCGTTAGACGCTTCAAACAACCCGATTCTGCGCCGATCCGCTCCGGTAAACGCTCCCTTTTCATGGCCGAACAATTCAGATTCCAGGATGGACTCCGACAGCGCCTGGCAGTTCAGCTCCATAAAGTTGGCTTCTTTTCGCTTACTTTTCTGATGGATAAACGAAGCCAGCACTTCCTTTCCCGTTCCTGACTCTCCCAGAATCAGAATATTGGAATCGCTTTGAGCCGCCCGCTCCGCCAGCTCCATCATCTGCCGATATTTTTTATTTCTGCTTTCCAGCATAAAGTTGCCGTTCAACTTTTCTTTGAGAATCGCATTGTCCCTTTTCATTTTCCTCGCGTCCCGAAGTTTGCGAACCTCCATAAAGAGTTCTTCCGGATCACGCCCTTTTGTAACGTATGAATACGCCCCCGCTTTCATGGCGTCAACTGCTTTCTCAATGGTTCCGTGAGCGGTCAGCATAATCACTTCCGTATCCCAGTCCCTTTTTTTGATTTCTTCCAGCAGCTGCCTTCCGTCCATCACCGGCATGCACAGATCCGTGATCACCAGATCAAACGACTTTTTTTCCAGCTTTTCCACTGCTTCCTGGCCGTTCCCGCAGGTGTCCACCTTATATCCCTTTCCGGTCAAAATCATTTTTAATACATCGCAATAATCCTTTTCATCGTCTACAACTAGAATATTAAAGTTTTCTCTGTTCATCCGCGTCCTCCATTCCGAGAGGCAGGATCACCCTGAAGGTTGTTCCCGCTCCCACTTTGCTTGTCACTTTAATTTGCCCGTTCATTTTCTGTATTTCATTATAGACGATGTACAGCCCCAGTCCGTTTCCTTCTGTCGTACGCTTTGTCGTAAAAAACGGATTGAAAATATCGTCCAGAATATCTTCTTCGATTCCGGTTCCCGTATCCGACACTTCCACACAAAACTCCCCCTCCCGGCGTTGTACGCGAACCATCAGTTTTCCATTCTGATCCATAGCGTCAATGGCGTTAGATACCAAATTGATCAAAATGATATCGAAGGACTCCACTGCCATCCGTACCGGAAAATCCTCCTCGCACTGAACGGAAATAAAAATCTGCTTTTTCTTTATCAGTCCCTTATTCAGAGAAATTACGGAGTTAATATGCTCCACAATCGGAACCTCTTCTTTCACTTTTGAGGAAACTCTCGAAAAGTTCAGCAGGTTGTCAATAATATTACCCGCTGTATCCACGGATTTTTCAATGGCCTGCACCGCCTGTGCCTGAGAGTTTTCATCTTTCATTGTTTTCAGCACATAACAGTAATTGCGGATTACACCCAGCGGATTTCGAATTTCATGAGCGACTCCTGCGGCAAGCTGGCCTACCGCGATCATCTTATTATCCTGCAGCATCTGACGCTCTGCCATCCGCACGCCAGTCACATCGCTGGCCATAAACAGCAGCTTTTCCACCTCGCCTTTCGGGCTCATAATAGGAAACACGTTTACCTCCAAGATCTGCCTCTTCATCGTAATTTCTCTGGATGCTCTCTTCCCGGTATTTCCCGTATAACGCAGCATTTCCTGGAGTTCCTCCCGCATCTTCCTCGGAAACTGCAGAACTTCTGTGATATCTTTCCCCATACATTCCCGGTTCACATAGTTTAAAAAAGCGCGGTTAATATCTAAAATAACGCCTTCCGGTGTCAGCTCCGCCATATAATAAGATACGCTATTAAATGTAGTCTGCATCTCCTGCTTGCTGGCAACCAGCTGCTTCATCCTCTCCGTCAGTTCGCTGTACAAATTCTTATTTGACTGATAATATACAAAGAACGTACAAAAGACTGCCGCAAAAACGATGAGCAGCAGCGCTGCCATATCTCCGTACCGACTGTCCTCCACCAGAGGCTCGGAAATCCCGAACCACTTTTCCTGGGCCTGCACCATCAGCTGCTTTCGATCCGCGCATTGGATAGATTTATTGACAATACTGTAAAGAAACGGGTTTGTAGCCTCGATCAGAATACATACATTCTGTTTCGTAAAATCCGTATTGATATCTTCATACTGTTGCAGAATTCCCTTCTCCTTCAAGACGGAAACAACGGCAGTCTGATCCCCCAGAATGCAGTCCGCTCCTTCCTCCTCGGCAAGGGCAACAACCTCTCTCACAGAATCTGCCTCCTTTAGGCGTATGGACTGCCCATTATAGGAAAGAGCCCGTTTTTCCTCATCGGTAAGCATCCCCTTCAGACAAATTCCATCCAGCCGGCGCGAAGTATCCGCGTCGGTCCGCACAAACAGGCTTCCCTCCACCTGAAAGAGCGGGGATGTAAAATCCATGTTTTTTTCTTGTTCCCGGAGCGCTTCATCGACTACCGCAAGCGCAGCGTCCGCGTTCTTCGGATTATCTGTAATCCGGACGCGCAGCCCGGAAACGTCCAGCACAGAGTTCAGATAGTCCTCCAGAAACCCTGTATCAAAATAGGACAGACGTTCGTCAATCCGCAGCGTGATTGTCTTTTTTTCCCGTATTAGCGCGCGTTCCCGCTGGTTAAAAGTTACTTTTTCCTTTTCACTCGAAATAATCTTAACGGAATCCGTTGTGCCGGAATAAATAAGGATCGCGAAAATAACGGCAATCAAAATGATAATGAGTATCACATCTTTTCGTTTTTGCCGCATTCTACTGCCTCCTTCTTGCCATTTTCTCGCCAAAGATCAGCACCTCTCTCTCCTCGCGGCTGATTCTGCCGAAATCTTTCCGGGTCCGGAGAGCCAGTCCCGCTCCCAGCGCCATCCAGACAAGGAACAGAAGCATCTCGCTGAAAGAATTCCGATTGGTAAGTGTATCCTGCACATAAATAATAAAATAAAGAATCGTAATTCCTGTCATGCACACTCCCAAAGGCATTCCATATTTCACTTTAAACGGGCGCGCCAGTTCCGGCTCTTTTTTCCGCAGAACTACAAAAGACATACAGACACAGCAGTACGCGAAAACCGCGCAGAAAGAGCTGATATCCACGAACCACAGCAGCGCGTTCTGTCCCAGAAGCGGCGCCGCGATACAGACAATTCCCACCAAAAGCGTAGCTGCCCAGGGAGTCCGATACTTCGGATGCACCACACCAAAAACCGCCGGAAGCATTTTAGCCCTTCCCATAGCGAAAAGCAGCCGGGTCGCCCCCATAAAAAAACCGTTCCAGGAAGTCAGAATTCCCAGCATTCCTCCCAGTACAAGAATGGATCCGAAAAAATCATCTCCATACGCGTAGGAAATAACATCTGCCGCCGGGATAAGGCCGGACATCCGCACTTCCAGAGGAGCGGAAAAGGCCAGCCCCACAATAATAATCAGGTACCAGGAAACGCTGAAAACAATACAAACCAGCACCATTTTCCCAACGCCCCTCGGAGGAATGTTCATCTCTTCCGCGGACTGGGGCAATACATCAAATCCCACCAGCATGGAAGGAATCATTAAAAACACATAGATAAACCCGTCAAGACTTCCAAAGCTTTCTCCCACGTTTTCCATTCCGCCAAATGTCAAGCCGCCGAACAAAAGCAGAAGCGCTACCAGAACAATCGCCGCGGTTCCCATCACCTGAAAAAGAACAGCCGGTCTGCTGGCAAAAAGATTCAAAAGAAGCATAATAACCGCTCCCAGCATCCCTACTATCGCCCAGGAAAGATGTACCGTATATCCCGCAATCTCCCACAGCGGCAGATAAAGCCCGATGGGTAGAATCGAATCCAGCGCGGTGGCCAGCGCGATTCCCTCCCAGGCCGCTACGCCCAGATAAGCAAACGCCAGCACCCATCCCACCAGCCAGGCCGCTTTTCCGCCCATCGCCCGATACATATATACAACTTCTCCGCCTGCCTGCGGCAATGCGGAAGTCAGTTCCCCATAGAGCGCTCCAACCCCCAGGATAATCAGGGAGCCAATCAGAAACGCGAGAATGGTTCCCCAGAACCCTGCCTGTGTCAGCCAGGTAGACGCCAGCATCACCCAGCTCCATCCAACCATGGTTCCGAATCCGATTGCCAGAACATCCGTCCTTCCCAGTACCTTACTTAACGAATTGCGATGTCCTTCCATACCGCACCTTTCTCAACCAAACAATAAAAATATAATAAGGCAGTGAGCGTTCTGCCCACTACCTTATTATACTGAATCTTGTTTCCTTTTGAAAGAATAATTCTAAAATCTCTTATATTCGTCTCCGAACATCTGGAATTCCACTTCTTCGGCTGTAGCCTTTCCATTTGCCGAACACTTGTTGGCAATGAAGAGGATGACACCCAGTATCAGCCAGCCGCCAACCAGAGCCCATTCGATGGGTTTCAGCGGAGTCGGGCTGTAAATCGGCAGATACAAGGAAATCATAAACAGCGCTACCAGAACGGCCAGGAATCCAACCAGAACACCTGCGGTCTTTACTTTGAACGGACGTTCCAGTGTCGGCTCCTTCTTTCTCAGAACCAGATAGGAGAGGGATACCATGAAGTATGCCACAACGGTTCCGAAAGCAGCCGCGTTAACAAACCAGCTCAGAGCGCTCTTTCCAAGCAACGGTGCCAGGAAGGTAATGATACCTACCATCAGGATAGCAACTGTCGGAGAGCCGTATTTCGGATGAACTTTCGCGAATACACCCGGCAGCATGTGCGCTCTCGCCATGGAGAATAATACTCTGGAAGCGCCTACGATAAATCCGTTCCAGGAGGTCAGGATTCCGCACATCGCGGCGATAATCATGATCTTGCCGAATACCGGGCTTCCCATCGCGTATGCCCACGCGTTAGCTACCGGTACGCAGTTCGGATCCGCGTTGTATCCTGCCAGAACATCTCCCGGTGTGGACAGCGCGGTCGCCAGAATCATGATAATGTACCAGGTTGCCGCCATAACGATTGCGATAATCATAACTTTTCCGATTTTTCCAAGTGGGATGTTCATTTCTTCCGCGGCCTGCGGGATTACGTCAAATCCTACGAACATCGCCGGTACTGCCAGTACAACAGCGGTAAAGCCAGCGCCGTCTGTGAACATCGGCTGCAGATTTTCCATGGTGCCGGTTGCTGTGCTGCTGACGAAAAACGCGATTCCGCCGATCGCCATCGCAACTGTTGCAGTAGTCTGGAAAATCGCGGAAGCTTTCGCTCCTCTGTAGTTCAGAATTGTCATGATAACGGAACCAACGCATCCGATCAGCAGGAACATACCGGTCACTTCGGATCCCTGCAGTTCGTACAGCACTCCCAGTTCCGGAAGCAGTCCCTGGAATAAGAATCCCAGCGCGTTTGCCAGCGCCGGTCCCTCCCAGGCGGCTACTCCAATGTAAGCCAGGGTAATCATCCATCCTGTAAACCAGGACGCGTTGTAGCCCATGGCTCTGTAGGAAAACACCAATTCGCCCCCTGCCAGCGGCAGCATCGGAGTCAGTTCCGCATAGGTCAGACCTACGAAAATTGCCATAATACCGCCCAGTACAAAGGCCAGAATCGCGCCGATTGTACCGCCGTTCCCTACCCAGGAACCTGCCAGCATGATCCAGCCCCATCCGATCATCGTACCGAATGCCAGGGCCAGAACATCCTTCATCTTGAGTGATCTTTGAAGTTCTTGTCTTCCTCCTTGACTCATGATTAAGTCCTCCTTCGATAGAATATAGAATAATTGCGTACGCCTATTTAAAATACAAAATTCATGCCATAATCAAAATTTTAAAAAAATTCCACTTTGCCATTGAAATTTACAGTCCTTTCCTGCGCGCTCAAGTTTGCAAAAAAAGAAAAGAAGCTTTGAATTGGAAATTAATTTCCAATTCAAAGCTTCTTTTATGAAGTTTATTTCCAGCTTTATTTTTCCGCCAGGAATTTTTCCACATATTCCACATCTGACGGCGTATCAATATATTGAGTACCTCGCTTCTGCCGAGTTTCTCTTCCCTTTCCGGTAATGAGAACTACCGTATTGTCATCCGCGGTTTCAATCGCCTGACGGATCGCCTCTTCTCTGTCCACAATAATCTGGCATTGGCAGTCAAATGGCTTCACATAGCCGGCGATTTCCTCTGAAATTTTCATTACCGGCTCTTCTCCGGCATCTTCTTCGGTAATAAAGACTTTATCCGCGTATTTTCCCGCCAGCTCTCCAAGTTCTTTCCTGCGTCCGAATGCCTTTTTCCCAGGACATCCGAATACAATGGAAATTTTTTTCCCCGGATATTCTTTTCTGGTGGATTCAAACAGCGACTGAAAACTCATCTGGTTGTGGGCATAGTCCACAATCACATCGAGATTTCCGCTCCGGCTCGTATAAATTTCCATTCGGCCGCTGACCCTCGCTTTTTTCAGTCCTGCCTTCACATATTCCAGCGGAATATTCAGGGCATAGCTGACAGCAATCGCCGCCAGGGCGTTCTGTACGTTGAACAGCCCCGTCATTCCAATTCGGAATTCCTCATCAAAGCTGTCACATTTTACCCGGAAGGAGATTCCTTTCCTTCCCGGTTCCACGTCATATCCGTAAATATCCGCTTCCGGCCGAAGGCCGAAAGTCAGAACCCGCTGCGCTTTACCATCCGCCGCTTCAAGAGCCATCTTCGCGTAGTCGCTTTCCAGATTAATACAGGCGGTTTTACACTGGCTGAACAAAATCATCTTGGATTTCAGATAATCTTCAAAATCCGGATGCTCTACCCCGCTGATGTGATCAATTCCAATATTCAGAAAGCATCCCACATCAAACGTAACCCCCATGGTCCGGTCATATTTCAGCGCCTGACTGGATACTTCCATGGTAAGAAATTCAATTCCGCTTTTGACCGCGTTGTCAAAATGGCGGTGCAGATCCAGCGCTTCCGGCGTTGTCAGATGAGATTCCTCGTTAATCACCCCATCGTAGTTGTCAATCCCGGAAATAACTGCGCTGAGCGGCTTTTTCTGGGCTCTCAGGTATTCGTCTAAAATAAAACGCATGAAATAGGTGGTTGTTGATTTTCCTTTTGTACCGGTAATTCCAGTAATTGTAATTCTTTTCCAAACCTGATTGTAAAAAAGATCGGCCGCCAGCGCAATGGTCTTACGCATATTATTTACAATAATATACGGAGCGTCCGGCGCCTCTTTGTCATATTTCACCTCGCTGATATAGGCAAACGCGCCTTCCTCCAGAGCGCTCAGCAGATAGTCTACCGTAAAATGCGCTCCCTTGCAGATGAACAGCGTATCGTACCGGACATCCTGAGAATTGTAGGAGACATAATTCACCTTTTTGTCCAGCAGTTCTTCCGTCAAATTTGTTTCGGCAACAAGGCCGTAATTTTTCAGCAGTTCTACATATTCCCGCAATAAGTGCAGTCTATCTATCATTTTCATCTTTCCTCCTGATTTTTTTCCCGCAAAGCCGGAGCGACTCCAGTGCCAGCTCGTCCATCGCGTCTACAAAATAATCGGACAGCTCGTACTGAATTTTAAAACAGGAAAGCTCTGTACATGCCATAATCACGCAGTCGCATTCCTCATCGCGGAACTGGCGTTCCGCGTCTTCAAAATCATCATAGTTAACAGGGCCGCCATTCTTAATCCCGTCATAAATAACCCGCATCACTTTCCTTTGATTTTCCGGCGACGGAATACGCGGCTGCAGTCCTTGTTTTTCACATTCCTTTTGATAAAGTCCAATCTCTATGGTTCCGTCTGTGGCCATAATTCCCACTTTCGCCCCTTTTCCATAGACTCTTTGAACCTTTCGAACCGCGGCTTCGATCATGTTGATGACTGGGGTCCTTGTGTTTTCCTGCAGCTGCCTGATCAAAACATGAGACGTATTGCAGGGGATCGCGATATAATCCGCTCCGCAAAGTTCCAGCGTCTTCGCGTCCTCGGTCAGTCCATTGAGCAGTCCTTCAAGCTTCCCGCTCTGAATAGATTTCGTGCGATCCGGCATGGTCGCATGATTTAAAATGACCATATTGAGATGCTCCTGATCGCAATGGGCATCTGTATGTTCAATTACCATTTTGTAAAACAGCTGTGTAGCCAGAGGCCCCATTCCTCCGATTACACCCAGCACTTTCTGATTATCTTTCATCCCTTTCTCCAAACTCTTACTTATAATACTTCTTAAAAGCGGCATGATGCCGGTGCATATTCTTAAACACCCGCAGCCTGCGAATCAGGCTCCTGTCCGGCTTGTAAATCAGCGGGTTGGAGACCTTTCCCTCCGCATACAGCTGCCGCATTTTCTTCTGATATTCTTCCGGCCGTATATAAGTGAACGCCACTTTTTTGGGCACAACGGTGAACATATGCTCATTTTCCACGGCTTTGAATTCCAGTGGCCTGTCCAGAATATAATCATCCACAAGAAGTTTCGCAATATTTGCTCCTGCCCCGGTCACATAGTAATTGCTTCTTCCCTGCCGGGTATTAATCTCAAAAACCTTAAACTTTCCGTCCCTCTGGTCATATTTGATGTCAAAATTAGAAAATCCTGTATAGCCAATATTTTCCAAAAGCGTTTTAAACTGGCGCTGGAGTTCTTCATTATGCTCTGTAATAATGACCGCGTGGTTTCCCAGTCCGTGAGGCGTATGTTCCTCCAGCAGCACATGACCCAGGCACATCATTTTCACCTTTCCATGCTTGTCCGAATAGTTGGTGAGTACCCGCATATAGGTGTCGTCTCCAGGTATAAAATTCTGAATGATCACCGAGTCCTCGTATCCGGATCCGTAAATATCTCCCAGTACACATTGAACATCCTGCCAGGTATCTTCTTTATAAACTTTTTTCTGGGTAGGATAGGGATGTCTCCAGTATTCAATCCCGTTTGACGGCTTTACAATGTAAGGGCCCTCAAAAGGAGCCTCTACATACAGGCCCATCTCCTTTTTATGGACATAGGTCGTAGGGTAATCGACGCCTGCCTTCTCACACATGGCATAAAATTTTT
This sequence comes from Zhenpiania hominis, assembly GCF_014333425.1. Lineage (GTDB taxonomy): Bacteria > Bacillota > Clostridia > Peptostreptococcales > Anaerovoracaceae > Hominibacterium > Hominibacterium hominis. Next base: position 9,911 of record NZ_JACRYT010000017.1, on the reverse strand, counting down.
CCTTGTGGATCAGATCATTCATCAGATCCACATCAATATAAGGCGCGATTACATTTTCAGGAAAATTATCCTTGTTGCGGCTGGCAAGCTGCACATAACTGTCTCCGCAGCCGATGAGAAGTACTGTCTCATCCTTGTGTGCCTCTGCGAAATCAGTCACGAGCCGCAGAAACGTGTCTTGCTCGTCCGCCTTTTCATTTGCTTTATAATCTATAATTTTACTGTCCATGCAGGGGCCGGTGGGATACTTTCCATAGGCGCTGGAAACTATCCCGTACTGTTCATGAAACGCTCTTGCCACACTGCATACATTTATATCTCCGGCAAAAAGTAATGGTACAAACTTCTTATCCATTGTAATCTCCTTATTTGCTTTTGTATTGTTCTTCCCGGCTCGAAAGCCTTATGTTATATTATAATACGTTTCTCTCTATTTTACCAATGATTTCATCCCTGAGCCCGTCTATTTTTTTAAAGTCCATATTGGGAATATAGTAACTTTCCAGACGATCGTGTTCCTTCTTTGCCCGTATAATGCAGCGAACCCCCTCATTTAACAATTCTTCCATTCTGCGTTCACAATCAGCGGCTAACGCTCCAGCCTCCTCCGTTCTGCTCCAGTCCATCATATCATTTACGTCAATCAGTTTTACCTCTTCCGGCCGTTCCCATGGATCCAGATCGTGATAGGAATTCAGTGAAACAAATGCTGTTTCAATCTGAGGAACCAACAGGTGTTCCAGCTTTGTCTCCGGTTTCATAGGACAGTAGTAGGCCTCAATATCCATTCCTCTGTACAGCGCGCTTTCCGCAATCAGGTTCAAAAGCCTCGCGTTGCTCATCCCCACCGGCGCTGTAATCATATAGATTCGCCGGTAGCCATCAATGAGAGATTCCAAATGGTGCTGTACACCAGCGGGGGTAATCGCGCTTGCGAATTGCTTTTTTATACATCCCGGATTTAAAGCGATCTCTTTGTGCCCCATCTCCTCACCGATAATCTCTGCCGCCTTCTTATACAACTCCCCGTCTTCCAGAGCATCCTCATAAATATCCGCTAAGGCATCATAAAGATTTCCCGCGGCTGCCAGATAATGATAAGCATATTCAAACCACCGTTTTATTTTCTCATTGCTCTCCAGTACGTGACTTTTGCATTTTTTCAGTGCCTCGCCGTTCCAGAATTCCCCCAAATGAACAATACTGTCTACTGCCCCCGGGTTGACAGGATCCACAATATGCGGGCTGGTCGCGTCAATCATAGCAATTCTTCGTTTTTTCAAAACGATCCCATCTAAGGACCCCGGATCCGAAGAACACCATAAAAAATCCACATCCTCGCCCTTTTCCACAAAATGCTCTCCGATTTTACGCATGAATGTGGATTTTCCCACTCCGGGACCACCTTTCAGACAGATAATCCGGTTGGCTTCCTGCTGTCCCATTATGTACGAATAATAGGAGAAAAAACCTTCCGGCGTATTGCCTCCGGGATAGATGTGCCTGATTTTACCGTTCAACCAAAATTCCCCCTTTACATTTCTTCTCCTATCTTATGCAAAAGGGCTTTTTCAAGTTCCAAAAAAGAAAGAGCGGACGTCGAAACCGTCCGCCTCCGCGATTTTATTTTTTTATCAGTTCCACAATCTTCGAAAAACGCTCCGTCACATAGTCATATCCGCCCGGACTATGGGGAATCAGACAGTTTGTACAATCCTTTACCCCGTTTTCTGTATACTGAAAATTCCCGCCGCATTCTTCCCCCAACGCGTACAGAGGGCAGTAACAAAACAGGCAATTAAAGCTCTCCGGGTCTTTTACCGCGTGGCATGGAAAGAATTCGCATGCCCTATGGCTGAAGAATTTAAAGTTTTTCGGTTCTTCCACTGTCTCGGATTCCTGCATCTCAATCTCTTTTTCTTTGCTCACAAAGTCCCTCCTTATTCATTACCCGTTAAAATTGCCCGGCTCCCTGCGTTCCCGCTCTCAGTCTTCCGGTCAGGATTTCATAAAAAGCCGCTTCCGTTGCCGTCATATATGCCATGACCCAGCAGATTGCCAGATTCAGGATCCAATTGATAACAATCATCACAACTCCGGCTCCAATCATTGCCTCAAGAAGGTTACTGACAAGAGCTACAGCAAAAGTCGTCAGTAGCATCCAACCGATGAAGGACAATTCCATACAGAAAAATTTTCCTTTATTCCCCCGCATCAGCATTTTACTCTCACTGATACACTGCATAATTCCCTTTCCCGGATCATCCGCCAGAATAAAAAATGCCTGGCTATAGCGGATCGCCGCGATAATTCCCGGGACGACAAACAGCAGGCCCCATAAAAAGATAAACACGCTCATTACGAAAAAGAGCCCCAGTGTCTTGAAGAAGTACTCAAACCCGGAAAACACCTGCGCCGCTTCCGTCTGTCTCCTGCGAAACAGGTTCAGGAAAAAGAGGCTGATTCCAAATGTAAAAGCGCCGCTTACCAGGAACACATAGACTCCGGACATGGTAGAAACCTTTTCCGCGCTGCTGCTGATTCCTGCTATGACATTCGCTCCAAATTCATAGGATGAATCGTAATACATATTTCCATAAAGCTCTGCCAGCGTCTTTCCAAATACCTGATCCAGAATTAACGCCGGAAGGGTAATACAAATCTGATAGATTAACGTCGCGATAATCGCGCTCTGCCATTTTCCCGCCAGCGAGTTCCTTCCCAGTCTCCGCAGGTTGCTGCTCGGCTCTGTAATAATGATATTGTACATGTCTTGCTTTCCCCCTTGATTTCAATCTCTATGCGATTATTCATTGTCGAGTCTAATGGTATCATAAGAGGATCGGAAGTGTCAAGAGTATGGAAAAGAAGGGGGCTCTAACCGTCATGCCAAAACTCTGTTTTTCGTTTCAACTTCCGCTTGACATCATATTTATTCTATGCTAGGATTTCCTTACGAACGTTCGGAAGGAAGGTGCTTAGCTATGACGACAATCGAAAAAATCAGACAATCCGCTATCCGTCATTTTGCCAGAGAAGGATATGACGGCGCGTCCCTTGCCGCTATCGCCGGTGACGCGGGGATCAAAAAACAGTCTCTTTATACCTACTTTAAAAATAAAGACGAACTGTTTCTCCAAATGTTTCCGGATGTCTTTCAGAATGAACTGCAACACATAACCGGGCAGCTTGAAAACCGTTCCGGTTCTCACCTGAAAGAACTGCTGTTTTCCCTGCTGCAAACTTTTATCCGGCGATATCAGACCTGCGACTCCACGCGCTTTCTCATACGAAGCTCTCTATATCCGCCGGAGCATCTGAAAGAAGCCGCGCTCCATCATTTTTATAATTACTGGGATCAGCTGGAAGCGCTGCTGCTTCCGCTTTTCCGGGAATCGAAGCGGCAAGGCGTGCTCGCTTCTGATATCCAGGAGGAAACCGCGGTTTCCGCTTACCTTGGAATCCTGGACAGCATCTACATTGAAATGGTCTACGGGGGTGAAATCCGCCTGCAAAAAAGACTGGAGACATCATGGCCCGTTTACTGGCGGGGTATTTCTAATCGAAATTTGGGAGGTAAAGAAATTGAATAAACATTGGCTGCTCGTCTATGCGGCGGGCATTATCGAAATTCTTTGGGTAATCGGTTTAAAGCATTCCGATGCATGGTATGAATGGGTACTGACCATCCTGCTGCTGGCCTCTTCCTTCTTTGTGCTGATTAAGGCTATGGAGTCCCTTCCATCGGCTACGGTTTACGCGGTGTTTACCGGAATCGGCACCGCAGGTACTAATGTAGTGGATACCCTTGTATTCGGAGAATCTTTCAGCTTTTTGAAAGTGTTTTTCATCGCGCTTTTGCTGGCAGGCGTAATCGGGCTGAAACTCGTTACCCACAGGCCGACTGCCGAAACGGCTAATCTTCCAGAAGCAGAGGGGGTGAGCTAAATGGCATGGGTCTTTGTAATCTGCGCGGGGATTTTTGAAATCGTCGGGGTCATCGGTATGAATGGAGTGGCCAGAGCAAAAACGCTGCGTTCTTTCGCGACCCTTTTCATCGGGTTCGCCTTCAGCTTTACCCTTCTGAATCTCTCCCTTCAGACCCTGCCCATGGGGGTCGCCTATGCGGTCTGGACGGGAATCGGCGCGGCTGGTGCGACGCTTGTAGGAATGCTCCTTTTTAAGGAGTCCAAAGACTGGAAACGGATCCTGTTTATTTCCTTCATTATTATAGCGGTCATTGGCTTAAAACTGACATCTTAAGAGTATAGAAAAAACTCCCCCTGTCCTCTCAGGGAGAGTTTTTTGTTGCCTCTTATCGCTTCAAAATTACTTCCGGATAAGGAGACTCTCCTTATCCGGAAGTAAAATCCCTCGCTTACGCGAAAATCCAAACGAAAATCTTCACCAGCGACACCACCAACCCTACAATGGAACATACCAGTCCGGCGGTCGCCATGCCGTTTCCACCATATATGGTCTTCTTACCTTCTTTTCTTCCCTGCACTCCGAAAAAAATTCCTACAACTCCCATAACCGGAGACGCGTAAAGGAACAGCCAGATAAAAACAATGCTGAGAATTCCTAATGTGAAAGAAACAATCGCTTTTTCATTCATTGCCTGCCTATATACGCTACCCTTTGCTTCTTCCATTTCTTCGATGATTGTTTCAACTTCTTCGTTTTCGTTTGCCAGGTTAATTTCCCGTTTCTCGTCTCTTGTTCTAGTATCCATATCATCGCCCCCTGTCTCTTTTCTTTTATTATACCACAAAATATGGGAGTTGGATACAACACCTTTTCTATATCTGGAACTGCTGCACAAAAAAATAACTATGGCCCCGGAGCTTAATCCCGGGGCCATAGCAAAACTCACTTATTTTTAGTACAGGTTATCAAAGATTTCTTTGATTTCCGCTTCTGTCAGTTCTACATAGTTGTTGCCCAGCAGTCTCTGCTGATTGTCAATTGTAGACTTCGCGAACGGAGCAGCCTGATCCGGAGTCATGCCGTATTCTCTCAGAGGTTTCTTTTCCAGAATCTTGCCTAAGAATTCGTCCAGAGCCGGATATACATCCGCAACATCGCAGCCCAGTACGTCCGCGAACATCTTGTTTACGATTTCGATCTTGCCCTGCGGTTTCTTTCTCATGTACATCTTGAATACTTCTGTGAAGCAGATGAAGTTCGCTTCGCCGTGAGCGATATGGAACGCTCCGCCATGAGCGTAGGACAGGGCGTGAACCGCCGCGCATCCAGCGTTGCCGAAGGCGATTCCAGCATAGTTCGCAGCCAGGCAGAAGTCCTTCAGCAGGTCTTTTCTGTTATCCGCAGTGTTTCCGCCTCTTTCAATGATCGTCTTGTATCCGTTCATGATCATTTCGATCGCTTTTACAGAATACATTTCTGTAAACGGAGAAGCTTTCGGTGACAGGAAGGATTCAACCGCGTGGATCAGAGCGTCTACGGAAGAAGTCGCAAATACTTTATCCGGCAGTCCCTGCAGGGATTCCGGAATCAGAACTGCAGTATCCGCATAAGTCTGTTCGTCCGCAATACCTTTCTTCAGATCCAGAGAAGGAATCGAAGCTACCGCAACATTTGTTACTTCAGAACCGGTTCCGCAAGTTGTAGGAACTACGATCAGCTCTTTAATTCTCTTCGGAGCTACTTTTCCGGTGTACAGATCCGCTACTTTGTCCGGAATTTCGCATGCCAGTACTTTACAAATGTCAACGATTGTACCGCCGCCGAAAGCGATGATGCGATCGAATTCATATTTATCCATTTCCACTTTCATAGCGTCCATCATTTCGTCCGTCGGTTCGCCGGCACCATATTTTTCCTGGTAGATTACCGGAATATCAATGCCCAGCGGCTTTACATACGGATCATACATCCACTGGTTTGTAACTAAGATGTCGCCTTTTCCCAGTTTGAATTCGTCGTTGAATTCTTTAAATGTGTCAAAATAATGGATTGCAGGTACTACTCTTAAAGCTTGCATAATGTTACCTCTCTTTTCTTTTTTCTCTTTTTAACATAAGCAATAATATACAATCAAATGTCTTTCAGACATTAAAATTCATCTTTAAACCGTTCTACAAACTGTTCCTTCAGTTCATCTCTGAAGTCAGGATGCGCGATATTGATCAGCTGTCTTGCTCTGTCTTTCAGGGTTCTTCCCTTCATTTCCGCGATACCATATTCCGTGATGATGTAGTCCGCGTCACATCTGGAAGTCGTTACCGCAGCGCCATGGTCAATATAAGGAACGATCTTGGAGATCTTTGTACCATCTTTCTTTATGGTTACAGACGGCATTGCGATAATCGCTTTTCCTTTTCCGTCATGAGACATCGCGGCACCGCGAACAAAGTCAACCTGACCGCCTACGCCGGAAATCTGGTTGGTTCCGATACATTCGGATACGATCTGTCCCATAAAGTCCACCTGAACACACGCGTTGATACATACCAGGTTCTTTAATTTGGCAACCGTTTCCGGATGATTTACATAATCGACTGGTCTTAACTCTACCATCGGGTTCTTGTTGCAGAAATCATACAGCTTCTTTGTACCCATCAGGAAAGTGACAACCATCTTACCTTCGTCGATTCCCTTCTGGCTGCAGTCGATGGCGCCCTTTTCATACAGATCAACAACGCCGTCCGCGATCATTTCGGAATGGATACCCAGATGCTTTTTCTCTCCCAGCTGGGACAGTACAGCGTCCGGAATCGCTCCGATACCAAGCTGCAGAGTGGAACCATCTTCAATCAGGGATGCACAGTTCTTACCGATAGCCTCTTCCACCGGTCCAATCTTCGCCGGCTTGCTTTCATAAAGCGGATGTGAATTTTCAACAAACGCGTCGATTTCACTTACATGTACGAAGGTATCTCCGAATACTACCGGAACCTGATCATTCACTTCAGCCAGGACAGTCCTGCAGGATTTAATCGCCTGCATCGTGTAGTCGGAAGAAACACCTACATTACAAAATCCGTGCTCATCCGGTTCTGATACGGAAACCAGCAGCACGTCTTCATGGAAAATTCCTCTTCTCAGATAGCTCGGTACTTCATGGAAGAATACCGGAACAAATTCACCATGTCCCTGAGAAATAGATTTTCTTGTGCTCGGGCTCGTAAACCAGCCTTCGAATGTAAATACATCATGATTTTCAGGCAGGGAATATTCACCTTTTCCCAGAGTTACCATGTGGGATACGGTAATATCTTTATACAGATCTTTGTTCGCTACCATCGCGTCTACCAGAATCTGGGGTTCCGCAACCGCATGAGCAAACAGAACACGGTCACCTGACTGAATTTTTTTTACCGCTTCATCCGCAGAGCATTTTCTGCTTTCATAAATTTCTTTCCAGTCCATTGTTTTGCATCCTCCGTTTTCAACATTAACTAATCTTTTTTTTTATTTATTTCATCACAGATCCTTTCGATATGGGTTTTATTCCACATCTTCAGGACTCCGTTTTTTGTCTCAAACTGTTCATATCCGGCACAGCAACTGCTGCAGCCGCCGATCACCAGCAGCAAATCGTGTGGAACGCCTTCTACCGCGTTTACAAAGTCAACATCCTTTATCTGATTTTTTATCTCTTCAAAAGCCTTGCCTCTGTCATACTGGGGATTGCATCCCCCGCAAAATCTTACTCCGCACTTCATTTGCCAATAGCTCCTTTATGTTAAAATATTCCTTTTTCTCTCGCTAAAAAATAAGCCGCCACGGAATGCCCACAGCGGCCTATTCTTACATTGCCTAAGCTTATTTAATGCCAGCGATATCCTTTGCCAGCTGTTTCTTTCCTTCGATGTTGCCCTGACGGGAAATCATGATTCTCTGAGCCTGCGGAGAACCAGCGCCGTGCATGGATTCTGTTCTGTATCCAACAGCGGCAGCACCCAGACACATGTTCTCGATCAGTCTCATCAGCTTCTGTCTTTCTTCCGTCGTGCATGCCGGGGAAGCAGCGAAGAACTTGTTGCAGATTTCACCGATTGTTTCACCGTTTCTTCCAACCTTCAGGTCAGACTTGAAGTCTGTTTCGGACGGCATTGTTACCATCAGTCCGCCTGCGATATCTTCTGCCAGTCTTACGATTTCATACGGGAATCTTGTGATGTTCTGCTTACATACGTTTGCCAGCAGCAGGTCGATCTGGTAGTTTCCAGCTTCCGTCTTCCATCCTTCTGCGGAGCATGCGATACCGCAGCAGTACAGAGTTTCGTTCAGGTGAGTCATTTCGATTAACTTGTCCTTAATGTGGGAAGCTTTCTGAGCTCCGTTGTATTCTGCAGCCAGAGCAGCAGCGCCGATCAGAACGTCGCCTACACCTACTTTACATCCGCCGTAGGACTGTCTGTGGTATCCGGCGAATCTTTCTACCATCATGCCGGCAAAATCATATTCTCCAGCCTGGAAGATGTATTCGTTCGGGATAAATACGTTATCCAGAACAACCAGCGCTTCCTGTCCTCCGAACTTCGGATTACCAACGTCAATCTGGTTGTCTTTTTCCATTTTTCTTGTGTCGCAGGACTGTCTTCCGTAGATCATGTACATACCTTCTGCATCAGTCGGGCATGCGAAAGATACTGCGAAATCTTTGTCCTCTTCTCTCATTGCCTGAGTCGGCATGAAGATGTGCCAGTGGGAGTTGATGGAACCGGTCTGGTGGCATTTCGCACCGCTTACTACGATACCGTCTTCTCTTCTTTCAACGATATGTAAGAACAGGTCCTTATCCTTCTGCTTATGAGGCGGAAGTCCTCTGTCACCCTTCGGGTCAGTCATAGCGCCGTCTACTACCAGGTCTTCTCTCTGAACCATTTCCAGGAATTTTTTGAAGTTTTCATGATAGTGAGTGCCATACTTTTTATCTGTTTCATAGGTAGTGGAGAATACAGCGTTAAACGCGTCCATACCTACGCATCTCTGGAAACAGGAAGCAGTCTTCTGTCCGAGAAGTCTCTGCATCTTAACCTTTTTTCTCAGGTCATCTGTGCTCTGATGAAGATGTGCGAATCTGTTAACAGTTTCTCCAGTCAGATTGGACTTTGCTGTCATCAGGTCAGCGTACTGCGGATCCTGGGCCAGTTCATAAGTCATGGCAACACAGTTGATGGACGGACGGATAATCGGATGGTCTACCCAGTTATCGATCTTTTCACCAAACATGTAAACCCGTGTCTTTAATTTTCTCAAACTTTCGATGTACTGTTCTCCTGTCATTAGCATAATAAAATCACTCCTTTTTTATTCTTAGGACCGAACCGCTTCATTTTCATTGTTGTGTCCGACCCTAGCATTAACCTTTTATAACCTATGCAATCTTTATACCATCAAATTGCATCTGTTAACATACCAATTATTTCCGCAAAATTTTCTTTGCCATATCCAGCAAATCATCACTGACAGATGTGTCAAGTTCCACATCCTCTACCCCTTCGCAATTTTCCATTACCGCAGCTTTTACGATATCCTCAATTGTATACTGGGCAGACGGGCATGACGCGCAGGCCCCTGTCAATCTTACTTTTGCGATTCTATTCTCAAATCCGGTAAGCACCGCTCCTCCAAAATGCTCTGCCAGAATCGGATCCACCTTTTCCTCCAGAACTTTTTGAATTTGTTCTTCTGTGTTCATCTCTCACGTCTCCCTTACCACTCATTGTTTTTTGTTAATGCCTTACAGTTTTGATTATATCTCGATCCACTTCTTTTTTCAAGTGGATAATAGCTAAAAGTTTGTCTTATTTCAGGAAAAGTAACTTGTAAAAGTAACATCCACCCGTTCTTCGGTGCACATGGAAGTTATTAATTCTAAACAAGGTGGGTGGAATTTAATAGCTCGGAATGATAGAATCTATCTATTCATCCACTTC
>NZ_JACRYT010000016.1 GCF_014333425.1 Zhenpiania hominis | reverse complement strand
GAAGTGGATGAATAGATAGATTCTATCATTCCGAGCTATTAAATTCCACCCACCTTGTTTAGAATTAATAACTTCCATGTGCACCGAAGAACGGGTGGATGTTACTTTTACAAGTTACTCTATCAAAATAAATGTAAGAAATAAGAAAAAAAGACTTGCCATAGGAATGGTTTTATTGTATAATCATTTTTGCGAGTTTGAGAGAATCAGTTGCTCAAAGTAATGAATAATCAGACTTGCGAAATGAAAAAATGTTGAAATTTAGCGAATTTATATGCACCATTAGCTCAGCTGGCAGAGCACCTGACTCTTAATCAGGGTGTCCAGGGTTCGAACCCCTGATGGTGTACCAAAAACCCCAGAATTTACACGATTCTGGGGTTTCTCATTTTTTGGGAAAAGCGGAATTAACTCTTTACAAACCTTTATTGTCCTCTGTCCGCGCTGTATAGTAATGCAGACAAGGGTTGAATCAGAAAAGATTTTCGTATCTTTACACTGTCTGAAATTTTTAGTATGGTCTATAAACCATCCACATATTATAAAGATTAGAAATCGAAAAAGCTTTCCAGACGCATTTATCCGATCGTAGAACTCTGTTTTAAGAGCTATCTTCTGTAAACGTCCCGTTTTTCGCCTCCAACACATATACTTACAAAAAAGAATTAATATTCAAAATAGTCATTGACTTTATATCAACTATAAGGTTTATACTAAAATCACAGAAGGAAAACAGTTCGTGTTTGAACTAAGAAAGAAGGCGGTTTTATTATGAAGCGACGATTATAATCATCATGAAAAACATGGAACAATGTTTCGTATGTGTGGAAAATAGAAAGGAGGCCAGCTATGAAACTAGAAAAAAAGGGGATAAGTGTATTTGACTTTTTCACAATCGGATTTGGCGCGATTGTAGGTGTCGGCTGGGCAGTAATTGTGAATGACTGGATGGCGGCATCCGGTGGGCCGATCCCCGCGGCGGTAGGATTCCTGCTTACGCTGGTATTGGTTCTTCCGGTAGCCATGTGTTACGCGGAGCTTTGCCCGATGCTTCCGGTAGCCGGGTCCAGTGTAGCCTTTGGGTACCGGGCGTTTGGAGAGAAAACGGCCTTCATTTCGGGATGGTCGGCGATTATGGCTTTTTCCGCGGTACTCCCGTGGGAAGCGATTTATATTAACGATATTCTTGCGATGATTATTCCGGGAATCCAGGAAGGACCAATTCTTTACCATATAGCGGGATCGCCGATTTATCTCCGTTCCCTTCTGGTGGGAGAGGCATGCGCCCTGCTGATTTTTGCCATCAACTGGTTTGGCGCGAAAAGCTCGGCGATTTTCCAGAAGATCCTCTGCATCATATTGCTGGCGTCCATTGCGCTGACAATCCTGTGCTGTGTATTCCGGTTTGACTTCGCGAACCTGACGCCGGTTTACCAGAATGTAGGGGTAGGCAGCCACAGTGGCTTCTTTGGCGGCGCCGTAGCAATGTTCGCGATTGCTCCGTTTTTTATCTTCGGGTTTGAAACCATCCCGCAGGGCATTGAAGATGTTTCCGGTTCGATTAAGGGGGTCGGAAAGGTCATCTTTATTTCGATGATTATGGCAGGCATTACATACGCGTTAATCCTTTTCTTTGTAGGCGGCGCGTACCCCTGGCAGGAAACTGCTTTCTTAGACACACCGGCGGCGGGAAACGTATTAAAGCTGATCTATCCGGGAACTGTGGGAGAAGGACTATACATATTTATCCTGATCGGCGCCATCGCGGGGCTGATGACCACATGGAACGCCTTTTTCATCGCGACGCCGAGACTGGTCATGGGGCTTGGGCGAGCGCACCTGCTTCCGCCCAGATTCGCGAAAATGAATGAAAAGCACGGAACTCCGGGATTCGCGCTGATCTGCAGTGGAATCTTCTCCTGCTTAGGACCTTTCCTGGGAACCGCGGTTATCAGCACATTGACCAGTATGACATCGGTCGCTCTTATGGTATGCTGGTTTAACGATGCTCGTTCCCTGATTAAACTGCGCAAGGCGGAACCGGATCTACCGCGCCCGTATCGTTTGAAAGGCGGAGTTTTCATCGCAGGTGTCGGTATGACCGTATGCATGATCCTTTTCGTAATGTGCGTTCTGCCGATGTCGCCGGCCTATGTAGGCAACGCGGGTATCTGCGTAATCATCGCGTGGGGACTTCTGGGGCTGGGGTTCTACAAGGGAAACAGCAGAAAACGCAGCGAGGCTCCTCGTCAGGAGAAATACGACGCCTTGTTTGCCAACATGAAGAAGAGAGAAGTGGACCATAGCAAATTGACCCTGTAATTTGTTTTTACATTGGCTCTTCCGACCGAACCGATTATGGTGTATCCTATTAGAAATAAGATATCAAGGATGGAGAGAGCGATGAATTACAATTACAGATTACTTTCAAAGGAACAAGTATTCGGAGAAATGAAGATAGATGTTATCCGCGAACTTGGCGCGGAATGCGGCGTAACGGATTTTGCGGTTCTTTCAGGGGCGGATGCCAGTGAGGAAAGAACCGCAGCCTGGTTCCTGGCTTCCGCTTCCGGGTATGGAGATGTGTGCGCCGTCGATCCGGACGGCAGCCGGAGAGTCGCGTACGCCAACTCCCATGGCAGTGTGCGCCCGGCAGTGGTGTGCGGGGATCTTTCCGAACTGCCCTGCAAAACCGTTAAAGACATCTCCGGTTTTGAAGAAGCTGAATTTGGGGAGTATCCGCAGAATGCCGCGGATCGCGCCCTGGCTGGAACGTTAGAGCAGGAATTTGCCGAAGGAATGTTGCGGACAACCGGCAAGCTGTACCAGGCTCAGTATGAAGAATTTCAGTATGAGGGGGCGAAATATATCCGGGTGCCTTACGCCCTGGAAAAGACGTGTGTGCTTTCCAATGGAAAGAGTTGTAAGACCGGCGATGCCGTATGGATTGAGGTGTCGCCGGTCAAATGGCTGTATGACGCGAAGGCGAATCTTTTAATCAGCAGAAGGATCCTTACGTCCGGCGTCCTGTTTTCCGCGGAAAACTATTACAACGGTGATTTTGAAAAAACAGCGGTATACGTTTATTTGAACACAACCCTGGCGGAGGATCTGGTTCCCAGCGTTCTTTCGGATATGACTTTGGAGGAACAGGCTGAATATGAAGAAAACCGGAAAAAAGAGATGCGGCGAAAGAACCCCTATGGCCTGACCTTTGGAGAGGTCAGCGAAGAAGATATTATAAGAGGCGCCATCGAAAGCGATGTGCCGGTATTTCTTCATGGACCTTCCTCCGAAGGAAAGAGCGCCAGAGTAAAGCAGATTGACCCGACGTGCGAGATTCTTTATCTGCGCAATGCCACGCCGGACAGCCTGAATGGCAGGAGCGTCTACAATCAGGCTACCGGAGAGATGATCGATATTCCGCCTACCTGGTTTAAAAAAGTGCAGGCAAAATGTGAACGGGAGCCGGATAAACCCCATGTGGTTTTCTTTGATGAGATCAATAACGCGTTGCCCAGCATTCAGGGCATGGCCTTTAATATTGTGCTGGACAGAGAAGTCAACGGGATCTGGAAGCTTCCCGATAATGCCCGGATTGTAGCTGCGGGAAACGATATGCAGGATTCCCTGGCCGCGCAGCAGCTGGCCGCCCCGTTCTTTAATCGATTCGCCCATGTATATATTAATACGACAACGGAAAAATGGCTGAAATGGGCGCGCGAAAGCAGGATCCATCCCGCGATCTATGCCTATATCGCCTATAAACAGGGCGAAACGCTGAGAAGCAAATATGACGGAGAAAAGCCCAACGCGGATCCGAGAAAATGGGAAATGGCCTCCAAAATGCTTTACGCCACAGGACGGCCGGAAATGCTGCGATCGTTAATCGGGGAAGACATCACCGAAGAATTTGTCCAGTTCTGCAGTCAGCCGGTCATTACCCTGGAAGATGTTCTGCGTGGAAACTATAGTGACAGTGAGCTTGAAAAGCTGAATACGTCCCAGCGTTACGCGACAACAGTGGGACTGACACAGGCGGCAGACGAGGAAGTGGAAATCGTAAGGGCCTTTGTGTCGAAACTGGGAGAAGAATTCAGAGCGGTTTTTGATTCCTTTGCGCGGCCGGAGGAAAAGAAATGATTTGTGATATCGCCGCGCTTAGACGCAAGGTAATCGCCAGGTACCCATTCTTCGGAAGCATAGCGGCAAATATAGACTGCCAGGAAACGGAAGATGTCGAGACGATCGAACATGACTCGGAACATATTTTGTATAATCCGCGGTATCTGGCAGGGCTTTCCGACAGCAATCGGGTTTTTCTGCTGACCCGTGAACTGTGCCATATCGCTTTCCGGCACACGGAAAGGGGAGGTGGAAAAGACCCGGTCATCTGGGAACGGGCCGCTGAGGCGGTGATCAATCAGATGCTTAAACGGGACGGGCTGGATATCCCCACAGGTGATATCGATTATCCGGAAGCCATTGATTACGACGTGGAGCAGTACTATGAAGTTCTTCTCCGGGAGAAGCTGGCCATTGATTTGATAAATGGACAGCTGGAAGGCAGGGAAAACCCGGAAGGCGGCGAGGGCGAGGGAGTACCCATGCCCGGCGATGAGGATTCGGAGGATGATAACAGCGATGAAGCTGCTCAGGAGCAGTTGCTGGAAGGAGATGTCGGTGATGAAGGCGAAGAGTCCGGAGAAGAAGCCGATGGAGACTCTGATGAGGATTCCGACGATGAATACGCTCTGGTGGAGAAAAGACAATCAAAAGCCGGAAACGCGGACAGCAGGGATGAACGAATCGTAGAAGAGATCGGAAACAGCGCGCCGCTCATCGATTGGCGGCTGATTCTGCAGGACAGCATCAACTACGATGTGGACTGGTCCTATCGGAACGCGATTCTGGAAAACGGAGTTGTCGTGCCGGTTCTGGAAGACCGGCCTGTCCCGGAAACAGAAATTGTCCTGGATACCAGCTGGTCCGTAGATGAAGAATTGCTGAGAAATTTTTTGCGGGAATGCAAAAGCATCCTGACCTTTTCCAAGCTGAAAGCGGGCTGTTTTGACACGGTGTTTTATGGGTTTTATGACATTCGAACTGAAGAGGATATCGACAATATGCCTTTTGAGGGCGGAGGGGGGACCGACTTCAATACAGCGGCAGACGCGTTTTCTCTTCGGGTCGATAACCGGATTATTTTTACGGACGGACAGGCGCCGGTGCCGGATAAATTTCTGAACGCCGTGTGGGTAGTGTACGGCGATGCGGAAATAAAACCGATGGGAGGAAGGGTGATTTCCATTAAGCCGGAGCAGTTAAAAAACAGGTAGATAGTTGCTGCCGCGCAAAAAGGTTACCGACAGAATCTTCCGTGGCTCATAAAAATGGAAAATACGGAAATACTAATTTCATAAAAATATGGGTCAAAGGAGAGTGGTTATGGCAAAACGATATGAATGTGAACCTTGCGGATATATTTATGATCCGAGGATAGGGGATACGGACGGCGGTATTGCTCCGGGAGTTTCCTTTGAAGAACTGCCGGAAAACTGGATCTGCCCCAAGTGCGGAGTGGGAAAAGAATACTTTCATCCGGTCGATTGAGACAAGGTTAAAAAAGAGCCACGGCGAATAGAATCACCTGCCGGGCTCTTTTTTTTGATATGTAAGGTTGCTTTGAATGGGTTTAATTGAAGACCCGTCTCACTCCGGCCACCCGGCTGCGGTGGCTGTTTTTGATGGGCCAGATTACCACTTTATTGGGCCATGATTCGATTACCTTGCCGTCTCCTAGATAAATGGCAACATGAATAATCGCTCCGCCGCCTCCCCGGTAGAAGATCAGATCGCCGCGCTTTTTCTTACTGTAAGGAACGGCTTTGAATTTTTTACTTGTCCAAAGGTTGCGGGATTCGTATTCATAACCGGCCTTGGAATGACGCACGCAGCTTACCGGATAAGGATCCACCCCGGCAGCGTAAAGAGCCTGCATAATCAGACCGGAACAGTCGGCCCCCTGGCTAGGCTTTCCGGAAGCCCCTACGACATAATCGGAACCGAGATATTTTTTAGCGGTGCGGATCATTGCGTTAATGTGTTGCTTTTTCGTACTGGAGGGATTGACCTTGATGGGAGAAACATAGGCGCCCAGCGTTTTCCATGACTTTTTGGAAAATCCCATCTTGGTCCAGGTTTTCAAGTTTACGACGCCCGTTGCTTTCAAGTGTTTCCGGCGCTGAAAGGCCTTGACCTTCTGACGGGTCAGACTTGTATAACGAGGCCAGTATTTGCTTCCTATGTGAAAATAATTATTGACTTTACGCACTTTCAGTCCCATATATCCTGGGCGTAGTTTATAAGCGCCGGAATGCTTTAGAACGATTTTATCCTTGATCTGAACATATTTGGCGGGGTTCTGATAGTGACGCTTTGTTTTTATCGTTATGGAAGAGCTGGAAAACCCGGTACCCTCAGGGCTTTCCGGAGCCAAGATTCGCCAGGAAGAACTGGTTGCCTTCCACCAGTCATTCGGATAAGTAACCGTCAGAGAGGCGCTTTCACGGTTAGAGGTTTTATAAGTTTTTTTTGTAATCCATTTCCCATTTTTCTTCATCTGAAGTTGAACGGTCCGGCCATAAGCGGGCGAAACCGTAATTTTGTGAGAAAAAGAAGATCTTGCTTTCTTTTTCAGTTGGCCGGGAATTCCGGATACCGTGGTTTCCTCTTTTTTTACCTCAACGCGGATTGAGGGGACGCTGAGCCCTTCTTTTAGCGTGTAGGCGGAAGGAATCCGGGCGATGCAGGTAAAGGTTCCCACTTTGCTTCCAATCGAATCTGCGGAAGGGCTCCAGGAAACATCCAAATTCGTATAATCGGTCTGCCCTGCCAGACGAACCGAAAGTTTCGCCGGCAGAGAAGGCTTTTTCCCTGAACGCGCAATGATGCTCTGATGAGCAATGCCGGACTCCAGAGGCATAATTTCTTCGATTACAAAAGAGGTAGAAGCTTCTTCCGGAGGAAGCTCTGTATCGGTTGATTCCTCAGCAAAGGCTGTTTCAAAAGATAATAAAAAAACAAGTAGAAATACGGTAATAAAATGAAATTTTCGATGAATTTTCAATTTTAACAGATCCTTTCCATTATGAAATGCTTCTGCTCTCGGTAGCGCCACAGAGCCTTCACTATCTTACCATTAATTGATTATAAGGTAAATTAAATTCCTCTATTTTCCTTACATATTCTCAGAGAAAACAGCGAAGAATAGGAAACAGAGGAGGGATTAGAAATGAAAAATAATCAAAAAAAGCAGAGTGCGGAGAAAAATAACCGTATGAAAAACGAAAAGAACCAGAGCGAAAACTTCGACAAAAATAATAACGAATAGTTAAGACGCGAAAAAGAGCAGGACTGTTCCTTTCAGAAGCAGGCAGGGGGGACCTGCTCTTTTTTTGCAGAGAACCAGGAAATTTCGGTATCTTTTAGTCTGTTGTATTTGCCATCGGTTAAAGTTTGTAGTATAATATTAAAAGTTATAATCTCGGTGAAGTACGCCAAGAGAAAAACAGGGAGGCAAAATCCCTTGTAAAAACAGGAGACTTTGGCATGACAATCATAATGCTATTATTACTGGCGGTTATCATCCTGCTGCTGATAGCAGTGTTGATCCTTTGGCAGAGACGGGTGGGACAGCAGTACGACAGCATACAGGAGTTGAAAGAACAGCTGACGGAACTCGAAGGAACCTTGAAAGAGATCAAGACACGGCAGTCGGAATTTTTACAGACCTGGGTGGATATGCGGATAGAAGAACGGGAGGCAGCGGCCGCCCAAAGAGCGGAACAGGCCGCCGGAAGCTATAAGGAAGAGGACGCGGAGCAAAATTCCAAAGAACAGCTTCGGGAAGAATCCGGCTTAGAAACAGGCACAAAATCGCGGCAGGAAAATACGACAGAGATGGAATCAGATTTGGAATTTGAATTACCCGCCGGGGACGGACAAAACGAGGCGGGTGGAAATTCAGAAGGGCGCAGTAGGGTGCCGACATCATCATATAACATTGGAAAAAGCGGAAAAATGTATACCGAGGAAGAACTTGAACTGCTCATTAAAGAGTAGCAAGCAGAGGAGGAACTTATGTATTGTAGAAATTGTGGACAAAAATTGGCAGACGGGGATAAATTTTGCAGTTCCTGTGGCGCAAAGACAATTTTAGCAGACGAAAACAATAAGGCAGACGGAATCTCTAGCAGCGCGGGAACTGCGGAATCTCAGCCGCAGGTAGACAACGCGGCAGAAACGAAGGAACCTCTGTTTGAACCTTTTGACTTTAAATCTTTTGACTTTCTTGACAGCGATCCGGCTAAAAACGTAGAGCCAGAGGAAAAAAAAGTGACGCCTCCTTCAGAGGAATTTGATTGGAATATACATACATTCCCGGGCATGGGAGTAGAAAAAACAGAAGATATTGATTTTAACTGGTCTATGACGCCTGAAGAGGTTGACGCGGAAGAAAAAATGCATGAGAAAGCCTCTTTGCGGGAGTCTGCGGCGCCAGAGGTTTTCACTTCAGAAGAGAGGACTTGGACCTCTTCGCAGGATATGGCCGAAATAAAGGGTGGCGGAGCGGAAAATGCTCCGCAAAGCAATGAAAAGACAGCTTCATCCAGCCTGGAAGAGGAACTTTTCGGCAATCTGGACAGCAAAACAGACGAAGCGAGAAAGCAATCGGAAGAGATTGACAAATTTTTTACATTTCATAAAAAAAATGAAGAATTTCAGAAACTGCTTGATCAGGAATACGAAAAGATTAAATCCGGTAACATATTATCCGAAGAGATGAATACTGCAGAAGCAGTATCAGAAGAAAAGTTCGCGTCAAGAACACCGGAAGATCCGATGGAGGAATTATTTGCTTCGGAAGGAATCGTAAAGGGATATGAACCAAAGCCGGTAGAGTCTGACGTGTTAGAACGCATTGAAGCGGCGGAAGCGGAGAAAAAGGCCAGAGAAGAAGCTGCGAAACTGATCGAAGAAGAAAAGAGAAAAGCGAAAGAAGAAGCGGAACGTAAAGTAAGAGAAGAAGCGGAAGAACTGGCGAAAGCGCAGGCAGCGGAAGAAGCGGCAAGGCGCAGGCTTGATGAAGAAGCTAAGAGGTTGGCGGATGCGCGGGCAGCTCAGGAAGCGGCAGAGCGAGAACTGGAAAGAGCTGTTGCAAGAGGGGAACAGATCGAAGAAGAATTTTCGAATACGATCCCGGAAGCGGAGCCGGTTGAAACGGTAGACTCGGTAGCGTTCCCGCAGGAAGCAGAAGCTGAACCTGAAGACACAAAGCAAGGCGGGATCCCGGCGGCGGAAGAAGAGGAACAGCCGATAAAAACGAAACCTGTGGATAAGGCTGCGATCCTGGCAGGGATGGCAACGGCATCGGAAATGGTGCAGAGAGATCGGGCTTATGCGGCGGCGGAAGCTGCGGCAAAAGCGGCAGAACAGGCAGAACCGGTTCCAGAGCCGGATCCGATTGAACTTCCGGACTTTTTGGGACACCTAGAAGACACGGAACAGCCCGAGCAGGACCTTCAGGCGGAAGCGATTTCTGAAACTTCCGAACCGGAAACAGAAGAGTTGCTTACAGCAGTTGAAGCGGAGCCGGAGGACGTCGTGGAGGCTGTGGAAACCGTTGAAACATTTGAGGACCTTCAGGATATTGCTGTTCCGGAAGCAGAACCGGAAAAGATGGCGGAAGATTTGCAGGAAGTCCCGGCAGAACTGTTTTCTGTCGAAGATCTGCTGAGTGATGAACAACAGGCGGAGCCTGCGGAGACAGCGGCCTCTGAAGATGTCACAGATGCTACGCTGATCATGAATGAAGATACCGTAGCCCAGATTTTGACCGAACAGGAGCCTTCCAAGACTGTAAGCGATGAAACGATGGTATTCCCTGCGGACTACAACCCAGCGGAAGATATCAGCGAAGCAATCGAAGAAGAAAAGACAGATGGACAAGAAAAAGCGGAAATTCGATTTGCGGAACTGGACGATGAGGATGAGGACGAGGAATATGAAAAGGGCGGAAAGGGACGCATCGTACTGAAAGTCTGCCTGGTTATTCTGATTATTTTGCTGGTGATGGAAATCGCGGGAGTTGTAATTAAAATCGCAGCGCCAAGCAGTGGAGCGGCGAAGTTTATTGACAATCAGCTTAATAATGTGATCCATCTCTTCACAGGCGATGAAGACGCAGAATATGCTGTTTTCGCGAATACAGAAGACATCCGCAATGAGCCCATGGAAAATAAAACGGAGTTAATTAAGGCGGAAATGGGCAAGAATAAAGATGGAAATATACAAACCGTTGAGTACAACAAGGATCTGAAATTTGATCCAAATACAGAGTATGAAAACACAGACATACAGCTTACTCAGACTCTGTCTGACGTAACCTGGTACAAAGACGCGCAGAACAAGCAGGTGTATTATGATCAGGCGCTCGTAGGGACTATTATTGCCTATGACTCACAGAAGGTCAATTTGATGAATCATAATGACCGCAGTGTTCTGAACCTGATGAAGAAAGGTACCGATCTATATAAAGAGGTAAAAAAAGCGGGAGGAAATGAAAATATAACCTTCGAAAAGCTGCAGATTGGTGAAATCAGACAGGCAGGAAATTCGTATTTTGTATGGGTGTCTGAAAAAATTCAGAACTCGCAGGATGGTAATGGGACGACGGAAAAGATTTACGAAATAGAGCCGGACGGTGAGACTATGAAAGTTGTAAATAGTTACGAGCTTTAACGGCCGTGCTGAAAGCGCAATTAGGGAGGAAAAAATTTGAAAAAGAAAAAAACGGGCATAAAATGGATTATTCTGATAATCCTGCTGCTGATTGTTCTGTTTGTGAGCCTGATCGGGTTTATTACCGATTTTCTGTGGTTCCGGGAACTGGGATATGTGAGCGTATTTCTGACAAAGCTGGTTACACAGCTTAAGATCGGAATCCCTGCGTTTGTTATCATAGCTTTCCTGGCATATGTGTATCTGAAATTCCTAAAACGAGGTTATTTTAAGAAAATCGCTTCCACAGAAATCACGAATCACAAACGACTGAACCTGATTTCGTGGGGGCTGGCAATTGTTTTCGCGATTCTGGTAACGTTTGTATCGGTTACGCAGCTTTGGTTTGAAATCCTTAAATTCGCCAACAGCACTGGGTACGACATCAGTGATCCGCTGTTTAACATTGATATTTCGTTCTATATCTTTAAGCTCGCGTTTATCAAGGAACTGACGCAGATTTTAATTGGCGTTATTATCGCTTTTGCGATTTTAACACTGATCTATTATGCTATCCTTCTTTCTGTGCGGACGCCTCAAATGTTTACAGAAAAAGAAGCGGCGGAAGAAGAACCGTTTAACAGTGAATTTAACGGCGGAACCGATGGCCCGAAGTCCGGATTTGACAATGTGACGGATATGTTCGGCAAATTCGGGGAAGCCTTTACCGGACGGAAAGGCCCGGTACACAGAGCACCGAGGAAAAAGCGGCAGTTTGATGATAAAAATTTCATGCAGCTTATCGGCATCGCGGAAAAACAGCTGATTGTGGTAGGCGTCCTGTTTTTCGTTATGCTGGCGATTAACTTTTTCCTGAAACAGTTCGACCTTCTTTACGGCCATACGGGAACCGTTTATGGCGCCGGATTCCGGGACGTAAATATTACCTTGTGGGTATACCGCATCACCGCGATTCTTTCTTTGATTTCCGCGATTGCCTTCGGGATTGGAGTTTCCAAACGCAGAATTAAGACAATTCTGGTGTTCCCGGTTCTGATGATCGTGGTTGGAGTAGTGGGGACCGGAGCCGGAGCGCTCATTCAGAACTTTGTGGTATCTCCGGATGAAATTAATAAAGAAAGCGAGTATCTTGGCTATAATATCAAATACACACAGTCCGCGTACGATCTTGAGAACGTAACGATCAAGCAATTCGCGGCCAATAACGATCTGACCAGTGAAGATATCGCTAATAATGACGAGACGATTTCCAATATCCGGATTAATGACTATGAACCGGCCGAGAAGTTCTATAATCAGACCCAGAGTATCCGACAGTATTATACCTTCAACGATGTGGATGTCGACCGTTATATGGTAAATGGGGAGTATACCCAGACGTTCCAGTCGGCCAGGGAAATTGATGAGGAACGAATCAGTGACACTTGGCTGAACAAACACCTGAAATATACTCACGGATACGGAATTACGCTTTCCAGGGTGGATAAAGTAACGGCCAGCGGTCAGCCGGATATGATGATTGACAGTATTCCTCCGGTATCAGAGGTAGAGGAAATCCAGATTACCCGCCCGGAGATCTATTTTGGAGAAAAGACAAACAACTATGTGCTTGTCAACACAGATGAAGAGGAATTTGACTATCCGGACGGTGACAGCAATAAGTATACAACCTACGAAGGTGAGGCCGGAATCCCGCTGAACCTGCTGAACAAAACCATGTTCTCCATTCGGGAGCGCAGCCTGAAGCTGCTGGTTTCCAGCAACATTACCAGTGATTCCAGAATTGTGATTAACCGGAATATCGAAGAGAGGGTAAGAGAGATTATGCCATATCTGGAGTATGACAGTGATCCGTATATTGTCGCTGCGGATGGAAAGCTTTACTGGATGCTGGACGCGTACACGACAAGCAATCGCTACCCGTATTCCGAGCCTTTTGATACGGCTACCGGTATGAACTATATCCGTAATTCCGTAAAAGTTGTGATTGACGCATATAACGGAACTACCAACTACTATTTGGTGGATGATACGGATCCGATCGCCAATACCTATAAGAAGATTTACCCGGATCTGTTCAAGGATTTTGAGGAGATGCCGGAATCTCTGCAGGCGCATATCCGTTACCCGAATGTGTTGTTCAATATTCAGGCTAATGTATATAAAAAGTACCATATGACCAATGTGAATGTATTCTATCAGCAGGAAGATATGTGGGATATCGCGGATGAGATATATGGAACAAAAGAAACGACCATGACCCCGAACTACTATATCATGAAGCTTCCGGGGGAAGACAGCGCGGAATTTGTAAATTCCATTCCATATACGCCGAAAGATAAAAAGAACATGACTGGTCTTCTGGTGGCGCGCAATGACGGGGAGAACTACGGAGAACTGGTACTGTATCAGCTTCCGAAGAGCAAGATCATTTACGGTCCGATGCAGATCGAGGCGCAGATTGACCAGAACACGGAGATATCTAAGGAATTCTCCTTATGGGATTCTGCCGGATCCAACTACAGCAGAGGAAATATGTTCGTCATTCCGATTGAGGATTCTCTGCTCTATGTGGAACCGGTGTATCTGGAGGCTAAAAATTCCAGTATTCCGGAAGTGAAACGGGTAATTGTGGCGTATGGTGACCAGATCGCTTATGAGACGACTCTGGCGGAAGCCTTAAATTCGCTCTTTGGAGAAGGCAGCGCGACAGAAAGTCCGGGCAGCGGCGACGCGCAGGCTCAGGAGGGAGCAAAGCAGGAGACCCTCAGCCAGACAGAACTTGCTCAGAAAGCGCAGGAAGCCTTCAACAATGCGGAATCCGCGCAGCGCGACGGTGACTGGGCGAAGTATGGTGAATACCTGGATGAACTGAGAGATTATCTGAACCAGCTGGCGCCGGCGCAGGATGAAAGTTCCGGAGCAGAATAAGGAATGAATTTAATTTGAATAAAAAGAGGGATAAGAGGGACATTCTTTTTGCAGGCCCGTCTGCAGAGGGGATGTCCCGCCCTATTGTGAGAGATACGTTGGAAAGGAGTATTGTTTTACATGTTGGATTTTGACTTGGATAAGATGCTGTTTACGATACCGGCGGAACATCATTCAAAAGAGGAGATTCGGGATATACTGAAGAAACATCCGGAGGTTCGTTTTGTATCGCTTGTGGGAATTGATATTGGAGGACATGATACGGATGAAAAAATTCCGGCGGGACTCTTTCTTGAGGATATAGATAAATTCTTGAGCGTTGGAGTTCAGACCGACGGTTCCAGCGTAGTGCTTCCGAAAATTGCGGAACTGAACAACGCGAAGGTGGACATTATTCCGGATACCGAGGTAAACTGGTATGTAGATCATAATTTTAAGCATATTGATCGGGAAACCGGTCTTCCGGTAGGAACTTTACGGATTCCATCCTTTCTGATTCACAATGACGTGGCAGAGGTCGGGGCAAGGGTGATTCTGAGAGACGCGATTGTAAATTTTAAGCGGGATCTGCTTGAAATTATAAAAAAGAACCCTTATGTTCTGGAACATCTCCCGATCGACTCCGTGGACGATATTGAAAAAATAGAGATTACAGCCGCGACAGAACTGGAATTCTGGGTCAAGACTCCGGATGATGAGACAGACAGAGAACAGCTTTCTACCGCGCAGATTCTGAAAGAGCAGTACTGGAAGCGCACCATCGGACCGGTCAGAACCGCTCTGGAAGAAACAATGCTTTTGCTGGATCGCTATGGGCTGCAAATGGAAATGGGTCACAAAGAAGTCGGAGGTGTAAAGGCAAAGCTGGGAAACTCCGGAAACTACGATCATGTTATGGAACAGCTTGAGATCGACTGGAAATTCTCAACTGCCATTCAGGCAGCGGATAACGAAAATCATATTAAATATATTGTGCGGGATATTTTCCGGCTGTATGGTCTGGACGTAACGTTTATGGCAAAGCCGATGGAAGGCGTCGCCGGAAGCGGAGAACATACACACATGGGTCTTGCGGCGAAATTAAAAGACGGAAGGCATGTGAATCTCTTTGCGGCAAAGGACATGAGGGAGGACTTTCTGAGCCCGATCGGATTCGGCGCGCTGATGGGAATTCTGAAAAACTATGATGTGGTAAATCCTTTTGTCAGCGCCACGAATGACGCGTTTAACCGGCTGAAGCCCGGATATGAAGCGCCGGTCTGCGTCGTAACCTCTTTGGGACACGGAGTGGAACTGCCGTCAAGAAACAGAACGGTACTGGTCGGTCTGGTCCGCGACGTGGAAAATCCGCTGGCGACGAGATTTGAGCTGCGGGCGCCGAACCCGAAGAGCAACACGTATTTGGTGCTGGCGGCATCCTATATGGCAATGCTGGATGGAATCAAGGCGGCGTTAGAAGCACGGAAGACCTCAAAAGAGCTGGAAGCCTCTATTTCAAAGGATTTCGAGCAGGAAGATTTTTATCTGGAACGGGATCGCCTTTACAGGAGCGAATTGGATGTATTTGAGGAGTACACCAGCCAGGAGCGGGACGTGCTGTTTGGCAGAGCTCCCCGCACCGTATGGGAAAATATCTGCGCTTTTGACGATCACGCGGAAAAGCTGGAAATTTTCCAGCGGGATAATGTTATGACGCCGATTACCCTGGCTTCCTATAAAGAAGCTATCGTTGGCCAGTGGGCGACCGAACTGCATAACCGAATCGTTCCGAATACCATGGATCTGGTGCGGAACTGTGTAAAATGCCATGATGACAGTGACTGTGTAGATTATGATGTTGTATACTGGGAAAAGATCAATGAAATCCGGAATTTCCTCGGAAAGGATCGTCTGAACGAACAATGCCTGCTTACCCGGATTGTTCGCGCTTTGGACAGCAAGGACTATGATACGGCATCAAGACTCCAGGTGGAGATGCAGGGAAAAGTGAAAGAACTGACAGATCTATACATCATATATAAGAAAAATTTATTTTAGGAGTGAGCCATGTTAGATATCAAACGCATAAGAGAAGATTTTGAAAACGTAAAAAAAGCAGTGGAATCCAGAGGACAGGGTGATTTCGGAATTGACCGTGTCCTGGAGCTGGACAAAAAGAGAAGAGCGACCCTTGCGGAAGTAGAGAAAATGAAAAACCAGCAGAGTACCGCCTCCAAAGAAATCCCCAAGATGAAAAAAGCCGGTGAAGATCCAAGTGAACTGATGAAGGAACTGAAGAAGCTGTCCGAACAGATTAAAACCCTGGATGCCGAAGTCAGCGCGGTGGAAGAAGAATTGCGCGATGCGCTGCTCAATATCCCCAACACTCCGTATAAAGATGTGCAGGTGGGCGCGGATGACAGCGACAATGTGGAACTGCGCAAATGGGGCGAGCCAAGAGCGTTTGACTTTGAAGAAAAGGCCCATTGGGATATCGGTCAGGATCTGGATATCCTGGATTTTGAACGGGCGGCTAAAATCGCCGGAACCAGATTTACGGTATATAAGGGAATGGGAGCGAGACTGGAACGCTCGGTCATTAATTTCATGCTGAATCTCCATACAGAAGAACACGGATTTACAGAAATTCTGCCGCCGTTCATGGTAAACCGCGATGCGATGATCGGGACCGGACAGCTTCCGAAATTTGAAGATGATATGTTCCATGTTCCCGCCAAGGACTTCTTCCTGATTCCGACAGCGGAAGTGCCGGTGACAAATCTGCGGATGAACGAAATTCTTGATTATGATGAACTGCCGGTTTACTACACGGCCTACACTCCGTGCTTCCGTAAGGAAGCCGGGTCCGCGGGAAGAGACACCAGAGGTCTGATTCGCCAGCATCAGTTCAACAAAGTGGAACTGGTAAAATTTGTTCATCCGGACGAGTCCTATAAAGAACTGGAGCTGTTGACAAACGCTGCGGAAGAAGTGCTGCAGAGACTGGAAATCCCATACCGGGTTGTACGTCTTTCCACAGGGGATCTGGGCTTCTCCTCCGCCATGACCTATGACATCGAAGTCTGGATGCCGAGCTACGGAAGGTACGTAGAAATTTCTTCCTGCAGCAATTTTGAAAGCTTCCAGGCCAGAAGAGGAAACATTCGCTTCCGTCCGAAAGAAAAAGGAAAACCGGAATTTGTCCATACTTTAAATGGATCCGGTCTGGCTGTAGGAAGAACCGTTGCCGCGATTCTGGAAAACTACCAGCAGGCGGACGGATCCGTTCTTATTCCGAAAGCGCTGCAGGGATATATGGGCACGGATCGGATTACGAAAAAAGACAAATAAAAGGAGATAGACAAATATGGCTTTCCAATTAAGGACATATAGAGAACCGGACTTTACTCAGGAAAAATTTCAGAATTCACCGGACGCGCAGCTTCGTCTGGCGCCGAAGGATATGACGGCGCCGGATCAGTTCCACGCTACCTCGATTTTCCCGGAATATTTCAAAATAGAAGGGAAATGGCTGTTGGCGGAGGAATCCAGAATGGACTGTGTCGCCATTTATGAGGACGGAAAGATCCAGGTGCGGGAATTCCGCAACATTAAACAGGGAGATCGTATCGTTGTGGGAAGAACCGAGGATTGCGAAGAGGGTATTTATGTACACGCGGACTGTTTTGAACGGGAAGAAAACAAAGACACGCCTTTTTCTTTCCGCCAGAGCAGGAGCAGAGAAACCGCGTTTTCCTATGATTATGAACAGCTTTACGAATTGCTGGAACATGAACGGCAGTACGGATATGTAGTCTGGGTGCTGGGACCGGCATGCGCCTTTGACGCGGAAGCGCGGGAAGCGTTTTCCAAGCTGATCGCGGGCGGATATGTGGACGCTCTGCTGGCAGGAAACGCGCTGGCGACTCACGATCTGGAGGCAGGTCTTCTGGGAACCGCGCTGGGGCAGGACGTTCGGACCCAAAGGCCGCATTTCAACGGGCATTATAATCACATTGACACCATTAACCGCGTGAACCTGCATGGCTCCATTCCCGCTTTTCTTGAAGCGGAGCATGTGGACAACGGAATTATGTACAGCTGTGTGAAGCATAACGTTCCGTTTGTACTCAACGGTTCCCTCCGGGATGACGGGCCTCTGCCGGAAGTCTATGAGCATACATACGTAGGACAGGACGCGGTAAGAAACCATGTCCGCAAGGCTACAACGGTCATTGGAATGGCAACTGTGCTGCATACCATCGCGACAGGCAACATGACGCCGAGCTACCGGGTGATGCCGGACGGCACGATCCGGGAAGTTTATTTCTACACCATTGACACTTCGGAATTTGCTGTCAATAAACTGGGAGACCGGGGCAGCCTGGCAGCCAGGGGAATTGTAACCAATGTACAGGACTTTGTCTGCAATCTGGCAAAGGGTCTGAGACTGTAGGGAGGAAACATCATGATTTCGGAAAAAATGAAACCGCTGATGGCCAATAACTCCGCGATTCGGACAATGTTTGAAGAAGGCGATCAGATGCGGGCAAAATACGGAAGAGAAAATGTATTTGATTTCAGCCTTGGAAATCCGGACGCGCCGACGCCTCCGGAAGTAAAGCAGGCGATTAAGGAGATCGTGGAGGAAGAGCCGGATTTGATTCTTCACGGCTATATGAGCAACGCCGGTTTTGAAGATGTGCGGGAAACCATCGCCCGGCATATTAATAAAACCCAGGGAACGAACTTTTCGAAAAAGAATATACTGATGACCGTAGGAGCGGCCAGCGGATTGAACGTTGCCTTGAAAACGATTCTTAATCCCGGTGAGGAAGTTGTGATTTTCACACCGTATTTTCTGGAATACAACTGGTATGTAAATAATTATGACGGAGTTGTAGTACAGGCCCCAACGGATAAAAAGACCTTTCAGCCGGATTTGAAATCCTTTGAAAAACTTGTTGGCGACAAGACACGAGTGGTGCTGATCAATTCGCCGCATAACCCGACCGGTGTGGTATACTCGGAGGAAACGATCAAAGGAATCGCGAATATCCTGAAGAAAAAGCAGAAAGAATTAAACCGCGCGATTTTTATTATCGCGGATGAACCCTACCGGGAGCTTGCTTATGATGGGGTAGAAGTGCCATATATTACAAAATACTATGAGAACACAATCGTGGCCTATTCCTACAGTAAGTCCCTTTCCCTACCGGGAGAGCGAATCGGATATCTGGTCATTCCTGATGAACTGGAGGAAAGCGAACTGGTCTTTGATACCGCATCCAACGCAAACCGGATTCTCGGCTGTGTCAACGCGCCATCTCTGCAGCAGAAGGTTATCGCCAAGTGTGTGGACGCGAAAGTAGATCTGGATTATTATGACCGCAACCGTAAGGCTTTGTATGAAGGACTGAAGGACTGCGGATTTGAATGTATTATGCCGCAAGGGGCTTTTTACCTGTTTGTGAAGTCTCCGGTAGAGGATGAAGCGGAATTCTGCAAGACCGCGAAAAAATATAATATTCTTATGGTTCCGGGAAGCGCCTTCGCGGGACCGGGCTATGTAAGGCTGGCCTACTGCGTTTCCTATGAAACCATACAGAACTCCCTGCCGGGATTTAAAAAGCTGGCGCAGGAATACGGGCTGAGATAGTAAAAGAGGACTCATCAAAAGGGATGGGTCCTCTTTTTCCGCTATTCGCCCAAGGTTTTCGCGAAAACCTCTGCCTGCGCTTTTCTGCGGCAGACCGGGCACAAAGCAGGTGTACCGGGGGGTGTGGAAGCGGCAAAATGTTCTTTTGTGGTAATAATTGCTCCGCACTGTTCACAGCGGATCCATTCAAACTGTCTGTTCCAGATGGTGCGGTGCTCTGGGGTGTCCTCAACATCAATGCAGCCGGTAGGGCAGATCCGGGCGCAGGAGGCGCACCCGATACAGGTTTCGGAAGCTTTGGAATATGGAGTGTCAATGCGTTTCTCAATTCCTCGAAGAATTGGACTGATGGAAGACGCGCCAAGCGCCTGGCAGCTTCCGACACAAAGCCTGCACAGGATGCATTGCCGGGAATCTGCTTTGAGCGGGAGCGCGGGATGCGGCGTGACATGGCAGAGCCGCATCAGTTCCATAATTGTGGGGTTATCAGGTGCCTGCGTGTACATCAGGCGGAGCAGTGTTTTTCGTATTCTCTGAACTCGTTCAGAATCGGTATCCACCCGCAGACCCTCTTTGACCCGGAACGCGCAGGCCGCCACCAGCTTTTTTCGACTCCCGTCTGTCGTTTCCACCATGCAGAGCCTGCAGCAGTTGGTCTTCTCCACTGCCTCATCCCAGCACAGGCCGGGAATGAAGACACCATTTCTGCGGGCCGCGTCCATAATTGTTTCCTCCGGGTACGCTTCTATTTCCTGTTTATCAATCATGATCTTCATATTGTCTGCCTCCTTTATTCCACAAGAATTGCGTCGAACTTACAGGTATGTCGGCAGAGTCCGCATTTTATACAGGAATCCGGATTGATCCGGTACGGAAGCTTCCGTTCCCCGTGGATCGCCCCTGCGGGGCATTTCTTGCCGCAGAGACCACAACCCTTACATTTTTCGGGGTCAATCCGATAACGGATCAGAGCGGTGCAGACTCCCGCGGGACAGCGGTGCTCCCGGATATGAGCCTCATATTCATCCCGGAACCAGGTCAGTGTCGAAATGACCGGGTTGGCGGCGGTCCGCCCCAGCTCGCATAAGGAAGCTTCTTTGGCCGTATAAGCGAGATCTTCTAAAAGATCCAGATCCTTCATGCTGGCATGCCCCTCCGTGATACGGGTGAGGATGTCAAGCATACACCGGAGTCCTTCACGGCACGGTGTACATTTTCCACAGGATTCTCCGGCGAGAAAACTGAGATAATAGCGGGAAAGCTCGACCATACAGGTTGTTTCGTCCATGACAATCATGCCGCCGGAGCCCATCATGGAACCATTGGCTTTTAAGGTATCAAAATCGATTTCCAGATCCAGCAGCTCCTCGGGAATGCATCCGCCGGAAGGACCGCCGGTCTGGATTCCTTTAAACTTGCCGCCATCCCGGATTCCTCCGCCGATATCGAAAATAAGATGGCGGAGAGTAGCTCCCATGGGGACCTCCACGAGCCCTGTACGGTTGACTTTTCCGACGAGAGAAAACACTTTGGTCCCTTTGCTGCCCTCTGTACCCAGCTTCGCGAAAGAAGCACCGCCATGGACAAGGATATAGGGTACATTCGCGAGTGTTTCCACATTATTCAGTACAGTAGGCTGATCAAAAAGCCCCTTTTCAACAGAGCGGGTATATTTGACCCTTGGCTCTCCGGGCTTCCCCTCAATAGAAGACATCAGCGCAGAGGACTCCCCACAGACAAAGGCGCCTCCTCCGCGGACAATCTCGCAGTCAAAGTGAAAATCGCTTCCCAGTATATTTTTCCCCAAAAAACCGCTGTGCCGGGCAGAAGCGATCGCTTCCTCCATATGAGACAGCGCAAGTCCGTATTCGTCGCGGATGTAAAAGTATCCGTATCGAGCTCCGATGGCGTAGGCGCCGATGATCAATCCCTCCAGAACACTATGGGGATCGCCCTCCAGAATGCTTCGATCCATAAAGGCTCCGGGATCGCCTTCATCCCCGTTACAAAGCATATACTTTATGTCGCTCGGCACCTCGCGGCAGGAACGCCATTTACGCCCTGTAGGAAAACCGGCGCCGCCTCTTCCGCGCAGGCCGCTGGTTTCAATCTGTTCGATGACTTCCTCCGGGGACATGGAGAGCGCGGCCTCAAGCCCTTTGTAGCCGCCGCGATCCAGATAGTCTTGGATGGAAGAGGGATCAATGCGCCCCGTATTGCGCAGCGCAATTTTATACTGCGCGGCATAAAACGGATTTTCTTCACGGGAGCAGACCGCGTTTCCGGAATCATCCCTGTACAGAAGGCGCTCAACAGGAGCGCCATCCAGGCTCTTTATGATTTCGGAGACATCCGCAGGCCGGACTTTATAATAGGTGATATTATCCGGATAGATGGTTACAATCGGACCGTTTTCGCAAAAACCGTTACATCCGGTTTTTTTGACAGCCGGTTTGACGGAAATGCTGCCATCTCCCGATATGGCGGCGGAAAAGGCATCCACTACCGCCTGCGCGCCGTTCGCGAGACAGCCTGTGCCGCAGCATACCAGTATTTCTCTGTTCATCTATTCCGCCTCCTTTTTCCGGTAGGTTTCTACAATCTGCTCACCTCCGCCGGGGGCGACGTTGCCGAAGTAGTCTTCATCACAGATCACGACCGGTGCCATGGCGCAGGAACCGACGCAGTTTACAATTTCGATGGAGAAAAGACCGTCTTCGGTAGTCTCTCCCTCCCGGATTCCCAGAGCCCGTTCGATTTCGCCAAGGATATTCTGGCTCCCGCGTATATGGCAGGCCGTGCCGTCGCATACGCGGATAATAAATTTCCCTTTTTTATCAAGGCTCAATGCTTTATAGAAGGTAGCCATGGAGAACAGCTGAGAGAGGGGCAGAGAGAGATAGTCTGCCGCGGCTTTCAGGTGTTCTGCCGAAATATAATTGTATTCCTTTTGAATTTCCTGCAGGATAGCGAGGGAAAAGCGCTGCTGCGCAGGAAATTTCTGAAGGATTTTCGTTATCGTTTGTTGTGCATGTTCCAAAAAAATCACGCCCTTTCCAGTTTATCCTCCTGCGATTCTGGGAAAGAGCAGTACTTCATCTTCCCTTTGGACGATGGTCTCATTTCCCTGCAGAAAGTCGATATTTCTTCCGTTCAGGAGCACAATGACCTGATGGTTGATGTCTTCCCCGCCTCTATAGAGAATCCGGTCAGAAAAGCGTTTTCCGTACCGCTGCCCCAGATAGCGGAGAAGTTCCAGAACCGTCAGGGGCGCAAGATCCAGTTCTTCGGACTTGCGCCCGGTATCCTGCCTGTAATAGGCAAAATATTTGATTTTCATGGCGTGAGATCCAGCTCCTTTAATTTGTCAGGCGTGGGGACTCCTTCCGGATCATAGCCTCGAATCTGATAGTATTCTTCGAGCATTTCCGGAACGTGGCTGACCTGTCCCTTGGCGGCGCCCTCCGGAATTGGCTCCTGATAAAGCCTTGGCGGAAGCTGATCGTCTTTCTTTGTAAATCCCTCCCGCAGATTATACTGTTTTTCCATAGTCCAGATCCGGTCGCCTGCCTGCAGAAGGGCTTCGTCGGACAGATCCCATCCGGTACAGGTGCGGACAATCGGGGCAATCTCCGCAAGACCGATTCCAAAGGTCGTAAAGAGACAGATCCCGATGGAATCCACTACAGCGGTCAGATCCTGAAATGTTTTAAGAGCCGCGGCTTTTCCTTCTGTCTTCAGAGGATCCATTTTTTCCGGAATTCCGAGAATCTCAGGCGAGGTCATGTATCCGCGGACGTGGCAGCCGCCCCGGTTGGAGGTAGCGTATTCAAGGCCGATTCCCTGCATGCTCCGACCGTCATAGGCAGGCATTTCCTGTTTCTTTACGGACATAGAGAGTTCCGGATGGCCGTATTTTTCCGCGAGCCGATAAGAACCCTGGGCCAGGAGATCGCCGAATCCTTCCCGCCGGACGGTCTTATATGTAAAGTCGACAATGCTTTGCGCGTTTCCGAAAAGAAGATCTCCGCCCATTTCTTTTTTGTCAAGATATCCCGAATCTGCCAGCTCCATGGCGCAGGCGAAGGTGGAGCCGAGTGTGATGGGATCAAGTCCGTATTCATTGCAGAGGAAGTTTACTTTGCAGATCGCGGCGAGATCGTGAATCCCGCAGGAAGCGCCCAGAGCCCAGGCTGCCTCATATTCAGGACCTTCCCCGGCCGAGGCAAAAGGTCCGTCCTTGATCCGGGTAACTCTTCCGCATCCGATAGAGCATCCGAAGCAGCCTTTGTTGCGAATTAGATACTTTTCCGTCAGAGCTTCTCCGGAAATGTCTTCCGCGTCCCGGAAAACCGCGCCATCCCTCCAGTTATATTGAGGCATGGCTCCGGATCCGTTTATAATATTGACAAGGATTTCCGTTCCATAGGCAGCAAGTCCCTCACCTGTGACCGCGTTTTCCGCGAGGATCTTGCGCGCGGCTGCGCAGTCTCGAATAAAACCGTCGTTATCAGAAACCCGGATTCCGCCGGTTCCTTTTATGGCGATGGCTTTGAGGTTTTTCGCTCCCATTACCGCGCCCAGGCCGCCTCTTCCCGCCGCCCGGTGCTTATCGTTCATAATTGCGGCATAAAGCACCCGATTTTCTCCGGCAGGTCCGATACAGCAGATCCGGCTTTCCTCACCGGTTTCATCTTTGAGCAGATCGGTGGTTTCGAATACGGTTTTCCCCCAGAGATGTTCCGCGGATCTCAATTCAACCTGGTCATCCTCAATAAAAAGATATACAGGGGTTTCCGCCTTTCCTTCAAAAATGATACCGTCATATCCCGCGTATTTCAGTTCCGGTCCAAAATAGCCGCCGGAATTGGCGCAGCCAATCGTTCCGGTAAGCGGCGCTTTTGTAATCCACATCAGTCTCCCGGCGCTGGGAGCGAATGTTCCGGTCAGCGGTCCGGTCATCAGAATCAGTTTGTTTTCCGGTGCGAAAGGGTCTATGCCGGAAGCGGTTTCATCTGTATAGATCTTTGTACCCAGTCCTCTTCCGCCCAGATATTTTTTCGCGAGGACAGGATCCAGAATTTCTTTCTGAATTGAACCCGCGGTTAAGTCAATCCTCAGCAATGTGCCTGTGAATCCGTACATTTAAAACGCCTCCTCTCCGAATGCTTCCTTAAACTTTTCCGCAATCGCTTTCTTTTTGACCAATGAGGACGGAGAGGCGCTTTTGTACTCGATCGCCCCGGAAGGACAGTACTTTGCGCATTGCGGATCTCCGCCGCAGAGTGTACACTTAAATACCTTGCCGCTGTCAAGCGCCATATTCCCCAAGGGACAGGCAGAAATGCACATTTTGCAGCCGATGCATTTCTTTTCATCAATTTTCATGGCGCCCCATTCATCTCTGGCGATAGCCTTGACCGGACAGATGGCGGCACAAGCGGCATCTTCACATTGTGTACACATGATAGGTACGCAAAGCATGGCCGTATCATAAGAAATGACACTGACTGCCGACTTCTGCGGGTTGAACTCTTTCGCGCGGCTGAACGAACAGATAAGTTCGCATGTCCGGCATCCCAGACATTTTTCGGGCTGCAGTACAATCGTTTTTTCCATGTTTTTTTCGATTCCCGGATAGAATCGATTCACCTCCTTTACCCAAAATGCAAGTTGCGGCTGACAGGATGGTCTGCCACAAAAAAACAAAGGAGCAGACCGCCTATCAGCGGAAGTCTCCTTTGCGCAATGGCAGGCATGACAATTACTTCCCATACCCTGACGTTTTTACCGGCCGCATCCGAAACAATGGAATTGTTTGGGAGTGCTGTCAAATAAAAATCGGAGATTAAACTGAAAATTCTGATTATATTTTACGTTCCTTTTTCCAAATTGTCAAGAAAAAGAAAGGAAAATTCAAAAAATACAGCAAGATAATACAAAAAAAGGAATTGACAAAGAATTGACAAGAGGGGAAGGGCTACGTTATAATCAAGAAAGGACAATGAAACAACTCCGATCTCCGCGCGACACTCTGTGCCGGCGGAGACGTCAGGGTAGTAAGAGCGATTTTACTGCCTGCCATTGCGCAAAGGAGAGTTCTCAGGCTGCGGGAGGCGGTCTGAACTTCACTTTGCTTTTTTTATGGCTACTATGTTGAAAGGAAGAGGGGACAAATGAAGCGACTGAAATTCAAGAAAGAAAAGTGTATTGGCTGTCAGCTGTGCGCACAGGTCTGTTCGGCCATGAAGGAAGGCGAGTATATTCCTTCCAAAGCGAGAATTGCCATTGAAACATGCTATGAGGACGGAAATCTGAAGTATATGGATCATTTCTGTATTCTGTGCGGCATGTGTGTAAAAGCGTGTCCGGTAGATGCCATCAAGCTGGGCGACTACATAGAAGTAGATATGGACAAATGCATCGGCTGCGGTGCGTGCGCGGACAAATGC
The DNA here is from genome assembly GCF_014333425.1 of Zhenpiania hominis. Classification (GTDB taxonomy): domain Bacteria; phylum Bacillota; class Clostridia; order Peptostreptococcales; family Anaerovoracaceae; genus Hominibacterium; species Hominibacterium hominis. The sequence continues at coordinate 40,075 of NZ_JACRYT010000016.1, read as the reverse complement.
CCGAAACATGTTGTAAAGATCAGAGACGAAAAGGCGTATATCTGTGATACCTGCAAGGGCGATCCGACCTGCGTTAAGACCTGCCCACAGAACGCGCTGACATTTGAGTAAAGGAGGGGAAAAAATGGAAAAGACAATGCTGGGATATCAGAATAAAGTAGTAAGAATTGACTTGACAAAAAAAGGAGTTTCCTTTGAACCGCTCCGGATGGATTTTGCGAAAAAGTATGTAGGTTCAAAAGGGCTCGCGATCCGTTATATGTATGAGGAATTAAAGCCGGGAATCGATCCGCTGGGACCGGAAAACAAACTGTTTCTGACGACAGGCCCTCTGACCGGAACGCCGGTTCCGTGTTCCGGAAAGCTTTCCGTAGCGGCCAAATCTCCTGCGACCGGAACCATGAATGACTGCTCCATCGGCGGCCATGTTGGAATCCGTCTGAAGTTCGCGGGCTATGATATGGCCATTTTCGAAGGAAAACTCAGCGAGCCGGGATATGTGCTGATCGATGACGGAAAAATCCGTTTTATGGACGCGAAGGATCTGTGGGGTCTCGGTTCTCATGAGGCGGAAAAAATTCTGGCGCAGAAATACGGACCGGAATTCAGTATCATGTCCATCGGTCCTGCAGGGGAAAATCTGGGTGTAATGGCCTGCATCAACTGTGACTATTACAGACAGGCAGGAAGAGGCGGCATCGGCGCGGTAATGGGTTCCAAGAATATGAAAGCCATCGTAATCCGCGGAACAGGCGGTGTGAAAGTAAACGATATTGAAAATACCACCAACCGGATTATTGAACTGCTCCGTGAAAGCGTAGTAAACGACGACAACCAGTACATCTTTGATGATGGTACAACCGCGTTCCTGGAAGCTTGTAACGACGGCGGGATTCTGCCTTGGAAAAACTTCTCCGATACAACCGATGAAAAGTGGACCGAGTATAATGGCGATGTACTGAAACAGTACAGAGTCGGAAAACGCGGCTGCGGAAGCTGCGGGCTGGGCTGCGGAAACTTCCTGAAGATCGGCGACGCGATCTGTGAAGGTCCGGAGTATGAGTCCATCGCGGTTGCGGGACCAAATGCGGGTATCCGCGATCCGGAAAAAATTGTAAAATTTAACGAAGTAGCGGACGACATGGGTCTGGATACCATCAGTGCCGGAGATACGATTATCTGGGCAATGGAAATGACAGAAAAAGGAATCCATGATTTTGGCATCAAGTTCGGCGAAGCTGACAAGATGATCGAATATCTGAAGCTTATGGCAAGAAATGAAGGCGTGGGTAAAGACTTGGCTCTGGGAACAAAGAGAGCTTCCGAAAAATATGGCGGAACGGAATTCGCGATGCAGGTAAAGGGTCTGGAATTCCCGCAGTACGAACCTCGTGGCTCTTGGGCGACTTCGGTAGCCTATGCGGTATCTGACAGAGGCGCGTGTCATATGCGTGCTTATCCGCCGAACATGGAAGTGTTCGAGGCGGCGGCTCCTCCATATACGGCAGAAAATAAAGGTCAGCTTGTATATGATCTGGCAGAATATAATGCGATTAAGTTCTCCCTGTGCATCTGCGACTTCTGGGGAACTCTCGACTACGATATCATGGCGGAACTGCTGACCATGGTAACAGGCGTAGAATGGACCACGGAAGATATGTCGACGGTGGGACGCAGGGTAATCAATATCGGACGCGCCTTTAACCAGAGAGAAGGATTTGACAGAAGACACGATACAGTACCAAAGCGTATTGTGACAGAAGCTCTGCAGAATGGACCGGCTAAGGGTCAAGTGATTCCGCAGGAGGCCTTCGATGATATGCTGAGCCAGTATTATAAAGTAATGGGATGGGACGAAAACGGTAAAATGCCGGAAGATTTGATCGCGTCTCTTCTGTAAAAATTTGAAAGTATGAAGAGTTTGTGAAACAGCAAAAAAGTTCAAAAAACGCTTTTTGCTGAGAGAAAAATGCGTTATAATAAAAGAGTGTTTGGAGTTCATCCTGCACTCTTTTTTACAAGGAGGATTTATGGAAATCACAATCACACTGCGCGGTACTCTGAAAAAACTCTTTGACGGAGACAAGGAGCGAAAAGTAGAAGTACCGGACAATTGCACCTGCGATGAGGCGCTCAGAACCGTAGGCATTAACTACAAGGAACTTCCGAATTTCGGATTTGTTGCGGTTAACGGCATGCGGGTTATGATCGACGATCGTCTGTCGCCGGGTGACGAGCTGAAAGCCTGGTCGAGGGTTTCGGGAGGCTGACAGCCGGTTCGTTGTCGTTAAAGTACAAGTACGGAAATGTAGAAGTATGGAAAAATTAAAAAAGCTAAAGTTCTTTGAACACCGATTGAAAGTAGCAGTTATTGGTCTGGCAGTCGTTGTTGTAATCCTTGGAATCTGTTCCTTTTTACAATTTACTGAGCCATACGCGGTAGCGGAAGACGGTACAAAGGTTCAGCAGCCCTGGTCGGTAAAGATCGGCGATAAGGAAGAGTTTGTCGTTGCCACAAAAGAAGAAGGCGAGAAGATTATCGAACAGGTAAAGGCGAATTACACCACAGAAGATACGAATGAAGAGGAGACGACCGTATCTCCGGAGATTACTGTAACTTCGAAGGAACTGGAACGCGGCGATGAAAATCCGATTCTGACGGAAAGCGAAGACGCGGTAGCGGAAGTAGTAGCTGCGAATGAAACGGAAGAACCTCTTGTGATCGTAACAACGACAGAGAAGGTAAGCAAGACAAAAGCCATTGACTACAAGACCGAGTATAAGGTGACTGATGAACTTCAGAGCGGAGAGAAAGAAGTCGTTAAGAAGGGCAAAAAAGGTAAAAAAACGGTTGTTAGCGAAGTAGTCAAAGAAAACGGCAAGATTGTATCAAAAGAGGTTGTTTCTTCAACAGTAGAGAAAAAACCGGTAACAAAAGTAGTCGAAACCGGAAGCGCGGAAGATACAGACTCAAATGAAACTTCATCTTCGACCGCGAGCGCGGCGGCTTCCAGTTCCAGTGCGGACAGCAGCCAGTCGGCAGCTTCTGGCGACAATTCATCGGAAAGCTCTTCGGATGGAAACGGTGACTCTGAGGCAGGCAGCGCATCGGGACAGGCGGTTGTCGATTATGCGCTTCAGTTTGTGGGAAATCCGTATGTTTACGGTGGATCCAGCCTGACAAACGGTACGGATTGCTCCGGATTCACAATGAGCGTCTATGCGCACTTTGGTTATTCCCTTCCTCATTCATCCTCGGCCCAGCGGTCCTGTGGACGGGGAGTATCTTACAGTGAGGCGCAGCCGGGAGATATCATCTGTTATTCGGGGCATGTAGGGATTTACATCGGAAATGGACAGATTGTCCACGCCAGTACTCCGAGTTCCGGTATCAAAGTGAGCAGCGCAACGTATAAGAGTATTATTACAGTTAGAAGGATCATAGACTAATGATTGCCCAGAGATACGAACGAAACATCGGAACAATTACAGAAGAAGAAAATGAAAAACTGCAGGCCTGCAGCGTATGCGTTGCAGGCTGTGGTGGTTTAGGAGGATATATAATTGAGGGGCTGGCGCGTATAGGTGTCGGCTTTATTACAGCTATAGATGGAGATGTCTTTCAACTCAGTAATCTGAACCGACAGCTCTTTAGTACGGAACGGAATCTTGGATACCACAAGGCCCTGGCTGCTCAGGAAAGGATACAGGCTGTCAATTCCGCGACAGAGATTCATCCGCTATGCTGTTATCTGACAGAAGAAAATGCGGAGGAACTTATAACGAAGCGTTATGATGCGGTCGTTGACGCTCTGGACAACATACCGGGACGGCGTTTGCTTGCGCAGACCTGCGCGAAACAAGGAGTTCCGCTGATTCATGGAGCGATTGCGGGGTGGCAGGGGCAGGTTACTGTAATTCTGCCGGGAGATACGGGCCTGGACCGTCTGTATCCGGAAGGTGCGGAAAAAGGCATTGAGACAGAGACTGGAAATCCTGTGTTTACGCCTGCCATTGTGGGCGCGTTGGAAGTGGCGGAGACAGTCAAAGTGCTTTTAGGAAGACCGCAGACCCTGAGAAACAAGCTTCTGACCATCGATCTGCTGGAACAGGAATATGATCTGATTGAACTATAAAAAAGAAGAAAAGGATAATTAAAAAAATTCCGAGTCTGTCCGCCTAATCCGGAAGGGATGGCGGCTGACCGATGGGTGCGGAGGGAAACCTCCGTGCCTCCCGTGTTTGGAAAGGAATGGTTGCATCAGGGCAAAAAAGCAGGAAAACCTTTCGTGGACAAACCGGAAGGTTTTTTTCTGCTTTTTTGGATAAATTATTATTACAATTGTTTTAGGAGGAGAAAGAAATGAAAAAACGTGTAATTGCGGCGGCTATGGTGATGATGCTGGGAATTTCCTCAGCGTTCGCTCTGACAGGCTGCGGCGGAAGTGATGAGAGCGGAGATGCTGCAAGCGCTCCGGAAAATCCAAACCTGCGTCTGGCAACAACCACCAGTACGAAAGACAGCGGACTGTTGGACGCGATCCTTCCGGATTTTGAAGAAAAAACCGGCTACACCGTAGAGGTGATTTCGGTTGGTTCCGGAGAAGCTATGGAACTGGGCGAACAGGGTGAGGCAGATGTGCTGCTCGTACATTCTCCGGCAGCGGAAAAAGAGTTCGTTGACGGCGGACACGCGGATGCGGACGGACGTCTGGATGTAATGTACAACGATTTTGTCGTTGTAGGACCAGAGGCGGATCCGGCAGGAATTGAAGAAAACGCGAAAGAAGACGCGCTGAAAGCCTTTACGACCATCGAACAGGAACAGCAGACTTTCGTATCCAGAGCGGACGACTCCGGAACGCATAAAAAAGAACTGGAAATCTGGGAAGAAGCAGGGATCGCTCCCAAGGGAGACTGGTATGTGGAAGCAGCTGCCGGCATGGGTGATGTAATCACCATGACCGACGAAATGAAAGGTTATACCCTGTCTGACCGGGCAACCTGGCTGAATGTAGGCGGCGAAACGGAACTGAAAATTGTCAGCGAGAAAGATCCGAGCGGCGTGCTCAACAACCAGTATGGCGTAATCTGCGTAAATCCGGAGAAAAACGAAAACATCAACGCGGACGGAGCGAAAGCGTTCCAGGAATGGATTGTTTCCGATGAAACTCAGAAGCTGATTGGGGAATACGGACAGGAAGAATATGGCGAAGCTCTGTTTATTCCAAACGCGAAATAAGTTAAGTAAGATAAAAGAGCGGGAGACATTTCCGCTCTTTTTTGATATAATAGGGCTGATTTTGGAAAGGACAAGCGTATGGATGCAATTGGACATGGAGTAATGGAGGCCCTTCGGCTGATTTTTAGCGGTGATGCGGAGATTTTTGAAATTGTGGGATTGTCCCTTTATGTTTCCTTTTTTTCCGTAGTGATTTCCAGCTGTATCGGAATTCCTGCCGGCGTCTTTTTGGGGACCCATTCCTTTCGGGGAAAGGGAATTCTGATCCGCGTGATTTATACTCTGATGAGCCTGCCTCCCGTCATCGCAGGTCTTACGGTATTTTTGATCCTTATGCGGAGAGGACCGCTGGGCAGCTTTCAGCTTAACTATACGGTAACGGCCATGATCATCGCGCAGATTTGCCTGGTGACGCCCATTGTGACCGGCCTGACCTATAATCTGGTAAAAGAAAAGGCGCCGGTGGTATACAAACTGGCAACTACGTTGGGAGCCAGGAAAGCGTCCCGCATGAAGCTTTTAATCTATGAAATGCGGACTGGTTTGACCACATCAGTGGTAAGCGGTTTTGGAAGAGCGATTTCCGAAGTGGGGGCGGTCATGATCGTAGGAGGCAATATTAAAGGCAGGACCCGGGTGATGACAACCTATATCACAGAGCTTAAGGGAATGGGGAATTACGAGAGAGCCATTGCTATCGGAATCATTCTGCTGGCAATTTCCTTTCTTGTGAATGCGTTGCTGTATCATTTTCAGGAAAGAGAAAGTCGATAGGAGGGCAGGATGAAGCTAAAGGTAAGACAACTGAAAAAAAGTTACGATGGAAAAGTCGTGTTGGATTTAGAACAGGTGGAAATTCAGGGTCACAAACGGACGGCAATCATCGGTCCCAACGGCGCGGGAAAAAGCACCTTGCTGAATCTCATCGCGGGTCTGGAAGAGCCTTCCGCAGGCCGGATTTTCTATGATGGAAAAGAAGAAATCCCATGGAGGGATATGACGCAGGTCTTTCAAAAACCCTATCTGCTGTCCTCTACAGTGGAAAATAACATTGCTTACCCTCTGAAGCTGCGAGGGTGGGACAGGGAGCGGATCGAGGCGCGGGTTCTGCAGCTCTGCGAAGAACTGAATCTGCTGGACTTACGGAAGAAAAAGGCATGGAAGCTGTCAGGCGGAGAGACACAGAAGGTAGCGCTGGCGCGGGCCTTGTCTTTTTATCCGGATCTTCTGCTCCTGGATGAACCGACCGCTAACATCGACCCGGCGACGACTGCGGAAATCGAGCAGATGCTGACTAAAATCAATGAAGTCTCCGGCACAACGATCGTTCTGATCACCCATAATCTGGCGCAGGCCCGCAGAGTCTGCGAGCGATGTCTGTTTTTAAAGGACGGACTTCTTGTGGAAGAGGGAGATGCTCAGCAAATGCTGCGGATGCCTCAAAACCCCGTGACACGTAGATTTATTGAAGGAGAACTGCTGATTTAAGGAGGAAAAGAAACTTGAGAATCGTAATGGTAAAAGGTTTCTCAAAGACCGGAAAAACGACAACGGTCACCAGTCTTGTAAAAGAGCTAAGACGGAGGGGCTACAGCGTAGGAACGGTAAAGGATATCCATTATCAGGGATTTGCCATGGATCAGCCTGGAACAGATACCTATAAACATGCGCAAGCAGGGGCCGTTCGAGTGGCTGCTCTGGGAGAACGCGAAACGGATCTCCTCTTTTCCCGCAGAATGGAGATTGACGCTCTTTTAAAATATTACAAAGAGGACTTTGTAATTCTTGAAGGAGACAGCGGTGCGGATTGTCCGGTGATTCTTACAGGAAAAACAGAAGAAGACCTGGACCCCAAAATGTCGGAGAGCGTTGTCGCGATTTCCGGTCTGATTGCGGAGGAAAGGAAGACGTATAAAGGCCTTCCGGTTATTCATTGTTTTAAGGAGGTGGAAAAGTTGGCTGATCTAGTAGAGAAAGTTACAAAGGAAAAGCAGGAAGAGGCAGATGTAGTACTCACCATTGATGGAGTGGAGATTCCCATGGTTCCATTCGTTAAAGATACGTTGAAAAATGTCGTAGTTGGAGCCGTGAAAGCCCTGGATGGATACGAGGAGGGAAAAGAAATCCGAATTTGCGTGAGAGGATAATTTGCTTTGAGAAAAAGAACAGCCAGGCAAAATTCGGCTGTTCTTTTTCGTTGTCTTTATTTAAAGGAAATATCTAATTCAAACCAGAATGTAGTACCTTTTCCAAGAGTGCTGTCCACTCCGTAATTTGCATTGTGTAAAGACAGAATCTCTTTTACAATGGATAATCCGAGTCCTGAGCCGGTTGTAGAGCGGACCATATTGGAACTGGCCTTATAGTATCGCTCCCAGATATGAGGAAGCTCGTCCTCAGGAATTCCAACACCATGATCCTGTACCTGGCAGAGAACGTGACGTCCTTTTTTTCTGATAATGACATTGACAACTTTATCTTCCCCGCAGAACTTCAGCGCGTTGTTGATCAGGTTCGAGAAGACCTGTTTCATTCTCTCTGGATCTGCTTCCACCATAACCGGGGAAGGGCAGTCCAAATTGATCTGATACCCATCCTTTTCTTTCAAAAGCTTGAACGAGAGAATGATTCCTTCTGCGACTTCTTTGATATCAAATATTTTTTTCTCAATGACAATAGCGCCCGATTGCATTCGGGAAAGAGTCAGCATGTCGCTTACCAACAGATTTAAACGATCAGCCTCATCGATGATTACCTGCAGGTGCGCGTTTCTCTTTTTGGGATTATCTCCGGATAGATCCCGAATCATTTCCGCGTAGGATTTCACCATGGTCAGAGGGGTACGAAGATCGTGGGAAACATTGGCGATCAGATCTTTTTGCAGCATTGTAGATTTTTCCAGTTCAATGGATGCTTTTGTCAGCGTATCGGCCAAGTTGTTCAGTTCCGAGTAATGCCCACCCTTGAAAACGATACCGTATTCCCCTTCCGCCAGCTTTCCGGCCGATCTCGTAATGTCGCGAATCGGCGTTGTGATCCTGGTGGACAGATAGATCGCCAGACACAGGGCCAGCGCCAACGAAATAAAGGTAACATAGATCAGCTGAGTCGTGAGAATTTCCAGCGTTGATGTTACCGGCCATAGCGGAGAAAAAATATAAGAAATCAGTTCCGGCTTATCCTCGGAACGGAGAATGTTTCCGCAGGCCAGAATTCGGCGGGGGCGACTTGGATCATCGATCATAAGGGAAACGGATTTCAGGTTTTTTTCCTCCATTTCCTGCTTTACACGAAGTATCTCATCCGTGTAATCGTGATTGGAATTATCAAGACCATACAGCATAAAGGGAAGTCCTTCCGCATAGGAAATATAGATATACATATCGCTGGACTCCGCAATTTCGGCAACCTGTCGGGAAAATTCAGCAAGATCGTTCCTTTCATAAGCCAATTCAATGCTTTTGGCAACTTTTTCAGTTTTGGCTTCTTTCATTGTCTGATAGAAAGTGTTCAGGAAGAGTACCTGAAGACTCCACAGGATTACCAGAAGAAGCACCGCAAATATAATAAAGTACAGACATACTTTAAACTTGATACTGTGCGTGTTGAAATTAAGCTTCAAATTTATACCCTATTCCTCTTAGCGTTACAATGTAATCTCGATATTTTCCAAGACTGTTCCTTAGATTTTTGATATGAGTATCGATGGTACGGTCATCGCCGAAGAAATCATACCCCCAGATATCAGAAAGAAGTTTGTCTCGGGATAAAGCGATATTGCGATTTTCAACAAGATAAAAGAGCAGATCGTATTCCTTGGGAGTGAGTTCTACCTTTTCCCCATCGACTGTGACACTTCTCGCGGCCATGTTAATGCTCAACCCACCGAACTCCAGAACCTGAGGCTGGTTTTGCGCGCCCCCCTGACGTCTGGCAAGTACCGCGTTGACACGAGCCATCAGTTCTTTCGGGCTAAAAGGCTTTACCACATAATCATCGATTCCCAGTTCAAATCCAAAAAGCTTGTCATATTCTTCACTCCTTGCGGAAAGCATGATAATCGGGATATCCTTGATTTTTTTGATTTCTTTACAGGCGCTGAATCCGTCCAGCTTTGGCATCATAATATCCATGATAATTAAATCATAGTCGTTTAGTTTGCAGAGCCCTACCGCGGTCATTCCATCGGCAGCTTCTGTTACCTCAAAGCCATTGAACTCCGAATATTCACGGATTACCTCACGTATTTTTTGTTCGTCATCAACCACTAATATTTTCGGCATAAAACTTTCCCCTCTCTAAATCTTCATTTTTCTATTAGAATACAAAGACTGTGTGTTTGATATATGATAATTTTCTGTTATTATACCATAATTATCTTAAGAACTTCTAAATTTTTGATTAATTTTTTAGTTGACAGTCAAAAATCAGTATGATAAAATTAACGATTTATTTACTTGACACAGTCATAACGAGTGAATTATACTTATATTAGGTATAGACTGGAGGTAAATAGTATGTATGCCATAGGTGATAAAATCGTGTATCCAATGCATGGCGCAGGCATCGTAGAGAAGATCGAAGAAAAAGAAATTCTTGGCGAGCTGAGAAAGTACTATGTCCTAAAAGTGCCTTGCGGCGATATGAAGATTATGATTCCGGTAGATACCAGTGATGCCATCGGCGTGCGGAATATTATCTCTGCGGAGGAAATTGAACATATTCTGGCCGTGTTGCATGCGGCATCTTCCAAGATGCCGGACAACTGGAATCGAAGGTACCGGGAAAACATGGAAAAGCTTAAAACCGGAGATCTGGTGGAAGTGGCTGAGGTCGTCCGAAATTTGACTCGCACTGAAAGACATAAAAAATTGTCTGCCGGCGAGAAAAAAATGCTGACGAACGCGAGGCAGATACTGCTGAGCGAAATTGTCCTGGCAGGGGATATGGACGCAGCCAGTGCCGACATTCTTATTGACGAAGCTGTTTAATCCTTTAGCTCCGTTAATAAGGCCGGCGGGCCGTATGCCGCAATATTTATAAAGGGGAAGGGAGGTGAAGAGATGCTGAGAAAATTAATGAGGGTTGTTCTGACCATTGTAGGCGCCATAGTCGGCTATGGTGTATTTTTATTGGCGAGATTTCTATTGTCTGTTTCCGGTTACGAGCAGCGGCTGAATCTATCAAGCACACAGGAAGTTTTTATAGCGATTCTTTGCGTAATTATTTTTGGATTAATCTTTTTCAGGTTGACGCCTACGCTTGGAAAACAAGGGAGTAAGGTTGCGGACAATATTGAGACGGATTTGCAGAAGCTATCAACGAATGATATTGTCATGGGGACTGTCGGTTTGATTGCGGGACTGATTGTCGCGTATCTGATCAGCAGGATTTATATGGGAATTCCCAATATCCTCGCGTTTATTCTCAATGTTGTGACCTATCTCGTATTGGGGTTCTTAGGAGTTGTGATTGCCACGAAAAAAGGCCCGGATATCCGATCCGCGTGGCTTAACTCTAAAAGAGGAACGTCTTCCGGTGGCAGAAATAAGGGCAAGCATGATGCTTCGCCGAAAATTTTTGATACGAGCGTCATTATCGACGGAAGAATCGCGGATATTATGAAGACGGGATTTATTGAAGGAACAATCGTGATCCCCGAATTTGTTCTGGTGGAACTGCGCCATATCGCGGATTCCTCGGATTCCTTGAAAAGAAACCGAGGCAGGCGGGGGCTGGATATTCTGAATAAGATCCAAAGCGAATACGGAATTGAAATTTATAACACGGAGGCGGAAAAAGCTCTGGATGAAATTCCCGAAGTTGATGTAAAGCTTTTGAAACTGGCGCAGATCATGAACGGGAAAGTTGTGACCAACGATTTCAATTTGAACAAAGTGGCAGGTATTCAGGGTGTGGAAGTTTTGAATATCAATGAACTTGCCAATACGCTGAAACCGGTGGTGCTTCCGGGAGAAGAAATGTCTCTGTTTCTTGTTAAGGAGGGAAAAGAGCATAATCAGGCGGTGGCGTATCTGGATGATGGAACCATGATTGTTGTTGAAGAAGGCAGACGGTATATCGGAAAGAATATCAGGGTTCTGGTTACCAGTGTATTGCAGACAGCTGCGGGACGGATGATTTTCGCAAAACCTCATACAAAATAGAGAAAATGAATAATAAGAAAAAAACAGCGGTAATTATCGCTGCTGCCGGTACTGGAAAACGGATGGGCAGCAGTATTCCAAAACAATATCTGAAAATCGGAGGAGAGCCCATCCTGCTGAAAAGCGTTCGGGCTTTTTGTGACAATAAAGAGATCGACTGGATCGTTGTTGTTACAAATGGGGACTACATACAGGCTTGCCTGGAAATGAAAGATAGATACGGACTGGATAAAATTCAGGCGGTTATTGAAGGCGGAGAAGAACGGCAGGATTCGGTATATCGGGCAATCGTGGAAATTGATCGCCTCTGTCCTGAGATTGAATACGTTCTGGTTCATGATGGAGCTCGTCCTTTTGTGCGGCAGGAAACCATCAACGCGGTGCTTGAGGCTGCGGAAGAAAAAGGGGCGGCTGTCGCTTGTGTTCCGGTGAAAGACAGTATCCGGCAGGAAAAAGACGGGGAAAGTGCGAACCTTCCGAGGCAGCGTCTGTACGCTGTCCAGACGCCTCAGGGGTTTCAAAAAGAAATCCTCAGAAAAGCCTATGAACAGGCTTTTGCGGATGGCTACTATGGCACCGATGACGCTACCCTGGCGGAACGGATTGGACAGAGTGTGGCTTTGGTCCGAGGGACATATGATAATATTAAAATTACGACGAGAGAGGACATGCCGATGGAAAGCAGAGTGGGAACCGGATTTGATGTGCATCAGCTGAAAGAAGGACTGCCGCTTGTTCTGGGGGGAGTGAAAATCCCCTTTGAAAAAGGCCTCCTTGGACATTCCGACGCGGATGTTCTGGTTCACGCGCTGATGGACGCCCTTCTGGGCGCGGCGGCGCTGGGCGATATCGGGAGGCACTTTCCGGACACGGATCCGCAGTATCGTGGGATTTCCAGCATGGAACTGCTGCGCAGAGTAAAAGGGCTGCTGGATAAAAATGGCTGGCGGGTTGGAAATGTGGATATCACGCTGATGGCTCAGCGGCCAAAAATAAAATCGCTTATAGGCGATATGACGGATAATCTGTCGAAAACGCTGGATCTGGAGACGTGCCGGATTAATATCAAGGGCACGACAACCGAACGGCTGGGGTTTGTCGGGAGAGAAGAGGGAATAGCGGCGCAGGCGGTATGCCTGCTCTATCGATAAAGAAAAAGGAGACAAAAGTGAGAAGATGAGACTATCCAAAATGCATTTAAGAACCTTGAGAGAGGTGCCGAACGAAGCGGAGATTCCAAGCCATATTCTTCTGCTTCGCACAGGAATGATAAGAAAACTGGTATCCGGGGTATATGGTTTTATGCCTCTTGGGTGGCGTTCTGTCAGAAAGATCGAGGAGATCATAAGAGAAGAAATGGATCGGGCGGGAGGACAGGAAATTCACATGTCCGCGGTACAGCCCGCGGAACTGTGGCAGGAGTCCGGGCGTTGGTTTGCCTATGGACCGGAACTGTGGAGACTGAAAGATCGGAATGGAAGGGACTTTTGTCTGGGACCGACCCATGAAGAAATTTTTACGGATATTATCCGCAGTGATGTTTCTTCCTATCGGCAGCTTCCTGTAAACCTGTATCAGATCCAGACCAAGTACAGAGACGAGGCGCGTCCGCGTTTCGGACTGATGCGGAGCAGGGAGTTCATTATGAAGGACGCTTACTCCTTTGATCGGGATCAGGAAGGGCTGGATAAAAGTTATCAGGAAATGTACGATACTTACGAGCGTATTTTCACACGCTGTGGACTGACCTTCCGCCCGGTGGAAGCGGATACCGGAGCCATCGGAGGCAGCAACTCCCATGAGTTCACCGCCCTTTCGGAAGTCGGGGAAAGCGAAATCGCCTATTGCGAAGCGTGTGATATGGCGGCGACGGTGGAACGGGCGGCTTGCGTGGACGCTCCGGCGACGGAGGAAGCGGAACTTCCGAGGGAAGAAGTACATACTCCGGGCACGAAGACCATCGAAGAGGTAGCGGACTTTCTTGGAATCCCGCAGACAAAGACGATGAAAGCACTGCTCTTTGTTACCTATGACGAAGAAGGAAAAGAAAACGGATATGTGGCGGCATTTGTCAGAGGAGATCGGGAACTGAACATGACAAAGCTTGTCAATGCTCTCGGCATTCCGGAACATTCCATCGAATTCGCGGACGAAGAAAAGATGGGGGCCGCTACCGGCTGTGTAGGCGGATTTACCGGACCGGTAGGCCTGCATGACTGCACCATCGTGGCTGACAGTGAACTGCCGGGACTGAAAAATCTGTGCGCGGGAGCGTGCAAGGTCGATTACCATATGAAAAACGTTAATTACGGCAGAGATTATAAAGCGGATATTGTAACGGATATTAAGACCTTGAAAGAAGGCGATCCATGTCCGGTCTGCGGAGCTCCGGTCAAGCATGCCCGGGGAATTGAAGTCGGACAGGTCTTCAAACTGGGAACCAAATACAGCGAATCCATGGGAGCGATCTACAAGGATGAGAACCAGAAGGATCAGCTGATTGTAATGGGCTGCTACGGAATCGGCGTGACGAGAACCCTGGCGGCGATAGTGGAACAGCACCACGATGAAAACGGTATCATCTGGCCGGTTTCCGTGGCGCCGTATCACGCGATCATTACAGTGATGAAGCCGGAGGACGAAGTGCAGGCGCAGACGGCCGAGCGCATCTATAAAGAACTGATGGACGCGGGTGTTGAAGTGCTGCTGGATGATCGGAAAGAGCGGCCTGGCGTGAAATTCAAGGACGCGGATCTCCTGGGAATTCCGGTTCGGCTTACAGTGGGAAGAGGAGCGCCGGAAGGCAAAATCGAATATAAGCTGAGAAGAGACGCGGAAAAAGAGGAACTGTCCGTGGATGAAGGAATCGCGCGGGCAATCCGTCTGATCAACAGCGAAAAATAAAAAACAGACAGATAGAAGAGGAAAGTAATGGAGGGGAGTAGGAAAAAGGCGGCAAAAGAGCATATAAGCCTCTTTTGGGAATTTTTTAAAATCGGACTGTTTACCATTGGCGGCGGAATGGCCATGCTGCCGCTGATTCAGAAGGTGGCGGTTGAAGATAAGAAATGGATGGAAGAAGAAGATATGATCGACTGCCTGGCGGTCAGCCAGGCGATGCCGGGTGTAATCGCCATTAACAGCGCGACCTATATCGGGAAACGGCAGCATGGACTCACAGGCTCTCTGGCCGCGACCATCGGAGTTGTGATGCCGTCTTTTCTGATTATTATCGCTGTGGTGACTCTGTTGGGTACAATCGGGCATAATTCCTATATCAACGGCGCTTTTACCGGCATCAAAGCGGCGGTCTGCGGTCTGGTGATTGTATCTGCCTGCAAGCTGGGGAAACAGATCCTAAAAGGCCCCTTTCAGTGGGTGTTGGCGATACTGGCTTTTTTCGCGATTGCTGTTTTTGAGGTAACGGCTCTCTGGGCGATCCTCGGGGGTGCCGTGGCAGGAATCGTACTGCTGATGATTCGCGGGAAACGGGGTGCGGAGAAATGATGTACCTTTATCTGTTCAGCATGTTTTTTCGGATTGGGTTATTCAGCTTCGGCGGTGGCCTCGCCATGTTGCCTCTGATTTTTCAGAGCGTGCAGGATTTCGGGTTTATGTCCGCTGAGGAGTTTTCCGATCTGGTGGCGCTGTCCCAGGTGACGCCGGGACCCATTGCTGTCAACGCAGCAACTTATGTAGGGTTCAATTACTCAGGCGTACTGGGAGCGGGAGTAGCGACGCTGGGCGTCTGCCTGCCTTCTTTCGTTCTGATCCTGATTGTAATGAAATTCATGGAAAAGTTCAAAGAAAGCAAGGGGCTGGAAGGAGCTTTTCTGGGGATTCGCCCGGTTACAGTCGGTCTGATCGGAGCGGCCGCGATCTTTGTAGCGGAAACCGTACTGGTAGACGGAAAGCTTTTTTCCATGAAGCTGCTGACGGACCCGACAGGATATATCAATGTGATACCGTGTGTTATTTTTGCAGTGACCCTCGTGTTAGCGGGGAAGTTTAAAATCAGCCCCATTAAAATTACGATTTTGATGGCTGTAGTAGGAGCGTTCTTATGTGGGTAGGAGGCGTACGAGTTATTATACTGGACGAACGGAACCGGGTTCTGATGGTGCGGCAGCATCATGAAGGCAGAGATATCTGGATGGTTCCGGGCGGAGGAATTGAAGATGGGGAAACCTCCAGCCAAGCCGGCGTAAGGGAAGTTCGGGAGGAAACGGGTCTTGACGTAAAGATCGGAAAGCTGATCTGGCATGTAGAAGAAGTCTCAGAAGAGAGAGGCCAGAGGTTTGTGAACTTCTTCCTGGCGGAAATAGAAGGCGGAAAGCTGGAATTGGGAACGGATCCGGAATTTTCAAAGGACGATCAGGTTCTACGGGAAGTTCGGTTTATGTCCAAAGAGGAAATGTGCCATTTGGAAGTGCTTTATCCGGAATATCTCAAGGATGAACTGTGGAGATTTCTGGAAGAGGACTATCATGGATATAATGCGTTTAAAATCAGAACATAAGCAGAGGAGAAGGAACTATGAAACTTGTAAAAATTGAAATGGAAAACGGCGATGTGATGAAAGGGGAACTGTATCCGGAGGTGGCTCCGGAAACGGTTGAAAATTTTGTAAAGCTGGTGGAAGAAGGGTTTTATAACGGACTTACCTTTCACAGAGTAATCCCCGGATTTATGATTCAGGGCGGCTGCCCCGACGGAACCGGCATGGGAGGCCCGGGATATACGATTAAAGGAGAGTTTTTGTCCAATGGATTCAACAACAATCTGAAGCATACCAGAGGCGTGCTTTCTATGGCCAGAGCGATGGACCCCAATTCCGCGGGCTCTCAGTTCTTTATTATGGTCGCGGCTGCTCCGCATCTGGACGGAGAATACGCGGCTTTCGGGAAGATTACGGAAGGTATGGAAGCCGCGGATAAAATCGTAGGCGTGACCACCGGATTCAATGACAAGCCGGTGGAGCCGCAGATTATGAAAACAGTGACAATCGAAGAAGTGGAGGATTAAGAATTTTTCGTAAAGCGGTATGGTCAGACGACGGTACCGCCTTCTTTTTGTGGCAAACGCTGATTTTTAAAATTTCTGATTGACACTGCGGAAAAAAATAATCAGAGCAAAATAAAGTAAAAAGCTTTAATCTTTTTTTCATCTGGAGACAATATGATAGAGAAAACAATCAGGGAAAGAGAGGAGAATCAAGATGAGAAAAAAACTTATAATCTTTTTTATGGCAGCTATGGTGATGGCGGTAGGAGCAGGATGTTCCTCCGGAGATGATGATACGGCACAGCAGTCGACAACCGCGTCCACAGCGGCGCAGACGACCGCTTCGGCGCAAACGACTGCTGCCGCCCAGCAGAACGTAATCGGAGACGCGAAAGCGAAGCAGATCGCGCTGGATCGCGTATCCGGCGCGAAGGAATCCGATCTTACGAAATTCCACCTGGAAACAGATGATGGCCGCCAGGTATACGAAGGTGAAATCCGTTATAACGACAAAGAATACGACTTTGAAATTGACGCCGTATCCGGTGATGTCGTAAACTGGGAAGAAGATTCCATCTATGATGATTAGTGCAGACGTAAAATCGGGGAGAACTGTCGCGCAGGAAACAGGCGCGGCAGTTTTTCTTTCATATGGGAGCGGATGCTTGCCATGTATCGCTCCGGGTTTTAAAGAAAACTCCCAGGGATATGGTTCTCAGCGCCGCCAGAGGGTATAATAAAGGAAACAGGAAGAGGAGGTAACAGAAATGTATGATGTCATTATTATTGGAGCGGGTCCGGCGGGACTCTCCGCGGGGATCTACGCGATACGGGCAGGGCTTGATACCTTGATTCTGGACAAAAGCGCCTGGGGAGGCCAGACGATTCTGTCCGCGGAGATTGAAAATTATCCGGCGGTGGCGACCGTGACAGGACCGGATTTCGCGCAGAAAATGTACGATCAGCTGGTTGGCCTTGGCGGAAGTGTAACCCTTGAAGAGGTGAAGCGCTTGGATCTGGAGACAAAGACCGTAGTTACAGGAAGCAACACCTATCAGGCCAAGGCGATTATTATTGCCGCGGGACTCAAACGGAGGACGCTTGGATGCCGGGGAGAGGAACGCCTGACGGGGAGGGGGGTATCTTATTGCGCCATCTGTGACGGACGTTTTTTCACCGGAAAAAATGTGGTAATCGCGGGAGGCGGGAATACCGCCATGGAAGATGCTCTCTATATGTCCGGATACTGCCATCATATCACGATCCTCTGCCGTGGTGACCGTCTGAAGGGGGAAGAGAAGCTAAAAGAAAGTATTGACAAAAAAGAAAATATTACGGTTCTGTATGGCGTAAATATTAAAGAGATCCTTGGTGATCAGATGGTAGAGGAAGTACTGTTGGATAACGGGAAATATCTTAAGACCAGCGCGGTTTTTGTAGCTATCGGCTATGAGGCGGACAGCACCTTTCTGGGAGAACCTCTTGAGATGACAGGGGAAGGATACGTAGTGGCAGGAGAAGATTGCAGAACCAATGTGAGAGGCGTATTTATCGCGGGAGATCTGCGGACGAAACAGGTACGGCAGATTGTGACCGCTGCGGCGGACGGAGCGGTAGCGGCTCTTGGAGCGGCGGATGATATTCTAAAAATGTAACTGGTATCAAAAAAACAGAGAAAAATTTATTTTTCAGTTGAAAACAGCGGCATAACGTGAGATAATCATTATAATAATATTCTGAAAATTTATTAAATCTCATATAAAGAGAAGAGGATGATATGAATATCAGACATATTGCGGAACGGGCAGGTGTCTCAGTAGCCACTGTTTCCAGAGTTCTAAACCATCCGGAACATGTAGCGCCAAAGACGAGAGAAAAGATTGAGCGAATTATGAGAGAGGCAGAGTACACACCCAACTGGTTCGCTCGAGGATTGAATTTTAATAAAACGGGAACTATCGGCCTGATGATACCACATATTTTGAATAGTGTGCATATGGAAATTGCCAAAGGGGTAGATGATGTTGCGCATCAAAAAGAGTGTATTGCTTTGATGTGCAATGTGGAAAATGACAGGGAAAAAGAGAGACGCTATCTGCAGTGGTTGATGAAACGAAGGGTGGATGGCATTATTTTCATCAGTTCCAGCCTGGGAAAGAGAGATTTTGAGCAGGTTCAGGAACAGGGGATTCCGATTGTTCTTATTGGAGCCTATAGGGACAATGATAATTTTCATGTCGTCAGTGTTGATTATCGGCAAGCCGCGATGAAAGCGGTAAATCATCTTTTGGGAAATGGCTACCGGAAAATCGCTTTTTTGTATGGGGAAACTCCGCAGGTGGAGAACGAGCAAAAAGTAGAAGGTTACAAGCAGGCAATTCGGGACGCGGGACTTTCTCTTTCAGAGGATTTCTTGAAAAGAGTAGAAAATACAATTGAAGGAGGCTATCTGGGGGCCAAAAAGCTGATGGAGCTGGCTCAACCACCAAAGGCGATTTTTACCAGCAGCGATTACTTAGCATTCGGAGCTATGGACGCGCTGAAAGATAAAAACCTGAAAATACCGGAAGATGTGGCGATCATTGGATTTGATAATGTACGAATGTCAAATTTGGTAGAGCCGAAACTGACAACTGTCGAGATTCCTCTGCATAAGATGGGAGTCTATGGCGCCAGGCTTCTCTTTGATCGGATTGAAGAGGAAAACAGTCCGTATCCGGGGGCGATCCTTTTGCAGCCAAAGCTAAAAATCAGAAAATCCAGCGGACATAAAGAGAGAATTGGAGAAATGTTTTAATATGAAAGTGGACTTTTTAGATTTGAAAATGAAAAATCCGATTATGGCGGCGGCAGGGCCGTGGAGCAGGGATGGTGAAAGCATTCGGAACCTGCTGCGAGCGGGAGCCGGCGCGGTTGTGACAGAGAGCGTAGTAAGTGATACGCTGCTGGATGTGCGGCCCAGGATTGCTTATGATGGAAGGGGCGCGCAGAATATAAGGCTCTACAGTGATATTCAAATTGAAGGTTGGGAGCGGGAGATGGAAATTGCCAAAAGCGCGGACGGCATTGTAATCGCAAATGTCTCCGCCCATACGCCTTCAGAGCTAGCTTACCTTGCGGCGAAACTGGAAAAATTCGGAGCGGATGCGGTTGAAATCAGTGTTTCCAATCCCATGTGGGAAGCCTTGGAAGTGATGGCCTCTGATGCGGAAGTCATCTATAATATTACAAAAGAAGTCGTCTCGAATGTAAAAATTCCGGTGCTCGTAAAGCTTTCTCAGAATACAACAAATATCACGGCTATTGCCAGGGCGGTTAAACAGGCAGGCGGAAGTGGTGTAAGCGCAATCAATACAATACGCTGTATTCTGGGTGTGGATATTGAAACAGGACTCCCTTCTCTGGCGACATATGGAGGTTATTCCGGGGCGCCGATTCGACCTCTGGGGCTGGCTTCTGTAGCTGCGATTGCGCAGACTGTTGATATACCCATTTGTGGAATCGGGGGCATTGAGGATTATCGGAATGTAATTGAATATCTGATGTTGGGCGCGTCGGCAGTCCAGATGGGAACTGCGATCATGATTCACGGACCGGCAATTCTTACCAAAGCTACCGAAGAATTGGAGCGTTGGATGGAAGCGAAAAAAATCGATTCGATTTCTCAAATCCGGGGGGAAGCGTTAAAAAATTTAAAGTCGTTTGATGAAATGAAGATCGAGCCGGCTACCAGCACTTCCAGCGGCGCTCCATGCACTGTGGACTGCAGCAAGTGCATCGAAGCGTGTATGTACCACGCAATTGTAAAAAGGGATGAAAAGATCGAAGTGAACAAAGAAGCATGTACCGGATGCGGCCTTTGTACCTGTATCTGCCCGGCAAAAAAGCTAACGCTCGACTGGTAAAAAGACGAAAAACTCTTGCAATTTTCTGAAAATATGATATATTATTAAATGTAACCAGTTACAATTGACGAGTGCGGTGATATGGTGACAAATATTTTGAAATAGATAATTGAAGGAGGACAAAAAGATGTATACGTGTAGTTTGGAAAGAATGACGGATAAAATTAAAACGTTCAGTAAATTCGGCGACGCGGGACACGGGGGCATTACCAGATATTCATTGTCACCGGAAGCACATATGGCCAGGGACGAATTTGTAAAGCGGATGAAAGCCATTGGCGCGGAAATCGAAGTGGATGATGTTGCCAACATCTATGCTACTATCCCGGGATCGGATCCGGACGCGAAGAGAATCGTAATGGGCTCTCATTGTGATTCCGTTAAAAATGGCGGAAACTACGACGGCATACTAGGTGTTATGAGCGCCATGGAAGTTCTGGAAACAATTGTAGAAGACAAGATCCCTCACAAACACCCGCTTACGGCCATGATCTGGACCAATGAAGAAGGTTCCCTTTATCCTCCGGCAATGATGGTTTCCGGTATTGTATGCAACGATTATCTACCTCCGGAGATCGGAAAAAATTTCAAGTATGACGACATGATGGCTTCGAAGGCGATGGAGGCCCATGAAGGAAGCGCGCCTACATTTGGTGAGGCTCTGGCGGTAAGTTCCTATAAGGGAGAACGCGAGTACAGACTGAGTCCGGACCGTTATGTTGCTAATTTTGAAACCCATATCGAGCAGGGGCCGATTTTGGAAGATAACGGTAAGGATATTGGAGTGGTGCAATGCGTACTGGGCATGTTCAATTATCGTGTGAAATTTTATGGATTCGCGGCCCATGCGGGGACATTCCCTATGAACAAGCGGCATGACGCTTTGTACGCGGCGGCACAGGCCTTATGCTATCTGCATGACGAGATCGATAAATTAGGACGTCCGGAGTTGGTTTATACGACCGGCGAAGTTTCCATTCATCCGTGTGTACATACGGTTATTCCGGATTATGTGGATTTCTCTCTGGATGTACGGCACGAAGATCCGAAGGTTCTGGAAGCGGTAATGAATATTCTGAAGACACTTCCGGAAAAGACCTGGGCAGGATGCAAATGCGAAATCGCGGAGCAATGGAAGAGAGATACAGTCTACTGGGATAAAAACCTGGTGGGCTTCGTACAGGAAGCAGTGGATGAGCTGGGAATTTCCAATCAGAAGATTAACTCCGGAGCAGGTCATGACGCCCAGTTTGTTTCCTACATGCTCCCGACGACTATGATTTTTGTACAGTCCAAAGATGGACTTTCCCATTGCGAACCGGAATATTCTTCTCCGGAACACTGCACCGAAGGCGCCAGCGTTATGCTGAACGCGGTTCTGAAGGCGGATGAATTCTATAAGTAAATTGTTAAGCGGTACTGCTTAATCATAAAGTAAGAATAGAGCTGCATTTTCGTTGACATAAAATCGCCACATGAGGATGCAGCTGTTTTTTCCAAGTGAGAACGAGTGATGCGGTAAGGAGGAGTGTAAATTGAGTAAAGTAGTAAAGGCAAAGTACACCGCAGAAGCTGTTTGCGGATTTACCCACAGGACTGCTATGGAGGAAGCCGCAAGATGTCTGCTGTGTCATGACGCACCGTGCAGCCAGGGCTGCCCTGCGGGAACCGATCCCGCGAAATTTATCCGTTCGATCCGCTTCCGGAATGTTAAGGGCGCGGCGGAAACGATTCGGGAAAACAACATTCTCGGGGGAACCTGCGCGAGAGTCTGCCCCTATGACAGACTGTGTGAGGAAGCATGTTCCAGATGCGGGATTGATCGTCCGATTGAGATTGGAAAGCTTCAAAGATATGCGATCGAGCAGGAACAGGTATTCGGGATGCGAACGTTAAAAGCGCCTGAAGAAAAGAAAGCCGGAAAAGTCGCGTGTGTAGGGGCGGGGCCTGCTTCTCTTGCGTGCGCGGCGGAACTTGCGAAAGCGGGTTATGACGTTACGATCTTTGAAAGGGAAGAAAAGGCAGGAGGCGTTCTTACATATGGAATTGTACCGAGCCGCCTTCCACAGGAGGTTGTGGATCATGACATTGCTCAGGCGGAAGGACTCGGTATAAAATTTGAATTTGGAAAAAATGTAAACGCGGCCGATCTGGATGGTTTTGACGCTGTATTTATCGGAACGGGTCTCTGGGGTACCAGAGTTCCTGATATTGAGGGAAAGGATCTGGCAGGCGTCTGGGCTGCTGCGGATTTCCTGA
The DNA here is from genome assembly GCF_014333425.1 of Zhenpiania hominis. Taxonomy (GTDB): domain Bacteria; phylum Bacillota; class Clostridia; order Peptostreptococcales; family Anaerovoracaceae; genus Hominibacterium; species Hominibacterium hominis. The sequence continues at coordinate 17,498 of NZ_JACRYT010000016.1, read as the reverse complement.
AAGAGGCCAGAACAAAAGGTGAGGCCTTTGATCCGGGAAAACGGGTCGTCGTAGTAGGCGGAGGAGATGTAACCGTCGACTGCGCGGTTACAGCAAAGCTTCTGGGCGCGGAAGATGTAAAGATTGTTTACAGGAGAACATTGGAAGAGGCTCCCGGGAATATGACAGAATTCCAGTACGCCCTGGAACTGGGAATCGGAATCACTACCGGTATGGCGCCTATGGCTGTAAAAGGAGACGGAAAAGCAGAGACTGCTGTATTTAAAGGCTTCCGGGATGACGCCGCGCAGATGCGGATTTCCGCGGACACAATTGTATTCGCCACCGGACAGGGACCGGAGGATATGACAAAGATCGCTCCTGTCAGATTGACGGAAAAAGGAACCATTGAGGCGGCGGAGGATGGGACGACAAGCGCCGATAGGTATTTTGCGGCCGGTGATATTGTAAACGGCGGCAAGACTGTTGTAGAAGCGGTAGCGGCAGGAAAGGCCGCTGGAGCGTCCATGATTGCGTACCTGGAAAAGAAGGGAGTGAAATAGGATGGCAGTTAAAAAAGATTTATCCATTAACTATTTAGGTGTTGAATGCGAAAATCCGTTCTTCCTTTCATCTTCGCCGGTAGGGAGCAATTATGAAATGGTTGCGAAGAGTTTTGAAGCCGGATGGGGCGGTGTGTTTTACAAGACCGTGGGAATTTTCGTTGCGGATGAATGTTCCCCTAGATTTGATAATGTAAATAAAGAAGGTCTGCCGTGGGTTGGCTTTAAAAACATGGAGCAGATATCCGACAAACCTACAGAAGTCAACTTTGAAAACATGCGCAAGCTGAAGAGGGCCTACCCGGATAAGGTTATGGTTGCCTCTATTATGGGAAGCAATGAACAGGAATGGAGAGATCTGGCTAAGATGGCGGAGCAGGCGGAAGCCGATTTGATTGAAGGAAACTTTTCCTGTCCGCAGATGACAAGCCATGATATGGGCTCGGATGTGGGGACTAACCTGGAACTGGTAAGATCCTATTCCAAAGCAGTCGCGGAGACGACGAAGATCCCATTCATCGCTAAGATGACTCCAAATTGTAAGAATATGGAGGAACCGGCAATCGCGGCAATTGAAGGCGGCGCGGCTTCCGTATCCGCAATCAATACGATTAAATCGATCACAAATATTGATTTTGAGAATATGACTGCTATGCCGGTTGTAAATGGCAAGTCATCTATTTCCGGATATTCCGGAGCGGCGATAAAGCCGATTGCGTTGCGTTTTATCGCTCAGATGCTCCAGAATGAAAAATTAAAGGATCTGGAGATTTCTGGAATCGGCGGAATCGAAACATGGAGGGATGCCGCGGAATTCCTGGCTCTGGGCTGCAGGAATGTTCAGGTTACAACCGCGATCATGCAGTATGGGTATCGGATTGTGGAAGATATGGCAAATGGCCTTATGCACTTTATGGATGAGAGAGGTTACAATAAGCTGGATGAGTTCATCGGCTGCGCTCTGCCGAATATCATTCCGGCGGAAGAATTGAACCGCGATTTTAAGATTCTGCCAAAATTTGATGAAGAAAAGTGCATTGGATGCGGAAGATGCTACATATCGTGCTATGACGGGGCCCATCAGGCCATTGACTGGAATGAAGAAAAGAGGAGGCCGGAACTGAACGATAATTGTGTCGGCTGTCATCTGTGTCTCAACGTATGTCCGGTACAAGAATGTATTACGCCAGGTGAAATTAAATGGAAGGAAGGCAGAAAGCAAGTAGATGTTACCGTTAAGCAGCATTACGAATAGAGACATTTCGAAAACTTTCTTAAAAAGTTACCATACACAGCGAAACGGCGCTCCTGCGGGGGCGCTGTTTTGCTACGCGGGCGATACAAAAGCACATTTTTCGGATGCTTGTAGCGTGAAGATGGCAAGGGGTGTATAATAAAAGCAGAATTGTTTGAACCATCAGATGAAATGAACAAGGAGGAAGCTTCTATGAGAATACAGTTTTGCGGCGCGTCAACCGGGGTTACAGGCTCCTGTCACCTGATCACAACAGAGCATCATAAAATTCTGCTGGACTGCGGACAGTTTCAGGGGGGCAAAGCTATGGACGCTATGAATTATGAGCCATTTCCCTTTGATCCGGCAGAGATTGACTATATGGTACTCAGCCACGCCCATATTGATCACTGCGGAAGAATCCCGCTGTTGGTAAAACGGGGATTCAAAGGCGATATCTATTGTACGGATGCTACGGCGGATCTGTTGGAAGTGATGCTGAAGGACAGCGGATACATACATGAAAAAGAAGCGGAATGGAAAAACCGGAAGAATGAGCGGGCAGGCCGCCCTCTGGTAGAGCCGCTGTATACCTGCAACGATGCTGTTGAGTCACTGAAGTTTGTAAAACCTGTCCTTTATGACCAGCTCATCGAACTGAACCCGGAAATGAAGATTGTATTTAATGACGCGGGTCATATTTTGGGATCGGCGATTACGGAATTATGGGTGACCGAAGGCGAAAGCGTCTCTAAAATTGTTTTTTCCGGCGATCTGGGCGTTATGGATCGGCCGATTTTAAGAGATCCGACTATTATAAAAAAAGCGGACTATGTTATTATGGAAACTACCTATGGCAACCGTCTGCATCCGCAGAATTCCATGGACGTAAAGTCGCTTATGGAAATCGTGATTAAGACGGCCCGGCGGGGAGGCACTGTGGTGATCCCGTCTTTCGCGGTCGGCAGAACCCAGGAACTGATTTATGAATTTAACCGCTTTTATGAAAATAATCGACAATATCAAAAGGACCTGGAAGAATTGATGGTCTATGTGGACAGTCCGATGGCAACGACCGCGACGGAAGTATTTAAAAGAAATGCTCAGGTTTTTGACGATGAAATGAAAGAGATTATCACAAACGGGGATAATCCACTGGATTTTAAAAACCTGCGCTTTACACGCAGCACAGAAGACTCTATCGCGCTCAACCACAATGATCGTCCGAAGGTGATTATTTCCGCCAGCGGCATGTGCGAGGCAGGAAGAATCCGTCACCATCTGAAGCATAATCTCTGGAATCCAAAAGCAAGTGTCATCTTTGTCGGCTATCAGGCGGAAGGTACCCTGGGAAGACTTCTGGTGGAGGGCGCGAAAGAAGTGACCCTTTTTGGTGAAGAAATTCAGGTTAATGCGGAAATTTACAATTTGGAAGGGTTTTCCGGACATGCGGATCGGGACGGGCTGCTGATGTGGCTGGGAGGTTTTCAAAAAGAACCGAAACATATTTTTCTGGTTCACGGTGAACCGGAGTCAAAAGAAGATTTCGCGCGGACTGTGGAGCAAAAGCTGGGATATCACCCGATCGTAGTCCAGGGGAATTCTGAGTTTGTGCTGGAAAAAGATGAAATTCTTAATAAGCGGGAGGCTATGCAGGAGGCAATGGATAGCGAAGCTCTGGAAAGCGTCAAGAAAAACATCGCGGATATTCATAGAAGGCTGGAAGGTATCCTCTATAATACGCATCTTGCGGTGGACTCCAAGCTGTCCCCCGAAAAGCTGGCTAAAATCAATAATATTGTTCTTGAGCTGGAGAAAGACTCTGTAAACCTGGGAGCCGCGGTTACGGAAGAAAATCGGTAAAAAGGAGAAACTGAGAAAACTCTTAATTTAGAAAAATCGAAAAAATGTATTAAAAATGAGAAAAAATCTTAAATACTATATTGAAATCCGATTTCTTGTGTTATAAGATAGTGATATATCGAAAGATTTGGTATTATCAAACATAAAGGAGAGAGCGATGTCCATTTTACGAGAGATTTCAACTAGTGTTACACAGGTTGCGGAAGCGATCAGCATTGCCATAGGCGTTGAAGTTGAAATTGTAGACACAGATTTGACAATTGTAGGAGGGACCGGCATCTACGCTTCGATGATTGGGAAGAAAGAAGAGGGAGGACATCTGGACAGTAACTATCTGTATGCCAGAGTCCTGCGCAGCGGCAAAACAGAATCCATCGAAGACGCAAAGCGGGCGGAAGACTACGATGATATGGGAGCCGGCAGGACGCACTTTGGAGAGCTGGCGGAAATCTGTACCCCAATCGTTATGCAGGGAGATACGATCGGTGTTATCGGTCTAATCGCCTTCACAGAACAGCAAAAATCCATTCTGTTGGACAAAAAGCGGAGTATGGTAACGTTCGTGGAAAAAATGGCGGATCTTCTGGCGGCGAAAGCGTCTCAGCAGGAGATCTTAGAAGGCGTGGAAGCGTCCAGGGATGAGATGTCCACTGTATTGGAAACAACTCATGAAGGAATTTTTGCGCTGGATAAAAAAGGATACATAAAACACTGCAATAATATGGCGGCAACTTTGTTTAAGACAACCAAATCAGATTTGATCGGACGGCATATCAATGATTTTATGATGGGAACTCCGGCTTTGGAAGTAATCGAAACAGGCAGAGGATATACGGAAAATGAGGAGATCTTTACAACCCCAAGAGGGAAAATGCATTTTATCGTAACTGCAAAGCCCTATATTTCCGGTGACGAAATAGGCGGTGTCGTAATATCCTTCCGAGATATCCAGGAAGCGCAGAAACTTGTGTACAATATCAATACGCGGGCGCTGCAGAATACGTTGGACGATATTGTAGGAAACAGCGAAGAGATTAAAAAGGCGAAAAAGCAGGCTTTAATTACTGCCAAGGGAAACTCTACCGTGTTGATTACCGGCGAGAGCGGTACAGGTAAAGAAATGTTCGCGAAAGCGATCCATTACGCCAGCCCAAGGGGCGAAGGGCCTTTTGTTACCGTTAATTGTGGAGCTATTCCGGAAAATCTGCTGGAAAGTGAACTCTTTGGCTATGAAAAAGGCGCTTTTACCGGAGCCAGTGATAAGGGAAAAGCCGGTAAATTTGAAGCTGCTAACGGCGGGACGATCTTTCTGGACGAAATTGGAGACATGCCGCCGCATCTTCAGGTGAAGATTCTGCATGTGCTGCAGAATATGAGATTCGAACGGGTTGGCGGAAATAAGAATATTATTGTAGATGTTCGAGTTATCGCCGCGACCAATAAAGATCTGGAAAGCATGATTCGAGAGGGGACTTTCCGGGAAGATCTGTATTATCGTCTCAGCGTCATTCCGTTGACAATTCCCCCTTTGAGAGAGCGAAGAGATGATATTAAGCTTTTAATGTATCATTTCCTGAGAAAATATAATACCTTTATGAATCGAAAAATCACAGGTTTTACAAAGGAAGTGGAAGAACTTTATATCAACCACGACTGGCCGGGAAACGTGCGGGAATTGGAAAACGCAGTGGAATATGGCACAAACATGGCTTTCGGTGATACGATCGGTATGGATGAAGTACCTGCGCGGCTCCTGAGAAATGAAGAAAACGTGATGAAATTCCAGGATACGAACCTGCCCCTTTCCGAGCAGGTCAAACGATATGAGAAGGAAATCATTACAAGAAAACTGAAAAAATATGGAACCAGTGGAAACGCGAAGGATACGGTAGCAAAAGAATTGGGCCTGTCAAGAGCGACACTTTATAGAAAATTAACCGAACTAAATATTACAGTGTAGAATTAAAGTATTAGAAGCATAATTCGAAGTATTCTGAAAAAATGAAAAAGCCCCATATGGCTTGATTTTCCGCTAAAAGTAGGATAAAATTAACTTGTTACTTACAATTAGTATTTTTAAGTATATTTATGGAGGAATTGAAAATGTTAAGAGAAGCATTACCTAAAATCGTGACACCGTTACCTGGACCAAATGCTCAGAAGATCATTGACAGAAGAGAAGCTGCAATGCCGGGTGCAATCAAATGCGGATATCCTTGCGTAATCAAACGCGGTGAAGGCGCAATGTTCGAAGACGTTGACGGCAACATCTTCTTAGACTGGGTTGGCGGCGTAGGCGTATTAAATATCGGATACAGCCATCCGGAACTGATCGAAGCAGTAAAAGATCAGTCTGAAAAGTTCTTCCATGCCATGATGAACATCACGACTCATGAACCATACATCAAGATGGCTGAAAAAATGAACGAAATCGTACCGGTTAAAGGCGACAAGAAAAAGACTATGTTTGTAAACTCCGGTGCGGAAGCTGACGAAAACGCAGTAAAAATCGCAAAGAGCTACACTGGCAGACCGAACATCATCGTATTCACTGGCGCGTTCCACGGCAGAACTCAGATGACAATGGCTATGACTGCGAAGAAAGCTTACGCAATCGGCATGGGACCTTTCCCGGACGGCGTATACAGAGCTGAATTCCCGAACCTGTACAGAAAACCGGAAGGAATGACCGACGAAGAAGCGATCCAGTACTACATTGACAAACTGGAACAGGTATTCATCGAAGCGACTCCGAAAGACGCGACTGCTGCTATCGTATTCGAACCGGTACAGGGCGAAGGCGGATTCGTTCCGGCTCCGATCGAATGGGTTAAGGCTGTTAGAAAGATCTGTGATGACAACGGTATCCTGATGATCACAGACGAAGTACAGAGCGGCTGGGCAAGATCCGGAAGAATGTTCGCTTCCGAATACTTCGCAGAAGCCGGATGCGCTCCTGACATCATGACAACTGCAAAATCCATCGCTGGCGGACTGCCTCTGTCTGCGGTAACTGCAAGCGCTGAAATCATGGATGCTGTAACTCCGGGAACAATCGGTGGTACTTACTGCGGTAACCCGGTAAGCTGCGCTTCCGCTCTGAAAGTTGCGGAAGTTATGGAAAGAGATGACTATCCAGGAAAAGCCAGAGCAATCGCTGATAAACTGAACAAGACATTCAACGAATGGAAAGAAAAATATGAAGTAATCGGCGATGTAAGAGGAATGGGCTGCATGATGGGTGTTGAATTCGTTACAGACAAGAAATCCAAGACTCCGAATGCAGAGCTCGTAACAAACATCATCAACGCTGCTGTACAGAAAGGTCTGATTATGGAAGCGGCTGGTACTTACAACAACGTAATCCGTTTCCTGTGCCCGCTGTGCGCGACAGACGCTCAGATCGATGCTGGTCTGGAAATCTACGAAGCAGCAATTAAGGAATGTTTATAATCGTTTCCATAAATAGGCTTAAATTTTAAATTGAACGATAATGGAGAGGTGTACGATAGGTACACCTCTTTTTGTGATAAAAAGCTGTGTGAAAAATGCTTTACCCATTTTCAAATATCTGGTGTCAAACAATTTCAAAAATAACAGTAAGAAAAAATAAGCTGGAAGTAGCAGTTTTTTTTGTGTATAATGTAGTCGGTGAAAAATGCAACCAATGCGGATAAAAGGAGAACGTTTCATGAAAGAGTTAAAATTAGCACTGATTGGATTTGGAAATGCGGGGCAGGCGTTTGCGAAAATGCTGCTGGAAAAAGAAGAGGAGGTTCGGAAAAAATATAATACGAGAATCACAGTCGTCGCGATTACGACAAAGACGAGAGGAAATCTGATCGACGCGTGGGGGATCGATCTGGACAAGGCTCTCAAAAATGTGCAAAACAGCGGAAGATTTGACAAGATTCTCGGATTTTCAGAGAATTCAACTTCTCAGAGTATTGTAGATAAAGTTGATTATGATGTTCTGGTGGAACTGACTCCTCTGGAATTTTCTTCTGGGAAAATCGCGGCAAATCACATCCGAGGCGCTTTAAAACGCGGAAAGCACGCAATTACAGCGAACAAAGGCCCGGTAGCGTGGGCGTGGAAAGAGCTGACGGAACTAGCGGAACGGAATCACTGCCGCTTCTTATATGAAACAACAATTATGGACGGTACTCCTGTTTTCAATATGAAGAGAGGTTCTCTCAGGCTATGTGAAATAACCGGAGTAAAAGGAATTCTCAATAGCGCGACCAATTACATTCTCTGTGAAATGGAAAAAGGGAGGAAGATGGAAGAGATCATAGAGGATGGAAAAGAGCAGGGATTCATTGAGGCTAACCCGGCAAATGATATAGAAGGACATGACGCGGCAGCGAAAGTTGCTGTTCTCGCGAATGTCTTTATGGGAGCGGATATGACGCCTTTAGATGTAGAGTGTGAGGGAATTCAGAATATCACAGAGTTGGACATCAAGAATGCCGCGGAGAAAAACGCGGTGATTAAACTAATGTGCCGGATTGAAAAAGATGAAAACGGAAAAATCCGCGGAAAGGTAGCTCCGGAGGAAGTTGATAAAAAGGATATCTATGCGTCTATAGAGGGGACTTCTTCTGTACTTACGATTCAGACGGATCTGATGGGAACGCTTACAGTAATTGAGGAAGCTCCGGAAGTTCAGCAGAGCGCGTATGGAATTTTCGCTGACTTGATGGCGATTGTTGAAAAAGATTGAAAATAGTAGGTAATAAAACCCTGTCAAAGAGTAAATTTGGCAGGGTTTTGTTGGTTAATCAGGAGAAGCAAAAATGATTTTTTTGTTTTCCAAAGAATTTCGGATTCGGTCGAAGGTTTCCTTATCTCTGCACCCGATTCGATGAAGATGCACGCCGTTTGTCAGAATACTGAGCGGCTTGGCGTTATCCTCTTCCCGCACCTGTTTCAAAAAGAGATCTACATCGTAACGGGAGCCCAGGTTCAAAGCTCCGGAGAGCTGGCCGTATAGAGGATGTTCGATCATGACGTTGATAACATAGCCCCCAAAATCTACGATAGTATAAAGCTCTTCCTGCAATTGCTCCGGAGCATGACAGCATGCTATGAGACCTTCAAAGGGAAAGGCCGCAGAGGAAGGATCTTCAAAGATATACCCTCTGGGGGTAGATGCGATTTTCTCTCCGGAAGCACGCAGCAGAGCTACATCGCCAACGATGATTTGCCTGCTTACTGCCAGCTGCTGGGCAAGAGAAGATGCGCTGACGGGGACGTCCGAACCTCTGAGTGTGTTTAAAATTTCTTTTCGTCTTGCTTTGGCATTCAATCCCATCATCTCCTCTCATAAATATCTCAAGTTCATAATAGCATATTACGCATATGGGGGCAAGAAATTCAAATCAATATTTACAGGTGTATTGACATAAGAGGAGCTTGTTTGCTACAATCTCTGTGTTTGACATTTTTTAAAGGGAAGAAAACAGAGGAGGAAATCCAGATGACCGAAGCAAAACAGAGTTTTTTAAAACGTAAAAATATTGAATTTACAGCGAAGCGGTATTTTCAGGATGCGCTTTCCGCAATGGCGCTGGGACTTTTCGCGTCCCTTCTGATCGGCTTAATTATTCAGACGATCGGAGAGCAGACAGCGGTCCTGTTCGGAACGAATTCCATTTCAGATTTTTTGATTGATACTGGAGCGACCGCGGGAGAATTCATGGGGGCGGCTGTAGGTACGGCAGTTGCCTGGGGGCTAAAAGCTCCACCGCTGGTTCTTTTTACAAGCGCGGTTACGGGTATGATGGGCGCAACTCTCGGTGGTCCGGCTGGAGCTTTTTTAGCCGCGGCGCTAGGCGCGGAGTTCGGGAAAGCTGTATCGAAAGAGACAAAAGTAGATATTTTAGTGACGCCTGCGGTTACGCTTCTGATGGGGGCGCTGTGCGCTATGATAGTTGGCCCTCTTGTGGATAAGCTGATGACTGGTCTCGGAAAAGTGATTATGGCCGCGACAGAATGGCAGCCATTCCTGTTTGGCATTGTGATTTCGGTGATTGTGGGACTGGTATTGACCGCGCCTATTTCAAGTGCGGCCCTCTGTATTATGCTGGATCTTTCCGGGCTTGCGGCCGGTGCGGCTACAGTGGGATGCTGTGCGCAGATGGTCGGATTCGCGGCAATCAGCGTGAAAGAAAACGGCATTGGAGGCATTGTGGCGCAGGGAATCGGTACCTCAATGCTTCAGGTATCCAATATTATAAAAAACCCATGGATTTTAGTGCCGCCTACTTTGGCGTCAGCGATTATTGGCCCGCTTTCCACAGTAGTGTTTAAGATGACGAATGTTCCTGCTGGGGCGGGTATGGGTACCTCCGGATTGGTAGGCCAGATTGGAACTTTTACCGCAATGGGATTTTCTGTTCCGGTTCTTTTGGAAATTCTGCTTCTGCATATTGCGCTTCCCGCGCTGCTTTCAATCGTCATAGATCGAATTTTGAAGCGGGCAGGGAAAATTAAGGTAGGAGACTATAAATTGGATTTGTAATTAGATTCATCTCGTCTGCGCTCTTGTCGATAGGCCCATTTAAGGATGAACACCTGGAGAATACCGGCAATCGGAACAGCTAAAATCATTCCGATAATTCCACCGAAATATCCGAAGACGCTGACTGCAAGAAGCACAGCCAGAGGATGTAATCCGGTAGAGGAGCCCACGACTTTTGGATAAATAATATTTGAATCAATTTGCTGCACAATGACAAGGACCAGAACAGCCAGAACGCCATGCACAAAATCGCTGGTCAGCCATCCAATAAGGAACGCAGGAATCATTCCGATCAGTGGGCCGAAATAAGGGATTACATTTGCGATTCCCGCGAAGACTCCGATAAATACCGCAAAATCCAGCCCGACAATCGACAGTCCAATGGAGGAAAGTATCGCTACAAACACCGCGTCCAGGAGAGCGCCCCGCACAAACTGAGAAAGAACCCCGTTTACTTCGTTTAAAGTCTCTGTTACAGCCGCATTTGCTCGTTGCGGTAACACCAGATGAAGGAATTTTCTCCAAATGGAAAGGAAAAAGTCTTTATCTTTCATCAGATAAATGCTGACAATGGCGCCGATAACAAAATTTACAACACTCCCTACAGCGCCGGAAACAACCGAGACGGCAGTAGAAGCGCTAAAATTCTCAGAGAACCAGGAGATTACCGAATTTGAAGCATCCATAACCTTTTCGGAAAGAAAGCCATCCGGGAAATTCTGAGAAACCCATTGCTTTAATTCCACCTCGTAGGAAAGGAACGTCTGAAGAACATTATTAAATGTTGTAGAAAAATTGGTGAATACAAGTTGTCCCACAATCATTACGGCAAACCCGTAAATAATTGCGGCGATTGCCGCGAGCACAATGATAAAGGTAAGCAAAACGCTGATAAATCGGCTGAGCTTTCTGCGTTTTTCCGCTTTGAGCGGATCTTCAGGGACCCGAAAAAAGACTTTTTGCATCAGTTTTTTGTCAATTAATGTAACTAGAGGATTCAGCAGGTAAGAGATAATCAGTCCAATAAAAAGCGGTGAAAACGCTGACAGCAAAGCGCTGATGCCGCTTCCCAAAGAACTTGCAATACTGCTGAAATTTTTTACAACAAAGTAAAGCACATATAAAAGAAATGCATTAAACACAATAAAAAGGCTTCCCCTTATAAACGCGCGGTCCCTCATATATTCTTTGATTTTTTTCATCCTTGTATCCCCTCCGTATAGGGGTTATTATATACTATACAAAAATTAATAGCAATTTTTATTATGGAGAATTTTATGAAAAAGAAGATACCAGAGCTGCTGGCGCCGGCAGGAGGCATGAATCAACTGGTTGCGGCGGTTGAGAATGGGGCAAATGCGGTCTACCTTGGAGGACCGCTGTTCAACGCGAGGATCCAAGCTGACAATTTTACAGAAGAAAAACTGGAACAGGCGGTTGATTACGCGCATTTGCGGGACGTAAAGGTTCATGTGACGCTCAATACACTTTTGAAAGACGAAGAACTTTTGCCGGCGCTGGAATACGCGGCAAAACTTTATGAGATGGGAGTAGACGCGCTGATTGTACAGGATTTGGGACTAGCGTATCTTTTGCGGCAGTATCTTCCTGATTTGCCGCTTCATCTGTCCACCCAGGGCAGTATTTATAATCTTTCTGGTGTAAAAAAAGCAAGAGAGCTGGGGTTTTCCAGAGTCGTCCTGGCAAGGGAACTATCTCTGGCAGAAATTCAACAAATTACAGATAACACTAGTTGCGAAGTGGAAGTTTTTGTCCACGGAGCGTTATGCATTTGCTACTCCGGACAGTGTCAGATGAGTCGGATTTTGGGCCGTGGAGAAAGAAGCGGGAACCGGGGCTTGTGTGCCCAACCGTGCCGGTTGCCTTATAAAGATGATAAGGGGAAGACAGCCTGCATTCTCAGCCCGAAGGATCTGTGTACGGTAGATGATTTAGGGGAGCTGGCAGAAGCGGGTGTCACATCTTTGAAAATTGAAGGACGAATGAAATCAGCTGAATATGTCGCGGCCGTAACGCGAATTTATCGAAAGTATTTGGACTACTATGCGAAGAGTGGGAAGTTTCGAGTATCGGCAGAGGACCGACGCGTTTTGATGCAGGTGTTTAATCGTGGAGGCTTTACAGAAGGATATTTGAAGGGAAATCCAGGGGCGGAGTTTCTGTCGGGCAGGCTGCCAAAGCACCAGGGCGTTTTCGCGGGGACTGTCGTAAAGCGCGTACCGGGAACAAATCTGGTGGATGTGGAGCCGACCGCTTCTCTTGAGATCGGTGATGGAATTGAAATTCGGAGCAGAGAGTTGGTCGGAAATATCCTCACCTACAGACAAGAGAGAAAAGGCGGAATGCTTCGGATTGGTGACATCAAGGGAACGGTCAGAACAGGTGACAGGGTATACAAGATAACGGATGCCGCTTTGATGCAGAGTCTGAGGCGCTCCTATGAGGAAGCAGGCCCGGAAGGAACAAAATGCAAAAAGACAGTGCCTGTCTGTATGAATTTGCAGGTTCGGATCGGGCAGCCGCCGGTTCTTACGGTCAGAAGCAGTAAGTGGAGTGTAACCGTCTGTGATGAAAGTGTAGCTGCGGAAAAAGCCCGTAACAGGGTCCTTGAAAAGGAATCTGCGGAAAGGCAGCTAAGTAAGACAGGAGGCACACCTTTTTATGTGGAATCCATTAAAATGAATCTGGAAGAAGGGTGCGCGCTGCCAATTTCTTCACTGAACCGTCTTAGGAGGGAAGCCCTCCTTCGCCTTACGGAGGAAAAAGAAAGAGCGGGAAAAAGGCGCTGCAGAGAAATGCCGCGGAGAATTTCTTTTGAAAAAACGGAGCGCCAAAAAAGATTGGCCTTTTATTTCTATCAGGGAACATCTTTTCAGCAGTTTGACTTAGATGCGGTAAAAGCTCTTTTGAAAGAGAAAGAGCTGCCCCTCAGAATTTACGTACCTTTGCGTTTTTTTGTGGAGAATCATCTCGCCAGCAGAGAAGAAGATATTGTTCCGTATATTTTAAACATCAGTAAAGGACGCCTGGATCAATATATAGAAGAAAATTTTGATAAAATTGTGGAGAAAACGAAACGGTGCGGCATTTCCGTAGGGAATTTGGGCTGGATTCGTGAGTTTGCGGCGGAAGGCGTTCCTCTTTACGCGGACTATGGCTTGAATTTGTATAACCAGAAAGCGGTGGAGTCGGTTGTGTTGCAAGGGATAAGGCAGGCAGTCCCATCCCATGAGCGGTGGAAGATAGAAAACGGGCCTATTCCATTGATGATTTCCGAGCATCAATTCCATACGTCAAGCCTAACGGATCGAAAAAATGAATTGTACGAAATTGTATACAATGAAGAAGGTGATAAGAGTTTGATTTTTCCGAAAGGAAAGCTTCCTTCTATAAAAGAACTAGTCCGCAGAGCAGAAAAAGAAGAGGGAGAATCTCGGATATATATTCCGTAAACCATTGGAATAACAGGAAAAAATGAAGATTGAAAAAGCGGATGCGCGGCGTTCATCAAGTACGGAAAAAAATACAAAAAATGGGGGTTGACGAAGGATTGTACACAGGTGTATTATGTATACAAAAAGTAAGACTTTCAATTGGTGAACGCCTTTTTTCTAAGGAAAAAGCGTGGTAGACGAAAAGCAGGTTGTGATTCCTGCTAATAATTTTTGTTTTTATATGTATACAATATACAGAACACAAAAGGAGGGGCCGATTATGAAAGAACAATGGAAAGGCTTCAAGCCGGGAAAGTGGATGGATGAAATCAGCATCGAAGAGTTTATGCAGCTCAATTATCATCCATACGAAGGTGACGAAAGCTTCTTGGCAGGACCGACAGAACGGACGAGGATTGTGGCGGATAAAGTTCAGGAGCTTCTGAAAGAAGAAAGAAAGCATGACGGTGTGCTGAAAGTGGATGCCAGCAGAATTATGACTGCTACAGCATTTCCTCCCGGATATATAGATAAAGAGCGGGATATTATTGTAGGGCTCCAGACTGACGAACCGCTGAAACGCGGAATATGCCCATTCGGAGGCATTCGAATGGCGAGGCAGTCCGTTGAAGCTTATGGTGAGAAGCTGGATGATGGAGTAGAAGAGATTTTTAAATATGTGACAACTCATAACGATGGCGTATTCAGTGTGTACTCGGACGAAATGAAAAAGGTGAGACACCTTGGATTTATTACAGGACTTCCTGATGCTTACGGGAGAGGGAGAATTATCGGCGACTACAGAAGGATCGCTTTGTATGGAATGGATTTTCTGATTGAAGAAAAGAAAAAAGACAAAGCGGAACTGTCCCAAAAACCGATGACGAACGAAAATATCCAGCTTATTGAGGAAATTCACAAACAGATTGTCGAAATGGGCGAGATTAAAAAGATGGCAGCCATGTACGGCTATGATATTTCCGACTCCGCAAAAGATACAAAAGAGGCGATTCAGTGGTTGTATTTCGGATACCTGGCGGCGATAAAGGAAGAGAATGGGGCGGCTATGTCTCTTGGAAGAACGTCAACCTTTATTGACATTTTCGCAGAGCGGGATTTGGAGAACGGTGTGTACACCGAAAGCGAGATACAGGAATTCGTAGATGATCTGATTTTAAAACTGAGAGTCGCGCGGCATTTGAGAACTCCGGAATATAATGAGCTGTTCGGCGGCGATCCTATGTGGATTACAGAGGGGATCGGCGGTATGGGAGCGGACGGCAGGACACGGGTTACAAAGAACTCCTACCGGATGCTGAATACTTTATATGACCTGGGGCCTTCGCCGGAGCCAAATATGACGGTACTCTGGTCGGAACATCTGCCGGAGCCGTTTAAACGTTTCTGCGCGAAGGTATCAATCGATACCGATTCGATTCAGTATGAGAATGATGATGTTATGAGGAAGTCCTATGGAGATGACTATTCCATCGCCTGCTGCGTTTCCGCGATAAAAATGGGGGAACAGATGCAGTTCTTTGGTGCCAGATACAACCTGGCAAAAATTCTTTGCCTGGCTCTTAACGGAGGCGTGGACGAAAGAACTGGGGAACGAGTCGGCCCGCAGATGGAACCGGTCGGAGACGGGCCGATCGACTACGAAGACGCTATGAGACGTTTCAATATTTACAGAGACTGGCTGTGCGGACTCTATGTTAATATAATGAATATCATTCATTACATGCACGATAAATACGCATATGAAAAGAGTCAGATGGCATTTCTGGACAGTAATATCGGAAGATTGATGGCTTTTGGCGTTGCGGGGCTTTCCGTAGCGGCAGACTCCTTCAGCGCGATTAAATACGCGAAAGTGTATCCGATTAAAAATGAAGAAGGGGTTATTGTAGACTATAAAACGATCGGCGAATTCCCGAAATATGGAAACGACGATGACAGAGTGGACCAGATAGCCGTTGAACTGACCCAGGGGACGATTAACGAGCTGAGAAAGCACCCGACTTATAGAAACGCGGTACACACCCTGTCAGTGCTGACAATTACCTCCAATGTCGTTTATGGCAAAAAGACGGGGAATACTCCGGATGGAAGACGGGCGGGAGAGCCCTTCGCGCCTGGTGCAAACCCAATGCATTGCCGTGATGACCACGGAGCGGTCGCGTCTTTGAACTCTGTCTCCAAAGTAAAATGGGAAGACTGTAAGGACGGCGTGTCCTATACATTCAGTATCACTCCGGAAACCCTGGGAAAGACGAAAGATGCGCAGGTGGATACTTTAGTAGGCCTCATGAGCGGATACTTCCGTCAGGGCGCGCATCATCTGAATGTCAATGTGCTGAATAGAGAATTGCTGATTGATGCTTACGAAAATCCGGATAAATATCCAAATCTTACGATTCGAGTATCCGGTTATGCGGTTAAGTTTAACTCCCTTTCGAAAGACCACCAAAAGGAAGTCATTCAAAGGACATTCCATTCCGCTATTTAAAAAAAGAGAAGTGTCGATTATAATAATAAGGTGCCTTTGTCCGTGAAGGCACCTTATTTGTTAAAGGTTGAATCGGATCGGTTTTAAGGAGGAACTATGACGACAGGGAGATTACATTCGATTGAAACTTTTGGGGCGGTTGACGGGCCGGGAATTAGAACGGTATTTTTTTTACAGGGGTGTCCGGCCAGGTGCGTTTACTGCCATAACCCCGACTCCTGGTCCACCGCCGGCAAAGAAGAAATTTCGGTTGAACAGGTGGTGCATACTGCCCAAAGAGGCAGACCTTATTATGGCAAAGATGGAGGAGTGACATTTTCCGGTGGAGAACCTCTCCTTCAGGGGGAATTTTTAATCGAAGCTATGGAAGCGCTTTCGAAGGAAGGGATTTCTTCCATTCTTGATACCAGCGGCACATGGGTGGATGACTTTACAAAAGGCGCGATCGAAAAAAGCCAGATGTTGCTTTTAGATGTAAAACATCCGGATGAGGAGAAATTTAAGGAAATAACAGGGGTTAGTCAAGATAATTTGCTGCAGGTAATCGATTTTGCTAACGACGAAAATAAGCCGTTATGGATTCGACAAGTCATTGTTCCGGGAATCAACGATACCGAGGAAGATGTTAAGTCGCTGAAAGCTTTTGTGGAACAGAGGGTGAAAAACTTATACACCATTGAGCTTCTTGGATATCATAATATGGCTATTGAAAAATGGGATAAGCTGGGCATTCCTTATAAGCTGCGAAACGTTCCTCCTATGGACCGGGGCAGACTCGCCAGGCTTAGCCAGCTATTATAGGAACGGTGCTGTCAAACGTGCAAAAACAGGGGGAGGGAAAAAAAGATAAAAAAGTTTCGAAAAAGGTGTTGACAGAGAGGGAATGATTTGGTAATATAGACAAGCTGTCAGATGAGAGCGGCCACGAAGAGCTAGAAAGAAAGACGGAAAAAAATAAAAAAAGTGGCTGACAAACAGCTCAGAAGATGGTAAAATAACAGATGTTCGCTGAAAAGCGGACAGTGCCCGAAAAGGGCAAGAACCATGAAAATTTCATAGCATAGAAATCCAGCGAACGGGAGTCGAGAGACTTCCGGGAGATGGAAGGAAGACGGACAAGAAGAAAACAACTTGAACGTTTCCGGAAATTCCAAAAAAGAAAACGAAGAGATTTCGGAACAAATCGCAAAGCGCGAGAAGCGTGAAATGAGCGAGACAAACGAGATTGAAGCTTTTCCGAGAGGGAAAGATTTGATACCATTCAAAAAGAGTTTGATCCTGGCTCAGGATGAACGCTGGCGGCGTGCCTAACACATGCAAGTCGAGCGAGAAGCTTTTAACGGACGCTTCGGTTGAAGTTAAGAGTGGA
>NZ_JACRYT010000015.1 GCF_014333425.1 Zhenpiania hominis | reverse complement strand
GGGTTCCTGCTGTCAATATTTTAATTATCACGGAGCATAATCTCTCATAAAAGATAAGCCCCGAATCCATCGGGGCCTATCTTAAAGATTTTTTGGGACATTTTCAAAAATGCTTGACAGCGAATTTCCTTAGTTTTCTGCTCCAAACGGGGACTCGATCTCACCGGTCTTCCGATTAATCGCCGCAATCCAATAACCATACGCGACCTGCCTGTTTTTTAGCGGCGCGTCTTTCGCATCGGCATGGTATCCTTCGGCACCCAAAATTGGCTGCCACAAAACAAATCCGGACCTTCCTTGATCCGGCTGTTCCTGTTCTAGGAACCGGCCCGGCACCCCAATATAATAATAATTAAAATCTGTTCCGAAAATAAAATGCCGATATCGAGAGATCATATACCGAGCTCCCGGCGACACCATGGGGAAACGTCCCAGGTTGACAACTCGAATCCAGTCCGCATCCGTTTTATCCTCCTTAAACGGAACCGTCCTGTCATACATTTCCCGTTTGTTTTCAATTTCCCCGCAGCACTCAAGTATGTATTGATTATAATACTGATTGTATGTAACCGATCCGGATTTCTGGCATTTTATTTTTTCCTTTTCTTCCATATCTCCCCGCAGGATTGGATGAAGAGGCTCTCTGCTGTCTGTGGTGGAAACAGCCGCCACAACCGCAATCTGAAAGTGTTCCAGTCCGTTTCCTTTCCCATCAACATCTACAGGGTTCAAGCGCAGGTAAGTTTCCCCTCTTCCTCTACTGCTCAAAAGTAGGCTTCCAACGATTTTATAGATGGTTTTTTCATTCTTTTTTCCAAAGAACAGCAGCTTGTAGACATATCCGCCCCGTTCAAAGTAACGAAGATTATCCGCGCCGATCCGGACCGCTCCCCGTTCTCCTCCTGTTTCGATTTTCAAGTATCCTTTTATTGGCCTCGTTTTATCCTGCGCAAAATTATGATTTTGCTCCTCGAGCATAACGAAGCTCTTTTTATGGTGCATATTCTGCATGGCCTGTGACCTCCTTGATTTTTCATCACTTTTCTAGTAATATATGAACATATTTTATTGCCTATTCGAATAAGTGGAGGTGTAATTTTGATTTTCGATGTAATTGTGGCCGCAATCATCATCCTGACAATGGTTTCCGGTTTCCGACGTGGATTTATCTATACATTTTCCCATACCTTAGGTTGGATCGGCGCTATGATCGCGGCATTCTTTCTCGCATCGCCTCTGCGGACTCTGCTCTCTGAAAAAACAGGTCTTGATGACCATATTTACACAGCATTCTTGAACAAGTTTTCCATTTCTTCCGACGCGTTAAGCTCTTCCTCGGATACCTTCCCCCTTATTATGGGACAAATTACAGAAACCGCGGAGAATGCGGCGGAAGCGCTGTCAGAAAGGCTTACCGAACTTACTATGCTTCTCTTATGCTTTTTCTTGATTTTGATTGCCGTGAAAATAATTTTATTTTTTCTGACCATTGGTCTTTCCAAACGCAGGGCAAAGGGGTTTACGGGATTTTTGGATGGACTGCTTGGGCTTCTGGCCGGTTTTCTAAGAGGCGTAGTATTTGTCTTTTTATTTTTGGCTTTGCTTCTGCCGATAGTGAATCTGGTTTCTCCTACCAGTACGGAACTGATTCTCTCAGGTCTGGACGCATCTTATTTCACGCGAACACTCTATGACAGTAATTATCTGGTGCTGGTAATTAATGATTTTCTATCATAGCCACAAAACTCAAAAAGAACTTCCCACTGTTTTCTGTGGAAAGTTCTTTTTACGGTTGTTTTATCTGATTCGCTTTACCACCACCGCGAATCTGCCCATCCGATCTTCAACATGGTAGCTGCAGGTAGAAAGGGTCAACAGCTGATCTCCATATTCCGCCTCCACGCCAGTGTCATACTGGGAGAGCGCCCGGACACCTTGCAAGTATTCATTAAAGTCCTTCTCGCTGGTGATTCCCGCATAATTATAGTATTTAAAGACGGTCTTATCTTCCGGATAGATCCGCGAATAAAAAGCTGCCAGAACCTCATATTCTCCCTGTCCGCCTTTATAAATCGTGTCAAATTTTATCGTTTTATGAGATTTATAAAAATCTTCATCCGCATATTCCAGCAGATCATGGAACATGGTTCCGTCCTTCATATTGTGTCCGTAGAGCAGCCAGTTGGAAGTGGGTTTGAATATGTCGCTGGCCGCGTCAAGAAACGGCACGCCTGACACACTATACTCTTTATCGAAGTTCCGCCGCAGATAAAATTCCGGGTCATCCTGCGTCTGCATTACCGGATAATCAATATTGGTTCCGTCCACGGTAATCCATCCGATAATGTCCGAATTTTTTTTATAAAGATTTACATATTTTCCAATTACAACTCCCTTATCTGTAACCAGATCTTCCTGCTCCGTTTTCAGTTCGCCCAAATCCGTCAAAGCTTTCTCCGCCCGCCATCCGGTCACGTAATGGTTTACAATCGCACCGAGCGCGCCGACGAAAACCATGAGCGCGATTACAAATATGATTTTTCTTCCTAAGCTCATATAGTTCCTCTTTTCTTTACTGGTACTTTATTGTATCACAAAATTGCAAAAACACCTGAAAAATTTCAGATGTTTTTGCTAAAAATACGTTTTGCCCCTTCTTCATTCCTAATTTGGTTTCAGCTATTCTTTTATATATCCGGCCTCCATATCCCAGCCCGCGAAAATAAGATATTTCGTCTTATTATATTTGAATTCCCCGAACAGAATACTTTTCCTTGAGTAATCCACTTCCTTATCCGCTTTATAAGTCAGAACTTTCGTCTTTCCCGGTCGAATGGCTCCTGCCTTTGCTTTCAGTTCATAGATTCCGGCAGCTTCCAGTTCCTGAGGGGTGGCACTCTCTCCCAGCTCCGCCGCCTGCTCCAGGGAATCCGCATCTCTGAAAAAAATCCCGTTTTTTGTAAAGTTCATATTATAGCGGCTCTTGTTGGTTATTTCCAGCTTAATGGTATCTGTTTTTTCACTTTTCTTACTCATGTACCATTCCCAAGCGGGCGTATTGGTCGTTACCGCTCTCTGCACAGCGCTGAATTTACTGTACTTCTTTTTTCCTTTTACAATTTTGTAGGCGCGTACCTTATAAAAGTACGCCTTGTTTTTCTTTAATTTTTTATTTGTCCAGGAAGTTGTTTTTCCCTTTTTTATCGTCTTTACTTTTTGGTACTTGCCCTTTTTCTTTGCTGACCGATAGACCTCATAACCTTTGGCTCCTCTGACCTTTTTCCAGGTATTTTTTATGCTTTTACTTCCCGCCGCGTGATTGGTCAGCGCCGGTTTTTTCAGAGTGGATGCCGCTGAAACGGAATCAGCTGTTCCTAATGCCGGTACAGCTGTCATCAGCATTGCCAAAATCAGAATCAACGAAATATGTTTTTTCAGACTCATTCTTTCCTCCTTAACTTTTCCGCAAGTTTACTGATACACCCAATACGCCTCTCCGTGCTTATAGCTATGTCGGGTTCCATAGTCCTTTTTATGATAACGGAATGTACTCTCCACATAGCCGCCCTTCTGATACTTTACCGCCTTCTGCGTTTTATACTTTAAGGTGATGCTTTTTCCGGGTTTCACTGTATATTTTTTGTTCATACTGGTAGGATAAATCCCTTTCGCTTGCAGGTCCGCATTTGATGAATTCACTTTTTGCTCGCCCGTCATTGTGTCCCATCTTTTCGCGGCTAATGAGTTTTTAAAATATATCCCGTCTTTTGCGAACGTCATCCTGAATTTGCTTTTATTCGTGATGGTCAGCTTAATGGTTTTAGTCTTTTTGGATTTTCTACTAATGCTGTACGACCAGTTAGGATAATTGGTGGGAACAGCCCACTGAACACTGCTAAATTTGCCGTACTCCTTTTCACCGTCTGTAATCCGGTACGCCCGCACTTTATAGTAATAGCCCTTTTCCTTTTTCAAGTTCCTGTTTGTCCAGGATACGGTCTTTGCCCTGTTTATAGTCTTTACTTTTTGGTACTTTCCCTTTAATTTCGTGGCACGATATATTTCGTAGCCTTTCGCGCCTTTCACCTTCTTCCACGAATTCTTTATGCTTCTGTTCCCCACAGCGTGGTTTACCAGCTTGACTCTCGCCAGTTTTAATTCTTTTTCAGCCGCGACTGCGGTTTCCGCCGTTATAGCGGGTACAATTGTTAAGATCATAATCGCAGCGGCAAGCAGCGCAATGTGTCGTTTTTGATTCCGCATCTTTTCCTCCTTGTCCTTCAAATAACACAATTTCTATCCATGTCTTGATTATACTTGTATTTTTTCTTTCCTACAAGATAGAAATTGGAAAAGACAAAATCTTCAAAAATTATGGCATAAAAAAACCTGCTGATAGGCGGTTCAATCCACGCCCTCACAGCAGGCTCTTTTCATCCTTTCCTTATTTTCCGATATTCCCCAGTTCATGCGCTTTGTACAGCTTTACATTGTTGCTCAGCAGGACGTCAATCGCTTTCTGCGGATCTTCCACTTTCAGAACAATAATCGCCGCGCCTTCTTTGGAACGGATTGTAGAATAAATATAATTTACGCCAATATTTTCTTTTGCCAGGATTTCCAGTACATCAGCGAATCCGCCCGGACGGTCTTCCAGTTCCACCGCGATCACTTCCGTGATGCTGGCGGTAAAGCCATGCTCCTTCAATACTCTGGTCGCCTCTTCCGGATCATCAACGATACATCTGAGGATTCCGAAATCCACGGTATCCGCGATACAGGAAGCTTTAATATCAATTCCATCGTTTCCCAGTACTCTTGTCAGCTGCGCCAGTCTCCCAGTCGTGTTTTCCACAAATACGGACATCTGTTTAATTAACATCTTTGTTTCCTCCTAATCTTCAGTTACAGCTTTCTTGTATCTTCCACTCTGACCGCTTTTCCCTCGCTCCTCGGCAGGGTTCCCGCGTTCAGGAAACGAATCTTACATCCGATTCCCAAAATGCTGCGAAGTTCGTGATCGACACGGGTTCTCAGGTTTTCCACAAATGTAATATCATCAATTGCCAGACCTTCCGCCAGTTCGACAGCCAGTTCAAAGGTGTCTTTGTTATCTTCTCTGCCGACATACAATTTATAGTTCATCGTCAAAGTTTCAGAGAATCTGGAAATCACAGTCTCAACCTGAGACGGGAATACATTGACTCCGCGGATGATCAGCATATCGTCCGTACGCCCGAATACACGGCTCATTCTCACCAGAGTTCTTCCACATTCACACTTTTCATGATTCAGATAGCAGATATCCCTTGTCCGGTAACGAACCAGCGGCATGCCTTTTTTACCGATGGTTGTGATTACCAGCTCTCCCTTTTCTCCGTCAGGAAGCGGTTCCAGGGTATCCGGATCAATGATTTCCGGGAAGAAATAGTCTTCCATAATGTGCATACCCGCGTTCTCACTGCAGCTTGTAGAAACACCCGGACCCATAACCTCCGAAAGTCCGTAAATATCATGAGCGTGGATTCCCAGACGCTTTTCAATTTCATTGCGCATGCCTTCGGTCCACGGCTCCGCTCCAAAGACTCCTGCTTTCAGAGAAATCTCTTCCGGGGACAGACCCGCTTTTTCCGCTGCTTCCGCAATCGTCAGCGCGTAAGACGGGGTGCAGCACAGGTGGGTACTCTTCAAATCCTGCATGAACATCAGCTGCTTCTGTGTATTTCCGCTGCTCATGGGAATGACAGTGGCACCGATGGTTTCCGCGCCGATATGCGCCCCCAGGCCGCCGGTGAACAGTCCATACCCGTAAGCTACCTGAACGACGGATTTCTTCGTCGCTCCCGCCATGGTCAGACATCTTGCCACACATTCTCCCCACATATCCAGATCGCCGCGGGTATATCCCGCAATCTTAGGCTTTCCCGTAGTTCCGGAAGACGCGTGAATACGGACAATGTCTTCCATATCCGCCGCGAATAATCCGTTCGGATAATTATTTGCCAAATCTTCTTTTGTAATAAACGGAAGCTTTGTAATGTCCGCCAGAGTCCGGATATCCCCCGGCACAACACCTTTTTCCTCCATCTTTTTTCTGTACGGTCCTACGTTCTCATACACATAGTCCACCGTTTCTTTCAGCCGTTCCAGCTGAATTTTTTGCATGGCTTCCCGATCCGCACATTCGATCGCTTCATTCCAAATCATAATCTTTCTGGTTCCTCCTGTTTTCCATTATGCATTGTATCCTTTTTCAAAAGCTTCTTTATTCAGCTCGACAAACTTTGGTTTTACTGTGCTTTCAATCTGCCGAACCCAGGTTTCTTTCGGGAATGGCAGTTCTTTCGCCATCGCGCCTAAAAGCACGGTGTTGACCGCCTTCGCGCTTCCACATTCCGTAGCGATTCCAAGGGCGTCCAGAGCCGTCACTTTCTCCGCGTTTTCTCTTAAAAAGCCCAGGATATCCGCAGGGTATTCCGCCTGTCCCATAATGACCGGCATCGGTTTAATCTGCTGGGAATTCACAAAGATCGCGCCGCCTTTTTTCAGATAGGAAATCCAGCGGTACGCTTCCAGTTCCTCAAAAGCGACGATCACATCCGCGCCGCCTTCTTCGATAAGCGGAGATCTCACTTCCCCCTCGCTGATTCTCACATGGGTCACGACGCTTCCGCCCCGCTGCGCCATTCCGTGGACTTCCGCGAGTTTTACGTCATATCCTTCTTCCAGAGCGATCTTTCCCAGCAGAACACTGGCAAGGAGGGTGCCCTGTCCGCCGACACCTACGATCAGTATATTTATATCCTTCATCCTATTTTACCTCCTCTTCAATCGCTCCAAACGGGCATACGCGTTTGCACAGGCCGCATCCTACGCAGCGTTCCGCCGCGATGACAGGTCTTCCGTTTTCCATTTCAATAGCCGGGCATCCGATATCCATGCACTTTTTGCAGTTCTTGCAGCTATCTGTGATTACATGAGGAATATTCGGCTGTTTTACAATCAGCGCGCACGGACGCTTAGTGATGATAACGGAAAGTTCCTCTCTCTCTGTTTCTTCTTTGACTGCTTTTTCCACAGCGGGAAGGTCAAAAGGATCTACTTCCACAATATGTTTTACGCCGCAGGCCCGGGCCATATCCGCGATATCAATGGCAGGCGCAGGTTCTCCTTTGGCGTTCTTTCCGGTAGACGGATTGTCCTGATGCCCGGTCATTCCCGTAATCCGGTTGTCCAGAACGATTACCGTTCCCGTAGACTGATTATAATTCATGTTGATAAGACCTGTAATTCCGGAATGGAAGAAAGTCGAGTCTCCCAGTACCGCTACGGTATCCTTCGCCGCTTCCGCGCCTCTCGCTTTTTCAAACCCATGGGCCATTGTGATAGACGCGCCCATACAGAGACAGGCGTCCATGGCTGAAGTCGGAGGCAGCGCGCCCAGCGTATAGCATCCGATATCGCCCATTACGGTCTTTTTCAGCTTTCCTAATATGTAGAACAATCCTCTGTGCGGGCATCCCGCGCACATGAGCGGCGGCCTTCCCGGCGCCGGCTGGGCGGGAACATGCTCCGGAGTTTCTCCGGTAAAGGCTTCCCGAATCATATTCGCGGAATATTCACCCTGAATCGTAAACATGTCCTTTCCTTTGGCGGGGATTCCCATGGCGCGGATCTGCTCTTCAAAGAACGGATTTCCCTCTTCAATGACATAGACTTCTTCCACCTGCCGCGCGAATTCCCGAATCAGATCCTTGGGAAGAGGATTAATGATTCCCATTTTCAGCACGCTGGCCTGAGGCAGAGCTTCTTTGACATACTGGTAGCAGATCCCGCTGGTAATAATACCAATTTTTTTGTCGTTCATCTCGATCCGGTTAATCGGGAATTCTCTGGAATCTTTTTCAATCTGATTCAGGCGTTTTTCCTGCGCGATATGCAGTTTTTTCGCCATAGCCGGCATAGCGACATATTTTTGTATATTTTTTTCGTAAGGTTTGTTTTCTCTTTCTTCCCGCTCCCCAACAGTAACGATTCCTCTGGAATGGGAAATCCGGGTATTGGAACGCATCAGAACCGGCGTATCGTACTTTTCGCTCAGTTCATACGCGTATTTCATAAAGTCTTTGCATTCCTGCGCGTTAGCAGGCTCCAGTACCGGAACGCCCGCGCCTTTTCCATGGTAGCGGGAATCCTGCTCGTTCTGACTGGAGTGGCATCCGTTATCGTCGGCTACCAGGATAACCAGACCGCCGGTAACGCCTGTGTAAGCAGCCGTGTAAAAAGGATCCGCCGCCACATTCAGTCCTACATGCTTCATGCAGGAAAGGGCTCTGGCTCCTCCGATACACGCGCCGACCGCGACTTCTGTGCCTACCTTTTCGTTAGGCGCCCATTCCACATGGATTTCATCATACCGGGCCGCCGCTTCCGTCACTTCTGTACTCGGAGTTCCCGGGTAGGAGGAAATCACCTTTACTCCTGCTTCGTAAGCGCCTCTCGCGAAGGCTTCATTTCCTAACATTATTTTCTTTTCCATGTCCAACCTCTTTACTCAGTGTTTTTTATTTATTCTTTCTATGATCGATTACCCGTCTTCCTTTTCCTTCAAAACGCGGCAAGGTTCCCGGTGAAACCAGCGTAACTTTGGCATCAATGTTCAGGATGACCCGCAGATTATGTTTAATCTTAGCTCTGAGAGCTTCCAGTTTTGTGAAGTCATCCAGCAGTGACGCGTCGGAAAATTCCACTTTAACCTCGATTCGATCCATATAGCCTTCGCTCGTCAGCACAATTTCGTAGAACGGTTCTACCTCTTTCATTCCCATGACAACGGACTCGATCTGGGACGGGAATACGTTGACTCCGCGGATTACCATCATATCGTCGGTACGTCCCTGAATCTTAGCCATCCGCATAGAAGTTCTTCCACATTCGCACGGCTCGTCATTCAGCCAGCTGATGTCCCTGGTCCGATATCTGAGAACCGGGAATGCCTGTTTTACGAGAGATGTGATGACCACTTCCCCCTTTTCTCCCATCGGCAGCGGTTCTAACGTATCCGGATCAACGATTTCCGTATAATACTGGTCTTCGGCGATATGCATGCCCTGCTTCAGATAGCATTCGCCGGCGTAACCCGGGCCTCCCACCTCGGAAAGGCCATAGTTTTCTGTAGCCAGGATGCCCAGCTGCTTTTCGATCTTCGCCCGCATTTCTTCCGTATGGCCTTCGCCTCCGAAAAGCGCAAGGCGGAGCTTAATCTTGTCTTTATCGATTCCTCGTTTTTCGATTTCGTCAGCCAGGTACAGGGCATAGGATGGTGTGGCAATCAGAATAGTCGAACCAAAGTCCTGCATAATCATAAGCTGTCGCTCTGTATTTCCGCTGGAAAGAGGAACAACCATAGCTCCGATTTTCTCCATACCGTAATGAAGTCCGAATCCTCCGGTAAACAGCCCGTATCCAAAGGCAATCTGCACAATATCATCAGGCGTGCCTCCCGCCGCGCAGATCACTCTGGCCATAATTTCCGACCAGTTGTCCAAATCCTGTTTTGTGTATCCTACGATTTTGGGTTTTCCTGTGGTTCCTGAAGAGCCGTGAATCCGCACCACTTCTCTTTTATCGACCGCGAACATCCCGAAAGGATAGCTGTTTTTCAGATCCTCCGCGGTCGTAAAGGGAAGATGCTTTACATCCGCCAGGGTTTTAATATGTTCCGGTTTTAACCCGATCTCATCAAATTTGCGCTTGTACAGAGGCACCCGTTCATAACAGGTTTCCACAGTCTTCTTCAGCCTCGCCAGCTGAATCTCCCGTATGGTCTCCTTGTCCGCGCACTCCATTTCTTTGTTCCAAATAATATGTTCCATTGTTTCTCTCTTCTCTGCTTAGAATTTGTCTCCGATTTCGAGCTTTTTCGCCCGAGTCGCTAATACGAATATTCTATCTCATTTTTATGGAAAAATCAAATTTTTATGAGAGGCTTGGCAGGGGTTATGCAAGGAAATCCCGGCGGTTCAATCATGGTCTAAAAAATATTCAATTCCGTTCTTCTGTCCCACCTTTCCCAAATACCAGTATCCGTCATATTCAAAGAAAAAGGACAGAATGGAATTTTCTCCATGAGAGCAGGGTGCCGCCAGATGAAATTCAATCCGCTTAGTCTCCCCCGGCTCCAGGACAGTCTGGGTTCCCGCGTTTCCCGCTATCGAACCGGCGGATCCGATATTGTC
The DNA here is from genome assembly GCF_014333425.1 of Zhenpiania hominis. Lineage (GTDB taxonomy): Bacteria > Bacillota > Clostridia > Peptostreptococcales > Anaerovoracaceae > Hominibacterium > Hominibacterium hominis. The sequence continues at coordinate 60,364 of NZ_JACRYT010000015.1, read as the reverse complement.
TATGTAGTGTGCCTGCTGCGCGACCCGCATCTCTGTTTGCCCCAGGTTCGTCAGGCGCAGGATCGCCTGTTCATCTTTTTGTGAATAAAAAGTCAGTCCTGCCGCAAAGGCAACTTCCGATTCGGGACTATTGCCTTCCGCCGCGTTCCGGCTACCCGAAGAATCCGCAAAAACCAGCCCGGTTGCCACCGCGAAAATCAGTGCCGCAATCAGCACTCTTGTCAGTTTCTTTTTCATTATTTTGTCCTCCTTGTATAACTGGCACAATCAGCAGGAATGACTGGCAAGGAGAATCCGGATCAGGTTCTGGGACAGATTGTGCTTTAATTCTATTGTACGGGAAACACCGCGGCTCTGTCAGCCTCTATATTTTTCTTTTTTTCCTGAAAAACCAACAAAAGAATATCAGAAAACGGTTAATTCTATTCGTAAAACCAATGTTAATTTTTTGTAAATTTAAAAGCCGGTGATATGGACACATACCGCCGGCTCAACGTGAAGATAAATTTTATCCGCCCGCCATAATCCGAAGGAGGCGTATCTCATCTCCTTCTTGTATTACGCAGGTTTCGTATTCCGCGGAAAGCAGCTGGCGCCCGTTAATCCAGACGGCTGCCTTACGCATTTTCCGCTGTTTAATTAGCTCTGATACTGTCATGCCTTCCTTCAGCATCATTTCTTTTTTATTAAGTGTTACAAGCATAATTTCTCCCGTACCCATCCAAGGCCGAGACGCTCGATGGTTTCCTGTGTGGGGTTTCCGGTCTCCGCGTCCCACCCGGCATATTCATAATAGGTTGTCAGTGTGTGTTCGAACTGTTCCGGCGTAATCTGCGCGACCTCTCCAGCTTCAAGTTCCACCGGAAGGAAGGCTTTCTTCGGCAGAGTATCATCTTTCCTTGAAAACCCTAGTTTTTGGTTAAAGAGACGCATCATATTGATGCGGCGCTCTCCGATTTCCTGCAGCTCCGCGATGGAAGTCTCCCATCCGATTCCATATTTACAGAAATTCACCAAATCTTGCGGGCCGTACAGCTGCCACGCCGGTCCCCACGCGAACTGACACAGACACAGGCTGTCCATCATAGCGTAGAACTTCTGAGTCGCGTAAGCAAACCGGGCCTTGTTATCATCCAGCACACCATAGCGATCGCATTTTTCAAAATGATCCAGCATGTTCGGCCAAATCCAGTTCTGGTCGTCGTCCGGAGCCATCAACGCCGGATCATGCTCAGAGGACTGATGATCCGCGCCAAAAGGGTTCGCCGCGTAGTTCAGGGCCAGGTTCGGTTTAAACTGTACCATATGAGCCGGCCACTCCTGCCCTTTACAGGCAACCACCAGTTCTTCCGCTTCCGGGCCTAATTCTTTCGCCGCGGCGGCGCTGCCTTTCGCCAGAAGCTCGCCAACTCCCTTTTCTCTGCGGGCGATTTTTTTAATCAACGCATCAAACACCGCTCCGTTTCCAAACTTCAATTCCAATCCATCGGTATCTTTTTCCGTGAGAATTCCTTTTTCAAAACATTCCATCGCCCACGCGATAGTCGCGCCGCAGGTGATTGTATCCAACCCAAACATATTGCAGAGCTGATTCGCGTGGCAGATATCTCCCAGATCCGTGTTTCCGCAGTAAGAGCCAAAGGTGGCGCAGGTCTCGTATTCCGGTCCTCCGTATTCCGGATCCGCTTTGCCCGGTATGTCCACCACACCCTTGCACCGAATCGCGCAGCCAAAGCAGGTCTCCCGCTTTTTCAGAACCGTATTGGTGATCGTTGTTCCGGCCGTTTTAATCCAGTCATCCATTAGACCTTTCTCCCAGTTGTAAGACGGCAGAAAGCCTTCCGCCGCGTGACCGTCCACGCAGCCCGCGGATCCGTTTACCGCCGTATCCACAATGGTATCGTTGGCCGCCATTTTCTCTTTCACATTGAGAGTCAGATATTTCTTCATATTATCCGGATCCTCCGGAAGAACCGGCGGCGCCTTTTTTACCACCAAGGCCTTCAGGTTCTTTGAGCCCATAACAGCTCCCACTCCGTTCCGTCCGTTAGCGCGGCTCCTTCTGTGCATGATAGCGGCGTAGGGAATCTGATTTTCCCCCGCGGGACCGATAATGGACGACTCAAATTTGCGATGTCCCAGATCTTCCGCAATAGCCTCTTCCGCTTCACCTGTAAGCATTCCCCACATTTTTGACGCGTCCCGAATCTCCGCTTTGTCCTTTTCGATATACAGGTATACCGGGGTATCCGCTTTCCCTTTTATTACAATGCTGTCCCAACCATTTCCTTTGACCGCGACCGGAATAAACCCTCCTACCTGAGAATCCCCGGCAGTTCCGGTCAGTGGACTTTTGGTCGTTACACACATCCGGCTCTGACCGCTGATAGGAATCCCGGTCAGCGGGGAGACGGAAAAAATCAACATATTTTCCGGAGACAACGGATCAACTCCGGGATCCATTTCCCGCAGCATCAGATACATGCCAAGCGCGGATCCGCCCGGATATTTCCGATAAGTCTCCGCTTCCAGCGTTCTGGTTTCAATTACCCTCTCCTTTAAGTCAATGTATAGGATTCGTGCATCTTTTATCATCTTATCCTCCACCTTTCCTCTTGCACATGCACAGTCCATCTTGTCCCGACCCGGCGCCCTCTTCCGCTTTCAGGGACAAAAAAAGTGCGCAGGCGAGACTAATTGTCAAATCAATCCCTCTCCTTCGCACACTGGCAGGCAGCCGGATCGCTCCCGCTACCCTGACGTTTTCGCCGGCACAGGGTGTCAAACGAAAATCGGAGTTGGTATTCACATTATTATCTCTATATTACTTTGAATTTTCTGTCTTTGTCAACCAATTTTCCTCCATTAATTTGTTGTAATGTTGGTATTTATTTGCCTCTATCTAAAAAATCTTATTCTACGTTGCCATCTTCGAACATTCAATGCTATACTTTTACCATTGCGAAAAAAATCCGACAATTTATTTATAAAAGATAAGGAGGGGCAGATATGATCTCAAATACACTTTTTATTACCTATACTATCATGTGTTTTCTCAGCCTCCAGGCCATTACTCTGATTATTATAATCGGGAAACATCGGGATGTAGGTAAGACACGGCTGCTGAAAGCTTCCGCTTTTTTTATAGTTATATCAATTATATTGGGGCTTTTCTATTATATTACATATTACCGTGAGCTTGTTTTGGGGGAATTTGCCGCAAATATCTTCCTCAGAGCCTTGGACTCTGTTATTTTTTACGCAATGGGGTACAGTTGGGTCAAGCTAATTGACGCGATTATCGTTTCTCCCAATCCTAAAATGGCTCTGTGGCGAAAATATACAAATAAAGTTTTCGCGATCCTAATGATTTGCTCTGCTATGATTTATATTTTCCTTTTAGATGAATATTATTCCACCGATCAATTTTGGGCAGAAGTCATCGTAATTGTGGCAGAAATTGTACTTGGTCTTACGGTCATCGTTTTTATAGCTGCTTATATATGGCTCGGATATCGGGATCTGTTGGACAAGGCCAGCCGGCATTATATTCTTACAGTCAGCATTTTGGTAAATTTTAACAATCTATGGAATAATACAGTCGTTGTTTCTGTCTTTATCCACCAGGTGGATATAGGAGTAAAATGTACCCTCCTTTACGGAGTGACTTCGATTTTGTTGTTGATCATTAATTTCCTTACAATTTTTTATATGTATAAAAAGGATTTTTCTCCGCTTTTTTTCGAAAAGGATCATAAATCCCAACCCGCGCTTACAGAGGAAGATCTTATTAATCTGGTAGCGGAACAGCACCGCCTGACTCAGCGGGAACGCGACGTGTTTTTTCTTGCCTATCAGGGACTGACCAATCCGGATATCGCGGATCGCCTGTTTATTTCCAAGCATACAGTCAAACGTCACATGCACAATATTTTTGAAAAGCTGGACGTTTCGACAAGAGTGGAATTAATGCATCTTGTTCAGTCTCAAAGTGATCATCCACGGATCTAAAATCAAAAATATTGAAATTTCAATCGAATGGACCATGTGGTCCATTTTATGATTTTGAACGCGCGAAGAAAGTCGCCAATGAAATATGCGGCGGCGGAAAGTTTGTCCCGGCTCAGATCAACGCCATGGACGCGGAAAGTATTAAAGCAGTAGCAAAAGAACATGATATTACATTCGCAATGAACGCGTGTGATCCGAGAATGAATGAAACGATTTTTGATACCTGCCTGGAAGCCGGCATCGGTTATCTGGACTGCGCGATGACTTTAGGTACTCCTCATCCGGAAAAGCCTTATGAATTATCAAATATTAAGCTGGGCGACTATCAGTTCGCCAAGCAAAAAGAGTGGGAAGCTTCCGGACAGATCGCAATCTGCGGTTCCGGCGTGGAACCCGGCATGGCGGACGTCTTCGCCAAATACGCGGAAAAACATCTCTTTGACAAGATTGATGAAGTAAATGTAAGAGATGGAGATAATTATGGCAATACAGATTCCGATTTTGGTTTCTCCGTATGGACCACCATTGAAGAATGTCTGGCGCCTCCGGTAATCTGGGAAAAGAATGAACAGAATCCGGACGGTCACTGGTTCTGTACCGAACAGTTCTCGGAACCGGAAGTATTTAACTTCCCCGGCGGAATCGGCGATGTAGAAGTCGTAAATGTAGAGCATGAAGAAGTTCTGCTTGTTCCAAGAGAAATCGACTGCAACCGCTGCACGTTTAAATATGGTGTTCCGGCTGATTTCAGAAAGAAACTGCTGGTGCTGCATGAATACGGTCTGGCGGATAAACATACAAAGATTAAAGTTGGAGACAGTGAAATCACACCAAGAGATTTCGTCTGCAAAGTAATTCCGAGCCCGGTAGACACGACGATGACTATGACCGGAAAAGGCTGCGCAGGTACCTGGGTAACAGGCTGGAAAGATGGAAAATACAGATCCGTATATCTGTATCAGATAGCAGACAATCAGGACTGCATTAAAAAATTCACAACAAACTCCGTTGTCGCTCAGACAGCTGTAGGTCCTGTTATTATGATGGAACTGATTGCCAAAGGGATCTGGAATGACGCCGGAGCTTGGGGGCCGGAACACTTTGATCCGGATCCATTCGTAGAACGTCTGGCAAAATATGAATTCCCTGCAGGAATTAAAGAAATGGATTCCGAATATGCGGATATGTTGAATGAGCAGAAAATGCTGGAGGATCTGAATCAGTAATCCAAACATTTCTTATAGGAGCGGGGCGGGAAACGGAGGCAGCGAAATAAGTCAATGCTTCTATAACTGCCCCGGTATCCAAATCCAGAAAGGAGGCATATCTGCTATGTCACATAAAAAAACAAAGATCTCCCTAGTAGGTCTCATCGCTATGATATGTGTGACCGTTGCCGGCGGGGGATTCGGAATTGAAGACCTGGTAGGATCCGTGGGACCAGGAATGACCATGCTCGTGTTCATTGCGATTCCATTTGTCTGGTCACTCCCCTTTGGCCTTTCTTCCGCAGAGCTGTCCTCCGCTTACCCGGAGGACGGCGGCATGTACACCTGGGCCAAAGAAGGCCTTGGAGAGAAGGCCGGTTTTGTAAGCGGTTGGTGTTACACGATTGCGGGATTTGTTGAACCCGCCACCTTTGCCGTGCTCAGCGCCAACTACCTGAAAATGCTGATTCCTGTTGAGGTTAATGACTTTATCTACTGGCTGCTATGCGCATGTCTGATTTCCCTCTTTGCAGTCATCAACATTCTCGGAATCAAGCTCGTCAGCAATATGGCTACTGTAATTACCATCCTGGCGATTATTCCGTTTCTTGTATTAATTGTATTATCTTTTATGAATATTGAATACAGTCCGGTCAAGCCAATACATCCGCAGGATATGTCTTTCCTTGAGGCCGCAGGCCAGGGACTTCTCATCGGAATCTGGTTCAATACGGGGTTTGAAACGATTTCTACCATGTCAGGCGAGATCGAGCATGGAGAAAAGCTGGTTCCAAAAGCGATTGTAATTGCGGTTCCGATTATCTCCATCATGTACATTCTATTCGTAATCCCCGCCCTGGCGGCGGTCGGCAACTGGCAGAGCTGGTCTTCCGAAGGGCCTTTATCCTTTGTGGAAATCGGAGGGATTTTAGGCGGCGCGCCTCTCAGATGGGCCTTTGTGGTCGCCGGAGGGTTGGCAAGCATGATGATCCTTTGTGAATACATACTGGCTTACGCCCATGTAATGGCTTCCTTCAGCAGGAAAGGACAATTCTTTCAGATCTTCTCCAAAGAGCATAAGACACGCAAAACACCTTATGCCGCGATCATTATCCTTTCCCTTGTCAGTATTGTTCTGTGTACGTCCGGAAGCTTTATTGAATTTGTTGGAATCGCCTCTATCCTATACGCGGTTCCGGTCATCATGATGTTTATCGCTAATATAAAGCTGCGGGTACAGAATCCGGATCTACAGCTACCTTTTAAGGTACCCCTCGGAAACAAAACATACTGTATCTATCTCTGTTTTCCCATTGCCATCTACGGTGCCAGCATCTTCGCGGACAACTGGATCGTTGGGCTCGGTCTTGCCGCCACATCGATTCCGGCATACCTCTTCTTTAAAAAGCTGTACCGGGGTGGGCGCTATTGGGCGGAACGTCATCAGGAGCTTCCTGTAGAAGGTGAGGAAGCGCTTTCCGCTTAATCCTCAAGACCGTTAAATTTCGCAAACAAGATTTCTGACATATCATATATGGAAAGGGAGCTGCCTTTTGCCGGGCAGCTCCCTTTTCCGTTCATTTCAGTCTCTGTAAAACCCGATGGTTCGTCCGGCCCAGGCCGAATCCTGCATAACAGTCCGTCCTACGCCCACCAGATCACCGGCTCCTGCCTGTAGCAGAGCCTCTACGTCTTCCGGGGCTTTTACGCCTCCCGTAGTAATAACCGGAATATTTACCGCTGCTTTAACCGCTTTAGATTCTTCCCCAAAATATCCTGGTTCGCTGCTTTCCGGATTCACATAACCGCACATTCCCCCGGATATATCTAGAATATCGATCCCTGCGTCTTCCAGAATTTTAGCTGCTTTGACCGCGTCCTCAATCGTATTGCCACCTGGCATATGATCACAGGCTCCTAATCTCAAAAATATCGGATAGTCCTTCCCAACTGCCTTCCTTACTGCCTCAATCACCTCCAAATGAATCTTAAGGCGATTCTCCAGTTTTCCACCATATTCGTCATTTCTCAGATTCGTAAGCGGCGAATAAAACTGGTTCAGCAAATAGGAATGGGCGGAGTGAATTTCCACGCCGTCAAATCCAGCTTTTTTTCCGCGTTCCGCGGCTGCCCTGAAAGCTTCTACGACTCCGCGGATTTCCGTTTTTGTCATTTCCTCGGGAACCCCTCCCTGTCTGGGGTTCTGTACCGGCGACGCGCCTTTGAGAGTCATTCCCGTCACTTCCGCGGTGGTACAGCTGCCCGCATGATTTATCTGTACCACCGCTTTCGTACCCGCGCCTTTGATTACCCGCGCTAGCTTTGCCAGACCTTGAATCTTAGCGTCATCCGCAATGGACACCTGTCCGTTGGAAGCTTTCCCTTCCTGTGTGACATAACAGTGTTCCACAATAGCCAGCGAAAAGCTTCCGCCGTGCATTTTTTCTTCGTAGTAAGCCAGCGAATCATCCGTCACTTCCCCGTCCGCCGAAGCTTTCGCAATGGTAATGGGCGGATAAATCAGTCTGTTTTTAAATGTGATTTTTCCTGCCGCAAGGGGCGTATTTATGATTGCCATTTTGTTTGTTCCTCCTGTATTCTAATTGTGTTCTCTGAACTGATTTTCATTATATCACAATTTTTCGTTTTTTTACGCGTCTTTTGGATCTTCCTGGTTCTCCGCAAGTCCGCTCCCAAAGCGCGATTCAGCCCGGTATACACTTATATGAAACTGATTTTGTGAAATGCTGTAAAAAAACAGAGTTGTTGACATTCTTTGTATCCTGTACAGCGGGAAACAGGTCCGTGGATACAAAAGTTGTGGGTTAGCAAGCTTACGTTTTCTAGAAATCCTGAAAAATCAGGGAGAGTCCATTTGTTTGCTCCCGCAAATGTAGATTTTTTGTATCCTTCAGCCCGGATTGAAGGGACTTGGCTACAATTCAGCGGCAGCTATTTCTGACTGCCGGTCACTGGGACCATTCAATTTCATCTTTTATACTCCCCGAAACACCAGACTCGAATTCTGACCTCCAAATCCAAACGCATTGCTCATTGCCACGTTAATTTCCTGTTCCCGACATTGCTCCGCGACAAAGTTAAAGTCGTCCTCCGGCTCTTCCAGATTCAGCGTCGGCGGCAACACGCCGCAGCGGATGGCCTGGATGCAGGCAATGGCTTCGGTAATTCCGCCGCTTCCCATCATGTGCCCGGTAGCGCCTTTTGTTGAACTCACCGCAGGGCGCGCTCCGGACGGGCCGAACACTCTCCGCAGAGCTGCCATTTCCGCGCGGTCGCCGGTTTTCGTTCCCGTCCCGTGGGCATTGATATATCCCACTTCTTCCGGCGCGATTCCAGCGCGTTCCAAAGCCCGGAGCATACAGACCGCGGAATTCGTTCCATCCGGGATTGGATTGATAACATGATACGCGTCATTATTGTTGGCCCATCCGGCAAGTTCGGCATAAATCCTGGCTCCGCGCTTTTTCGCGTGTTCCTCGGTCTCCAGCACCAACGCGCCGCCGCCTTCTCCAATAACGAAACCGTTTCTTCCAGTGTCAAAGGGGCGGCAGGCATGCTGCGGATCATCGTTTGTCCGTGATAATGTATGGGCGTTGGCAAGAGAATAAATGACCAGCGGGCAGAGAATGCTCTCAGCGCCCACCGCCAGCACCGCGTCCGCCTCACCGGAAAGCAGCAGCATCGCTCCGGTGGAAACCGCGTCCCCTCCGGAAGCGCACGCGGTCGACAAAGTCAGACTTGGACCGCAGATCCCGTAATTAATCGCAATCTGCGCCGCGGCGATGTTTCCCAGAATCCGGGGTACAAAGCGGGGACCTACATTTTTGTGGACCGCGTTGGTCAGCACTTCCTGAGTAGCCGCCGTCGTCGCCACTCCCGCCATAGCTGTCCCCATAACGATTCCCACACGGTCCGGTTCAGCCGGAAGGGCGTCCCCCAGCGCTTCTTTTGCCGCTACATAAGCATACTGCGTAAAAGCGTCTGTTTCCCGTATCAGCTTTTTCGGCATATGCGCCGCGATGTCAAAATCTCTGACCTCCGCGGCAATCTGAACAGCCAGATTGGCAGCGTCAAACTGTGTGATCGAATCAATCCCGCAGGCTCCGTTCACCAGGTTATTCCAGTATGTTTCCACACCGCATCCAATCGGTGTAACCGCACCCATTCCGGTAACTACAAGTTTTGTTTTCATTGGTCCCTCCGAATCCTCTTTACAGGAAGAAGATCTTATTGTATAATAGCAAAATCGGATAAATAGAGAGAATTACGCGCGAATATTGATAAAAAAGATTTCTTGTTTCGATGATACCACTCCTCGGGACACCTGTCAATCAATGGGGGATAACGATGAATTTAAACCAGATTAAAAGTTTTTTATCGGTCAGCCAGACGTTGAATTTTACGAACGCGGCAAAGCAGAATGACGTGCCTCAATCCACCATCAGCCGCCAGATCCATGATCTGGAACAGCAGCTGGGAGTCAAACTCTTCTACCGGACAAAGCGGGATGTTCGACTTACGGAAGAGGGTAGAACCTTCCTCCCGTACGCCCGGGAGATCCTGGAAGCGGCGAAAAAAGGCGCTTATGCGGTAAAGCAGCTGCATGACGGAGCGAAAGGGCGCCTGAATCTCGCTACCGTTCCTTCCGCCAACACCTTTTTAACCAAGTGTCTCCGCATTTTTGGGGAACAATACCCCGATATCATTGTGGACGTCACATACGTGTCTTCCGGAGACGCTCTGCTGGAAGAAGGCGAAGATCATTATGACTTTCATTTTCTGTATATGGATATGCTGCCGGACAGTGATGAGTTTGACACCATTGTCACCCATACGGAAACTCTGGGTTTGATTCTGCCCGCAGGCCATCCGCTGGCCGGAGCCGGCGCGGATTTGAATCCTTCCGCGCTTCAAAAGGAGCGATTTATCCTGATTTCCGAGGAGGAGAACCCGATTCTCTACATGCAGATCATGAACTACTGCCGCATGTATCGTTTTTACCCTCATGTGATCAATCAGTTTAACGATATGAAGTCCGTACTCCTGTGTATCAGCGCGGGGCTTGGGATTTCCATTCTTCCGATCACCTTTTCCAGAGAAATATCCGCCTCTTCGATTGAAGTCGTACCCATCGATCACGCCGACGCTTCCATCACCTGCGCGGTAGCCTGGCGCAAATCTCTGCTCAATCCCGCCGCGGCTCTCTTCCTCAGGATCCTGCAGGAGCAAAAGCCAAAGGACATCCTTTAAATCCCCAGAAAGAGAAACAGGCCGGAGACCGCCGCGGCGGTCTCCGGCCTATGTTGTTGTAATCAGGCGGTCTCAGCTTACTTTTGCTCTGGATCGCTTTCCATGCAGTTTTTAAATTTCTCGTATAGTTCCGGGAACTTGCGCTTGATCGAAAACGGATGATAGTCCTCGCCGGTCGCGAAAAAATGCACGCTCTCGCCTTCGTAACAAAGTTTTCCCGTCTCTGAATGATAAATCTGATACGCAAATTTCATGCGCACGCCACTGAACTGAATCAATTTTACTTCTACGGAAAAGGGATCGTCATATTTCAGGTACGTCCGAAAGTTTCCCGACGCGGAAGCCGCGGGAATGATGATTCCCATCTTCTCCATTTCGTTATAATTCATAATGTGGTCCTGAATCCAGTCCATGCGGGCATCTTCAATAAGCCGCAGGTAATTGGAATGGTGTACCACTCCCATGCGGTCTGTTTCATAATAGCGGACACGCCGCTGATAACTCCAGGTCACTTTCTTTCCTACTTTCTCTTTAACAGACCCTTCTCCAGATCCTCCAGAGCCTGCTGTTTCATCACGTAATGCATTTTCTTTCCGGTTGCCGTAAGCGGCAGGCTGTCCACAATCCGGTACCAGCGCGGCCGTTTGTATTTTGAAAGCATCGGGCTCTCGTGGCAGAAATTCGCCAGTTCCTCTATCGTCAGGGTCGGATCTTCGGCAATGACATAAGCAACTACAACCTCTCCCCGAACCTTATCCGGCACAGCGGTCACAATGGAGTCTTTAACTTTGTCAAATCCACTTAGAACCTCTTCAATCTGCGTCGGATAAATATTCTCGGCAGAGCACACAATCATATCATCCTTCCGACCATTGACAGTAATATAGGAATGCTCGTCCCAATATCCCAGATCGGCGGTATACATCCAGCCTTTATAGAATTTTTTCTCCTGTTCTTCCGGATTCTTATAGTAGCTGTACGTAGTCTTTGCCGGCGTACGGATAATGATTTCTCCTACGGTCTCGTTATCCTGCGGCACCACCTCGTCCGGTTCCGCCTTGCGGTCCTCATAGATTTTCACAACACGCACTTCGTCGTCAATGCAGCTGCCGCCTACTGTCCCCGCGAAGTCCGGAAGATCGTACGGCCGCAGGAAGGAATTCCAGAAAGTTTCCGTAGTTCCGTAACCGTTGAGGATATTTGGCGTCAGCATTTTCAGATAGCGCATGCAGGCCGACTTTTCAAACGGCGCTCCCATCGTTACCAGCCCTCTCAGGGAAGAAATATCAAACGGAGTCTTTTCCTGCACACGGGCCAGCATTTCCAGTGTCGCGGGGGATCCGGTCAGATAGGTGATTCCGTATTTTTCAACATACTGCAGAGTGGAGCGCGGAGTAAACGAGCGCACAACTACCAGCGCTCCGCCCACATAAAAGGTCGGGCAGGTTCCGCCGGAATGGCTTCCGCCTCTGTGAAACAGCGGAGTCATATTCATGCAGACATCCTTGCAGTTCAGCGGATAGTGCATGATCGCGTCATGAGCGGACAGCACTTCATTGATATCATTAAGCGGTACGCTCTTTGGCAGCGATGAAGTTCCACTGGTACACATGCGCACTACTTCATCGTAAATGTGCGGTACGAAATCCATTTCCGGATTTTCTTCCGGCTGTCCCGCGACATAATCTTCGTAGGAAAGATGTCCCTCCGGAAGCTCCACGCCTTTCAGATTATCAGCCATTACCGCGTGTACCGGTTTGTGTTCCGCCATCTCAATGGCCTGCGCCATAGTTTCGGAAATATCCGCAGAATAGATGATGACTTTCGGTTCATTGTGATTGATCAGCAGCGCCAGTTCTCCCGCGGAAAGGTTGAAGTTCGCCATGTTGAGAATCGCTCCGATTTTTCTGGGTCCCACATAGTTAAAGCAGAATTCCGGGCAGTTCATAAGCGCGATCATCACAACATCATTTTTTCCTACGCCGTCTTTGCGCAGCGCGTGAGCCAGGCGGTTGGCTTCCCGGTTGAATTCTTCATATGTCCAGGTCTTGTCTTCCGCCGGATCGATAATCGCCAGCTTTTTTCCGTAACGGGTCACGTTTCTCATAAAGCCGTTGAGCCACGTAAACTGATGTTCAAAAGTGTCAATAAACATCCGATCGTCATAAGTTCTCTGCATGATTTCTTTCTCCTTTATGATTAATTTTAAAATTGCATTATATAATCGCATATTTGCATTTAATTATTTACAATACGCATTGTATTATAGCGTATACGGATTGTCAACTAAATATTTATAAAAAAGGAGAAAATTTTAAACATATGCGAATATTACCGTTTTTTCTCCACGATTTGAAACAATTCCGCCATGCATTCCACAAAATCTTCCGTCGTCATTTTGTCTTTTTTTCCCGCTAATTTGAGCCATCTGCTCCGGGCAGTATCATCCAGGTATTCGAAAATATCGTCCAGCACATCCTGCAGCCCCTGCTCCGCTTCCGCCTCAGTGATACCTCTTTTTTCCGCCAGCTTTTCCAGAACTCGATTATATTCTTCCCTGTTCATCTGATTTCTGCCTTTCTTTTGCAATTTATACATTGCAATTATATGAAAAATCTGTACTAGAATCAATATTAACCTATAAACTGCCTGAATTAAGAGAGTATAAAAGTATGGCACAGAAAATTAAACAGATCGATGACATCTCTATCGGAGAAAACTTGAGACAGCTCCGTGAGAGCGCGAACATGACACAGGAGCAGGTTGCCGCGCAGCTGCAGCTCCGTAGTCTCCCCACTTCACGAAGCGCGTATTCCCAGATGGAGGCAGGTACGTACAATATACGGGTCAGCGAACTGAAAGCACTTGTGGAAATTTTTCATACGGATTACAATACGCTTTTTAACGGCTTAAAATACAACAAATAACCTCCGGAAAGCGGGACGCGCTATAGCCTGGAGGTTATTTTTCTGTTTAGCAGATGTATGCTTTCCGCTTTTCTCCGCATTCCTAATTTCTAATCTTCCTGTCAGGATTCTGTTGCTCGTAAAAAGCGGTTTTTTTCGCATACATATTCTTTTCAGCAGCCTTGATCAGCGTGTTTATTGAAGGAACGTGTTCTTGCCATTGCACTCCTACGGAAACATAGATATTTTGCTGTTCCAGCACTTCTGTAAGCTCTTTTCCCAGGCGCTCCGCAGTTTCCTTTTCCATATCTGAGGCGAACGCAAGAAATTCATCGCCGCCAATGCGATAGGTATATTGCTCTCCGAACATTTTTCGGATTTGGGCGGCTACTGTTTTCAGCATATTGTCCCCAGCTTCATGTCCGCTGCTGTTGTTCAGTTCGTGAAGTCCGTTTACATCAATATACACGCATGCCAGGGAATACTCATAACGATCCGGATATGTCAGAAGATCCATCTCGTAGCGGTTTCGGTTGTAAAGTCCGGTGAGAGCATCTCTTTCACCTTTTGCTTTAATCACATTATAGGAATGCAGGTTATTACAGAACATACCAAAACTGAATTCCACACTCTTTAACATCGTTGGGCTCCATTTTCTTTCTGCGCTGTTGTATATTTCCAGAATTCCGCAAATAGTTCCATCTACAGCCTCCACCGGCACGGCAACCAAACTTCTCACGGTATCCCGCGCTTCATCGGGTATCTTTTCCTGAATTTCCTGTTCACCATGGGCAGTAAACAACCGGTTTCCTTCTTTAAAATATTCCAGAAGCCAGGCAGCCGTCTTCGGCCCCTCTGCCGCCTCGTGAGACTTTTTCTCCGACTGGGCAGCCCAGGAAAAGAAATGTACTGGCCTTGAGTCTTCCACAATCCAAAACCCAGCTTTTCCGGCAGACGTCATGTGAGCGATCTTTTCCAGGGCCTTCTCCATATTTCCCCGGTTTTCGTGGGCATTGAACAGCAGCTTTTCTACATCGTATATATACTGAATCGTATCCAGCTGACGCTGTTTTTCGTTGGTTACACTCCGCACATAAAAAATCATCCACAGAAAGTACAGGATAAAGCACACCGCCTCAAAGAGCAGAAACATATTAAGAACGTTCCGTATCCCATCTGCTCCGGCAAATACCGTATCCCGCGGAACAGACAGCGCAACCCTCCACTGATTGACACTGACCGGTTCATAATAAAAATAAAGATTTTCGCCAATTGTCTCAGATACGAATACAACATATCCGGTTTTCCCATCAATCAGTCCCTGTTTCAACTGTTCATGGTTATATCCAGGGGCCATTTGTCTCTCACCGAGGGCCCAGATGTTGCCTCCCGGCTCATTGTGCCAAGTATCCATCAAAAAATCTCCAGTGGCTCCATCAATCAAATAAACCGCCGCTTCACCTCCGTAAGGTTCCGCTGCCATTTCCTCCGGCAGGCGCGCAAGATCAATGACACTATACAGCATGGCAAGTGTCTCTCCCTCTTTTATGACAGGAACATAGCTGCGTACAATATACTTCCCATCATTCTCAAGATCCGTTTCCCGATCGCTGAGATGCACACCTTTCGCAGATTCTGTCTCAAAGGAGAGCTTCCCCTCCGCGTCTATTCTTTTCCCACCGGTTGTCAGAACCGTGTTATCCGGAAGCAGAAGCTCCAGACGGGCCATCATATCAATTCCACTGTAAGAGTCCAGAACCCGCCAAAGCTCTGGCGAATCCAAATCCTCATATCCTGCCACCACATCTGCGAGAGCTTTCATTTGCTTCTGATCGCTTTCTACCGCGTCCTCAATATCCCATACCAGATTGTTCGTCTCTTCATAGAGCCTCGTAAAGCTCCGATTTTCTTCCATCTGGTTGATTCGACTGGTTGCCAGAAACGAAGCTGCTACAATCAGAAGAATCAGCAGTACCGTCGCAGCCATTGAGCGCTGCCAGTTCATTTCAGTCTGTTTCCATCAGAAAACGCGTTTCCTGCCTTCCCGCCCACTTTTAGATAGGTTTTATTGGCCGGGTCATAGGAAATCGCTTTTAGCCTGGCCGGATTAATATTTCCGTTCCCATCCAAAATGCTTTCATCTGCACTGACGTTCACAATCTCCGCCACAATACGCAGCGTCGCATTATACTGATTGATTTCTTCCACTCTGCATTCCAGGCAGATGGGAAGATCCTCGATCACCGGCGCGTCTACGAATTCGCTTTTTATCAGATGGAACCCGGATTTTCGGATTTTATCCGGCTCATCATGGCCGGACACAATTCCCACATAATCCGCAGCCTCCAGATTCTTTTCATCCGCAATGCCTACGGTAAATGCCTGCTTTGCTTTGATATTATCCGATGTTTTATGGCGCACTCCGATATTAATCTGGATTCGATTGGAATTTACGATCCCCCCATAAGCTACATTCATGGCATCGGGAGTTCCGTCTTCCCCATAAGTTGCCACGATCAGAACCGGCTGCGGATAAACGTATGGGTTCGCTCCGAGATTTTTTCGCATTTCTTTTTCCTCCTTATCCATTCACGGGATCCGCTGATTTGGATAAAGCAGAATCCCGCTGGAATATGTTTTTTTCATTGTACCACAATCTGCAGCGAATTTGCGCTCAAGCCCTCTTATTTTTCTTCCCATTTCCTTGTGTAGTCCGCCTGTAGCCTTCACTCCTTTTCGGATACTTAAGCTTATAACAAAACAGTACGACCGCTGTCAGCACAAGCATGCTGATCCCCGCGATGAAAAACCATGTATTTACGCCCACCTCCTCTGCGACAGGACTGCTCATCAATAGACCAGCCGGCATTGTTATTGATGAAATCAGCGTCAGGACGGAAAATGCCCGCCCCATTTTTTCCGGCGCTACTGTCTCCTGAATATACGCGTTTAATGGAATAGAATGCACATTTCCCGATGCTCCAAGGAAAACGCACATGCCGGCAAAGATGAACCACCCGGTATAAACCGGCGGCAAAATACCGCAAACAGCAGCAGTCATCCCCATTCCAAGAAGCCCGGCAAACGACGTTTGAATCTTTTTCTTAACCTTCCATACACTTGAAAACAACAGAGATGATACGATCATTCCGACTGCAAATGCAAGTTCTACAGCGCTTCCGTACATAGCCGACAGATTAAAAAAGTCACTGGTCATCAGCGGATAAAAGGAGGACAGCGGCGCATAAAAGAACATGCACAAAGCTTCGCCTATTACCAAATAAAGCAGTTTTTTATCCTCCTGGAACACATTAAGACCTGCTTTAAACTGCCGCATCATCGTTTCTTTTTGGGCTTGCTGTCTCTCCAACTTGGGAATTTTTACGATCGCCAGAGCTGTACTGGCGAGAATGGCACCTGCCACATCGCTCATTAAAACAACTGACATCGGAAAAGCCGCGTATAGAGACGCGCCTATCACAGGCCCCAGGAAAAAGGATCCCGCATTCATCAGTTGCATCCATCCATTGGTTTTTACAAGCTGGTTTTCCGGAACCAATTGTGGAATAACGGACTGGATGGCCGGCTGCTGAAAGGTACTGCCGATCCCTCTTACACACAGCATGATAAAAACCGTCCATACTGGCAGGTCGAAAAAGTACAGCAGAACCGCATAAATCATCGCCGCCATTCCCATAGCCATGTCTGAAAAAATACAGATAAACTTGCGGTTGATTCTGTCGGCGGCAATTCCGGCAATCGGGCTGAACAAGGTCATGGGCAAGTACGCTACCAGCCCGGATATTCCCAGCATCAACGGAGAGGATGTTTTCTCCGCAAGCCACCAGATCAAAGCAAACTGAACGCCATGACTTCCCAGCAGTGAAATTGCTTGCCCCAATGCAACTACTAAAAATTTTGACTTCCATTTCTTTATCTCTCTCATAATTTATTGTTCCTTTCTACCGTAAAATGAAATTCATGCTTCAAAAGGACAATAAAAAAGATAACCCTTATTCTGAGTTATCTGTAACCTATTCTGCAATTCATAAGCTTTCAGCATAAAATGGCTCCGGCCATTTCTCAAAAACATTCAAGCACATCAAAAATACTGCCTGTATAAAAAGCCAGCCTGTATCATTCATTCGCAAAATAAGTACAACAAAAAACCCATCATATAATCAGGATGAGAGCAATTATTTTTTATTGTCCCTAAATTAACGAATAAACGACATCAAGCCACCTCCCTTGGTTTTATCTACTCGATTCTAGCACACTGGTATATAAAAGGCAAGCACAAAGCGATGAGATTTCATGTGTGAAAGGCTGGATACTCCTACCGGGATTTTCCGGTTTTGTTTTCCTGACTTCTGCTGTTTACTCTGCATATAATGCTTTGAGATAGAACAAACTGGACTTCCGCATCTGCCGTATCTCCAATTTTATCATAGAGACGACCTGCACTCATACTCTCTCCCTGAACAGTATATGGGCTGTTTGCCACATATCCGATTTTTCCGAGGCCTTTTATTCTTGCTGCGATTGCCTCGCGATCATACGGATTGTCTGGCTCTTTTTCTAGTTTCACTTTCATCCCTTTTTCAAAGATTTCCGATCCATAATAGTGATTCATACCTGCAATTGTGATATACATTGTTTTCATTTTGAGCGCCCTCCTTTTGTATATCATTTTACAGCTTTCTCAGTCCGAAAATCTTCCCTGTACTTTTTATAGAGCTCAGACAGCCGCTTCCTCTTTCACTCCAAACTGAAAATATCGCAGGAGTCTGCCCAGCCAGCGGCTGCTATCGCTTTCTACCGCAATCACTTCCACTTTATCCATGCAGGCTGTCCACGCCTTCTCGTCCTGGGGTTCCCGAATAATATCGTTAAGCTCTGCTTCATAAAGTTCCATCAGGGCAAACATCGTATCCGTCTGTGGATAACTTTGTCCGCTTTCATATTTATAGATGGCCTGTACCGATCCCAAACGCAAATACTCTTTCACCTCTTCTACGGACAAATTTTTCGCTTCCCGCAGGCGTCTCAGATTTTTTCCAATCAGGTTTCTATCGTATTCCGGCCTATATCTCATAGCTTCCTCCTTTCCTCACGCCATTTTTGCTGATCTGACCGCATATTTGCCTTTCCCTTATTGTGACGTTCTCCCCCGTCTAAAGAGACGGGCGTCTTCTGGCTACAAAAAGATAAAACGCCGTGTCCCTTTTGCCATTTAACCGATCGCTGAATTTCGTTAAAGTGGCTTCACTTTTCGGATCGACCTGTTGGGATATGTTTTTTTCTCATAGCTGGCAGATTTCCGGGTTCTTTGATTCTCAATACCGGCTCCAATCTGTTCTGCCAGTGTTATTTGGTATTTACCGTAATATTCCACGCACGTTTCATAAAGAAACTGTCCTCCGGAATATTCTCCTGCCCGTTCTCTTCGAATCGCTCTGCATCTTTCTATTTGCCGCCGACGGTTTTCATATTCCTCCCGAACCAGCTCTTCCGCATTTCGCTGATTCTCTTTCAACACTTCCATCCTATGGCGGGAGATAATATCCGCCGTCAGCTTTTCGTGCTCTCTGGCCAGTATCATATACTGTCTTAAATCCGGGTCTTCGCAGTTATCAATCAATTTCCTGTGCAGCTCTTCGCAGAGATCTTCCAGAAAATGGTTTTTTCCCTCCGCAATTTCCTTATCTGCTGTTTTTAAACGCTCCTGAAGCGCTGTAATATTTTTCTGGCGCTCTTCATCTGTGAATCCAAAAGAGAAGAAATGATATAGGATTTCCGCGCAGCAGGCGGCTTCTCCAAATCGTTTCACACATAATTCCGAGATGAGATATCCTGCAACTTTTTCCATAGAATCCCTATTAATTTCACAGTGCGCAATCCTCTTTCCCGCTCGGCTTTCCTCCTGCATGGAAGAGGCCTCCATGTTTCTGCAGGCCTGATCATCATAAACAGCGGAAAGAGAATAATTGACATTTCCCTGGGGTGGATATTCCGTCTCTTTTTCTTCAAAAAGGAAAATCGTCTTCTGTCTGTCCCCGATCATGGCGTTGCAGGAAATAAATCCCTGTATTGACTCCGCAATCATTTGTCTCAGCTTTCCTGCCGCATGGATTTTTTCCCGCAGTGTGCGGTGCTCATAGGGATAAAAAATGATGTGCATCACCAAATACGCGTCTGCCACTTCCACAGCATCCACCTTCTTAAATAACTCCTGAACCCTCATGCCCTGCACCTCGTTTCTGTTTTCTTAGGAGTTATTATAAACGGATTTTTGGGCTTTGTCATTGAACGCGTAGTTGAAAAGGCGATCGGCTATATTCTTATCACACGCCGAATAAGGCTTCCACGTCCAGATCGTCTATCACCCGTTCTGTTTTTTTATCCGCATTGGCGAGCATGGATTCCACCCGGTTTTCCAACGCCACATCTACAAATCGCCCTGCGTCAATTCCCCGCAGTTCAAAGAAAAGCAGGGGATCCTCATCCAGCCTGGCTCCGATACCGTAAAGAGCCGCCGCTACGTGTTTGCACATCAGCGCCCAGTCCGGACAACTGCAACTAAAGCTGATTTCCCTGGGTTCCGGAAAAAGTCCGTTCTTTCCCTGAAACAGTTCTTTCATATCTTCCGGAAAGTTTCCCGCCAGCAGCGCTTCCAGGTTTTCCATTTTTCTTCCGCATTGCCTGAGAATGGTCTGACACTTTTCTTCCGTCAGCGGACTGATCCGAATCTCTGTTTTATATGGCGTTTTTCTGGTTCCCTGAACACGGGCCGTAATCTTTCCTTTCTGCATCTGCAGATCAATTACGGCTCCTGTCCGGACGTATCGCTTTCCCCGTCCCAGTCTGCTCTGATAATCCGCGTATTTTTCCAAATTGTCACACCATGCCTTTCCCCACCAGCTCTTGGCGATGGTTCTTCCCTCGATGACAATCGGATGGAGTGTTTTTCCTTTTGACTTTGCCTCTTTTCGGCTTGCCGCTGATTTTTGTCTCAGTTCCTCCGTCGGCGGCTGGCCGTAATGGGTTCCCGTATTCCAGTATCTGCTCATACCGTTCTTCCTTTCTTTATTCCAGGCGCAGCAGTTTCATCAGTTCATCATTTCCCAGTTCTGTAATCCATTTTTCACCGCCGCTTCCGATCACATTTTCCGCCAGCTCCCGTTTGCTCTCGATTACGGCGTGGATCTTTTCTTCTATCGTTCCCTGACAGGTCAGCTTGTGCACCATTACATTTTTGGTCTGTCCGATACGGAAAGCCCGGTCAGTGGCCTGATTTTCCACAGCCGGATTCCACCAGCGGTCAAAATGAATCACATGATTAGCTTTTGTCAGGTTCAAACCCGTTCCCCCGGCTTTTACGGAAAGTACGATAAAGGGCACATATTCCTCTCCCTGGAAGGCTTCCACAATTTTTCCTCTTTTAGCTACCGGCGTGCCGCCATGAAGTACGTATCCGTCCAGATGAAAGATTCCCCGAAGGAACGCCGCCAGATATTCGGTAATTTCTTTAAACTGTGTAAAGACAAGTACTCGCTCCCTTTTTTCGTAAATGGTCTCGCACAGTTCCCTGAGTACCGCGAATTTTCCGCTGTCAGAGGCCGCAAATGTCTCCTGTCCCAAATACTGATCCGGATGGTTGCAGATCTGCTTTAGCTTCATAATCGTCGCCAGCACAACGCCTCTCCGTTCCATTCCTTCGGAATTCAAAATCCGGTGTTCCATGTCTTCCACCACCTTGCGATAGAGAACCACCTGTTTTCTGGACAGCTCTACATAGTCCACCGTTTCCATTTTCTCCGGCAGATCCGCGATGATTCGCTTGTCCGTTTTGACTCTGCGAAGCATAAACGGCGCAATCATGGATTTGAGGCGGGCGTAGTTTTCCGGATGTTCCTGCAGACGTTTGTTAAATTTTTTGAATTCTCCGGAGGTCCCCAGGAGGCCCTTATTCAGAAAATCGAACAGCGACCATAGATTGCTCAGATCGTTTTCAATGGGAGTACCTGTCATCGCTATACGCATGCGCCCTTTCAGCTTCTTGATGGCTTTTGTCTGATTGGTCAGCGGGTTTTTAATCGCCTGAGCCTCATCCAGTATGATACAGTCCCATTGCGGCTCCGCAAGTTCTTTGATACGGGCCGCCATTCCATAGGTCGTAATCGTAAGAAACGCCGTTTCCTCTGCCAGCTGCGCGCCAAGCACTGGCACGGGTTTTCCGTGAAGCACATGGTACTTCATGGCAGGGACAAATTTTTCCGCTTCTTTCTGCCAGTTTCCCAGAAGGGAAGCCGGAACGATCAGCAGCGCTCTTCCGCCTCTGTTTTTCTGTCTGAGTTTCTCCAGATAGGCCAGCACCTGGATGGTTTTTCCAAGACCCATGTCATCCGCCAGGCAGGCTCCGAACCCCAGTCGATCCATATAGTTCAGCCATACATATCCATTGAGCTGATAGGGCCTGAGCACGGCGTGAAGGGTGGCTGGAGGCTTTGATTTTCGAATTTTTTCCGGATTTCGGAGGCTCTGGAGCAGGCCGGACAGCCATTTCCCGTTGGAAACAAGCGGCCCCACATCCGCCTGCCGCTCCTGGATTCCGCTTTCCATGCGGATGGCCTCCATCAGGGTCATCTCACCGCCGCCGCTTTCTACCTCTTCCAACAGTTTCTTCAGCCTCTCATGATCGACTTCCACCCATTTTCCCTTTAGAAAAGCCAGCCCCTCTGTCTGCTTCAGCAGCTTGCGGATATCCGCTTCCGTAAGGGGAACGCCGCCCACTGTCAGTTTTGGTTTCATGGAAATCAGGGTGTCAAACCCCAGCATAGACGGCTTGTCATCGCCCAGACTGAGGGACAGGGAAACCGCAGAAGCTCTCCGTTTCCACCAGTTGGGAATCCTGCACAGAATTCCGGTTTTCTCAATTTCCTCCACCTGCTTTAAAAGCGTGTAAGCTTCTTCTGCCGTCAGGCGCAGCGGATGAAACAACTCCCCCTTCTCCACAAATTCCGCAATCAGTTGGGAAACCTCCGCCGCCCGGTTGAGACAAGCCAGCAGTTCCAGCAATTTTTCCCGTTTTCCTCTGTATTCCGTCAGTGCGTACTGAAGCGGTACATGCTGTACTTTTCCATCCTCTGTCCGCGTCGCATAAGTCGCCAGAAAGGCGAAAGGATATGTATCGTCCTTATTTTCCACCAGATGAAAGAAAACCCGTTCCGGAACATGCAGCGCCTGGCTCTTTTCCGCCAGATAGTTTTCCACCGATCCATCGTACGCCGCAATTTCTGCTGCAAAAGTCTGCTGCAGCTTCCCAAACAGATTCGACAGCCACCGGGCTGTAATATATTCGGATCCAACTGTAAAGGGGACTGCCTGAAGCAGCTGCTCTTCGGTTTCTTTTGTCAGAGGAACCTTCACCGCCTCCCTCGCAAGCTCCAACTCCGGAAGCGCAGTTAATTCCTGAAAAAAAGCTCTGGAAACTTTGTATAAAAAGGCCATGGACAAACTGGCTTTCCCTTGGGTTCCGGAAAGTCCCAGCTGGTACAGCTGTTGAATTTCTCCGCCGCCTGACCATTGGTTCAGCGAATCCTGTTGCCCCTCATTTACAGATGGATCCGGTAAAAATCCCTCTGCCGTAAAGATAAAGGAAATTGACTCTCTGTTGATTTTCCGTTCTTCCATTTTTACTCCTTTACGCGCCGCACTGCGTTTGTACTTCTATTCACGTTAATCCGGGCTTCGTTATCGGTTGTTTATCATTTTAACAGCTTCCCGAAGCTCATCACTGAAACCAGCCAAATCATCACAGGTAATCACGTTCCGTCTGAGCAGATCTGCTATATCGAAAAACGCGCTCGATTTTCGTATCTCAATGATTACACCCGGATGCTTTCTGTCCTTTTTGATTCTCGCTTCAAGCTTCCAGAATCGGTCGGATGGATTGCCTGCGCCTGAACTCAATATCGCGATGTATTCTTTATTCAGGCGATCCATATAACGTTCCTGCCATTCCGCGATCCTTTCTCTGTAAAGTTCCCAATCTTTTTTTGATATTTCCATATTTCCACCCTGTTTCTCATCGTTTCAGCTATAAGCGACTAAGTTTTTGTTTTATCATTATTATATCGACTGTTGTTCCGTTCTGCAAACCATATCGCATCGTTTTTCATCCGGTGCGCAAAGTGCTGAGATGTCAAGTTTTATCAACACGTTTCATTTTAGGCGAATTGTTTCTATAAATATCAGCGTCTGCGCCCTGCTTTTCGGGGAAATGCGCAATATTTCTACTGCCAAACCTTTTTTGGCCCCTGGAACCCAGTAAAAAATAGAAACAACTTGCGTTTTTTCCGGATTGTTTATAAAACTGTCGAACCAATGCCGGCACATTCTGCTTTGAAACCTACTTTTTATAGCGCCTCTCCGGCTCAGATTCCGAATGTAATAAGTATTTATATTTTCGATTAAATATTCTCCATATGTGTTATAAAGCAGGCCAAAATTGTCCAATTTGAAATTTTTTGTAATTTGGACACGTTTTTTTTGAAAGCTTCCGCTGAAACCCGGAATTTTTTATAAAATCATGCAAAAAGTCCTGGAAATTCAACAAAATACAGCGGATAAATATACAGCAAAACAAAAAACGTGTCCAAAGTCCTGTTTTTTTCGCGAAATGGACAATTTTGCGGCCGTTTTACAATGGGGGCCGTTTTTTCAGGGCTTCTCATTTAAGCTTGCCCACTGAAAAACTTAATCAGTGTCTCAATATGCGAGATAAGCTCCTTATCCTGGTAAGAGCCGAAGTAGTATTGATCCCTTTTGCTTTTCTCGGCAAATTCCTTCTTACATCTTCCAAGATCCTCAGCCAGCTTCCTTTTTATTTCGTTCAGAAGTGGTTTCTGATCGGTAATGATGGTAATCCAGCGTTCTGGTTTGCAATCCTGAAATAGCGTCATTTCTAATGCAGATACGATCTTTTCCGCCGCCTTTTTCCTGTCTTTTACCGCCTGTCTGCAAGCCTCAATGTAGTCCCGAAGCAAATCGTCCCTGTTAACCTCCAGTAGTCTCTCATGGATCGCCATATCCAGATCCATCCACATATCCTCACAGGAGTCATCTGTATCCGGATGATCCTCGATCAAAAATTGAAGGTCAAGTACCTCATCCAGATTTTCACACGCGGACTCAAACTCTTCTAAGAGAATTAAATCATGGCATCCCTGAAAAACAGATGAAAGAAAACCCATGGCGTTTTCCGGATCATAGAAATCGTGTTCCCACTCATCGTGAAAGTGTCCATAATCATCAAATTCCACGTAATGTGTCTCATACAGCACAGCACGGTCTTCATTTCTGACCTTTTTGCAAAATTGAATAATCTCGTCACGCTCTGGCATATCCATAACTTTCTTTGTTCCACAGATACACTTATAAAAATCCTCTTGTCTGCATTCAGGCAGGAGCTTCGCCTGTGAAAGGATCCAGGCGTCCTTCTCAGTCTCTGTCATTTCACTTAACTGTTTGTGAAGTTTCTCCAAAAAATGATTCATAAATACCTCTTTTCTCCTATTCAATCCCTGTAATGAAAAAAGGAAACGAGCTTCTTGCAAAAGCCCTGAATCCGTATATACCATGCGGCTGTCGCGGGCTGCCTGTCGTTCTTTTCAGGAATGTTCGGGCATTTCGGGGTGATGCAGCCATTTTGAGACGCCGCCTTACTTTCCGTTTTTTCATGCTGCAGATGCTTCGCAAAGGAATAATTTTCAATTCTATATATCCCTGCAACTTTGGCAATTCAGGCCGTTCGTATCACACAATCCCCTTCCCTGTGCTTGTTTCTTCTGTCATTATATCAGAAATCTGCCGTAAGCAATATACAAAAGATTGCTATTAAAAATACGGCAGGCAATCCTATCGATCACCTGCCATGTAAAAATAATCTGTGTCAAATTTTCAACTACTCGAACTCGACAAAGCCTAATCAATTTTGCTTAGAGATCATTCTCTGTCGTATTCGTGGGACTTTTGATTATTCGATATATCCATATTATCCTGCCTATATTGGCTAATGTTATCAGTTTGTTATCGGTGTTGATAACACTTGCCTCTCTTAGCATGGAGCAATACCATCTCGTCCGAAGATATTGTAGCAGATTTCAAGTTATATTGCAATAAAATTTCAAATTTTAATTTCACAATATTTTATATCTGTGTTTTAAAAATTGTTGATATTGGGACACTTCTATGATATAATATTTTCCGAACACAGTATCAATAAGCTGTGGTTTGAAAGTTGGTGAACAAGTGGACAAAAAGGAAACCATTAAAAACATAGTAAATAACAACGACGGTATTGCAAAAACCGCTGATTTTGTTGCCGAAGGACTTACCAACTATGATGTAGCCAATCTATGCAAAGAGGGTTATCTTGAGCGCGTCAGACATGGTTATTACCAGCTCGCCGCTCAGGAAGATATAAAGGAAGAACAGGTGATTGCCACTCTCCTTCCCGAAAGCATCGTATGCGTGGAATCGGCGCTGTTTTATTACGGCTACAGTGATTTTTCACCCCGGCAATGGTCAATTGCCGTCCCCCGTACCTTTTCACGGACAAGACTGCATATCGATTCTTTGGCGACAAAGGTGTATTTTGTACAGCCTACCTTGTTTGAAATCGGAAAAACAAGCGAGGATTTTAATGGAGTGCAACTTGCTGTTTATGATAGGGAGCGCACCATTTGCGACTGTTTCAAATACCGCACAAAGCTGGACAACGAAATGTTTAATAAGGCGCTCAATGCCTATGCTGCCGATAAAAAGAAGAACCTGAGCAATCTTTCAAATTACGCAAAGAAAATGCGGGTTTATAAAAAACTGATGGATGTGATGGAGGTGCTGCTCAATGGCTGATGTTGCTGCTTCCGTGCTTGCACGGCTGAAAAATAAAGCAACTGAAAGCGGCAGGAGCTATCAACTCTGCTTGCAGCTTTTTTGTCAGGAAGAATTCCTCCGCCGTTTGGAAAAATCCAAATATGCTGAAAATCTCGTGCTAAAAGGCGGGCTGTTTCTTTATTCTTTGACCAACTTTGACAGCCGGGTAACGGTGGATGTGGACTTTTTACTTCGACAAATACCGAATACATCGGAACAATTAAAATCTATTTTGGAAGATATTATTGCTGTTCCTACCGGCAATGATTTTGTAACCTTTGAGATCAAGGGTGTTGCTCCTATTTCCGTCGCTAAAAAGTATGCGGGAATCGGTGCCTCTATCGTTGCCCATATCAAAAATACAAGAACGCCGTTTAGCATTGACTTTGGCGTTGGAGATGTCATTGTTCCGAAACAGGAAAAGCGCCGAATCCCAACGCAGCTTTCAGATTTTGAATCGCCAATGGTAAATACCTACTCTGTTGAAACCACCGTTGCGGAGAAACTCGATGCCATCTTAAGCCTGATGGAATTCTCCAGCCGAATGAAGGACTACTACGATCTTTATTACATCGCCAACAAGTTTGATTTTGACGGAGCAGTGCTTTCCGAGGCTCTCAGAAAAACATTTGCTAACCGTGAACATCATTTTACCGTTGAGCAATTTGAGCAAGTTATGAGCTTTAGCGATGATTCCGTTATGCAGAAGAAATGGAAAGCGTTTATCCGCAAGATCAATACCAATACGGACGATTACGGCATTGTCCTGAAAACAATAAGAAATTTTCTTGAACAGCCGTTTACGGCGGCAGCGGAAAATAAAACATTTACCGAGCGTTGGTCCGCTCCCAACAGCAAATGGATATAGGAGGAATTTATATGATCAGAGCAGATATGATCTCGACTATCGGCAGAAAATATCTTACCAGCAATATTGAAAATGATGAGTATAGCTACCCGAAAGCCTTTTCTGTAGTCTCCTTGACATTTACTCCTATTCGAAATAGTGCGGGCCGTACTTTTGAGAAGTTGGATATTCGTTTTGTTAAAGACAATGTTACGGTACTCATTGAAACGAAACAGAACTTTACAAAAGCAGATGAAGAGCAATTATCTGCTTATGTAGAATATGAAAAAGCATTGACAGGTAATAAGACAGTTGCTATTTTAGCGAATACTGTAAACGACAATGTAAAAGTGTGGCGAGGTGTTGTTTCTGACAGCGATCTTATGCAAAAAGAAACGGCTCTTCGATCTATGGATGAATATGTTGATTTTTACACATCCAAAATCAATGATAAAGAGAAGGTGATGCAGAACACTTATAAGCTCAATGAAATGCTGCACCGCCACAGTATTCCTGAAAAATTGAGAAGTCAGTTTGTTGGCACATGCCTGCTTGCTCTGAAAAATGGTTTAGACTATTCAACCCCTTCTTTAACGGCTGCACAAATAAGGACAAGAATAAAAGAAGTTCTTGAAGAATTGTTGAATTCGGATATTAATAAGGCGGAGAAACTTGCTTTATTAAACCGTAATGTTTTAGGAGACCAATATGTCCGACAATTGAGTATTGCCGCTTTCAGGGAAATTTTGAAATTTATTGAGGATAACATTCTCCCTTTTATCAATGACAAGAGCACTTCTGGGCAGGATCTGCTTAACCTGTTCTTTGTTACCTTTAATAAGTATGTTGGCAAGTCGGATAGAAACCAAGCCTTTACGCCGGATCATATCACCGATTTTATGGCAAAAATTACCGGGGTGAATAAACATTCTGTTGTGCTTGACCCTTGTTGCGGTAGCGGCTCTTTTTTAGTGCGGGCAATGACGCAGGCATTAGATGACTGTGCCACCGCTACCGAACAGGAAAATGTGAAGAAGCATCAGATATTCGGTATTGAATTTGATGAAAACATCTACGGGCTCGCTACTACAAACATGTTGATTCACTCGGATGGAAATTCAAATATCAGGCAGGGAAGCTGCTTTGATTTAGCTGATTGGATTAAAGATGCAAAACCAAATATTATTCTGATGAATCCACCGTATAATGGTCAGCGTATTCATCTACCCAAAAAATATGTTGCTACTTGGACAAAAAATAAAAAGGAAGATCCTTCAAAAGGGTTATATTTTGTTAAATACATTGCTGACACGCTTAATTCTATCAACCATCAGGCTAAGCTGGCGGTATTACTTCCTGTCGCCTGTTCTATCGGAACAAGCGGAGAAATTGCCCGTTTGAAGCGTGAAATATTGCAAGAAAACACACTCGATGCCGTATTTACTCTGCCAAATGAAATTTTTTATCCCGGCGCAAGTGCTTCTGCCTGTTGTATGGTGTTCAAAATCGGCACAAAACATAACGATGTTTCCAATCCTGATACTTTCTTTGGATATTGCAAAGATGATGGGTTTAAAAAGAAGAAAAATCTGGGTCGTGTTGAGCAAATTGATACTGGTACAGGCAAGAGCAAATGGGTAGAAATTGAGCGTGAATGGATTGAGCTATATCGTAACAGACGCTCTGTAGATGGCCTTTCTGCAACCCACAAAGTTAACGGCGATGATGAATGGCTATGTGAAGCCTATATGAAAACGGATTATACGAAGCTGACAGAACGGGATTTTCAACAGACGATCAATGATTATCTTGCTTACCTTGTGAAGGAAGGGCATATTTATGAAGCTTAATGTTGCAACTTGGAAGTATTTTCAACTATCAGAAATTTTTACAACAATAGAGCCAGGAAAAGTATCACAAGCATATCAATTGGAGGAAGGAAATGATATTCCTTATTTAGGGGCAAAAAAAGAAGATAACGGTGTAATGTCTTGGTGTGCATCGAACCCCGATTTAACCAGTAAAGGCAATTGCGTTATTCTTATTTGTGATGGGCAAGGTTCGGTCGGATATGCAAACTATATGGAATCTGACTTTTTAGGGACAGTTAACTTAATGCTATGTTATAACAATCGTTATATGAATAGATATGTTGGGTTATTTCTAGCGACAATTTTATCTCAAGAAAGGCCAAAGTATTCTTTTGGTCGCAAATGGAAAACTCACCTAAATGATACTATCATAAAACTCCCACAAAATTTTGATGGTAATCCAGATTGGGATTTCATGGAGCAGTACATAAAGTCGTTGAATCATAAACCGTTAACCACAGCTAACCAGGGGGGATACGGATCACATACACTTGGTGTTGAATCGTGGAAAGAATTTTGTGTAGGAGATTTGTTTGAAGTAAAAAAGGGCAAAAGGCTTACTTCTGACGAACAAACCGATGGTGAAACTCCATATATTGGAGCGATCGATTCCAACAATGGTGTGGCGAATTATATTGGACAGGCTGCTATCCATGATGGCAATACTATTTCTTTGAGTTACAATGGATCCGTTGGAGAGGCCTTTTATCAACCAAGGCCATTTTGGGCAACCGATGATGTAAATGTACTGTATTTCAAAGAGGAAAACGGCATTGCTTTTAATAAATATATTGCCTTGTTTATATGCGCTGTGCTCCGTCAGGAAAAGTACCGTTATTCATATGGGCGAAAATGGGTACTCGAAAGTATGCGCTCTACCGTAATAAAGTTGCCTGCAAAAGATAATAAACCAGATTTTGGCTTTATGGAAAATTACATGAGAGCTTTGCCATATGGGGATAGAATATGAGGTGAAAAGTTCATGTGGAAAAAATTCAAGTGGGATTTGTTTGTTAGTTCTTTTATTCCTCTATGGTTATCAATCATTGTTATTGATGTTTGGACTATTGGATAAAGAGGCGTAATATTATGATTTCAAAAGAACAAATTGCCCACGAATTAGCAATGGTTTATATGAACAACAAGTATGGCATAAACGTCCGTGGCGATTTTTACCTTAATGATGGAGCCGGAAATGGAACTATTGAAACCGACCATTTTCCTGATGTATCTGAAATCTCATATTCTAAGGCGAGAACTGGCGAAAAAGGATTTTTGGGTATTGAAAAGAAAAAGAAAATCCCCTCTGGGTGCCAAGTAGACCCACTTTTTTCAGAAATGGTAGAAAACTACTACGGTACATACAATAAATTTCTTGATCTATTATCATCAAAATGACCTCCGCATAAAGCTATAAGAACGACAAAAAGCCCTTAGCTATGAGTGATTACCCACAGCTAAGGGCTTGTCTATATGGATTTCTTCTGCCACACAACCGCTTGTCAATCATTCTGCAATCCATAAACCACTGGATTACAAGAATAATGGCGCTTGTATGGCTGTTATCAAATTGTTATCAAAAGACTTCCCTGAACGCCGCAAACCCGCATGAACACTGGTTTTTTACGGCGTTTCATTTTACTCAAACTCAATCGTCCCAGGCGGCTTGGAAGTGCAGTCATAGAACACCCTGTTCACATGAGCCACCTCATTCACAATCCGGCTGGTCACCTTCTGGAGCACGGAATACGGAATTTCCGCCGCCTCCGCCGTCATGAAATCAACGGTATTCACAGCCCGCAGCGCCACGGCGTAATCGTAGGTCCGCTCATCACCCATAACGCCCACAGACCGCATATTGGTCAGCGCCGCGAAATACTGGCCGATGCTCCGGTCGAGACCCGCAGCGGCAATCTCTTCTCTGTAAATGGCGTCCGCGTCCTGCACGATACGCACCTTCTCCGCCGTCACTTCTCCGATAATCCGGATGCCGAGACCGGGACCCGGGAACGGCTGCCGATAAACGAGATATTCGGGGATGCCCAGTTCCAGACCTGCCTTCCGCACCTCATCCTTGAACAGATCCCGCAGAGGCTCGATGATTTCCTTGAAATCCACATAATCCGGAAGACCTCCCACATTATGATGGGACTTGATCACCGCCGACTCGCCGCCGACTCCGCTTTCCACTACGTCCGGATAAATCGTCCCCTGAACCAGGAAGTCCACAGCTCCGATTTTCTTCGCTTCCTCTTCGAAAACCCGGATAAACTCTTCACCGATAATCTTGCGTTTTTTCTCCGGCTCTGTCACCCCGGCCAGCTTGTCATAAAACCGCTGCTGGGCGTTGACCCGAATAAAATTCAGATTGTACGGACCGGAAGGGCCGAACACCGCTTCCACCTCGTCGCCTTCG
The DNA here is from genome assembly GCF_014333425.1 of Zhenpiania hominis. Taxonomy (GTDB): domain Bacteria; phylum Bacillota; class Clostridia; order Peptostreptococcales; family Anaerovoracaceae; genus Hominibacterium; species Hominibacterium hominis. Next base: position 28,895 of record NZ_JACRYT010000015.1, on the reverse strand, counting down.
TTCTTACGAAGCAGCCCGTGATCCACGAACACACAGGTCAACTGCTGACCCACTGCCTTGGACAGGAGCACCGCCGCGACGGACGAATCCACGCCGCCGGAAAGGGCGCACAGCACCTTTCCGTTTCCAACCTTGGCACGGATCGCTTCTATCGAACTTTCCACAAAAGAATCCATCCGCCAGTCGCCCTTGCAGCCGCAAACCTTATAAACAAAATTGGACAGCATCTTGGTTCCTTCCTGAGTGTGGAGCACCTCCGGATGGAACTGCAGCGCGTACAACCCGCGCTCCGGATCCTCCGCCGCCGCTACCGGACAGTCCGGCGTATGAGCCGTCACCTTAAATCCCGGCGCGGCCTTTTCGATATAGTCGTTATGGCTCATCCAGCAGATCGTCTGCTCCGACACATCGCCGAACATCGCCGAAGAACGATCCACCGCAACTTCAATTTTCCCGTATTCGCGGACTGGAGCCTTGCACACGTGTCCGCCCAGAAGGTGCATCATCAGCTGGGAGCCGTAACAGATCCCCAGCACCGGAATTCCCAGCTCGAACAGTTCCTTTGAATAGGTTGGCGAATCCGCCTCGTAAGCGCTGTTGGGACCTCCAGTGAGAATGATTCCCTTCGGATTCATGGCCTTGATTTCCTCAATATCCCGTTTATAGGAATAAATCTCACAGTACACATTGCACTCCCGCACACGCCGGGCGATCAGCTGATTGTACTGCCCTCCGAAATCCATTACAATGATCTTTTCATGCTGCATACCGCAATCTCCTTATCTCATATTACTGCTGTTTGAAGTTTCTTTCAAAATGACATCGTGTGCTCCGCCCTCCACGATACTGGTCGCGGAAACAATCGTCATCTTCGCTTTTTTCTGCAGCTCCGGAATCGTCAGTGCTCCGCAGTTGCACATCGTGGATTTCACCTTCTGCAGGGAGTAACGCACATTGTCGCTCAGTGCTCCCGCGTAAGGAACATAGGAGTCTACACCCTCTTCAAAGGAAAGCTTGCTGTCGCCGCCCATGTCGTAACGCTGCCAGTTCCTGGCGCGGTTGGAGCCTTCTCCCCAGTACTCCTTCACGTAATTTCCGTTAATATTCAGTTTGTTGGTCGGAGATTCGTCAAACCGTGAGAAATATCTTCCCAGCATGATAAAGTCCGCTCCCATAGCCAGTGCCAGGGTCATATGATAATCGTAAACAATTCCGCCGTCTGAACAGATCGGAATGTAGATTCCGGTTTTCTCATAGTACTCGTTTCTGGCCTGCGCTACCTCGATGACCGCGCTGGCCTGGCCGCGTCCGATTCCCTTCTGCTCTCTTGTAATACAGATGGAACCGCCGCCGATGCCGATCTTGATGAAGTCCGCTCCCGCTTCCGCCAGATAGTTGAATCCATCCCGATCCACAACATTTCCGGCGCCGATTTTCACGGAATCTCCGTACTTCTCGCGGACAAAATCCAGCGTATCCTTCTGCCACTCGGAAAAACCCTCGGAAGAATCGATGCAGAGCACGTCCGCTCCCGCTTCTACCAGAGCCGGTATCCGTTCCGCGTAATCCCGGGTATTAACGCCGGCTCCCACCATATAACGCTTGTGCTCGTCCAGCAACTCGTTAGGATACGCTTTGTGGGTATCATAGTCCTTGCGGAATACAAAATGCGTCAGTCTCTGATTATCGTCGATTACCGGAACCGTGTTCAGTTTGTTGTCCCACAGAACATCATTGGCTTCCGAAAGAGTCGCGCCTTCTTTTACATAAATCAGCTTTTCAAAGGGCGTCATGAACTCTTTTACCTTTGTTTCCAGCGACATCCGGCTGATCCGGTAGTCTCTGCTGGTCACAATACCGACCAGCTTGCCTTCCGCCGTTCCGTCCTCGGTAACCGCCGTCGTCGAATGACCGGTCCGCTTTTTCAGCTCCAGCAGTTCGCCCAGGGTCTGATCCGGCCGGATATTGGCGTCGCTCGTCACAAATCCCGCCTTGTGGCTCTTAACTCTGCGGATCATCGCCGCCTGATTCTCAATGGTCTGAGACGCATATATAAAAGAAATTCCGCCTTCCTTGGCCAGCGCGACCGCCAGCTTATCATCGGATACCGCCTGCATGATGGCGGAAACAAGCGGAATCTTCATACTGATTGCGGATTCTTCACCTTTCCTGAACTTGACTACCGGAGTCGCAAGACTCACGTTATCAACCCTGCACTCCTTTGAAGAATACCCCGGAACCAGCAAATACTCACTGAATGTCCTGGATGGTTCATTAAAATACTCTGCCATATTGCCCTCCTTATTACTCAACGTTTCTTACAAAACAACTGCTTCTTTCTTTTCTATTTCTCAGCGCTTCAGGACTCGCCCAGATATTCCTCCAGAGTCACGCCCCGGCTGTAAATCTCGGCAGCCGCGTCTTTCCCCACATAGCGCAGATGCCACGGCTCATACTCATATCCGGTAATATCCTCTTTCCCTTTCGGATATCGAATGATAAAGCCGTACTTGTGCGCGTTTTTCGCGAGCCATTTTCCCTCAGCCGTATTACCGTACGCCTGCACCAGATTATAATTGACCGACGGTGAGGAAACATCCGCGACCAGTCCGGTCTGATGTTCACTGTATCCCGGCTTTGCGCTGTACTGTTCCGCCCGGTTCTTTCCGTCCTCCTTTACATACTGACGATAAAGAATCTGCTGATAGGAATACGGCCGATATCCGCTGGTCAGCTTGATGATATGACCTTCCCGTTTCGCTGCTTTTGTCAGCCGATTAAAAGCATTCGCCGCCTTCCTGCGCATTTTCTGATACTTGCCGTCTCTGTCGCCTGCTACAGAATTCACATTCTTCAGATCTTCCGGCTCATAATTCTTTCCAAGCCCATGTGTCTTATTCACCAGAATCAGATACTCGGAAGACTTGTCCACCGTGGAAACCTTATCCTCTTCAGAGGGCGAAGTTTCTTCCCGGGCAGTTTCCGACTGTGCCGGCGCGGAAGCGCTGACCGAAACGGTTTCTCCCTCTCCCGCCTTGTCCCGTATATGCGGCGACACGAAAAAATTGAACCCCGACAATACCAGAAACAACAAAATCAACACAAAGGCTCTGCGTCTTTTTCCCTTTCTGTTTCCAGTCATTTTCTTTCCCCTTTTGTTCCTTATGTATAAAACTGATACTAACTTATTCTATAATAAATCACCTGTTTTTACAATTCCCTTTTCCCCTTTTTTCGCTGTTCCGCATTATGAAACCGACTGTCTGCATTGCAAAACCGGCTCTATTGACTAGCAGAACTTTCAGAATTATCCTATAAGTAGTTAAGGAACCAGGAAAGAGATTAAGAACAGAATCAATCATAAGGAGGTATAGAATGATGTTAAACGCAAAAACAGGTACAAGCACAAAGAAAGACGCGGCGCTCGCGGGAAAAGAAGCTGCTCAGCAGGTAAAAGAAATCGCGGACAATATGAAGCTGGCTTTTGTATACAGTGGGGTTCAGTACGACCAGAAAACGTTGCTTAACGCCATTTCCGCTGAGCTTCCGGGGATTCCGCTGATCGGAAATACATCCTTTACAGGGGTGATCACGCAGGATGGATTTGTAACTGGCGACGATGGATTCGTCGGCATCATGGGAATCGCGGATCCGGATCTGAAAGTCGGAGTGGCGGGAATGCCCAAAGAAGGCACAGCGCGGGAGACCGGAAAGAAAGTCGCCCAGATGGCGCTGAAAAACGCCGGTACGGACAAAGCCCCCGATTACTTCTATATGTCCGCTCCGTCCGGGGAAGAGGAATTTTATCTGAAAGGCATTACGGAGGTCATCGGAAGAGTTCCGATGTTCGGTGGAACAGCCGCGGACAACACCATTACCGGAGAATGGCTGATTTACACCGATCAGATGGTAGCTCCGGAAGGCGTATCCGTCGCTTTCTTCTACACGGACAAGCCATTTGCCAATAAATTTACCGGCGCTTACCGTGAAACCGGAAAAGCCGGCGTCATTACAAAGATCGACGGATATCGAACCCTTCAGGAAATTGATGGTGTCGCCGCCCTGGATAAATATCGGGAATGGACCGGCGCCAGCGCGGCGGATGTAGCGGGAGGAAATCTTTTGAGCTACGCCATTACCAATCCGTTGGGCGTTAAGGATCGTCTGGGCGATTTGACCGCTATCCGCCACCCTATGAACGGAAACGATGACGGCTCCATGGCTATCGGAAATAATCTGGCTGTCGGGACAGCGGTTGTTCTTATGGAAGCGACCGTTGACGAACTGATTTCCTCCGTAGGCAAGACTCTGGAAGAGTTAAAAGCGAAAATGAACGGCGAAATCGGAGCCCTTCATCTAGTCCACTGCGGCGGAAGAAGAGCCGGAATTGACGCCAGAATCGGAGAGGTCGCGGATCTGATTAAAAAGACAGTTGGTGACATTCCGTTCATTACCGAATTTACCTTCGGCGAATACGGATATGAAGATGACGGAAACAATACCTGCGGCGGACTGATGCTGTCCTTTACCGCATTTGGAAAATAAGGGAAACCACAAAAAACAGAAGGGAGAACAGGACTATGAAAATGATTATTAATGGGAAAAAAGTGGATAGCGTAAGCGGCGAAACCTTTGATGTACTGGCGCCTGCCACCGGAAAGGTAATTGAAAGCGTACCAAAGGCAACCGCGGAAGATGTGGAAAAAGCCATCGACGCGGCAGTTGCCGGGCAGAAAGTCTGGGAGCAGGTTCCTATTTCCGAACGGGCAAAGGTACTGTATAAATTCCTGGACATTGTAGAACAGAACAAGGAAAGTCTCGCTCAGACCTTGTCGGCGGAAAACGGAAAGCCGATTAATGAGGCGAGAGCGGAAATCGGCAATATCAACATCGGATTCTCCGGATTCATCGAACACGCCAAACATTACTACGGGTCTATTATCCCTCCGGGAACCGAAGCCGGACAGGAGTCGCACATGCAGCTTGTAACAAGAGAACCAATCGGCGTTGTGGCGTGTATCATTCCGTTCAACTTCCCATGCGACCTGTACGATCAGAAAGTAGCGCCGGCCCTGATGATGGGAAACGCCGCCATCGTGCTGCCGTCTTCGGACAACCCGCTGACTCTGATGAGGCTGACAGAAATGCTGGTGGAAGCAGGGGTTCCTAACGGAGCCATCCAGTGTCTGACTGCGCCGGGAGCTGTAAAGAGCACAGCTGTCGCGGATCCGCGGGTTCATCTGGTCACTCTGACCGGCAGCACCGAAGTAGGCATTGATACCGCGAAAATCGCCGCCGGAAACCTTACCCATACTGCTCTGGAGCTGGGCGGAAACGACGCTTTCATCCTGCTGGAGGATGGAGATGTGGATCTGGCTGTGGAAGAAATGGTATGGGGGCGTATGTACAATACCGGTCAGGTATGCTGCGCCAGCAAACGTTTTCTGATTCACAATTCGCTGAAGGATGAATTCGCGAAGAAATGCGTAGAACGAATCAAACAGATGAAGGTCGGCATGCCGGATCAGGAAGATACGCAGATTGCCTGCCTGATCAGCGAAAAGGCCGCGATCAAAGTAGAAAAAGAAGTGGAATTGACCGTTCAGCAGGGCGGAAAAATCATTCTGGGCGGACACAGAAACGGAGCCTTCTACGAACCGACGGTTATTGTAGATGTTCCAAAGACCGCGGATGTAGCGAAAGATATGGAAATTTTCGGACCGGTTGTTCCGATTATCGGCTTTGACACAGACGAAGAAGCGATTGAAATTGCCAATAATTCCATCTTCGGTCTCTCAAGCTGTGTATTCTCAAGAGATCAGAAAAGAGCCTTCAAGGTCGCCAAAGCCATGGAGGCCGGCGGTGCCGTCATTAACGGAGCCAGCTTCTTCCGCGCTTTCGAAATGCCGTTCGGCGGATGGAAGCACAGCGGAATCGGAACCGAAGGCGTCATGTCCACCTTCGACGAAATGACCAGGGTAAAAAATATTGTTCTCAAGAATATCTACGAATAAGACACATACCCACAAAAAGAAAACGGGCGCTCCGCTCGTTTTCTTTTTTTCTACTCATTTTCCTTCCCTGGCTTTTGGGTAAAGAAAATGGATCCGATCAGAGCGACAAAAGGCACCGCCGCGATAATTCCCATGCTTCCAGCAATTCCCTGCATAATTTCAATTCCTGTATTGTAGGAGTTTATAATCTGCATATAGGGCAGATTATACGCGTAATTGAGAACCAGGGTTGACAGCGATCCTCCAACAAAGGCCAAAATCAAGGTATTGCTCATTGTCCCCATGGTATCTCTTCCCACATTCATTCCCGCATGGAACAACGCCTGCCTGGTAATATCCGGCTTGTGCCGCTTTACTTCATTCATGGCGGAGGCAATATCCACCGCTACATCCATCACCGCTCCCAGAGCGGAAATAATAATTCCCGCGAAGAGAAGCTCCCCGACATTCACCTTTGAATACTGGGCGATATAAAGGAGGCTCTCAATATCAGACACATTATATCCGTCAATCCCCGCGACAATTCCAAACATAACCGCGGAAACCGCCGCGATTATAACACCAAACACCGTTCCCAGAATCGCCGCCACCGATTTCCTGGATACCCCGCTGACGACAAAAATTGTAAAAACAGTCGTAAACATGGATACAAGAACTGCCGAAAGCAACGGGGAAACGCCTCGGTACATAAGAGGCAGCATCACCGCGAAAATGCATACCAGCGCGAAGATCAAACTAATCGCCGCTTTCACGCCTTTTACGCCTCCGATTAACCCCAGCATCAGAAAGAAAAGCAGCGCGTACCCATAAATCGCCAGCGTTCTGTCCTGGCTGTACACGGTAGCCATTGCCGTATCCCCACTTTCACTTAAGATGACAATGACCCGCATCCCTTCTTTGCAGTCCGCGCCGAACAGTGTCCCGCTCGGGCTGGTCGCTTCCATCGTTTCTCCCTCATGATCCCCTTTTGTAATTTCAATTTCGATTTCCTGGCTGCCATACCGCTGTCCGTCTTCTGCCAGATTATCTTTAATAACGCGAGTAACTACGGCATTCTCAAAGTCTCTGCCGTAGGTACCCACAATTTCCGCCTTATCAAAATCGTTGATGAGCACGATTCCGAGCAGGAACAATATGAACAGCATAGACGCCAGGAGAAGGGTCAGCGCCCTTCTCTTTCCCAGCATTACCTTTTTCATAAATGGCTCTATCTAACCTTCACTCTCTTTACAGTACTGTAAGCGCTGAATACTTTCTTGCCGTTTACGTTTCTGTACGCTCTCACCTTGATGTAACGGTTGCCTTTCTTCAGATTTTTAATCGTTGTCCTTAGCGTCTTTCCTTTTTTAATCGTCTTCACAGGCTTGAATTTTCCGTTTTTCTTAGCTGCCGTATAAATTCGGTATCCATTGGCGCCTGTCACCTTTTTCCATCTCACAACAGCTTTCTGTTTGCCAGCGGCTTTTGTCATAATAACCGGTTTTTTCGGCCTGATCTTGAAAGTTTTCTCAATCGTTCCGGTATACTCACCTTTTCCGGCAATCGTTACAGACGCGGTACCCATTTTCTTGTTATTGCTGTAAGAAACGGTATAGTCTTTATTTGCGGTCAGGGTCTTCCCATTGTACCTTACTGTGATACTCTGTGTCTGTTTTTTACCATTATAGGTTTTATCCTTGATTCCGCTTACAACGGCTTTGGAAATGTCATACGTTTCTTTTGCCGGAGCGGTCGGTGTCTTTTCTTCCTTGATAATCGTGTAAGTGGAGGAATTTTCCAACTGCTCGCCGGTGCTGGCATCGTAAGTCGTAATGGACAGGCGGTTGTCGTTTACGTTCATTACCGAATAAGTCGGCGTCCAGGTCTGGCTTCTCTCGGCGATGAAGTTCTGCTGTTCCGCAATCAGTTCATAGAACTTGGATCCAGTGGCGGAATTCTGTTCAAAGTATACCGTTCCTTCCGGATTTGTCAGTGTGTTTCCGTCTTCCGCTGTGCTGGTCAGATTGTAGCACAGATTCTCTTTCTGATAATCTTCATCCCCCCGATAGTTGGAATTGTTGTATTCTTTATGTTCCTTTCCGTCGCTGGTCAGCTGGTAGCTTCTGGAATAGGTGTGGTCATGTCCCTGAAGCACAACATCAATATCATACTCGTCCATCAGCGGAGTCAGCTGTGTTCTCAGCACCATACCGTCTGAATCCGAGTGATCCGCCCCGGAACCGTAAATGTCCTGATGGAAAATAACCACCCGCCATTTGCAGTCTTTGTTTTCATCCACCGCCTTTTTGATTACATTCTCATGGGTAGCGCAGTTGTAATTATTCGTGTCAATGGAAATGTAGAGAACATCTCCGTATGTGAAGTAATAATCCGAACCGGCGGTTGTATGTCCGTCCGTATAGGCGCTCTGACTTCCGTCTGTGTTAAAGGAGTTGGGGTTGTTAAAGTGCCAGGAATAGTTCTTATTTCCGCTGTCATGGTTTCCGATGATGTTCGAGCTTGGAAGGGAATCCATAGCCTCCGGATACAGATATCCCGCGTATTCATACTCATTTCCCGCTGTGTTGACCTGGTCGCCCGCGGAAATCATAAAACTCAGATCCTCGTGTTGCTCCGCGGTTTCATTGAGGATTTCATTCCAGTTGTACGCGTCGTTTCGCGCCGCCAGCTCTCCTGAAAGCTTTCCATCCGCTCCGGTCTGTCCGCTGCACGCGCCGATCTGCGGATCCGCTACGTAAAGAACGGAATAATTGTCAAAATCATTTGCCCGGTAAGTCTCTACATCCTGCCATGCGCCATTCTGGTAAACCTGATAATAATACCTGGAATTTTCTTTGATTCCCGTCACGGTCACTTTGTTGGCCATGTAAGTTCCGTCACTTAAGGATTCTTTCAGTGTTTCTGAGTAGTTGATATTCGTCGCTTCCTGGGTTCCTTTGTGCTCTTTCGCGCTTTTCAATCCGTTTTTCGTCTTGGAAATTCTTACCTTGGGAGTTTCCTCTTCATGAGAGTACCACGCGAAGTTCAGCTCTGTTTCGTCCGCTCCCGGAGTCAGGGAAACCTGCTCATAGTCGTCTTTGATGGTTTCCCAATCTGTTTTCCACTGTGTCCAGCTTGCCGAATCCGCTGACTGGGAAGCATCATTCCAATGTTCGGTCGCCGCGTAAACTCCGGATCCCACGGATGTCAATACGAAGACCGCTGTCGCAAGAGCAATTTTTCTCATCGCGAAACTTCTGTTTCTTTTCTGTGACATGTTTCTTTTTACCTCCTGTTCAAAACACCTTTTGCAAATGCCCTTCTTGAAATACAGCTGCATTATAATCTTCGTTTGTTAAATCTTTTCGTTTTTGCATTGTTAAGTTTGGGTTAAATTTAACAAAAACACCTGAAAGCATTGAAAAACCCGCATTCTCTTCTTTTCGAGAATGCGGGTTTTCTTCGTTTACCCCGTATATCCCATACTCCTGGAAAGCTCCAGCGCCGCCTGCCGGACATATTCGGCCGTATCTTCAATTCGGTCATCGGTCAGCACTCGCACATCTCCGCTGGCGCTGATCGCCGCGATAATATCGCCTCGATAGTCGTAAATGGGAGCGCTGATGCACCGGTGCCCAATCTCGAACTCCTGATCATCCATTGCCCAGCCCTGCTTCCGGACTTTCAAAAGCTCCTTATGGAGTTCGTCAATACTCCCGATCGTATTTGGTGTAAATCGGATAAAGCTGCAGTCCTTCATCCGGTTTTCCAGTTCTTCTTTTGAGTAATTGGAAAGCAGGCATTTCCCAAGGGATGAGCAGTACGCGTGCATCCGAACTCCAATCTGTGAGTACAGTTTCACCCTGGATACCACGTCCATTTTTTCAACATATACAACCTGATCCCCGTCCAGTACGCCCAAATGCGCCGTAAGCCCCAAATGGGACGCGATATCGATCACGTAGGGACGTGCTTCTGTCTCCAGTTCCAGACTGTTGATGTAACAGCTGACCGCTTCAATCAGCTTGATGCCAATCCGATAGTGCCCGTTCTCCTGCTTCTGCACATAATTTCTCCTGCCCAGTGTGGAAATCAGGCGGTGCGCTGTACTTTTATGGAGTCCTACCCGGTTGGCGAGCTCCGTAATTCCCAGGCCTTCCGGTTCTTCCGCCAGTGCTTCAATGATATCTAAAACCCGATCAACCGACTGGACCCCTTTATCATCATGTGTTTCTGAATTTCCCAAAAGAATCCCCCCTTTTCTTTTTAACTAGTTTTATTTTAGTGATCCCGAAAAAACTTGTCAACAAATTATCTGTAAATTCGATAAATTTCTCGCAAATTCTTTCACCTCATGCAAAAACAGCGCAGCCTGAAAGGCTGCGCCGCAGTATGTTCTTTATGTATTTTACAGTGTCAGCGACGGTGCGGTATAAGTCCTTGCCGCCAGTTCGGAGTCCAGCATGTATAATCCCTTAGCGTCGCTTCCGAACAGTCCGAAACGGGTTACGAGATTATTCGCAGTATCCTCTTCTTCCGCCTGTTCCTTTACAAACCAATCCAGGAACTGCATGGTGCGGAAATCCTTATCCTGATAAGCCGCGTCATAAATATTATGAATCAGCCCGGTCACATAACGTTCGTGTTCCGCGGCTGCCTTCAGCGGATCGATAAATTCCTTGAATTCCTTGTCCGGTTTCGCAATCGCGTCCAGAACAACGGATTCCCCGTTCTGCTGCAGATATTCCATAAACAACACCGCGTGATCCCGCTCTTCCTGCGCCTGAATTTTATACCAGTTGTAAAAACCGTCCAGGCTCTGATCCTTGTAATAATTTGCCATATCCAGATACAGATACGCGGAGTAAAATTCTTTGTTTACCTGATCATTCAATAATTCTACGACTCTTTTCGATAACATCTTTTCTATCCTCCTCTTTTCCCAACGATCATATTTTTCCATTGGATTCATTATACCACAAAGTACGAAAATCTAACAAGCTAAAGCGAACTCTATCATAGGAACGCAAACGGATTTTCCTCGGTAATCAGCGTATGCGCGGAAGCTGCCAGGAATTGGTTTTCGCCAAGGGAGACTCCTTTCACATATCCCCCTGTCACATCAACCCTCAGATTCCCGACATAATTGGTACTGAACCCCTCATAGAACGCTTCGCCATTGGGCTCATCTGAATAATCCGTGTACTCTACTCCCCACTGAGTTGCCAGCTTTTTCTCTACCTCTGCGCCTTTTTTATCTCCCGGTTTTACACCTAAGTAGTCAAAATTCGCCGGTTCTGCGACGGAAAATCCGAGTACTCGTCCCTTCCCCTCAATTACGGCTAATTCCTTTTCAGACTTTCCGTAATAATGTACTTTGATATTCCCATCTGCGTATCCAAATTCGGAAATATGTCTAGCCGCCGGATCATCCGCGGGAGTACCTGTATAAATGCGATGGAACTTCTCGTTTAAAGAAGAAATAGGCTCTCCCAGGGAAACCGTTTTTCCATCAATGGTGGCCGAATAATTGACAACCGTCACTTTTCCCTTCGCCTGCACACCGTTATGGGCTCTTGCGGTAATCACCGCGGAACCCGTTTTCACAGCCGTGACAATTCCTCGTTTGCTGACTTTCACAACCTTTGGGTTGCTGCTCTTCCATACCAGCTTTTTACTAACAATATTTCTCCATGGTTTTATATCCCTCGGCATCCTTGTTTGATAGCCCGGATACAAGCCTTCCAGGTTGATAATCGAAACATCCTTTATATTCTTTTTCTTCGACTTCTTGGTTTGCGGCTTTGCGGTAACTACATAAGAAATCTTTCCCGCTCTTTTCTTTCCCTTTACTTTCTGATAAGCGCGTACCTTATAGCGGTAAACCCGATCGGTTTTCAACCCTCTATTAATCCAGCTTCTTTTTTTAGCAGAAAGAGTCTTTACTTTTTTATACTTCTTCTTATTGCGGTCATAGCGATAGACAAAATAGCCCTTCGCATGTTTCACTTTTTTCCACGAAAGTTTTACCGCATGCCTATTTGCCGAAACAGCCTTTACCCTCTCAGGCGCGTCTAGCCTGGAGGACGCCGCATAACTTGTCGTGTTCTTACCCTCTAGTAATGGTGCCGCGGACACCCCTACCAAAAAAGCCAGAACCACTGCCAAATAACGTACTGCTTTTTTAATCTTCATAACACATTCCCTCCTAATTAAATTACACTTTTACATAAAAATCAACGTGTACGCCAAATCTGCCATCATAGTTTCTCCGCCGACAGCAATTCCTCTGACATGTCCTCCGGTCACATCTACCAGAAGCTCTGTAATATACCCGTCGCCATAACCCTCATAGTAATCAAGCCCGCCTTCACTGCTTTCATCGTAATATTCCAAATCCGGCCACCGTTTTTTCAGCCGCTGTTCTAGTTGACTACCTTTCGGCTCTCCGTTTTTAATCCCCATAAGATTAAAACTCGCTTCGTCGGTAGAGGCAAACCCAATGACCCTGCCTTTTTGCGCAATAACGGTCAGTTCCCCTGCGGAAGATCCATAAACATGAACCTTGACCCGCTTATCAGTCACGCCCCAATCTTCCATCAGCTTGCCAATCAAACTGTCAGTAATGGAGCCAGTATATGGTTTTCCGAATTTCCGATTCAGAGAAGAAATCTTTTCGCCCAAAGAAACGGATTTTCCATTTATCTCGGCTTTATAATCAATAACTTTCACTCGGCACACTGCCTGTGTACCATTGTGCGCCCTGGCTGTCACATGTGCCGTTCCTGTCCGCACAGCTGTAAGGACGCCGCTTTTGCTGACTTTTACAATATTCGGATTGCTGCTCTCCCAAACCAATTTTTTGCTAACTATATTGCGCCATGGATCTGTGTAAGCCTCCATCTCCATTCGGTATCCCGGATAAAGACCATCTATCCGCTTTCTCATATAGACCCGGCGGACATTCTTTTTTCCGCTCTTTTTTGTCTGCGGTTTTACGGAAACTACGTAGGAGGCTCTTCCTGTCTGATATTTTCCCGCTGCCGTGCGGTAAGCCCGTACTTTGTAACGGTACACCTGATCCGTATTCAATCCCCGGTTGATCCATCTTTTCTTTTTCGCGGAAAGTTTTTTTATCTTAACATATTTTTTACTGCCTTTTTCATATCGATAGATAAAGTAGCCCTCTGCTTTTTTTACCTTTTTCCAGGAAAGCTTCACCGAATGGGCGTCTTCAGAAACTGCTTTTACCTGCCTCGGCGCCTTCAGTCTGGAAGCTGCCGCATAACTTACGTCAGCCTTTCCGCCAATCAGCGGAGCTGCCGTCGCCGCGACCAGAAAGACCAATATAAATGCCAGACAGCGCATATTTGTTTGCTTTTTCATAATACATCTCCTTCAAGGCTACCGTTTTACACTCTTTGGAAAAGAGAAGGTTCCGTATCCTTTTTTCCCTGCGGTTTTACGATATGCCCGAACTTTGAAGTAATAACGTTTCCCGGATTTTAACCGCTGGCTTGCATAAGAAGTGGCGCTCTTTCCCTGAATCGCGGCTACCTTCTTATAACCCTTTCTCTTCTTTTTCGATCGGTATATCTGGTATCCCTGAGCGCCTTTCACCTCGTTCCAGGAAAGCAGCGCGCGTCCTCCCTCTACTCTCGCTTCCAGAGCAGGCCGTTTTAAAGTAGTTTTCTTTCTGACGATATTGGAAGCATCACTGTAGACGGTTTTTCCGTTTTCTCTCAGATAAGCTTTTACCCGATAGTAATATTTTTTCCCTGCCACAGCTTTGCGATCAAAATAATGGGTTGTCTTTCTGCCGACTTTGTAGATTCTTTTATATGGCCCCGTTCGCTTTGTCGCCCGATAAAGGATATATCCTTTCGCTTTCTTGGATCGATTCCAGGAAAGCCGGATCCCCTTATAACCCTTAGCCTTTCCTTTCAATGTCATGTAAAGTGCCGATGTAGCGCAGAATTCCGGTTCAGAGGCGATTCCATATACTTTTTTTCCGTTGATGTTCTTGTAAGCGGAAACTTTATAGCAATAGTTCGTATCCGTTTCCAACCCTTTGTCCAAAAAGCTGCGGCTGCCGGACGCGGAAACGGCTCTGATTTTCTTATATTCTCCAGTAAGACCCGAGGCTCTGTAAACATCATAGCCCTCTGCCGCAGATGCCGGCGACCAGGAAACTTGGATACTGCGAATCCCCTTATTTTTTAGACTGACAGTGGATCTTCCCGGAATCGCGGCGGCCTTCTGAGAAAGGGCTTTTTCTGCGTCAAGGAGTCCCCATCCGTAATAAATGTCATATCCTTTCGCTCCTAAATCCCGGGCAGTATTTCTCAGATGATTGGTGATTTCCATTCCTGAAGCCGCGGGATTTTTCAATTGATACAATGCGGCCGCTGCTGATACGTGAGGCGCCGCTCCGGATGTCCCAGACATTTTCAGGTAATAGCCGGATTCATGGTTTCCGTATATCTCCCCAATTTCTTCTTCATTAGCTGTTTTCGCAATTTTTTCAGGAAACGGGCTCATAATAAAAAGTCCCGGAGCAACCACATCCAAACCGTCTCCGTAATTTGAAAAGCTTGCCCGTTTGTCATCTTTTTTAGTGGCTCCCACCGACAAAACTCCGTCCAGAGCCGCGGGGAACGCCAAACCGTAAGAAAATCCCGCCTCTTTCAGATATTCAAGTTCCTCAGCCTCATTTCCCGACGCGGCAACCAGCACACAGCCTTTCTGCTGCGCGTACTGCACTGCCTTTTCCAGAAATACACTGTAGGAATAGAAACCCAGGCTGAGATTAATCACATCCGCTCCCTGATCCGCGGCGTATTCGATCCCTTTGATCACATCTGCCAGAGAGCCGTTCCCCTGGTCATCCAGAACCTTTACCGGCAGAATATCCACGGCATAGGTTCCCGCGGCCCCGCTGATTCCGATATCATTCCGCGCGTTTGCCGAAATGATGCCCGCGACCTGCGTGCCGTGGCCTTCATCGTCCGCCCACGCGTTCTGCCCATAGGCGGATCCCTTGGAATTTCTCTTAATAAAAGTTTTTCCCTGCTTTACCCGGCCTTTCAGATCCGGATGGTTTCCATCGACACCGGTATCTACAACCGCCACGGTAGCGCTGCCGGAAACCGCTCCCATTTTGCTCCACGCCTGCGGGGCTTTTATTTTATTCAGCCCCCACTGCTCGTAGCTTTCTTTTGCTTTCGCCGACGCGGCAGTATCCGCTGCCCTGACCATGATATTCGGTTCCACATACTCCACATCATCCAGGGATTCTACTTCCTTCACAAATTCGATTTCCTCTTTTTTACTCAGAGCCGCTGTGTCCGCTTCAATAAGCTGCACATCCGGCAGTACATTTTCCACAACAGAAGCGTCATATTCGGAAAGTTCTTCCTCCACAAGACTGGGCTCCGCGGCTTCCTCTTTATACTGAACCAGATATTCTCCCTGCACCTGCCACGCATCCTGGATCTGCTCCTGCTGCCAGCTTTTATCAGGAATCTCGCCGGATTCCCGATCCTCCGCGGCAAAAGCAGGCATTGCGGTCGCCGCCATTACAAAGGCAGTCACAAGCGCTAATATGCACCCTCTTTTCTTCACAATACACATCCTTTCTTTTCACATATTCATAACACAACAATCACATTTGAGTATTTCTAGTGTATCGCGGTTTCGATCTATTGTCAATTAATTGTCCGCGAATGCAATAAACTTCCGCAAACAAAAAGACGAGTAAAAAGCATGTTGCTCTTCACCCGTCTCTTTTTGCACTCTTTGATACAGCATTCAGACGCTGTTGTTTGTTTTGGAATTTTAGTTCAAGGAAGATACGACTACATCATTCCCGGCATTCCGCCGCCCATTCCTCCTCCCATCGGAGGCATTGCCGGAGCGTCTTCTGCCGGAGCGTCCGTTACGCCAGCTTCTGTTGTCAGGAGCATAGCGGAAGCGGAGGCCGCGTTCTGCAGAGCCGATCTTGTAACCTTAGCAGGGTCTACGATACCTGCGTCGATCATGTTCATATATTCTTCATTTGCCGCGTTGAATCCTACGCCAGCTTCGCTGCCAATTACTTTCGCGACAACTACACTGCCTTCAAATCCCGCGTTTTCCGCAATCTGTCTAACCGGTTCTTCCAGCGCTCTCTGGATAATCGCCGCGCCGGTCTTTTCATCGCCCGCCAGGTCTTTCACATACTTGGCAACTGCCGGAATCGCGTTTGCTAAAGCTACGCCGCCGCCGGATACAATCCCTTCTTCAACAGCCGCTTTGGTCGCGTTCAGCGCGTCTTCAATTCTCAGCTTTCTTTCTTTCAGCTCGGTTTCCGTCGCTGCTCCAACTTTGATAACCGCTACGCCGCCGGACAGTTTCGCAAGTCTTTCCTGCAGTTTTTCTTTGTCAAAGTCGGAAGTGCTTTCTTCTGCCTGAACTTTGATCTGATGAACTCTGGCTTCGATTTCTTTCGCGTCGCCTGCCCCGTCAACAATAACGGTATTTTCTTTGTCAACTTTAACAGTTGCCGCTGTTCCCAGCATATCCAGAGTCGCTTCCTTCAGGTCATAACCTACCTCTTCGGAGATTACGGTACCGCCTGTCAGGATTGCGATATCTTCCATCATAGCCTTTCTTCTATCGCCGAATCCAGGAGCTTTAACCGCAACGCAGTCGAAGGTTCCCTTCAGTTTGTTTACAACGATTGTTGCCAGAGCTTCGCCTTCCAGATCTTCGCAGATGATCAGGAGCTTTCTACCCTGCTGTACAACCTGTTCCAGAATCGGCAGCAGTTCCTGAATGTTGGAAATCTTTTTGTCTGTCAGCAGGATATACGGATTTTCCAGTACTGCTTCCATTTTCTCTGTATCTGTTACCATGTACGCGGATAAATATCCTCTGTCAAACTGCATACCTTCCACAACGTCCAGAGTTGTTCCCATGGATTTTGCTTCTTCTACGGTAATAACGCCGTCTTTTCCTACCTTTTCCATCGCTTCCGCAATCAGTTTTCCGATTTCTTCGTCTGCCGCGGAAACGGACGCAACCTGTGCGATGCTGTCCTTGCTGTCAACTTCCTTGGACAGCTTTTTGATTTCATCTACCGCTACGTCAACCGCGCCCTGGATACCCTTTTTCAGAATCATCGGGTTCGCGCCTGCCGCTACATTTTTAAATCCTTCTCTGATGATGATCTGAGCCAGCAGAGTCGCGGTCGTTGTACCGTCACCGGCTACATCATTCGTTTTTGTGGCGACTTCTTTTACCAGTTGCGCGCCCATGTTTTCCACCGCGTCTTCCAGCTCGATTTCCTTAGCGATAGTAACGCCGTCATTTGTGATAAGCGGGGAGCCGAATTTCTTGTCAAGAAGAACGTTTCTTCCCTTTGGTCCCAATGTGATTTTTACTGTATTCGCAAGCTTATCAACACCTGCCTGTAACTTTCTTCTGGCGTCCTCGCCATAATGTAATTCTTTTGCCACTGTTCAATACCTACCTTTCTGTACTATTCCACGATTGCCAAAACGTCTCTCTGCGTTAAGATCGTATATTCTTCACCCTGATACTTAATCTCTGTTCCCGCGTACTGGGAGAAAATAACCGTATCCCCTACTTTTACTTCCATCTTTTCCTCTTCGGTTCCGGGACCTACCGCGACGATCTCCGCCATCTGCGGTTTTTCCTTGGCCTGACCCGGCAGTACAATGCCGCTGGCAGTCTTTTCTTCCGCTTCTACTCGTTTAATAACCACTCTGTTGCCCAAAGGCTTAATTCCAAAACTCATAGTTTCATCTCCTTCGCTTTTTATCGTTATTTTTTTATTTCCGCCTTGTTAGCACTCACTCTTTTCGAGTGCTAACTATAATTTAATCCTTTCCCGCCAAGTTGTCAACCGTTTTTTTGAATTTTTTGTTAAAGAATTTTAAAACAGGAACCGATCCCCGATTTCTCCAGATTTCGGACATCTATTCCTGTTCTGATTCTCTGATATAGTAAAATAAATACTGCTGGGCGAAGCCTCCGTACCTGCCGAATTTCTTTTTCGCGAATGCCGCGATCTCTTTCGGTGTTTCCAGCCCGTAATAATTTTTCATCACTTTTTTGACCCACACATCCACAGGAAAGCGATCATACTTTCCCAGAGAAAACAGCAGAATGCAGTTGGCTACTTTCGGCCCCACCCCGCAAAATTCTGTAATATAGGAAAAAGCTTCTTCCCCGGAGATCTCAGGATCACTCATGCCCCGCAGGCGCCGCGGCCCGTCCTCCAAAACCTTGCGCGCGGCTTTTACAAGGTACTGTTCCCGATAACCCAGCCTGCACACAGCCAAGTCCTCCGCAGTCAGCTCAGACAGCGCTTCGGGTTCCGGAAACGAATAGAAAGCGCGTCCGCGGTAAGTTCCCGCCGGCTTTCCAAAGCACTCACACAGTGTTTCGATACATTTTCTGATCCGTGGTATATGGTTATTCTGCGAAATAAGAAAGGAGATCAGCGTTTCCCATGGATCCTGCCGTAAAATTCGGATTCCTCTGCCAAAAGCGATGGCTGCCTTCATGACAGGGTCCTCCTGCGCAAGAACATTTTGAATTTCCCGGTAATCTCTGTCCAGATCCAGGTAGTGTTTCCAGAACTCTGAGAATTCGGATTCACTGACATTGGAAAGCACTAACTGCCCCTCGCCAGTATTCTCCTCCTGTTGGTCAAACCGGATATTGGCAATCCTTCCTCCCACGATCCCCGTATAGCTTCCGTCTTCTTCTCTCTGCCAGCGGAATGCCTGTCCGCAGTCAAATACGTGATCCGGAAGAAAATCGCGCACATGCTTCAATATCACCTGGCTCATTCAGCGAAGACTCCTTATTTCAACATTAAAACGGTTCACATTAAACGCCGTCATCGCTTCGATCTGGTTTCCTGCCTGTTCCTGCAGCAGTTTTGCCTGCTCCACCATATTATACCCGTAACGCATTCCCACCAGCGCTGTAATTTCCACACCCCCGTCCGCGGTCGTCATCATCAGCACCCGTATGACATCTTCGATTCCTTCCAGGCTTTCCGCCGCGCATTCCACAATATCGCTGAATACTTTGTCGGAAAGGTTGTAATCTCCCATATAGCTGTATGTGGGGCGGACCACCGATTTTTCCGCCATGGCTCCTTTATTGGCGCTCCATTCTTTAAAAATCAACAGCGGAGACATAAAGTATCCGGAAAACTGTCTCTTCAGCTGGAAAGCCGGCGCCGGGATTACATGTTTTCCCATTTCATGCCGCTGTTTATAAGCAATTGCCCGTTCGCTTTCTGTCGTAATATCGGTAATATAAATAGTTTTGTAAATTTCCGGAAGTTCTAACCGGCCCGCAATCCGTTTTACCATCTCATCCGAAGTGCCGATAACGAGAATTTTTCTCGGTTTGATCTTGCGGATCGCGGACGCCACATCTTTCTGATGTTCCTCTTTTGTGAACAGAGCGGTCTTGACCGCCCCGACTTTTGTCGACTGTCGTTTGGCTGAAATGCCTGCCATTACTTTGTTTTCATAGATAAAGAGCCCATCGTCGATAATTCCGTCAATATTTAATTCCTTACATAGGTTCTGAGCCTGATAGCTCTTCCCTGTCCCACTTTTTCCTACGAGTGCATAAACTTTCATCTTGAATTCTACATATCCTTCTGTTATAATCTGAATGTATCGTGAAGATAAATGTAAAGGAGGTTGTTTACAATGGCTTATGTAATTAAAGATTCTTGCATCAGCTGCGGCGTATGCGCAGGTGAATGCCCGACTGAGGCTATCTCTGAGGGAGATGGAATTTATGTAATCGACGCTGATAAGTGCATTGACTGCGGCGCTTGCGCAGGCGCTTGCCCTGTTGATGCTCCTGTTGAAGCTTAAGACATACATAAATTGGGATAAGCAATCACCGTTTCTTAAAAGAAACGGTGATTTTATTTTTTTACCTTACCATTGAAAAACACATTCCTTTTCTGCTTTTCATTCTTATTTTTCGGCGGCCTTTTCTTTTTCTTCATAGTTGCGGTTCATATGGTATGCCAAAGAATGCAGACTGTCACTGAGGTGCACATTTTCCACCGCAACATATTCCGGAACCTCCAGATCAATCGGAGCGAAGTTCCACAAACCTCTTACTCCCGCAAAGCAGAGTTTATCTGCTACTTCCTGAGCGCTGTCCTTGGTTGTACAAATAATCCCGATATCAATCTGATTCTGCTCCACATAGTCGACAATCGTTTCATAGTCCATTACTTCAATATCATTGATCTTCAGGCCAATCAAGCGCGGATTAATATCAAAAATACCACATACAACGAATCCCGCTTTATAGTAGTAAGTATGATTGGCAATTGCCTGCCCCAGATTCCCGGCTCCTACAATGACCATTTTATATTCTTTGTCCAGTCCCAGAATCGCGCTGATTTCGTTATACAACCCTTCAACATTATAGCCGTACCCTTGCTGTCCAAATCCTCCGAAATTATTCAGGTCCTGACGGATCTGCGAAGCCGTGTATCCAATCAAACTGCTGAACTCGTTGGACGATATTTTATCGACTCCTTTTTTCTGAAGCTCCTTAAGATATCTCCGGTATCTCGGCAGCCTTTTAATCACCGCGTTTGATATTTTCGCGTCTTTCTTCATTCGTTTCCCCAAAATTCCTCCTTAACCTGCAAAACCCGTCAGTTGACGGGTTTTCTTCTGCTTCTTCCTTATGATTAATAAAAGAGTTTACGCTTTTTCTTCTACATATTTTACAATATCTGTTACAGTTTGGAATTTTTCGGCATCTTCATCCGGAACTTCAATATCAAACTCGTCTTCAATTGCCATGATGATTTCTACGGCGTCCAGGGAGTCCGCTTCCAGATCCTTCATCAGATGTGTTTCCATTTTTACCGCATCTTCTTCAACGCCAAGCTGCTCTGCAATAATCTCCTTAATCTTATCAAAAATCATGATATACCTCCATTCAATTCAAACATTAGATCTTTTATTAGATTTGCCCATTGCAATATTATCCGCAAATAACTAAACCTATTATAGAGGACGCGTCTTTATATTGCAACCCGTTTTTTCACTTTTTTCTATACTTTCTTCCTTTTTACGCCTAAATTTCCTGTAATTCCATCCACTTATCGTATTCTTCGGATAATTCCTGTTTAAGTTGTTCCATTTGTCCGCTCAGCTCACGCAGACGTTCCGGATCAACCATCACTTCTTCCCTGCAAAGTTCTTCCTCGATTTCAGAAATCTCCGCTTCCAGCTTCTCAATCCGTTTTTCCGCGTCTTCCTGCTGGCGTTTAAGCCGTCTCTGCCTTGCTTCTTCTTCCTTTTTCAGCTTTCTTAACTCACTGCTGTTAAGCTGCGGCATGTCGGAAGCTTCGCTGGCCTTTTCCTGTGCGCTGTCCCGCGCAAGCGTTTCCAGGTACTGCTTTCCTGACTCAATTTCCTGCTTTTTCTCCACATAATAGTTATATGTACCCAGATAAGAGGTTATACCTTCTTGTCCAAGCTCAAAAATTCTGGTTGGAATCTTATTCAAAAAATAGCGGTCATGGGAAACGACCAGCACGGTTCCCGGAAACTCCAGGAGCGCATCTTCAAAGACTTCCCTGGATTCAATATCCAGATGGTTGGTAGGCTCGTCCAGAAGCAGAACGTTGGGCCCTGACATCATCAGCTTCAAAAGAGACAGCCTCGCTTTTTCTCCGCCGCTCAGGGATCCGACTTTCAGGAAAACATCTTCCCCCTGGAATAAAAATCGCCCCAGGATCGAACGCAGTTCCGTATCTGTATAGAGCCGATACGCGTCATGGAGTTCTTCCAGCACCGTATTGGCGTCGTTTAAAAGGCTTTGTTCCTGATCGTAGTAGCCGAATTCCACATTATATCCGACCTTCAGTCTCCCGCCGGTTGGAGAAAGCTCTCCCCGGATCACTTTCAAAAGTGTGGTTTTTCCCACTCCGTTGGGTCCTACGATACAGATACGTTCACCTCGTTTGATATCAAAATTCACGCCGGAAAACAATCGCTTCTCATTCATGCCGTAGCCAAAGCTTTTCGCCAGATCTTCGGCTAAAAGCACATCATTTCCGCTTTTAAAGTTCTGATGAAATCGGAGTTTCATCTTGCCGCGCAGAGGCTCAGGCCGCTCTACCCGCTCCATAGCCGCGAGCCGCTTTTCCCTGGAAGCTGCCCGTTTGGCCAGTTTTTCCGTACCCCGCTCTTTGAATCTGCGGATCATGTCCTCCTGGCGGGCGATCTCCTTCTGCTGATTCTGATACTGCCGCAGCTGGGTCTCACGCCGCTGCTTTTTCTGCTCCGCGTACTGGCTGTAGCTTCCTTCATAAGTTTCCAGCCTGTGGTTTTCCACTTCGAAAATCCGGTTCACAATCTGATCCAGAAAATATCGGTCATGGGAAACCAGCAAAATCGTACCCTTGTAAGCTTTCAAATACTGCTCCAGCCACTTGAGGGTTCCGATATCCAGATGGTTTGTGGGCTCGTCTAAGAACAGCAGATCCGGCTTTTTTAAAAGAAGGCACGCCAGGGCCAGACGGGTCCGCTCTCCTCCGCTGAGGGTGGAGATTTTTTTATTGTAAAACTCTTCTCCAAAGGCCATGCTGCTGAGGACCCCGTTCATTTCGCTCTTATAGCTGTATCCGCCTTTGTCCCGGTATTCCTGCTGCATCTGATCGTAACGGGCCAGCATCCGATCCACTTCCGGTCCGCTCTCACCCTTTTCCGCTTTTTCCGAAATGGCGGCGGACAGTTCCAGCATTTCCTCCTCCATCCGGGCCATCCCTGAAAAAATCGCTTCCACTTCTTCAATCACAGTATGTTCCGACCGGAAATTATCGCTTTGCTTTAAATAGCCGATGGTTTTATCGGACTGCAGAAAAAAGTCGCCGCCGTCACAGGAAAGCTCTCCCGACAGCATTTTAAGAAGGGTTGTTTTTCCCGCGCCGTTGGCTCCGATAATCCCAATTCGGTCCCCTTCGTTGATGTGAAAGGAAACATCCCGCAGAATCACATCAACGCCGTATGTTTTTGTTAAATCCTTCGCGGATAAAATAATCATATTCTCTTCCTCTTTTTTATAATGGCAGCTGGGGAACCGCGTCCAGTGTCAGATCATCGGTATATCCCGCTCTGTATTTATAGTAGGCCGCGCATCCGATCATCGCGGCGTTATCGGTGCATAAAACAGGAGAAGGATAGTAAAGCTCGATCCCTTCCTTTTCGCACGCTTCTTTCATCATATCCCGTAGCCGGCTGTTTGCCGCGACGCCTCCCGCTAAGACGATCTTGTCTTTTTTCATCTTTACCGCCGCGCCTACGGTCTTCGCTACAATCACGTCCAGAACAGCCTGCTGAAAACTCGCCGCCACGTCTGCGGTGTGAATTTCTCTTCCCGCCTGTTTTTCCGAGTTCACATAATTGAGCACCCCGGTTTTAATTCCGCTGAAGCTGAAATCCAGGCTGTCCTTTTCCAGAAACACCCGCTTGAATTCTACGGCGTGAGAATTTCCCTCTCTGGCGATTTTATCAATTTTCGGGCCTCCGGGGTATCCGAGTCCCAGAACTCTGGCAACCTTGTCATAGGCTTCGCCCGCCGCGTCGTCTCTGGTCTGTCCCAGAATACGGCACTCATTATAATCGGTCACTTCCACAATGTTGGTGTGTCCGCCGGAAATCACCAGAGCCATAAACGGCGGCTCCAGATTTTTGTGTTCTATGTAATTGGCGCAGATATGCCCCTGTATGTGATGTACGCCTACCAAAGGTTTTCCTGTCGCCAGGGAGAAAGCCTTTGCCGTGGCGAGGCCGATTAGAAGGGCTCCCACAAGCCCCGGCCCGTAGGTGACTCCGATCAGATCAATGTCCCGCATCTTTACATTTGCTTCCTTCAGCGCTTCTTCCGTTACTCGATTGATATTGGAAAGATGGTGGCGGGACGCGATTTCCGGAACCACTCCTCCAAACACTTTATGTACATCGATCTGCGACGCGATCACATTGGAAAGGACGTCTCGTCCTCCCCTGAGAATGGCGACTGAAGTCTCGTCGCAGCTGGACTCAATCGCCATTGTCAGTAAATTTTTATCCTTCATATTCTTCCTCTATTCCAGGGGGAAGATGCTGCTCTGCGCTTTTACAACGCATTTGTTGTCCGGGGACAGATGTCTGCAGTTTTCACAGGACTGGTACGTACTCATGTTAAAGGTGTCAAAGTCATGCCTCCTGGAAAAATGGCTGCAGTGGGAAGCCACTGCCATCATGTCGTCCCCTTCCCGGCCTTCCTCATAAAAGTCATCGACTCGTCTCATGATTTCCTCCTCGCAGTAAAGATTACTACTAGTATTTTACGGAAATCTGTTTTTATTCTGATTTTGCTAGTTTTTCAAAGGTTCGGCCGGATCTCTCCACATAATAACCGCATCTTCTCCGTTATCTTTATAATATCCTCTTCTGAGTCCTTCTTCTTTAAAATCAAACTTTCGATACAGCGCCTTGGCCGCTTCATTGGAACTCCTGACCTCCAGCGTAAAACGCCGGATTCCTCCCGCTTCACTGTAGGCCAGAACCACCGCTACAATGGCGGAAGCAACGTGTTTCCCTCTGTGATCCGGATGAACGGCCACGTTAGTAACATGACCCTCATCGACAATATGCCACATTCCCATATAGCCGACAACTTCTCCATCCAGCTCTGCGACTACATAAAAAGCCAGCTCATTTTCCACCAGTTCCTGGCGGATAGAGTCTCTGCTCCATGGCGTCGCAAAGCAGATCTTTTCCAATTCCGCAATTGCGTCGATGTCTCCGGCGTCTGCCTCTCTGATTACTAAGTCACTCATTTTTTCTTTTCTTCCAGTCTCCGTTCCGCCTCGGCTTTTCTCATATAGTCCGGCATCAATTCTTCATAGTCTGTTTCCAATCCCGCCTCCAGCATATCTTTCGCAAGCCGCGCGACAGACGCGGCAGATTGAAAGCGCGCCGCTTCCGGAGCAATGATTTCTCCTTCAAAAAAGCCTTCGTACGCCCGAATTCCATCGCCAAAGAACATTCTCTTTTCTCCTGCCCGCTCGGCCTCTTTGAGAAAATCTTCAATCGCGTAAGGCGCTCCTTTTACAGCCTCTTCAATTTTCCCCTCATTCCACCGGTACGCGCCCGCGTAAACCTGGCTCCTGCGAGCGTCAAAGACCGGACAGATCAGTCCGTCATAATCCGGCATGTTGTAGGCAAAAGCTTTCAGTGTCGGTACTCCAATCGTCTTTCTCCCAAGCGCCTGCGCGAGCGCTCTTGCCGTGGCAACTCCAATCCGGATTCCTGTAAAGGAGCCGGGGCCCTTTGATGCTGCAATTACAGTCATATCGTCTAACTGCAATTTATTTTCTTCCAGCAATTCTTTTACCATCGGCAGCAGAGACTGGAGATGATTCAGCACTTCTTCCGATCGCTTTTCAAAAACAGTCCCCTTCTCATCAATGATCGCTGCCGAAGCATGCGCCCCTGTTGTTTCCAAGGCTAAAATGTACATTGATAAATTCTTTCCTCCTGGTTCTTTCCATATTCAATCCGGATTACTTTTGTATATTCCGGAAGCAGTTCCTCAATCAGATCCGCCCATTCAATGACGCATACGCCGTCCCCATAAAAATACTCTTCATAACCCAGTTCGTACATTTCTTCCGGATCTCCGATACGGTACACGTCGAAGTGGTATAAGGGCAGCCGTCCCTGTCGGTATTCCTGGACGATCGTAAAGGTGGGGCTGGTAATGACCTCCTGAATTCCCAGTCCCTCGGCAATGTATTTGGTGAGCGCGGTTTTTCCGGTTCCAAGATCTCCGATCAGCGCGACAATGTCGCCTTTCCCCAGAGAGGCTCCAAGTTCCAGACCAAAGGCTCTCGTCTCGTCTTCATTTTTTAAAATCAATTTTCTCATATCATTTTATTCTACCACAGGAATTACAGATTTGAAAAGAATTTCATTAAAAAAGCAGGAATGCCGATTTTCAGCGTTCCTGCTCCGCATTCTGAATTTTATACCGGAGATAGTCCAGGCGATCCAGCTGCTTCTGTCTCAGATGGATTTCATCCAGCGCCGCCCCCCGTTTCCGGTTGAGCATCTCCATCCTTGCTTTTCTCGTATCCCCCTCCTCCGCGAGAAGGCGCATGTACCGCTCCACCTCCTGATTTGTAAATCCGATGTCATGGAGCGTCATGATCATACTGAGACGTTCCAGATCCCGTTCGTCATACTGCCAGGAGCCCATCACTTTTTTTACTTCGCCGCAAAGACCCCAGCTTTCGTATTCTTTTAAGATTTCGATGGGGATTCGGTAACGCTCGCTTGCTTCATAAATAGTCACCGCTTACTCCTTTCCGGCACTCCCGCTGTAAGAGGCCTTCCCTTTCCGGGTCACTTTTATTGTAAGAAGCAACGGCAAAAAAGTCTAATACTTATCTTTCATCGTCGTCTATGCCTTTTGCGTATTCCTTCACATACTCCTTGACATGTTCGATAAACGCGGTGGTTGCCGAGGAAAAAACCTGTTCTTTTTTCCACGCCAGTACGGTGCCGTATTCCAGCGCCGGAGACAGCGGCACAAAGCACAGGTTCTTATATTCGCACTCCAGTTTAATACCGACGGAAATCCCGATTCCGCTTTCCGCCATCATAGCCTGGTTATACAGGAGGTTTCCGGTTGCCGCCAGCTTTATTTCTCCCGCGTAATCGCCGAACCATTTCTCAATCCGGCTGTTTGTAATGCTCCCTGACGGCAGGATCAGCGGATATGGAATCAGATCCTCCGGCGTCACGGCTTCCTTTTTCGCCAGATCCGAGTCTCTGCGCACCAGAATGCCGCAGATTTCCTTCTGCCTGGCATAGGCAAAGTCGTATTTGCGGATATCGATCGGTTCGGTCATCAGACCCAGATCCAGGAGTCCCCGCTCCATATATTCCTGAATGTTTGTGGAATTTCCGCTATGGATTTCATAGCGCACCAAAGGATGTTTTTCACGGAAAGAGGCGATAAGCTGTGACAGGAACTGCGTGGACTGAAATTCCCCGCTTCCGATAGTAATCTCCCCGGTCAGCGCGTCTTCCCGATGGAGAAGTTCCCGTTTTGTTTTATCGGCAAGAGACAGCATCTCCTGCGCCCTCCGTTTCAGGATCATACCGTCCTCGGTCAGATTGATATGATGATTGCTGCGGGTAAAAAGCTGCACGCCCAGTTCTTCTTCCAGCTGCGCGATCTGCCGCGATAAGGTCGGCTGTGTTACATGAAGCGACTGCGCCGCTTTTGTGATATTTTCTTCTCTGGCGATTGCCAGAAAGTAGTTCAGTACTCGAAGTTCCATGCTTTTCCACCACCTTTTTTGATTGCGATCAAAAAACAGCTTCACAGGCGGAAGCTATTTTCTGATACAGTCTTTCTGATTCTGGTCTGAGTGACAGGAGTCGAACCTGCGGCCTCGTGGACCCCATCCACGCGCGCTACCAAACTGCGCCACACCCAGTTGTCTGCTACCATTTTATGCGGTTTCCTTATATTTTATCACAAAAACAGCATAGTGCAAGCGGATGTCTAAAAAAAGTTTCCGCGAAAAATACCCGGCAGAACTTTTTCCAAAATCTGACGGGCATTTCTCTATATGGTAAGGTATTTACATGACACGATTTCCGCGCCTGACTGACGGCGCCCGATTATCTATGCAGGAATCGGGAGATCCTCTTATACAGGAAAAACGTTATGACCGCGTTAATTCCAGCCTTCACAAAATTAAACGCCAGAATAAACGGCAGCAGCGCGACGACCGCGTCTCTGGGAAGCCCCATAAAGATCGGCGTAATAATCAGATTCGCGGGAAGCATAATCGCCGTCATTGCCAAAACTCCCGCAATCAGCGCGATGATTGCCTTTTTCTTGCTCTTATGATTCCGATAGATCAGTCCCGCTACCAAAACAAAAGTTCCTGTGGCGATAATATGCATAATGATCCCGTAAGGCCCGCTCTGGGCGCTTACAGTCAGCCCCTGAATAACGGATGTTACAACCGTCATCACCAGGCCTCCCAAAGGCCCGAAAGCAAAGGTTCCGATCAGAATCGGGATATCCGCCGGATCATACTCTAAAAATCCCACTACCGGGAAAATCGGAAAATGGATAAACGTCACCAGTACAATGGAAATCGCCACCATCATTCCCATCTTCGCAAGCAGCGACGCTTTTGACTGTTTGTTTAAATTCACTTCGCTCATCATTGATTCCTCCAATTCTATCATGTTTTCCAGGAATCTGTCAGGTCATTAAAAAAGCTCTGGAAAAAATTCCAGAGCAAAATCACAAAATACAAAGAGTATCCTGAGTTTCTTTCATCCGGACTATACCGTCGGTACGGGATTCCCACCCGCTCGGCCCCGCAAGGCTCGTGGACTTATCGCCTAAACGCGCATCACCACCGGTGAGGACTTTCACCTCGCCCTGAAACAGATTATCTTTACTCTTCTATTATAGGAGAAGCCTTTTGGTTTGTCAAATTTTTGCCGCCGGATGGCGGTGTCAAGTTGTTGTGGAGTTTTTGGTTGACAGATCCAAAATGATTATCATCTAGCTTAGCGGTATGCCTCTGTTCATGCTAAGGCTTCTGATCAGTGTCTGGGTTCCGCTGCTTCCATCGAAAACAGGCTCTCTCCTCTCAAATATGCTGAAATCAATCGCTCCCTCGCAGGCCTCCTCTATGATCCGTTCTGCATATTCACCATAGCTGCCTTTTCCTCTGTCTTTGTCCTTGAAATCCCTCGCTTCTATCTTTCCTCGGTTCTTTATGTATATCCTCTGCTTCGTCAGTTT
>NZ_JACRYT010000014.1 GCF_014333425.1 Zhenpiania hominis | reverse complement strand
GAAGAAGGTTGATAGAAAGGAAAGTGTATCTTGTAGATGACTTGCTAAATGAGTCAATTACAATATACCAGTGTATCTTGTAGATGACTTGCTAAATGAGTCAATTACAATATACCAGGACGAAAAAACTATGTTTATCAAAATCTTACTGCTTTGTATTTTCTTTGCGATTATGATCGCTATCGGTTTTTACTGCAGAAAACACGCGACCGATGTAAACGGCTTTGTGCTGGGAGGCCGTTCGGTAGGCCCGTGGCTGACGGCCTTTGCTTACGGCACATCTTATTTTTCCGCTGTTATTTTCATTGGATATGCCGGGCAGTTCGGATGGAAGTACGGGATCGCTTCTACCTGGATCGGGGTAGGAAACGCGCTGATCGGTTCGCTGCTCGCGTGGGTAATTCTGGGAAGACGGACGAGAATTATGACGCAGCATCTGGATTCGGCCACTATGCCGGAATTTTTCGGAGCGCGGTTTGGCAGCAAATCCGTCAAAATCGGAGCTTCCGCAATTACCTTTATCTTTTTAATTCCTTATACAGCATCGTTATATAATGGTCTTTCCAGGCTCTTTGGGATGGCCTTTCATATCGATTATACTGTCTGCATCATTATCATGGCCGTGCTGACAGGAATCTATGTTATTGCGGGAGGATATATGGCAACCGCGATTAATGATTTTATTCAGGGGATCATCATGATCTTTGGTATTATCGCAGTAATTGCGGCGGTGCTTACCAGCAAAGGCGGATTTATGGCGGCTATCGACGGCCTTGCGCGAGTAGAAGATCCGTCGGTGACCGCGACGCCGGGCGCCTTTGCGTCCTTTTTCGGTCCGGATCCGCTGAATCTTTTAGGGGTCGTGCTGCTGACCTCCATGGGAACCTGGGGGCTGCCGCAGATGGTACAGAAGTTTTATGCCATTGAAAGTGAAAAGTCGATCCATAAAGGAACGATTATTTCAACTATGTTTGCCCTGATCGTAGCAGGCGGCTGTTATTTTCTCGGGGGATTCGGCAGACTCTTTTCCGATCAGATCAACGTGGAGGCAGAAGGGTATGACGCGATTATTCCGGCGATGCTTTCCAATCTGCAGGATGTTTTAATCGGGCTTGTGGTGCTGCTGGTGCTTTCCGCTTCCATGTCCACGCTTTCTTCGCTGGTTATGGCTTCCAGTTCTACGCTGACGATTGATTTTCTGAAGGATAATATTGTAAAGGGTATGAGCGAAAAGGCTCAGCTGCTGGTAATGCGGATTTTAATTGTGGTATTTATCGCCATTTCCGTTGTGATTGCCATTGTTCAGTACAAGAGCGCGGTAACCTTTATCGCGCAGCTGATGGGTATTTCCTGGGGCGCGTTGGCCGGAGCTTTTTTGGCGCCGCTGCTTTACGGCCTCTACTGGAAGGGAACAACAAAGACTGCGTGCTGGTGCAGCTTTATCTGGGGCGCGGGAATCATGATTCTGAATCTGCTGTTCAATGAAATGTTCCCATCGATTCTCCAGTCTTCTATCAATGCGGGAGCCTTTGCTATGCTGGGCGGAATGATTATCGTTCCGGTTGTCAGTCTTTTGACGCCAAAACTGGATAGGGAATTAGTAGACAGTTGCTTCTCCTGGTATGAGGAACCCGTAACCGTTGCGGCAAAGTTCTCCCTGAGTGATAAGGAATAAAGAAATAT
Organism: Zhenpiania hominis; assembly: GCF_014333425.1. GTDB lineage: Bacteria > Bacillota > Clostridia > Peptostreptococcales > Anaerovoracaceae > Hominibacterium > Hominibacterium hominis. The sequence goes on along the minus strand of NZ_JACRYT010000014.1, from coordinate 69,668 downwards.
CTTTATCTATTACGGTTTTTTCTGTATAATCAGCAATAGAAAATACACGTTAATAATATAAGAAGAAATATATCATAGAGAGGATAAAGAGGGAACGCTGGAAATGAAAGAGATCATGAGAAAATTGCCTGTGGAAGCCATTATAAAGACGCATAGTAAGGAAGGCGGGCTCAGCCGCACCCTGGGCGCTTTTGAACTGACGATGATGGGAGTCGGCGTTATTATCGGTTCCGGCATTTTTGTCATTACCGGTGTCGCCGCGGCGGAACATGCGGGGCCGGGACTGATCCTGTCTTTCGCGTTGGCAGGAATCGCCTGCGGATGCGCGGCTCTCTGCTACGCGGAGCTGGCGTCTGCCGTCCCCGCTTCAGGAAGCGCGTATACGTTTGCGTATGCGGGGCTGGGGGAGGTTTTCGCCTGGTTTATCGGCTGGTGTCTGACTTTGGAATATGTCGTCGCTATGGCGTCTATCGCGGTGGGCTGGTCCGCGTATGCTTCGAATATCTTTCAGTTGATGGGAATTTCTTTGCCTCCTTTTCTGCGAGCAGACTTTTTTAGCGGTGGATTCCTGAATCTGCCGGCAGTCTTCATTATTACGCTGATGGCGCTGCTGCAGCTGCGGGGCGCAAGGGAGAGCGCAAAGCTGAATAACATTCTGGTCTTTGTGAAAGTGGCGGTGATCTTTCTGTTCATCATTCTGGTGGCTCGCCATATTGATCCATCCAATTACGATCCATTTATGCCCTTTGGCTGGTCCGGCGTTTTTTCCGGAGCGGCAGTTGTCTTTTTCGCTTATCTGGGGTTTGACGCTATTTCCAATTCCGCGGAAGAGGTAAAGGATCCGCAGAAAAATATGCCCAGAGGAATCATTGGATCGCTGGTAATTGCGACGATTCTTTATATGATCGTAACGCTCATGCTGACGGGAGTCGTTAAATATTCGGTTTATGCGGGCGTGGCGGCGCCAGTTGCTTACGCTCTGAATGAAATCGGAATTCGGTGGGGATCCGCCCTCGTATCGGTAGGCGCGATTGCCGGACTTACGACAGGAGTCCTGGTTCTCTTAGGGAGCGAGTCAAGGCTGATCTATTCCATTTCCAGAGAGGGACTTCTCCCCGCTACCTTTTCAAAGGTAAGCCGGAGAAAAGTACCGGATAAGGCGATTATTTGTACATGGGCGCTGGGATGTGTACTGGCGGGATTTTTCCCAATTGATATGATTGCGGAGCTGTGCAATATCGGTACGCTCTGGGCCTTTGTCTTTGTAGCTGTTACGGTTATCTCCCTGAGAAAGCGGCATCCGGAACTTCCCCGTGACTTTAAAGTGCCGGCAGTTCCCTTTATTCCTGTTGCGGCAGTGGTTCTCTGCGGATTTCTCGCGATACAGCTTGACTGGATTACATGGGCGGCTTTTTTCGCGTGGACCCTCTTTGGTTTTCTGATTTATTTTGGATACGGAAGAAAACACAGCCGACTGGGACGTCAGTCCGGAGAATCGGAAGGCACGAAAAACTCTTGAAAGTCCCGGCGAATTTGAGAAATTGTCTCATAAGGAGGCTCTGTTCCAAAGAGCCGTTTCAAAAAGATGGTTTGTCCTGGGCGGAGATCCAACTCTTCGCACCAGGATTTTTTTCGCGCTTTTTTTCCGGAATAAGAGGAGTAGCAAAGGTATAGCAGGAAATCCGCGAGATAGGAAAAATCAGACGAAGGATGATATCTGCCTTCATCCAAAAAACGGGCGAGTCCGAAATCAAGCAGGGAAACCCGGCTGCCGTCCCAGAGTACATTGGAGGGACGGATATCCCGATGTACCACATTGTTTGCATGCAAATAAGAGATAATATCGATCAGTTCAAGACCAATTCGATAAATCTCTGTCTGTGAAAATTTGTGGCGCTTGGAAAAGATCATTGTTTCGATCGAATCTCCCGGCATTTTTTCAAGCACAAAAAAGTAATCCTTCCCCGCGTTGATAATACCAAGCAGGGAAGGTACGGACGGATGAGAAAGTGTGGACAAAATGACCGGTTCAAAATGGTTTTTTCCCCGGTTCTTTTTTTTCATGCGGTTGTGAAACCGTTTGAGGACCACCTCCCGGCCGTCAGGCGCGACCGCTTCAAAGCAGGCTCCGTAACGGCCTTGCCCCATAAGACGGCAGATGTGATATCCATTATAACTCCGTCCGATATAGCGCTTTCCAAATAAAAGCATCGTTATTTCCTTGGTGTTCCGCAACCGGGACAGAATTTTGCCCCCGGCGGCAGTTGCTGGCCGCAACTTGGGCATGTATTGGCATCTGCCATTTTCGCGCCGCACTCCAGACAGAATTTGGAGCCTGCGGGCACCTTGGCGCCGCAACTGGGGCAGAAGGCGCTGCCGACAGGAGAAATCCCGGTACCTGAATTCTGCGGGGGCTGCTGTGGGTAGCCGCTGCTTTGTGGATAGCCGTTCTGAGGCGGATAATTGCCCTGGGGATAGTTCCCCGGAGGATAGCCTCCTTGCTGATAATAACGTCCGGAACGACTGCTGAAGGAGCCCATGAAGCTTCCCAGAAGTTCACCAAACAGACCTTTTCTCTGATAGTGACGGCTGCCTTGATATGGGTTACGATACGGCCGTCTGCCGCTCGATCTTGAAAACATACTCATTTATACATCATCTCCTTTGAGTGCGTCAAATTACAGCTTTTATTTATTATAGATGTGAAACATTAAAAATGAATTAAAAAAAGGGAGATTTTACTCCGCGTATAAATGTTGTGTTTTTTTCGGCAAAATTGGACAAGCGCGCCGGCCTGTAGTATAATATACCGTCAAAAGGAGGGGGCGAAAGATGGAATGGAACAAGCTTCTCTGCTCTCAGCGGTTTCGCGGCATACGGGCTTCGGCCGGTTCGGGTGACTTGAGAACGGAATTTGAAAAAGACTATCATCGAATTATTAACAGCGCGTCTTTCAGACGTCTGCAGGACAAAACCCAGGTCTTTCCTTTGGATAAAAGTGATTTTATTCGTACAAGGCTGACTCATTCTCTGGAGGTCTCGTCTTTTGGGAAATCTCTGGGGCAGAACATATCGGAAAAGATTTTGCGGACCGTGCGGGATGATTCCTTTCTGCCGGAATACAAGGCGTATATATGCGACATTCTGCAATGTGCCGGTCTGCTCCATGATATTGGAAATCCGCCTTTCGGGCATTTCGGCGAGACCGCGATCCGCCAGTGGTTCCGGGAAAACCTTCCGCGTCTGGAATTTGAAGGAGCGCCGATTGAGAAAATCCTAAGTCCGCAGATGCGGGAAGATTTTTATCATTTTGAGGGAAATACCCAGGCCCTTCGACTGGTGACGAAGCTTCATTTTTTAGTGGACGAACATGGTATGAATCTGACGAAGGCTCTCTTGGGCACGATTATCAAATATCCGGTTTCTTCTCTGGAAATTAATAAAAATAGCGGGAATATCAAAGACAAAAAGATGGGTTACTATTACGCGGAGCGGGAGATTTTTAAGGACCTGCAGAATACTTTGGGAACGGAAGGCTGCCGCCACCCGCTGACCTTTATTCTGGAAGCGGCGGACGATATTGCTTATAAGACTGCGGATATTGAAGACGCATGCAAAAAAGGCTGCATTTCTTATGAACAGCTGGTCCGTGAGATGAAAAGCCGCAGGCCGAAAGCTTCCGCGGATGTCAGTGAATATGACCGTATTGTGGATAATCTGGAGCGGAGATATCAGAAGGCGCTGCAAAGAAACCTTTCCTCGCCGGAACTGAACGCGATTCAGAACTGGATTATTTTTCTGCAGGGAAAGCTGATCGCCGCGGCGACTTACGGATTTACCCGGAACTATGAGTCTATTATGGCGGGTACTTGTAAATCGGATCTGTTTGCGGGCACTTACGCGCAGCCGGTTATGGAGGCGCTGGGGGAAATCGCGTTCCAATATGTGTTCTGTAGGGAACCGATTTTAAAGCTGGAGATTGCGGCGGAAACGATCTTTCGTTTTCTGCTGGATCGCTTTGTGGATGCCGCGATATACTACGATACGGGACATGGGCAGAGCGCGGTACAGGAAAAACTGATGGCGCTGATCTCCGATAACTATAAAGGAATCTATCACATTTACGCAAAGGACCGGGATTCAACGGAAAAGCTGTATCTGCGCCTTTTGCTGGTAACCGATTTTATCTGCGGGATGACAGACAGCTTTGCGAAATCGTTGTATCAGGAGTTAAATGGAATTCATTAGATAAGGAAAGGCAGGAATTGTTGACATGTTTGTACTCAAGCTGATTGCGGGGCCTCTGATCGGGGCGCTGATCGGTTATCTGACTAATTATATTGCAGTGAAGATGCTCTTCAGACCACATCGACCGGTTTTCTTGTTCGGGCACAGACTGCCCTTTACGCCGGGAATGATTCCAAAGCGAAAAAACGAACTGGCGGCAGCTGTGGGAAGCGCTATTGGAGATGTGCTTTTGACGAAAAAGGATTTAGCGCAGGCCATCCCTTCGGAATCCATAAAAGGCGCAATTACAGAAGATCTCTGGAGACGTTTTGAAGAATCCAAAGAAAGCTCTGTTTCTGTGGGGCAGACGATTACGTCCTATATTCCGGAGGAGCGCTACGAACCCTTGCGGGAACGGCTGGAAGATCTGATTACAGAAAAGGCTGTGGGCGCGCTAAGGCAAATGGATATCAGTGAGATTGTCGTTCGGGAAGGGACTGAATTGATTCGGGAAAAAGTGAAAGGAACGATGCTTTCGATGATGCTCAATGAGCAGATGATTCAGTCCATTGCGGCTCCTATCGGTGAAGAAATCGAGAACTATATCGAAGAAAACGGCGCGGCAAAAATCCGACCGATTGTAGCTGGAGAAATTGCCAGGATGGAAGCTGGGTCTCTGGGAAGTCTGACTTCCCGTATTCCTTTGAAAAAAGATGAGGTAGATAAAATCGTTGATGTGCTTTATGATACCTGCGTGGAAGACTCAGTAGGCATGATCACGGAATCCATTGATGTAGCCGGTATTGCGGAAACAAAAATTAAAGAAATGGATGTAGTTGCGTTGGAAGCATTGATTTTTTCTGTAATGAAAAAAGAACTGAACGCGATTGTAAATCTGGGCGCGCTGATCGGCTTTGTAATCGGATTGTTGAATTTGCTGGTAGATATGCTGTAGCCAAACGTAGCTCCGCGGCAGGTGTGGAATTTCTTCCTTGTATTCCTGAATTCAAGGTGGTAGAATCAGTTTATAAGAGCAATTCAGGCTGCATTGTCTGAGAATGGAGGATTCATAATGGAAACAATTCAGTGTATAAAAGAGAGAAGAAGTATCCGTAAGTTTCAGGATAGAAAAGTTCCTCATGAGGTTATTAACGAAATCATAGGGGCGGCTGCTTACGCGCCATCCTGGAAAAATACACAGGTGACAAGATATATCGTAACCGAAGATCGGGACAAGATGAACCAGATTGCCGATGGCTGCGTTCTGGGATTTGAATATAACATCGATACGATCCGCAAAGCTCCGGCGCTGGTGATTGTAACGATGATCGAGGGACGGTCGGGAATGGAAAAAGACGGATCCGCGACAACGCCGAAGGGCGCGGACTGGGGTGTGTTCGATACGGGAATCGCGACGCAGACTTTCTGTCTGGCCGCCCATGACAAAGGGGTAGGCACCGTTATTATGGGAATTTTTGATGAATCGAAAGTAAGCGAGGTTATCCCGGTTCCGGAAGGTCAAAAAGTGGCGGCGCTGATTGCTATGGGGTATCCGGATGAAGAGCCCAAAGCGCCGAGACGCAAAAGTGTGGAAGATTTAGTGACTTATCTGGACTAGAACGAAAATAAAAAGGAAAGGGGACATATTGCGTCAATAAAAATCGCGGTATGTCTCTTTTTCTTTTTAAAAGATTGACTTTTATCGCTTACAGGTGTAAGATTTAAAAAGATTACAAATGTAAGTGTAATGGAGGAAGATAGAGATGGAGCTTTTGAAAAAACATAAGATTTTGGTTATTGTGGCGGGGGTGTTGATCCTGATCGCCGCGGCTCTGCTGATTTACAGGTTTGCGATCCTCAAATCGCCGGAAGCGGTTTTGAAACAGTATATGGCCTGTATTGAGCGGCAGGAGTATGATTCCATGTACGAAATGTTGGACGAGGAAAGCAGAAACCAGGTGAGTAAAAAGGAATTTGTCACCCGCAATCAAAATATATATGAAGGCATCGGAGCGAAGAATATTACGATCCGGGTTTTTAAGGAAAAAGAAGGGGCCGTTTCTTATCGGACGATCCTGGATTCTTCGGCAGGGGAAATCCGTTTTCCAAATGAAATGAATATACATAAAGAAGACGGGAGATACCGGATTGCCTGGACCGATGGACTGATTTTTCCCCAGCTTGGCAGCGAGGATACCGTAAAAGTCGTAACTTTAGAAGCGGAAAGGGGAAATATCTACGATCGGAACGGAAAGCTTTTGGCAGGAAAGGGAGCTGTGGCTTCTGTCGGTTTGATTCCCGGAAAAATGAGCGAAGAGCCTTCCGCGGATCTGAAAAGAATGGCGGAGCTTCTGGATATGTCGGTTTCCGATATTGAGAATAAGCTGGACGCGGAATGGGTTAAGGATGATCTGCTGGTACCTATTAAAAAGCTGAAAAAGGTCAATGAAAATTCTTCCAGTACCGTGGATCTGGAAAACGCGGAAGTGCAGAAACAGCTGCTGGAGATTCCGGGAGTGATCATCGGCGATGAAGAAAGCCGGGTTTACCCTTTGGCTGAAGATACAGCGCACCTGGTGGGATATGTACAGGGAATCAGCGCTGAAGAGCTGGAATCACGAAAAGACAAGGGATACGATGAATACAGTGTCATCGGAAAGAGCGGCCTGGAAAAGCTGTATGAGCAGCGGCTGCACGGTATCGACGGCGAAAAAATTGTGATTTACAATGAAGACGGAAACGAAAAAGCGGTGCTGGCGGAGACGAAGCAGAAGGATGGAGAGGATATTCATCTTACAATCAACGCTCAGCTTCAGAGCGCCCTGTATGATACCTATAAAGAGGACAAAAGCTGTACCGTAGCCATGAATCCAAAGACCGGCGAGGTCCTGGCGCTAGTCAGCACGCCTTCCTATGACAGCAATGACTTTGTAGTGGGTATGTCGGAAAACCGCTGGAAGGAACTGAATAATGATAAAGACAGTCCCATGTATAACCGCTTTAAACAAACATGGTGTCCGGGATCTTCTTTGAAGCCCATTGTAGGAGCTGTCGGTATCACTTCGGGAAAGCTGGAGGCCGATCAGGATATGGGGCACAGCGGTCTCAGCTGGCAGAAAGACAGCAGCTGGGGCGGATATAGTGTGACAACCCTTCATGAATACAGCGGAGCAGCCAACCTGAAAAACGCTCTGATTTATTCGGACAATATTTATTTCGCCAAGGCGGCTCTGCAGATTGGGGCGGATACCCTGGCCCAGTCTCTTCAGAAAGCGGGATTCGGACAGGAGATTCCCTTTGCGGTGGAGATGAACCCGTCTCAGTATACCAATGATGGAAAGCCGATGTCCACAGAAATTCAACTGGCGGACAGCGGGTACGGACAGGGGGAGATCCTTGTGAATCCCCTGCATCTGGCTAGTATGTACTCGGCGTTTTTTAATGAAGGAGACATGATAAAGCCGTATTTGGAAACCAGCGGCAAGACCGAAACCTGGTTGGAAGATGTGTTCAGCAAAAGCGCTGTATCTCAGATTCGCTCGGATCTGATTGAAGTGATTCAAAACGAAAACGGTACCGGACACGGGGCGCAGCTTTCCGACACCCTCCTGGCAGGAAAAACAGGAACCGCGGAGATCAAGACTTCCCAAGATGATACTTCCGGTACGGAGTTGGGATGGTTCTGTGTATACAATGAAAAAGGAAACAAAGAGAATTCCCTGCTTCTGGTGACTATGGTGGAAGATGTGAAGGACAGGGGCGGCAGCGCCTATGTGGTGAATAAGAGTAAAAAAATCCTTCAAAAATATATGCCGGCGGATTAAAAGCCGCCGGCTGGCTGTCAGAGAATCTGACGGTCTTCTAAAATGCGGAGGGCGATCTGGGCGGCGCGGCTTCCCGAAGCGCCGGACTCTCCCTGGAGATTGAGGGCAAAAACGAAAAGCCCTTGGGAAGACTCTACGTATCCGATAAACCATCCGCTCATTTCGCGTCCGTCTTTCATACCGGTTCCTGTTTTGCCGGAAAGGCGGACGCCTTTATTTTGGGAAATCAGCAGTGCGTCTTTCACGGCGCTTACAGAGCTTTCTTTCAAATGCCACTGATTTTCATAAAAGTCCGTAAGCAGCATGGTCTGTTCCAGCGGCGAGATTTTCAGCGAAGATTCCATCCAGTAGCTGGAAATCCCGCCGTTTAAATTTTCATTCCCATAGCCGATTTTATGATAAAAGTCCTGAAGCGCGTCTTGTCCCATTTGCTGATCCAGTCCCTGGAAATACCAGTTAACCGAATTTTGCATGGCAGATCGGAGTGTTTGCCTGCGGTTCCACTGGGGAAAAGCGTATTTCGTTCCATCCCACTGGCGTGAGGAATTTGAGCTTTCAATGACTCCTGCCTCCAAAGCCGCCAGAGCGCTGTAAATTTTGTAGGTGGAGTTGGGCGACACTCTGGCTGTACTGGCAGATTTGTTGTAGATGGTGTAATGGTCCTGATTCTGGCTATACAGAACAAAGCTGCCCTCCTGTCCGTCAAAATACGATTCCAAGTTTTCATAAGAGATGTTTAAGTCTTCGGAAGGTTGGAAACGGCTGCCAGACAGACCATGAACCGATGGCGCCAGCACAAAGGTAAGCAGCATTGCCGCTAAAAGAAGCAGGGCGCTGCCTTTTTGGCGGAGGGACGAATCGGGTTTATAAGAAGCGATTCGCAGGATGCGTCGGTGCAGCATTGTCCTGCCGCTGCCCATTCCGACAGCGGCGACTGCTTTGTCGCGGCCGGCCCAGGAAAGAAGGACGTGTCCGTATTCGATTCGTTCGCGGCCGCACAGCGCTTCCAGAACAAGGTGATCACAGCAGGCTTCACGGTCTGCTTCCATCTGGCGCACCACATACCAGACTGCGGGGTTCATCCAGTTGAGGCAGAGAAATAGCTGCATCAGAAGGTTGAACAGGGGATCGCGATATTTGCAGTGCGTGAATTCATGGAGCAGGATATAGCGGAGATCCTTCTCCTGCCCGTGGACGCAAGAAACGGGCAGCAGCACCTGAGGCCGCAGCACGCGAACCGTAGCGGGGCTCTGAATTTCCGCGGAAATGGCTACTGGATAAGGCTGTCTCAGATTTAAAAGATCCGCCGCGGACTCACAGACCGCGAAAGTCTGTTGTTCTGCTTTCAGGGATGCGGCTCTCCGGCAGAGTCCTGCAGTATGGCGCAGCGCGATTCCCAGTCGGGTTAGCATTATCAGAATTCCTGCCAGCCAGATGGCAGACAGCACGATGCACAGCGTTTCTCCAAAACCGCTGCGGCTGTTTACCGCGAAATCCTGCAGCGTGCCGGCGGCGCTTCCCCAGAGAGGACTTCCGGAAGCGCTGCCGGCGGAGCTGGCCGTCTGGGCGATGTGAGCTTGCCCGTAAGTCCCTGAATCCGGAAAAAACAGGGCGATTGCGCTGACGGGAAGGGCAAGCCATATGTAATAATGAAAGCGGATTGTAAGCCTTTGGGAAAACAGTTTTTTTACCAGGAAAATGGATAGAATCAAGCAGATAAGAAACCCGGAATAGAGGAAGCCGTAAAAAACAAAATCAGTCATCTTTCTCTCCTTTATCCATTCCGTCCAGAAGAGCCTTTAGAGACTGGATTTCTTCCTCAGAGAGCTGATCCTGCTCAATGAAATTCAGAACCATAGAGCCGAGAGCGCCGTCGTACAGCCGATCGAGAAAACGGTGGCTGGCCTGAAGCCGGTACTCCTCCGCGCCTACAAGAGGCGTGTATACAAAGGAACGCCCTTGCTTTTCATTGGCAAGCGCGCCTTTTTTCACCAACCGCAGCAGCATGGTCTGAATGGTCTTAGGACTCCATTTGCTGTCCGACAGCCTTTCTACGACCTGCGAAGTCGCGATGGGCGCGTACTTCCAGATTATTTTCATCACTTCATATTCCGCCTGGGAAATCTGCGGAACCTGTTTCATATTCCCTGTCCTCCTTATCCGCTTTCATCCGCGGCCCGTGGGCCTGTAAGACTTACATATGTAATATTATAGAGGGAAACCGGTCCAAGGTCAAGAGTTGTAAATCCGGCGATTTGTGAAAAGCGTTCTGTGTTCAAATCCGGGGGCTGTCCCGCGTCTCGTCAAAAAAATTAACTAAAATCCGAAAAAAGGGTTGCAAAATCCGACAGGCTGGTATATATTAATATTGTCTTAAGCGCATAGGACAATAAAACAATAAGACAAAACGGCAAACCAGAAATCAAGAAGGAGGGGTAAGGTGTGGAATGGAAACTTGATGACAGCAGGCCGATCTGGCCGCAGCTGAAGCAGCAGCTGATTGTCGCTATCGTCGCGGGAAAGTTCGCTATGGGCGGCGCGTTTCCAACGGTGAGAGAACTGGCGGAAGACGCGGGAGTCAACCGCAATACGATGCAGCGGGCTCTGAGTGAGCTGGAAAACGATGGATTCGTAACAACAAACCGGACGGCAGGCAGAACCGTTACAAGGGATGAAGGGTTGGTGAAACGGATGAAAGAGATGATTGCCAAGGAAAGTATCGAGCGGTTTATCAAAGAAATGGCCGCTATCGGCTACAACGCGGATGATATTGTGAAGATGATAAAAGAAAGAGAGGAAGAAGAAAAATGAAAAAAGCGCCACTGGCCGAATTTCGGGGTGTCAGCAAAGGATTCGGCAAAAAACTTGCTCTCGACAATGTAACGTTAACCATAGGCAGGGGAAAAGTCATCGGACTTCTGGGACCGAACGGGAGCGGAAAAACCACCATGATCAAACTGATGAACGGGCTGATCCAGCCGACAAAGGGGGAGCTTTTCATCGATGGAAAGACGCCGGGAGTCTACACCAAATCCATTGTAAGTTACCTGCCGGATCGGACCTATTTCGCGGACTGGATGAATGTAAAAGACATTCTGAGCATGTTCGACGAATTCTATGAGGATTTTGACAGGAGCAAGGCGGAAAAAATGTGCGCGGCCCTGAATATCGACAAAGAGGATCGGATTAAGACTATGTCCAAAGGGACGAGGGAAAAGGTACAGCTGATTCTGGTAATGAGCAGAAACGCGCAGCTTTATCTTCTCGACGAGCCCATTGCCGGCGTAGATCCGGCAGCCAGAGATTACATTCTGACGACGATCATCAACAATTATAATGAGGAGGGGACCGTCATCCTTTCTACCCATCTGATTTCAGATATTGAAAGGGTGCTGGACGAAGTTGTGTTTATAAAAGAAGGAAAGGTCGTAAGGCACGAGACTGTGGATGCGATTAAGGAGAAGGAAGGAAAATCCATCGACGATGTTTTCAGAGATACATTTCGCATGGTGCCGTTTGCGAGAGGGGTGAATGGAAATGACAGGTAAATTGATCAAATATGAGATGCGATCCAGTATTAAACTTATGGCAGTTATCTGGGCCGCGCTGATCGCGGCAAGTCTGCTTTTCAGCCTGAGCATCCATGTTCTGGGGGATATGTTTTTCGATGATGGAGAGCAGAAGCTGAATGTTCTGGTAGGTATTGTGGAACTGGTGACCGGACTCATGTACGCGGCGGTTTTTGCCGTACTGGTTGTAACAACCCTGGTAATTGTCGTCATGCGATTTTACAGGGGCCTGCTGGGGGACGAAGGCTACCTGATGCATACACTTCCGGTTAAACCATGGCAGCTGATCACATCGAAAGGCGTTGTAGCGGCGGGAGTTGTTCTGGTCAGCATGATTGTGGCATTTTTATCCATACTGGCGCTGGCGGGGGCAAATGGATTTAAAGCCGTTCCGGAGATGTTCCGAGCCGTGGGCGCTTTTCTGGACAAGGACCCTTGGTACATTCTGTTTTTCGTGGAAGGAGTGATTCTGATCCTCCTATCCCTGCTGAAAAGCATTTACCAGATCTACGCGTCGCTGGCTATCGGGCAGCTTGCCAATAAGCACAGAGTGCTACTGGCCCTTGGCGCTTATATCGGGCTGAATCTTGTGATTACAATCCTCTCCGCGATTGTCATGGTGGCGGCGGAAAACCTGGGGATCAGCCAATGGCTCAATACGGTTATTTCCGGAGGAGCGGATAACGTCTTCCGGGCCGGGCAGATTGGCGCGGGAATTCTGTTTCTCCTAACCGCGGTCCAGCTTGTGGGGTTCCATGTGATAACGGAACGGATTCTCAGCTTAAAGCTGAACCTGCAGTAAAGCCTGAATTGTATTGGAGTGGAGAGTAAAGGGAAAAGGATATGTATCAAGTGCCCGATACATATCCTCTCCTTTTATTAAGGTCGCTTTTTTCTTGCTGATTTTGACATTTTCTATTTTGTCTGGAGTCATTGTACTATAATTTAAAGCACTTGAAAAGAGGAGAAGTATTCTTAAAAGTCAGGATTGTATCAACTGCTTATTTTTGATAAACTGAAAATAAATCAGGAGGGAATGATAGAAAAAGGGGGAACGTGATTTGTACAAAGTGTTGATTGTGGAGGATGATCCGACCATAGCGGGAATTGTGGCGGAACATCTGGGAAAATGGGGATATGAGACAAAGAAGGTCAGCGACTTTGAGAAGGTGATGGAGGAATTCGGCGCCTTTCAGCCCCACCTTGTTTTGCTGGACATCGGTCTGCCTTTTTTCAACGGCTATCATTGGTGCGGCGAAATTCGGGCTGTTTCCAGGGTGCCTATTGTGTTTCTTTCCTCGGCGGATGATAATATGAACATCGTTATGGCGCTTAACATGGGCGGAGATGATTTCATTACAAAGCCCTTTGATCTGAATGTGCTGACGGCGAAGATTCAGGCGCTGCTACGGAGAAACTATTCCTTTCAGGAGCCATCCGCCGCGCTGGAATATCAGGGCGCGGTACTGAATCTGAGTGACGCGACGCTCACTTATGAGGGAAAGCGCGTTGAACTGACGAAAAACGAGTACCGGATTCTTCAGTGTCTGATGTCCCGCGTCGGGGAAATCGTTTCCAGAGACGCGATTATGAAAGCGCTGTGGGAGGATGACAGCTTCGTGGATGACAACACTCTGACCGTCAACGTAACGCGTCTTCGCAGGAAGCTTTCTGACGCCGGTCTTTCGGACTTTATACGGACAAAGAAAGGTATTGGCTATATGGTGGGAGCATGAGGATACTGGGAGATTATTTGAGATATCATAAAAAAGCGATCCTCCTGTTCTTTGTATGTGTGTGTATTTTCTCCACCGTATTTTTTCTGAGCAGGATCCCTCTGGACGCGGTGCTGTACGGAGGGCTTTTATGTCTGATTGCGGCAGGGGTTATAGCGGCCTATGATTTCCGCAAATATGCCGTCCAGCACAGGCAGCTGCAGCGCTTAACGGAAGTCATTGACGCGCAGATCGAAGATCTGCCGGAACCTGGAAACCAGATCGATGAGGATTATACCGAAATTATCAAAGAACTTCACCGGCAAAAACGGATGTCGGAATCCCGCGCCTATGTGGAAAAGAAAGAACTGATCGACTATTTTACGCTGTGGGCCCACCAGATCAAAACTCCCATTTCGGCGATGGGACTGCTCCTTCAGAAAAAAGGCGCCCAGGCAGGTGAGGACGGCAGGCAGATGTCCATGGAGCTTTTTAATATTGAGGAATACGTGGATACCGCCATGTCCTGGGTGCGGGCGCGGGATATTTCTTCGGATCTGATGTTTGAACAGGTGGAGCTGGACGCCCTGATTGCCAGAGTGCTGAAAAAATACGCGGCCCTGTTTATCGGCAGGAAGATCCGCGTGGATTTTCAGAAAACCGGCTATACCGCCGCCACCGATGAAAAATGGCTGTTTATCGTATTGGGGCAGATCCTTTCCAATTCTTTAAAATACACGCCGCCGGGCGGGAGCATTTTCATCTGGATGGAAGAAGAACAGCTTTTTATCCGGGATACGGGAATCGGCATCCGGGCAGAAGATCTGCCCCGTGTATTTGAAAAGGGCTTTACCGGGGAAAACGGACGGCAGTACAGCAAATCCACAGGTCAGGGGCTGTACCTGTGCAGGCTCATTATGGAAAAGCTTTCCTACGGAATTCGCGCTGAGTCGGAAGAAGGTAAGGGAACCGTGGTGATTCTGGATCTGAGGCGGGAAAACTTTTCCTGAAGGGGGCAAGGTTACGAAAATGTAAGGTGGATGTAAGCCGGATCGATGGCAGAGCATCCGCCTTTTTTCTATAATGTAGACAGATTCAATGAAGAGGGAAAGGAGAAAAACAAAATGCCATTACTGGACGTTAAAAACGTTGAAAAAATTTATACCACCCGGTTCGGAGGCCAGAAAGTCCGGGCTCTGAAGGATGTCAGCTTTACGGTGGACGAAGGAGAGTACATTTCCATTATGGGGGAATCCGGGTCCGGAAAGACCACGCTGCTCAATATCCTGGCCGCCCTGGACAAGCCGACGAAAGGGGAGGTGCTGCTGGAGGGGCAGAGCATTGTATCCATTAAAGAGAAAAATATCGCGGAATTCCGGAGAAACAATCTGGGATTCGTATTTCAGGATTTTAACCTTTTGGATACCTTTTCCGCGGAAGACAATATCTATCTGCCTCTGGTGCTGGCAAGAAAGAATTATCAGGAAATGAGCCGCAAGCTCACTCCCATTGCGGAAAAACTGGGGATTTCCGGGATCCTGAAAAAATATCCCTACGAGCTTTCCGGCGGGCAGAAACAGCGGGTTGCCATTGCCAGAGCCCTGATTACCGATCCTAAGCTGATTCTGGCTGACGAACCGACAGGAGCCCTGGATTCCCGCGCTTCCGAACAGCTTCTGAGCCTGTTTTCAAAGGTAAACGGAGAAGGGCAGACCATACTCATGGTAACCCACAGTATTCAGGCTGCCAGCAAAGCGGGACGGGTTTTGTTCATCAAAGACGGGCAGGTATTCCATCAGATTTACAGAGGGGATATGAGCAATGACCAGATGTACCAGAAGATCTCCACCGCTCTGACGGCGCTGGCTACAGGAGGTGGAAACCGTGCGTAAATCCTTTTACGGAAGCCTGGCGCTGAACAATGTGAAGAAAAACGCTAAAGGCTATGTGCCTTATATGCTGACCTGTATCATCAGCATTATGATCTTCTATATTATGGCCGCGATTGTCTACAATCCGGATGTAACGAAGATGTTCGGGGGTACGACTCTGCGGAGCCTGCTGCAGTTCGGAATGTGGGTGGTAGGTATTTTTTCCGCTATTTTTCTGTTCTATACAAACAGCTTTCTGATTAAACAGCGGAAAAAAGAACTGGCCCTTTACAACATTCTGGGCATGGCGAAACGCCATATCGGAAAAGTCATGCTGCTGGAAACGCTCTTCGTTTCCGCTGTCTCGCTGATCATCGGGTTGATCGCGGGCATGGTATTTGGAAAGCTGTTTTTTCTGCTGCTGCTGCGGATTCTGGTTGTGGAGCTTCCCATGGGATATCAGATTTCCGCGGACGGGGCGTTGCTGACAACGGTGCTGTTCGGAGCGATTTTCCTGGTAGTACTGCTGTGCAATCTGGGAAGAATCAGCCTGGCAAACCCGATTCAGCTTATGGCGGGAAGCCGTCAGGGAGAAAAAGAGCCTAAGACAAAATGGTTGTTGGTTTTGCTGGGTCTGGGAATGACGGGAGCCGGGTATTATATGGCGATTACCGTTGTTTCTCCGATTCAGGCTCTGGGTGTGTTTTTCGCGGCCACCATTCTTGTAATCGGGGGAACCTATCTTCTATTTACCGCCGGGAGCATCGCCCTTCTGAAAATGCTGAAAAAGAAAAAGTCTTTTTATTATAAGACCGAGCATTTTACCGCTGTTTCTGGCATGCTCTACCGGATGAAACGCAACGCGGCGGGACTTGCCAGCATCTGCATTCTCAGCACCATGGTTCTGGTAACTATTTCCACGACGGTTTCCATGCAGGTGGGAATCAGCGATATTCTGGATCGGCAGGTTCCCTATGATATTCAGGCCAGAAGTCAGAAGCCACTGACAGAAAATAAGGCGGCGGAGCTGGAAAACCAGTTTGAGACGATTCTCAGCCGATATGGAGCGGAGCATGGAAAGGTGGTGTCCTACCCCTGTGTTGCCGCTTATGGGGAAGAACAGGGAAACCGCGTGATTCCGATTGACACCTTCTCCGTGGATAAGGAACTGGTGCAGATTTATCTGGTGCCTATGGAAGGGAGCCGTCTGGAAAAGGACTACGGGCCTCTTGAGGAAGATGAAATTATCATCGGAGGCGAGCGGGAAGTGAATTCGGAGACCTTCGGCATCGGTTCCATGGAATTTCGGGTAAAGGATGGGTCTTCGGATTTTAAGACCGCCGCTGAGCTGGGAACCATTGCCATTCCTTATTATATCCTGGTGAAAGACCAGCAGGTGGTCGATGAGATTCGGAACACGGCCAAAGAAGCGTTTTCTGAGGAAACCTATTTTACCGGTGTGGATCTGGATATTCAGAGCAACAGCAAAACCCGGGCGATTGCGGACACACTTTCAGAAGAAACCGGAAGATCGATTTATATTGAAAACCGGGAGACCAGCGCTATGGAGCTGCATTCCGTTTACGGAGGGCTGCTGTTTGTAGGGATTTTCCTGGGCCTTCTGTTTACCATCGCTACGGTTCTGATGATTTATTACAAGCAGATTACCGAAGGCTATGAGGACAGTGAAAACTATCACATTATGCAGAAGGTGGGCATGAGTCTTGCCGAGGTGAAGCGGTCTATCCGCAGCCAGATTCTGATCGTGTTCTTCCTGCCGCTGATCGCGGCCATCTTCCATGTGGCGGCTGCCTTTAATATGATGAGCCGGCTCCTGATTGCCATTCAGATTACAAATGTATGGCTCTTTGTGGGGGCTACGGCCGCTACCATCCTGGCCTTCGCGGTTATCTATATAGCCGTATACAGCCTGACAGCGAGGGAATATTACAAACTGGTAAAATAAGCGCGGGCGGATTTTCTCAAAAACTGCTTGCATATTCTCAGAAAATCCTTTAGACTACTAATGAAAGAGTAAGGGAGTAGTCAGCGCCTTGTGCGTGATAAAGTCAACACACTGGAAGAATTAAGAATTCCTGGCTTTGTATGAAATGACGAGACTTATCTGTGTTTTGAATGCAGAGGAGTCTCGTTTTTGTTTGCTCTCTTTCTGAAGCAAAAGGAGACATACATATTATGAGTTTATGGGAGTTGTTTGTAATTGCGGTAGGGCTGTCCATGGACGCTTTTGCGGTATCCATCTGCAAGGGTCTTTCTGTACGGCGGCTGAAGCCGAAACATGTTTTAATCGCAGGACTGTATTTTGGAGGATTTCAGGCGCTGATGCCGCTTTTGGGTTATTTTCTGGGCAAGCAGTTCCAGTCGCTGATTACCAGCGCGGATCACTGGATCGCCTTTATTCTTCTGGGGCTGATCGGCTTTAATATGATTCGGGAAGCCAGAAATGGAGACGAAGAGAACCTCAATGATTCTATGGGGGTAAAAGCCATGCTTCCTCTGGCTGTGGCTACCAGTATTGACGCTCTGGCTGTGGGTATCACTTTCGCGTTCCTGCAGGTGCAGATCGCGCCTGCCGTTTCCTTTATCGGAGTAACGACCTTTCTCCTTTCCGCCGCGGGTGTGAAAATCGGAAACGTTTTTGGAATGAAGTACAAGGCGAAAGCGGAACTCTTCGGCGGGATCGTTCTGATTCTCATGGGTCTGAAAATCCTGCTGGAGCATCTGGGTATTTTAGGATAAAAAAACGCTTCTGTTTCGGTTTGTTCCGAATTCAGAAGCGTTTTTTCGTTTATAAGATTTTAATTCCGTCCATCAGTTCCTGTTCCATTTCCAGACGGTGGTGGGGCGTATTAATGCCGGGCTGTCCGCCGGTATGGACAAAGATGATGGTCTCTCCCTGTTCAATTTTCCGGTCGCGGATCATCTGGCAGATGCCGTTGAAGGCCTTGCCTGTGTAGCAGGGGTCCAGAATAATGGCTTCTTTTCTTGCCATGTTATAGATGGCTTCGCGCACTTCCGGAACCGGATTGTTGTAGCCTCCGCAAGTATAATCTTCATCAATGTGGAAATCGGATTTTTCCGCGTCGAATTCCAGTCCATAGCACTCCTTTACCTTATCAAAATAGGATTTGGCAAAGGCGCGGACGCTTTCCTCGTAAGGCGCGATCAGAACCCCGCTCAGAGTAAGGGGGGATTCCAGATCTTTTAATCCGCAGAACAGCCCCATGTACGTTCCCATGCTGCCGACAGGAACGATAATACGGCTGTCGGAAATTCCCAGTTCCGCAGCCTGCACGGTCAGCTCTTCGGCGCAGTCGTAATAGCCGAGGATACCCAGTTCGTTGGAACCGCCTGTAGGAATGTAGTAAACCGTCTCGCCCTGCGCTTCATATCGCTCTTTTACCGCCATCGCGGTCTCATGGGTCTGCACCTGCAGAGAACGCAGATGATCGTCTTCCTTTAAAATTACGTCCGCGCCCATCATGCGATCCAGGAGAATGTTGGCGGAGATTTCGCCGGGATACTCGTCAATGGCGACAATCGCGCACTTTAATCCGTATTTCGCGGCGACGGCAGCTGTCAGCCTGCCGTGGTTGGTCTGGACGCCGCCGGTTGTCAGCAGCATAGTGGCGCCCTGCTGCTGCGCGTCATAGAGAAAATATTCCAGCTTTCTCAGCTTGTTCCCTCCCATGCCAAGACCAGTCAGATCATCTCTTTTTAAGTATAAATTGATCCCCAGCTCGCGGGAAATATTGGGGAGATATTCGATTGGAGTAGGCAAATCCAGGAAAGGAACCTTTTTACATCCAAGTGACATATCAAAACACCTCTTTTTAGTTCTTCAGACTCTGCAGCGGCGCGGGAATCCGGCCTCCGCGGTTGATCATTTTCGCGGGGGACTTTGTGTTGAGCTTCATAACCGGACCGTTCCCAAGCAGTCCGCCGAAATCCAGTTCCTCGCCTTCCGCCAGGCCGACCGCGGGGATCACTCGAACCGCGGTTGTCTTGGAGTTTACCATTCCGATGGCCGCTTCATCGGCGATAACCGCTGAAATGACTTCCGGCTCCGTCTCGCCCGGAATAATGATCATATCAAGGCCGACCGAGCAGACAGCGGTCATGGCTTCCAGCTTTTCAATGGACAGAGTGTTGTCTCTGGCAGCCTGAATCATGCCCGCGTCCTCACTGACCGGAATAAAGGCTCCGGAAAGCCCACCGACATTGGAGGACGCCATAACGCCGCCTTTTTTCACCGCGTCGTTTAACATGGCGAGGGCGGCTGTCGTTCCATGGGCGCCGCACTGTTCCAGACCGATTTCCTCCAGAATATGGGCGACTGAATCTCCAACCGCGGGAGTCGGGGCCAGAGACAGGTCAATAATTCCAAAAGGAACGCCCAGACGATGGGAAGCCTCTGTTCCGACCAGCTGTCCCACACGGGTAATTTTGAAGGCAGTCTTTTTAATTTTATCCGCAACTTCCGTCAGATCCGCGTCATCGGGCATTTTAGACAGGGCCGAACGGACTACACCGGGGCCGGAAACTCCTACGTTAATGACACAGTCCGGTTCGCCGGGCCCATGAAAGGCGCCGGCCATAAACGGGTTGTCTTCCGGCGCGTTGCAGAATACGACCAGCTTGGCGGCGCCGATGCACTGGCGGTCCTTTGTCAGTTCCGCCGCTTCTTTCACCGCTTTTCCCATCAGCTTTACCGCGTCCATATTGATTCCGGTTTTGGTGGAACCAACATTGACCGACGAGCAGACAAAATCCGTTTCCGCCAGAGCCCGGGGAATGGATTCGATGAGAGCCTTATCTCCGGGTGAAAAGCCTTTCTGTACCAGAGCCGAATAACCGCCGATAAAGTTGACGCCCACTTCTTTGGCGACTTTATCCAGCGTCTTCGCGTATTTCACCGGATCGCCGCCGGAGGCTCCGGCCAGCATGGCGATGGGGGTGACGGAAATCCGTTTGTTTACAATGGGAATCCCGTATTTTTTTTCAATGTCCTCACCGGTTTTTACCAGATCTTTGGCGCACCGGTAAATTTTATCATAGACCTTCTGGCAGGAGCGGTCAATATCGCTGTCGCAGCAGTCCAGAAGGGAAATCCCCATCGTGATGGTCCGGATATCCAGATTTTCTTCCTGTATCATGGTAATCGTTTCCATGATGTCATTCATATTGATCAAAGTATCAGTCCTCCGCTAAATTAAATTCTGTGCATGGAATTAAAAATGTCTTCGTGCATAACATGGATTTGCATGCTCGGAACATTTTCCTCCAGCTTTGCTTTCAGTTCCTCCAGGCTGCAGGTCATCTTCTGGATATCCACGATCATAATCATGGCGAAATAATCCTGCAGGACCGACTGAGTGACTTCCGCCACGTTGGCGTTTACTTCGGCACAGGTTCCGCTTACTTTGGCGAGAATCCCTACCATGTCTTTTCCGATCACTGTAATTACTGCTTTCATAACTCCTCCTAAGATTTATATATTCCGCTGTTTTTACGGATGTTTCATTTTTTCCATAACTAAATTATTTTACCATAAGACCAGGCTTCCCTGCAACCGAAATACCGATTTGTCCGTCCGGCAGCGGGCCGGTTCGCCAGAGGATGTTCAGACGCGGATAGGCAGAGGCGAAATAGGCCTTATTACATCCCTTATGTCCGATTAAATTGGAAAACCAGCGATCATTGCTGACAAAGGTGACTGTTTCGGAGCAGTCCGGTGAAGGCAGAGCGTCCGTCAAAAGCGTCCGCATTTTTTCCCGGGAAATGGCGCCTTCTACCAGCTGGCGGAAAGCGGGGTGAAAGGTATGGCCCTGAATTTTTCCGTTTTCCTGAATCAGATCCGAGCTTTTCAGACCCACGCGGAGGATCTTGATTCCGGCGTCCGTTAAAATTTTATACATTTCTTTTGTCGTTTCCACCGCGTCTTCCAAAGAAAGGGGAGTGTAAATCCCCTGCCGATACATATCCATCAAGCGGGTATCTTCGATGACAATGGTCGGATACAGTCTGGCGGAAGAAGGTCCGATTTTGACCGTTTCTCTCGCGGAATAAAGGCAGGAACGCAGGCTGTCTTCCGGAAGGCCGATCATCAGCTGAATACCAAGCTCGAACCCGTAGTCCTGAATCAGAGAGCAGGCCCGGTAGACCGTCTGGCTGTCGTGTCCTCTTCCGGAAGCTTTCAGCACACGGTCGTCGAAGGACTGCACTCCCAGTTCAATTACATCCACACTCCAGAATTTCAGGTTATCCAGAATTTCTTCATTAATATAGTCCGGTCTGGTGGAAAGGTGGATTTTCTGAACCAATCCCTGCTGTTTATAAGACGAAGCGAGGGACAGATAGCGGGACTGCTGTTTTAAGGGAATCCCGGTAAAGCTTCCTCCAAAGAAAGCGATTTCAATGGTTTCGATTCCCGGACGGCCGGTCAGAGTAGACAGCCAGGTTTCAATTGTGTTTTTTATTTCATCGTCCGTCACATCCGGCTGCCGGGCGGTGATTGTCTTTTGATTGCAGAACACACAGTCGTTGGGACAGCCCTGATGGGGGATGAATATGGGGATAATCGCATGTTTTTTCATGGGCTTATTGTAACATAAATTTTAGGAAAAAGAAAAATATGTTATAATGGCGGAGCGACAGAAATTTAGAATCTGTGAAGGAGGAAAGCGAGGATGAAACGAGGAAAGAAAAAGCGGGCGGGGATCGTGATTCTGGCCGCGGTGATTGTGCTGGTGGGGGCCGGTATTTTTTTCTACTATCAGACTCAATACTATCTGGTGCTTAACGGAGAAAAAGAGGTGGAACTAAACCTCTGCCAGACTTATGAAGATCCGGGGGCTTCCGCGAAAAAAGGCGGCGAGGATGTCAGCGATCAGATTGAAGTGAGGGGGACGCTTGATCTGCAGACGCCGGGGACCTATACGCTGGTATATTCCATAGGAGATTTGTCTGTAGAGCGACGGATTACGGTGGGAACGAAGATGGATCCGGTGTTGGAACTGGAAGGAGAAGATCCCCTCCAGGTTCCGCTGGGAGTAGAGTTTGAGGAACCCGGATTTTCTGCCGAGGATAGTAACGGAAGGGATCTGACCGATGAGGTGAAGGTGGAGAGACCGGAATTGAAGCGCGCGGGAAAATCAGCGATTACCTATACTGTGGAAGATCATGAGGGCAACAGCACAACGGTAGAGCGCGCGGTGGAAGTGCTGCCTAATACGTATTATGAGACTCCGGGGCTCCCCATCTGCATGTATCATTATGTGTACGATGAAGCGGACCCGCCGGAGGATCTGTACAGCCGCTACGGCAACTACATCGAGGTGCATGACCTGGAGGAAGAGCTGCAGTGGCTGGTTTCTGAGGATTATTATTTCCCGACATGGAAGGAAGTGCGGGATTATGTGGACGGAAAGCTGCTGCTGCCGGAAAAGAGTATCGTACTCTGCTTTGACGACGGGGCGAAAAGCTTTCTGGAAGTGGGAATCCCGGCGCTGGAGAAATATGAGGTCCCGGCGACCTGTTTTATGATCACAAAGGGAGCGGGCGAGGAAAAGGTAAAGAATTATCCCAGTAAATATGTGTCGTACCAGTCCCATTCCGACAATATGCACCGGGCGGGAGGCTTTATCGGACACGGCGGGATTTTTACAGCCATGCCGGAAGAAGAAGCGCTGGCGGATCTGAAAACTTCCATTGAGAAATGTGGAAACAGCGACGCCTTTGCCTATCCTTACGGGGACTATACCCAGCAGTGCCGGGATATTGTGGAGGAGGCGGGATTCCTCTGCGCGGTAACAACCGAGGGTGGAAAAGCGAAGCCGGGGATGGATCCGCTGCTGCTGCCGCGGGTTCGGATGAGTATGGGGCAGAGCCTGGCGGATTTTCAGTATATGGTGGCGCCAGAGGTGTGAAAGGCTGGGGGTTCCGCAAAGGAGGCGCTCCCAACTTTATCAACTAATTCCATTTTCGCCAAATTGTTTCTATCATTTCAACGTTTAAAGGCTCTGTTTGCCAAGAAATATTCTGTTTTAGGCAGGAGGAGCTTTTTTAACCGCTGGAATCCAGTCTTTTTTAGTAACATTTCTTATTTTTTGTCAGTTGTTTCTAAATGGAGCCCACCTATGATGGAAGATGACCATGTCCCACAGTTCCAGCAGAGGAAATCTTCATAATTTTTAGCTTCATTGCATTTCTCTTTTCCGCCAACTATAATAAAGAGACAAAGAACGTATATTTGGCAGAAGAAAGAAGGAACTATGGACTGGATAGAAGAGACGAAACTGAAATTAAAAAAGAAAAATAAAATTTTGTTTTCTGACCGCAGTATCCTTTTAACGGATTTGGCGGAAGCTTTAGCCGGGGAAAACCGGCGGGTGCTGATTTTGTGGGCTTTTGATCTGGCGCAGCAGACAGCGGGAGTGCTGGAAGAACGATATCCCTTTGATACGCGGCCAATGCGGGCTTTGGAGGTCTGCGGGCTGTGGGCGCAGGGGAAGGTGAAAATGCCGGAAGCAAGGCGGGCGATTTTAGACTGCCACAGAGCGGCAAAAGTAAGAGATTCAGAGGAGGACATCGCCTTGTATCACGCGGTGGGGCAGGCCTGCAGCGTTGTGCATACAGGGCGCCATGCTATCGGATTTCCTATTTACGAACTGACGGCTCTTGTCAGAGGCTACGGGATTGAAGCGTGCAGGGAACCGGTGGAAAAAAGGGTAGAGGAGTACTGGGAAAAGCTTCGGTTCTGGAGTACTCATGAGGAGCAGGCTCCATTGCAGTGGGCGGAATTCCTTCGGTGATGGAAACAACTCTACGGAGCGTCGAGGGGTTCTCCTTTCCGGTGACCTGGACGAAAATGATAGATTAGGAGGAAATATGAAACATACGAAATTCTATTACCTTTGTCGCGCTGCTTACCGGCGACGGCATGATGATACGGAAACAATATCCGGAATGGGATCTGCAGGTGCGGATTCCGGCCTTCGGGCATGGGAAGCTGCTATGGTACTGCAGCAAGCACGGTCTGTTTTATCAGAACGTTTAATGGCAGGAATGTACAGCGGAAAGCTTATCTTTTTTCGCCGTAAGAAATCGCTGCTCGAACATATGGAGGGGCCTGTTTATCTGGCGAGAAATTAGACCGACCAGAAGCGCCGCGGCAATGGTTCCCTCCCGGATTCCCATAAGACCTCCAAGAAAGAGGAAAGAAAGCGAAGCGGCAATGATAACAAGACTCACATCAAAGATGATCTTCATCGTTCCGAACTTTACAGGCGTTACCTGGCAGATTGCGAGAATCAAACCTTCTCCTGCCAGGGTTACCACGTTCGCCGTTACTTCAAAACTGACACCAATTCCTACTAAAAGAATACCAAGGAAACAAAGCAGCCACTGCTGCCGGTAAGAGGATACGGTTATCCCCTGGATCGCCCAGCTCCCAAAGTCTGTCAGGTAGCCGAAAACAATTGCCACTGGCAGCCGCAGGAGCTGTATCCATTTGTAATTTTTTCTCAAAATCAGAATCTGCAGCAGAATAAACGCAAGACAATTCCAATCTATCCATAATGAATCAATTACTCGCTTCCTTTATTTTTGATCTGACATGTAAACTCACTTAGGAGACAACTTGCGTCTGTGTGGACGAGGTTGTTCAATTTGCGGATATTTTCCATATTTGGGTGAAGGGAACGTGAAAGGGCCCATATATGGTGTATCCGATTTTCGAGTGCCCAAAAATAGAAAAGAAAAATGAGAAAAAGTGGGGTAAAAAAGATGGGAATTGGTGAGAAGTGGTTGTAAAGTGGAGGAATGTGGAGTAAAATGGTTCTATCCTAACATAGGGGGAGTGGCATATGCTGGTAGGCAAGTACCAAAATTCCATAGATGCAAAATGCAGAATGATTGTGCCTGCCAAGTTCCGCGATGAGTTGGGACATAAATGCATCCTCAGTAAAGCCATTGACAAATGTCTGGAAATTCACCCTATGAGCGAGTGGGAACGATTCATGGAAAAGCTCAGCAAACTGCCTTCTGCTGATCCAAAGGCCAGGCAGCTTGCGAGACACTTCTTTGCCAGCGCGGTGGAATGTGAGATTGATAAACAGGGGAGAATGACTCTTCCACAGGAACTTCGGGAGTACGCGGGGATTGAAAAAGAACTGGTAACCGTAGGAGCCTACGAAAAAATCGAAGTGTGGAGCAAAGAAGAGTGGAACAGCAATGAAAATGCTGCGGAATTGGATCCGAGCCAGCTTGCGGAAAGCATGATGAACTATGATTTTTAAACATACTTCTGTTTTGTACGATGCGTGCATGGAAAATTTGAATATTGAGCCAGAGGGGATCTATGTAGACGGCACCCTGGGAGGAGGCGGACATGCCCGCGGCATCTGTGAAAGACTCGGCGAAAAGGGGACGCTGATCGGAATCGATCGGGATAAAGACGCTCTTTCTGCAGCGGAAGAACGATTGAAGCCTTATCCTTGCAGAAAGTTTTTTATCCAGAGCAATTACGCGGATATCCGAAGGGTGCTGGATCAATTAGGGGTTTACGAGATAAATGGCGCACTTTTGGATCTGGGAGTATCCTCCTTTCAGTTGGATAACGAGGCAAGAGGATTCTCCTATATGAAAGACGCGCCGCTGGACATGAGAATGAGTCAGGATGATTCCTTTACGGCAGCACAAGTTGTTAATACATACAGCGAACAGGAGCTGACAGAGGTCATTCGGAATTACGGGGAAGAACGATGGGCCTCCAGAATCAGTAAATTCATTGTACAAAAAAGAAAGGACAAGCCTCTGGAAACAACCGGAGAGCTGGTAGAAATCATAAAAGCGGCAATTCCCGCATCAGCCAGACGCAGCGGGCCGCATCCGGCGAAACGCACGTTCCAGGCGATCCGCATTGAAGTTAACGATGAGCTGGGCCAGCTGAAGCGGGCTGTCGAAGAATTCTGCGACGTGCTTGCTGATAAAGGAAGGCTTTGTATCATTACCTTCCATTCGCTGGAGGATCGGATTGTAAAGGAAGCTTTCAATAAAAGGGCGAATCCATGCACATGTCCGAAAGAATTTCCAGTATGCGTCTGTGGGAAAAAAGCGGATGTTAAGAAAGTGACAGGAAAACCAATACTCCCTACAGAAGGGGAAATTGAAGAAAATCCCAGAGCGAGGAGCGCGAAACTCAGGGTAATTGAAAAAAAGAGGTAAGAGATGATAGCAGCAGAAAAATGGTATGAATACCAGGAGAATTATCAAAAATACGGGCTGGATATGAAGCCCAAGGCACCTAGAAAAAAACCAAAGCCCCAGAAAAGCGGCATTACAGCAAAGGACAAAACGCGTCTGCTGCTTCTTACCGTTGTGGCAGGAATTCTTTGTATTGGTTTAATTATTACGACTGCCTTCGCTGCGTCCATCAAATACGAAACAAATCAGATTATCCAGCAGAACCATGAACTGGAAGCGGAGATCGAAAACCTGAATGTAGCGGTTTACAGCGAGAGCAATATTGAAGCTCTCGAAGAAAAAGCCATGGACAAACAGGGAATGGTATATCCGTCGTCTAAGCAGGTTGTATATCTGACAGAGGAAGACTTGCCGAAAGATGGGTTTGCGGACATCATGAGGAAGCAGGCATATAATTGACCCTGCAAAAGTATAATTTAGGAAGAAACTAAAATAAGAAAAAAAGATACCAGATATTTTGATGAGGCAGCAGGATGCGGAAAAGATATCTGGACTTTTTTGTAGTATGGGGGAGCGTATGACAAAGCCACTGAATAAAAGTAAAAAGAGAATCATCGCGGCGGCAGCGATTTTATATGGCATGTGCATTCTTTTGTGCTTCCGCCTGGGGTGGATTCAGATTGTCAAAGGGGAAGAATATTCAACAATGGCCACCGAACAACAGACCAGAGACACGCCGATTGCGGCAAAGCGAGGCGTTATTTATGATACCAACGGTAATGAGTTGGCAGTCAGCGCCACATGCTATTCGGTATGGGCCAGACCTGCCAATGTCCGGACAGGAAAAACGGAGGCCAAAAAAGAAGCCAACGTTGAAAAAACTGCCCGCAAGCTGGCTGAGATCCTGGGAAAAGAGGAAGATGAGATCAAAGAACTGATTACCCAAAACCAGGCGCTGGTAAAGGTGGATAAATACCTGAACAAAGAAACTGCCGATAAAATCAGAGATGCGGAACTTCCGGGCATAGAGATCGCCGAGGATGTGAAGCGGTATTATCCTATGGGGGCTTTTTTGTCTCATACACTGGGTAGCGTTACAGATGACAACACCGGTCTTTCCGGCCTGGAGCTTCAGTATAATCAGTATCTTTCCGGTATTTCCGGCCGCTGGATTAAAAATACAGACGTAGCAGGAAACGATCTCGCGTATGGAGATGAAAAATACTATCAGGCGGAAGACGGCCTGGGACTGGTTCTGACCATTGATGAAACCATTCAGCATTATGTGGAAAAATCCCTGAAAACGGTTCAGAAAAATACGAAGGCGGATGGAGTCATGTGCATTATGATGGAGCCGAAGACCGGTGATATTCTGGCTCTGGCCCAGACGCCGGAATTTGATCCCAACGACGCGAAAACTCCGCTGTCGAAGAGCGAACAGGAAAAAGTAAACAACATGTCAAACAGCGAAAAAACGGAATACTGGAATAATATGTGGAGAAACTCCCTGATCAGTGACGTTTACGAGCCGGGCTCCACATTCAAGCTGCTGACGACTGCGATGGCCCTGGAAGAAGGAGAGACCACCATCAACGAACACTTTACCTGTACAGGAGCCATTGACGTATCGGGAACAACCCTTCACTGTTGGAGAAGAGGCAATCCGCATGGAACGCAGACCCTGGAAGAAGCGGTCGGAAATTCCTGCAACCCGGTTTTCGTAAGGCTGGCGCAGAGACTGGGGATCAACAAATTCTACAACTATCTGGAAACGTTTGGCATTACGGAAAAAACAGGAATTGATTTTCCGGGAGAAGGAAATTCGATCCTTCAGGATAAGGATACGGCCGGCCCGGTAGGCCTTGCAACGATGGGATACGGGCAGGGGGTGGCTGTAACTCCGATTCAGCTGATTACAGCGATATCTTCTCTTGGAAACGAAGGGAAACTGATGCAGCCCCGTCTGGTAAAAGCACTGGTAGATGAAAATGGAGACACGGTAAAAGAGTTCAGCACCAAAATCGTAAAACAGACAGTCTCTAAAAAGACCGCCGAAGAGATGTGCGAAATCATGGAATACGTGGTAGATAAAGGCGGCGCAGGAACAGCGAAAGTGGAAGGCTATAAAGTCGGAGGTAAGACGGGAACTGCCAACAAACCAAAGGAAAATGGCGGGGGTTATAGTGAGGAAACCTATTCATCCTTCCTGGGGATGGCCCCGATGGATGATCCTCAGGTAGCGATCCTGGTAATCGTTGATAATCCAAAAGGCGTGAAATATGGAAGCCAGACTGCGGCTCCAGGCGCGAAAATGATTTTGGAAGATACTCTGCGGTATATGGATCTACAGCCACAGTTAACGAAAGAAGAAAAGGAAGCGTTAAACGAGGATCAGGTTACGGTTCCTGACCTGAGAGGCGAAGGCCTGGAAGAGGCTGTCGGCATCCTCGGAGGACTGTCTTTGGAATACGAAGCTTCCGGTGGTACACAGGATGAGAATTTCATCATCAACGATCAGTACCCGAAAGCAGGAGAAAAGATTGAAAAGGGTGGAACCGTTTATCTGTATAGGAAGTGATGAAAATAATGACAAGGGTTTTTGGGATTACAGGAACCAACGGCAAGACGACAACCGCCTGTATGCTGAAAGAAATTTTAGAACAGGCAGGGAACCCATGCGGGTTGATTGGGACAATTGAATACCAGATAGGGGGGAAACGGCACATTCCTGTTAATACGACGCCGGGAAGAGACCTGCTGCGCGACCTTTTTGCGGAAATGAAAGAAGAAGGGGTTGAGCAGTGTGTCATGGAAGTGTCCTCTCACGGTATTGACCAGGGCAGAATTGATGATATCCGGATTGATTACGCAGGCTTTACGAATCTGAGCCAGGATCACCTGGATTATCATAAAACTATGGAAAATTATTACCAAGTAAAAAAGCAGCTGTTCCTTCGGTGTACGGAAGGAGCGGTTATCAACTGGGATGATCCATATGGGAAAAGACTTTACGCAGAACTGCGGGAAACGGTTGACAATTCTTCCATAAAGAGATATTCTCTTAAAGATACAGCTGCCGATTACTATGGAAAAATTCTTGAGAAGTCCCTTTTGCGCAGCCGGTTTCAGTTTTTTGAGAGTGGAAATCTTTTAGGGGAACTAGAAGTTTCCATTCCGGGAGAACATTTTGTCTATAACGCAATGCTGGCAGCTTCTATGGCCAGGCAGGCCGGAATTGAGTTTTCCCATCTGCGCGCAGGCCTTCTCGAGCTTCATGTACCCGGCAGAATGCAGCAGATTGGAAGTGAGGAAGATACGCTGGGGGTTGTGGACTACGCCCATACTCCGGATGGACTGGAAAAACTGCTGGCAACTCTTTCGGATTTGAAGCGGGGGCGCATGCTGTGTGTATTCGGCTGCGGCGGTTTCCGCGACAAGGGAAAGCGGGAGATGATGGGAAGAATCGCAGGATTTTATAGCGATTACTGTATTATAACAAATGATAACCCAAGAGGAGAACCACCGGAGAATATTGCGCAGGCAATTGAAGAAGGTCTTCGTCCAACCGGCTGTCCCTACTGTATTGTTTTGGATCGTTACCAGGCAATAAAAAGGGCGGTTTCTCTGGCGGATAAATGGGATATAATAGTAGTAGCGGGAAAAGGACATGAGACTTATCAGTTATCAGGAGATCAGAAACTGCCATTTGATGACAGAAAGACGTTAAGAGAACTGTTGGAGAAAAAATATGAAAAAACTTACGGTGAATCAGATTAAAGAGGGAACCGGCGGCAGGCTCCTGAATGGAAATGCGTTTGATACAGCGGAGAATATTTGTACCGATTCCAGAATCGCACAGGCTGGAGATGTATTTTTTGCGTTGATTGGAGAGCTTCACGACGCGCATCAGTACCTGCCGCAGGTTTTGGAATCAGGATGCCGCTGTGTCGTAATCTCGGATGAAAACGCGTGGAAACAGGCCGCGGAACAAAGCGGCGAGGCGGGAAATGTCAGTGCAATCCTGGTGGAGGATACAACCAGGGCCCTTCAGGAACTGGCAGCTTTTTATCTGGGGCTTTTGAATCTAAAAAAAATTGCGGTAACCGGAAGCACGGGAAAAACCTCCACGAGAGATCTGACCGCGTATGTCTGTAGGGAAAAATATAAGACACAGAAAAATACCGGAAATCTAAATAATCATATTGGAGTTCCTCTTACAATTCTGTCGTTTGAAGAGGATACCCAGGTCGGCGTTTTAGAAATGGGAATGGATAAGCAGGGAGAAATCGATTTGCTCGCGCGGATTGTAAAACCCGATATTGGAATCATTACCAACATTGGCCTGGCACACATTGAAAACCTGGGAAGTCAGGAAGGTATCTTTCAGGCGAAGATGGAATTGACCGGATATTTTGATGAAACGAATGTTCTGATTGCGGCGCGGGATGAGGAATTCCTGAATCGGGAGAGGATACAGGGACCGTATCGCCTGGTCCTTGCGGGAACAGACGGCAAAAGTGATTTTATTATCTCGCATATTGAAGATTTCGGCGCGGATGGGATTCAATTTTGTCTGGAACATCTGGGAGAAATGCATCGCTTTCGTCTTCCGATTCCAGGCAGACACAATGCCTTTAACGCGGCGTTGGCTGTGGCCGCGGGATTAGAGCTTGGGATTACCATGGAAGAGGCGGCCAGAGGGCTCGCAAAAGCGCAATTGACGGACAAACGGCTGACAGTCAGAGGGAAAAACGGCATTAAAATTATTGACGACACTTATAACGCCAGTCCGGACTCTATGCGCGCCGCGATCGATGTGCTGATGAAAACCAGGGGAATCCGCAATATCGCTGTTTTGGGAGATATGTTTGAATTAGGTGAAACCAGCCTCACGCAGCATGAGTTAATTGGGCGGTACGCCGCGCAGCAGGGAGTACAGCTTCTTGTAGCTATCGGGCGGGACGCGGAGCAAATTGCCCGGGGCGCCGAAAAGGAAGGCTTGGAGAAGAGCTTCTACTTTGAGAGGAAAGAAGAATTTCTGGAACATATGGATTCCATTATCGAAAGGGGCGACGTGATTCTGGTAAAGGGTTCAAGGGGAATGGAAATGGAGAAAATTGTTAAGAAGATTATGGAGCAACAGGAGTAGTTATGAGTTATTTTACCATTGGATTCATTGTAGTAGTGGCATTTTTGGCTTCCGTCCTGCTTACATCAGTGGAAATTCCGATCCTCAGGAAGAAACAGGCGGGACAGAATATCCGGGAAGAAGGGCCGAAATCGCATTATGCAAAAGCAGGAACGCCGAGCATGGGGGGAATCGCCATGATCGGCGCAGTTATTGCAGCCTGCGCAATTGGCCGGTATTACTCTGTGAACCTTGCAGCCGTGATTCTGGTTTTTCTTTTGTTTGGAGCAATTGGCTTTTTTGACGATTATCTGAAAGTGGTTAAAAAGAATAACCTGGGTCTTAGAGCTTATCAGAAATTCGGCTTGCAGATTATCATATCGGTGGCCTTTGCCGTGTATATGGCCTATTATTCCGGAGACGGCACATCTGTTTGGATTCCGTTTGCGAATATTAATGTGGACTTTGGAATCTGGTATGTTCCATTTATCGCGTTCGTCCTTCTGGCTATGACGAACGCGGTTAATCTGACAGATGGGTTGGACGGCCTGGCCTCAGGGACGACGGCTCTTGTATCACTCTTCTTCGCGGTTGCGGCGGTAACCTACGGAGCGGGAGAAGGCGGGGGGATTTTTTGTTCTGCTATGGCGGGAGCGTGCCTTGGATTTTTGGTGTATAATAAGAACCCGGCAAAGGTTTTTATGGGGGACACCGGTTCTTTGTCGTTGGGCGGCGGCTTGGCGGCAGCGGCCATTGTAATGCATTTTGAGCTGCTGCTTCCGATTGCGGGTTTTGTTTATGTACTGGAAGCATTGTCTGTGATCATTCAGGTCGTCAGCTTTAAGCTGACTGGAAAGCGGGTATTTAAAATGGCCCCAATCCATCATCATTTTGAGCTGAGCGGATTGAAAGAAAAACAGGTTGTAGGACTGTTCTGGGGGCTGGCGCTGATTTGCTGCGTCATTGGACTCGGAATTTTGTAGAGGTAGAAAAATGCGAACGAATTTAGATAATATGAAAAATAAGAACGTATTAGTGATCGGACTTGGCAAGTCGGGAATCGCCGCGCTGCAGGCTATGCTCAAGCTGGGAGCCGTTGTGTCTGTGCAGGATTCTAAGCCTGCGGAGGAAATCGATCCACAGCTTCTGGCTTTCCTGGAGGGACGCAGCGTAACGTGCTATTTTGGAAAAAATCCGGAGGATATGAGTGTATTTGATATATTGATTCTCAGCCCAGGGGTATCACCGGATCTGGACTTTATCCAGGAGGCACAGAAAAAGGGAGCGGAAATTATTGGAGAGCTGGAGATCGCTTACCGGATCAGCAGGGGCAATTTTGTAGCGATTACCGGGACCAATGGGAAGACGACCACGACAACCCTGGTAGGGGAAATTTTTAAAAAAGCCAAAAAGAAGACGTATGTAGTGGGCAATATTGGCGTGGCTGTTATCTCCAAGGCTCTTTCAGCAGAGGAGGATTCCTGGATGATCACGGAAACCAGCAGCTTTCAGCTGGAAACCACCCGCTATTTTAAACCGGTGGTTTCCGCGATTCTAAATCTGACTCCGGATCACATGGATCGGCACAAAACTATGGAAAACTATGGAAAGGCAAAAGCAAAGATTTTTGAAAATCAGGATGAAAGCCAGCATCTTATCATTAATTACGATGACAAGACCTGCTTTGCGCTTTCAGAGGGATGCCGGGCTAAAGTGGTGCCTTTCAGCCGCAGGGAAATTCTGGACTTTGGCGCTTTTGTTGAAGACGGGATATTGGTGATAAAAAACGAGCAGGGAGAGAAGATTCCCCTTTGCCGTGCGGAAGAGCTGCAGATTCCAGGTACCCACAATCTGGAAAACGCTCTGGCTGCAGCGGCGACCGCCTATTTTGCGGGTATTGAACCAGAAGCGATTCGGGAAGGATTGAAAGAGTTTCAGGGGGTGGAGCACCGAATCGAATACTGTGGAGAGGTAGACGGCGTACGGTTTGTCAATGACTCAAAAGGAACAAATCCGGATGCGTCCATAAAAGCGGTGGAAGCGATTAAAGGGGGAATTGTTCTCATCGCGGGAGGTTATGATAAGGGATCTTCCTATGAGGAACTGATTCGGTCCTTTGATGGAAAGGTAAAACACATGGTGCTTCTTGGAAAGACAGCTCCAAAGATTAAGGAAGCGGCGGAGAAGCTGGGGTTCAGAAACTCTGTCATTGTAAAGGATATGGAAGAGTGCGTGAAAGAGGGGTTCCGGCTGGCAGAGCCGGGAGATACGGTGCTTTTATCCCCTGCCTGTGCCAGCTGGGATATGTATACCAGCTTTGAGCAGAGAGGCAAACATTTTAAAAACTGCGTGGAACGGTTGGGAAAATAAAACGCGCAGGCTGGAGGGATCAATGAGAGGAACGAAAATCAATTTAAAATCAGGGGATTTCCTGCTGGTGATCCTTACAATCGGGCTGGTGATTTTTGGAATCATTATGGTGTTTTCCGCGAGTTATTATCAGTCTATCAATGAGAGTGAGAACGGATCACCTTATAACTATCTGATTCGTGATATTATATGGGCGGCGCTGGGCTTTATCCTGATGCTGGTTACAACGGCGCTGGACTATCGGATCTACAAAAAAATTGCCCTGCCGGCGCTGATCATCAGTTTTATACTTCTGGTACTTTTATTGATTCCGGGGGTTGGACATGAGAGCAACGGCGCGGTCCGGTGGCTGGGAGTCGGGGGACTTACGATTATGCCCGGTGAAATTGCCAAAATCGCGGTGATCATTTTTGTCGCTTGGTTTCTCAGTGAAAAACCAAAACGCATTCAGTCCGTCACCAGAGGAATCCTTCCACTTTTCGGACTTTGCGGTGTTTTCGGGGGATTGATTTTGCTGCAGCCCAATATGTCCACAGCGATCACGGTTGTTGCGATTATTGTTGTAATGATGTTTGTGGCGGGCCTGAAGCTTCGCTACTGTTTTGGACTGGTGGGGCTGGGAGCGGTCGGAATCGCAGGTATTCTCATCGCTAACCCGGACAGCCACTGGGCGGATCGAATCACCAGCTTTCTGGATCCTTTCGCGAACCCTCTTGGGGATGGATACCAGGTGGTGCAGTCTCTGATGGCGCTGGGATCCGGCGGCCTTTTCGGCGTGGGTCTGGGAAAAAGCATACAGAAAAATCTTTATCTCCCTGAGCCTCAGAATGACTTTATTCTTGCGATTATTGGAGAGGAACTGGGATATATTGGACTTCTTATTCTGATGTTGGTTTATGTGGTCCTGATCTGGAGAGGGATTCATGTCGCGGTTAACGCGCCAGACCAGTTCGGTATGTTGCTGGCTTCCGGAATTATTTCCATGATCGCGATTCAGGTAGTGCTGAACATTGCAGTTGTTACATCATCTATGCCGCCGACTGGCGTGACTCTGCCGTTTGTAAGCTATGGCGGAAACGCGCTGATGCTGTTTATGGGGAGCATGGGGATCCTTTTGAACATTTCGCGGCATACAGTGCAGGTAAAATAGGGAGCAGACAATCATGAAAGTAATTATGACAGGCGGCGGTACGGGAGGACATATCTACCCGGCTATTGCCATCGCAGATAAGATCAAAGAACGCTATCCGGAAAGCCAAATTTTGTTTGTAGGGACAAAGCATGGACTGGAGAAAAAGATCGTACCGGAAAACGGATATCCCATTGAGTTTGTGACAGTCGCGGGGTTTAACCGTAAAAACCCGCTGAAAAACATCGAAGTGATGAAAAAACTCAGGGAGGGAAGCAAACAAGCAAAAAGACTAATGAAAGCTTTCCGGCCGGACCTTGTGATAGGAACCGGCGGATATGTGTGCGGACCTGTCGTGCGGGCAGCCCATAAAGCAGGGATCAAAACTTATACCCATGAACAGAATGCTTTTCCGGGAATGACAAATAAGCTTCTGGAAAAATATGTGGAAAAAGTGTTCCTGGGGTTTGAGGAGGCGCAGAAATATTTTAAACACAGAGAAAAGCATGTGGTGACCGGAAATCCGGTGCGAAAAGCTTTTTTCGAAGCAGATAAAAAGAAATCCCGGGAAAAACTTGGATTTTCGCAAAAAGATTTTATTTTGCTGGTTTTCGGCGGAAGCCAGGGAGCGGGCCGTATTAACAAGGCAATGCTCCGGGTGATCGAAGCTTTGAATGGCATGCCGGGAGTTCAGGTATGCATGGCCACGGGAAGCCGGTATTACGACGCGATCCTTCATACGCTTCAGGATGAAAAAAAGCTTGAACTTTCCGAGAATATTCACATTATGGAGTATATCAGCAATATGGACGAATATTTGTCCGCGGCGGATCTGGTTATCAGCAGAAGCGGCGCGCTGACTGTGGCGGAGGTGACCGTATGTGGGAAACCGGCGATCTTCATTCCGTCTCCCATTGTAACCGGCAACCACCAGTATTACAACGCGAAAGCGGTAGCGGATCGCGGCGGCGCGATTATTATGGAAGAAAAAGAGCTGGATGATGAAAAACTGATCGCGCAGATCCTCAAATTTAAAAATGATCCGGAGCTGACGGAAAAAATGTCTGCCGGCAGCAGAGCGTGCGCGCCTCTGGACGCGGTGGAGATTATCTGCAATAACCTGGAACTAAAGCAGTAACTTAAACGGCGCCTCCGGCATACTATGGAGTATGTTTCGGAGGTGTTTTGAATTTGGGGAGCTATCAGATACAGGGCGGTCGCCCGATTGAAGGCGAGTATACAGTCAAGGGCGCGAAAAACGCGGTTCTGCCGATTCTTGCCGCGTCCATTGTGACGGGCGAGGAAAACCTTTTTTCCAGGTGCCCGGACATTTCGGATGTTCAGATTATGCAGGAGATTTTGGAAAGCCTTGGCTGCAAAGCGGTGCGCAGTGATGAACGAGTCTGGATCGATACGTCGGGAGTAAGCTGCTGTGAGGTGCCGCGCGTACTGATGGAGAAAATGCGATCTTCTATCTTTTTAATCGGCCCTCTGCTGACAAGATGCGGAAGAGCGGTGATCAGCCAGCCGGGAGGATGCGCCATCGGCAGACGTCCGATCGATTTACATATGAAAGCCCTTAGTCAGATGGGAGCGGATATTGAAGAAAAGGATCAACAGCTGATTGTTACCGGGAATCGGCTGTATGGGACAAATCTGATCCTGGATTTCCCCAGTGTGGGAGCCACGGAAAATATTATGCTGGCAGCTCTGGGAGCAAAGGGGGAAACGGTAATTCATAACAGCGCCAGAGAACCGGAAATTGTCGATCTTCAGAATTATCTCAATTGCTGCGGAGCGCAGATAAAAGGCGCGGGGACATCGAGGATCGTTATAAAAGGGCAGGTCCCGCTGCATGGAGCCTACTATCCGATTATGGGAGATCGGATCGAGGCAGGGACATTTCTTATGGCGGCAGCGGCTACAGGGGGAGAATTACTCCTGCGAGAGGTCGAAAGCGACACTCTGCGGAGCTTAATCAAATATCTCCGTTTTGCTGGATGCAAGATAAAGCGGTATCCACGGGAAATCTGGCTGCGGGCGCCGAAACGACTTTACGGTATTGGCAAAATAAAGACAGAACCTTATCCGGGATTCCCTACCGATTTACAGCCCCAGCTTTGCGCGGTTATGGCCGGCGCGGAAGGGCAGACAAAAGTGGAAGAAACGATCTTTGAAAATCGTTTCCGATACACTGCGCAGCTTGCAAAACTAGGAGCAGATATTGAAATTTTGCAGCGAACCGCTATAATAAAGGGAGTAAAACAGCTTGTTGGAACACGAGTGGAAGCGGAAGATCTTCGGGGCGGAGCGGCGCTCGTCCTGGCAGGCCTTTCGGCCTCTGGAGAGACGATTGTAGAAAATATCGAATTTATAGAACGCGGATACTCCGGATTTCATAAAGAATTGGAACAACTGGGAGCAGATATTAAACGAGATTTATGAATAACGATTACGAAAAACAGACAATTGAATATGAGAATGGGGAAGTGCAGGAAGAAGATGTCGAACAGGGGAATGAGATAAATACAGAGGAGGCGCCTCAACCTTCCGCCCAAAAAAAGAAAAAGCGGAAGAAAAAACACTATTTTCTGAAACTGCTGATTTTGATTGCTTTCTGTGTGGCCCTCTATTTTTTCCTTCATTCCAGCCTTTTTAACGTAAAGTCAATCAAAGTTTCGGGCAGCACGCATTTTACTGCGGAGCAGATTCAGAAAACGGCAGGCCTGAAGACAGGAGAAAATCTCTTTGATTTTAGCGCGGGTGACTGCGAGGACAGACTGGAAGAAAATCCGTATATCCAGGAAGCGCAGGTGAGCCGAAAACTCCCCTCGTCCATAGAGATTCATGTAAAAGAGCGGCAGGAGGCTGCGGTCATTCAGATGGATCAGGAGTATGTCGTGATTGACGAGGGAGGATTTGTCCTTCAGATTGCGGAAAAGGCTCCGCGGTTTACCCTTTTGACAGACATTACGATTACAGACGCGAAAGAAGGGGAAGTAGTAAGCGTAGAAGAAAAAGCGACTTTTCAGCAGATGTTGCGGCTCGTGAAAGCAATGCAGGAAGCGGATTTGTTTTTTAAGAGAATTTCGATTTCCGGAAATACCGTGTCCGCCTATGCGACCGACAAACTTTGGTGCACTGGGACCGCGTCTAATCTGCTGACCGGAATGAAAGAAGGAAATCTGAAAACAGTACTCTATGATCTGTATAAAAAGAAGATTACAAAGGGAATTATTACCATTGGTGATGATCAGTATTATGCTTTCAGTAAGAAAATAAAATGAGGAAAAAGGCGGAAGTCGTAGTTTTTTTCCGGTAAAAAAATGGTATTTTAATTGGAAAAACAGGTGCAACGGGCGATTCTTTATGCTATAATGGACTGTAGTTGTATAGAAAAAAACAGGGGAGGTAATTTCTGATGTTACAATTTGAGATGAACGAGTCAACTCCGGCGAAAATCAAAGTAGTCGGTGTCGGAGGCGGCGGGTGTAACGCAGTTAACAGAATGATAGATGCAGGGCTGCAGGGCGTGGCCTACATTGCTATAAATACAGACAAGCAGGCTTTGGCTAAATGCAAGGCGGAGACAAAGCTTCAGATTGGTGAAAAACTGACGAAAGGTCTGGGCGCGGGCGGCAATCCGGAAATCGGACAGAAATCCGCGGAAGAAAATCTGGAGGACCTTTCCAAATTTATTACCGGAGCGGATATGGTTTTCATTACAGCCGGTATGGGCGGCGGTACGGGAACCGGAGCGGCGCCGATTGTCGCCAAGGTAGCAAAAGATTTGGGCATCCTGACCGTCGGAGTTGTAACAAGACCGTTTACCTTTGAAGGAAAAAAACGGGGAGAACATGCGGAACTGGGAATCAAATTTTTGAAAAAATATGTAGATTCTCTGGTGATTGTTCCCAATGATAAGCTCCTTGAGACCGTAGAAGAAAATACATCCCTTCTGGAAGCCTTTGAAATGGCGGATGAAGTGCTGAAACAGGGAATTCAGGGCATTTCCGAACTGATCATTAACGATGCGCTGATTAATCTGGACTTTGCGGACGTGACAACGGTTATGAAAGACAGAGGCATCGCCCATATGGGGGTAGGAAAGGGATCCGGAGAAGACCGTGTGGCACAGGCCGTAAAAGACGCGATAGAAAGCCCGCTTCTGGAGACTAGTATCGATGGGGCGAAAGCAGTACTTATCAATGTTACGGGCGGTTATGATCTGGGAATGCTGGAGGCGAATGAAGCAGCCAGTGAAATTGAGAAAGCGGCGGACAGCAATGCGATTATTATCTTTGGTGCTGCGATTAAAGAAGATATCAAGGATGAAATATTCATTACCGTGATTGCCACAGGCTTTGAGAAACGGCCGAATGAAGATGTTCTGGGTGAGGTTTCCATTCCGGAAAACGATGCTGACAAACAGGCGGATAAAGGCGGAGCTTCTACGGATTCGATCCGCAAAGAGGACAGCGACAAGGAAAACAGCGGAAGCCTGTTAGGAGATGATTTTAAAATCCCGCCCTTCTTAACAAAGTAGAATTCATAGTGGTAGAATGAAGCCGGCGGTTGACCGGCTTTTCTTCGTAAGAGAATATGAGGCTGATTACATCAAAAGAAAACCAAATATACCGACTCTGCGTTCGACTTTCAGCCCGCAAGTACCGTCAGAAATACGGAGAATACCTGATCGAAGGGGAAAAGATGGTACGGGAGGCTGTAAAGACGGGACAATGCTTAAAAATCGTGGTGGCGGCGGAAAGCAATAAAAATGCCGACACGGTTCTTGAACAAATTTCCTGTGAAACTGTGAAAGCAGCGGATTCTCTTTTTGCACAGATGACGCAGACAGAAAACAGTCAGGGAATTCTGGCAGTGGTACAAAAAGAAGAAATTGATGAGTCCGTGTTTCGGAAGAAGATCCGGGAAAAGCAGGGTAACGTGATTCTTTTGGACCGGCTGCAGGATCCGGGAAACATCGGAACGATTATCCGAACCGCGGACGCGGCGGGATACAGCGGTGTGATGACGATTAAGGGAACGGCTGATCTTTACTCCCCTAAGATTGTAAGAGCCGCGGCCGGATCGCTTTTCCGAATGCCGGTGTTTTCCGCAGACTCTTCCGAAGAGGCGGTTCGCATTCTGGAGGCGGAAGGCAAAACGATTATCGCAACCGGTTTTGAGACAGAGATCTTTTATTATGATGCGGAGCTTACCGAAAATGTGGGACTGATTATCGGAAACGAAGGAAACGGTATTTCCGCGGAATTGATGCAGATGGCCCATAAAATTGTAAAGATTCCCATGAGCGGCGAGATCGATTCTTTGAACGCGGCAGTCGCGGCAGGGATCCTGATGTATGAATCCATACGGGAAAACAGACTATAAATTTGGAGAGGTAACGTATATGCAAACTCAACTGAATCAAATTTTGCAGGAGGCAAAAGAACAATTAGAAAAAGCGCAGACCATGGCGGAAACAGAGGAAGTCAGAGTCCGGGTACTGGGAAAAAAGGGACAGCTTACTCAGATT
The DNA here is from genome assembly GCF_014333425.1 of Zhenpiania hominis. Classification (GTDB taxonomy): domain Bacteria; phylum Bacillota; class Clostridia; order Peptostreptococcales; family Anaerovoracaceae; genus Hominibacterium; species Hominibacterium hominis. The sequence continues at coordinate 29,070 of NZ_JACRYT010000014.1, read as the reverse complement.
CTGAGAGGAATGGGAAAGCTTGCGCCAGAAGAGAAAAAAGAGCTGGGCAAGGCAGCCAACGCGGTGAGAGCTGAAATCGAAACACTGCTGGAAGAAAAAAAGGAGCAGGTGAAGGCTGCGGAAAAAGAAGCGCGGTTTCGGGAAGAAAAGATCGATGTGACCGAGCCGGGCGAAGATGTGAGCCTGGGAGTAAAGCATCCCATCACCATTACGATAGAAGAACTCTGCCGAATTTTTATGTCCATGGGATATTCCATCGCGGAGGGTCCTCAGGTGGAAAGCGTGTTCAATGCCTTTGATGCGTTAAATTCCCCTCCGAACCACCCGTCCAGAGACATGACGGATACCTTTTATATCGCAAAAGATACGGTTCTGAGACCTCATACATCGTCTGTGCAGATTCGGACGCTGGTAAGTCAGGAACCTCCGATTAAAGTCATCGCGCCGGGCAGATGCTTCCGCTGCGATACGCCGGACGCTACCCACTCCCCAATGTTCCACCAGGTGGAAGGCCTGATTGTGGACGAGGGAATTACCATGGCGGATCTGAAAGGAACGCTGGACAGCATGGCAAAACAGCTCTTTGGTTCTTCTACAAAGACCAAGTTCCGTCCCCATCATTTCCCATTTACAGAACCGAGTGCGGAAATGGACGTTTCCTGCTTTAAATGCGGCGGAAAAGGATGCAGCATCTGCAAGGGCAGCGGATGGATTGAAATCCTTGGTTGTGGAATTGTTCATCCAAAAGTTCTCGAAGTCGGCGGCATTGATACGGAAAAATATACCGGGTTTGCTTTTGGCGTCGGCGTCGAACGGCTGGCGATGTTAAAATATGGTGTTGATGATATTCGTCTTTTCTATGAAAACGACATGCGTTTCATCAACCAGTTCAAATAGGAGGTGCCGTAGATGTTAGTTCCAATCGAGTGGCTGAAAGATTATACAGATATAAATGTAGATACAAAGGAATTCTGCGACAGAATGATTATGTCGGGCTCCAATCTGGAAACCTGTGAATACTTCTGTGAAGAAATGGAGAACGTAGTCGTAGGAAAAATCGAGAAAATTGAAAAGCATCCGGACGCGGATAAGCTGGTGATATGTCAGATTAATGTGGGAAAAGACGATCTGCTGCAGATTGTAACGGGAGCTCCCAATGTGTTTGAGGGAGCATATGTACCGGTTGCTCTGGATGGGAGCAGGATCCCGGGACCCCTTCACGGACAGGAAAAGCAGGATGGCGGAACAGTCATAAAAAAGGGAAAACTGCGTGGAGTAGAATCCGCGGGAATGCTGTGTTCCGCAGGAGAACTGGGATTCGAGGATAAAGTCGTGCCTATTGCCCATAAAGACGGAATTTGGATTTTGGAGGAAGAATATCCTCTGGGGCAAGATTTCGCCGAGGCCCTGGGTCTCAGACAGGCGGTAGTGGATTTTGAAATTACGCCGAATCGACCGGATTGTCTGTCCATGGTGGGCATGGCCAGGGAAGCGGCAGCTACCTTTGGGGAGCGTCTGAATTATCCGGATACGGCTTGCCAGGAGGAAACAGAGAAAAAAGCGGCGGACTTTATCCAGGTGGAAATCCGGGAGCCGGAGCTGTGCAGGCGCTACGCGGCGCGAATTGTAACAGATGTAAAAATCGGGCAGTCCCCGTGGTGGCTCCAGAAGCGGCTGATGTACGCGGGAATGCGCCCAATTAATAATATCGTAGATATTACCAACTTTGTTATGCTGGAGTTCGGTCAGCCGATTCATGCTTTTGATATCCGTCAGATCGCGGACAGCAAAATTATTGTAGAGCGGGCCGCGGAAGGCGAGAAGTTTACAACTTTAGATAACACAGAGCGGACCCTGACCGACGACATGCTGCTGATTAAAGATGGAAAAAGAGGCGTCGCCATTGCCGGCGTTATGGGCGGACTGAATTCCGAGATTGAGGCGGATACGACAACGATTTTGGTGGAATCGGCGAACTTCAACGGAGATAGTGTGCGCGCCACATCGAAAAAGCTGGGACTTCGTACAGAAGCTTCATCCAGGTTTGAAAAGGGGATTGATCCAAATTTGTGTCAGGCAGCTGCGGATCGGGTATGCCGCCTGATTGAAATTCTTGGATGCGGAAAAGTCGCCACCGGTACTGTAGATGTCTATCCGAAAGAATTCGAGGCAAAGCCGATTGACGTAAGAGTGGATCGGGTTAATAAAGTCCTGGGAATTGAACTTCCTGCCAGTGAGATGATTCGCATCTTTGAAAGCCTGGAGATGAAAGTGGAAGGAGATGGACCGATCCTGAAGGTGACTCCGCCAACCGTTAGGCAGGATATGATCTCGGAAGTGGATTTTATAGAGGAAGTTGCCAGGATGTACGGCTACGATAATCTGCCGGTAACTTTACCGAAAGGAAACCAGGAGTCTGGAAAATCCAGAGAACGGGCGCTGATGGATCTGGCGAGGGATACGCTGTGCGCGCTGGGACTGAACGAAGTGCAGACCTACTCCTTTGTAAGTCCGAAGGGCGTGGACCAGGTGCGGATTGATGAAGATTCCTGGGAGCGGGCCTTTGTGAAGATTCTTAACCCCCTGGGAGAAGAAAATTCCGTAATGCGGACAATTTTGACTCCTAATATGCTGGAAGTAATGGGGCGGAATTATTCAAGAAAAATCGAGAATGTAAAAGCCTTTGAAATTGGAAACACTTTTATGGCGAATCTTATGGATCCGGAGCAGCTTCCCGATGAAATGACGGGGTTGTGTATCGGACTTTACGGTGAGGGAACGACCTTCTTTACTTTGAAGGGTATTTTGACGGAACTGTTAAAGATACTGGGAATCCGCGATATAACCTTTGTTTCGGAAAGCGAATACGGCGTCTACCATCCGGGCCGCTGCGCGAGAATCCGAGTTGGTGAAGAAGAACTGGGAATTATGGGAGAGGTTTATCCGGATGTAGCGGAAGAATTCGGAATCGGGACCAGAGCCTATGTGTGCGAACTGTTCTTCGACGCGATTATCCGTCATGCGAATGTGGAAAAACATTATGAACCTCTGCCGAAATATCCATCCACTTCAAGAGATATCGCTTTACTGGTAGATGAGGACGTACAGGTAGGCGATATTGAAAAAGTAATTCGGGAAAAAGGAAGGCCAATTCTGGAAAGTGTGAAGCTGTTTGACGTGTACAGGGGAAAACAGGTGGCTGAAGGAAAGAAGAGCGCGGCGTTTGCACTGACCTATCGAGATAAAAATAAGACACTTACAGATGAGGAAGTGGCAAAAGTCCACGAAAGCGTTTTAGAAGCACTAAAAAATGAAGTCAATGCAACTTTAAGGGAGATGTAAGGAGAATCACGATGGATAGCAAAGTAAATGTTAAAATTTATGGGCAGGAATATGTGATATCCGGAGAGAAACCCAGAGAGCAGATTGTAAAAGTCGCTGCTTACGTGGACGGCCGGATGCATGAAATTGCCAACGCGGCGCCTTCCTGTTCGGTTTCCGATCTGGCAGTGCTGTCGGCTGTCAATATTGCGGATGAAAGCTTCGACAGCAAAGATGAGGTAGAGGAACTGAAAAAGCTTAACGTTCAGCTTGAAAAGGACGCGCAGCATTACGTGCAGCTGTGGGATGAAGCGAAGAAGAATCTGATTCAGTATAAAGAAGAAACACAGGGGATCGTTCAGGAAAGAGATACTCTGCGTAAAACTTTGATGGAAAAGGAACAGGAAATTCAGAATATTAAACTGGCAAGCCAGTCCGCGGCGGAGAAAATGCAGGAAAGCGCCAAAGCGGAACTTGCCGAGTCTGAAGCGAAATGTAAGGAGCTTGAGAACAGTTTCTTCGACCTTCAGATGGAAAATCTTCAGCTGAAAAAGGAACTGGAGACTTATAGACGAAAAATGGAATAAGGAAATCAATGAGAGAAAAAACAATTCGTATTTTAGAATACAATAAGATCCTGACAAAACTAGAAGAACAGGCGGGCTCTGAGATGGCCAAAAAGGTGGTCTCAGGGCTCAGACCTTTTCACGAAATTCCGGTAATCCGGGATATGCTGATGGAAACCACAGAAGCGGTGCGTCTGATCCTTCATAAAGGACCTCTTCCGCTCGGTGGTTTTTATGATATTGAGGACAGCCTTCACCGGGCGAGAAAAGGCGGAAGCCTCACTATGAAACAGCTTCTGCAGATCCATTTCAACCTGAGTCTTGCCCGGCGCGTGACGACTTTTCTGAAAAGCGATTTGCCGCCTCTGCCTGTGATTCAGAGCATCGGAGAAGTCATCGCGGTGCATAAAAATTTGGAAGACGAAATTGACCGGTGCATCCTTTCGGAAGATGAAATGGCAGATAACGCAAGTCCGGAGCTGAAACAGATTCGAAGGGCGATCCTGCGTCAGAATGACGCTCTGAAATCGAAGATCAACCACATTATCAATTCAGCGGAAAACCGGACCATGCTCCAGGACGCGATTGTAACCGTCAGAGACGGACGGTATGTGATTCCAGTCAAGCAGGAGCATCGGGGAAAATTTCCGGGTATTGTTCACGATCAGAGTTCGACCGGCGCGACCGTATTCATTGAACCCCAGGTTATCGTTAATCTCAACAATGAGCTGCGTCAGCTGGAGCTTCAGGAAAAGGCGGAGATTGAACGCATCCTCGCGGAGCTGACCGCCAGAGTCGCGGAGCATTATCACGATCTTCTGAACAATCAGAAGCTGCTGGTGCAGTTGGATGTGATTATGGCAAAAGGAAAGCTGTCTATGCTCCAACATGGTGAAGAACCGCAGATTAGTGAAGATGGAGAACTGGTGCTGAAAGAGGCAAGACATCCTCTGTTGGATCCGAAAAAAGTAGTGCCGATTGACCTTTCCATAGGGGGAAGCTACAATACGCTGGTAATCACAGGTCCTAACACAGGCGGAAAGACTGTGACCCTGAAGACAGCAGGGCTTTTATCTATGATGGCGCAGACAGGACTTCATATCCCGGCGGCAGGAGGCAGCCGGATTCCGGTGTGGAAGGATATTTTCGCGGATATTGGAGATGAACAGAGCATCGAACAGAGTCTGTCCACTTTTTCCTCCCATATGACGAATATCGTGGATATTGTAAAACACGCGGGGGAAGGATGTTTGGTGCTTGTGGACGAGCTGGGAGCCGGAACCGATCCGACCGAAGGAGCGGCCTTGGCGATTGCTATTTTAGAGGACTTGGAGAAAAAGGGAGCGGCCACGATTGCTACGACTCATTATACCGAACTAAAAAAATATGCCATCTCCACGGAGGGAGTTGAAAATGCTTCCATGGAATTTAATGTGGAGACTTTGAGTCCCACCTATAGGCTGGCTATCGGCGTTCCAGGAAAATCGAACGCTTTTGAAATCTCGCAAAAATTAGGGCTGCCGGGAGAAATTATCGAAACATCCAGGCGGCTGCTGGATGGAGGGGATATTCAGTTCGAAGAAGTCATTTCCGCGCTCGAAGCGGACAAAAAAGCTGCGGAAGAAGAGCGAGACGAAGCGGTGCGCCTGAATCAGGAAATGAAGATCCGGAAGGAAGAGCTTGAGCAGCAGGCGAAAAAGCTGGAAGAAAAGAAAACGGAAATTTTAAATAAAGCGAAAGAGGAGGCGCGGCAAATCCTGCAGGAGGCGAAAGATGTTTCGAAAGAGGTTCAGGAAGAACTGCGGGAACTGAAAAAAATCGAAAGCCTTGGACAAAGAAATCGGATCTTTGATGAAAACAGAAAAAAGCTGAGAGACGCGGCCGGAAAATATCGGGAAAAAGTAATCCGGGAAGTGAACGACAATCCGGTGTCTGCGGAAGAGCTTCGACTGGGCGACAGGGTCAAAGTGCTGAGCCTTGGACAGAATGGGGAGATTGTGACTCTGCCGGATGAAAAGGGCGAATTGACCGTGCAGGTTGGGATCCTGAAAGCAAAGGTGAATCTGGATGACATTATGCTGATCGAAGGGGGCGCGCTGGATGTCAACCGTCCGAGAAAAGTCCGCAAAAATTATGGTTCTATGTACAAGACAAAGACTCAGAACGTGTCTATCTCCATTGACGTAAGAGGGAAAAGCCTGGATGACGCTGTCATGGATGTAGATAAATATCTGGATGACGCGACCATGGCGGGTTTGAAAGAAGTGACGATTATACACGGAAGGGGAGAAGGAATTCTCAGAAAAGGTCTGCAGGAGATGATGCGTTCTCATAAACATGTAAAACGCTTTCGCAAAGGAAATTTTGATGAAGGCGGAGATGGTGTGACAGTCGTTACACTGAAATAGAGGTGATGCCATGTATATTATAAGCGCCTGCCTTCTGGGTGAGAACTGTAAATATAAGGGCGGGAATAATTTTTGCGCGTGGGTGGAGGAATTCGCGAAAAGTCACAGCTTTCTTGCGGTCTGCCCGGAAGTTCAGGCTGGAATGCCGACACCGAGGCCTCCGGCGGAAATTTCCGGGGAACGGGTAATCAACAGCAAGGGAGAAGACGTAACGGAAGGGTTTGTCCGCGGCGCGAAAGAGTGCTGGGAACTGGCGCAGCAGGCTGCCCGCAGCCGGAAAGAACCTGTGGAGGGAGCGATTCTGAAAGCAAACAGTCCTTCCTGTGGAAAGGACAGAGTATATGACGGAACTTTTTCAGGAACTTTGACGGACGGAGACGGATACTTCGTGCGTTTGCTGAAAAAAGAAAACATAGATGTGATTACGGAAAAGGAGAATAAAGTCAATGGTGAATTATAAGGAAAAAATTGCCCGGATTCTGAATGAGGCGGTTGAAGGTATGGAACGGGAAGACCTGCAGAATCTGATAGAAATTCCTGCGGACAACAAGATGGGGGATTACGCGTTCCCTTGTTTTAAGCTGGCAAAGGTGCTGCGCAAGGCGCCTCCAATGATTGCGAAGGATATTGCGGAAAAAATCGGAGGGGATCCTATTTTTGCCAAAGTTGAACCGGTTAACGCCTATGTGAACATGTTCCTGGCAAGAGACGTATACGTGAAGGATACCGTAGGAGAAATTATCGATAAGGGAGACTCTTACGGCCGCAGCGATATGGGAGAAGGAAAAACGGTAATTGTGGAGTATTCTTCCCCGAATATCGCAAAGCCGTTCCATATCGGACATATCCGGAGCACGGTAATCGGAAATTCGATCTACAAGATCTATGATTTCCTGGGCTATGACACCGTGCGGATCAATCATCTGGGCGACTATGGAACCCAGTTCGGCAAGATGATCTGCGCCTATAGAAGGTGGGGAAATAAGGAAGACGTCATGAAGGAGCCGATTAAGACGCTTCTGTCCTATTATACAAAATTCCATGTGGAAGCGGAAAAGGATCCGAGTCTGGATCAGGAAGCAAGAGACATTTTTACCAGACTGGAAAAAGGGGAACCGGAGGAAGTGGAACTGTGGCAGTGGTTCCGGGATGAAAGCCTGAAAGAATTTAACCGGGTTTACGCGATGCTGGGAATCGAGTTCGATTCTTATGCGGGAGAGAGCTTCTATTCGGATAAGATGCCGCGCATTGTGCAGGAGTTGAAAGATAAGGGCCTTCTGGAAGAATCCCAGGGAGCCCAGATTGTTAATCTGGAGGAATATGGTCTCTCTCCGGCTCTGATTACAAAATCAGACGGCTCCACACTCTATATTACAAGAGATATTGCGGCGGCTGTTTACAGAAAAGAACATTACGATTTTTACAAGAACCTTTATGTGGTCGCGTCCCAGCAAAACCTTCATTTCCAGCAGTGGATCAAAATTGTGGAACTGCTCGGATATGACTGGGCGAAAGACTGCGTACACATTCCTTTTGGACTTGTCAGCCTGGAGGACGGCACCATGTCCACAAGAGAAGGCAGGGTTGTATTCCTGGAGGATGTGCTGAATCGAGCTGTGGAACAGACAAGGGATATTATCCGGGAAAAGAATGTAAATACGGATAATATTGACGAGACGGCAAAAATGGTCGGGATCGGAGCGGTTATTTTCCAGGAGCTTTCCAATAATCGGATCAAGGATTATGTTTTTTCCTGGGATAAGGTCCTTAACTTTGAAGGAGAGACGGGTCCTTATGTCCAGTATACTCACGCCCGTGCGGCCAGCGTCTTAAGAAAGGCCGGGGAAGAGGCAGTGAAAAAAGCCCAGACAGGAGAATTTGACGCGTCTTATATTTCTTCGGATAACGCCTATGAACTGGTGAAGCTGCTGTACGCTTTTCCGGAAGTGATTGCGGAAGCCGGGGTAAAATACGAACCTTCTATTGTTACAAGACATATTGTAGATATTGCGCAGGCCTTTAACCGTTTCTATCATGACGAACACGTTCTGGTAGACAATGAGGACGAGAAAACAGCAAAACTTGCCCTCGTTATAGCGGCGAAGGACACGATTAAAAATGGACTGGGGCTTTTAGGAATCAAAGCTCCGGAAAAAATGTAAGGAGAGTCAAAATGAGATATGAAGGAAATATTTTCAGACCGCCCAGCGAAGCTTACAGCCTGATTGTACAGGTGACGATCGGCTGCGCTCATAACGAATGTACGTTCTGCAGCATGTTCAAGGATAAGACCTTCCGGGTACGCAATTTGGATGAAGTACTGGAGGATTTGGATACAGCCAGGGGACATTACCGCAGGGTAGAGCGGATTTTTCTGGCAGACGGAGATGCGCTGGTGCTTTCCAACGATAAACTGATGCGGATTCTGACTCATATTCAGAAGGTGTTTCCGGAATGTGAGAGAGTCAATGTTTACGGCTCTCCCCAGGATGTACTCCGTAAAACTCCGGAAGAACTGAAAGAGCTGTATGAAAACGGGGTGAAAATTATTTACATCGGAGCCGAGTCCGGAAGCGATAAAGTCCTCGCGGATATTCATAAGGGGGCCACAAGAGCGGAAATCATCGAAGCGGTCCGTAAAATTGAAGACTCGGGAATCAAAGCTTCGGTTACCTTTATTTCCGGTATGGGAGGAAGAGACGGATGGGAGGATCACGCCATCCAGACGGGTACCATGATCAGTGAGATGGAGCCATCTTATATGGGGCTTCTGACTTTGATGGTGGAACCGGGAGTTCCACTGGAAAAAGATATCCGAACCGGAAAATTTCAGGTTCTTACAGCAGAAGAGGTGGTTGCGGAAACCCTGCTGATGCTGAAGAATGTAGATGTGAAGCGCAAATGCGTGTTTCGCAGCAATCACGCGTCCAATTACGTTTCTCTGCGGGGGGATCTGCCTCAGGATAAGGATAAGATGATCGCTATGCTGCGGCGGGCAATGGAGGATCATAATATGCTCAAAGACGAACGGTTCCGGATGCTGTAACATGAGGATCTTGCTGACTACACTTAATTCTAAATATGTCCACTCCAGCCTGGCGCTCAAATACCTGTATATGGCGGCCCAAAATTGCTGCCAGGAACTGGAGGTAAAGGAGTTTACCATCAACAACAGCAGAGATTACATCTTTAACGAGCTGGTGTCCGGACATTATGACGCAGTCTGCTTTTCCTGCTATATCTGGAATATTCGGCAGACTGCGGAGCTGGCTTCCGATCTGAAAAAAGCGGCGCCCCGGTGCCGAATTCTTTTTGGCGGGCCGGAAGTCAGTTATGACGCGGAGGCCTTTTTAGAGGAGCACCCCTATGTAGACTTTTTGATCGCGGGGGAAGGCGAAACGGCTTTCGAAAAATGGTGCCGGGCATTTAATGGAGATGGTTCCTACAGCCAGGTGCCGGGACTTTTTTTCCGGGACGCGGCCGGTATCTTCGCGGGACCCGCGCAGGAAGCGGCTGCTTTTGCGTCCATTCCGTTTCCCTACAGCAGTTTTCCATGCAAAGCGGATAAAGTCATTTACTATGAATCCGCGAGAGGCTGTCCTTTTTCCTGCAGCTATTGTATGTCCTCGATCGATCGCAGCTTGCGGGAACTTCCGGTGGAGCGGGTAAAAGAGGAGCTTTCCTTTTTTCTGAAGCAGGAAGTAAAACAAGTAAAATTCCTGGATCGAACCTTTAACTGGCAGCCGGATCGCAGCCGGGAGCTCTTTGCTTATCTGATGAAGCATGACAACGGAATCACGAATTTTCATTTTGAAATTTGCGCGGATCTTCTGGACGAGGCATGTCTGGAACTTCTAAAGGACGCGAGAAAGGGATTGTTCCAATTTGAAATCGGAATCCAGTCCGTAAACAGGCAGACGCTGCAGGCCGTAAATCGGAGAAGCGACAGCAAGGCTGTGCTGCAGAAGACAAAAATGTTGATTGATCTGGGAAACATCCATGTACACGTAGATTTAATCGCTGGTCTTCCCTTTGAGGACTATGCTTCTTTCGGCCGTTCTTTTGACGCGGTTTACCAGCTGGGCGCCGATCATTTTCAGTTAGGTTTTCTTAAACTTTTGAAGGGTACGCCGATCTGGCAGGACGCGGCTTCCTTTTCTTATGTATGGATGGATCGTCCGCCCTGGCAGGTAATTTCCAATCGGTTTATCTGTGCCGAAGAGCTTTGCCGTCTGCAGAGAATTGAGGAAATTCTGGATCTGTATTACAACCGGGGAGGATTTTCCCGTTCGCTTCCATGGGCGATCCGGCAGATGAACGAAGGTCCCTTTGTCTTTTACGAAAACTTTTCCGAGTATTACTATGACAGAGGATTCCAGCATCGTTCTCATAAAAAGGAGGATTTATACCGGATTTTTTATGCTTTCGGGCAGGAAAAAAATCTGGGACAGGTCTTTACAGAGTTGCTTTTGCAGGATCTGGAGCAGACTATGAATTTTGACGCGGTGAAAAAATTTAAAAGAAAGGGATGGAACATCCGGTAGGTGAAGGAAATGGCAGGAGAAGATAAAAGAACACTGGCTCAGAAAATGGGAATTACCAGGACCGTGATACGGGATCCGTCAGAATCGGATATTCAGCTGAGAGAGGATCGGATCGGCCGATATTTCAGAAAGTACTTGAATAAGTTTGTTTTCGACGAATTTTCTCCGGAATTTATGGAAAAATCAAAGGCCGGGGACCTGATGAAGGGCGTTCCGATTCCTTTAAGGAAAAAAGACCTGAAAGCCTTTGCCGGAGGAGAGGGACTGCCGATGCTGGTGATCGCCGAAAATATGGCCTGGGTTATGGGCTGCGATCCTCATTTTAAGCATACGAAAGATTATGTGGCAATTCTCAGCAAACTGTACAACTATAAGTTGTATGAAGGTATGCTGAAAGAAGGGAGAGACGCGGCGGAACGAGGCGCTATGGATGACGCCTGCATTCATTTCCGGGCGGCGCTGTGCATGAAACCGGACTACCTTCACGCTATGTACAGCTATGCCAGGGCATGCAGGGCCATGTATCTGGACAGCGGCAACGAAGAATATGTAGGGCGATTTAAAGCGGAAGCCCTGGATTATTTTGAACTGACGACAGAGACACACCCTCGCTTCGCGCAGGCCTATTATTATTTGGGATACGCATACCTTAATATGGGGCTGTACATAAAAGCGGATCTGACGTGGAAGGAATTTCTCCGGTTCAGCCGAAACGGAAAAGATAAAAAAGAAATACGCAAACGCCTTGAACAGCTGGCAGAACCTGTTCAGATTGAGCAAGGTTACAATGATGTGATGTCCGGACGGTATGAAGAAGGTCTTGCGCGGCTGGAGCCTTTCCTCAAAAGCCGCTTTGAATCCTGGTGGCCATTGCACTATTATCTGGGAGTCGCTTATGAAATGACAGGGCGGAGAGGCCAGGCAGTGGCCAGTTTTAAGCGGGTTCTTACGATGAACGCCAGCCATATTGAAACGATGGAGGAATTGGCGGCCATTTACAGGCAGGAAGGCGATCGGGAAAACAGGCGTAAATACGAACAGAAAATTGAACTGATCCGAAAAAATACCCAAGAGGATCAGAAGGCTTTGAAGAAAGAAATTCTTGAGGAAGATAAAAAGCTGCGGGAAAGGGAGCCGGAAAACCAAAAGCCGGAGTTTATCGAAGAAATAAAAAGCGAGGATCCGGAAGAAAAAACAGTGGGAAAACACCGGATTAAGAGGTTGGATAAGAAGAAATAGAGGAGGAACCATTGAAAGGGGATAAAAAAAAGATTCTGTCGATAGAATACGGAAGCAAGTCGAAGATGATTGTCTATATCATCATACGCGCCCTGGTTATTGGAGTAATGATTGCTCAGATTTTAAATAAAAACTGGGACAATGTGTTTATCTGCGGACTGACGTTGATTTTGCTGCTGCTTCCATCGCTTTTGTCTTATCAACTTAAGATTGTCCTTCCCAATACGCTGGAAATCATTATTGTCTGCTTTATTTTTGCGGCGGAAATTCTGGGAGAGGTACAGGAATATTATGTAATATTTGAAGGATGGGACGATATGCTTCATACGATAAACGGCTTTCTGGCAGCAGCCGTTGGCTTCGCTATGATTGATGTTCTGAATGAGCACGAACGGGTTTCCATGACCCTTTCTCCTGCTTTTGTGGCGGTTGTAGCCTTCTGCTTTTCCATGACGATTGGAGTTTTATGGGAATTCTTTGAATTCTCTATGGATTATTTCTTTGGAAAGGACATGCAGAAGGATACATGGATATCTTCCTTTCATTCTGTTGCCCTCAATCCGGAAGGGGCCAATGTCCCTGTTGATATGAATGTTGAAAGTGTAACGGTGAACGGACAGCGTTGGGAGCAGTATCTGGATATCGGTCTGTATGATACGATGAAAGATCTGTTTGTAAACTTTGTGGGAGCGGTTGTTTTTTCCGTCTTTGGGCTGATTTATATAAAAAACAGAGGCAGGGGCTTTGCGGCTCGGTTCATTCCAAGGCTCAGGGAAGATAAGAAAAAAGAAGGCTGAATGAATTGTCAAAGATTTGTGAAAGATCGAAGATAGGGGTTCGGACAGCGAAAAAATTATGTTATAATAGAGGATAACATGAATTACAAAAGAAAGAGAAGGGATATCAAAATGATAAAAGCGATCAAAAAACTGAATAGAATTCTGAGAGTACTCTTTATCGGATTCATTGTAATCTACGGACTCGTTAAAATATTTGACATTGTGCCAAAGAACAAAAAAGAGAGCGCGAAGGGAAGTGTTGACGAGGCAGCCAGCGAGTTTGACGAAATCTGGTAAAGACAGGGGTTTGTTTTATTATGAAAAATGTAATGGTGTGTGTGACGCAGCAGAAAACGTGCGATCGCCTGATCCGCTACGGGCATGAAGTCCTGGATGGACAGGAGGGGGAGCTGTTTATTATTCATGTTGCGCCAAAGGATTTTAAAATCCTGGGAAGTTCCGAAGAAGGGGAGGCCCTGGATTACCTGTACGGAAAAGCCATCGAGTACGGCGCGAACCTTACGGTGGTTCGCTCTAATAATATTCTGGAGACACTGGTGGATTTGGTGGATAAAAACCAGATCACCCATGTGATCCTGGGGCAGTCGGGTCAGGTAAAAAATGAAGACAACCTTATTAACAGATTCAGAGAAAAGATTTGTCAGCAGGCGGAACTGACTGTGGTTCCGTGAGGAAAGGTGATAAGGAGGTAAGATTTTGAGAGTTTTTACGATTATCAGCGGCGTGTTGCTGGTTTTGACCGGGTTGTTCTGCTTTGCGAATCCTGGTGAAACATTTTTGTCGCTGGCCTTTATACTGGGAATGATTATGGTAGCCAGCAGTGTCATACAGGGGGTCGCTTACTGCTGGGGCAGGGCAGGTATGCAGAACAGTCAGAAGGATAACAACGGATGGATTCTTACAGAAGCCATTATTACATTAATTCTGGGGATTCTTGTTCTTACCAGTCAGATTGCGGCGGATGTGGCGATTCCGATGGTCTTCGGCATGTGGGTTATGTTTTCCGGAGTTCTGCGGGTCGTAACAGCGACGCTGATCGATCGATCCAATAAAAGGACGAATTTCGCATGGACCCTCATAACAGGAGTACTCTGTATACTCGGAGGGCTTTACGCTTTTCTGAACCCGATTATCGCGGGGCTTGCGATTGCTGTTCTCCTGGGTATTATGTTCCTGCTGCAGGGAATCAGTACCTTGGAACTGGGCATTCATATGCCCCATGAGAAGAAAGTAAAAAAACCGAAAACAGGAAAGAAACGGAAAACAGAAAAGTCCCAAAAGTCGCCAGCAGCTCAGATGCAGCGAGAAAATACAGTTCAGAAAACACAGGAAGGACAGCCGCGGGAAGTAAATTCAGCAGCTGCGCAGCCGGAAGCGAACAAAAAACAGACGTCGAAAAATGATGTGGAACGCGCGTTAGAACGTGTGGAAGATATTTTTTGGCAGAATTAATTCTGCTTGTGAAAAAGTGATAAAAACAGCCTTGAAGATAGCCTTCAAGGCTGTTTTTTAGCTAAAAGGGCTCTTTTATGATGCATCTGGCTGTATGGTAAGATAGGTCAGCTCCGGAACCGCGCCCAGCCTGGCGGGAAGCTTCGTAGTCCCGAGACCGGAATTGACATAGAGGAGCGTCTGGTTTCCATTGTCCAGCCGGTATTCGCCTTTTACATATTTTTCTCCGTAAGAAGGCAGAAAGTCTTCCGTGTAAAAAGGAATCCGGATCTGTCCCCCGTGGGTGTGGCCCGCAAGCATACAGTCAGTATTGGAAGCAAGCACCTTCTCCACAATATCCGGTTCATGGCAGAGAACTAAGTTATACATGTCAGAGCCCGCACGGTTAACAACGGATGGATCTCCATAGCCGATGAGCAGATCATCAATTCCGATAAGACGGAAGTTGTAATCTTTAAAGGTAACGGTTTCGTTTACCAATACCTGAAAACCTCCGGCGTTCATAATATCTTCGTACTGATGTTCCGCGCCACCGCCATAATCGTGATTTCCAAATACCGCGTATTTTCCAAAATTCGCTTTCATTCGTGATAAGGCATTGGAAATTTCCACAGGATCACCGGAGTATTCATTTAAATTATCGATCAGATCACCGGCAAAAAGTAAGAGATCCGGCGGGTTTTCGTTAATTTCATTGACAGCCTTCTCAAACTGTTCCAGATCGTATTGAAATCCAAAATGGGTGTCCGCGAAAAGGGCCACCGTAAGAGACTCTTTCATGGAACCGCTGGTATCTTCAATATGGGTTACTGTAAGCCGATTTGGTTCGATAAAGTGGGCATACCCGATAAGAGCAAGAGCCAGGAAAATAAGAATCAGAATTACAGAAATAATCATTTTAAAAAGCTTTCCAATGGCTTTTAACACATTCGTACCTCTTTTCTGTCTGAACTTAAGCCGCTTTCTTATCATACCACTGATTTGATTTTGTTTCAATGCGGGGCGGGTGGAGATTCCTTAAAATGTGTGCTATAATTTCCTTAATAATTTATGAATAAGAGGAGAGATGATGATTGATATCTGCATCATTGGAGGGGGAGCGTCCGGCCTTGCGGCAGCGGTCAGCGCGGCAGAGCAGAAGCAGGGACGCGTTTTAATTTTAGAAAAGAAGCAAATGCCTGGGAAAAAGATCGCGGCTTCGGGGAATGGAAGGTGTAATCTGACCAATCGAAAGTGTTCTGGAGCGTTAGAAACTCTAGATTTTTTCGCGTCATTGGGGGTTTTTACATATACAGATGGAGAAGGAAGAGTTTATCCTAATTCCAACCAGGCGAAAGATGTTGTCTACGCTTTAGTGCGGGCAGCGAAGTCGCTAGGGGTGGAATTGAAGACAGAATGCACAGTAGAAAAGATTCTGCCTCTTTCTGGAAGAGGTGGTTTTCAGGTGCGGTATAAGGGCGGAACTCTGGAAGCAAAAAAGGTTTTGCTGGCTTGCGGGGGAAAAGCGGGACCGCAGCTTGGGACTTCCGGGGATGGGTATGGGTTGGCAAAAGCTCTGGGGCACAAAGTGACACGTCTGGCCCCGATACTGACCGGACTGGAAACGCGGGAAAATTTAAAACAGCTGAAAGGAGTCCGGGCTATGGCCCGCGTAGGTCTGAGAAAAGACGGCAAATTGATGGCAGAGGAAACCGGTGAAGTGCAGTTTAATGAAGACGGGATTTCCGGAATCTGTGTTATGAACCTGAGCAGGCAAGTTAAGCTGGAGCCAGGAGAAACGTTTGCTGAGGGGATCGCCCGTTATCAGATCTGCTTTGATTTTTTGCCGGAAATGGACTGGGAGGAAACGATCGTCCTTCTTCACAGGCGGCAGAACATTATGGAGCTGGCAGTGGAGGATCTGTTTCTTTCTATCGTTCCCTCAAAATTGAAACAGGTTCTCGCGGAAAAATCCGGTCTTGCCTGCGGAACACAGGCAGCCTTGCTTTCAGAGGGGGAAGTGGAGTCCGCGGCGCGGATTCTCAAATCATGGACGCTTTCTCTCAGCGGTGTGAAGGGCTGGAATTATGCCCAGTGTACATCAGGAGGTATTCCTTTCGGAGAAGTGAATGGAGATACTATGGAATCACAGCTGATTCCAGGGCTTTATTTCTCCGGAGAAATTCTGGATTTTGATGGCCCATGCGGCGGCTTTAACCTGCAGCACGCATGGGAAACGGGAAGAAAAGCAGGAAAGGCGATGGCAAATGCGATATCGAATTCATCAGATTAAACTCAGACCGGGGGACTCTAAAGAGCGGATTCCGAGGTTGATTCAGAAGAAAATCGGAGCGGAGATAAAAGACTGGGTGATCCGCAGAGAATCCGTTGACGCCAGGGACAAACAGAAGATCCGGCTGGTGTATACAGTAGATTTTACCTGCAGGAAAAAACTGAAACTGGATCCGGCTCCGGACCTTTCATACAAGGAAGCGCAGGCGGGGAATACGATTTTAAACCACCGCCCGGTGGTTGCGGGGTTTGGTCCCTGTGGTATCTTCGCGGCGTTGATTCTGGCGGAACGGGGGTACTGCCCCATTGTGCTGGAACGGGGGCGCGCTATGGAAGAGCGGGTGCGGGATGTGGAGCAGTTTTGGAAGAACGGCCTTCTCAATGAGGAATCCAACGTGCAGTTTGGAGAAGGAGGCGCGGGAACTTTTTCTGACGGCAAACTGACAACAGGGATTAAGGATCCTCGTATTTTTAAAGTATTAGAAACCTTTGTTTCCGCCGGGGCTCAAAAGGAGATCCTTTATAAACACAAGCCTCACATTGGTACGGATGTATTGCGGAAGGTAGTGGTAACCCTCCGGAAACGGATTCTCGCGGCAGGCGGGGAAATCCGCTTTGAAAGCCGGTTGACCGATCTGATCCTGGAAGACGGGAGACTGAAAGGTGTGGAGATAAACGGGAGAGAAAGTCTTTCCACAGAACATCTGATTTTGGCCCTCGGGCACAGCTCACGAGATACACTGCATATGTTGCGAAACCGGAGTGTCCCCATGGAGCAAAAGCCTTTTTCCATCGGCGTACGAGTGGAGCATCCCCAGGAATGGATTGACCGGGCCCAGTATGGGGACCCGAAACTGGCGGAGATCTTGGGGCCCGCCGATTACAAGCTGAGCTGGCACTGCGAAAACGGAAGGGGCGTCTATACGTTTTGCATGTGTCCCGGAGGAGAAGTCATTATGGCAGCCTCAAAAAAAGGACAGACGGTAACAAACGGCATGAGCTACAGCGCAAGAGACGGAAAATTTGCCAACAGCGCGCTGCTGGTAGATGTGCGGACCTCAGATTTTCCTTCGGATGACGTCCTTGCGGGAGTGGACTTTCAGGAGCGCTATGAACGATTGGCCTTTGCTAACGGAAACCCGCCCCAGGGCAGGTGGAAAGATTTTGGAACGGACGGCAATCCGGTGGCCGCGTCTCTGCCGGAGTTTGCTGTGGAAGCCATGAAAGAAGCAATGCCTCATTTAGGGAGAAAATTAAAGGGATTTGATGATCCGAATACCCGGCTTACCGCGGTTGAAAGCCGCAGCTCCTCGCCTGTAAGGATTCTGCGGGGAACGGAACAGGAATCTCCCGTGGCGGGAATTTATCCGGCAGGGGAAGGCGCCGGCTATGCGGGAGGAATCATGTCCGCCGCGGTAGATGGAATTCGGGCCGCGGAAGCGGTGATAAAGAGCGGACAGCCGGGATGGTGAAAGCCGCGCGGGACGGCGGATATTAGAAACAAATCCTAAATTTATCTCATTGTTACAAAAAAATCAACGGTTTCAGGCCGCGAAAGGGCAGCTTCCGGGTAGCTTGCGTCCCGACCCTTCAATTCGCCGCTTGAAGCCGTTGAAAATTTATCAACAAAAATGAAAATTGGCGGTTTGTTGATAAAACCGCCAAACTTTCAACCGTCGTCTATTTTTTCACCAGGCTGTGTCCGGTCATTTCCGCGGGAATTTCAAGCCCCATAAGATCCAGCAGAGTAGGAGCGATATCCGCCAGCTTTCCGCCGTCTGCCAGCTGCGCCGGCTCCTTTGCGATATGCACGAGAGGAACATCGTTTAGGGAGTGGGCGGTGACAACCGCGCCTTGCTCATCCAGCATCTGATCCGCGTTACCATGATCCGCGGTCAGAAGGATCTGTCCTCCTTTTGTAAGAACCGCGTCCACGATTTGGGGAACGCATTTATCCAGAGCTTCAATGGCGGCGACTGCCGCGTCCATAACTCCAGTATGTCCTACCATATCCGCGTTGGCGAAATTGAGGATAATCACATCATATTTATCGGAAGCGATCTCCTCCAAAACTTTATCCGTAACCAGGTAAGCGCTCATTTCCGGCTGCAGGTCGTAAGTGGCAACCTTGGGCGATGGAATGAGAATCCTATCTTCGTTCCGGTTGGGCGCTTCCACGCCGCCGTTGAAAAAGAAAGTGACATGGGCGTATTTTTCCGTCTCCGCGATCCGCAGCTGCGTCAGTCCCAGATCCGCCAGATATTCTCCAAGAGTCGCTTTGAGAGTCTGCGGCGGATAGGCGATTTCTACATTTGGCATCTGGGCATCGTATTGGGTCATGCAAACATAAAAGAGATCGTCAATTTTTTTCCCGCGTTCAAATCCATCAAAATCATCGGCAACAAAGGCGCGGGTGATTTCTCTTGCCCGATCCGGACGGAAGTTGAACATAATCATGGAGTCCCCGTCCTTTACCGGCTGGCCTCCCGCGACGCAGGTCGGCTGAACAAATTCGTCGTTTTCATCCCGTTCGTAAGCCGCGGAAACCGCCTCTGAGGCCGTTTCCGTCTGAAATCCCTCCCGCAGGGTCATGGCGTCGTAAGCCTTTACAACACGCTCCCAGCGCTTGTCCCGATCCATGGCGTAATACCTTCCTGATACTGTGGCGATTTTTCCGAGACCGATTCTTTTCATATGCTCTTCCAGCTGAGCGATGTACTTATCCGCGCACCGGGGCGGTACGTCCCGCCCGTCGAGGAAGCAGTGGACATACAGCTCTTTTACTCCTTTTTTCGCAGCCAGATCGATGAGAGCCAGCAGATGGCGGATATGGCTGTGAACGCCGCCATCGGAAAGCAGACCCAGCAGATGAAGGGCGGAGTCGTTTTTCAGCGTATGAGAAACAGCGCGGTCTAAAACCGAATTTTCTTCAAAAGAACCGTCCTCGATTGCCTTTGTAATGCGAGTCAGCTCCTGATAGACAATTCTCCCGGCGCCGATATTCAGGTGTCCCACTTCGGAATTTCCCATCTGACCTTCCGGAAGCCCCACGGCCAGTCCGCAGGCTTTCAGCGTAGTCTTCGGGTAGGTGGAAAGAATACGATCCAGAGCGGGAGTACTCGCCTGGGCAATGGCGTTTCCATAAGATTCGTTATTGATGCCGAATCCATCCAGAATCATCAGCATGGTCGGCCGTTTAAAATTTTTCATAAATGAAACCTCCAGTATAAGTTATTATACCACATCTTCATTGCGGGAATCAGCATTTTTCCGTATAATAAAGGGCAGGAAAGGAAACAGAAGCAAATGGTTAAATGGACAAAGCAGCAGCAGCAGGCCATCGAGCTGCGCGGTAAAAATATGCTGGTATCCGCGGCGGCAGGGTCGGGAAAAACCGCGGTTCTCGTAGAACGGATCAAACAGCTCATCCTGCGGGATCGAATCCCTCTGGATCAGTTTCTCATCGTTACCTTTACAAACGCGGCGGCGGCAGAGATGAAAGAAAAACTGGTGAGCGCCATTACAAAGGCCATCGAGGAGGATCCGGGCCACGCCTCCTTTTTAAGAAGGCAGCTAGACTTGGCGGCAAACGCCAATATCAGCACCTTCCACTCCTTTGCCCTGGAGGTGATCCGCAGATATTTTTATCTGATCGATGTGGAACCGGATTTTAAAATTGGAGATGAAGGAACCGTGGAAATTCTCAAGTGGGATGTACTGGATGAGATTTTCGCGGAGCGGTTTGAATCCGGAGATGAGGAATTTCTGGAGTTTCTCAGAGCTTATGCTTCGGATCGAAATGAACGGGCGCTAAAGGAATCGATTCTCAGATTATATACGACGATTCAAAGTATTCCTCATCCCCTTGCCTGGCTTTCGGAGCATGTACAGGATTTGAATCTGGATTCAGAGGAATTTAGAGAAAGCAGGTTGTTCCATTTTATCCAGGAGGATATCTATTTTAGTGTGAACCAGATCCTGCGGGCCTTTGAACAGGCGGGAGATATTGCGGAAACCGCGGGAGTGGAAAGCGTCTATCGAAAAAATCAGGAGGATCTGGAAAATTTGCAGCCTCTGCAGAGCCTGGCGGAGAAGGGAGATTTTGAGGGGATCCGCAAACTGCTTGCTTCGTTTAAAGCGAATATCATGCGGGCTTCCAAGGAGGAAAAAGAAGACTACGAGCCAGTCAAGGAAGCAGTCAAAAATGCCAGAGACTACGGAAAAAAGCAGTTGAATGCTTTGAAAGAACGGTATTTTGCCCAGGATATTTCGGTATACCTGGAGGATTTGAGGAAGGTGTATCCGGCAGCTCGCTATCTGGAAGCTCTTATTCGGGAGTTTGACGAAAAGTTTTGCGGGGCAAAGAAGGAAAAAAAGATCATCGACTTTAACGACATCGAGCATTACGCGCTGGAGATTCTGGAGCATGAGGAGGCGGCGGCTGAATACCGGGAAAAATTCACCTGCATTTTTGTAGACGAGTACCAGGACAGCAACGTGCTGCAGGATACGCTGATTGAACGGATCCGCAGGGAAAATAATCTGTTTCTGGTAGGAGATATCAAGCAAAGCATCTACAAATTCCGCCTGGCAGAGCCGGAAATTTTTCAGGACCGTTACCGGACTTATGCTTCCGAGGAAGAAGGATGCAGCATGAAACTGGATTTGAACCGCAATTTCCGTAGCAAACGGAGCGTTATTGAGACGGTAAACGCTGTTTTCTCACAGATTATGGCAGGATATGACGACGCGGCGGCTCTGCATCAGGGCATTTCTTACGACGGACCTATCGACTACCGGACCCAGCTTCACGTCATTGACAGCCGGGTCAGCGAGGATATGGACCTGGACGGGGAAGTGGCGGAAATGAAAAATTCACAGCTTGAAGCGTATCAGGCGGCGGAAATCATAAAAGGAATTCTCGGAAAACCCATTTTTGACAGCAAACGGGGATGTGAGAGGCCGATTCAGAAGCGGGATATTGTCATTCTGATGCGGGGTACCAAAAATTACGCCGATGTTTTTCAGGAAGTGTTCACAGAGCTGGATCTGCCTTCTTATATGGATGACAGCGCCGGGTATTTCGATACGGTGGAAATCCAGGTGTTTCTTAATCTGCTGCGGCTGATTGATAATAAACAGCAGGATTTGCCGTTGCTCAGCGTACTTAGATCGGCGGTATTCAGCTTTTCCATTGAAGAATTGATACAGATCCGTCTGAGCAATAAAAGAGTTTCCTATTACGAAGCCTTCTTCCGGTACAGTATGCGGAAAGAAACGGATGCGCTTACCGAAAAGTGCAGGAATGCTTTAGAACGGCTGGAGCGCTATCGAAAAAAGGCGCAGGCCCTTCCCCTCGAAGAGTTTATCTGGGATCTGATGTGGTCGACGGGCTATTACACTTACTGCGGAGCTCTTCCCGCGGGACAGCAGAGGCAAGCGAATCTGAGGGCGCTGGCAGACAAGGCCAGAGATTTCCAGGAAACCGGATATGGAGGGATTTACGGATTTCTTACCTATATACAGGCGTTGGAAAATCGGAGCATTCCCACCGGACAGGTAAAACTGATCAATGAAAATGAAGACCTCATTCGCATCATGACCATTCACAAGAGTAAAGGGCTGGAATTCCCAATCGTTATCGTAGCCGGACTTGGAAAACGTTTTAATGTAGGGAAGACAGGCAAGGGATTTCTCGCCCATAAGGACCTGGGGCTGGGACTGACACGGGTCAATTACAGGGAGCACTGGCACAGAAAAACTTTAATGCAGACAGCAATCGAGCGGAAACTGCGCCAGGAAGATCTGGAAGAGGAAATACGAATTTTATATGTAGCTTTTACACGAGCCATGGATCAGTTGATTCTCCTTGGAACGGCGAAAACGGGGAAAACCGGGGAATTTGCTTCAGCTCAGGCTAAAAATTGCTTTCTGGATTATCTTTTCCCGTTGGCACAAGAATGCGAAATGGAGATGAATCTCCATGACCGTAGTCAGATGAGCGCGGAAAACAAAACAAGGGGTAAAAATCGGGAGAAAGTGCGCTCCCTGTTTTTTGAGGCAGAAGCCAGAGCGGCGAAAGAAACCTGTTATGAGAAGGAGAATGGGCTGAGAGATGAGATCAATCGGAGATTGTCCTTCGTATACCCCAATCAGCAGGCTCTTCGTCAAAAATCCAAATACTCCGTTACCGAGCTGAGCCGCATGGGGCAGACCGCGGCACAGGAAGATATCATATTAAAGACACCGGCCTTTCTTCAGGGAAGTGTTGAATTTTCCGCTGCTCAGAGAGGGACGATCATGCATAAAGTCATGGAATGTCTGGATTTCAAAGAAGCGCTGCGTCAGGTGGAAGCGGGGGGAGGTACCGCTTATGTGTCAGGTCAGGTGGAGCAAATGATACAGCAGGAGCTGCTGCTTCCGGAAGAAGCGGAAGCTGTGGAACCTGAAAAAATCGCAACCTTTTTTAAAAGTGAAATCGGAGCGAGGGCTGCCCGCGCGGAAAAGCTTTTTAAAGAGACAGAATTTAATCTGCTAAAAGAAGTTGACGGATCGGAAGTGATGGTGCAGGGAATCATCGATTGCTACTTTGAGGAAGCGGAACATTTGATCCTGATCGATTATAAAAACAGTTATATCGATCCTACTAAGAAAGAATCTGCGTTGGAACAGCTAAAAACTACTTATGCGGGTCAGATTAAAATTTATAAGGAGGCTCTGGAGACGATCCGTAAAAAGCCTGTAGCCGGCGCTTACTTATATTTGTTCAGTGAAAACGCTTTTTTTGAAATGGAATGATCAAAAAACAACAACCCATACACACAGAATCTTCAGAGAGACAACAGAATCTTCCTGCATAATGAATAAATATTGTAAAAGAAAGAGGTATGGGAATGAAAGAAGAACTGAAAATCCTGGAAGAACCGGTGAAAAAGAAGCTGCCCGCATGTACGGTAATTTTATATGTGCTTGCGGCAGCATCTCTGATTTGCGCGGGCTTTATGCTGTATTACTCTATCACATATGTACAGAGTTATTATGAGAGCTACGGAATGTCCATATCGGATGGAATTACGGAGGTAATACAGTATGTAATTTCCGGCAGTGGGACTTATTTGGGATTCGCGGTGTTGTTTTGGGCGGCAGGTCTGATTCTGGCTAAGCTCAGTAGATTGGATAAGCAGAATCGCGGAGAAACTTCGGGTTCAGGGGTTCCGCAGGGGACAGTGACAATGGAGTCACTGGATCCGGCGTTAGCGGAAGAATTACGGGACCCGGAAGAAGACGGGGCGGACGGCGGTGAAAAAGCCGCTGAAGCTGAAAGTGAAGAAAAATCTCCGGCCCAGGATGAGCCGGAGAAAAAAATCTGATTAAAGGGACAGCTGCCGCAGAGCGTCTACCGCAATATCACGCATAACCTGATGGCCTTCAGCTGTAGGGTGGATTCCATCAAGATACCAGTCCTTTTCCGGATTCCGGGAAAGGACTTTTGCGAATTCTCCGTAAAAATCCACATAGGCCAGCTTGTAGCTCCGGCAGAAGGAAAGAAGCCAGTCCCGGAGTGTTTCGTAACGCCTTTTGATAAGTTCAAAGCTGGTGAGTTCCGGCCAGCATCGTCTGGCCGCGTTGGGATCAAAAGGAGGGCAGGTACAGATCACAGGGATCATCCCGTGATGAAGAGCCTGATGAACCATTGCAAAATAGTTGGCCTGTACTGTGGTTTCCGGTGAACCGGCCAGAAGGTCATTGAGTCCTCCCAGAAGAAACAGATAGTTCGGCTTTTCTGGAACGACGTCACATCCGAAACGGGCCAGCATTCCGCCTGTTGTATCTCCACAGATGCCATGGTTGATAAAAGTGCTGCAAGGTGTATTGAGAAGAAACACCCAGTTTTCGTCCGCTTTTACACCAAAGCCGCGGACAAAGCTGTCACCAAAACAAACGCTGCGCATAATTGATTCCTCCTAATACTAAAGTAAAATTCCCGCATATACGGGTATGGTGATCAGACTTACCAACGTGGAAAGGCTGACTAAATTAGACGCGTACTCTCCCTCTACATCATAAAACTGAGCTAAAATGGCAGTCTGGGCGTGACAGGGAAGGGAGGCGGCCATAATAAACACTTTCAGGGGAAGTCCGGATACCCCCATAAGAGAAAAAGCTCCCCAGATAAGCAGAGGGTTTAAAACAAATTTTCCAAAGAGGATCACAATTTGGTCGATGGTGATTTTCATCATACCCTTTGAAAGAGAGGAAGAAAGATTCGCACCGATTCCAAGCAGGGAAAGAGGAACACATAGATCACCCAGGTAGGTAAGGGTGGTTTCCAGCACAAGGGGCAGTTTGAGACTGAATCCTGCCAACAGACAGCCGATCAGCACACCGATGAGCCCCGGACTGAAAATGCGGCGCACCGAAAAAGCTCGGAATCTGACTTGATCGGAAGCCTGAGAAATCGTCCATGCTCCCAGACTCCAAAACAGAGTAATCGTCACCAAATAAAAGGTGAAAAGGTACGGAAGTCCATCATGGCCGAAGATGATGCTGATAATCGGAAGCCCGATGAACATACTGTTGTTAAAGGTAAAGGTTGTTGTAAAAACTGCCTTTTTCTTTTTAGGCAGATTCATAAGGTTCCCCAGCAGTCTGCCGAGAAAGTGCATAAGAAGCATGACACAGGCAACGATCAGAAGATTCCAAAGAGAAGACTTTAAAAGCGCCGGTGTGAATCGATTTTCGATGCTGACTATGGCAAGGGCCGGCGCCGCGATTTGAACCACGACCGTAGAAAAAATCTGGCTTGTGCCCTGAACCCACTTTTTTGTCCTTGTAAAGTAAAACCCGGTGCCCATTAAAAGAAAGACCACCAGGACACTTATAATTCCGTTTATCACTTTCTTCTCCTTTTCATGATTCGCCGATTTGCTTTCGGTGATTCCGTTGATTCCTTGGACTCATCCATTTTAAACAGATGAATTGTTCCGTTTTTATTCAGGTTTACAAGAAGCGACAGGAAAATCGGAAAACCGAACAAGCCGACTACGCCGAAAAGCTGAGCTCCTACAAAAAGACTGATGAGTGTTACAACTGGATGAAGACCGATGTTTCCTCCAACAATTTTCGGCTCAAGAATATTACGGATAATTGTAATCACTACATACAGCACCGCCAGCCCAATAGCCAAAGAGTAATTCCCTAAGAGGAATGTGATGATTGCCCAGGGGATCATAATCCCGCCCGTTCCCAGAACAGGGAGAATATCAAAGACCGCGATGAGGAGCGCGATTAGGAACGCATTTTCAACCCGAAGAATGTGAAGTCCAATCGAAAGCTCCACAAAGGTAATGCTCATAATCAGGGCATAAGAACGGATGCAGACGAACAGGGTGCCAATGATATACTTTTTTATCTGGAAGAAAAGCTCTTGTGTACGGTCGTTGAACTGACGAAGAATAAAGCCCATGAGTCTGTCATAGTCCATAGATATAAAAAATGTAGAAATTACCATCAGAAGCAGACGGATCAAAAAACCGGGAAGAGAGGATGCCGCGCCTGATACAGCACCGGCGACCGTCATGGACAGCCCGGAAATAATCTCTCCAATAGAAGCCGCTGAGTCTTGAATCAGGGTATCCAGAGCATTCATAAGCTCCGGATCCAAGCGGATGAACGAGCTTTCCAGGCTGTCGTAAATTTTTCCGATCAGAGGATTTATATGGGCCTCATAAAGAGCAGGGAGGCTGGCAATCAGTTCGCCTACTGCGGAAAATGATTTAATAATCAGAAGGGCGATCAAAAGTCCAATCGTGCAGTAAAACAACAGAACCAAAAAGATTGCCAGGATTTTTTTGTGAACGCGCAGTTTCTCCGATAAAAAGCGGATTGGCCTCTGCAGCGCCCAGGAAATTAAAAAAGCAATGATAAACGGCATTATAAGGGACAGGCCCCATTCCAAAATGACCCAGACAATAGCCAGGATAATCGCAAAATACAGTATGTTAATAATAAATTTTCGCTTTTTTTCGATTTCCATAGATCCCTCTCCCAATCACTCTTCGCATAAATGCAGAAAAGATATGAATAATCCCAATCTCAGGATTATTATAGGAGAAAGCGGTATCCACTGTCAAGGTTATAGCTTCAGCAGTTTTTTGATGTTATTGTAAAAAACATCTTCGAGCTGTTTATCGGAAAGGCCGCTGACAATGGCTTTCTGCATTTCCACAGTTGGATGGTGAAACGGCGCGTCCAGTCCCCACATGATTCGGTCGCTGCCTACTTGTTCATAAGCTTCCTTAATTTTCGTATGCATCGGCATTCCGGATGTTTCCAGATATAGGTTCGAATATTTTTTTGCCATATCAATGGCAGCCTGTACATACATTCCGTTCCCATGTCCCATATGGATCATGACCATCTTTACATCGGGGTAACGCTCCGCCAGTTGGGCTACGCTCCATGGCAGGGAAAAGGGCGGATGGCCGGTATGAATCATCAGAGGAATATCCAGATCCCGCGCCAGTTGCGCGATGGGGAAGACGCATTCGTCATTGGGGAGATAACTCTGGGAAAGGGGGTGCAGTTTGACCGCCTTAAATCCGTGATCCTCTACTGCGCTGCGAATTTGTGAAACGGCGTCCTTTTCCATGGGGTTAACCCAGGCGGCGCCGATAAAACGATCCGGATATTGGTCGACTGCCGCAATGCTTTCTTCTATGGGGAATGTGCAGATTACTGCCTTTTCCACATTGTACTCATCCATCTGGCGGATCAGCTCTTCCGGTGTAATGCTCACATTGGACCAGCCACCGAAATGCCCTACATGGCTATGGGCGTCGATCTTTTTAAACTGTTTTATCTTTTCTAACATGTCTGTGCTCCTTTCCCATCAGTTGTGTAAATGAAGTGTCTTTTTAAGCTTGTCTTCTGCAGGGCTTCTGAAATCGCAAGAGCGATGATGATTCCGGATACAGTCTGGAAGAGCAGGCCTGGAACCGCGGCAATGGCAGCCGCCCGTCCGAACAGCAGAAGCCAGAATAATACGTAGCAGATGCCCTGAGCGATTCCGCTGGCAGCGGCAGCTACGATCCAGAGGGGGCGTCCTTTCAGTCCAAATGCGTGGCGTTTGATCATGAAGCCCATGAGTAGAGCCATAATTGCTTTGCAAATAAAGGTAGGCAGCGCCCAGATCGTATAGCCGCTGACAATATCCGCGACAGCCGCCCCCAGTCCCCCGGCGGCAGCGCCTCGTTTCCCTCCCAGCATAAGAACGGAAAGGAAAATCATAGAATCACCAATGTGGGCGTACCCAAAAGGACCGGGGAATTTAATGATAAATACTCCTAAAAATACAATTGCGATAAATAGTGCGGTTTCACACAAATTTTTTACTTTCTGTGTCTGTCTCATTCAATCTGACCTCCTGAAATTTGATTTCTGAAACAGGATAGCACGAAACTGTATCTTTTAAAAGAGACAAAAAATATAAAAAAGAAAATAACACTTTATAAAAAAGAACTTAAAATACAATTTAAAAGAAAAAGCAGGGAACACTTTGTACAAAATAAAAAGGTACAGAACTCGGAGGCGTCAGTCAGAGGACAGTACAATCAGAAGCGTGCCATCGCCAACACGTACTGTCGCGTAATCATCTGCGAATTCATTGCTGACACCTAAAGGAAAGGTTCCGGTAAGGGTGTAATCTGAAAGAAGATATTTGACACCGGAGAGGCAGACTCCACGACTTTGCTCAGTCATCGAAAAGACGGACAGATGAAATCCTTCCTTTTTCTGAAGATGTATCTCCCCATTTTTGAGTACCGTACAGTAATTTCGGCCGTCCTTTATCGCAATATGATCCACCAGGTCAACGACTCCAAGCATCAACTGAATATTCGCTACCGAGTGATCAAATCGTCCGCCGAGACCGCCGGCAATTAAGATGTCCGTGCAACCGCGGCTGATAGCGGTTTTCAGACACAGGCCCGTATCCGTATCATCTTTTTCCGCGGGAAAAGTAATGATTTCGATATCTGAGGGAGCGCATCCCTTCATGGAGTCAAAATCACCAATAAGCAAATCCGGCGTAAGACCGGCTTGAAGCGCGTGATCCCATCCACCGTCCGCGCAAAGGATAAAATCGAAAGCTTCATCTCCGATTATTTCTGAAAGAGAACCTTCTATATAAGATGTAATAATTAAACATTTTTTCATAATTGAGATACCTGAATTCTTAAATTGGATAATCAAAGAAATAGCGAATTATGCGGGTAAAAGTTATTATAGCATAAAAATTCTAAGAGAAAAGGAAATGAATTGTAAAATCGAAACAAAATTTCCTGAAATAAGGTGACTTGTAAAAATAACGTCCAGTTTGTAAGAGTAAAATCCATGTTGTAAGAGTTAAGTCTACAGGATGGATTTTACTTTTACAAAAATAGAGAATTATGGATGGATTTGTGCCGGT
>NZ_JACRYT010000013.1 GCF_014333425.1 Zhenpiania hominis | reverse complement strand
AGTTCTACCTTTCTGATAATGATTTCCTCCTGTTCATAAGTCTCATAGGAGGATAATTATACCACATTCGGGACATTTTCTTTTGTGGTATACTAAGACATTATCATATGTGAACCATAAGCTTGCAAAAGCGTTAAATTCCTGCTTGACTTTGCGGGCGCGAACATATAAAATATCAACGTATGTAAAGTAAATAGAAAGAGGCGCAGATGAAGACAGTAGCTCCGTGTAAGAGCCTTACAGAGAGACGCTTTTTGGCTGAGAGAGCGTTGGTGAAGCGGTATGTGAAGATCACTTCGGAGCCTTTACCCCGAAATGAAGTGGCATCGTTATGTTGCAAGCAGGGTGGTACCGCGGTAATTTATCGTCCCTGATTCTCGAAAAAAGAGAATCAGGGATTTCTTTTTTCGAAACGGAAAACCAATAAATCAAGGATAGAGAGGAAAAGGGTATGTTTAAGAACTTATCGGAAAAGCCGATTGCTGAGCTGCAGATGGAGCAGGCAGACAACTGGGAGAAAGAAGATCTTCTCCACAAATGCGTAACGACAAGAGAGGGGCAGCCGTCCTTCATCTTTTATGAGGGACCTCCGACTGCCAACGGAAGACCTGGAATTCACCATGTTATCGCAAGGACGCTGAAGGATTCCGTGTGCCGTTATAAGACGATGCAGGGCTTTAAAGTAAAAAGAAAGGCCGGATGGGATACCCACGGGCTTCCCGTTGAAATTGAAGTGGAAAAGCAGCTCAAGATGAGCGGCAAGAAGGATATTGAAACCTATGGAATCAAGGAGTTTAACGAAAAGTGCCGGGAGTCCGTATTTACTTACGAAGGCATGTGGAGAGAAATGACAAAGCGCATGGGGTATCTCATTGATCTGGACAACCCCTATATTACGCTGGATAATAACTTCATTGAGACCGGATGGTGGATTCTGAAGGAATTTTTCAAGGCAGGACTGATTTATGAAGGTCATAAGATTCTGCCTTATTGCCCGCGCTGCGGAACAGGGCTGGCTTCCCATGAAGTTGCGCAAGGGTATAAAGAAGTAAAAGTAACTACCATTACCGCGAAATTCAAGAGAAAGGATGCGGATGAGTACTTCCTGGCATGGACGACGACGCCGTGGACGCTGGCTTCCAATGTTTCCCTGACCGTAGGACCGGATGTGGACTATGTGAAGGTAAAGATGACTGCGGGAGAGGAAGAAGGCAACATTTTCTATGTGGCAAAGGTTTTAGCGGACAAAGTGCTGGGAGCGGAAAACTATGAGATCCTGCAGGAGATGAAAGGAAAAGAGCTGGAGTATGTGGAATACGAACAGCTGATGCCTTTTGTAAAGCCGGATAAGAAGGCGTTCTTCGTAACTTGCGCCGACTATGTCACCATTGAAGACGGTACGGGCATTGTTCATACGGCGCCTGCTTTCGGTGAGGATGACTATCAGACTGGCCGCCGCTATAATCTTCCGGTTGTTAATCCGGTGGACGAAGAAGGAAAATACACGGAGACGCCGTGGAAGGGCCGTTTTGTCATGGAAGACGGACTGGATATTGATATTATCAAGTGGCTGGCGGGAGAAAACAAAATTTTCGCTAAAGAAAAGATTGTCCACAATTATCCGCACTGCTGGAGATGCGGAACTCCGCTGGTTTATTACGCGAAGCCCAGCTGGTACATTGAAATGAGCAAGCTGAAGGATCAGCTGGTGGCAAACAATAATACAGTAAACTGGTTCCCGGATTTTGTAGGAGAAAAGCGGTTCGGAAACTGGCTGGAGGAAGTAAAGGACTGGGCGATTTCCAGAAACCGCTACTGGGGTACGCCGATTCCGATCTGGCGCTGCGAATGCGGTCATCTGGAATGCATCGGCAGCCGGGCGGAACTGGTAGAAAAAGCCCAGGAGGATATTGACGAAAGTATCGAACTGCATCGTCCATATGTGGATGATGTGCATCTGACCTGTCCGGAATGCGGAAAGACGATGAGCCGGATTCCGGAGGTTATGGACTGCTGGTTTGACAGCGGATCGATGCCTTTCGCCCAGCAGCATTATCCTTTTGAAAATAAAGAAAACTTTGATGAAGAACTGTTCCCGGCAGACTTTATCTGCGAGGGCATCGACCAGACCAGAGGGTGGTTCTACTCTCTGATGGCTATTTCCACCTTTATCAAAGGGAAGGCGCCATATAAAAATGTTCTGGTCAATGATCTGATTCTGGATAAAGACGGAAAGAAAATGAGTAAGTCGAGAGGCAACACGGTAGACCCATTTGAGCTCTTTGATAAATACGGGGCGGACGCTACAAGATGGTACCTGCTGCATGTTTCTCCGGCCTGGTCGCCGACGAGATTTGACGAGGAAGGGCTTGTGGAGATTGTAAGCAAATTCTTCGGAACCCTGAGGAATGTATATAATTTCTTCGTGCTTTACTCCAACCAGGATAACATGGAGCCGGCGGAGCTGTCTGTGGATTACGCGGCTCGTCCGGAACTGGACCGGTGGATTCTTTCCAAGTATAACAAACTGATTAAAGAAGTGACGGAAGATATGGATCATTACGATCACATGAAGTCCGTGAGAAAGATTCAGGAATTTGTGGTTGAAGATCTTTCCAACTGGTATATCCGCCGGGCAAGAAGACGCTTCTGGGGAGAAGAACTGAACGAAGATAAGAAGTCGGTATACGCGACAACCTACGAAGTTCTGGTAGGCGTTGCCAAGTTGATCGCGCCCTTCGCGCCGTTTATCGCGGACGAAATGTATGTGAATCTGACCGGTGAAGAATCCGTTCATATCGCTTATTTCCCGAAAGCGGATGAGGCGCGGATTGACGCGAGAACCGAAGAACGGATGGATCTGGTGCGCGCCCTTGTGGGACTGGGACGCGGTACCCGTGAAAAGGAACGGATCAAAGTAAGACAGCCTCTTTCGGAAATCCTGGTTGACGGAAAATACGAGGAGCTGATTGGGGATCTGACGCCGCTGATTATGGAAGAGCTCAATGTGAAGAAGGTTGTGTTTGAAAAAGAGCTGGATCAGTATATGAACTACAGCTTAAAGCCGAACTTCAAAGTGGCGGGACCGATTCTGGGCAAGAATATCAAAGCCTTTGGCGGCGCTTTGGCCAAGGCGGACGCGGCGGATACGGTGGCCAAGCTGGAAGCGGACGGAAAAATTACACTGGAACTGAATGGAGAGCCGACAGAGATTACCACGGATATGGTGGACATGCGCATCAGCGCCAAAGAGGGATTCGCAGTGGCCATGGAAAACAACGTCTTTACGATTCTGGACACAACGCTGAATAACGAGCTGATTGCGGAAGGTCTGGCAAGAGAACTGATTTCCAAGGTACAGCAGCTGAGAAAACAGAAGAATTTTGAGATGATGGATAAGATTGAGATTCTTCTTTCGGCAGATGAAGAAGTCGCTGCCGCGGTAGAAGCTCATAAAGACTATATTATGAAAGAAACCCTGGCTCTTGAAATCGCGGAAGGAAGCGATTTGAAAGAATATGACCTGAACGGACATAAGACGGGAATTGATGTAGAAAAGAAATAGAAAAAGCCCTGCCCTGAATGAAAAAACTCGGGGCAGGGCTTTTTTAGGAAAGATCCTCGATTTTCATTTTTTCCAGATCCGTTTCATACTGGGCGCGCCGCATCTTTTTCCGTATATAGATATGCAGGAACGTCAGAATGAAAGGCGGGATAAACAAGAATAGCAGAAGAAACAGCGTGTTGAGGGGAAGGGAGGAGTGGGAAGACTCTCTCATAGCGTCGATTGTTATGGACTTTCCGGTGAAGTTTCCATCTGCGAGATCTTCAATATCCGCTTTGTAATTGAGCGCTTCGTCGCCGCCAATGAGTTTCCCGCTGTCTGAAAACTCCAGCGGACATTCTGTAACAGCTCCATTCTGAAGGTTTGTGACACCAGAACCGCCACCGTAAATCCCGCGATGGGAAGAATCCTGCCCGGCCATTTGGACGGTTTTCGGGAGAGGTAGATCTGCAGGGCTATGAATGCGGCCAGCAGACAGATTGTAAAAATAAACAGCAGTAATGGGAGTAATGTCATCATGTTTGGCTGCCTTCCTTTCTTTTTTTGAATTCACGAGTGAGTACCTGGGCGGTGTTCCGATCGATTTTTCCGTCCAGAGCAAAGCGTTTGATTAAGGAGATATAGGGATCGCATTCCTGCTCGTCCCCCATCTGGATTTTCTGAATCAGACGATCCAGCCGCAGCCGGACGGTCGGATAGGTTACCTGGTACTGCTTTGCCACCTCTTTTAAAGAGCCGGAAGCAAGTACGAATTTTTTAATAAATACCAGATCCTCTTCTTCTAATTCTTTCATCCATGCAGGAATGGTTTCGATGCTCATATACACGCTCCTTTAACAATATTAAAGATAGCATTTAATATTGTTAAAGTCAAGGAAAAGAAATCCGTGTGGAAGATTTTGCGGCGCGAACAAATGAACGAAGTTTCAGGAAGGAGGGCGTAAAATGCGAATAAAACGTTGAAAACAGAAAGAAAGTTGCGCTTTTTAGACCGAAAGTCTGGCTTTGTATAATATATGGGGTGATTTTTAATAAAATCCGCACTTCTGGTTTTAAAACGCCAAAAATGTTCGCGGTCGACAGATAGCAGCAGTGTGTATTCCTTTTCCTGTGAAGTCCGACCGCCGCGCGCAGTTGGATTTACGAAAGGAATATAGTATAATAAGTAAAAATACAGGAAGGAGGCAGACCATGAGCGCACCGATTGAAGATTTGAGACGGGTCGCGAGAATCAGCAGGAGGGAACATCTTGCGATTTTCGACCATTATATTGCTTTAGGCAGGGATATCGAAACCCTGGCTATTAAATTCGGTTATAATCCTCCGGATATCATTACGATTCTGGAAGGGTACGGTGAGACCGTCTGCGAGGAATCGAGAGGCCGGCTGCGGGAACTGCCTCAGAGCCTTGTGAAGGAGTATGTGGAGCATTTTTACCCGGGGATCGCATCGGAGAATCCGGAAAACGACTGGATTTGTATTGAGGCGTATCTGGACGCATATCACGCGGGGTGGAGAAACCTGGTAGGTGAAAAACGAGCGGCAAAGAAAAAGAAATGGAGAGGACTTTATTGATGGAGCAGGCAAATATGGCGGGAATGAACGGCAAGCTGGCGGATTTTCGAGAATTAACCCTGGAAGAGATGCAGGATTTCCTGGTTCAAATGGGGGAAAAGCCGTTTCGGGCAAAACAGATTTTTGCCTGGGTTTACCGGGGAGTGCGAAGCTTTGATGAGATGACGGACATTTCCAAATCCCTCAGAGAAAAGCTGGACAGACAGGCCAAGCTGGGGCAGATGCGGATTTTAAAGATGCAGACCTCGAAAAAGGACGGAACCAGGAAATATCTTCTGGAGCTGGAAGACGGCAATACCATTGAAAGTGTTTTTATGAAGTATCAATATGGAAACTCCATCTGTGTTTCCTCTCAGGCAGGGTGCAGAATGGGGTGCCGGTTCTGCGCTTCCGGAATGGATGGGTTGAAGAGGAATCTGACAGCAGGGGAAATCACGGGACAGATTCTGGAGGCGGAGCGGGATACAGGAGAGCCGATTAACCATATTGTAGTGATGGGAACGGGAGAACCCTTTGACAACTATGAAAATCTGCTGAAATTTATCCGTAATATTCACAGAAAAGAAGGAAAAGGGATCAGTCTGAGGAATATCACGGTGTCTACCTGCGGTCTGATTCCGCGGATGCGAGACTTTGCCAGGGATCAAAGACAGGTAAATCTGGCAGTTTCTCTGCACAGCGCGGACAATGGGGTACGGGAAGAAATGA
The DNA here is from genome assembly GCF_014333425.1 of Zhenpiania hominis. Taxonomy (GTDB): domain Bacteria; phylum Bacillota; class Clostridia; order Peptostreptococcales; family Anaerovoracaceae; genus Hominibacterium; species Hominibacterium hominis. The sequence goes on along the minus strand of NZ_JACRYT010000013.1, from coordinate 68,012 downwards.
TGCCGGTAAACCGGCGCTATCCGGTGGAGGAACTTCTGCAGGCGTGCCGGGAATACACAGAAGAAACCGGAAGGCGGATTACCTTTGAGTATGCGCTCGTACATGGAAAAACAGATACCGATCGGCAGATACGGCTTTTAGCTGACAAGCTGCGGGGAACGTTGTGTCATGTTAATCTGATTCCGCTTAATGAAGTAAAAGAAACGGGACTTTCGGGAAGCGGAAGGGCGCGCGCCAGGGAAATTGCGGCCTTTCTCGAGCAGCAGGGAATCCCGGCAACAGTAAGGCGGGAACTGGGAGCGGATATTCAGGCGGCCTGCGGACAGCTGCGCCTCGGCGCGGGCCGCTGAAAAGTAATACAATGATTGTTGTTATACGAACATACAAACTCGAAAAGATATGATAAAATTCTCTATAATTGATATGTCATAAAGACAAAGGATTTTTAGGAGGATTTTATTATGAAAGTAAAAAAACTGGGACTGGTCCTGGCAGCGATGCTTCTGGTGATGGGGCTGTTTGCAGGTTGTGGCGGATCAGATGAGGAAACAGCGTCAAACGGCGAAAGCAGGGAAGTGACGGTTCTGGCGGCCGCAAGCCTGACGGACGCGCTGGATGAAATTATCAAAGAGTATAATAAGGACTGTGATGATACAATTACAACCAGCTATGCCGGTTCCGGGGACCTGGTCCAGCAGATCAAGGGCGGAGCGCCGTGCGATTTATTTATTTCCGCGTCTTCGTCCAACATGGATGACCTAGAGGAAGAAGGTCTGATCGATACGGATTCCAGAAAGGATCTTCTGGGGAATACACTGACTCTGATCGCGACAGCGGAAGCGGCGGACAAGGTAAGCATGGACGCGCTGACAACAGACGCGGTGACGCAGATTGCCATTGGAGAGCCGGAGACGGTACCTGCGGGAAATTACGCCACACAGGTATTTGAAAACATGGGAATTACGGATCAGGTGGAAAGTAAACTGGTACAGGCAAAAGATGTGAGAGCGGTACTTAATTACGTGGAAACCGGAGACGCGGACTGCGGATTTGTGTATCGGACGGATGCCCTGATGTTGGAAGACGGAAAGGGGGAAATTATAGCGGATGTGGATGAGAGTCTCCATGATCCGATTGTATACCCGGCGGCGTTGATCAAAGATTCTCCGCAGCCGGAAGCGGCGGCGGACTTCTATAAGTATCTGGAAACCGATTACGCAAAAGGCGTATTTGAGAAATACGGATTTACGGTAAAATAGTAAAATGCTGGAACCGGTAATTTTATCCTTAAAGGTCGCGTCCATCGCAACCGTTTTCGCGTTTATTTTGGGTATACTTTTTGCCTATTTTCTGACCAAAAAACGGATTCCGGGAAAAAGCGTCTGGGAAACCCTCATTATTCTTCCTATGGTACTCCCGCCATCCATTGTAGGATATCTTCTGTTGAAGGTATTTGGCAAACGAGGCCCGATTGGAGCATTTTTGCTGGACACCTTCGGGATACAAATTGTATTTACATGGGTGGCATGTGTCATCGCGGCATGTGTAGTGGCGCTGCCTTTGATGTATCAGAACGCGAAAGCGGCCTTTCAGAGCGTGGACGAGACCTATGAACTGGCGGCTCATACGTTGGGGAGCGGAGAATGGAAAACATTCTGGACGGTTTTGTTTCCGTTGGCAAGACCAGGGATTATAAGCGGAATTACGCTGACCTTTGCCAGGGCCATGGGAGAATTCGGAGCAACCTTGATGCTCGCGGGCAACATCGAAGGGCAGACCCAGACAATTCCTACGGCTATCTATTATGCGGTAGCTACGGGTAAGGACGAGGAAGCCAATACTCTGGTAGTAGTCATAACGCTGTTCAGTTTCGCGATGATTTTCATACTGAACGCATGGCTCAAACGAAAGAATTATAAAGGTTGACAGGATGGGTGTATCGTTTCAGATTGTAAAAAAACTGGATCGGTTTTCCGTGGATATGGAGTATTCCTTTGAAGAGGGCGTTCTGGTTATCCAGGGAGAATCCGGCGCGGGAAAGACTACGGTGCTGAACTGCATTGCGGGATTGAAGCAGCCGGATAGGGGACGAATCGCAATTGACGGCAGGATCGTTTTCGATGAGAAAACAAATGTGCCGGTGAAAAAAAGACAGATCGGATATCTGTTTCAGAATTACGCGTTGTTTCCGAATATGACCGTTGGAAAAAATGTAATCTATGGGATAAAAAATAAAGAAGAGTACCGGGACAGGAAAAAACGGAAAGAGCTGCTGGAATACGCGGATTATATCATGGATACCTTTCAAATTACCCATCTGCAAAAAAGGTATCCTGAAAAAATCTCCGGAGGTGAAAAGCAGCGGGTCGCTCTGGCTCGGGCGATCGTAACACGGCCGAAGCTGTTGCTTTTGGACGAGCCTTTTTCAGCTTTGGATATGAAAACAAAGGAAGTCGTATACGAGGAATTCGCAAGTTTAAAAAAAAGCTTGGGAATTCCGACTATTTTAATTACCCATGATCCACAAGAAAGCAAACTGTTTGCGGATCATAAGATTTTTATGAAGGATGGAAAAATTGTATAAAGAAGAACCGGTACACAGGATCGGTTCTTTTGCAAATTAAAAAATAATGAATTGAGGAAGAGGTAAGAAAATGAAAGAAATCGCAGTAGAGCAGGCAGTAGGAACGGTACTTGCCCACGATCTGACCCAGATCATTCCCGGGGAGTACAAAGGCGCGAAGTTCAAGAAAGGTCATGTAATCAGAGAAGAAGATATCGAGATTCTTCTTTCCATGGGGAAAAAACACTTGTATGTTGTGGAAAAGGATGACACGGACGTCCATGAAAACGAAGCGGCCCTGCGGATCGCCAGGAAAGCGGCGGGAGAGGGAATCCGCCTGACAGAGCCCAGCGAGGGCAAAATTGAGCTGATTGCGGAGAAACGGGGACTTCTGAAAGTAGACGAGGAGCTTTTAATTGATCTGATCGATCAGGACGAGATTATGTTTGCCTGCATTCACGAGAACATTGTGGTGGAACCGGGGCAGAAACTGGCCGGAACAAGAGTGATCCCTCTGTTTGTGGAGGAAGCGGTTGTCAAACAGGCGGAAGGCGTGCTGGATCGGAGAACCTTGATTCGAATCGAGCCGCTGCGCAGTTTGAAAATCGGTGTTGTCACAACAGGAAGCGAAGTATACAGCGGAAAGATAAAAGACGCTTTTGGGCCTGTCCTCGTAAAGAAGTTCGGGGAGCTGGGAAGTACGGTAGTAAAACAGCTCTTCGCGGATGATGATGAGGAAATGATCGCGGACTGTATCCGGCAGCTGATCGATATGGGTGTAGATATGATCGGCGTGACGGGAGGCATGTCCGTGGATCCGGATGATAAAACGCCAAGCGGCATCCGTAAAGCGGGAGGTTATATTGTCACCTATGGCGCGCCGGTACTTCCGGGGGCGATGTTTATGCTTTCCTATATTGACGATATTCCGGTAGTGGGGCTTCCCGGCTGCGTGATGTACAGCAGAACCAGCGTTTTTGATCTAATCGTTCCCCGTCTTCTGGCAGGAGAAGTGATCACAAGGCGGGATATTAAAAAGTTGGGCCACGGGGGGTTGTGCCTCAACTGTGAAGAGTGCGTTTACCCCAACTGCGGATTCGGAAAAGCCTAAAGAATTTGTACCTTTTTTATTGCCGGAAAAGCTTTGGTAGTGTATAATAGATTCCAACATAAAGATTTGCAGAGAACAGAAAAGGGAGGGCTTTGCTATGGTGAAATTATTAATCGGCCATAAAGGCAGCGGCAAAACAAAAAAGATGATCGAATTGGCAAATGAGAAGATTGAAACGAGCAATGGCAGCGTCATTTTCATAAATAAGAATCACAGGCTGATGTATGATCTGGATCACAGAATCCGAGTAATCTGCATGGAAGATTTCGAGCATATTACAAACAGTGACGAATACATCGGCTTTATTTATGGCATCATCAGCTCGGATCATGACATTGAGACAATGTTCATCGACAGCATCTTAAAACACGCGGATGTAACGCTGGGCGATCTGCCGGAGTTCATCGATCGGATCAAAAAGATTTCGAAGAACTATGATATTGAGTTTGTCGTAAGTCTGAGCGCCGCAAAAGAAGAAATGATCGGGGTTGACTTTACAGACTGTCAGATTCTGAACTAGTTCAGTTCCAGCCTGCAAAAGCCAGGTACATAATAAAAAAGGCGGTGATTTCACCGTCTTTTTCAATGACTAAAATTTGTAAGAAATATGGAGTATCTGAATCATGAAAAAAGTTTATTTTTTTGTCGTACTAACCGCATTTTTATTTGGAACCATGGAAGTCGCGCTGAAGCTGGCGGGAAGCGAAATGGATTCTTTTCAGCTCACGTTTCTGCGCTTTATGATCGGAGGACTTCTGCTTCTTCCTTTCGCGATTGTGGAAATGCGAAAAAATCACGTGAGACTGGTGCTAAAGGATTTTGCGTATCTCCTCTATGTGGGGATCCTGGGGATTCCGCTGAGCATGCTTTTTTTTCAGCTGGGCGTCATGCATTCCAACGCGGCTACGGCTTCGGTCCTGATTTCCATTAACCCGCTGTTCACTATGCTTTTCGCCCATTTTATGACAGATGAAAAATTGAAAAAAAAGAATGTAATCGTACTTTTATTTGGCCTCCTGGGCATCCTATTTATGATAAAGCCGTGGGATATGCAGGAGGGAAACACGGTTTTAGGAATTGTTTTAATGCTTCTGGCCGCGCTCTTTTTCGGCCTTTATACGGTGGCGGGAAAGATCAGCGTACAAAAAATGGGGATTATGGCGCAGACGAGCATCAGCTTTATTCTGGGATCGCTGGTTCTCCTGGTTGTGATGCTGTTTATGGGGCGTCCGGTTATTGACGGCATTGCGGAAAACTGGGCGATTGTGGGATACATCAGTATTTTTGTAACAGGACTAGGGTATTTTTCCTACTTTACGGCAATCCGGCTTTCCGATGCCACTACCGGTTCCATCGCGTTTTTTCTGAAACCGGCGATTGCGCCGTTTATGGCCGTCATTTTTCTGAACGAATCGATACTCTGGAATACATATGTGGGGATTATCCTGATTCTGATTGGTTCCTGGCTGAATATCCGGGAAAAACGAAAAGAGGTGCGGTTACATGACGGGGCTCACTCTTGAGAAGATACAGTCCATATTTAAAGAAAGAGAAATAAAAACCGTGGGGGAGCACCGCTACTTTTCCGTTCTGGTTCCGCTGGTTCAAAAAGAAGACGGCCTTTTTGTGCTGTATGAGGTTCGGGCCGAGCATATGAAACGGCAGCCGGGAGAAGTATGTTTCCCCGGCGGACAGGTGGAAGAGGGAGAAGCTCTGGAAGACTGCGCGATACGGGAAACCGTGGAAGAGCTGGGGGTAAAAAAGGAAGATGTGCGAATTATCCGGCAAATGGACATTGTTTATACCTACAGCAACTTTACAATGTTTCCTTTTTTAGGTACTATAGAAGAAAAGGCGGTTTCCAGGATGAACTGCAATCCGGATGAGGTCAAAGAAACATTTCTGGTACCGCTGGACTTTCTGATGGAAACGGAACCGATCGTCTACAGGACGAGTGTACAGCAGAAGATCGGCGATGACTTTCCCTATGAAAAGATTAAGTTTGCACAAGGGTATCAGTGGAGAAAGGGTGTATCCGAAATCCCCATATATGAATATGGAGAGCAGGTCATCTGGGGACTGACAGGCAGGATCACCCGCAACCTGATCAGCGTTTTGAAGGAGGCGCAGGATGTTTAAAATCGGATTATGCCAGATGATGGGATCAAAGGACAAAGAGGAAAGCCGGGCAAAGGCAAGAGCGATGGTGTCAGAGGCCGCGAAAAACGGAGCGCAGGTGGTGGCGCTTCCGGAAATGTGGAATTGCCCTTATGCCAACGAATACTTCCGCCCTTACGCGGAACCGGAGGACGGACCGTCCGTCGAGTTTCTTTCAAATCTGGCGAGAGAACTGGATATTTATCTGATCGGAGGTTCTATTTCCGAGCTGTCGGATAATAAAGTGTATAATACCTCTTACTCTTTTGATCGATCCGGGAACCTGATTGGAAAACACAGGAAGGTGCATCTGTTCGATATCGCGGTAAAAAACGGAATCCGGTTTATGGAATCCGAAACTCTGAGTCCGGGAGATAAATCTACCGTGATCGACACAGAGTACTGTAAAATCGGAGTCGCGATCTGCTATGATGTGCGCTTCCCGGAGCTGTCCAGGAAGATGGCGCTGGAGGGAGCGAAGCTGATTGTGCTGCCGGCGGCCTTCAACATGACAACCGGACCTGCCCACTGGGATCTGACAATGCGGGCCAGGGCGCTGGACAATCAGGTGTACTTTGCGGCAGTGTCTCCGGCGAGAGATATGAAAGGCGTATATCGGGCTTATGGCAGCTCTTGTATTGCTACGCCGTGGGGAGAGTTCCTGGCAAAAGCGGATGAGAAGGAAACCATTGTCTATGGGGACATTGATCTGGATTATGAAGATTCAATCCGGCAGCAGCTTCCACTTTTGAAGCACAGGAGAGAGGAAGTTTATTAGTAAAGGAAGGATTATGAAGAAACAAACGAAACTGGCCGCTGTTTTTCTGATAATCATTGCAGTTATGGCTTTTTCCGCTTGCGGCGCTCCGGAAGAAACGGGGGAAGAACAGGTGCCCTATGAAATCGCGCTGATTTCAGACACAAAGAGCATTGAGGACGGAGCTTTTAATGAAGCGGTCTGGGATGGAATTGAAAGCTTCGTGGAAGAAGACCCGGTATCTTATAAACATTATATGACAACAGAAGATTCCACCAGAGCATACTTGAAGGCAATTGAAGAGGCGTCTAAGGGTGGAGCAAAGCTTGTAATTGCTGCGGGATCTGCTTTCAGTAATGCGATTGAACGTGCGCAGGATCAATATCCGGAGCTCCATTTCTTGCTGCTGGATGGTCAGCCCTGTGAAGAGGATGGCACTCCTTCTCAATGCGGAGACAATACAGTGAGTATTCAGTTTTCGGAAGAGCAGGCAGGCTATCTGGCTGGGTACGCGGTCGTAAAGGAAGGGTATCGAAATCTGGCTTTTTTGGGAGGAAAAGAGCAACCTCCTGTCCAGCGTTTTGGATATGGATATGTGCAAGGGGCTCATGCGGCGGCTGAAGAATTGGGAGCTTCCGATCTTAAAGTGCGGTATGCGTATCTCGATACGTTTGAAGAAAGTGATAAGGTAGAAGAATTAGCAGAAGACTGGTATTCAGATGGTACGGAAGTGATTTTCGCCTGTGCGGGAGCTGCGGGAAGATCGGTGATGAGGGCCGCGGAGGCTTGCGGCGGTAACGTGATCGGAGCAGATGTCGATCAGAGCAGGGAATCAGAGACAGTTCTGGTTTCCGCCGTAAAAAATATTGAAGCAGCGGTGAGTGATGTCTTGTGGGAGTACTACGGTGATCAGGAATTCGCGGGCGGGCAAAGTGTGCTGCTGGATGCGGAAAACGCCGGGATTGGGTTGTCTATGGAAAGCAGCAGGATGAAACATTTTGGAAAATCCGAATATGAAGAGGTATTCCAAAAGCTTGCGAAAAAAACAGTTGTTGTAAAAAAGGATGAGGTGCAAAACCCGGAACAAATGGGAACCAAGCGGGTTGAGGTGCAGTTTGTAAAGGATCTGGAGACAGATTAATGGGACAAAAAATGGGAAGAATTGAAACGGCTTTGTGTTTCAGTTTTTCCCATTTTTTTATCCATTATTTTCTGTCTTTGATCGGTTTATATTCCAGATGCTCCTGGACACAGTTGTAGGCGGGGCGCATGAGCTTTTTCCCTGCGATCAACTCTTCTAGTCTGTGGGCGCACCAGCCGGAAAGCCGCGCTGTGGCAAAAAGCGGTGTGGCGATATCTGTAGGGATATTCAGCGCGTTATACACAAATCCGGAATAAAGATCAACATTGGCAGGCATTGGCTTTTCTACTCCATTGATCTCCGCGTAGAGCTCCGGCGCTTTACGTTCAATAAAATCACAGAGCATGAAATCGTCAATTAGATCTTTGCTGACCGCGAGCTGCTTTGCCATACCCTTTAGCAGCTTAGCGCGGGGGTCAGAAAGGGTATAGATAGCGTGACCGACGCCATAGATAAGACCGCTTTTATCATTGGCCTGTTTTTTTAATACCTTTACCAGATAATCTTCAACTTGTTTGTGATTGGTAATATCTTTTACATGTTTCTTTAAATCACGGATCATATTGATCACCGCAATGTTGGCGCCACCATGTCTTGGCCCTTTCAGGGAACTGACTGCGGCGGAAATCGTCGCGTAAGTATCTGTACCGGAAGAAGAGACCAGATGCGTTGTAAAGGATGAGTTATTACCTCCTCCGTGTTCCGCATGGAGAATCATGGCGATATCTAAAAGTTTCGCTTCCAGCTCCGTATACTGTCCGGTCGGCCGTATCATGCGAAGAATATTTTCCGCGGTGGAAAGTTCCGGTATCGGATAATGAAGATGGAGACTTTTGTTATCAAACGAGGAAGATTTAGCCTGGTAAGCATAGGCGATCAGCGCTGGAAAATAACCAATCAGATCGATGGACTGACGGAGGACATTTTCAATGGAAGTGTCGTCCGGATTATCATCGTAACAATAAAGAGCCAGTACGCTTCTTGCCAGCTTGTTCATAATGCTTCGGGATGGAGCCGTGAGAATCATATCGCGGGCAAAACCAACTGGAAGCTCCCTCTTTTCGCCAAGGAGTGTATTGAACTCATTTAATTGTTTTTGCGTTGGGAGCTGTCCGAATATCAGCAAATATGTAACTTCCTCAAAGCCAAAACGTCCTTCATCAATACAGCTTTTAACTAAATCTTCAATGCTGTAGCCCCGATAATAGAGCTTCCCTTCCATGGGAATTTTCTCTTTTTTTTCATTTACTTCATAGCCAAGAACTTCACCGATTCTGGTAAGTCCTACGACAACACCGGTGCCGTTGGAATTACGAAGTCCGCGCTTTACATTATGTTTTGTGTAAAGTTCGCTGGGAATTGTATTCTTTTTTTCAAGTTCCTGAGCCATTTTCGGAATAAAGGAGGAAGGATGATTGTGAGGAGAAAGCCTGGATTCGCGTTTCTTTCTTAACTTTTCTAACAATTCAAATAACTCCTTTCCTATGTGCAAATTAGTCACATATAAGAATGATATTATATCATAAAAACAGGAAAATTGGAAGTGGGTAAGATTTGAAATTTATTTGGCCGTTCTCTTGCAATGAGGAGTAATTTGTGGTAATATAAAAAAGCATGATGAACTAGAAGGTAAGTAGTAAGAGTGGGCGAAACCCACTCTTTCGTTTTGTGTCAGAGGAGAACAGATGGCAAAGAAAAAAATTACGGAAATCGCGGAAGAAGTGCTGGAAGGTTTTCTTACAGAAAACAACTATGAGTTATACAGCATCGAATTTATAAAAGAAGGAAGAGACTGGTTCCTGCGGGTATATATTGATAAGGCGCAGGATGAAGGAAAGGAAGAGCAATATATTAGCACAGAGGATTGTGAAAAGATCAGTCGTTTCTTAAGTGAAGAGTTGGATAAGATCGATCCGATCCAACAGAATTATTATCTGGAGGTTTCTTCACCGGGAATGGATCGGGCGCTTATGAAAGAGGAACATTATAAACGTTTTTCGGGAAGACCGGTAGAGATAAAATTGTATCAGCCGGTGGATGGCGTGAAACAGATAGAAGGAATTCTGGAAGGCATCACAGACGGAATTGTGATGGTGACGGATGAAAAAGAAAAAAAATGGGAGATCCCGCTGGAACGGATTGCAAAGACAAAGCTGGCGGTTGTTTTCTAGAGCAAGGAGGAACAGGGAAAAATGAATAAAGAATTTATCGAGGCGATTGAAGCGCTGGAGAAGGAAAAAGACATATCCAAGGATATTCTTATCGAAGCGATTGAGTCAGCGTTGGTTTCGGCTTATAAAAAGAATTACGGAACTTCTCAGAACGTACGTGTTAATATTGATCGGGAAGAGGGAGATATTGATGTTTTTATGCGAAAAGACGTTGTAGAGGAAGTGGAAGATGACATGGTAGAGATTTCCCTTGAGGACGCGCTGGAAATCGACCCTAGATACGAAGTGGGAGATGTCGTTGAATATCAGGTGACTCCGAGGGATTTTGGAAGGATCGCAGCTCAGACCGCGAAGCAGGTAGTTGTGCAGAGAATTCGGGAGGCAGAGCGCGGAATGATTTTTGATGATTATATCACCAGACAGGGGGAAATCATTACAGGAACGGTGCAGAGGATCAGTAACGAGACGCTCTTTATCAATATGGGAAAAGCGGAAGGAATTCTGGCCGCTACCGAACGGGTTCCGGGCGAAAAATATGAAATTAACGACCGGATTAAGGTTTATATCATGGATGTAAAAAAGACTACCAAAGGCCCTCAGGTTTTCCTGTCCCGTTCTCATCCGGGTCTGGTGAAAAGGCTGTTTGAACTGGAAGTTCCTGAAATTGAAGAAGGCATCGTAGAAATCAAGAGTATTGCCAGGGAAGCCGGTTCCAGGACGAAAATTGCGGTCTATACGGAAGACGAGAATGTAGATCCAGTGGGAGCCTGTGTGGGAACCAGAGGCAGCCGTGTTCAGAACATTGTTGACGAATTGTTTGGAGAAAAAATCGATATTATTACATGGAGCGATGATCCGGAAGAATTAATCAGTAATGTCCTGAGCCCTGCGAAGGTGGAAAAAGTTATAATTGATGAAGAAGAGAAAGCAGCGACCGTAATTGTGCCCGATTATCAGCTGTCGCTGGCCATCGGCAAGGAAGGCCAGAATGTAAGGCTGGCGGCAAAACTCTGTGGATGGAAGATCGACATCAAGAGCCATACTCAATATTTTGGAAGTGAGCCGGAAGAGGCGATTGAATATATAGACGATCAGGAAGAGGAGACAGAAGAAATTGAAAGCTAAGGCGCCGAAGGGGACGAAAAAAGTCCCTATGAGGAGATGCGTGGGCTGCATGGAATCGAAACCGAAAAAAGAACTGATCCGTATCGCAGGATATGAAGGAGAGGTTTCCCTGGACCCGACCGGGAAAGCAAAAGGCAGAGGCGCGTATTTGTGTCCTAATAGGCAGTGCCTTGAAAAAGCGAAGAAAAAGAAGGCGCTGACCAGAAGCCTGGGAATGGAAATTTCCGCGGAGCAGATGGAAAAGCTGGAAAGGAGCATTCAGGCTTTTGAGGAGTAAGCTGCAGAGTTATTTGGGATTTGCCAGAAAGTCGGGAAATCTGGTAATGGGATTTAACTCATGTGTTTTCGCGATGAAAAAAGGAAAAATCAAACTGCTAATCGTCGCAGAGGATCTGTCGGAAAACACCAGTGAGAAGATAAAAAAAGAAGCAAAGAAATATCAGGTTGCCTGCAGAGTATATGGAAGCTGTGAAGAGCTGTCTGAGATGGCGGGAACCGGAGGAAGATCCATCTTTGGGATAACGGATCCGAACTTTGCTAACGTTATTTTAGACGAGATCGACAAAGATGGGGAAGGAAAAGGAGGAGTTCAAATATGAAAATACATGAACTGGCCAAAGAACTGGATATGGACGCGAAGGAAGTTCTGGAAAAAGCGCAGTCCATGGGAATAGAAGTAAAGGACAAAGACAGCACTTTGAAGGATATTGACGCGAAGGCCGTGAAAAATACAGTATTGAGAGGACGCAGCGGTGCGGAAACGAAAATTGTGAAAGCCGCGCCTAAAAAAAAGGAGCAAACCGCTCAGAAGAAAGCAAAGCAGGAGGAACCAAAAGTAACGGTAAAGGCAGCGAAGGTTGCGATTCCTATGCAGCATAAAGCCGCAAAATCACATACCGCAAAACAGCAGGAAAAAACCTCGACACAAAAACCTCCTGCCGGCAAACCAGTAATTCCAAAAGAATTGGAAAACAGACCAAAGCCGCCGGTAGGCAAACCGGTTGTTTCCAAAGAACTGGAGGAAAGAAGCAAAAAGACAGGAACTGCCGCAGACGCAGCGGTTCAGGATAAGAGCAAGGTAAAAGCTGCAGAGCCTGCGGCGGAAACACAGAAAAAGGAAAAGCCGCAGCCACAGAAAAAGGAAGAACGTCCGGTAATCCGTCAAGAACGCTTAAAGATCATTAAAAAGGCAGCGGAAGTTCATGAAGAAGAGCGGATTGCGAGAGAAAAAAGGGAGAAGGCTGCGGCGGCGAGAGCTGCGGAGAAAAAAGCGGAAAAACGAAATGAAGAACGGTCGCCGCGCAAAGACAACAGAGACAATCGGGATAACCGGGATACAAGAGACGGCGGCAAACGTCAGAAACGAGACGGTGTTCAGCGAGACGGTGGAAGATCTCAGAGGCGGGATAACAAATCCGGAAGGCCTCAGAGAAAAGATCAGGAAATGGAAGCGATTCTTGAAAAGCCGACATCCCATAAAAAATCAGATAAGTCGAAAGATAAAGATAAGGAACGGGATAAATTCGCAAAGCTGGAACGGGGCGGAAAGAAAAATGGAAAGCCGCAGCCAGCGCGTTCCCTGGAAAAGAAAGTACGTACCAAGAAGCAAAGCAAGCCGAAGAATACACCGGAACCTGAAGTAGAGGAAACCGTAATCCCAGCAGGAACAACCGTGATTAATGTTCCAATTACGGTTGCGGGACTCTCCGAACAGATTCAGGTATCTGTTTCCCAAATCATTATGACTCTGATGAAAATGGGTGTAATGGCCAATGTAAACCAGAATGTGGATGAGGATACGGTGCTGCTGCTTGCGGACGAATTGGGAATCGACGTTGTTATCGGCAATGTGGAAGAGGAAGAGGTAGAAGAAGGTCTGGAAACCTTTGAAGATAAGGAAGAAGATCTGAAGCCGAGACCGCCGATCATTACGGTAATGGGGCATGTTGACCATGGAAAAACGTCCTTGCTGGACGCGATTCGAAAGACCAATGTAACGGCATCTGAATCCGGCGGAATCACACAGCACATCGGAGCTTCCGAAGTGGAAATTAACGGCCAGAAAATTGTATTTTTGGATACGCCGGGCCACGAGGCATTTACCGCGATGCGGGCAAGAGGCGCCCATACAACGGATATTGCTGTTCTGGTAGTTGCGGCCGATGACAGTGTAAAACCACAGACCATTGAGTCTATCAGCCATGCGAAAGCGGCGGGTGTGCCAATTATTGTGGCTATCAACAAAATGGATAAACCAGGGGCCAATCCGGATATTGTAAAGAAGGATCTGGCGGAGCAAGGCGTTCTTGTGGAAGACTGGGGAGGCGACGTTATCAGCGTGCCGGTTTCCGCAAAGACCGGCGACGGGATCGTGAATCTGCTGGAAATGATTCTGCTGCAGGCGGAGGTCCTGGAATTAAAAGCAAATCCGAATCGTCTGGCTATGGGAACTGTGCTGGAAGCGCGCTTGGATAAGGCAAAGGGTCCGGTCGCAAGCCTCCTGGTAATGAACGGTACTCTGAAATCGGGAATGAGCGTTGTCGCGGGAACTTGTTCAGGAAAGATTCGTCTAATGACTAACGATAAAGGCGATAAGATACGGCAGGCAGGCCCGGCGACAGCTGTGGAAATCCTGGGTCTGACGGAAGTTCCTCATGCGGGTGATGCTTTTAACGCGGTGAAAGAAGATCGAATTGCCAGGGAAATCGCCGAACACAGAAAAGAAAAGAAGAGAGAGGAAGTATTGGCCAGAAATGCCAGCACCACTTTGGAAGAGTTATTCTCCCAGATTCAGGAAGGCGAGGTCAAGGAACTGAATCTGATTGTCAAAGGCGATGTACAGGGATCTGTGGGCGCTATCGTATCTTCCCTGGAAAAACTGTCTACCGAGAATGTGCGGGTAAAAATTGTGCATACAGGAGTAGGCGCGGTTACGGAGTCGGATGTAATGCTGGCAAGCACTTCAGATGCGGTTATTATTGGTTTTAATGTAAGGCCGAGCGCGGCGGTTTCCTCTATGGCGGAACGCGATAATGTACAGATTCGGACTTACCGTGTAATTTACGATATTATTGACGATGTGGAAAACGCTATGAAGGGTATGCTGGATCCGGAATTTAAAGAGGTTATTCTGGGAACAGTAGAAATAAGAGATACGTTTAAGGTTCCGGGTGTCGGCGTTGTCGGCGGAGCCTATGTAACGGAAGGAAAAGTAGTCCGCAACGCGCAGATTCGTCTGGTCCGTGACGGTATTGTAATCCATGAGGGGAAGATCGCTTCTCTCAAGCGGTTTAAAGACGATGCCAGAGAAGTGGCTCAAGGGTATGAGTGCGGAATCGGAATCGAAAACTATAACGATATCAAAGAGGGAGATATTATTGAATGCTTCCAGATGGAAGAAATTAAAAGAGATTAGGAGATACAGAGACAATGGGAAGAGGACACAGACCAGAGCGTCTGGGTGAGGAAATACGGAAAATCATCAGTGAGCTGATTCTAAGGGAGCTGAAGGATCCGAGATTGGCGATGGGAATGGTAAGCATAACTGCTGTCGAAGTTACAGCCGACGGCAGTTACGCTACAGCCTATGTGACGGTCCTGGGGCTGGATCCGAAACATGAGGAAAGGGAGAAAGAACAGGAAGATGTGTTGGAGGCGCTGCGCAGCGCGAAAGGGCTGATCCGCAGAGAGATCGGAAAGAAGATCAAACTGCGCCATGTTCCGGATCTGATTTTTAAAATTGATAAATCTATGGACTATGGAAGGCATATTGATGAAATCATCCAGAATTTAGATAAATAAGAGGAAAAATATGAAGCAGAATCATTCAATCGAAGAGATCGCAAAGCAGCTCATGGCCGCCAGATCCGTTATTCTGTTTCCCCATATTCAGATGGATGGAGATGCTCTCGGATCCTGCGCCGCGCTGTGCAAAGCGTTGCGCTGCGCGGGAAAAGAGGCAGTCATCCTTACAGAGGATGAGGTGCCTGAATATCTGAGTTTTCTGGATCAAGGGTATTGTACCATGGATTCGGAAGCAATCCATCAGCCGGACGTTTGCATGTGTGTAGACTGTGGGGAGGTAGTTCGGTTCCCAAAGCGGGAAAAAAAGTTTTTTCAGGGAAAAATAACGATCTGTTTGGATCATCATACAACTTCGACGCCCTTTGCCGACTATAATTTTATTGATGGGAGTATCGCAGCTACAGCAGAGTTGGTTTATAAGGTGATTAAGGCTATGGGAATCCCGATTGATAAGGAAATCGGTGAGGCTATTTTTACCGGAATCAGCACGGATACCGGCAACTTCCAGTATTCTAACGCTACTAAGGAAAGTCATCTGATTACAGCGGATCTGTACGACGCGGGAATTGATCACGCCAAAGTAGCGGTTCAGCTGTATCAGAATACCCGACTGGAAAAAATTCGCATTACAAATCGGATTTTGGATACACTGGAACTGTTTGGAGGCGGGAAAGCCGCCATTGCTTATGTTAGCCAGGAAATGCTCCGGCAGGTGGGAGCGGAATTGTCGGAAACAGAAGGCGTGGTGGAAACGGTGAGAAACGTTAAAGGAGTGGAGATCGGCGCTTTTGTAAAAGAACAGGATGGCGGGCGGATTAAAGTGAGCATGCGGGCTAAAACTACGGGAAATGTAGCGGAGATCGCGGCGAAATTCGGTGGAGGCGGCCATGTGAAGGCGGCGGGATGTACCCTTTACACAAATCTGCAGGAGGCGTGCGAAAGCGTGAAAGAGGCAATCGAAGAAAGCCTTAAGATAAAGGATTAGGCTATGACAGCAGGAATTATCAATGTAAATAAGCCGGCGGACTGGACGTCCCACGACTGTGTGGCAGTGATGCGGAAGGTGTTGGGGATAAAAAAGGTAGGACATACCGGCACGCTCGATCCGATGGCGACAGGAGTTTTGCCTGTCTGTGTCGGCTCGGCAACCCGTATTATGGAGTATCTGGATCTGGATTTCAAAACTTACGAGTGTGAAATGGAGCTTGGTCTGGAATCGGATACTCTGGATATATGGGGGGAAGTTACTTCCCGGGCGGAGGCCGTTTGTGTTAACGAAGAACAGGTTCGACAGGCGTTTGCGTCTTTTTCCGGAAGAGTCTCTCAAATACCACCTAAATTTTCGGCGTTAAAAGTGGATGGAAAAAAACTTTACCAGTACGCCAGGGCAGGGGAAGAGGTTGAGATTAAACCAAGAGA
Organism: Zhenpiania hominis; assembly: GCF_014333425.1. GTDB lineage: Bacteria > Bacillota > Clostridia > Peptostreptococcales > Anaerovoracaceae > Hominibacterium > Hominibacterium hominis. Next base: position 51,764 of record NZ_JACRYT010000013.1, on the reverse strand, counting down.
CATTTTCATACAGGAACTGAAAATTCTCAAAATGGATCTGGAAAATCGTAAAATTATTTGGCAGGTTACTTGTTCAAAGGGAACTTACATAAGAAGCATCTGTAGGGACGTAGGAAGATTGCTGGGGTGCGGCGCGGTTATGAGCGGGCTGCGGAGGCTTTCAAGCGGCGTTTTTTCGATTGAACAGGCGGTCGATATTCGAGATATTCGAGAAATGGACCGTGAGGAAGTAGAAAAGCTGTTGCTTGCCATTGATTATCCCCTGGTTCATTTTGGAAAAGCGGTATTGAATAAAAAGCAGGCTCAAATTTTTTGCAATGGAGGCCATATTGTTCCACAAGAGACGGTGGTAGAGAAAAAGCCTATTTTTGAGAGTCAGGAGCCCCATATATCTGTGCGGCCGCAGCTGCGCAGAGCGTATAATATGTATTTGCGGGATGGAAGGGAAGAGCGTTTTCTGGGAGTTGCCTTTTACAACGCGAAATATAAGACTTTTGCAGCCGATAAGGTGTTTTACAGAGGATAGAAAATGAAAATTTTTAACACATTAGAGGAAATTGACAATATAGAGGAAACAGTTGTCGCACTGGGAAATTTCGACGGCGTCCATAAGGGGCACCAACAGATTATTCTGCGTACTGTGAAAAGTGCCGAGGCCGCGGGCCTGAAAAGCGCGGTGTTTACTTTTTCCAACCATCCAAAGAATCTGATGGCGGGAAAGACAGTGGTTAAAAATATTCTTTATCCGGAAGAAAAAGCATCGATTATCGAAAAGCTGGGCGTCGATTATATGTTTAACATCCCCTTTGACGAATCCATTCTGACGATGGATCCCATTGACTTTATCGAACACTTGCTGCTTGAAAAATTCCACATGCGTCAGGCCTACTGTGGGTTTAATTATCATTTTGGCTACAAAGCCAGCGGTACGGCAGAGACTCTAATGAAAGAAGGAATGAAAAGGGGATTCGGAATTCACATTCAGGAGCCCTTTGAAATCGACGGCAATCTGGTAAGCAGTACGTTTATACGAAAGCTGATTCAAAACGGTCAGGTAGATCAGTGTATGAAGTATATGGGAAGGCTCTACTCCATCGGCGGAGAAGTGGTGGTTGGAAATAAGCTGGGACGTACCATAGGATTTCCGACCTCCAATATTATGATCGATGAAACAATGGTGACCCCGCCGAATGGCGTTTATGTGACTTACTGCGTCTATAACGGGGTGCGCTATCCGAGCATTACCAATGTAGGGGTAAAGCCAACCATCGGAACTTATCATAAAAATGTGGAAACGCATATTTTTAATTTTGATAAAGAACTTTACGGGAAAATGATACGGGTTGAGTTCCTTCAGAAAACTCGGGATGAGCAAAAGTTTGAAAGTGTGGAAGCGCTTTCCAGGCAGATTACAGACGACTGCATTACGGCCCGTTCTTTCCATAGGCGGATTGCGGGGACCTATTAGAATGCGGGAAGGGGATGGAACATGGACGAGAGAGAAGTAAAGAGGCAGGTGATTCTGGCGGGGAAAGAACTGGTCAGGAGAGGACTGATTACCAGAACCTGGGGAAATGTCAGCTGCAGGGCGGATGACGAAACCTTTTTTATTACAGCCAGCGGCAGGGATTATCAGACCCTTACGGAGGAGGAAGTCGTTCGGGTTCGTCTTTCGGATCTGAGCTATGAGGGCAGGTTTCTTCCGTCATCGGAGAAAAAAATCCATAGGGAGATTTATAGGATGAAAACAGACGCAAGGTTTGTGATCCATACCCATCAGGATAACGCTTCGGCTGTTTCGGCCATGGGAAAATCCTTTGTTCGTATGCCGGGATCGTATCCGGGAATCGGGAAAACCTTAATCTGCGCGGACTACGGACTTTCCGGAACAGACAGACTTTGTTCCAATGTAAAGAAGGCCCTGTCCATTTCGGAAGGAAATGTTGTAATTCTTAGAAATCACGGGGCAGTGTGCTATGGAAGGGACTATGAAGAGGCTCTCGCGGCTGCCTGCAGTCTGGAGGAAGCTTGCGAAGCCTATCTGAAAAAGCTGAATCCTGGGATTCTCAGCAGAAATAAAGGGGATATTCGGGAAGTGGGAAAACATATCATTTGGAACCGCAGTCAGATCCTATTGGATTTTGCGGAGAAAAATAAAGTGATGAGACCTTATTTGGATGACTTTGCCCAGCTCGCGGGGCTTAAAATGGATGTCCTTCCTCAAGACCAAGGGGCTGCGGAGCATGCGGTACGAAGAGGGCATTCGGTTATTGTACGAGGTATCGGAGCGCTTGTGACCGCGGATACGAAAGAAGATGCGCTGGCGCTGTCCAAAATTACGGAAAAGAACGCCATGGCTTTTTTCGCGGCCCGGGCAGTGGAAGGAAGGCCGATTAAAAGGCGTTACTGCGCGCGAATGCGCAGAAAGTATCTCAGGAGCTATTCAAAGCGGATTCGATAAAACCACTTGCAATGGTTTCGTGCATATGGTAATATAAATCGTTAGGAAAATTACCTTTTGCTGAGTTTTTCGACGCTCCGGCGGAGGCGCGGCTAAAGGTGGATAAAGAAAAGGAGAAGGAATTATGATTACTCAGGAAAAAAAAGCGGAAATTATTAAAGAATATCAGTTAAAAGAAGGGGATACCGGTTCCCCGGAAGTACAGGTCGCGATTCTGACTTATCGCATTAATGATCTGAATGAACATTTAAAGGTTCACAAAAAAGACCATCATTCCAGAAGAGGATTGTTAAAGATGGTTGGTCAGAGAAGAAATCTGCTTAATTACCTGAAGGAAAAGGATCTGGAGAGATACAGAAGCCTGATTTCCCGTTTAGGATTAAGAAAATAATCAGAAAAAGAAATGCAAGCGGGGGAAACTGCTCCCGCTTGATTTTTTTGTATAATTGAAGATAATGAGGAGAAGATTAACAGGAGGTAGTTGTTAATGAAATTCACAGATTACAGGACATTTAAAACGGCTCTCGGAGGCAAGCTTTTGGAGCTGGAGATCGGCAAGGTCTGCGAGATGGCTAACGGCCAGGTGATGGTAAAATACGGGGATACAGTCGTGAATGTAACCGCCGTAATGTCCAAGGAACCGAGACCGGATATTGATTTTTTCCCGCTCAGCTGCGACTACGAGGAAAAGATGTATGCGGCAGGGAAGATTCCAGGGGGATTTATTAAAAGGGAAGGAAGGCCCAGCGAAAAGGCGATCCTGAATTCAAGACTGATGGACAGACCGCTGAGACCGCTGTTTCCAAAGGGATTTTATAATGATGTACAGGTAATCGCTACCGTTATGTGTATTGATAATGACGCGCCGTCGGAGATCGCGGCTATGATCGGATCTTCGGTCGCCCTTGCGATTTCGGATATTCCATGGGATGGCCCCACAGGTTCGGTTCTGATCGGAAGAGTGGATGGCCAGTTTATTGTAAATCCCAGTCTGGAGCAGAGGGAAGCCAGCGATATGCATCTTGTAGTTTCCGGTACAAAGGAAGCAATCATGATGGTAGAAGCCGGTGCCAATGAAGTTCCGGAAGAGGATATACTGGACGCTATCATGTTTGCTCATGAGGAAATTAAAAAGCTCGTGTCCTTTATTGAGGATATTGTGGCTGAAATCGGCAAGCCGAAAAAGGAAATTGAATTCTACAAAGTTCCGGAAGAAATCGACGCCGCAGTCAGAGATTACGCGGAAGGTAAGATGCGGACCGCGATCCAGACTTACGACAAGATGGAACGTCTGGATAATATGGATGCGGTTGAAGCGGAAACCAAGGAACATTTTGAAGAAATCTATCCGGAAAACGGAAAAGATGTGGACAGTGTTCTTTATAATATCACAAAAGAACAGGTGCGGAGCATGATTCTGGATGAGGGGATACGTCCTGATAACCGAAAACTGGATGAAATCCGGCCTATCTGGGTGGATACAAGTGTTCTGCCGAGAACACACGGTTCCGGGCTGTTTAAAAGAGGACAGACTCAGGTTATGTCGATTGCTACCCTGGGAGCGATGGGGGACGCGCAGACCATTGATGGCATTACCGAACAGACGGAAAAAAGATATATGCACCACTATAATTTCCCGCCTTACTCGGTAGGAGAAGCGAGACCTTTGAGAAGCCCGGGAAGAAGAGAAATCGGACACGGAGCTTTGGCGGAACGAGCGCTGCTGCCGGTACTTCCAAGCGTAGAGGATTTCCCATACGCGATTCGGGTCGTATCGGAAGTTCTTTCTTCCAACGGTTCTACTTCTCAGGCATCGGTCTGCGGAAGCTGCCTGGCATTGATGGACGCGGGCGTTCCAATTTCCGCGCCGGTAGCGGGGATCGCTATGGGGCTGATCGAGCGTGTGGAAGAGGATGGAACCAGCAAGATGGCAATTCTCTCTGATATCCAGGGAATGGAAGACTTCCTTGGGGACATGGACTTTAAGGTTGCGGGAACGGCGAAAGGCGTTACGGCGATTCAGATGGACATCAAGGTGCATGGCCTTTCCAAAAAAGTGCTTCAGGATGCTTTGGCACAGGCATATGAAGGAAGAATGCACATTATGAAAGAAATGCTGGACGAGCTTCCTGAACCGAGAAAAGAGCTTTCGCCTTACGCGCCGAGGATTATTTCCATGCAGATTGATCCGGAAAAGATTCGGACTGTCATTGGACCGGGAGGAAAGACCATTAATAAGATCATCGCGGACACCGGCGTTAAGATTGATATTGATGATGACGGTCTTGTATATATTGCGGCTCCGGATATGGATAGCGCTCATGCGGCTCTCCATGAAATCGAGCTTCTGACAAAGGATGTGGAAGTTGGAGAAATTTATGAAGGTACCGTAACCAGGCTGATGAATTTTGGCGCCTTTATTGAGATACTTCCAGGTAAAGAAGGACTCCTTCATATTTCCAAGATGGCGAAACACAGGGTGGAAAAGGTGGAGGACGAGATGAATGTAGGCGATAAGGTGAGAGTGAAGGTCACAGAGATCGACAGCCAGAATCGAATCAATCTTTCCAGAAAAGAATTATTATAATAGACTTAAAACGGAACCCCATGAAACGGCAACCAGCCCGGAGGGGGTCCGTTTTTTCGATTCAGGCAGAAAGGGATACATGAAACCTACATGAAAACTACAAGAAAGGGAGGTTGACCTGAAGTCAACTTTAAGGGGTATAATTCTTTTATCCAGTATACTTCAAAAGGGGGGAGCGAGAAGTGAAAGATCTGCGGAATAAGGCGCAGGAAGTTATTGAGCAGGTGAACCGATATGTGCTGGGAAAGAAACCGGAAGTCCGGGAAGTAATGATCGCGATTCTGGCAGGTGGACATGTTCTGTTGGAAGACATGCCGGGAGTAGGAAAAACTACCATGGCCGTTGCTTTTTCCAAAAGTATGGGGCTTGAATGCAGGCGTGTTCAGTTCACGCCCGATGTGATGCCGTCAGATTTAACAGGGTTTTCGATTTATCAAAGAGAAAAAGGGGAGTTTGTGTATCAGAAGGGGAGCTTGTTCTGCAACCTGCTGCTGGCAGATGAACTAAATCGCGCTTCGCCGAAAACCCAGTCCGCGCTTCTGGAGGCTATGGAAGAGAGAACGGTCTCCGTTGAAGGGATTACAAGAGCTTTGCCCAGCCCTTTTTTTGTGATCGCCACGCAGAATCCTTATGGAGGCGCGGGAACCAATTATCTGCCGGAAGCCCAGGTGGATCGATTTATGGTGTCCATGAGTCTGGGATATCCGGATTTTGAAAGTGAGCTTTTGATGGCAAAATCCATCGAACAGAGGCAGTCAATTTCAAACCTTGGCCCCGCGGCGGATGAAACTTTACTTATGGAGATGCAGAGAGACGTTGGCCGTGTCTTCGTCAGTGAGGCGATTTATCGATACCTGCTGGAACTTGTGACAAAAACAAGAGATCATCCGTATTTGGAGCGGGGCGCCAGTCCCAGGGCGACGATTGCGCTGGTAAAAACCGCGAAAGCCGACGCATGGCTGAAAGGACGTGATTTTGTGATACCAGCGGATGTAACTGAACAATATCGGTATGTGATTGGACACCGGATTGCTCTCAATACGGCAGCAAGGATGGAGCGCAAAGGGCGAGATGAGATTGGGGAAGAAATCTTAAAGTCTGTAGAAAAGCCACCCATGGGGAAGTGACAAAAATGAACCGGGTATTCTTTTTCCTATTTTTGCTGCTTACTTATTATGTAGCGGGAAGTTACCGATCGGTTCCCTTAATGATCGCCTGTATAGCGGAAGTGGTTCTGTCGGTATTGATGTTTGTGGTTTCCTGGTATTTGAAGAAGGGGCTGCAAATAAGGTTTGGCAAAAAATATGATACTGTCCGGACGGGGCAGACCTATCGGTGCAATCTTCGCGCGGAAAACCAAAGTAGAATTCCATCCCGATTTAAGGTTTCTTTCCAGATTTACAGCCCTTTTTCGTCGGAGAAAGTATTTTTCCAAAGCAGCGCGGACTGCAATCAAGAGGATGAGTCTTTTCTGTATATCCGTTTTCCTTACTGTGGTCTGTATACAGTGGAAATGAGAAAAATCTGGATTTATGATCCAATTCAGCTTTTCCGCAGAAGAAAAAAGTGTAAGGAGGTAATGAAAGTAGCGGCGCTTCCCTCCGATCCGGCGGCTGATGGGGAGTGTGATTTCCATCAGAGCGTGACGGAGCATGAGAATCTATTTGTTTCTCTGGGAGGAAATTCGAATCTGGCAGAGAGCTGGCAGATCCGCGATTATGCGACGGGAGACTCGATGCGGCATATCCACTGGAACCAGAGCGCGCGTATGGAAACACTGTTGGTCAGAGAGTATGAGACAGAGGAAGGGAAATCCTGTTTTCTTTTTCTGACCAATCGAAGGAAGATAGAGGTTTCGGAAGAGGGAATGGATGCTTTCTACAGGGCGCTGTGGGCACTGGCCAAAAGGGTCCTGAGTGCCGCAGATACACTAGAGGTTTTGTGGAATTGTACAGAGCCGCAGGAAGCGCGGCGGACAGCAGTTTCAGAAGAAAGTGAGCTTGCGGAAATGATGCGGCTTTTGTATGAAAGCGGGAAGGAGCCGTTCCTCCGCTGTACCGATCGGCAGATGCAGGAAATGAGCATGGCGCCGCAGTTCTATCTGGACTACGATTTAACGCTGTATGATGAAGAGGGGATAGAATGGGAGTGGAGAGAAAAAAATTGTAATCAATGGAGCAAAAGTGGAAAAAACGAAGGAAGACCATATGTTAGAACTGGCAGGTTTTGCCGCCGGCGTCTGCGGGATTCTTTTCCTTCTTCAGTCCGGCCAAGGACTTTCCTATCCTGTTCTGCTAATCGACTTGGCTGTAGCGGCTTTCTGTATTTTCCTCTGGTGGATTCACTGTTTTTCTGTCAGAGTGGGCTTCTGGTTTGATTGGATCTTCGGAGCGAGCTGGCTGCTTATCCTCTTTCTTTTTCAGGATACGCTGCTTCCAGGGATGGTTCAGCTGATGGCTGTATTTCTAATTTTTGTTCTGGAATTTCGATGGAGGAGCCACGGCTTTCTATATCTGTTCACAACTCTTCTGCTTTTGGCAGGCCCTCTGGTTCAGATTCAGCCGGGAGCAGGAAGTGTGATTCTGCTGCTATTTTTCCAGATTTTCTTTTTGTCCATACAAGGGAGGAAGTGGAAAAAAAGAAGGGTAACCGAATCAAAGGGTACCGGCAGGGCGGAAACGCACCTTCGGATAACTGCTTTGGCTTTTATCGCGGTGGCTTTTACCCTGGCAGCCGCTTTTGTGTTGATAGGAGAGGAGCAGTATTTAAAAGGGTTTGAAGGCGGAGAGTATGAAAACGGACAATGGATGCCGGCAGGAGAAGAAGACGTTTTAGAACAGACGTCACAAATTCTCGGATGGGGGGACTGGAGAGGAACGGTAGGTACGATGTTGGACTCCATGTATTTTTTTATGAACAGCAGTACCAACCCGGAGGCTTCTGAAGAGGGAAGGAATCTGACATTTCGTTATCTTACCAGAGATTACAGCGTTTACTACAATCCTTATTACAGTGTCTGGAACCGGGGCTATTTTGGAAAAAGCGCCTATCGGTATCGATATTATGAGCAGCAGGAGATGAATCTCAATTGGCAGAGCGCGTCCCGTGAAATGGGAGAATATGCCCGGTGGCAGCGGCAGCTTCAGAATGCCTATCAGAAAGCGATCCAGAAGAACAGGGCCTCGCAAAAGAAGAAGATTGGTTTTCCTTTTCTGCCGGTTGGATCGCCGCAGGAGTTTTGTTTTTTATCGCGGCAGGTATTCTGGTAAGGAGACAGGTAAAACTGCGGCGGATGAAAAAAGCGGATTGCCGTAGATGCTTTTCGAAGCTGATAACAGCGGTACATGCCGCAGGCGTCCTGCGGGAATATTCCGGACAGGAGATTGATTTCGCTGAAAGGTTGGTGCAGGCAGTGCAGGGGCTTTCTCGAGAAGAAAGCCGGAAGCTTGTAGGGATCGTAAACCAGGCGGCTTTCGGTGCGGAACCGCCCAGCGAGGAGGATGAGGCGTTTGTAAAACAGGCGTACCGGAAAATAGTACAGAGGATTTATAGAAATTTGTCCTGGTATCGGAAGTTGCAGTTTCGACTGTTCTACGTGTTTTTATAATTCCATGAGCTTGAAAAAAATGCGATAAAGTGATAGTATCCATATAACATATTAATATAGAAAGAACACGGAGGGAAAATATGACAAATTTTTATGTGACTTACAAATGTGCGGATAAGGAGACGCGGGAGAATTTTTACAGAGAGGTGAAGGCCTGCGGAGCACCGGAAAAATCGAGAGCGGAAGAGGGATGCATACGATATGAATTTTTCTATTACGCTGACGAAGAAGATAAGATGTTCCTTTGGGAGCAGTGGTCCAGCAGAGAAGCTCAGAAGAAACACTGCCAGCAGCCACATTTTCTGGAACTTTCCAAGATAAAAGAAAAGTATGGCGTGGAAACAGATATACAGATCGAAGATCAGGAAAGCAAATAGTAAAAAATTTCAGGAGGATCATAAAATGAGAAAAAATTTTGGAGCAAAACCGTATACGTATCCGCAGCCGGTGTTTATTATTGCCACTTACGGCGAGGATGGAACGCCGGACGCCATGAACGCGGCCTGGGGCGGAATCAGTGAGGAAACGGAGATTTCCATGTGCCTCAGTCCGGGACACAAAACTGTAAAAAATATCCTTGCGCGTAAGGCCTTTACGGTGAGCATGGCAGACGCGGAGCATGTAATCGCCTGTGACTATGTGGGAATCGTATCCGGAAATGATGTGCCGGACAAGTTCGCTAAGGCAGGCTTTCATGCGCTGAAGTCCGAGTTTGTAGATGCTCCCCTGATTGAGGAGCTTCCAATGGCGGTAGAGTGCAGGCTGCTCAGCTATGATCCGGATTCCTGCCGTCTGGTGGGTGAGATCGTAAATGTCAATGCCGATGAACGGATTCTGGATAAGGATGGAAATATTGATCCGGACAAGCTGCAGCCGATTATTTTTGACCCCGTTAACGGTGCCTATCTGAAAACAGGAGAAAAAGTCGGGAACGCTTTTTCAGACGGAGCGGCTCTGAAATAAGGGAGAGATTATCATGATACTCAGCGTCAGCAGGAGGACAGATATTCCCCGCTACTATGGAGACTGGTTTTTAAACCGCATGAAAGAGGAATATGTCTATGTGAGAAATCCAATGAACCCGCGGCAGATCAGCCGTATCTGCTTATCAAGAGATGTGATAGACGGTATCGTGTTCTGGACCAAATTTCCGGAGTCACTGCTGCCGCGCTTGGATGAACTGGAAGGCTTTCCCTATTATGTTCAGTTCACCCTCAACGGCTATGGAAAAGAGCTGGAACCGGGACTTGCGGACAGAAGCCGGAGAATTGCCGTCTTTCAAAAACTGGCCGGCAAAATCGGAAAAGAACGGGTGGTCTGGAGGTATGATCCGATTCTTTTCTGCGGAGCCTATGACGCTGCGTATCATGTGCGGACCTTTGGACAGATTGCGGCAGCCCTTTCCGGGTATACGGAGCAGGCTGTAATCAGTTTTCTGGATTTTTATGCTAAGACGGAACGCAATCTGGCAGGAATGGGAATCCGAAGACCTGCGGATGAAGAGTGTATCCTGCTGGCCGAAAAGCTGGCGGGGATTGCCGCGCGCTATGGAATGAAGATAGAAAGCTGCGCGGAGAAACTGGATTTGAGCCAGGCAGGGGTTCCAGCCGGAAGCTGTATTGACAAAAGACGGCTCGAACGAATACTTGGCTGCGGCCTGAACGCGGGAAAAGACCGCGGACAGAGAGAAGCGTGCGGCTGCTGTGAAAGCATTGATATAGGAACTTATCATACCTGTCCCGCGGGATGCCGCTACTGTTACGCCAACTTCAGCGAGGAAAAAGTGACGCGGGAAAGGAGCAGGTACAGTGTATCCGCTCCGCTTTTGTGCGGGAGCCTCCTTCCGGGGGAAATGGTAACAGAGCGTAAGACCTGCTCCTTAAAAAATCCGCAGATGTCTTTTTTAGAGGGCTTTAATGGCTGCCTCGCTCAGACCTGTACACTCTGAGATTTCTGAGAGAGGCAGGTCTTTTTCTTTCATTTTTAAAGCAATTCTTTCACTTGCTTGCCGGATCCCCTGGGGAACTCCCTGCTGAATTCCCTCTTGAATGCCCTCCTGAATGCCCTCCTGAATGCCTTTTTGGATTCCTTGCTGGATTCCCCGCTCCATGCCACGTTTTGTCGCAAGTTCCTCCGCTTCCTCAATCCGAATTCGCATGATATCTTCGTAAGTGATCTCGTCAAACATCATATTGAATACCTCCCTTCCATCGTACCGTTATACAGCATATAGAGCCGGGGAAGGGGGATTTGATACAGAGACACCCGATAGGTTTTTGTCATATCCAGAATCTGTTCATATATGCGGCCCAGGTAAATGAACATCCGCAGAGGAATATTCGGACACAGGGAAGACTGGTGTTCGATCAGGCTCAGATACCACGGTCCGACAGAAAAGGAAAGATCATTTTTCCGTCTGCTGAAAATAGGACCTTTGAGCGTATTGATATGAACGGATTCTTTTTCTTTGTACGTTGTCCCTTCCAACGCGTTGAAGACCTGAAGCAGAATTTCTTCATCATCTAAAAGCAGGCGCAGAACGCTGTCCTTCATAGAACGGTTTGTATTATAAGTTATTTCTTCTTCCCTTAAAAGTTCTCCTTTAATTATATAGGAGCTTTCTTTGTTGTGCAAGTAATAATTTCCCGGCATAGGGCAGGATCCTTTCTGTTTAATATTGGATAAAATTTACATAATTACTATAACATACATGTAAAATATTGTAAATCCATTATACGGAAAAAGCATAGAGAAATATTCAAACTAAGTATTTTCTGTTTCCTTTTTAACGAGATATAATATAGAAAGTGAAAGAGGATAAGTTTAGCAGAGAAAGGGAGGAAGTAACATGATATATAAGGATTTTCAGGATTTAAAACTGTCCGCGCTGGGCATGGGAATGATGAGGCTGCCGGTAAAAGGAACCGGGGAAGTGCCGATTGATGAGAAGCAGGCGGCGCAGATGATCGATTACGCGATTGAGCATGGGGTGAACTATTTTGATACCGCGTGGGGCTATCATAACGGCCAGTCTGAAATCACTGCTGGAAAGCTCCTTGGAAAATATCCGAGAGACCGTTACTATCTGGCGGACAAATTTCCGGGATACGATCTCTCCAACATGGATAAAGTGGAGGAGATTTTTGAAAAGCAGCTGGAAAAGTGCCAGACCGAGTATTTTGACTTTTATTTGTTCCATAATGTCTGTGAGATGAATATTGACTCGTATCTCAATGAAAAGTACGGGATTCTGGATTATCTCTTGAAGCAGAAAGAAGCGGGGAGAATCCGTCATCTGGGCTTTTCCGCCCACGGATCCTATGAAGTAATAAAACGGTTCCTGGAATACTGCGGTGATCAGATGGAATTCTGCCAGTTGCAGCTGAACTATCTGGACTGGAAGTTCCAGGACGCAAAGGAGAAAGTGGAACTGGTAAAGGAATACAATCTGCCGGTATGGGTTATGGAGCCGCTGCGGGGCGGTTCGCTGGCATCCCTTTCCGCGGAAGAGGAAAAAAGATTGAACGCGCTGCGACCCGGGGAAAGCGCGGCGGCATGGGCTTTCCGCTTTTTACAGAGCCTTCCGGAAGTGGATGTGACATTGACCGGAGCATCTAGCTTTGAGCAGATGAAAGAAAACATCGCGGCTTTTGAAGAGGAGCGGCCGCTGGATGAGAAAGAAATGAACGCTCTGATGCAGATCGCGGATGAGAAAATAAGCGGAATCGGACTTCCATGCACCGCTTGCAGCTACTGCGTAAGCCATTGCCCGCAGGGACTGGATATACCGGGGCTTTTGAAGCTGTATAACGAACATTGTTCCACGGCGAAGGGCGCGGGCTTTATCGCGCCGATGGCATTGTCCGCGATGCCGGAAGAAAAGCGGCCGTCCGCGTGTATCGGATGCGGCAGCTGTGAGGCGGTCTGCCCGCAGCAGCTGAAAATCGCGGACGCGATGGCCGATTTCGCGGCAAAAGTAAAATAGAATCACTTTTCAAAAAACGTTCTATATGGTATGATAGTCAGGTATCTGACTTGCCGCAGGCAGGAAATTCTGCCTGCGGTTTTTACTTGAAGGAGGTGTACTTTTTGAAGGAAAAGAAGGATTTTTTTCATACGGTTTATGATTGTGTGATTGAAAACGGAACGGTGATCGATCCAAAGACAGAACTGCGGACCATTGGCAATGTAGCGATTTTAAACGGAAAAATCGCAGGAGTGACAAGGGCGCGGCTCTCCGCGAAGCGTAAAATCGACGCGTCCGGGAAAATTGTATGTCCGGGAATTGTAGACCCGCACAGTCATGCGGACGGACAGCTTTTCAGCGGCTATGTGATGGCAAGTATGGGAGTTACGACGATTATTGTCGGTTCCTGCGGACTGGGCCCTTATCCGGTGAAGGAGTTTCTTACCGGTCTGGACGAAACCGGATACCCCCTCAATACAGCGGCGCTGACGCCCCAGTCCTGGATTCTGCGGGAAAAAGCGGGGATTGAAAGCCCCTATCATACGGCTACGAAGGAGCAGATTCAGAACATGGCCCGGTGGGCGGAGGAGGATCTGCTGCAAGGGGCTGTCGGCCTTTCGATGGGACTGGAATACGCGCCTGTTACCACATGGGAAGAAATGGTGGCAATGGCAGAGGTAGCGGCGAAATATGACAAGGTAATGCCGATTCATTCCAGAGCGGGAGGATGGAACTCGCTGGAGGCAACAAGGGAGGTTATCCGGCTCCAGGAAACAACCGGCGTCCGGGTTCTTTTATCCCATCACGTTTATCAGTGCGGTCAGGGAATGATGGAAGAGTCTCTGAAAATCATTGAAAAAGCAAGGAGACAGGGATACCAGATCGCTGTGGACAGCGGAGCTTACTGTGATTTCGCCTGTCCGGTCGGTTCGGAAGTGTTTTGTGAGGGCTGGCAGCAGATTTATGACTGCTCCTATGAAGATATTCTGGCGGGAACCGGAAAATACGCGGGGCAGCGTCTGACAGAGGAAACGTTTCATGAACTGAGAGAAACGGATCCGGACGCCAGCGTAACGGCCTTTGTAGGAAAGCCGTATGAGATCGCTCTCGCTTTAAAACAGCCGTATGTGATGATTTCCACAGATGGGGGATTTCCAAACCTTGCTCCGGGAATCGGACATCCGCAGACCGCGGGCACCTATCCGAAAATCCTGCGGGAACTGGTACGGGAACAGGATGTCCTGACGGTTATGGATTTCGTGAAAAAATCCTCCTGGATGCCGGCGCAGTTTTTTGGGCTGGAAACAAAGGGATTCATCGGAGAAGGCGCGGATGCGGATATCCTCGTTTTCGATTTGAAACGGGTAAAGGACAATGCTACGTTCCCTGGGATGGGAGATCCCATGGCTCAGCCGGACGGAATTGATTATGTGCTGGTTGGAGGCGTGCCGGTTGTGGATAACGGCATCATTCAGAAAGACGCGAAGCCGGGGAAAAGTATTTTTTCCCGTACAGAAATCTGGCAGATGTAAGAAGAAAATTACGGAGGAAAACAATGGATTTAGGTGTATTGACATTATTGCCAATGCTGGTATTATTTGTTCTGATTTTTACAACGAAAAGAATGCTGCTGTCCGTTACGGCGGCGACTTTAACCGGTTCGATCCTTCTGGGCGGCTGGAAGTTCGCGGCAGTATGGCTGGAGAAAGTACAGGCCGCCTTTTCAGGAGGCACGCTGGGGTATCTCTATCTCCTTCTGGCTCTGTTCGGTATGTTGATTGCGCTGCTGGACGCCTCCGGTTCGGTGACAGAATTCGCCATGTGGCTCAGCAAATACGCGAACACAAAGAAAAAGGCGCTGCTGATTACCTATATTCTGGGCTGGCTGATTTTTGTGGATGACTACCTGAACAATATGGCGATTGCGACAGCCATGAAAAAGGTGTGCGACAGCCATCGGATTCCGCGGACGTTTCTTGGATATGTCATTAACTCTACAGCAGCTCCGGTCTGCATCGCGATCCCCATTTCCACATGGGCGGTCTTTTACAGCGGGCTGTTTGAGGATTTCGGCGTGACCCGCGGCGGCAGCGGGGCAGACGCCTATATCGCGGCGCTTCCGTATATGTTCTATTCCTGGATTTCTCTGGCCGTTGTGCTGCTGGTTATCTTCGGCGTTATTCCGATGCTGGGAGTTACGAAAAAGCACGCGCGGATCGCGGCGGAACAGGGGATCGTGTGCCCTCCGGAAGCAAGCTACACGGGAGAGGCGATTCAAGCTCCCGACTTTGAGTCCATCCTTGCGGAAAATGAAGGAAAGAAGGCGCATCCGTGGAATTTCCTGATCCCTCTGATCGTACTGGTTGCCGTTACGCTGCTGACCGATATCAATGTCATGCTCGGCTGTATGGCAGCGATTGCGGTAACCGCGGCTCTGATGCTGATTCAGAGGAAGGTAAAGCTTCCGAAACTTTTGGATAACGCGTATGAAGGCGTGACAAGCATGGTCGCGATCTGTACGCTGATTACGATGACTATGACGCTGGTAGAGGTCAATACGGCGACCGGCATGGCGGACTATGTCGTGGAAACACTGAAGCCATTCCTGAACGGAGCCTATCTTCCGGCTCTTGTTTTCGGATTCTGCGCGGTATATTCTTATTTCGGCGGAGGCTTCTGGGATATGGCGATGATCTTTATTGCGATTGTTGTTCCCCTGGCAAACGGATTGGGCGTTGATCCCCTTCCGTCCTGCGCGGCGCTGGTCTGTGCGTCTGCGGCGGGGAGCACTACTTATGTATGCGGCGATGCAGTGATGGTTTCTTCCAGAGCAGTCGATATCAAGCCGTACTATCAGATGCAGGGAACGCTTCCTTACGCGATTATTTCCTACATACTGACAACGATCGCGTTCCTCGTCGTTTCGTTTCTTTAAGGGAGGCAGCTGAGCATGAAAAAAGAATGGGAAAAACAAATCGATTCGCTCCTTGAAGCTTATCATCCGGAGATGATTGAAAAACTGCGCGAGTTAATTCGGATTAAATCAGTTTACGGACCAGCGGAGGAAAACGCGCCATTTGGAGTCGGGCCCAGGCAGGCCTTTGATTTTGCTATGAGACTGGGAGAGGAAAAGGAATTTGAATGCGTAAATTTCGATTATCGGGCAGGTGAAATCAATTTTGGACAGGGAGAAGAGGCCGCGGGCGTAATCAGCCATATGGACGTAGTGCCGGAAGGCGACGGATGGACCCATGATCCTTACGGAGGAGAAATCGAAGATGGAGTTATTTATGGGAGAGGGGCAGTGGATGACAAAGGCTGCTTCATTGCCGCATTCTACGCCTGTCTGGCGCTGAAGGAAAGCGGCGTCCCTTTGAAGCGGCAGATAAAGCATATCATCGGCACAAATGAGGAATTGGGGGATTTCCCTTGCATCTGCTATTATAAAGACCACGTAGAGAAGATGCCGGTATGTGGAATTGTGCCGGATGCCAGATTCCCCGCTGTCTTTGCGGAAAAAGGCTTTCTGAATTTTTCCTTTGTAAAAAATCTTTCTGTGGAGGAAACGGATTCGCGGCTTCCGGTTTTAACGCATTTCACCGGAGGCGAAGCGCTGAATGTGGTAATGCCAAAGGCTGAGGCCGTATTTGAGGGAAGCGCCGAACAGCTCGGGAAAATCCGGCGCGCGGCAGAAAGCCTTCTTGAGAATTCCGGGTTTTCCCTGTCCGAGACTGGAAACAGGCTCACCCTTACGATTGAGGGAAAGTCCGCCCATGCGTCTTCGCCGGAAATCGGAGTAAATGCCGGAGCGCTGATGCTGCAGGTGCTGCGGGACATTGATTTTTATCCGGAGTCTCTATGCCGGAGTCTCCATAGACTGGCAGAACAGATTGCCTTTGATACAGACGGCAGCGGACTGGGAATCTCGTTTGAGGATGCCAGCGGCGCGCTCACCAATAATCTGGGAATCATTCGCCTTGATGAGAACTCTTTTTCCGCGGGAATGAATATTCGCTATCCGGTTTCACAGCAGGTGGAGGAACTGGAGAAAAAGCTTGGGAAGGCGGCGGAAGACGCCGGATGCGAGTGCCAGATTCTGATGCGGAATCCTCATTTTTATGTAGATCCGGACGGGTCTCTGATAAAAAGGCTAGTCAAAATTTATCAGGAAATGACCGGTGATGCGGAGAGCAAACCGATTGCTCATGGCAGCGGCTCTTATGCGAGGATACTGGAAAACTTTATTCCTTACGGCCCATCCATCCCGGGGGAAGAGCTTTGCTTTCACAAACAGGATGAGCATATTTCCTGCGAGAGACTCCTGATGCTCAGCCGGATTTACGCCAGAGCGCTGTATGTGATGGCTACGGAAGATTTGGTGGAAGAAAGTAAGTAACAGGAAAAGAGCGCAGAGACCGTGCTGCGCTCTTTTTATGATCCGGAAAATATCGCTCTGACGATATTTAACGGATTCGCGCAAAACTTGACAACATATACCCCTATAGGTATAATGGGCGTGTAAACAGAAGCTCCGGTTGTATGGAGCGATGGACCACCAAAACAGGCAGGAAGGAGAAGATAAGATGATAACATTATGGTCAGCGCCCGCAGGAACAGAACAAACAATTCAGGAGGTAAACGGGGATGAAAAAACCAAAGCATTTGCCAGGAGTATCGGTTTAATCCCCGGCGCGAAAGTGAGAATTATATCAGCGTATGAAGGGGGAGTGGTTATTATCTCGGAGGATATGCGGACTGCTTTGAGCAGGCAGATCGCGGAGCAGATTCGGATATAGAGGAATTTGCTGTTCGGGCTTGAAATCCGGCATGAGAGGAAGGAAAATTATCTAATTATAAAAAACAGGTTGACAAACTGTAGAAAAAGTGGTAAGTTATAACTAACCTAGTTAGTTGCATCAAACTTTTAGGGATGGAAACAAGCAATTATCAAGCAAACAACCTTTACTCAATAACATTTATAGGACAACTGACCTGTTGCGTAGCGGGTCAGTTGTTCTTTTTTGAAAGCGATTTTCTTTTTTAACTAAAACTTTTAAATTTCTGTCTGCTTCTGGAAGAAAAGCGTTGACAAAGATTTTCTTTTGTACTAAACTAAGGATGTAGTTAGAAGTTACTAACCATAGGATGGCCTGCATAATATAAGGTTTGTCCAGGCAAGTGTTTGATTTTTAGAAGACGGTGAGGAGAGAATTATGAATTTGAGCGAAGCTACTATTGGCGAAACTTATATTGTAAAGGAAATCCGAACGGACGATGAAGAACTGGAATCGTTCCTGTTTCGTCTGGGATGTTACAGCGGAGAGCCCATCACGGTGATTTCACATCTGAAGGGCGGCTGCGTCGTGTCCATCAAGGATGGAAGGTATAATATCGACAACGGTATTGCAGAGGCCGTTTTGATATAGAAATAGTGGCGGTGGTCACTATTTTTTATGGGTTATGGTTAGCCCTGTATAACTACAAACGCAATCTTTAAGACACTATAAAACAGGAGGATGTATCATGAGAATTGCTTTTGCCGGCAACCCGAACAGCGGCAAGACGACGATGTACAATGCGCTGACAGGGAAAAGTGAACACGTTGGTAACTGGGCCGGGGTTACAATCGGAAAGAAGGAAAGTCCGATTAAGAAAGAGTTTTCCAGCGGCGCGTTGGAGGAGCTTATCGCGGTGGATCTTCCGGGAGCCTATTCTATGTCTCCGTTCACTCCGGAAGAAAGTATTACAAGCGGTTTTGTCAGAAACGAAAATCCGGACGCGATTATCAATATCGTGGACGCGACTAATCTGAGCCGGAGTCTGTTCTTTACCACACAGCTTCTGGAATTGGGAATCCCGGTGATTGTAGCGCTGAATAAAAGTGATATCAATGAGAAGCAGGGAACCAAAATCAATACAAAGCTTCTGGCGGAAAAGCTGAACTGCCCGGTAATCGAAACGGTTTCCACCAGCAGCAAGGGTCTGAGCGAAGTGATGAAGCAGGCAGTTTCACTGAGCGGGAAGGGGCAGAAAGCTCCGTATCTGCAGGCGGATATTGACATGACCGACAAAAAGGCGGTAGACGCTGAGGACAGAAAGCGCTTTGCTTTTGTAAACGGAATTGTGGGTGAAGTTGAAAGCAGAAAGATTCTTACGAAAGATACCACAAAACAGGACCAGGTAGACCGGATTCTTACCAATAAAGTAGCAGGAATCATTATTTTCGCGGCGGTTATGTGGGCGGTATTCTGGATTTCTCAGTCAAAAGTGGGCCCTCTTATCGCGGACTGGCTGGTGGGCTGGATCGAAACGTTCCAGGGATGGGTATCCGGACTCCTTGAAAACACTTCACCGTTCCTGCAGGCGCTGCTGGCGGACGGCATTGTAGGCGGCGTAGGCGCGGTAGTAGGCTTCCTGCCTCTGGTAATGGTAATGTACTTCCTGATTGCTTTGCTGGAAGACTGCGGTTATATGGCTCGTGTCAGCGTTGTAATGGACCCGATTTTCAAAAGAGTCGGCCTTTCCGGAAAATCCATCATTCCGTTTATCATTACAACAGGATGCGGGATCCCGGGAATTATGGCAAGCCGTACGATCCGGGATGAAAGGGAAAGAAGAGCGACCGCCATGCTGGCGACCTTTATGCCCTGCGGCGCCAAAATTCCGGTTATCGCTCTTTTCGCGGCGGTATTCTTCGGAGGCGCTTCCTGGGTCAGCACGCTGGTGTACTTTGTGGGAATCGCCCTGATTTTCCTCGGAGCCCTGCTGATTAAACAAATTACAGGTCATAAATACAGAAAATCTTTCTTTATTATGGAACTGCCGGAATATAAAATTCCGAGCCTTAAGAGGGCAGCCTTTTCCATGCTGGGACGCGCGAAGGCTTACATTATCAAAGCGGCGACCATTATTCTGGTATGCAACGCGGTGGTTCAGATCATGCAGTCCTTCAACTGGCAGCTGCAGCTGGTGGAAGAAGGCATGGAGAATACTTCCATTCTGGCGACCATCGCGACTCCGTTTGCGGTACTGCTGATTCCGTTGGGCTTCGGCGTATGGCAGATGGCAGCGGCGGCGATCACAGGCTTTATCGCCAAAGAGAATGTGGTTGGCACGCTGGCGGTAGTTTACGGACTGTCCGCGTTTATTGATACAGAGGAACTGGCGCTGACCGGCGGGGCGGGAGAAGTTGCCATGACCTTTGGCCTTACTTCCGCAGCGGCTCTGGCCTGCCTGATGTTCAATCTGTACACGCCTCCTTGCTTTGCGGCAATCGGCGCGATGAATTCGGAACTGGGCAGCAAGAAGTGGCTGTGGGGCGGCATCGGCCTGCAGCTGGCCACTGGTTATACAGTGGCGTTCCTGGTATATCAGGTGGGAACTATTATTACAACCGGAAGCGTCGGCGTTGGATTCTTCCCGGGTCTGATCGCGGTACTTGCCATGGCGGCAATCGTAGTGATGATTGTGATTCGCTCCAATCGCAAACTGGAAGCGGAGTTTGGCGCCCTGCATAAAAAGGGAGGCGCTGCGGCATGAGTACAGTTATTGCGGTAATCGTACTGGTAATTATCATCGGTGCTGCGGTAGCCTATCTTGTGAGAGCCAGAAAAAAAGGGCATAAATGTATCGGCTGTCCGGCAGGCGGAAGCTGTGCCGTGAAGAATCTCAAGCATCTGGAGCATTCCCAACACGAATGCGGATGCCACAGCGAAAAATAGCTTTATAACAAGATATAAGAGACCGGAAGCCCTCCGGTCTCTTACGGTTTTCTGTGTTTACCTGACGGAAAGGGAGGAAAAAGCATGAATAATATTATTGGAATCCTGATTGTAATTGCGGTGCTGGCGCTGGCCATCATCGGTATCCGAAGGAGATCGAAAAAAGGGGGATGCTGCGGAGGCGGCGGAAGCCCTGTCCCTGTGCGGGAAAAAAAGCTGGAAGGAAGGGTTCTGGGGAAAAAAGTCGTAACAATTTCCGGTATGCACTGTGAACACTGTGTCAATAACGTGACAAACGCAATCAACCGTATAGATGGGGCTTCCGCTTCTGTAAGCCTTGCCAGAGGCGAGGCGGTTGTTTCTTATGACAGAGAAGTGGATGAGAGACAAATCGCCAGGGCGTTGGAACAGGCCGGATATCGCGTGGAAAAAATATCCGGGGTATGAAATCGTTTTTAACTGCCGCCAGCTATGGTGGTTCCGCTGTAATAGTGCTGGAGGATTTCTTTATAGGAGTAACCTTCTTTTGCCATGCCGTTGGCGCCGTACTGGCTCATTCCCACTCCGTGGCCGGACCCTGTGGTAGTAAAGGTGATGGTATCCTTTCCTGTGGAGATGGTAAAGTTGGCGGAATAGAGACCAAGCGCCTCCCGAACCTGTTTTCCGGTAACCGTCCCGTTTCCGATTCGCATTTGATCGACCCGTCCACCGCTGCTGCGGGAGAGGATTTTGATCCCGCCGGAAGGGATTGTTCCGAAGCTGATATCCGGATAGGAAGCTTTGATTTTTGCGGAAAACTCGGAAAGGGACAGGGTCAGGGTTTCTTTTTTATGGGTGGCGTCTTCTTCGTAAGGGCTTTCCACACTGACAAGGTAAGGGACTGCGGAGGCAAAGACGTCTTCGCAGTTTTCTGTTTTTCCGCCGCTGGAAGAATGAAACAGCGCCTGCTGGACCAGCTGGCCGTCATAATAAAGGAGCTGTCCCTTTGTATCCTCGACAGCCGCGGATATTTTTTCCCAGTCTGACCTCATCCAGTCCGCGCCTTTCCCTTTCTTCAGCTGGGCTTTGTCCTGATAAACCTGACAGTGGACGGTGTCGCACACGGGCGCCTTTGGATGGGTAGAGGAATTTCCGTTTTTTTTCGCGTTTTGTACTTTGGCGAGAGAGTAGGTGCGAGCTGCCACTGCCTGTGCTTTCAGGGCTTCCTCCTCAAAATCCGAAGGCATTTCGCTGGCGACAACGCCTTTTACGTATTCTTCAAATTCTATTTTCTCACGCTTTCCGCTGTCCTCTCTCTGTACGCGAATAGTTTTTGGAACAGCGGCAGTATCTGTAATTGTTTCTTCCGGCTGGGCGCCGGGATCACGGTTCTCTTTTTTTGTGCCTTCCTGTGAATCAGAGGTAAAAACCATGGTAATGGTAAAGGGAATGATAATCAGGATAAAAATGATGGCGACGACGAGAATGGCCGCGGATTTAAGGACAGGCGGAGCTGTACGTCTTCCTGTCCGTACTGCCGGCTTTCTTTTTCTGCTCCTGTTTTTTCTGTTTCGCTGCATAGTTTCCTCCGCACTTTAAATGCTACCAGTGTATGCGGAAGGGCTTCCCAAGATGCGTATTTTTTCGTATAATAGTAGAACACAGAACTTTTATGGAGGAGAGGCTATGAGGTCAGTTGATGTGAAAGAAATCGCGGACGCGGTTGCGGAAATGGCGAGAGAATCCAACTATTTTCTGGGAGAAGATGTAAAATGCGCGATCCAAAAACGGGCGCAGGAAGAGCCATGGCCGGTCGCGAAAAGCGTTTTGGAAAAGATAGAAGAAAATATCGGAATCGCGGAAGAAGGCGTATTCCCGTTGTGCCAGGACACAGGCCTTGCCTGCGTGTTCCTGGAAATCGGACAGGATGTGCATCTGACAGGGGGCTTTGTGGAAGACGCGGTAAACGAAGGAGTGCGCAGGGGCTACCGGGATGGTTACCTGAGAAGGTCGGTGGTAAGAGACCCGCTACGCAGGATCAATACCGGAGACAATACGCCGGCCCATATCCATTATGAGATTGTTCCGGGGGAACAGGTGAAAATCACTTTTGCCGCGAAAGGGTTCGGGTCGGAGAATATGAGCCGGATCAAAATGCTGCCGCCGTCAGCGGGGGCGGAAGGCGTCATGGATTTTATTGTGAAGACCTGTGAGGAAGCCGGAGCGAATCCGTGTCCGCCGATCGTAGTGGGCGTTGGAATTGGAGGCACCTTTGACAAAGCTGCGCTGATGGCGAAGGAAGCGCTGCTGATTCCTTTTGACAGACCGAATCCGGACGCCTTTTACGCGGAAATGGAAGAGAAACTGCTCAGAAGAATCAACGATCTGGGGATTGGCCCCCAGGGCTTTGGCGGCGAAACAACGGCGCTGTCGGTAAAGATTAAAACCGCTCCGACTCACATCGCGGGGCTTCCGGTCGCTGTGAATATTAACTGCCATGTCAGCAGACATGCGGAGCGGACGTTATAGAAAGACATGCGGGAGGAACTATGGAATATCGAATCAGAGAGCCATTTACAAAAGAAAAATTAGAACCCTTAAGAGCCGGCGATACTGTATTTCTCACCGGTACCATTTATACAGCCAGGGACGCGGCCCACAAGCGTCTGATCGAGATGATAGAGAATCAGGAGCCGCTGCCTTTTGAAGTAAAGGACGCGGTGATCTATTACGTGGGCCCGACGCCGGAAAAGCCGGGAAACCCCATCGGAGCGGCAGGCCCTACAACCAGCTACCGGATGGACGCTTACGCGCCTACGCTGCTGGATTTGGGGGAAACCGCTATGATCGGAAAGGGACAGCGCTCCCAGGAGGTGAAAGACGCGGCTATCCGAAACGGAGCCGTTTATTTCGCGGCCATCGGCGGAGCGGGGGCTCTGATGGCGCAGAAGGTAAAATCCGCTGAAATTGTCGCCTTTGAAGACCTGGGGCCGGAAGCTGTACGCAGACTGCAGGTGGAGGATTTTCCGGTTACGGTTGTTCTGGACAGCGCGGGAGGCGATTTGTATCAGGAAGGCAGGGCGGCGTACCTGGAGAGCAGGAAGTAAATGGAACAGCGGAAGGTAACCAGAAACGGAATTGAAATTTTCTGCGATTCCGGAGAGCACCTGCACAGTTTCTGTCTCAGCCTGTATCTGAGGGCAGGCAGCCTGTACGAAGGGGAGGAAGAAAACGGGATCTCTCATTTCCTGGAGCACATTGTAATCCGCAATATCAACTGGCTGATGGACGGAGGACTGTATCCTTACCTGGACAGGCGGGGACTGATGTTCAACGCGTGTACCTACAAGGAGTTCATCCAGTTTGAGATCACCGGAGCGAAAAAGCATCTGCGGGAGGCGATTGCGGTGTTTACAAAGCTGTTTGAACCTATTGTCCTTCCGGCAGCGGAAATTGATATTGAACGCAGACGGATTAAGGCGGAAATCCGGGAAGATGACGAACGATCTTCGCTGGAGTTTTTTACCGGAGGTATTGTCTGGGAGGGAACGTCTCTCGCGCAGACGATAACCGGAAAAAGCACCCGGCTGGATCGGATGGGAAAAAAACATCTGCAGCAGGCTCACAGGGAACTGTTTTCCACGAACAATCTGTTTTTTTACATGACCGGCTGCGTGGAAGAGGAGGATATTGAATTCCTGAGCAGATCCGTTGAATCCTTCGAACTGAATGAGGGAAAGAAAGTGCGGCGGAATCTGGCGCCGGTGCCGGAACGGTTTTTCCGCAGAAACGGGCAGATTGCCGTTAAACAGAGTAAAGACACTCTGGTGCGCTTTTCCTTTGACCTTGATACGAACCGCTGCAGCCAGGCAGCATATATGCTGCTTTATGATATCCTGTTTGACTGTGAAAACGCCAAAGTCCATCAGGCGCTGTCCGAGCAGTCAGGCTGTATTTACAGTTTTGATCCCGGTATGGAGCAGTACAGCAATATCGGAAATTTGTATTTTCAGTATGAGGTTCAGCCTTCCAGACTGCTGGAGTCCGTGGAAATTGTCGTGGAACTGCTTTGCGGCCTGAAACAGGGGTTGGGAGATGAACTGGATTATGTAAAGCCTGTATATATTGACAATGGAGAACTGATTCTGGATCACGCTTCAAATCTGAACTGGGCGCAGGCGTACGAGGGACATATTCTGGGGAAAACCAGCACCCGGCTGGATGAGAGGAAAAAGGCCTATGAAAGGGTTACGGCAGAAGAGCTGACCGGGTTGTGCAGAGAGGTGTTCCGCCTGGACAATCTGGTGGTGACCATGAAGGGAAAAAAGAGCAAAAGGACGGAGCAGAAAATAAGGAGCCTTTTAGAGAAACTCGATCAGGAGGGATAGATGAAAATTGTGTTTTTAGACAGTTCAGAGGTGAATCCGGGTGATATTTCCTGGGAGCCGATTGAAAAACTGGGAGAGTTCAAGGATTACAAGAGAACGTCAGAAGAAGAAATCACAGATAGGCTTCACGGAGCGGAAGCGGTGTTCCTTGACTCCGTGCCGCTGGGAAGAAAGGAGATGGAGCGCAGCCCGTCGCTGAAGTTTATCGGAATCGCGGCAACGGGATATAACCATGTGGATCTGCAGGCTGCCGCGCGGCTGGGAATCGCGGTGACCAACGTACCCGCCTACTCCACGGACGCGGTGGCGCAGCATACAGTGGCTCTGCTGCTTTCCATTACCAACCGGGTGGAAGCGTACCGGCAGGGCGTCTTTTCCGGGGACTGGAGTTCCTGTAAAGAGACGCTCCGGGAAACCGCGCCCCTGACCCTGCTTTCCGGAAAATCCATGGGAATCGTAGGATATGGAAATATCGGGAAAAAGGTGGCGGAACTTGCGGGAGCGTTTGGTATGAAAGTAAATATCTACAGCCGTTCCCCTCAGGAAACGGTGGAATCGGATGTGGTATCCCTCCACTGTCCGCTGACGCCGGAAACCAGGCATCTGGTGGATAAAAGCTTTATCGAAAATATGAAGGACGGCGCGATCCTTCTGAATACCGCCCGGGGCGGTCTGGTGGACGCGGGGGCTCTGGCGGAGGCTCTGACTTCGGGAAAACTGACCGCCGCCGGCCTGGATGTAATGGAACCGGAACCGCCTGAAGAGGCAAACCCTCTGATTGGACTGGAAAACTGCTGGATTACGCCCCATGTGGCATTCACCCCCTATGAAACCAGAAAAACGGTTGTAGACACCTGTGGGGCGAATCTGGAAAGCTTTCTGAAGGGAGAAAGGCGGAATCGGCTGGTATGAAGAAAAAAGGGCGAAAGAGAAGGAGCGGCTCAAAGCAGCTTCGCCGCAGAAAACGGAAGATACAGGCCGCAGCTTTAGCACTGCTGGTTTTCGCGGGATTTGCGGCAGGGATGCTGCTTTATCAGAATCAGAATTCCCGGGTGGAAATCGGGGAAGAAGTCCGGGGAATCTGGCTTGCCTATGTGGACTTTAAGGAAGTGGGACTGTATAATAAGAGCGAAGATAAGTTCCGGGAAAACGCGGAAAAATTTTTCAGGCGGGCGGAGAAAAACTCCGTCAATACGGTGTTTTTTCATGTACGGGCATTTCGGGACGCTTCCTATCCGTCCGATACCTTTCCCATGAGCCGGTATATCTGGGACAAAGAGGAGGAAATCCCTTATGATCCGCTGGAAATTATGACAGAACTTGCCCATGAACATAATATGCAGCTTCACGCCTGGCTGAATCCTTACCGGAATACGGATTTTGACAAGAAGATCCTCGATCCGGCCGCATCGGAATCCACAGAAGAGATTCTTACATGCGTGAGAGAGATCCTGGATCACTATGAGGTGGACGGAATTCACTTTGACGACTATTTTTACACGGAAGACGCGGAGCTTTCCGCGGAAGAAAAAATGAAAAACGTCAACCGGATGGTGCGGTCGGTTTACGAAACGGTGAAAGAATACGGAGAGGAAATTCAGTTTGGAATCAGCCCGGCCGGAAACACCGGATACTGCGAATCGATCGGAGCGGATATTAAAACCTGGATGTCGGAAGAAGGATATGTGGACTACCTGGCGCCGCAGATATACTGGACGGATCAGCACAGCGCCACATGGCGGGAGAAGATGTTCAGCGACACACTGAAAGAGTGGATTTCCCTGAATGAGCGAGAGGTGCGGCTTTATATAGGACTAGCCCTCTACCGGGCAGGGGAAAAGGCTTCGGATGATCCCGGGTGGGGAAAGCGAGATGACAATCTTGCCAGGCAGTTACGAATACTTAGAGAAGAAGGCTGCCAAGGCTATATTTTATTCAGCGCCAAGGATCTGTACCGGAAAGGCGCCCGGCAGGAGTTAGAAAACTATCGAAATCAAGTGTGAACAAGAAGTGTGAGGAGACTATGAAGAAACGAATTGCAGTCATGATTACCGTATGTATCTTTGGAATCACCAGTATCCTGGGGATCGTTCCTTTTCACAGGGCAGAGGAAGCGCGCGCGTTAAGCGGCGGTCAGGAGGTGCGGGCTGTCTGGCTTTCCTATGTAGACTTCAGTTCTCTGGGGATGAAGACCAACCGTGAATCAACCTTTCGGGCAAAGGCTTCCGCTTTTCTGAATAAAGCAAAATCCAATCAGCTCAATACGGTTTACTTCCATGTGAGGGCCTTTGACGACGCGGCCTGGAAAAGTCCGACTTTTAAAGCTATGTCCTCTCTGACCTCTAAAGCTTCTTCCAAAAAGAAAGCCAAAGACACCTATTCCTTTGATCCTCTGAAAATCATGGTGGAGCTGGCGCACAGCAAAGGCATGGAACTTCACGCCTGGATGAATCCTTACCGGATCAGCATGGATTATTATCTGGACCCGGCCTATGAAAGCTCCACGAAGCGGATTGAAACCGCTGTTCGGGAAGTGATGGCGTATGATGTAGACGGAATTCATTTTGACGATTACTTTTATCACGCTAAAAAAGGCTATAAGAATCGGGATAATGATAAAATTTTAAAAGTAAGCCAAGATCCTTCCGCATCGAAAAAACGTTCTAATGTCAATCAAATGGTAAAATCCGTATACCGTACCGTAAAGTCCTCGGGCAGCGGCGCGGTGTTCGGAATCAGCCCCCAGGGAAATATTGAAAACTGCAGATCCGCAGGGGCGGACGTGGACAAATGGCTGTCTTCCTCCGGATATATCGACTATATCATTCCGCAGATTTACTGGACGAACCAGTGGGGAAGCCGCGGAAAAACGACCATGTATACGGACCGTCTGAAAGCCTGGAAAAATCTGAATAAAAACGGAACGGATATGTATATCGGACTGGCCTCTTACCGGATCGGAATTCAATACAGCGATGACCCGGGCTGGAAGAAAAAATCCACCAACCTGGCGGATCAGCTGAACCTGCTCCGTTCTTACGGCTGCGGCGGCTATTCTCTGTTCAGCGCCAAGGATCTGTACCGGAGCGGGGCGAAGACGGAACTGAGCAATCTGAGCAAGATGGCAAGAAGGATTCCGCGAATCAGTACGGCCAGATATAATTATAAAACGATTCAGGTGAAATGGAATAAAATTTCCGGCGTATCCGGCTATCAGATTTACAGGGCCTCTTCAAAGAACGGCAGCTATAAAAGAGTAAAAACCGTTGGTTCCGGCACGACCAGTTTTAAGAATAAAGGCCTTACAGCAGGAAAGACCTATTATTATAAAGTACGGGCATACAACGGAAGCGCTGTCTATCCGTTTTCCTCCGCATCATCAGAATCGGCAAAGCCGAAAGCTCCATCAAGCGTTCGGACAACTGCGGGAAAACGGAAAATTACGGTAAGATGGAAAAAGGTGTCCGGTGTATCCGGCTATCAGGTTTACCGTTCAGCGAAAAAGTCAGGAAACTATAAACGGATCAAAACCGTTGGACATAGAACTTCTAAATTCATAAACAAGCGCTTAAAACGCGGCAAGCGGTATTACTATAAAGTAAGGGCCTATAAAAAAGTAAAAGGCAAGAAAGTTTACAGCAGTTACAGTTCCCGTAGCGGGAAAAGGGTAAAGTAAAAAGAAAGAGTGAATTTTCCGGACAAACAGATCTCCGTGAAAAAGTTTGCGGATCCGAAAGGATATTTGTATCATGAAGCTCACAGAAGAACAGTGGAAAAAAGTACAGGAGTTTTGGAATACTTTTGATAAAAAAAGAAGCGATGAGGAAACATCGGTTCCTCAGAGCGGGAGTACCTGCGGACCTTCGTCTTTTGTGCCACCGGAGAAAGGAAACGAACGGCAGGTGTGCATGGAATTAAGGCCTGGTTTGCTGAAAAAATGTCGCTGATGGAAGAATGCCTTCGGATTTTCAGAGATAAGGAAGTTCCCAAGGAACTGCGAATGCTGAGTCTGGCTCTTGTCTGTCTGACATTGGAAGAACAGGCGGAAGGGCTGCGATTTTTTGTGGAATACGCACTGGGAACGGATAGTGGCAATACAGGTATTTCCAGGGAAAATTAAGTCAGATGCGAATTTTCACCACTTAATACATGTACGGGTATTAAGTGGTGAAAATAAAACCTTTAAAATGAGCTTTATACCTTCGCCACTGTATACATTCCCTGCAGAACTTCTGATCCGGTCTGAAAAAAATTCATAATGTTCCAGTAGCTGACGCCGGCCAGCCCGAATTCAGATACAAGGGCGAGCTTTGCGCGCAGGCTTCGCGCGTCCTCAAACCATACGACATGATCGATTCCATTTTCATCTGTGTAATAAAAATAAGGTGATTGCACCAGCTCGTCAAATTGTACTTCAACTCCGTAATAAGCGGCTCTTGCCAATGCTTCGTCATTTGAGATTTTTTCCGCCCGCGACTCGCCTTTTATAAACGGCAGCTTCCAGTCGTAACCATAGTTGGGAATTCCCATTAAAATTTGATCGGGAGGAATTTCCGTAACTCCGTATTCGATAACCTGCCGCACTTGGTTCAGCGGTGCTACGGCCATCGGCGGACCATAGGTATATCCCCATTCATATGTCATTAAAAGAACAAAATTGGCCGCCTGCCCCATTCCCCGATAATCATGTCCCTGGTATAAAAGGCCTTTCTGATCCGCGGAAGTTTTCGGGGCAAGGGTCACGGTTACAAGATATCCCTCTTCATTTAGCTTTATTCTTGCTCGTCTTACAAGATCTGTATATTGATCCCGATTTTCCGCAAATACATATTCAAAATCAAAATCTACGCCAAATAAACCTTTCCCGCGAATGTTTTCCGAGATCTGAGCGATCAGGGTTTCCTGCGCCTGCGGGTTTTCCAGAAGGCTTTTCGCTAACTGGTTGTTGAACGCGCCCTGCCTGTCCAGAGGCGTAAGCACCATTAAAGGCTCCACTCCCGCTGCTTTTGCAGGTTCTGTAATATTTTCATCATCAAGAATGATGAGCTGTCCGTCCGCAGTAAAACCATAACTAAACGCGGAGACAAACGTCAGATCTACAAGCCACGCGTCCAGAGTTTCCCGGGAAATTGTAGGATATGCGTATCCGTTTACCAGGATTGTCTCCTGTTGCTTTTTTTCTGCCATATAAAACCACCTCCAGATCTAGCTTATGTTTTCGGACAGTGGTTTATCTCTTTGTATTTATGAAACTCGCAACGCGTCGGGGTTACTAGAATTTTCACTTATAGCAGATTTCATAACCTGCATTGTACTTTCCCTTGAAACTATCTTACAATAGCGATAGGTAAAGGAGAAAAAACATGCGAAGGTATCAAAAAATCGGGATTCTGTTCGCGCTGGCAATATTGCTTTTTTCCGGCTGTTCCGCGCAGTCAGAAAGCGGCGCGGATTCTCAAGAAAAAATAAGTGAGGAAACAATGCGTACACAGCAAAATCAAGAAGGGAATACCGCACAGCTGCGGGAAGAATCGGAAGTAAGAGACGGAACATCCGAAGACACTCTGGCTACTCCGGAGGATTTTCCGGAGGCATACGATTATGGCAGCGGTCTTCTAAGCGGATCGTTTTACAGGACTGGCCCCACGGATTCGGCGGTGACGGCGGATGGATCGGAGATTACGGAAAATGGCTGGAACAGGTTTTTTCTCTGAATGAGTGACGGTATTCGGGCGATTGATACTCCTCTCGTCATTTTCACTTTTTATTTTGTTGAATAGATACTTTACTCTTGCATGTTTTTTGTATGCGTCGTATAATTATTAAACCGACACTTATTTAAGAGGGAGAAAGAAAAATGAAAAAGAAGAGTATCATTGCGGTCCTGCTTATCGTGGCGCTGGCCTTTTCACTGGCGGCCTGCGGCGGCGGAGACAGCGAAGAAAACACATCCGGCGATTCGGAGAAAGTGACCTACAAGGTAGGAACAGAGCCGACATTCCCACCGTTTGACACAACGGACGAAGAACAGAATATTGTCGGCCTGGATATGGATCTGATTAAAGCCATCGGTGAAGATCAGGGATTTGAAGTGACCTTTGAAAACCTGACCTTTGACGGGCTGGTGCCGGCATTGAAGGCGGGAAACATTGATATTATCGCCGCCGGAATGAACAAGGACGATCCGGAAAGGCAAAAGCAGGTGGATTTCAGCGACGCTTACTATGAATCCAAGCTGATGGTTGCGGTTACAGAAGACAACAATACCATCAAGAGCGTGGACGATTTGACGCCGGACATGAAAGTCGCAGCTCAGACCGGAACCACAGGAGCTACAAAAACACAGGAGCTGGCTGATGAGGGGAAAATCGCGGAGGCTGTTATTCTGGACGGACTTGATACCGCGATGATGCAGCTTCTTAACGGAGATGTGCAGGCGGTGATCAACGATAAGCCGGTAACCGAAGCGTATATGAAAAAACAGCCGGATAAAATCAAGATGGTCGGCGAACCTCTGAACGCGGAAAACTACGGATTCGCGGTTCAGAAGGGCAATACGGAGCTTCTTGAGAAGATCAACGCGGGCCTTGCCAATATCAAGGAAGACGGCACGTTCGACAAACTGGTTGATGAATGGTTCAATAAATAAGAGATACAATAGGATTGTTAGGAGACCTTTGGCCGCGCAGGCGGTCAAAGGTTGATTCTTGTCAGGAGGAGATAAGGTGCAGGAATATTTACAAGGAGTCATCGTAGCGGCAAAAGGCGCGCCGACCACCCTGCTGATTTCACTGGTAGCGGTGTTTATCGGACTGATACTGGGACTTCTGGTGGCTATGGCGAAAATGTCCCGGTTTAAAATTCTGCGGGGAATCGCGACGATTTACGTGGAC
Organism: Zhenpiania hominis; assembly: GCF_014333425.1. Classification (GTDB taxonomy): domain Bacteria; phylum Bacillota; class Clostridia; order Peptostreptococcales; family Anaerovoracaceae; genus Hominibacterium; species Hominibacterium hominis. Next base: position 20,161 of record NZ_JACRYT010000013.1, on the reverse strand, counting down.
ATCCTGAGAGGTACGCCGCTGCTGGTGCAGGTATTGATTCTGGCGTACGGAATCCCGCAGATTATCAGCGAGTGGTTTGGCGTATCCTTTCACTGGGAAATTAAAATTCTGATTGGTTTTATTGCCTGCGGCGTCAACAGCTCTGCCTATATGGCGGAAATCATCCGCAGCGGGCTTCAGGCGGTTGATATCGGACAGACCGAGGCGGCCCGTTCCCTGGGGATGAGCAGCGCCCAGACCATGCGTTATATCATCATTCCTCAGGCGTTTAAAATCATCGTTCCGGCTCTTGGAAACGAGTTTATCGCGCTAATAAAAGAAACAGCGATTCTGTCTGTAGCGGGAATTGTGGAAATTACAAGGCGGGGACAGCTATGGGCTTCCCAGTCCTTTTTGTCCTTTCAGGCATATATCGGAGTGGCGGTAATCTATCTGATTATGACGCTTACTCTGTCGCGGATTGTGGCGTATCTGGAAAGGAGGATGGCGCAGGGTGATTAAGGTAAAAGATTTGAGAAAATCCTTTGGCAAACTGGAAGTGCTGAAGGGAATTTCCGAGGAAATCAAGGAACAGGAAGTGGTCTGCGTAATCGGACCGTCGGGATCGGGAAAAAGTACCTTTCTGCGCTGCCTGAACCTGCTGGAAGAGCCTACAGGCGGGGAAGTGTATCTGGACGGAGAACAGATCAATCGGCCGGATGTGGACATCGACAAGGTGCGGGAAAAGCTGGGAATGGTATTTCAGAGCTTTAACCTGTTTCCACATATGACCGTGCTGGACAACCTGACTCTGGCGCCCATTAAGGTAAAAGGCATGTCAAAAGAAGCCGCGGAAGCAAAGGCAAAAGACTTGTTAAAAACGGTAGGCCTTGAAGATAAAGCCCTTGCTTACCCGAGGGCCCTGTCCGGCGGACAGAAACAGAGAGTCGCCATCGCCCGGGCTCTTGCCATGGATCCGGAAGTGATGCTGTTTGATGAGCCGACCTCGGCGCTGGACCCGGAAATGGTTGGAGAAGTGCTTGCCGTAATGAAGGATCTGGCGGAAAAGGGAATGACCATGGTGATTGTAACCCATGAGATGGGATTCGCCAAAGAAGTGGCGGATCGGGTGTTCTTCATGGACCAGGGAATTATCATGGAGCAGGGAACCCCGGCGGAACTGTTTGATTCCCCGCGGAACGAGCGGACAAAGAGCTTTCTCAGTAAAGTTTTATAGTAGATTGGCCGCCGCTATTGTACAGTGGCGGCCCGCTTTTCATCTGGAGACGAAGTCTGTTAGCAGAGCCTGATCGGAAAAACGGTCAGGCTTTTTTCTGCGGGCAAACACGGCAGCGGGAAACGGTATGATGTTTGCCCGCGGCCGCGGTCCATCCGCTCTGCCGCTTTATCTTGTCCCTGGGGAAAATCTGTGGTATGGTAGGTGCAGGAAAAGGGAGGGAAAAGATGTACAAAATTATGGTAATTGAAGATGATCCGGCGATTCGGGAGGAACTGGAAGTCCTTCTGAAGAATGCGCTTTATGAGCCGGTGTGCCCCCAGAGCTTTGAAGATCCTGCCGGGCAGATTCTGCGGGAATCGCCGGATCTGGTGCTGCTGGATGTGAATCTTCCGGGGGAAAACGGAATTCAGGTCTGCAGGAAGCTGCGAAATACTTCCGACGTGCCGGTGATTTTTGTCACCAGCAGGAACACTTCCATGGACGAACTGGAATGTATCACAGGAGGCGGTGACGATTATATTTCAAAACCCTATCAGGCGCCTATTCTTCTTGCCAGGATCGCGGCGGTGCTGAAACGAAGCGGCGCGCCGGCAGAAGAGGAGAGGACTCTTACGTATCGGGATGTTACGCTGGATTTGCTGTCCTGCAGCATCCGTAAAAATGGCAGGGAAGCTGAGCTTTCTAAAAATGAATTTCGGATTCTCAACGCTTTGTTTCTTCATCCGGGAGAGGTGGTTTCCAGAGCGGATCTCATCGAATACCTGTGGGACAATCAGATTTTTATTGACGATAATACTCTTAGTGTCAACATGACGCGTATCCGGGCAAAGCTTGCCGGGATCGGAGCAGGCGATCTTATCGAGACAAAGCGGGGCATGGGATATAAACTTGGAAGCAGGGAGTGATGCAGCATGACGATACGCGGATATCTCAGGGATCGGACCGCCGCGATTCTGCTGAATCTGGCGGGAATGGCGGCGCTGTCGCTTTTTCTGACAGCCGGCGGAACCGAAGGGGGAATGGTAGGGCTGATTCTCATCGGATGGGCGGCAGCGGCGGCCGCTTATTTCATCTGCGCCTATCTTTCACGGCGCAGATATTTCAAAGAACTGGAGGGAATTCTCTCCGGCCTTGATCGGCCCTATCTTCTTGGAGAGCTGATCAAACGTCCGTACCGCTGTGAGGATCAGATTTACGCCCGTCTTCTGAAAGAGTCAAACAAATCGGTAATCGAAGAAATCCACCGCCTGGAGGCAGAGCAGAAAGATTACCGGGAATATATTGAAAGCTGGGTTCACGACGCCAAGATTCCGGTGACCGCTATTGAACTGATCTGCGACAATCAGACCGGATCCGGGGAAAAGACCCTGGCGAGAAAAATCCGCCCGGAGCTTGGAAAAATTGAAAATTACATTGAATCCGCGCTTTTTTACGCCCGATCGGATTTTGTGTACCAGGATTATCTGATGAAAGAACTGGATCTGCAGGAGGTGGTCTATCAGGCGATTGCCAAAAACAAAGCATTTCTGATTCAAAACGGGATGCGGATTACTGTGCGCACAGAATGTGGAACGGTTTTTTGTGATGAAAAATGGCTGATTTTTATTCTCAGTCAGATTCTCATCAATGCGGCTAAATACAAAAAAGGAGAAAAGGGGACAATCCGCGTTGAAGCGGAAGACATAAAAAACGGGGTACAGCTTGCCATTTCCGATGAGGGGGTCGGGATACGGCGGGAAGAGCTGGTTCGTATTTTTGATAAGGGATTTACCGGAACCAACGGACGCGGCAGCCGGGCGTCTACCGGCATGGGGCTTTATCTTTGCAGGAAATTGTGCGAAAAACTGGGAATCCAGATTCACGCCGAATCGGAAGAGGGGAAGGGCATGAAGATGATTCTGCGCTTTCCAAAGGGAACCTTTTACGAAAGACCGGAGCCTGTGAAAAGCGAGGGAAATGCCCGGAAAAGAAGTCTTTCAAAATTGTAAGACTGGCGTAAGACACAGCGATACAAACGCCTGCTGTTTCATTTTATACTTGAGATATTCAGAAAAGAAAGGAATGACAGAAATGAACGGAACAATCAAAGTCTGTGATATCGAAAAATATTATGGAACAAAAGACAATATAACCAAGGCGGTAAACCGAATCAGCTTTGAAGTGCGATCCGGGGAATTTGTAGGAGTGATGGGCGCTTCCGGATCGGGAAAAACCACGCTGCTGAACCTGATGTCCACCATCGACAAGGTGACCTCCGGTCATATCTGGTACGGGGATACGGATATAACCGCGCTTTCCGAGGATCAGCTGGCGGATTTCAGAAAAGAGCATCTGGGGTTTGTATTTCAGGACTTCAATCTCCTGGACACGCTGACTCTGGAAGAAAACATCACGCTGGCGCTGAGCATCCGCAAACGTCCGGCAGCGGAAATCAAGGAGAAGGCCGGGGCTATCATGGAGGAACTGGGAATCTAAAGGACGGGGAAATTTTTCACGAGCTGCGCAGGGGCAGCGGGCAGAGGCGTGATTTCCTGAATCAGATTCTGGAAGTTCTTTCCCTTACGGGAGGTGAGCTTTCCCATGCTGAATAAACTCGCCTTTCGAAACGCCAGGCGTTCCATGAGGGACTACCTGATCTATCTGGTGACCATGACCATTATTTCCGCGCTGATGCTGGCGTTCAATTCCTTGATTTTCTCCAGGGATCTGAAAGCGCTCTACGCGCAGGGCGGAGGTATCATGGCCGCCATGCTGTGCCTTGTTACCTTTTTCCTGATTTTCATCATCGCGTGGCTGTTTCACTATATGATCCGCTTTATGCTGGAAAAACGAAGCCGGGAATTCGGAACCTACCTGCTGATGGGAATGAAGCGAAAAGAGATACGGAAGCTGTTTACAAGGGAGAATCTTCTGATCGGAGCGGCGGCGCTGATCCTGGGAATCCTTCCGGGACTTTTTTTCCAGCAGATTCTGACGGCGATTTTTTATCATATTTTCCAGAGGGCTTATCATCTGTCGGCGGAAGTGAGCGGATACGGCTTGCTGATGACCGTATGTCTGTTCGGAGCCGTTTATTTTCTCGCTCTGTGGAGAAACCGCAGGGCTTTCAAAAAGATGAAGATCTATGACCTGCTCTATCTGGACCGGCAGAACCAGATGCTGCGCAGAAAACAGACAAAGCGGTCTGCGGTCTGGCTCTTTCTCGCGGTTGCCTATACGATCCTGTTTTTCAGTTTCCTGTTTACAGGAAGCTTCAATATGGCCAATGTATGGCCCATGAGCGCGGGGCTGATCGTCTGCGTCTATCTTTTTTACGCGGGCCTTTCCGGTCTGACGGCCATCCGCATTGAACGGCAGGGTAAAGGAATTTATAAAGGGGAACGGATCTTTCTTCTCCGCCAGATGGCTTCCAAGATAAAAACGATGCGGTTTACTATGGGGAGCATCACTGTGCTGCTGGCTCTGGCTCTGGTCGGATGCTCCGCGGCAATGATGCTCAGCGATTATCAGAACAAGATGCTGGAAACAGAGCTTCCCTTTGATGTCATTATGTTCAGCGATGAGAAGGACGATGATTTCGCCCGGCAGATCGCTATTCTGGAAAAAGAAGCGGAGCCGGAAGCTCTGCGGGTCTACCGGGTTTATGAGAACGGGAGCACAACTGTGAACGACTGGCTGCGGGAGAACCTTCCCTACTTTCAGAACAAAAGCCAGCAGACGGAAAACACCGGCAGCAGCGAGTATTTTGATTATGATACCTATATGAAGCTGAGCGATTACAACGCTTTGCGGCAAATGCTGGGAGAAGAGCCGATCCGCCTGGGAGAACGGCAGTATCTGATTCAGACAAAAGAACGGCTCAAAGACAGCTTCCAGCGCTTCCGGAAGGAAACGGGGATTGAGGCGGCGGGACATTCCCTCAGCTGTGCCGGTATTGAAACGATTCCCTTTGCCCAGAGCGGGGAAAACGGGGCGGATTATATCCTGGTGGTTCCGGATCGCCTGGCCAATTCGATGAATCCGTTTTACTCTCTTTTGGCAGCGGATTTGAAAGGATCTGCTCCCGATGGTCTGCAGGATCTTCTGGCGGACAGCAAGGATTATGAAAACGAGGAGACCGGGGAAATGGAAGCGGTGATTACCTGGGGCTACGGCACCAATGAGATCATAACCATGGCGGCAACGGTGATGGTGAGAGACAACATGATGGGAGAAATGCGTTTTGTCCTTGCTTCTATGGCCTATCCGCTGTTTTATATCGCGATCGTGTTCCTGTGCGTGTCCATGACGATCCTTTCCGTGCAGCAGCTGAGCGATTCGGCGAAATACCGTTTTCGCTACCAGGTTCTGAGCAAGCTGGGACTCAGGGAACGGGAAATCGGGCGGATCGTGCTGAAACAGCTTGCCTCCTATTACCTGTGGCCGATGCTGATGGCCGTAATCCTCAGCGGAATTCTTTCCATCTACGCGGGGCAGAGATTTGTATTTTATACCGGGATTCCCACTTCCGCGCTGTTTTACTACGGGATTTCCCTGCTGATATTCGCGGGAGTCTATCTGCTGTATTTTGCGGCGACCTATACCGGCTTTAAGCGGAACCTGTTTTGAGATTTCCTTGTTTTTTCGTGAAAAATCGTGTAAGATATTGAGTATGAATTTATGAAAAAATAAGAGAGGAAATATACATATGACAAAAGAAAGAAAAACCGCGTTTGAAACCAGATGCGTGCACGGCGCCTACAAGGCGAAGAGCGGAGAGCCTCAGGTGCTCCCTATCGTGCAGAATACAACTTACCGCTATTATAACGCGAAGGATGTAGCCGATCTTTTTGATTTAGAGAGTCCCAATTTTATGTATACCAGGCTGGGAAGCCCTACGGTGAAAGCGCTGGAAAACAAGATGGCGCTGCTGGAAGGAGGAACCGCCGGAATTGCCACTTCCTCCGGACAGGCGGCTACTCTGATTACGGTGCTGAACCTGTGTAACGCGGGGGATCATGTAATTTCCGCGTCCAACATCTACGGCGGCACCCACAATCTGTTGGGCGTTTCTCTGAAAAAACTGGGAATCGACGTGGACTTTGTGGATCAGGATCTTCCGGCGGAGGAAATTCTGAAGTTCGCCAGACCGAACACCAAGGCCGTATTCGGCGAGTCTCTTGGAAACCCCGCTCTGAGCGTTCTGGATTTTGAGAAGTTTTCAAAGGTCGCGAGGGAAATCGGAGTTCCGCTGGTTGTAGATAACACGCTGGCAACTCCGGCTTTATGCCGCCCCCTGGAACTGGGAGCCGATATCGTGATTCAGTCCACGACCAAGTACGCGGACGGACACGCCAGCTGCGTAGGCGGCGCGATTGTGGAGAGCGGAAAGTTTGACTGGGCCGCGTCGGATAAATTCCCGGGTCTGACCGAACCGGACGAAAGCTACCACGGACTGCGCTTTTATGAAAAGTTCGGTCCGACCGCCTTCTGCACGAGACTGACGGCAGTACTGGTACGGGATCTGGGCTGTCCGATGGCGCCGATGAACGCGTATCTGACTCATCAGGGGCTGCAGACGCTGCATATCCGTATGGAACGTCACTGTGAAAACGCCATGAAACTGGCAGAGCATCTGAAAGATCATCCGATGGTGGACTGGGTTGCTTATCCGGGTCTCAAAGGCGATAAGTACTATGAGCTGGCGCAGAAATATCTTCCCAAGGGACAGAGCGGCGTACTCTGCTTTGGCGTGAAGGGTGGAAAAGAGGCAGGAGAAAAATTCCTGGAGCATCTGGAACTGACCAGTATCGTTGTACATGTGGGCGATATCCGCACTTCTGTGCTGCACCCTGCCAGCACAACCCACAGACAGCTTTCGGAAGAGGAACAGATCGCGGCGGGAATCAGCCCGTCCCTGATTCGGGTATCGGTAGGTCTGGAAGCCATTGAAGACATTATCTATGACTTTGATCAGGCTCTCGATAAAGTGAAATAAACGGAAAACAGGAGGACACAAGAAGTATCAATGCCTTTAATCATACCGAACGAACTGCCTGCGGCAGAAGCGCTGCAGAATGAGAATATTTTTACCATGGAGCAGGCCAGGGCGACGACGCAGGATATCCGTCCGCTGAAAATCGTAATCGTCAATCTGATGCCGACTAAAATCGCCACAGAGACGCAGCTTGCCAGAGTGCTGGCAAACAGTCCGCTGCAGGTGGAGATGACTCTGGTGCAGATGGATTCCCATGAATCCACCCATATCTCCCAGGAGCATATGGATACGTTCTATAAGACTCTTGACGAGATTAAGCATGAATATTTTGACGGGATGATTCTGACCGGAGCGCCGGTGGAGCAGATGCCTTATGAGCAGGTGGACTACTGGAAGGAGCTATGCGAAATTTTTGAGTTCTGCAAGACGCATGTTTACAGCAATATGTTTATCTGCTGGGGGGCGCAGGCAGCGCTTTACTACTATTACGGAATCGACAAGCACCTGCTGGATCAGAAGGTGTTCGGCGTTTTCGAGCACCGGGTGACCAGAGCCCATAATCCGCTGATGAGGGGATTTGATTCGATCTTCTACGCTCCCCATTCCAGACATACGGAGATCTGGAAAGAGGATGTCCTGAAGCATCCGGAACTGCGGATTCTGGCAGAATCGCCGGAGGTCGGGCCTCATATCATTTCCACGGAAAACGGCCGGCAGATTTTCGTTCTCGGCCACCAGGAATACGATAAGGATACTCTGGCGGGAGAATATTTCCGCGATGTAAAAAAAGGACTGGACATCCAGGTCCCTGCCAACTATTTTAAGAACGATGATCCGGAGCAGGAGATCCTGTTCCGCTGGAGAGCCCACGCGAACCTGCTGTTCTCCAACTGGCTCAATTATTATGTATATCAGAACACTCCGTTCAATATTCGGGAGATCCGGTAAATACGTTGAAATTTCAATGGTTGAAACTATTGAAAAAATGATGGTGATTGTTGCCATTTATTGTAAATTATCGCTATTTGGTGTAAAAATGGCGTAAAAAACCATCCGGAATGGTGTACGAAGTTAACGCAAAAAAATGTAAAAAGGTGTATTAATTTAGTAGTAATTACCACCCATATTGATTTTGATATGATACCTCTAAAGTAGACAGATAAAATATAAAAATCTGTTACTTTGGAGGTGTTTTTTATAATGTCAAGTACGAAGGAGACATGGGTGCGAACATGATTGCCTTTCCGAAATCAGAATTGCGGATTTTGAAGCAAATTTTACTATATATTCCATATTTGGAAATTTAGATCTTAAAAACAAAGAGACGAAGGGAGAATTTTGGGGAAAAATGCAACTACTCGTTCCTTTTGCCCAAAATGTTCGCGCATCGCGCACCAAGCCCAGAATTTTTGCCAATTTATTCGCGCGCCGCAACTTCTGTTCCATAATTTCAGGGATTTGTTCTGAATTAAAATGGACAGGAATCTACAAGGAGATGAGAAATGATTCAAGAATTTATATTCAAGACAAATTAGCAAATCTCGCAGCACAGACAGAAATCCTGTGGAGTACGCTGGAAGCGATCCATGATGCAATGGAAGGGAAGCTCTGGGCGAACACCTTCGGGAAGCGGGGCGGGATGTTTGCCCGCTGGTTTCCTGATGTTTGCCCGCTGATTTCCTGCGGATTATCCACTGATTATCAGCGTAACTCCGCTTCCTTTCTCATGTTTTAAATTAGTTTCCAAATTATAGAAAGTTTGCGCGGCAGATTGCATATTTCTGCCAATTTGATATAATTTTATTATTGTAACCAATTCAAAATTGCGGCGAGATTTCAGTTATGTTACAATGTAAACAGAAGTCGGATTTTGATAGAATTCCGTAAAACAGGAAAAAATAATCAGATATTAGTATTTGGTGAAGGAGAAAAGAAAGAAATCATGATTGACGAGCAATTCCTGCGGCATCTGTCGAAGGATTATCCAAACATTAACGCGGCCTGCGCGGAGATTATTAACCTGAGCGCGATTCTGGCGCTGCCTAAGGGAACCGAGTATTTTTTAAGTGATCTGCATGGCGAGCATGAAGCGTTTATCCACATGTTAAAGAGCGCTTCCGGCGTCATCCACACAAAAGTGGATGAAATTTTCGGACCGGACCTTTCTCATGACGAACGGGACGCGCTGGCGGCTCTTGTGTACAACGCGGAGGCGGAACTGAAACGGAGAAAAGCTTCGGAGCGGGATTTTGACAAATGGTGTAAAGAAGCAATTTTCCAGCTTGTTGAAATCTGTAAATCGGTTTCTACGAAATATACGAGATCAAAGGTGCGCAAAAGGCTTCCGAAATATCTCGCGTATAGTATGGATGAGTTGCTGCATGCGGATGATGAGGCCAATAAAGCCCACTACTACAGTGAGATCATCAATTCTATTGTAGCGTGCGGTGTGGCGGAAGAATTCATCATCAAGATGGCAAATCTGATCAGCAACCTGGCGGTAGACAGACTGCATATCATCGGAGACATCTGGGACAGAGGCGCGCATCCGGACGCCATTATGGACTTTCTTCTCGATTACCATGACGTAGATTTTCAGTGGGGAAACCACGATATCGTTTGGATGGGCGCGGCGACAGGAAACTGGGCCTGCATTACAAACGTACTGCGGATGAACATCAGCTACAATAATTTTGATATGCTGGAAATCGGATACGGGATTAACCTGCGACCGCTGGCAGTCCTTGCTTCTACGATTTATGGGGATGACCCGTGTGAGTACTTTAAGCCGAAAATCCTTGATGAAAATAAATACGATCCGGTTGATCCGGAACTGGCGGCGAAGATGAATAAGGCCATCGCTATCTGCCAGTTCAAGGTAGAGGGACAGAGAATCATGGCCCATCCTGAATATAAACTGGAACACCGGATGCTGCTGGATAAAATTGATTATGGAAAGGGGACCATCGACATAAAAGGCGTGACTTATGAACTGAGGGACGCCAACTTCCCGACCATTGATCCGGAAAACCCCTATGAACTCACAAAAGAAGAAAAAGAAATGCTTCATTCCCTGGAAGCGTCCTTCCTTCAGAGTGAAAAGCTGCAAAAGCATATCCGTTTTCTTTACAGTCACGGAAGCTTGTACAAATGCATTAACGGCAACCTGCTGTTCCATGGCTGTATTCCGATGACCGCGGATGGGGAGTTCAAGGAGTGTACGGTAAACGGCGTTACGAAAAAGGGAAAGGATTACATGGATTACCTGGACGAACAGGTGAGAATGGCTTACTTTGTACCGGATGAATCCGAAGAGACGGGACGTTCCGGTGATATTATGTGGTATTTATGGCTCAGCAATAATTCCCCCTTGTTTGGAAAAGATCAGATGACGACTTTTGAACGGTGTTTCATTGCGGACAAAAAGACCCACAAAGAACATACGGCGGAATACTATTCTCTGATTAATGATAAAGTAATCTGTGAGAAGATTCTGGCGGAATTTGATCTGGATCCGAAGACTTCCCATATCTTAAACGGGCATGTGCCTGTAAAAATCAAAGACGGGGAGAGTCCGGTCAAGGGAGGCGGCAAACTGATTGTCATTGACGGAGGAATTTCAAAGGCTTATCAGAAACAGACCGGGATCGCGGGGTATACCTTTATCTTTAATTCCAGGTTTATGGCTCTTTCGGAGCACAAACCTTATGAGCCCCTTCAGGAAGATGGAACTCAGGTGTTCCATACGCCAAAGATTACGACCCTTGAGACACTTCCAAAGCGAATGACCGTACGGGATACAGACCAGGGAAAGGAACTGGAACGGGAAGTGGAGGAACTGAGAGCGCTAGTGAACGCGTATCGGACCGGACAGTTAAAGGAAAGTTTTTAAATGACAGACGGCGCATGTATCGCGGCGGGAGTGGTTGCCTTTCTTCTATTTGCAATTTATGATATTAATTCGGTAAAACAGAAATGCAAATGGATAAAATCGGCTTTTTTCATTGGGGCGCTGCTTTTGGCGACAGCGACAGGGATTCTAATGGTTCGGAACTGGGAGCGCGGAGGAATAGGAGGCGTTGGGCAGTGGGTTGCCCTGGTTTTGGCGGCAGTGTTCTTCATCCTTCTTATTTATACGCTGTTTTTTGCGATCCCATTCAGCGAAACTTATATAAAAAAAGATGGAGACCCTCAGGTGTGTGCAGAAGGAATGTACGCTTTGTGCCGACATCCGGGAGTATTGTGGTTTGTCGGTTTGTATATCTGCCTTGCCGCCGCTGTGCCGGAACCGTCCGTAATCCTTGCTGGAGTTATTTTTTGCGTGTGTAATTTACTGTATGTGATTGTACAGGATGTGTGGACATTCCCAAACTGCTTTGCAGACTATCGCAGTTACAAGAAGAAAGTGCCCTTTCTGATCCCTACAGGAAAGAGTATGTCTGAATGTATCAGAACCTTAAAAAGGGAAAGGAAACATGTATGAAATTCGAGGAAAAACTGAAGCAAAGCCGTGCCGAAGATATTTGGAATGAGTATTGCGGTTTTTTGGATTTGAATATTGACGAGTATATGAATATACAGAATCGCCTGATGGAAGAACAGTTGTCTTTGTGGACGGGTTCTCAGCTGGGAAAGAAGCTTTTAAAAGGAAAATCGATACATTCTGTAAAAGAACTGAGGGAATCGTTTCCTCTGACTACCTATGAAGATTATGCGGATGTTCTGCTTCAGAAACGGGGGGATATGCTTCCCGCGGAGCCGATTATCTGGATTCAGACCACCTGGGAAGGAGGCAAACATCCGATTAAGGTAGCTCCGTATACGGAAGGAATGCTCAATACCTATAAAAATAACATCCTTGCCTGTATGATTCTGTGTACCAGTACGGAAAAAATGCGGTTCAGCGCAAAGGCGGGCGACACCATGCTTTATGGTCTGGCGCCGCTTCCTTATGCTACCGGTCTTATGCCAAGGGCCCTTTGTGACGAAATTACAGTTGAGTTTCTGCCGCCTGTGGAGGAAGCGGAGAAGCTTTCCTTTTCCGAGAGAAATAAAAAGGGATTTAAAATGGGAATGTCCAGAGGGATTGACTTTTTTTTCGGATTGGGAAGTGTCGCGTACTATGTCAGCAGATCCCTTTCACAAATGGCTTCCAGCGAGAGCGGAAAAAACGGAAAGGGTTCTATACTCCATGTTTCTCCCAAAAGGCTGGCCCGATATCTGCGTGCAAAACGGATCTGCAAAAAAGAAGGCAGAGATATAATGCCAAAAGACTTGTTTGATTTGAAGGGTTTTATGGTAGCGGGGACAGATAACAACTGTTATAAAAATGAACTGGAAGAGCTTTGGGGAATACGGCCGATGGAACTGTTCGCGGGAACAGAGCCTTCCTGTATTGGAACGGAAACCTGGACGCGAGAAGGAATGTATTTTTTCCCGGACACTTGCTTTTACGAATTCATTCCGGAAGAGGAGATGAATAAGAATCTGGAAGACCCCTCTTATCAACCGAAGACCTGTCTGATGAACGAAGTTCTTGCCGGCGAAAAATATGAAATTGTGATTTCCGTTTTAAAGGGAGGAGCGTTTATGCGCTACCGGGTAGGAGATGTATACCGGTGCGTGGCTCTTGAAAGCAGCAAAGATCAGACAAAGCTTCCGCGTTTTCATTATATTGACCGAGTTGCGGATATTATTGATATCGCGGGGTTTACAAGAATATCCCAGAGCGCGATCCAGACTGTTGTGAATTTGTCGGGGCTGGATATCGAAGATTGGCTGGCTGTGAAAGAATATACGTCGGAAAATAAGCCGCGCATGCACATGTATGTAGAATTGAAACCGGATTCTCTTGTGAGCCGGGCGGTCAGCAGAGAAATTCTGAAAGAACATCTGACGGTTTATTTTAAATATGTGGATCATGACTATAAAGATTTAAAGCGGATTTTGGGCATGGATCCTCTTCAGATTACGATTCTGAAATGCGGTACATTTGCGGAGTATAATAAAACCTATCAGAAAAAGCTGAGGAAAATTAATCCGTCTATACGGGATGTGCGTAATCTAACCGCTTTGCAGAAAAATACTTATGAGTGGCAGCAAGGGAGGGCAGAACAATGAACAGTTATGTGTTTATTCCCGCAATTGCCCTCGGCGGCTATGGGATTTTTCTGTTTGCTTTCATGGCCGCAAGGAGAACGAAACTGAATAACGCGTTTATTCTGGTGCTGGTGCTGAGTGTTCTGTGGACCGGAGGTTCATTTTGTATGCGTATGCGTCTGTGGCCTTCAGAAAAGTTCTGGTATGATGTTTCCTTGTTTGGCCTTCTGATGATGGCATATGGCCTCTTCTATTTCGGACAGGCTTTTGTGGGAGAGAAAAAATCAAAACTGACTCCTGTATGGCTGGTGAGCCTGCTGCTCATCAATATCATTAATATTGCGACAGGATTTTTCCTGGAAGCGCCGAAGATGATTGAAAGCGGAGACGGGCAGGTGAGTTTTGTCTATCACGTGACATGGACGGTGGGAATCCTCTTTGCTGTGTGCGCGCTGATTCTGATCCATATGATGCTGCTGTTCCGAAAAAGTTACAGAACGGATGAAATCCGCAAAAGACAGCTGCGTCCGATCCTGCTGGGAATTTTGTGCCTTTTTATTGGACAGCTTTGTCTGTGTGTTCCTGTTTTCAAAGGATTTCCCATCGATGTTCTTTCCGCGTTTCTGATGGTCATTTTTATGAGTTACGCTTTGTACCGGCGGCGTCTGTTCAAACTGACTCTTTTGGTGTCAAAGGGAAGCTGCTATATTGTGGTAATGGCGATCGCGATTCTGCTCTTTTCGAATGTAATTGTCCCTTTGGCAAGCGTTATTCGTTCGATTTTGGGGAGGTACGCGGATAATTACATCCTGATTACGGCAGTTCTCTTTACCCTTCTGACTTTCTTGCTGTATTATGGGGTGAAAAAGTTTGTGGACGGCGTTTTCATCAAGGACGAACTGGTAAAATCCGATGCCCTGAAAGAGTTTAGTGAAAATGTTTCCCGGAGCCTTGAAATCAATCAGGTGCTGAAATATGTAACGGACGCGGTACGCCAGCTTCTTGGAGTGCAGAAAGTATTTATTTTCATTGCGGACAGCGATGGGAGCAGATATGATATCGCTTACAGCGCCAGTCCGCTGGACAGTAAACAAGTTTCTCTGAAAGCTTCCAATCCGATTGTTGTCTACCTGAAGCAAAAGTGTGATTTCCTTTTTATGGATGAGTTCCGATGTCTTACCGTTTACAAATCCATGTGGGAGAGCGAAAAAAAGCAGATTCGGGATCTGGGAGTTGAGGTGTTTCTGCCCCTTAGAGACGGAGATTTTCTGATTGGGTTTGTAGCGATTTCCGCAAAGGAAAAAAATGGACGATTTACATACGATGACATTGGCTTCTTATCCTCGATCAGCTCCATCGGATCCATCGCGGTTAAGAATTCCAGGCTGTACGAGAAAGCTTACGCGGAAGCCAGGACGGATGATCTGACCGGGCTTTTGAATCGAAAGTGTTTTTATCAAGTGCTTCAGGAAGAATTTGAAAAGAATAAAGACCGTTCCCTTGCGCTGATTATCCTCAACCTGGATGATTTCAAGCTTTACAATCAGCTTTACGGATACAGGGAAGGGGATCTGGCCCTTCAGCGGGTGGCTCGAATCATAACGGCCAGCGTGGGAAATAACGGATACACGGCGCGATACAGTGGGAAAGAGTTTGCTGTAATTCTCCCGGGATATGATCTGTTGTCTGCGAAAAATCTGGCGGAAAATATACGCAGGCAGATTATGGATATGAATAAGGCGGAAAAGGATTACACGCTGAAAGTTCTGACTGTCAGCGGAGGTATTTCCTCGTATCCTTATGCGGCAGGCAGTATGAAAGAACTGGTGGACAATGCGGATATGGCAGTCTACCAGGTGAAACGCAGAGGGAAAAATGCGATTATGCTGGCCCATGGAGGCAGCAGTAACGCGTTCTTGCCCGGAGATGAGGGGAGCGCGTACAAGCAGGATGCCTACTCGGAATACGCCTCAACGATCTATGCGCTGACTGCCGCCATTGACACCAAGGATCATTATACATTCAATCACTCGAAAAATGTCGCCTACTATGCGGCAAGCCTGGCCGCCGGAAATGATATGGGAGAGGACTTTGTGGAGCTGATACGGGAAGCGGGCCTTTTGCACGATATCGGAAAGATCGGGATTCCGGAAGATATTCTCAATAAGCCGGGAAAGCTGACGGATCAGGAGTATGAGATTATGAAAGGGCACGTAGAGAATTCCGTTGGGATTATCCGCCATCTTCCATCGCTGGATTATGTAATCCCTGCAGTCATCGGACATCACGAACGCTACGACGGAAAAGGATACCCGCGGAAAATTTCGGGAGAGGATATTCCTCTATCTGCCAGAATTTTGTGTATCGCAGATTCTTTTGACGCGATGGTTTCCCGAAGATCTTATAAAACCCCTTATTCTGTAGAATATGCTCTTGAAGAGATACAAAGGAAGAGAGGGAGCCAGTTTGATCCAAAGCTGGCGGACCTGTTTGTTCACCTTGTAGAGACGGGAGAAATTGTACCGAGAAAAGATCATGAACCGATGGAGCTGAGGGAAGACTCAGGAAAGAGAAAAGAAGTGGGGAAAAAGAAAAAGTAGCGACAGCGATATTAGCGATATTACCGCTGCTGCGGCAGGGAATGCTGCAGCAGCGATTTTAATGCGTCGCGATCTTTGACGGCGATTTTTCCACGGGACAGTGTGACCCACCCTTCTTCCGCGAAATAATTCAGCATGCGTGTAACAACTTCCCGAGCGCTTCCGACAAGCTTCGCGATCTGTTCATGGGTAATTTTTAATACATCCGTATCTCGCGCCGCGCTTTCCTCTAAAAGAAAGACAGCCAGCCTTTGATCGAACCGCATGAAAAGAATCTGCTGCATGGTCCACATAACGTCTGAAAAGCGCAGAGAAGCAGTTTTATATGCAAAAGCTTCGACATAAATGTTTTCTTTCATCAAACGGGAAAAGGCAGGCGCGCTAATCTGAAGCAGAGTGGTATCCGATACAGCTTCAATGTGAATGTCAAACGTGATGGACGGAAGGACACAGGCTGCGGACAGAACACAAACTTCTCCTTCCGAAATCCGGTAAAGCGTGACTTCTTTTCCTTCCTCCGAAATCAGAAAGATGCGGATCATTCCGGACTTGACAAGAAGGAGCCCGATACATTCAAACTCCGCGGTATGGATTGTTTGGTTTTTTTTATAGTCGCAAAGTGAGATGCTTTGCGAGAGAAACTGCTGCTCAGGAGCCGATAAATGGCTCCAGAAGGGGAGCTTGGCAGAAAGCAATTGCAGGTTATGATTGGTGTTCATGTATTTCTCCTTGATTTTTTTTAATTATACCACAGATGAAGCGGTATGGGGATTTACTACTGAGTCTTCTGAGAAAAATAAAAAGGCTTACCTTTTTTGAATCTGTTAGAGAGAATCTTCCGTCTAAGAGAGCGATGGCCGCAGTAATATGTGTTCTTGCATCTTTGACAGCCGAATTTGAGGAACGGATAGCCTTGGAATTATTGGAAAAAATAGTAAAGATAGGTGGTGAATGGAGATGAATTTGATGAAAAAGAAATATCTTATAGGTACAGTATTAAGTGCATTGGTATTATGTATAATGAGCCGATTTTTGTAGATCGGGATAAAGCATATAAGCAGCTTCTGGTTACCTGTAAAGAAGGGATTGAAGCCATTCAAGAAAAAGGCGATTTGCCGGAGATTTCGAAACATAATTTAGGCACCTATTCATCTGCAAGCATGGATGTAACAGATGAGATCTATGATCAAGAAACGGTACATCAGGCAGCTTTTGTCGGAATTTTTTACGATTTTTACTGCCATGGGGATGATCGATAAGAACAAACATGGAGCAGAGAATTTTATACTCAGAAGATATGAATACTGTTTGAAGATGCTGAATCTGCTGGAGGGAAAGGAGCGGCTTTTCGATACTCCACAAGATGAGATATACAGGTTGTAAAAAGGAACGGGTTGTTTGAACTGCTGCTGGTCTTGGGGCTGGCGGCAGTCTTTTTGTGTTCCGATGGATTGTATCCAGACTCTCAAATTGTGCGAAAGAAACGTGGCATACTGATAGAAAAGAAACAGAATTTGTGAAGAATATGTAGAAAAATACATAAAAACATCAAAAAAGTCTGGTTTGTTAACCTATGTTAATGCAGGAATCTGGAAAATGCGATACACTGAGATTAAGTATGTGAACAAGAGGATGATTGCGGAACAGAAAGTCATTCAAACGGTTCAAGTAGCATTAGGGAGAAACGGGAGAGAGGTTACCGTCGCTTAGGGATGCCGGAATCGAACGTCTTGAAGGAGGGAACCTCTTGAATATGAGTGTAGAGAAGAAATGGCATCGGTGGATAGCGATAGCGGTTGCGTTATTGATGCTGGTGACACTGGCGATGCCGATGAATGTATCGAAGGCCAGCGCGGCAACAACAAACCTGCAGAACCCAAGAACCGCATCGGACGGAATCGTCACCTGGGATTGCGTCTGGTTTGGACACTATCCACAGAGTTCGGATGGGAACGGTGGGTTCAATAACGACCCGATTAAATGGAGGGTGTTGTCGGTAGATGGTGATGAAGCATTGCTATTGGCCGATAAAAATTTAGAAAAAGATTTGATGTATAATACAGATGAAGGCGGTGGTGTTTGGAGTCGTTCCATTATTAGAAGCTGGCTTAATGGATATGGCAGTGATTATAATTCAGCAAAAGAAAATTTTACACAGAAAAATTTCATAGATGTGGCATTTAATGAACAAGAAAAGAACGCAATTTATGAGAAAAAGATTATGAATAATGCAGGACCTCATACTACTGATAAAGTTTTTTTACTTTCTGTAACAGAAGCAAAAAATAGTACCTATGGGTTCCCAGACACTCAGCAGAATACACCGACAAGAATTTCTAAAGACACAGATTATGTCAATTGGAAAATAGGAGACACAGCTAATAATGATACGTGGTGGCTACGTTCTTATGGTTCTGTGGAGGAGGCATCTGGTGCTGTATATGTTACAAAGAATGGTTTCATTGCAGAAGGAGGCACTTATGTTGCAATGTGTGATATTGGAGTAAGACCCGCTTTGCGTTTAAATCTAACCTCTAATCTCTGGTCTTATGCCGGGGCTGTGTCAAGTGACGGAACAATAGATGAAACCCCTCTACAATAACAAAAACCAACAACGCCAGTTGCAAGAAATTCTCAAACCATCACTGCAAAATCCGTTATAAAGACCTACGGAAATAAACCATTTAACCTGAACGCCAAAGCTAAAACAAAACTATCCTATAAGTCCAGCAACCCAAGAGTGGCAACCGTCAGCACCATCGGAAGAGTAACTTTGAAGGGGCCGGGTAAGGCAACTATCACGATCACAGCAGCGGCAACCAGCCAGTATAACGCTGCAACGAAAAGAATTACCATCACGGTAAAGCCGAAGAAAACTGTGGGTGTGAAAGTCAAAAAAGGCAAAAAACGTATGACCGTAAGCTGGAAACGAGACAACAAAGCGACCGGCTATCAGATTACATACGCCCAGAACAAAAAGTTCAAAAAAGGCAAAAAAAATATCACTATCAGCAAAAACAAGACGGTGAAGCGGACTATCAAAAAGCTGAAAGCGAGAAAAACATACTATGTGAAAGTCCGTGCATACAAGAAAGTCGGAAAGACAAAGATTTACGGTGATTACAGTAAAGTGAAGAAAGTTAAAGTAAGGTAAATTACGACCCAACACATTTTTATAGGCAGCCTCTTAGAAAGCCAGAAGCTTTTTGAGAAGCTGCTTTCTTTATCAAAAATACAATAAAATTCGTTTGATATAATGATAAAATGTTTCGATTAGAATTAAAATTGGAAGTGCCAAGCCATACTACTGCAGCAGCGATTGAAGAAGGATGGAAACGGAAGGAGGATCCTTCCGCGCCGAGATATTCGACGATGGAATCGCTTAAGGATGCCCGTGAAGTATAATGTGCAGTTTACCACACGATTTAAACAGGATTTAATTTGGAGGAGATAGAGGAGATAATAGATATGCAGGTTAAACAAACTTTTGAGAAGATGCTGACATATCTATTGGTTTCCATGGGACTCTATGATAAAATGACATAAAGAAATTATAACTGAGTAATCTAATAGGTAGAGGGGTGTAAAAATAAGCAAGATATCCTTGCTTAGGAGTAATATTATGAATTATGCCGAACTCTTTTTTCGTTTAACAAAAAAACGAGTGTTATATAATATAATGCCTATAAAAAATATCCCTACAGTGATTAAACATGGTATATTATCATACAACAATATTGATTTTCAACATGAATCCATTGCTGATCCAGATGTTCAAGAAAGACGAAATAAAACCATCCCAAATGGAAAGGAACTGCATTCCTATGTGAACTTATATTTTGATCCACGAAATCCTATGATGTATAGAAGGCGCGATCAGCACAATTTTTTATGTGTTCTTGCTGTTAATGCTCAAATATTAAATCTTAATGGAATCGTTATTTCTGATCAAAATGCAGCTAGAAACTGGCGGTGTCAAGTTGTTGTGGAGTTTTTGGTTGACAGATCCAAAATGATTATCATCTAGCTTAGCGGTATGCCTCTGTTCATGCTAAGGCTTCTGATCAGTGTCTGGGTTCCGCTGCTTCCATCGAAAACAGGCTCGCTCCTCTCAAATATGCTGAAATCAATCGCTCCCTCGCAGGCCTCCTCTATGATCCGTTCTGCATATTCACCATAGCTGCCTTTTCCTCTGTCTTTGTCCTTGAAATCCCTCGCTTCTATCTTTCCTCGGTTCTTTATGTATATCCTCTGCTTCGTCAGTTT